>NZ_CAJSLV010000052.1 GCF_907177275.1 Actinacidiphila cocklensis
CCGCCGGGCCGGTGCCGCCGCCGCGGCCCTCGGCGCCTCCGCCGCCTCCGCCCTCCGACGCGCCCCGCGTGCCGGTGGCCGGGGACGCGGCGGGGCGCTCCATGGAGGAGCGGCTGTACAACCAGGTCTGGGGCATGTTCGAGGACCTGTCGCGGACCGTGGCGGCCTACCGCAGCGCCGCCGACTTCGCCGAGTCGCGCTTCGAGCAGGAGCTGGACCGGCTGCTCGCCGACCCGCGCACCCGGGGCGGCCCGGCGGCCGAGGCCGCCCGCGAGGCGGCGCAGGCCAAGCAGGCCGCGCTGGTCGACCAGGCCAGGGCGGTGCTCGACCGGGACCTGGCGCAGCTCGCCGCGGAGGCCGAGGCCGTGGAGCCGGCGCTGCCGCCGGAGTTCGCCGGCTGGGAGAACCCGGTGTGGCACGCCTACCGGGTGCCCGGCCGGCTGCCTCTCGCGGTGCGGCTGGGCAACCTGACCCTGCCCGAGGCGCCCGAGCTGCGCATCCCGCTGCTGAGCCGGCTCCCGCTGGAGCGCGGCCTGTGGATGGACAGCGCGGAGAACCGCCGGGCGGCCATGGAGGCCGCGGTGGCGATCGCGGCCCGGCTGCTCGCCTCCCACCCGGTGGGCGCCTTCGCGCTGCACGCCCTGGACCCCGCGGGCTCCGCCGCGACCGCGCTGGCCCCGCTGCACTCCGGCGGCGCGCTGGTGCTGCCGCCGCCCGCCGCGGGCGCGGCCGGCGTCAGCGAGGTGCTGACCCGGCTGACCGAGCGGGTCGACCTGATCCAGATGGCCAGGCGCGGCGGCGCGGCCGACGACCTGCCGCCCGGCTTCGACACCGCGGAGCAGCTGCTGATCGTCAACGAGTTCCCGTACGGCTTCGACGACCGCTCGGTCAACCAGCTGCGCTACCTCGCCGACGAGGGTCCCTCGGCCGGCGTGCACCTGCTGGTGGTGGCCGACCGGGAGGACGCGGCGGCGTACGGCCCGGTGCTCGACCCGCTGTGGCGCTCGCTGCTGCGGCTGACCCCGCTGCCCAGCGACCACCTGGCCGACCCGTGGGTGGGCCACGCCTGGACGTACGAGCCGCCGCTGGTGCCGCCGGGCAGCCGGGTGCTGGCCGACGTGCTCAGGCAGTTGGCCGCAGCGCGCCCGGCGTATGGCACCTGACCTGCAGATTTGGTGTTGCTTTTACCTTTCCTTGGTCGTTCGTTGGTTATTCGTGTACGGTTCTTTGACCGAGTCGTTTCGACCCGCCGGAGGACCTGTGGACGTCTCCCTCGCCCTCTGGGTGCTGACCATCGCTGGGCTGTGCGCGCTGATCGGCGCGGACTTCCTGGTCGGCCGCACCCCCCACGACGTTTCCATCCGTGAGGCGGGCCTGTGGACCGCCGTCTGGGTGGTGCTGGCCGCGCTCTTCGGTCTCGGCCTGCTGTTCTTCTCCGGCGGACAGCCCGCCGGAGAGTTTTTCGCGGGCTACATCACCGAGAAGTCGCTCAGCGTCGACAACCTCTTCGTCTTCGTCCTGATCATGGGCAAGTTCGCGGTGCCCTCGCACTACCAGCAGCGCGTCCTGCTGGTCGGAGTGCTGATAGCGCTGGTGCTGCGCGCGGTCTTCATCGCCGCGGGCGCCACCATCGTCGCCAGCTTCTCCTGGGTCTTCTTCATCTTCGGCGCCTTCCTGATCTGGACCGCCTGGAAGCTGGTCAAGGAGGCCCGCGGCGAGCAGCAGGAGGACCCCGAGTTCGAGGAGAACCGGCTGCTGAAGATGGTCGAGAAGCGGGTGCCCGCGACCGACCGCTACCACGGCACCCGGCTGTTCATCACGGAGAACGGCAAGCGGCTGATGACCCCGATGCTGGTGGTGATGGTGGCCATCGGCACCACGGACGTGCTGTTCGCGCTGGACTCCATCCCGGCGATCTTCGGCCTGACCCAGGACCCGTACATCGTCTTCACCGCCAACGCCTTCGCGCTGATGGGACTGCGCCAGCTGTACTTCCTGATCGGCGGGCTGCTCAAGAAGTTGGTCCACCTGTCCTACGGCCTGTCGGTGATCCTCGGCTTCATCGGCGTGAAGCTGGTGCTGCACGCGCTGCACGAGGCGGGCGTCCACGTCCCCGAGGTCTCCATCCCGGTCTCGCTCGGCGTCATCGTGACCGTCCTCGCCGTCACCACGACCACCAGCCTGCTGGCCGTCCGCG
Source organism: Actinacidiphila cocklensis (assembly GCF_907177275.1). Classification (GTDB taxonomy): domain Bacteria; phylum Actinomycetota; class Actinomycetes; order Streptomycetales; family Streptomycetaceae; genus Actinacidiphila; species Actinacidiphila cocklensis. Next base: position 2,198 of record NZ_CAJSLV010000052.1, read on the forward strand.
GCACCGACCAGGCAGCCGCGGAGGACGCGCGGGGCGAGGACCGGGACACGCCGACCGACGCGCCCGACCAGCGGATAGGCGCCTGACCTCCCCCTGCGCACCGCGCACCGCCCGCCGGGGTCTACCGTGGCCCCGGTAGTGGACGGTAGACGTGGAAAGGCGCGGATGTGGCGAGCCCCCAGGCCCTCCCCGAGCTGACCGGAGCCCGGTATCTCGACGCCTGGCAGCTCGACGCGGCCGCCCTGGCCGTCGTCGTGCTGCTGGGCGCCTGCTACGCCTACGGGGTACGCCGCCGGCGGCGCGCGGGGGAGCGGTGGCCGCTGTGGCGCACCGCCGCCTTCTCCGTACTGGGCCTGGGCACCCTGGTCGTCGCCACGATGTCCTCGCTCGCGGTCTACGACCGGGTGCTCTTCTGGCCGGCGGCCGTGCAGAACATCCTGCTCGACCTCTTCGCCCCGCTCGGCCTGGCCCTGGGCGACCCGCTGGGGCTCGCCGACCCGGCCGGTCGGCTGCACCGGGCCTTCACCTCGCGGCCGGTGCGCGCCCTGACCTATCCGCTGGTCAGCTCGCTGCTGGTGCTCGCCTCCGAGCTGACCATCTACTTCACGCCGTACTTCGCCACCGCGCTGGGCAACCCGCTGGTCCGCCAGCTGATGCACCTGCAGCTGCTGCTCACCGGCAGCCTGTTCGTGCTGCCGATGCTCAGCCGGCAGGAGCTGCTGCCGCGCTGGTGCAGCCACCCGGTGCGGGCGGCCCTGGTCTTCCTCGACGGGCTCTTCGACTCGGTGCCCGGCATCGTGGTGATGACCAGCGGCACGCTCGTCGCCGGCCACTGGTACACCGCCCACCCCCGCACCTGGGGACCCAGCGTGCAGCACGACCAGATGCTCGGCGGCGGCCTGATGCTCACCCTGGCCGAACTCGTCGGCCTGCCGTTCGTCCTGCTCGTCTTCGCGGAATGGTGGCGGGCCGAACGCACGAAGACGGCCGAGCTGGACGCCCGGCTCGACGTCGAGGCCCTCGCGGCGGCCCCCGTCCCCACCGCCGGCCCGACGTCCGGCCCCGCCCTCCCCGAGATGATCCGCCCCTGGTGGGAGACCGACCAGGGCGAAGTCGGCGAACGTATGCGCCGCCCCCGTTGACGCTTGCGTCAACGGGGCACTTTCACGCAGGAGGGTGCCCACCAGGGGCGCGTGGGGGCGCCCCCTTCCGCAGAGGCATCCCTGCGGCTCCGCGCCGTTGAGGGTGCCGCCTGGCGCAGAGGCGCCCCTGCTTAAGGGGAGCCGTACGCAGCGGCGAGGGTGCGGGCCGTCGAGGCCAGCATCGACCTCAGCTGTGGAGGTGCCAGCACCTCCACGTCCGCCCCCAGGGAGAGAAAGAACGCATGGGCCTGGTCCAGCGACTCGATGGGCAATACGGCCCGGCGCCGGCCGTCGGCCTCGGCCACGCCCGTGGCCTCCAGGGCGCGGGCGGCGGCGCCGGAAAGCCGCTCGGCGCCACGCGGGGAGAGCCGGACCTCCGCCTCGCCGGCGTGGAGGCGCGCGTGGAAGTCCTCCTGGTGGCGCCGCCAGTGCTCCGCCAGGTCGAAGTCCGCGGGCACCTCGAAGGTCTCGTCGTCCACGGTGAGGTGGAGGATCTGGTCGACCCGGTAGGTGCGCGGCCCGGGACCGGCCACCGCGTACCAGCGGCCGGCCTTGAGCACCAGGCCGTACGGTTCGAGCCGCCGGTCCACGTCGGTCGGCTCCTTCCAGCGGCGGTAGCGCACGTTCAGGACCCTGCCGTGCCAGACCGCGTCGGCGACCTGCGGCAGGTAGGGCACCTCGGTGTCCGCGGCGTACCAGCCTGGCGCGTCCAGGTGGAAGCGGGTCCGCATCCGGTCCGCCTGCTCGCGCAGCTCCGGCGGCAGCGCGGCCCGCAGCTTGAGCTGGGCGGCGGCGAGCGCGGGACCCAGGCCGAGCTCCGCGGCCGGCCCCGGCGCACCCGACAGGAACAGCGCCTCGGCCTCGCCGGCGTTCAGCCCGGTCAGCCGGGTGCGGTAGCCGGCCAGCAGCCGGTAGCCGCCGCTGTGCCCGGCGTCGCCGTACAGCGGCACCCCGGCCGCGTGCAGCGACTCCACGTCCCGGTAGACGGTCCGCGGCGACACCTCCAGCTCCGCCGCCAGCTCGGCGGCGGTCATCCGGCCGCGGGTCTGGAGCAGCAGCAGGATCGACAGCAGACGGCTGGACTTCACTGACACAAGGTGTCAGTGAAGCGGCCGTACGGTCCACCCATGGCTTTCCGCGAGAAGTTCCTCACCGTGCCGCCGCCGATCGAGGTCGGGGGCCGGCGCGTCAAGCGCTACCACGTGACCGCCGACCCGGCCGGCATCGCGCCCGACGTCGAGAAGGCGGCGTACGCGATCCTGCCCGACCTGCTGCCGCAGGACGACGGCACACCCGGCGCGGCCTTCGTCGTCCTGCACAGGGGAGGGGACGACGGGGCGTATCTCAACGCCTACACCTGGGCGTGGGACAACGCGCTGCACTTCTCGGGAGCCGCGGCGGGGCAGCCCGCACTGGGCTGCCCCGACCTGGACCCGGCGCATTTCGTGCGGCTCGAACCGCGGCTGATCGGCTGCGTGTGGGAGCTGCCGCCGATCCTGCACGAGCGCGACGCCTGGGTCCGCCATGTCCTCGCCCCCGACCGGCCCGACCTGGCCGGCTACGTCAACGACTCGCTGCCCGCGGGCAGCACGGGAGACCGCACGTGAACGACTTCGACTTCCTCACCGGCGTCTGGGACGTCGCCAACCACCGGCGTACCGACTTCCTCGACCCCGACAGCGCATGGGAGGACTTCCCCGGCGTCAGCACCGCCTCCCGGCACTTCGGCGGCGGCGCGAACTTCGACGAGATCGCCTTCCCCACCAAGGGCACGTCAGGCCTGACGCTGCGGCTGTACGACCGGGCCCGCGAGGAGTGGTCCCTGTACTGGTCGAGCAGCGCCACGGGCGTGCTCTTCCCGCCGGTGACCGGCCGTTTCACCGGCGGCACGGGGATCTTCCACGGCGAGGACAGCTACGAGGGCAAGCCGGTGACGGCCCGCTTCGTCTGGTCGGGCATCACCACGGACGCCGCCCGCTGGGAGCAGTCCTTCTCGGTGGACGGCGGCGGGACCTGGCTGAGCAACTGGGTCATGGAGCTGACCCGCCGCTGACCGCCCCGCCGCCCGCGGTCACCAGCCGCGTGCGCGCCACTCGGCCAGGTGCGGGCGCTCGGCGCCGAGCGTGGTGTCGTCGCCGTGGCCCGGGTAGACCCAGGTCTCGTCCGGGAGCTGGTCGAAGAGCCTGGCGGTGACGCCGTCCAGCAGTGAGGTGAAGGCGGCGGGGTCGTCGTGGGTGTTGCCGACCCCGCCGGGGAAGAGGCAGTCGCCGGTGAAGACGTGCGGGTGGCCGTGCGGGTCGTCGTAGACCAGCGCGATGCTGCCCGGGGTGTGGCCGACCAGGTGGCGGGCGGTCAGGGTGATCCGGCCGACCTCGACGGTGCCCAGGTCGTCGACGGGCACGTCGGTGGGCACCGGGATGCCCTCCGCGTCGTCGCGGCCCGCGTACGTCCGCGCGCCGGTCGCGTCGACGACCGCGCGCAGCGCCTGCCAGTGGTCGCCGTGCCGGTGGGTGGTGACCACCGAGGCCAGGCCGTCGGCGCCGACCAGGTCGAGCAGGGTGGCCGGCTCCTCCGCCGCGTCGATCAGCAGCTGCTCGCCGGTGGCGCGGCAGCGCAGCAGATACGCGTTGTTGTTCATCGGGCCGACCGCGACCTTGCTGATGATCAGATCGCTGAGTTCGTGCACGTCGGGGGCACCGCCCACCGTCACCTGTCCGCTGTACGCCATGGCGTCAGCCTAGCGGCGGCAGCACCGGTAGCGGGTGTCCCGCGGGGCTGACGTCGAGCCCGTCACCCTTGCCGCGGCCGCTGACCCAGGCCAGCAGGGCGTGGGACGGCCCCGAGACGGTCAGCTCGGGCTCCGCCGCGGCGCCCAGGTCCCAGGAGGTGCCGGAGCCGGTGTCCCGCAGCCGGACGGGCGCCACCCCCTCGTGGGCGGCCAGGTCGTCGAGGACGCAGGCCAGCTCGCGGTCGGTGAAACCGGCCGGCAGGTCGTCGGGGGTGTGTCCCGCGTCCAGGTCGACGTGGTGCAGCCGCACCTCGATCAGCCGCCGCCAGGGGATCTCGGCCGCCGCGATCACCCGCCCGGAGCGCATCGCGACCTGGGTGGCCCAGGCGGCGGGCGGCAGCGCGGCGACGGCGGCGGAGAAGCGGTCCGCGGACTTGCGCAGGTCGTCCAGCTGCTCGTCCGGCGTTCGGCCCGCGCCCGCCTCGATGTCGCGGTCGCGGGTGGCCGCGTCGGCGTACATCGGGGTCTCCTCGCCGGTGCCGGCCCAGGTCAGCAGGTTCACCAGGGCGTCGGCGTTGCGGGCGATGTGGGCCAGCACATGGCCGCGGGTCCAGCCGGGCAGCAGGGACGGGCCTGACAGGTCCGCGGCGGACAGCTCGGCCGCTGCGGCGAGCAGCTGCTCGGTCGCCTCCGCCACCTCGGCCGCATCGGCATCGGGGTCGGGTCGTTGGACGGTCACGGGTGCTCCCGGTGGGTCGCTGGCAGTACGGGCATCAGGTTTCCGTATGCCCAGCTGCACGGACAGCGATGCGCACCACACGATCGGGTGAACCTGGCAGTCGGACCGCGGAAATCGAATGCACGTGCTATATGGTCGTTGTGTCGCAACCGTCGCGACAGGAAGAAAACCCGAGCGCACCCCGTTTAGGCTGACTGGGGGGTGTGGTCTCTCCCCCCGTTTCTAGGAAAGGTGCGCACTGGCGTGGCCGATCGACTCACCGTCCGTGGCGCTCGCGAGCACAACCTGAAGAACGTCTCGCTGGAGCTGCCCCGGGACTCGCTCATCGTGTTCACCGGCCTGTCCGGTTCCGGCAAGTCCTCGCTGGCGTTCGACACGATCTTCGCCGAGGGCCAGCGCCGGTACGTCGAATCGCTCTCGTCCTACGCGCGGCAGTTCCTCGGCCAGATGGACAAGCCGGACGTCGACTTCATCGAGGGCCTCTCACCGGCCGTCTCGATCGACCAGAAGTCCACCTCCCGCAACCCGCGGTCCACCGTCGGCACCATCACCGAGGTCTACGACTACCTGCGGCTGCTCTTCGCCCGGATCGGCAAGCCGCACTGCCCCGAGTGCGGCCGGCCGATCTCCCGGCAGTCGCCGCAGGCCATCGTGGACCGGGTGCTGGAGCTGGAGGAGGGCAGCCGCTTCCAGGTGCTCTCGCCGCTGGCCCGGGAGCGCAAGGGCGAGTTCGTCGACCTCTTCGCGGATCTGCAGACCAAGGGGTACAGCCGGGCCAGGGTGGACGGCGCGACCATCCAGCTGACCGACCCGCCGAAGCTGAAGAAGCAGGAGAAGCACACCATCGAGGTGGTCGTGGACCGCCTCACGGTGAAGGACTCCGCCAAGCGCCGGCTCACCGACTCGGTCGAGACCGCGCTCGGGCTGTCCGGCGGCATGGTCATCCTGGACTTCGTGGACCTGCCGGAGGACGACCCGCAGCGCGAGCGGATGTTCTCCGAGCACCTGTACTGCCCCTACGACGACCTGTCCTTCGAGGAGCTGGAGCCGCGCTCCTTCTCCTTCAACTCGCCCTTCGGCGCGTGCCCCGACTGCACCGGCATCGGCTCGCGGATGGAGGTCGACCCGGAGCTGATCGTCCCCGACGAGCAGAAGTCGCTGCAGGAGGGCGCCATCGCGCCCTGGACCGGCGGCATGTCCAAGGGGTACTTCGAGCGGCTGGTCGACGGCCTGGCCACCGAGCTGGGCTTCCGCACCGACATCCCGTTCGCGGGACTGCCCGCGCGGGCCAGGAAGGCGCTGCTCTACGGACACAAGTCCGAGGTGCGCGTCGCCTACAAGAACCGCTACGGCCGCGACCGGGTGTACAACGCGCACTTCGAGGGCGCGGTGCCGTTCGTCAAGCGCCGGCACCAGGACTCCGAGAGCGACTCCAGCCGGGAGCGCTTCGAGGGCTACATGCGCGAGGTGCCCTGCCCCACCTGCCAGGGCAGCAGGCTCAAGCCGATCGTGCTGGCCGTCACCGTACAGGACCGCTCCATCGCCGACGTCTCCGCGATGTCGATCAGCGACTGCGCCGAGTTCCTCGGCGCGATGAAGCTCGACGCCCGGGACCGCAAGATCGCCGAGCGGGTGCTCAAGGAGGTCAACGAGCGGCTGAGGTTCCTGGTCGACGTCGGCCTGGACTACCTGTCGCTCAACCGGGCGGCCGGCACGCTGTCCGGCGGCGAGGCCCAGCGCATCCGGCTGGCCACCCAGATCGGCTCGGGCCTGGTCGGCGTGCTCTACGTGCTGGACGAGCCGTCCATCGGCCTGCACCAGCGCGACAACCACCGGCTGATCGAGACCCTGGTCCGGCTGCGCGACCTGGGCAACACGCTGATCGTGGTGGAGCACGACGAGGACACCATCAAGACCGCCGACTGGGTGGTCGACATCGGCCCCGGCGCCGGCGAGCACGGCGGCAAGGTCGTGCACTCCGGGTCGCTCAAGGGGCTGCTGGCCAACGACGAGTCGCTGACCGGGCAGTATCTGGCCGGCAAGCGGTCCATCCCCACACCCGACGTGCGCCGCCCGATCGACCGCAAGCGGCAGCTGACCGTGCACGGCGCGCGCGAGCACAACCTGCGGGACATCGACGTGTCCTTCCCGCTCGGCGTGCTCACCGCCGTCACGGGCGTGTCGGGCTCCGGCAAGTCCACCCTGGTCAACGACATCCTCTACACCCACCTGGCACGCGAGCTGAACGGCGCCCGCAATGTGCCCGGCCGGCACACCCGGGTGGACGGCGACGACCTGGTGGACAAGGTCGTGCACGTCGACCAGTCGCCGATCGGCCGCACCCCGCGGTCCAACCCGGCGACGTACACCGGGGTGTTCGACCACGTGCGGCGGCTGTTCGCCGAGACGATGGAGGCCAAGGTCCGCGGCTACCTGCCCGGCCGGTTCTCCTTCAACGTCAAGGGCGGCCGCTGCGAGAACTGCGCGGGCGACGGCACGATCAAGATCGAGATGAACTTCCTGCCGGACGTGTACGTGCCGTGCGAGGTCTGCCACGGCGCCCGCTACAACCGGGAGACCCTGGAGGTGCACTACAAGGGCAAGTCCATCGCCGAGGTGCTGGACATGCCCATCGAGGAGGCGCTCGACTTCTTCGAGGCGGTGCCCACCATCGCCCGGCACCTGCGCACCCTGAACGAGGTCGGCCTGGGATACGTCCGGCTCGGGCAGTCCGCGCCGACGCTGTCCGGCGGTGAGGCGCAGCGCGTCAAGCTGGCCTCCGAGCTGCAGAAGCGCTCCACCGGGCGGACCGTCTACGTGCTGGACGAGCCGACCACCGGGCTGCACTTCGAGGACATCAGCAAGCTGATCAAGGTGCTGTCCGGGCTGGTCGACAAGGGCAACTCGGTGATCGTCATCGAGCACAACCTGGACGTCATCAAGACCGCCGACTGGGTCGTCGACATGGGACCCGAGGGCGGCAGCGGCGGCGGCCTGGTGGTCGCCGAGGGCACCCCCGAGCAGATCGCGGGCATCCCGGCCAGCCACACCGGCAAGTTCCTGCGCGACGTCCTGGGGGCCGAGCGGGTCAGCGACGCCGCGGTGCCCGCGCCCAGGAAGCGCGCCGCGGCGACCAAGGCGACGGCAGCCAAGACGGCGGCGGCCAAGACCGCCGCCAAGAAGACCGCGGCGCCGCGCAAGAAGGCAGCCAAGGCGTAGGCCACAGCCAGGGGACGTAAGGTACGGGTCGCACGGAACCGTGCGTACCCGTACCACCTGGAGAACGTATGACCAGCGACATGCCCGCCTGCCGCCGCACCGTCCTGCGGGGCGTGGCACTGGCGGGGGCGGCCGGCGTCGGACTGACCGCCTGCGGCGGCGGCAACGGCTCGGCCGCAGGCCCCACCAAGGCCGTGGAGCTGGGCGCGGCGAGCGAGGTGCCGGTCGGCGGCGCCAAGCTGTACCGCAACGACAAAGTCGTGGTGTCGCAGCCGCAGCAGGGCTCCTTCAAGGCGTTCAGCGCGGTGTGCACCCACCAGGGCTGCGTGGTCGACTCGGTGGACGGCACGACCGTCTCCTGCCCCTGCCACGGCAGCCAGTTCGACGCCGAGACCGGGGCCGTCGTCCAGGGACCGGCGACCAAGGCGCTGCCCGCCGTGCCCGTCAGGGCCGCGGGCGGCCGGATCACCGCGGGACCCGCGAGCTGACCGGCGGACCGGCCGGTCCCCGCACCCCGGAACGCGGGGTTCGGGGACCCCGAGCCTGCCCCCGGTTTGTCGCATCCCGCCAGTAGGGTGGGAAGCATGGCAGACCCCAGCAGCTACCGACCGAAGCCGGGCCAGATCCCCGACTCTCCCGGGGTCTACAAATTCCGGGACGAGCACGGCCGGGTGATCTACGTCGGCAAGGCGAAGAGCCTGCGCCAGCGGCTGTCCTCGTACTTCCAGGACATCACCAACCTCCACCAGCGCACCGCCACGATGGTGACGACGGCGGCCGCCGTGGAGTGGACGGTGGTCTCCACCGAGGTCGAGGCGCTGCAGCTCGAATACTCCTGGATCAAGGAGTTCGACCCGCGGTTCAACGTCAAGTACCGCGACGACAAGAGCTATCCGTCCCTCGCCGTCACCATGAACGAGGAGTTCCCGCGCGTCCAGGTGATGCGCGGACCCAAGCGCAAGGGCGTGCGCTACTTCGGCCCGTACGCCCACGCGTGGGCGATCCGCGAGACCGTCGACCTGCTGCTGCGGGTCTTCCCGGTCCGCACCTGCTCAGCCGGGGTCTTCAAGCGCTCCGCCCAGATCGGCCGGCCCTGCCTGCTCGGCTACATCGGCAAGTGCTCCGCGCCCTGCGTCGGCCGGATCAGCGAGCCCGACCACCGCGAACTGGCCGAGGAGTTCTGCGACTTCATGGCCGGCCACACGGGGACGTATCTGCGCAGGCTGGAACAGCGCATGAAGGACGCCGCCTCCGCGATGGAGTACGAGCAGGCGGCCCGGCTGCGCGACGACCTGGAGGCGCTGCGCCGCGCCATGGAGAAGAACGCGGTGGTGCTCGCCGACGCCACCGACGCCGACCTGATCGCGGTCGCCGAGGACGAACTCGAGGCCGCCGTGCAGATCTTCCACGTCCGCGGCGGCCGGGTCCGCGGCCAGCGCGGCTGGGTCACCGACAAGGTCGAGGCGGTCGACACCGCCGGCCTGGTCGAGCACGCCATTCAGCAGCTCTACGGCGACGAGAGCGGCGACGCCGAGCAGTCCGGCGGCAGCGGCGGCGTGCCCAAGGAGGTGCTGGTCCCGGCGCTGCCCCAGCCGGCCGAGCCGGTCGCCCAGTGGCTGTCGGACCGGCGCGGTTCCCAGGTGAGCCTGCGGGTGCCGCAGCGCGGCGACAAGAAGGACCTGATGGCGACCGTGCAGCGCAACGCGCAGCAGGCGCTCGCCCTGCACAAGACCCGGCGGGCCTCCGACCTGACCACCCGCTCCCGGGCGCTGGAGGAGATCGCCGCGGCCCTGGACCTGGACACCGCTCCGCTGCGCATCGAGTGCTACGACATCAGCCACCTCCAGGGCGACGACGTCGTGGCCTCGATGGTGGTCTTCGAGGACGGCCTCGCCCGCAAGAGCGAGTACCGCCGCTTCCAGATCAAGTCCTTCGCGGGCCAGGACGACGTCCGCTCCATGCACGAGGTGATCTCCCGCCGCTTCCGCCGCTACCTGCTGGAGAAGCAGAAGACCGGCGAGTGGGAGCCGGACCAGCCGGACCAGCAGCAGACCGCCGCCGAGGACCACGACGGAGCCGAGGCGGTCGCGGGACCCATCGACCCGGACACCGGCCGGCCGCGCAAGTTCGCGTACCCGCCGCAGTTGGTGGTCGTCGACGGCGGGCAGCCGCAGGTCGCCGCGGCCCGGCGGGCGCTCGACGAGCTGGGCATAGCCGACGTCTTCGTCTGCGGCCTGGCCAAGCGGCTGGAGGAGGTGTGGGTGCCGGGCGACGACGACCCGGTGATCCTGCCCCGCAGCAGCGAGGGCCTCTACCTGCTCCAGCGGGTCCGCGACGAGGCCCACCGCTTCGCCATCGGCTACCAGCGCAGCAAGCGCTCCAAGTCGATGAAGGCCGGCGCGCTGGACGCGGTGCCGGGCCTGGGCGAGACCCGCAAGCAGGCACTGCTCAAACACTTCGGCTCGCTCAAGCGGCTGCGCGCGGCGACCGTCGAGGAGATCTGCCAGGTCCAGGGGATCGGCCGCCGCACGGCGGAGACGGTCGCCGCGGCCCTGGCGTCCGCGGCCCCGGCCGCACCCGCGGTGAACACCGCGACCGGAGAGATCATCGAAGAGGACGACCGTACGACCGCGGGCGCACCGCCGGCGGCGTCCGGCCGACAACATCGGGGGAAGAGCACATGAGCGAGCAGGACGAACAGGACAGTACGCATATGACCAGCGGCGCAGCAGGCGAGGCCGGCCAGGCCATCCCCGAACTGGTGATCATCTCCGGCATGTCGGGAGCCGGCCGCAGCACCGCGGCCAAGTGCCTGGAGGACCTGGGCTGGTTCGTGGTCGACAACATGCCACCCGCCCTCATCCCGACCATGGTCGACCTCGGCGCCCGCTCCCAGGGCAACGTGGCGCGGATCGCGGTCGTGGTCGACGTACGCGGCCGGCAGTTCTTCGACAACCTCAGGGAGTCCCTGGCGGACCTGGAGGCCAAGCACGTCAAGCGCCGGGTGATCTTCCTTGAGGCCTCGGACGACGCGCTGGTGCGCCGCTTCGAGTCGGTGCGCCGCCCGCACCCGCTGCAGGGCCAGGGCCGCATCGTGGACGGCATCGTGGCCGAGCGCGACCTGCTGCGCGAGCTGCGCGGCGACGCCGACCTGGTCGTCGACACCTCCAGCCTGAACGTGCACGAGCTGCGCGCCAAGCTCGACGCGCAGTTCGCCGGTGAGGAGGAGCAGGAACTCCGGGCCACCGTGATGTCGTTCGGATTCAAGTACGGGCTGCCCGTCGACGCCGACCTGGTGGTGGACTGCCGCTTCCTGCCGAACCCGCACTGGGTTCCGGAGCTGCGCCCCTTCACCGGGCTCAACGACGAGGTGGCCACGTACGTGTTCAACCAGCCCGGCGCGAAGGAGTTCCTCGACCGGTACGCCGAGCTGCTGCACATCATCGCCGCCGGCTACCGGCGCGAGGGCAAGCGGTATGTGACCATCGCCGTCGGCTGTACGGGCGGCAAGCACCGCAGCGTGGCGATGTCGGAGAGGCTGGCCGCCCGGCTGGCGGCGGACGGAGTGGAGACGGTGACGGTGCACAGGGACATGGGGCGCGAGTGATCATGACGGGTCGGCGGCAGCGCCGCACCGGCCGTACGGGTACGGGCCGCGGCCGCGGCGTGCCGCCGAAGGTCGTCGCCCTGGGCGGCGGCCACGGTCTTGCCGCCTCGCTGGCGGCGCTGCGACGGATCACCGGTGACCTCACCGCGGTGGTCACCGTCGCCGACGACGGCGGTTCCAGCGGGCGGCTGCGCAGCGAGATGGGGGTGCTGCCGCCCGGTGACCTGCGCAAGGCGCTGGCCGCGCTGTGCGGGGACGACGAATGGGGCAGGACCTGGTCCCGGGTGGTGCAGCACCGCTTCGTCAGCGGCGGCGACCTGCACGGCCACGCGGTCGGCAACCTGCTGATCGTCGCCCTGTGGGAGCAGCTGAACGACGAGGTCGCCGCCCTGGAGTGGGTCGGCCGGCTGCTCGGCGCGCACGGCAGGGTGCTGCCGATGTCCGCGGTGCCGCTCGACCTGCACGCCGTCGTGCGGGGCCACGACCCGGCCGAGCCGGACGCGGTCTCGACCGTGAAGGGCCAGGCCGCCGTCGCCCTCACCCCCGGTGAGGTGCTGGAGGTGATGCTGGAGCCGGCCGACCCGCCGGCGGTGCCGGAGGCCGTGCAGGCCGTGCTGGACGCCGACTGGGTGGTGCTGGGGCCGGGCTCCTGGTTCTCCTCGGTGATCCCGCACCTGCTGGTGCCGGAACTGGCGGACGCCCTGATGACGACCAGGGCGCGGCGGGTCCTCACACTGAATCTGGCACCCCAACCCGGCGAAACCGATGGATTTTCTCCGCAGCGTCACTTGGAGGTTTTGGGGCGACACGCCCCTAAACTCACCATCGACGTGGTTCTCGCCGACGAGGCCGCCGTCCCGGACCGTGGCAGCCTCGAAGAGGCCGCGCTGCGGTTGGGCGGCGCGGTCGAGCTGGCTCCGGTCGCCGCCCCCGACGGGCCGCGGCACGACCCGGAGCTGTTGGCCGCCGCGTATGACCGGATTTTTCGTATGCGTGGAAGGATCGGCCCATGGCGATGACGGCAGCGGTGAAGGACGAGATCTCCCGGCTCCCCGTCACCCGGACCTGCTGCCGCAAGGCGGAGGTCTCGTCGATCCTCCGCTTCGCCGGCGGGCTGCATCTGGTGAGCGGCCGGATCGTGATCGAGGCGGAGCTGGACACCGGGATCGCGGCCAGACGGCTGCGCAAGGACATCCTGGAGATCTTCGGCCACTCGTCCGACCTGGTCGTGATGGCACCGGGCGGCCTGCGCCGCGGCAGCCGCTACGTGGTGCGGGTGGTCGCCGGCGGTGACCAGCTGGCCCGGCAGACCGGCCTGGTGGACGGCCGCGGCCGCCCCATCCGCGGGCTGCCCCCGCAGGTCGTCTCCGGCGCCACCTGCGACGCGGAGGCCGCCTGGCGCGGCGCCTTCCTCGCGCACGGCTCGCTGACCGAGCCCGGCAGGTCCTCCTCGCTCGAAGTGACCTGCCCGGGACCCGAGGCCGCGCTCGCCCTGGTCGGCGCCGCCCGCCGGCTGCAGATCCCGGCCAAGGCGCGCGAGGTGCGCAACGTCGACCGCGTCGTCGTACGGGACGGCGACGCCATCGGCGCGCTGCTGACCCGGCTCGGCGCGCACGACTCGGTGCTGGCCTGGGAGGAGCGCCGGATGCGGCGCGAGGTCCGGGCCACCGCGAACCGGCTGGCCAACTTCGACGACGCCAACCTGCGGCGGTCGGCGCGGGCCGCCGTCGCGGCGGGCGCGCGGGTCCAGCGGGCGCTGGAGATCCTCGGCGAGGAGGTGCCCGAGCACCTCGCCGCCGCCGGGCGGCTGCGGATGGACCACAAGCAGGCGTCGCTGGAGGAGCTGGGCTCCCTCGCGGAGCCGCCGCTGACCAAGGACGCGGTCGCGGGGCGGATCAGGCGGCTGCTCGCGATGGCCGACAAGCGGGCCTCCGACCTCGGCCTGCCCGGCACCGAGGCCAGCCTCACCGACGAGATGGTCGGCTGACACCTCGGCCGCCCTCCCCGCCCCCTCGTGCGAGGGGGCACCACCGCCCTTGCGAGGCGCCGCCGGGCACAGGGTGAGGGCCGCCCGGAAACCGGCCGGAGGCGGGTGGGCGATGTCATCGGGGGGACAGGGGCGAGGTAGGGTCGGGGGTGGTCGGGGACATCCCATATTTCGCAGCCGGAGTGGATTCCGGCGAATGAGCGAGGAGATCGGTTCGTGACGATCCGGGTAGGCATCAACGGCTTTGGCCGCATCGGTCGTAACTTCTTCCGCGCCGCCCTGGAGCAGGGCGCGGACATCGAGATCGTGGCTGTCAACGACCTGGGTGACACCGCGACCACGGCGCACCTGCTGAAGTACGACACCATCCTCGGGCGCCTCAAGGCCGAGGTCACCCACACCGCAGACTCCATCACGGTCGACGGCAAGACGATCAAGGTGCTGGCCGAGCGCGACCCCGCCGCGATCGCGTGGGGCGAGCTGGGCGTCGACATCGTCGTCGAGTCGACCGGCATCTTCACCAAGGCCGCCGACGCGGGCAAGCACATCGCGGGCGGTGCCAAGAAGGTCATCATCTCGGCGCCCGCCACCGACGAGGACATCACCATCGTCATGGGCGTCAACCAGGACGCGTACGACGCCGCGAACCACAACATCATCTCCAACGCCTCGTGCACCACGAACTGTGTGGCGCCGATGGCGAAGGTGCTGCTGGAGAACTTCGGCATCGTCAAGGGCCTGATGACCACGGTCCACGCGTACACCAACGACCAGCGCATCCTTGACTTCCCGCACAAGGACCTGCGTCGCGCCCGCGCCGCCGCGGAGAACATCATCCCGACCACGACGGGTGCCGCCAAGGCCACCGCGCTGGTCATCCCGCAGCTCAAGGGCAAGCTGGACGGCATCGCGATGCGCGTGCCCGTCCCGACCGGCTCGGTCACCGACCTGGTCATCGACCTGGAGCGCGAGGTCACCAAGGACGAGGTCAACGCCGCGTTCCTGAAGGCCGCGCAGGGCCAGCTCAAGGGCATCCTGGAGTACACCGAGGACCCGATCGTGTCCTCCGACATCGTCAACTGGCCGGCGTCGTGCACCTTCGACTCCTCCCTGACCATGGCGCAGGGCAAGACCGTCAAGGTCATCGGCTGGTACGACAACGAGTGGGGCTACTCCAACCGCCTGGTGGACCTCACGGTCTTCGTCGGCAACCAGCTCTGACCGGGTAACCGGCAGGCCGGCCAGCAGCCGACACGCACAGCGATGTGAGGGACAGGGTCCGACCGGGCGCGACGGAGCGCCCGGCCGGACCCTGTCTCCGTGCCAGCCCACTCGTAGCAGACGGAGAAACCGCAGAAGATGAAGACGATCGACGACCTCATCGGCCAGGGGCAGGTGGCGGGCAAGCGGGTGTTCGTCCGCGCCGACCTGAACGTGCCGCTCGCGGGACAGACCATCACCGACGACGGCCGGATCAGGGCCGCCGTACCGACCATCACCAGGCTCGCCGAGGCCGGCGCCCGGGTGATCGTCGCCTCGCACCTGGGCCGCCCCAAGGGCGAGCCCGACCCGCAGTTCTCGCTGGCGCCGGTGGCGGCGCGGCTGGGTGAGCTGCTGAGCCGGGACGGCATCAGCACCGCGTTCGCCGCCGACACCGTGGGCGACAGCGCCCGCTCCACCGTGGCGGGCCTGGCGGACGGCCAGGTCGCCCTGCTGGAGAACCTGCGCTTCAACGCGGGCGAGACCGCCAAGGACGACGCCGAGCGCGGCGCCTTCGCGGACGAGCTGGCGGCGCTGGCCGACATCTACGTCGGCGACGGCTTCGGCGCGGTGCACCGCAAGCACGCCTCGGTCTACGACCTGCCGGCCCGGCTGCCGCACGCGGCGGGCGGTCTGATCGCCACCGAGGTCGGGGTGCTGAAGAAGCTCACCGAGGACGTCACGCGGCCGTACGCGGTGGTCCTGGGCGGCTCCAAGGTGTCCGACAAGCTCGGCGTGATCGACCACCTGCTGGAGAAGGCCGACCGCATCCTGGTCGGCGGCGGCATGGTCTTCACCTTCCTCAAGGCCCAGGGCCACGAGGTCGGCAAGAGCCTGCTGCAGGAGGACCAGCTGCCCGTGGTGCGCGAGTACCTGGAGCGCGCCGAGGCCAAGGGCGTGGAGTTCGTGCTGCCCGTCGACGTGGTCGGCGCCACCGAGTTCCCGGACCTGAAGACGCAGGCGCCGTCCTCGCCGGTCACCGCGGCCGTGGACGCGATTCCGGCCGACGTCATCGGCCTGGACATCGGCCCGGAGTCCCGCAAGCTCTTCGCCGCCAAGCTCGCCGACGCCGCCACCGTCTTCTGGAACGGCCCGATGGGCGTCTTCGAGCACCCCGACTACGCCGACGGCACCCGCGCGGTCGCCCAGGCGCTGATCGACTCCCCGGCCTTCACGGTCGTCGGCGGCGGCGACTCGGCCGCGGCCGTCCGCATTCTGGGCTTCGACGAGAACGCTTTCGGCCATATTTCCACCGGCGGCGGCGCCAGCCTTGAATACCTCGAAGGCAAGACCCTGCCGGGCCTTGCAGCACTGGAGGGCTGACGCCCGAGCTCCCGCAGCGGCCGACCGAGGAACGAGGTCGTCCGCGAAGGGTGGGGGCACCCCCCGCCGTAGGTAGGGGGAGAGCAGGAAGTCCGACCAAATAGCTGGAGAGCTGATCCGACATGACAGAGCAGAGCCGCACCCCGCTCATGGCGGGCAACTGGAAGATGAACCTCAACCACCTCGAGGCCATCGCGCACGTCCAGAAGCTCGCCTTCGGGCTCACCGACAAGGACTTCGCGGCCGTCGAGGTCGCCGTCCTGGTGCCCTTCACCGACCTGCGCTCGGTGCAGACCCTGGTCGACGGCGACCGGCTGAAGATCAAGTACGGCGCCCAGGACATCTCGGCGCACGACTCGGGCGCCTACACGGGCGAGATCTCCGGGCCGATGCTGGCCAAGTTCAAGTGCAGCTACGTCGCCATCGGTCACTCCGAGCGACGGCAGTACCACGGTGAGGACGAGGAGGTCGTCAACGCCAAGGTCAAGGCCGCCTTCCGCAACGGCCTCACCCCGATCGTGTGCGTCGGCGAGGGCCTGGACGTCCGCAAGGACGGCCGGCAGGTCCCGCACACCCTGGCGCAGCTGGACGGCGCGCTGAAGGACGTCCCGGTGGCGCAGGCGGCCACCGTCGTGGTCGCCTACGAGCCGGTCTGGGCGATCGGCACCGGCGAGGTGGCCACCCCCGAGGACGCCCAGGAGGTCTGCGGGGCGATCAGGGCGCGGCTGGCCGAGCTGTACGACCAGGAGACCGCCGACGGCATCCGCATCCAGTACGGCGGCTCCGTCAAGGCGGGCAATGTCGCCGCGATCATGGCCCAGCCGGACGTCGACGGGGCTCTGGTGGGCGGCGCCGCACTGGACTCGGACGAGTTTGTGAAGATCGTCCGCTTTCGGGACCAGTGATGTCCGGAGCAGTGTGAAGTACCCTGGCGGGGCCGAACCGTGTAGCCGCACCGTTCGGCCCCGTGCCGTTGTCATGTAGTCGAGAGAGTTGGTCCAGCCGTGGTCATCGGGTTCTCCATCGCCCTCATCATCTTCAGCCTGCTGCTCCTGCTGCTGGTCCTGATGCACAAGGGGAAGGGCGGCGGCCTGTCGGACATGTTCGGCGGTGGCATGCAGTCCTCCGTCGGCGGTTCCTCGGTGGCCGAGCGCAACCTCGACCGGATCACCGTGGTGATCGGTCTGCTGTGGTTCACGTGCATCGTCGTTCTCGGTCTGGTGATGAAGTACCAGAACTGAGACCTGCCCTGGCTCCGCGTCCGACTCCCGCGCATCCAGGGTGAACTGACGCCTCGTCGCCACCGCGGCTTAGTATGGGAAGACGTCTTCGGGGGGCGGGTCGTGCGCCTGCCACTGGACGGCACGTAAGGTCCCCGTAAACTGGGCGATCTGGCAGCACCATCACGCAGGGAGTTACGACCGTGGCAAGTGGCAACGCGATCCGTGGAAGTCGGGTCGGAGCGGGGCCGATGGGAGAGGCCGAGCGCGGCGAGTCCGCGCCGCGCCTCCGCATCTCCTTCTGGTGCTCCAACGGGCACGAGACCCAGCCGAGCTTCGCCAGCGACGCGCAGATCCCGGAGACCTGGGACTGCCCCCGCTGCGGCTTCCCGGCGGGTCAGGACGAGGAGAACCCGCCGGCACCGCCGCGGACCGAGCCCTACAAGACCCACCTCGCCTACGTGCGCGAGCGGCGCTCGGCCGCCGACGGCGAGGCGATCCTCGCCGAGGCGCTGGCGAAGCTGCGCGGCGAGATCTGACGCCAGCTGACGCAGTACGGCGGTGGACACCGCCGGGTCCGCTCCTCCAGGGTGCCGCAGCCTCGTTCCGCAGCATCATCAACTAGCGTTGATCCTGCAGCGAGGACGAGGAGAAGTGGACTGATGTCCGTAACCAACACTCAGGGCCAGAACCGTCTTGACCAGCGCCCCGAATGGCATGCGCTCGGCAAGCACCGTGAGGAAGCGGCGGGCACTCACCTGCGGGAGCTGTTCGACGCGGACCCCGGCAGGGCCGACCGTTACACCCTGCGGGTCGGAGACCTGCATCTGGACTACTCCAAGCACCTGGTGACCGACGAGACGCTGCGGCTGCTGCGCGAACTGGCGTCGGCGGCGGGCGTGTTCGAGCTGCGGGACGCGATGTTCCGCGGCGAGCGGATCAACACCACCGAGGACCGCGCGGTGCTGCACACCGCGCTGCGCGCCCCGCAGTCCGCGACGATCGAGGTCGACGGCCACAACGTGATGCTCGGCGTGCACGCGGTGCTCACCAAGATGGGGGTCTTCGCCGACCGCATCCGCTCCGGCGAGTGGACCGGCCACACCGGCAAGCGGATCAGGAACGTCGTCAACATCGGCATCGGCGGCTCCGACCTCGGCCCCGCGATGGCCTACGAGGTGCTGCGCGCCTACACCGACCGCGACATGACGGTGCGGTTCGTCTCCAACGTGGACGGCGCCGACCTGCACGAGGCGGTACGCGACCTGGACGCGGCGGAGACGCTGTTCATCGTCGCGTCCAAGACCTTCACCACCATCGAGACCATCACCAACGCCACCTCCGCCCGGCAGTGGCTGCTCGGGCAGCTCGGCGCCGGCGACGACGCGGTGGCCAAGCACTTCGTGGCGCTGTCGACCAACGCGGAGAAGGTCACCGAGTTCGGCATCGACCCGACCAACATGTTCGAGTTCTGGGACTGGGTCGGCGGCCGCTACTCCTTCGACTCGGCGATCGGCCTGTCGCTGATGCTGGCGATCGGCCCCGACGCCTTCCGGGAGATGCTGGCCGGCTTCCACCTGGTCGACGAGCACTTCAGGACCGCGCCGGCGGAGGAGAACGCCCCGCTGCTGCTGGGCCTGCTCGGCGTCTGGTACGGCGGCTTCCACGACGCCCAGTCGCACGCGGTGCTGCCGTACAGCCACTACCTGAGCAAGTTCACCGCGTACCTCCAGCAGTTGGACATGGAGTCCAACGGCAAGTCCGTCGACCGCGACGGCAACCCGGTGAACTGGCAGACCGGTCCTGTCGTGTGGGGCACGCCGGGGACGAACGGGCAGCACGCCTACTACCAGTTGCTGCACCAGGGCACCAAGCTCATCCCGGCGGACTTCATCGGCTTCGCGCGACCGGTCGCCGAACTCGGCCCGCTGGCCGGGCAGCACGACCTGCTGATGGCGAACTTCTTCGCGCAGACCCAGGCGCTGGCCTTCGGCAAGACCCCCGACGAGGTCAGGGCGGAGGGCGTGCCCGAGGAGCTGGTCCCGCACAAGACCTTCCGCGGCAACCACCCGACGACGACCATCCTGGCGAGCGAGCTGACGCCGTCGGTGCTGGGGCAGCTGATCGCGCTCTACGAGCACAAGGTCTTCGTGCAGGGCGCGATCTGGAACATCGACTCCTTCGACCAGTGGGGCGTCGAACTGGGCAAGGTCCTCGCCAAGCGCGTCGAGCCCGCCCTGACCGAGGGCGCCGACGTCCCCGGCCTCGACCCGAGCACCACGCACCTGGTGGCCAAGTACCGCGAGCTGCGCGGCCGCTGACCGCGCACGAAGGGGCGCCCCCCAGGCCGGGGGGCGCCCCTTTCGTGTGCCGCCTTACGCCGAGGCGGGCGGGTACGGCGGGTAGAGCTGGGGCGGCAGCTTGGCCGCTGCGGCGCGGTCGAGCAGCCAGAGGGTCCTGGACAGGCCCTGGGCGCCCGAGGCGGGCGCCTGGAGCTCTCCCGGGGCCGACAGGGCGAGGGCGACCGCCCCCGCCTTGTCCTCGCCCGCAGCGAGCAGCCACACCTCGTGGGCCGCGCGGATCGCCGGCAGCGTCAGCGAGATCCGGGTCGGCGGCGGCTTCGGGGAGCCGTGGACGCCGACGACCGTACGGGTCTGCTCGCGCACCGCGGGGTGCTCGGGGAAGAGCGAGGCGACATGGGTGTCGGGCCCGACGCCGAGCATCAGCACGTCGAAGGCCGGCACCCGGCCGTGGTCGCCGGGTTCCGCGGCGGCGGCCAGCTCGGCCGCGTAGGCCTCCGCCGCCGCCTCCACGTCGGAGCCGTAGGGACCGTCGGACGCCGCCATCGGATGGACCCTGGCCGGGTCCAGCGGGACGGCGTCCAGCAGCGCCGCGGCCTGCGTGACATTGCGCTCGGGGTCGCCGTCCGGCAGGAACCGCTCGTCGCCCCACCACACGTCCAGCCGCGCCCAGTCCACCGCGTCACGCGCGGGGGACTCGGCGAGCGCGGCCAGCAGCGCGTTGCCGTTGCGCCCGCCGGTGAGCACCACCGAGGCGGCGCCCCTGGCGGCCTGGGCGTCCACGATCCTCGTGATCAGCCGGGCCGCAGCGGCGCGCGCCATCAGTTCCTTGTCCCGGTGGACGACCACCTGGGGGGTGCTCACTTCGACGTCGCCGCCTTGCCTCCCGAGGCCGCCTTCTTCGCGGCCGGAGGTGTGGCGCGGGCCGCGGCGGTCGGGCCGCCGTCGTCCGTGCCCTTGCCGCTCCTGGCGGTGCTGACCAGGTGCTTGACCCCGTACTGCACCGTGGCGCGGTATATGTCGTCGGGGTCGAGCCTGCGCAGCTCCTCCGCGATCAGCTCGGCGGTCTCCCGCCGCTTGAGCGCCACGTGCCGGTCGGGCTGCCCGGGCACCGACAGCTCGGCGAGCCGGCCGTCGGAGCGGTCCAGGCAGATGTCGCCGTCGCCGGTGACCAGCCGCACCGCGGTGATGCCGGGGCCGTCGGAGACCTTCCGCTCCACCTCGACGCCCAGCCGGTCGGCGAGCCACAGCGCGAGCAGTTCGGTGCTCGCGTTGTACGCCTCGCCCTCGACGGCCGCCGCGGTGATCGTGGAGTGCTTCTGGTCCAGGGCCGCCGCCAGCATGGAGCGCCACGGGGTGAGCCGTGTCCAGGCCAGGTCCGTGTCACCGGGGGTGTAGCCATCGGCGCGCACCACGAGCGAGCCGACCGGGTCCTCGGCCGACGACGCGTCGGTGATACGGCGCTGGGCGAGCCGCCCCAGCGGGTCCGTACCGGCCTTCTCCGGCGCCTGGTCGGGCCACCAGCACACGACGGGGGCGTCCGGCAGCAGCAGCGGCAGCACGACGGACTCGGCGTGGTTGGCCAGCTCGCCGTGCATGCGCAGCACCACGGTCTCGCCGGTGCCCGCCTCGTCGCCCACCACGACCTCGGCGTCCAGCCGGGCGCCGGCCCGCTCCCTGGGGGAGCGGCCGGGCCGCTTGATGACGGCGAGGATGCGCGAGGGGTGCTCCCTCGACGCCTCGTGCGCCGCCTTCAGCGCGTCGTAGGCGCTGCCCTCGTCGGTGACGATGACCAGGGTCAGCACCATCCCGACCGCGGGGGTGCCGATGGCCCGCCGGGCGTCGATCAGCCCGGTGTTGATGCGTGCGGACGTGGTGTCCGTGAGATCGATCTTCATGGCCGGCGCCAGCTCCTGCCGTCTCGTGCGAGCATCTCGTCCGCCTCGGCCGGTCCCCACGTGCCGGACGCGTACTGGGCGGGCTTGCCGTGCTTGTCCCAGTAGGCCTCGATCGGGTCGAGGATGGTCCAGGACAGCTCGACTTCCTGATGCCTCGGGAAGAGGTTCGCGTCGCCGAGCAGCACGTCGAGGATCAGCCGCTCGTACGCCTCGGGGCTGGACTCGGTGAAGGACTCCCCGTAGGCGAAGTCCATCGTCACGTCCCGCACCTCGGTGGAGGTGCCCGGTACCTTGGAGCCGAACCGCACGGTGACGCCCTCGTCCGGCTGCACCCGGATGACCAGGGCGTTCTGCCCCAGCTCCTCGGTCGCCCCGGACTCGAAGGGCAGATACGGCGCCCGCTTGAAGATCACCGCGATCTCGGTGACCCGGCGGCCCAGGCGCTTGCCGGTGCGCAGGTAGAACGGCACCCCGGCCCAGCGGCGGTTGTTGATCTCCAGCTTGATCGCCGCGTAGGTGTCGGTCTTGGACTTGGGGTCGATGCCGTCCTCCTCCAGGTAGCCGAGCACCTCCTCGCCGCCCTGCCAGGCGTGCGCGTACTGCCCGCGCACGGTGTGCTTGCCGAGGTCGTCGGGCAGCTGGACGGCGCCCAGCACCTTGAGCTTCTCCGCGGTCAGCGCCTTGGGGTGGAAGGAGCCGGGCTCCTCCATCGCGGTCAGCGCCAGCAGCTGGAGCAGGTGGTTCTGGATCACGTCGCGGGCCGCGCCGATGCCGTCGTAGTAGCCGGCCCGGCCGCCGATGCCGATGTCCTCGGCCATCGTGATCTGCACGTGGTCGACGTACGAGCGGTTCCAGATCGGCTCGTACATCGTGTTGGCGAAGCGCAGCGCCAGGATGTTCTGGACCGTCTCCTTGCCCAGGTAGTGGTCGATCCTGAAGACCTCGTTGGGCGGGAAGACGTCGTGCACGATCCGGTTGAGGTCCTGCGCGCTGGCCAGGTCGTGGCCGAACGGCTTCTCGATGACGGCACGCCGCCACGAGTCGCCGGTGCCCTGCGACAGGCCGTGCTTCTTGAGCTGCTGGACCACGTTCGGGAAGAACTTCGGCGGCACCGACAGGTAGAAGGCGAAGTTGCCGCCCGTACCGCGGGCCTTGTCCAGCTCCTCGATGGTCGACTTCAGCGTCTCGAACGCCGTGTCGTCGTCGAAGTCGCCCTGCACGAAGCGGCAGCCCTCGGCCAGCTGCTGCCACACCTCCTCGCGGAAGGGGGTGCGCGCGTGCTCCTTGACCGCGTCGTGCACTTCCTGCGCGAAGTCCTCGTTCTCCCAGCTCCTGCGGGCGAAGCCGACCAGGGCGAAGCCCGGCGGCAGCAGCCCGCGGTTGGCCAGGTCGTACACCGCCGGCATCAGCTTCTTGCGCGACAGGTCACCGGTGACGCCGAAGATGATCAGCCCCGAGGGGCCGGCGATCCGCGGCAGCCGGCGGTCGAGCGGGTCCCGCAGCGGATTGCTGCCGCGGTCCGGTGTTTCTGTGCTCACCTCAGGCCTCCGAAGGAGCGAGCCGTTCGAGTTCCGCCTTGGTGGAGTCCAGCAGCTCGTTCCAGGCCGCCTCGAACTTCTCGACGCCCTCGTCCTCCAGCAGCTGGACGACGTCGTCGTACGAGATACCGAGCGCCTCGATGGCGTCCAGTTCTGCCCGCGACTGCTCGTAGGTGCCGCGGATCGTGTCGCCGGTGACCGTGCCGTTCTCGGCGGTGGCCTCCAGGGTCGCCTCGGGCATCGTGTTCACCGTGTTCGGCGCGACCAGCTCGGTGACGTACAGCGTCGAGGGGTAGGCCGGGTCCTTGACGCCGGTCGAGGCCCACAGCGGGCGCTGCTTGTTCGCGCCGGACTTCTCCAGGGCCAGCCAGCGGTCGGAGGAGAAGACCTCCTCGTAGGCCTGGTAGGCCAGCCGCGCGTTGGCGACGGCCGCCTTGCCCTTGAGTGCCTTGGCCTCGGTGGTGCCGATCTTCTCCAGCCGCTTGTCGATCTCGGTGTCCACCCGGGACACGAAGAAGGACGCGACCGAGTGGATCCGCGACAGGTCCAGGCCGCCCGCCTTGGCCTTCTCCAAGCCGGTCAGGTAGGCGTCCATGACCTCGCGGTAGCGCGCGAGGGAGAAGATCAGCGTGACGTTGACGCTGATGCCGCGCCCTGTGACGTCGGCGATGGCCGGCAGGCCCGCCTTGGTCGCCGGGATCTTGATCAGCGTGTTCGGCCGGTCCACCAGCCAGGCCAGCTGCTTGGCCTCGGCGATGGTCGCCCGGGTGTTGTGCGCCAGGCGCGGGTCCACCTCGATGGAGACCCGGCCGTCCTGGCCGTCGGTGGCGTCGAAGACCGGGCGGAAGATGTCCGCCGCGTCCCGCACGTCGGCGGTGGTGATCATCCGCACCGCCTCGTCGGGCGTCAGACCGCGCGAGGCGAGGTCGGCGACCTGCGGGTCGTACAGCGCGTCGCCGACGATCGCCTTCTGGAAGATCGACGGGTTGGTGGTGGCGCCGACGACGTGCTGCTGGTCGATCAGCTCGGCCAGGTTCCCCGTCGTGATGCGCCTGCGGGACATGTCGTCCAGCCAGATCGCGACGCCTTCGTCGGAGAGGCGCTTGAGTGCGTCTGTCATGAGAGTTGCATCTCCTGATGTGTCGTGTACCTGCGTCAGCGATCAGCGGCGGCGAGAGATTCCCGCGCCGCGGCGGCCACCGCCTCCGCGGTGAACCCGAACTCGCGGAAGAGCACCTTGGCGTCGGCCGAGGCACCGAAGTGCTCAAGGCTCACGATGCGTCCCGCGTCACCCACGTAGCGGTGCCAGGTCAGCCCGATGCCGGCCTCCACCGCGACCCGGGCCTTCACCGAGGGCGGCAGCACGCCGTCCCGGTAGGCCTGGTCCTGCTCCTCGAACCACTCCACGCACGGCATCGACACCACGCGGGTGGGGATGCCGGCGGCCTGCAGGTCGTCGCGGGCGGCCACGGCGAGCTGCACCTCGGAGCCGGTGCCGATCAGGACGACCTGGGCGGGACCGCCCTCCGCCTCGAACAGCACGTAGCCGCCGCGCGCCGCGTCCTGGTTGCGCTCGTACACCGGCACGCCCTGCCGGGTGAGCGCCAGGCCGTGCGGGGCGCCCTTGCCGAACTCCTTGGTCCAGCGCTTCTGGATCTCCTGCCAGGCCACGACCGTCTCGTTGGCGTCCGCGGGACGGACCACGTTGAGACCGGGGATGGCACGCAGCGACGCCAGGTGCTCCACCGGCTGGTGCGTCGGGCCGTCCTCGCCCAGGCCGATCGAGTCGTGCGTCCACACGTACGTCACCGGCAGGTGCATCAGCGCGGACAGCCGTACCGCGTTGCGCATGTAGTCGGAGAAGACCAGGAACGTACCGCCGTAGACCCGGGTGTTGCCGTGCAGCGTGATCCCGTTCATCTCGGCGGCCATCGAGTGCTCGCGGATGCCGAAGTGGATCGTGCGGCCGTAAGGGTGCGCGCCCGGCAGCGGGTTGCCCTCGGGCAGGAACGACGAGGTCTTGTCGATCGTGGTGTTGTTCGAGCCCGCAAGGTCGGCGGAGCCGCCCCACAGCTCGGGCACGACGGCGCCCAGCGCCTCCAGGATCTTGCCGGACGCGGCCCTGGTGGCCAGCGACGAGCCGACCTCGAACTGCGGCAGGTGCGACTCCCAGCCGGCGGGCAGCTCGGCGGCGGCGATCCGGTCGAAGATCGCGGCGCGCTCCGGGTTGGCGGTGCGCCACGCTGAGAAGGACTTCTCCCAGGCCGACTTGGCCTCGCGGCCGCGGTCGCCGACCGCACGGGTGTGCGCGATGACCTCGTCGGACACCTCGAAGTGCTGCTCGGGGTCGAAGCCCAGCACCTGCTTGGTGGCGCGGATCTCGTCCTCGCCCAGCGCCGAGCCGTGCGCGGCCTCGGTGTTCTGCGCGTGCGGGGCCGGCCACGCGATGATCGAGCGGGCCGCGATGAAGGACGGCCTCTCGGTTTCCGCCTTCGCGGCGAGCAGCGCCTCGTACAGCGCCTGCGGGTCGAGGTCGCCGTTGGGCAGCGGCGCGACGCGCTGCACGTGCCAGCCGTACGCCTCGTAGCGCTTGACGGTGTCCTCGGACACCGCGGTCTCGGTGTCGCCCTCGATGGAGATGTGGTTGTCGTCCCACAGCAGCACCAGGTTGCCGAGCTTCTGGTGGCCGGCCAGCGAGGACGCCTCCGCGGAGATGCCCTCCTGCAGGCAGCCGTCGCCGGCGATCGCCCAGATGGTGTGGTCGAAGGGCGAGGTGCCCGCTGCGGCGTCCGGGTCGAACAGGCCGCGCTCGTAGCGGGCGGCCATCGCCATGCCCACCGCGTTCGCGACACCCTGGCCCAGCGGGCCCGTGGTGGTCTCGACGCCGGTGGTGTGGCCGTACTCGGGGTGCCCCGGGGTGCGCGAACCCCAGGTGCGGAAGCTCTTCAGGTCGTCCAGCTCAAGGCCGTACCCGGCCAGGTAGAGCTGGGTGTAGAGAGTCAGGCTGCTGTGGCCCGCCGAGAGCACGAAGCGGTCGCGCCCGGTCCAGTCGGCGTCCGCGGGGTCGTGCCGCATGACCTTCTGGAACAGCAGGTATGCGGCGGGGGCCAGGCTCATCGCCGTGCCGGGGTGGCCGTTGCCGACCCTCTGCACGGAGTCCATGGCCAGGACGCGGGCGGTGTCGACGGCCCGCCTGTCCAGATCGGTCCACTCAAGGTCTGCGGTGGTCGGCTGCTTGCTCACCCTGGGTCAGGGCTCCTCTCAACAAAAACGTCGAAATGCGCCGGTGACGAGGTGCCTACCCGACACGGCTGAGCCTACCGTCGTGTGCGTGCACCTTTTCGATCCTGCCCTTGTACGTCCGTATTCGCCTCCCGAATGCCGTTAACTCCTGGTGGACGGGGGCCGGGCAACACGATCCACCCCCGGAGGCGGACGGGGTATTCCCTGCGTCTAGAGTGGCGTGGTACGCGCAGGCCGCACCGTGGCCCGGTCGCCCGGTGCAACCGGCGGCCAGGTGCTTGGCGACCTGCTTGACTCATCTCTCTTGGGGTGTTCGTGACGGCCGTCGAATCCCGACCCGCAGGGGTCATCGGGACGGGCTCAGGTCATCGGCCGCTGCAGGCCCGTGTCATGGGGTTCGTGGCACTGACCAAACCGCGCATCATCGAGCTGCTGCTCATCACGACGGTTCCGGTGATGTTCCTGGCGGCCGGCGGGGTTCCCGACCTGTGGCTGGTGCTGGCGACCGTGGTCGGCGGCTACCTGTCGGCGGGCGGTGCGAACGCGCTCAACATGTACATCGACCGCGACATCGACGCGCTGATGCACCGCACCGAGCAGCGGCCGCTGGTCACCGGGCTCGTCTCGCCGCGCGAGGGCCTGGTCTTCGGCATCACGCTGTCGGTGGTGTCCACGGTGTGGTTCGCGGTGCTGGTCAACCCGCTGTCCGCGGGCCTGTCGCTGACCGCGATCCTCTACTACGTCTTCGTCTACACCCTCGGCCTCAAGCGCCGCACCGCCCAGAACATCGTGTGGGGCGGTGTCGCGGGCTGCCTGCAGGTCTTCATCGGCTGGTCCGCGGTGCGCAACGAGCTGGCCTGGGCGCCCTTCGTGCTCTTCCTGGTCCTCTTCTTCTGGACGCCGCCGCACTACTGGCCGCTGTCGATGAAGGTCAAGGACGACTACGAGCGGGTCGGCGTGCCGATGCTCCCGGTGGTCGCGGGCAACCAGGTGGTCGCCCGGCAGATCGTCCTCTACAGCTGGGTGATGGTCCTGACCTCGCTCACCCTGTGGTGGCCGCTGGGCGAGACCTCCTGGTTCTACCCCCTGGTGGCGGTGGCCCTCGGCGGCTTCTGGCTCAAGGAGGCGCACGGGCTGCACGCCCGGGCGAAGGCCGGGGTGACCGGCCCGAAGCTCAAGGAGATGCGGCTCTTCCACTGGTCGATCACCTACGCCACGCTCCTCTTCGTCGCCGTGGCGATCGACCCCTTCCTGCACTAGCCCCTGCGGGCGGCTTCACGGGTGCCCGCTGCGTCGGGCGGTGCTCTTCAGGGGCGCGAGGAGCCCCGCGCTCAGCCGGCCACCGGCGGGTGGTCCGGATCGAACCGAACAGCCCCCTTTCGGACGGTGACGGCGTGCAGCCCGTCGACGGCTGGTCGCGCAGTTCCGCCCCCCGAGCTTCACCTGGGGGTGCCCCCGGGGGTTGCTGCCCCGAACGCTACTCGCGGGTAGCATGCCCCCATGGCTGAATCCAAGGTTGAGCGACGGGTCGGGCGGCTGGCCCGGCAGGTGGACGCGTTCGCGAAGGCGCACGGTGGGGTCGACGTCAGCGTCGAGTACCTGGGCCAGCGCGGAGCGCGCATCGTGCTGGTCGGGCAGGACGGGTCCTGGGGCGACCTCGTCGCACCGACCTACGCCATCGCCCAGGCGGCAGCCACGAGCGCGGACGCCACTGTCAAGGACGCCTTCGACGGCGAGATGGCCGCCCGGGTGCGGACCGGCCGCTACGAGTGGCGCCGGATGGCCGGAATCCAGATGGGCGGCAGGGCCAACACCTGACGACGCCCCGCACCGTTAGGACCCATGGCAGGGTCGTGACGGACGCAGGGCGGCAGGAGGGGCGGCGGATGGCCGGGGCGCGGGGACACCTGGTGGACGCGTACTGCCACGGGGTACTCCCCGGGGATCTGGGGATCGGCGCCTTCGAGGCCCGGCTGCCGGGTGCGGTGGCGCCCCGCACGACGCTGTTCGACAGCCCCGCCGGCTTCGCGGTACGCCGCTGGTGCCCGCCGCTGCTGGGCCTCGAACCGCACTCCTCCCCGGCCCGCTACCTGGCCCGCCGCCGCGAGCTGGGCGCGTACGAGGCGGCCCGGCTGCTGCTTCGCGGCACCGGCATCGGCGCGTACCTGGTCGACACCGGCGAACCCGGCGACCTGACCCCGCCCAAGGAGCTGGGCGCTGCGGGCGGCGCGGCCGCGTACGAGATCGTCCGGCTGGAGCCGCTGGCCCAGCAGGTGGCCGACACCTCGGGCACGGTGGACGGATTTCTGGCCAATCTCGCCGAGTCGGTGCACGGGGCGGCCCTGAGCGCCGTCGGCTTCTCCTGCGCCGCGGAACCGCTGGCGGACGGCTCGGCGCCCGCGCACGGCCCGCCGGGGCCGGTCGAGGTGCGGGCCGCCGCCGCGTACTGGCTGGGCACCCGGCCGGTCGGCGAGCGGCCCGCGGACCCGGTGCTGCTGCGCCACCTGCTGTGGCACGCGGTCGCAGCCGGCCTGCCGCTGGTGCTGCGGCACCGGCAGGACGGGCCGGGTCCCGCGGCCGCGGCGGGTTTCCTGCGGGCCACCGAGGGCCTCGGCACCGACGTGGTGCTGCTGCCGGGGTCTGCGCACGAGGACGCCGCGGCCCGGCTGGCCGCCGACCTGCCGCACGTCTACCTGGCGATCGGCACCGACCCGTCCGGGGTGCTCTCCCGCGCCCCCTTCGGCAAGGTGCTCTACGCCGGGAGCGCGGTCGGCCTGCCCGAGCTGTACGTCACCGGCGCGCGCGGCTTCCTGGCCGCGCTCGACCGGCTGGTCGGCGAGCGGGTCGCGGCGGGGGAGTGGTCAGCGGCGGACGGGCAGCGGGTCGCCGCCCTGGTCGGCGAGGGGAACGCGCGCCGCGTCTACCGGCTTCCTGCCGCCGACGCCGACCGGTTCCGGCACGGCCGCTGACACCGCGCCGGGGGTCTCGCCCGGCTCCGCCAGCGGCCGTTCCCTGAAGGACAGCAGCACCCGCAGGGTCGCGATCCACACCAGGCAGGCGCCGAACATGTGCAGGTCGACCAGGGCCGCCGGCAGGTGGGTGAAGTACTGGACGTACCCGATGACGCCCTGGCCCATCAGCACCGCGAACAGCTCCGCCGACCTGCGCTGCGGCCCGGTCGGCGCGTCGACCGCCCGCAGCACGAACCACAGGGCGGCGGTCAGCCCGACCACCACCCACGCGAAGTCGGCGTGCAGCTGGGCGATGGTCCGCCAGTCGACCTCGATGCGCTGCATGGTGAACTCGCCGCTGGAGTCGCCCGGGTGCGGACCGGCCCCGGTGACCAGGGTGCCCACCACGATCAGCACCGCTGCCGCGGCGGCCAGCAGCTGCCCCAGCTGCCGCACCGGCTTGCCGACCAGGGGCCGCGGCGAGGCGTCGCCCTCCGCGACCCGCTGCCAGGTCAGCACCGCGACGGTGATCAGTGCCGCGGAGAGCAGGAAGTGCAGCGAGACCACGTAGGGGTTGAGCTTGGTGAGCACGGTCAGGCCGCCCCACACCGCGTTGCCCACCACGACCCAGAACTGCGCCCAGGCCAGCCGGTAGAGGCCGGTGCGGTGCGGCCGCATCGCGCGGATCGCCACGATCGCCCAGCCGACGGCGGCGCACAGCACGTACGTCAGCATGCGGTTGCTGATCTCGATGGCGTGGTGGATGCCCATCTCGCGGGTGCCGAGCAGGCTGTCGCCGCTGCACGTGGGCCAGGTCGGGCAGCCGAGGCCCGAGGCGGTCAGCCGGACCGCGCCGCCGGTGATCACGATGACCACCGACATCACCAGGGCGGCGAGCGTCGCGCGGCGGACCGTCACAGGGTTCGGGGTCCACCGGGCGGCGATGAAGGCGAGCGGGTTTCGCGCGATTTCGGGCAGCTTCGGCACGGACACATGGTAGGCGCCGCCCTTGTGCGTGTTTTCACGAGGGGTGCTCCGCCGCGCCGCGCCCCTGCTCCCCGGCGGGGGAGCGGGCTACTCCCAGCGGAAGAAGCGGCCCGCGGCCGCCAGTCCGGCGACCGCCCACACCGCGAGGATGCCCAGGTCGCCCCAGGGCATCGCGGCGCCGTGCTGCAGCACGTCCCGCAGCCCGTCGGACAGCGCCGAGACCGGCAGCAGTTCCAGCACCGGCCGCACGCCGCCGGGGAACTTGTCCATCGGCACGATCACCCCGCCGCCGACCAGCAGCAGCAGGAAGACCAGGTTGGCGGCGGCCAGCGTCGCCTCGGCCCTGAGGGTGCCGGCCATCAGCAGCCCCAGACCGGAGAAGGCGGCGGTGCCGAGCAGCAGCAGGACCAGCACCGCCAGCGGGTTGCCGTGCGGCGACCAGCCCAGCGCGAAGGCGATCACCGTCAGCAGGGCCACCTGCAGCAGCTCGGTGACCAGCACCGAGCAGGTCTTCGCGGTCAGCAGCGCCCAGCGCGGCAGCGGCGAGGCGCCGAGCCGCTTGAGCACCCCGTAGCGCCGCTCGAAGCCCGTCGCGATGGCCTGCCCGGTGAAGGCGGTGGACAGCACCGCGAGCGCGAGCACGCCGGGGGCCAGGAAGTCCACCGACCTGCCCGCGCCGGTGTCGACGATGTCGACGCCGCTGAAGAGCACCAGCAGCAGCGCCGGGATCACCACGGTCAGCAGCAGCTGCTCGCCGTTGCGCAGCAGCATCCTCGTCTCCAGGGCGGCCTGGGCGCGGATCATCGCCGGCAGGCGGGCGGCGCCCGGCGCGGGGGCGAAGGACCCGGCCGCGTACGCCGACTCCGTGGGGGTGGTGGTGGTGGCGGTCATCGGCGCAGCTCCCTGCCGGTCAGTTCCAAGAAGACGTCCTCCAGGGTGCGGCGCTCGACCGAGAGCCGGTCGGGCAGTACGCCGTGCTGGGCGCACCAGGAGGTGACGGTGGCCAGCAGCTGCGGGTCGACCTTGCCCTCGATGCGGTAGCTGCCGGGGCTCAGCTCGGCGGCCGCGCTGTCCGCGGGCAGCGCCTTGAGCAGTGACGCCAGGTCCAGTCCCGGGCGGCCGATGAAGCGCAGGGTGCCCTCGGCGCCGCCCCGGCACAGCTCCTCGGGGGTGCCGTGGGCGATGGACCGGCCGCCGTCGATGATCACCACCTGGTCGGCGAGCTGTTCCGCCTCGTCCATGAAGTGCGTGGTCAGCACCACGGTGGCGCCGTCGGCCCGCAGCTCGCGCACCAGGTCCCAGGTGGCGTGCCTGGCCTGCGGGTCCAGGCCGGCGGTGGGCTCGTCGAGGAAGACCAGTTCGGGGCGGCCCACCACGGCCATCGCCAGCGCGAGCCGCTGCTGCTGGCCGCCGGACAGCCGCCGGTAGGTCGTACGGCCGCAGGACTCCAGGCCCAGGCGCTCGATCAGCAGCGCCGGGTCGATGGGGTGGGCGTGCAGCGCCGCGGTGTGCCGCAGCATCTCCTCGGCGTACGCGCCCGGGTAGACCCCGCCGGCCTGCAGCATCACGCCGATCCTGGGCCGCAGCGCCGCGCCCTGGGTGACCGGGTCCAGGCCGAGCACTCTGACGCTGCCGCCGTCGGGGCGCCGGTAGCCCTCGCAGACCTCGACGGTGGTGGTCTTGCCCGCGCCGTTCGGGCCGAGCACCGCGGTGACGCTGCCGCGCGGCACCGCCAGGTCGAGGCCGTCGACCGCGGTCCTGGTCCCGTACCGCTTGACCAGACCGGCCACCTCGACCGCGGGCTCGTTTCGCATGCGAACGAGTCTAGGGACGCCTGGCGGCGGTTTTGGCGGCAGGGCGGAATTAGGTGACCCTAAGTGATGCAGCACACCGCGTCCGGCAGGGGAGCGGCTTGCCCGCGCCTGATGAATTACGCAACAATGGGGTTGTGAAATACGTCGGTGGTGCCGCCCAAGGGGCGGCGGAGGAGCAGACGACCGGGGAGCGGCGCACCCGCAACCGGGTCGCCCGGTCCATCCTGGACCACGGGCCCTCCACTGCCGCCGACCTCGCCGAGCGGCTCGGCCTGACCCAGGCCGCCGTCCGCCGCCATCTGGACGCACTCGCGGCCGACAATGTCGTCGAGGCCCGCGACCAGCGGGTCTACGGCCACCGCGGCCGCGGTAGACCCGCCAAGGTCTTCGCACTGACCGACTGCGGCCGGGACGCGTTCGACCAGGCCTACGACGTACTCGCCGCCGACGCGCTGCGCTGGATCGCCGAGTCCGCCGGCGGCGGCCAGGACGGCCAGGCCGCGGTCTCCGCTTTCGCCCGCGCCCGCGTCGCTGCGCAGGCCGAGCGCTACCGTGCGATCGTGGACGCGGCGGCCCCTGAGGACCGCACCCGGGCGCTCGCCCGGGCGCTGTCCGCCGACGGGTACGCTGCAACGACCCGCAGCGCCCCGGGACCCGCGGGCGAGCAGCTGTGCCAGCACCACTGCCCGGTCGCCCATACGGCCGAGCAGTTCCCCGAACTGTGCGAGGCGGAGGCCGAGGTCTTCTCCCGCCTGCTCGGGACGCACGTCCAGCGGCTGGCCACCATCGCGCACGGCGACGGCGTATGCACCACCTTCGTCCCGCAGGCCCCGCAACCGGCCGAGCCGGACGGCGACGACCGGCCCGCGGCGCACCCCGCACAGACCCAGACCACCGACCAGGCATCTGCCAGCACGTCCGGGAGGAACCCCGCATGACTGCTCCCACGGAGACCACTCACCCGGAGCTCGAGGGCATCGGCACGTACGAGTACGGCTGGGCCGACTCCGACGTCGCGGGCGCGGCCGCACAGCGCGGCCTGTCCGAGGCCGTCGTCCGTGACATCTCCGCGAAGAAGTCCGAGCCCGAGTGGATGCTCAAGCTCCGGCTCAAGGGTCTGCGGCTGTTCGGCAAGAAGCCCATGCCGACCTGGGGCTCGGACCTGTCCGGTATCGACTTCGACAACATCAAGTACTTCGTGCGGTCCACCGAGAAGCAGGCGGAGTCCTGGGAGGACCTGCCCGAGGACATCAAGAACACCTACGACAAGCTGGGCATCCCCGAGGCGGAGAAGCAGCGGCTGGTCGCCGGTGTCGCGGCGCAGTACGAGTCCGAGGTCGTCTACCACCAGATCCGCGAGGACCTGGAGGAGCAGGGCGTCATCTTCCTGGACACCGACACCGCGCTGCGCGAGCACCCCGAGCTGTTCCAGGAGTACTACGGCACGGTCATCCCGGCCGGCGACAACAAGTTCGCGTCGCTGAACACGGCGGTGTGGTCGGGCGGCTCGTTCATCTACGTGCCGAAGGGCGTGCACGTCGACATCCCGCTGCAGGCCTACTTCCGGATCAACACCGAGAACATGGGCCAGTTCGAGCGGACGCTGATCATCGTCGACGAGGACGCCTACGTCCACTACGTCGAGGGCTGCACCGCGCCGATCTACAAGTCCGACTCGCTGCACTCCGCGGTCGTCGAGATCATCGTGAAGAAGGGCGGCCGCTGCCGCTACACGACGATCCAGAACTGGTCGAACAACGTCTACAACCTGGTGACCAAGCGCGCCGTCGCCTACGAGGGCGCCACCATGGAGTGGGTCGACGGCAACATCGGCTCCAAGGTCACCATGAAGTACCCGGCCGTCTACCTGATGGGCGAGCACGCCAAGGGCGAGACGCTGTCCATCGCCTTCGCGGGCGAGGGCCAGCACCAGGACGCCGGCGCCAAGATGGTGCACATGGCGCCGAACACCTCGTCGAACATCGTCTCCAAGTCGGTGGCCCGCGCCGGCGGCCGCACCTCCTACCGCGGTCTGATCGAGATCGGCGAGGGCTCGGCCGGATCGAAGTCGAACGTGCTGTGCGACGCGCTGCTGATCGACACGATCTCCCGCTCCGACACCTACCCGTACGTGGACGTCCGCGAGGACGACGTGTCCATGGGCCACGAGGCCACCGTCTCCAAGGTCTCCGACGACCAGCTCTTCTACCTGATGAGCCGCGGCATGACCGAGTTCGAGGCC
Source organism: Actinacidiphila cocklensis (assembly GCF_907177275.1). GTDB lineage: Bacteria > Actinomycetota > Actinomycetes > Streptomycetales > Streptomycetaceae > Actinacidiphila > Actinacidiphila cocklensis. Next base: position 36,396 of record NZ_CAJSLV010000052.1, read on the forward strand.
ATGGCGATGATCGTGCGCGGCTTCGTCGAGCCGATCGCCAAGGAGCTGCCGATGGAGTACGCCCTGGAGCTCAACCGGCTGATCGAGCTGCAGATGGAAGGCGCCGTCGGCTAGCGCCGGGCCTTCCCCCTCGTCCACCAGCCCCCCGGCTGCACCGGACTGTCGACACCGGATGGAAAGCGACCGGAGGCGAGCGAACACATGAAGAAAGCGAGCTGTACGACTAGCCATGGCTGACAACACTCCTGCGGGCAGCACCACGGACGGTGCCATTACGGTGGGGCAGCCCGCCGACGCCCGGGTCAGCGCCGCCCCGTCCTACGACGTGGCCGACTTCCCGGTGCCGCACGGCCGTGAGGAGGAGTGGCGCTTCACTCCGCTGGAACGGCTGCGCGGCCTGCACGACGGCACGGCCGAGGCCACCGGCGGGCTGCGCGTCGAGGTGACCGCGCCGGACGGCGTCACGGTGCAGACCGTGGACCGTACCGACCCGCGGGTCGGCAGGGCGGGCAAGCCGGTCGACCGGGTCGCCGCCCAGGCGTACAGCTCGTTCGAGAAGGCCTCGGTCGTCAGCATCCCCAAGGAAGCGATCCTGACCGAGCCGGTCAGGATCGCCGTGCACGGCGAGGGCGGCACCGTCTACGGCCACCAGGTCGTCGAGATCGGGGCGTTCGCCGAGGCCGTCGTCGTCATCGAGCACACCGGTGACACCACCATGGCCGCCAACGTCGAGTACCTGGTCGGCGACGGCGCCAAGCTCACCGTGGTCTCCGTGCAGGACTGGGACGACACCGCCGTGCACGCCGCCCAGCACACCGCGCTGATCGGCCGGGACGCCACCTTCAAGTCGGTGGTCGTCACCCTCGGCGGCGACCTGGTCCGGCTGCACCCGCGGGTCGTCTACGGCGCCCCCGGCGGCGAGGCCGAGCTGTACGGGCTGTACTTCACCGACGAGGGCCAGCACCAGGAGCACCGCCTCTTCATCGACCACGACACCCCGCACTGCCGCTCGAACGTCGCCTACAAGGGCGCGCTCCAGGGCCAGGACGCCCACGCGGTGTGGATCGGCGACGTGCTCATCAGGGCCGCGGCCGAGGGCACCGACACCTACGAGCTGAACCGGAACCTCGTCCTCACCGACGGCGCCCGGGTCGACTCGGTGCCGAACCTGGAGATCGAGACCGGCGAGATCGTCGGTGCGGGACACGCCTCCGCGACCGGCCGCTTCGACGACGAGCAGCTGTTCTACCTGCAGTCCCGCGGCATGCGCGCCGACGACGCCCGCCGCCTGGTGGTGCGCGGCTTCTTCGGCGAGCTGGTCCAGCAGATCGGCCTCGCCGACCTCGAGGAGCGGCTGATGGCGAAGATCGACGCCGAACTGGAGGCGTCCGTCGGATGACCGCCACCGATTCGTACGTGCGCGTCTGCGCGCTCGGCGACCTCGCCGAGGACACCCCGCACCGGGTCGAGGTCGACGGTGTGCCGGTCTCCGTGGTCCGCACCACGGGCGATGTCTTCGCGATCAACGACATCTGCTCGCACGCCAACGTCTCGCTCTCCGAGGGCGAGGTCGAGGACTGCCAGATCGAGTGCTGGCTGCACGGGTCGAGCTTCGACCTGCGCACCGGCAAGCCGTCCGGGCTGCCCGCCACGCGGCCCGTGCCCGTATACCCCGTCAAGATCGTTGGGGACGACGTGCTCGTCTCCGTCACCCAGGAGTCCTGAGTCACCCATGGCCACGCTTGAAATCAACGACCTGCATGTCACCGTCGAAGCCGACAACGCCACCAAGGAGATCCTCAGGGGCGTCGACCTGACCGTGAAGCAGGGCGAGACCCACGCGATCATGGGTCCCAACGGCTCCGGCAAGTCCACGCTCGCGTACTCGCTGGCCGGTCACCCCAAGTACACCGTCACCGGCGGCACCGTCACCCTCGACGGTGAGGACGTGCTGGCGATGACCGTCGACGAGCGCGCCAGGGCCGGCCTCTTCCTCGCCATGCAGTACCCGGTCGAGGTGCCCGGCGTCTCCGTCTCCAACTTCCTGCGCACCTCCGCCACCGCCATCCGCGGCGAGGCCCCCAAGCTGCGCACCTGGGTGAAGGAGGTCAGGGAGGCCATGGAGCGGCTCAGCATGGACCCGGCCTTCGCCGAGCGCAACGTCAACGAGGGCTTCTCCGGCGGTGAGAAGAAGCGCCACGAGATCCTGCAGCTCGAACTGCTCAAGCCGCACATCGCGATCCTCGACGAGACCGACTCCGGCCTCGACGTCGACGCGCTGCGCGTGGTCTCCGAGGGCGTCAACCGGGTCCGCGAGGGCGGCGACGTCGGCACCCTGCTGATCACCCACTACACGCGCATCCTGCGGTACATCAAGCCCGACTTCGTCCACGTCTTCGCGGCGGGCCGGATCGCCGAGTCCGGTGGTGCGGAACTGGCCGACAAGCTGGAGGAAGAGGGCTACGAGTCCTACGTGAAGGGCGGCGCTTCAGCGTGACCACTGACGGCCGGGTGCTCCCGGGCCTCCTCGACACCGAGGCGATCCGCAAGGACTTCCCCGTCCTGGACCGGCTGGTCCACGACGGGCGGAAGCTGGTGTACCTGGACAACGCGGCGACCTCGCAGAAGCCGCGCCAGGTGCTCGACACGCTCAACTCCTACTACGAGCGGTCCAACGCCAACGTGCACCGCGGTGTGCACGTGCTCGCCGAGGAGGCCACGGCGCTGTACGAAGGCGCCCGCGACAAGGTGGCCGCCTTCATCAACGCGCCCAGCCGCGACGAGGTGATCTTCACCAAGAACGCGTCGGAGTCGCTGAACCTGGTGGCGAACATGCTCGGCTGGGCCGACGAGCCCTACCGGGTGGACCGCGAGACCGAGATCGTCATCACGGAGATGGAGCACCACTCCAACATCGTGCCGTGGCAGCTGCTCTCGCAGCGCACCGGCGCGACGCTGAAGTGGTTCGGCCTGACCGACGACGGCCGGCTCGACCTGTCCGACATCGAGCAGGTCATCACTGAGAAGACGAAGATCGTCTCCTTCGTGCTGGTCTCCAACATCCTGGGCACCGTCAACCCGGTCGAGGCCATCGTGCGCCGCGCCCAGGACGTCGGCGCCCTGGTGCTCATCGACGCCTCCCAGGCCGCCCCGCACATGGTGCTCGACGTGCAGGCGCTCGGCGCCGACTTCGTGGCCTTCACCGGCCACAAGATGGTCGGCCCGACCGGCATCGGGGTGCTGTGGGGCCGCCAGGAGCTGCTGGAGGACCTGCCGCCCTTCCTCGGCGGCGGCGAGATGATCGAGACCGTCTCGATGCACTCCTCCACCTACGCGCCCGCCCCGCACAAGTTCGAGGCGGGCACCCCGCCGATCGCCCAGGCCATCGGGCTCGGCGCGGCCGTGGACTACCTGTCCGCGATCGGCATGGACAAGATCGCCGCTCATGAGCACGCGCTCACCGAGTACGCGCTCGATCGGCTGCTGCAGGTCCCCGACCTGCGGATCATCGGTCCGACGACGGCCCAGGACCGGGCCGCCGCGATCTCCTTCGTGCTGGGCGACATCCACCCGCACGACGTCGGCCAGGTGCTCGACGAGCAGGGCATCGCGGTCCGGGTCGGCCACCACTGCGCCAGGCCGGTCTGCCTGCGGTACGGAATTCCCGCGACCACCCGGGCGTCGTTCTATCTGTACTCCACCCCGGCCGAGGTCGACGCCCTCGTCGAGGGCCTGGAGCAGGTCAGGAACTTCTTCGGGTGATGATGGTGGTGCTGCTGTGAAGCTCGACTCGATGTACCAGGACGTGATCCTGGACCATTACAAGCACCCGCACGGGCGCGGCCTGCGGGACGGCCAGGCCGAGGTGCACCACGTCAACCCCACCTGCGGTGACGAGATCACCCTGCGGGTGCGGCTGGACGGCACCGTGATCGCCGACGTGTCGTACGAGGGCCAGGGCTGCTCGATCAGCCAGGCCAGCGCCTCGGTCCTCAACGACCTGCTGGTCGGCAAGGACATCGCGCAGGCGCAGCAGATCCAGGAGACCTTCCTGGAACTGATGCAGTCCCGCGGGCGGATCGAGCCCGACGAGGAGATGGAGGAGGTGCTGGAGGACGCCGTCGTGTTCGCCGGCGTCTCGAAGTACCCGGCGCGGGTCAAGTGCGCGCTGCTGAGCTGGATGGCCTGGAAGGACGCCACCGCGAAGGCGCTGTCCAGCACCACACCCGAGGAGACCGCATGACTGACAGCACCGAGGTCGCGCTCAAGCCGGCCTCCGAGGAGGAGATCCGCGAGGCCCTCTACGACGTCGTCGACCCCGAGCTGGGCATCGACGTCGTCAACCTCGGCCTGATCTACGGCATCCACGTGGACGACACCAACGTCGCCACCCTCGACATGACCCTCACCTCGGCCGCGTGCCCGCTCACCGACGTGATCGAGGAGCAGGCGCAGACCGCGACCGAGGGCATCGTCAGCGCGCTGAAGATCAACTGGGTCTGGATGCCGCCGTGGGGTCCCGAGAAGATCACCGACGACGGCCGCGAGCAGCTGCGCGCGCTCGGCTTCAACGTCTGACGCGCCACGTCTGACGCGTCATGTACGACGGCACTTTGTAGTAAGCCCTTTCACAGGTCGCGCCCAGTGCGTTGACGTGGGCCTCGGTAGTTGCGAAAGTTGTCGCAACTACCGAGGGAGGGCGGCCGCATGGCTGCGGAGACAAGCGCCGGCGCACACGCGCGGGACGAGATGCTGGCGTACGCCACCGAGCTGGCCGACGCCCTGCCGCCGTACGCCAGTACGGGCGGCGCCCGCATCCGCCTCGGCGTCAACATCGCGCACCACGACGACACCGCCGCCGACCTGGAGGGCTACGCCCGCCCGCTGTGGGGCCTGGCCCCGCTCGCGGCCGGCGGCGGCGACTTCGCGCACTGGGACGTGTGGGCGCGCGGCCTGGCGGCGGGCACCGACCCCGCGCACCCGGAGTACTGGGGCGCCCCCGAGCACATCGACCAGCGCACCGTCGAGTCCGCCGCGCTCGGCTTCGCCCTGGCCCTGGCACCCGGCAAGCTCTGGGACCCGCTCAGCGGCGCGGAGAAGGACCGCGCGGGCGCCTGGCTGGCCCGCTTCCTCGGCGCCGCCACCCCGGACAACAACTGGAACTTCTTCCCCGTCATGGTCTCCCTCGGCCTGGACAGGGTCGGATACCCCCACGACCGCGACGCCCGGCACGCCCGCCTGGACCGGCTGGAGACCTACGCACTGGCCGACGGCTGGTACGCCGACGGCCCCACCGCGCAGCGCGACTACTACATCCCGTGGGCCATGCACTTCTACGGCCTGATCTACGCCGCCCTCGTCGGCGACGAGGACCAGGCCCGCACTGCCCGCTTCCGGCAGCGGGCCGGCGAGTTCGCGCTCGGCTTCCGCCACTGGTTCGCCGACGACGGCTCCGCGGTGCCGTACGGGCGCAGCCTCACCTACCGCTTCGCCCAGGGCTCCTTCTGGGGCGCGCTGGCCTACGCCGACGTCGACGCGCTGCCCGCCGGCGAGGTCAAGGGGCTGCTGATGCGGCACCTGCGCTGGTGGCGCGACCGGTCCGCCGCGACCTCGCCCGGCGGGCTGCTGAGCATCGGCTACGGCTACCCGCAGCCCGCCGTCGCCGAGCAGTACAACGGCCCCGCCTCGCCGTACTGGGCGATGAAGGCCTTCCTGCCGCTCGCGCTGCCCGCGCGGCACCCCTTCTGGGCCGCGCAGGAGCAGCCGCTGCCCGACGGCCTGCCCGACACCCTCGTCCAGCCGCCCGCGGGCGCCGTGCTGCTGCGCTCCGGCGGCGACGTCACCCTGCTCAGCGGGCGCCAGCACAACACCTGGGCGCGGGGCGGGTCGGCCAAGTACGCGAAGTTCGCCTACTCCACCCGCTTCGGCTTCAGCCTGCCCGCCGGTGAACTCGGCCTCGTGCACGGGGCGTACGACTCGGTGCTCGCCGTCAGCGACGACGAGGGCGACGAGCCGGTGCACTTCCGGGTGCGCGAGACCTGCGAGGACCCGGCCGCTGGCGAGGCCGAGGGGACCGGGGACGACGGGACGGTCCGCAGCACCTGGCGGCCCTGGCCCGACGTCGAGATCACCACCTGGCTGACCGCCGCCGCGCCCTGGCACCTGCGCACCCACCGCATCCGCACCGGCCGCGCGCTGCACACCGCGGAGGGCGGCTTCGCCGTGGACCGCGACGGCGGCACGACCGCCCGGGAGGAGGCCGCGGGACGGGCCATGGCCACCGGCGCGGCCGGCGACCTCAGCGGGCTGATCGACCTCGACCCGGACTCCGCGCGGGACGGCCGGGTCGTCGAGGTGCTGCCCGGCACCAACGTGCTGGCCCGCCGCACCGCCCTGCCCACCCTGCTGACCCACCTCCCCGCGGGCGAGCACTGGCTGCGCTGCGCCGTCCTCGGCGCCGGCCCCGACGGCGCCGCCGCCTGGCAGGACACCCCGCCGGAGCCGCGCCACTGACCGCGCGGCGGCGGCGACCGGCGGACCCGGCGGGCCGGGTGCACGGAAGGTGCGGCGACGGGTTAGCGTCATCCGTATGAATGACTCCCGTGCCTCCGGCGCCATCGGCGTCGGACTTGCGACCGTCGCCGACGACGGCACCGTGCTCGACACCTGGTACCCCGCCCCGCAGCTCACCGCGGAGCCGGGACCCGCGGGCACCGCGCGGCTGACCGCGGAGGAGGCCGCGCAGGTCCTGGGAAGCGCGGCCCCGGCCGCGCTGGGTCCCGACCCGCGCCGCGGCGTCGAGGTGGTCGCCGTCAGGACCACGATCGCGTCCACCGACGACAAGCCCCTCGACGCGCACGACGCGTACCTGCGGCTGCACCTGCTCAGCCACCGCCTGGTCCGCCCCAACGAGGTGAACCTGGAAGGCCTGTTCGGCGTCCTGGCGAACGTCGCCTGGACCTCGCTGGGCCCCGTCCCGGTGCCCGGCCTGGCCGCCGCCCGCCTCGCCGCCCGCGCCGAGGGCCTGCACCTGGCCGTCTACGGCGTCGACAAGTTCCCCCGGATGACCGACTACGTCGCACCGTCCGGCGTGCGCATCGCCGACGCCGACCGCGTACGGCTCGGCGCGCACCTCGCCGAGGGCACCACCGTGATGCACGAGGGCTTCTGCAACTTCAACGCCGGCACCCTGGGCACCTCCATGATCGAGGGCCGCATCTCGCAGGGCGTGGTGATCGGCGACGGCTCCGACGTCGGCGGCGGCGCCTCCATCATGGGCACGCTGTCCGGCGGCGGTAAGCAGACCGTCTCGGTCGGCGAACGCTGCCTGCTCGGCGCGGAGTCGGGCCTGGGCATCTCGCTCGGCGACGACTGCGTCGTCGAGGCCGGCCTCTACGTCACCGCCGGCACCCGGGTGACGCTGCCCGACGGCGAGATCGTCAAGGCGGTCGAGCTGTCCGGCGCGGACAACCTGCTCTTCCGCCGCAACTCCACCACCGGCAAGGTGGAGGTCCTGCAGCGCACCGGCTCGTGGGGCGGCCTCAACGCGGTGCTGCACAGCCACAACTGACAGGCCGCGCGCCCCGGTTGCGGTCCTCCCGGCTCAGCTGTACAGCTGATCCAGGCCGTAGCCGGGGCCGTAGTACGCCTCCAGCTCCGCCAGATCCTCGCCCTTGCGGTCCTGCCCGTGCGCGATCCGCGCGCGGGACGGCGCCGCGTCCGGCGCCCACTCCTCCGGCTTCCACAGCGCGCTGCGCAGGAACGCCTTCGAGCAGTGGTAGAAGACCTCGTCGATGTCCACCAGCACCGCCAGCGGCGGGCGGTGGCCCTGCACGCTCATCCGGTCGAAGAAGTCGGCGTCCCGCAGCAGCCGTGCCCGGCCGTTGATCCGCAGCGTGTCGCCGCGGCCCGGGACGAGGAAGATCAGCCCGACGTGCGGGTTGGACAGGATGTTGCGGAAGCCGTCGGCCCGGCGGTTGCCCGGGCGCTCCGGCACCGCGATCGTCCGCTCGTCCAGCACGAGCGTGAAGCCCGCGGGGTCGCCCTTCGGCGAGACGTCGCACGAACCGTCCGCCGCCGAGGTCGCCATGAGCAGGAACGGCGCGGCCGCGAGCCACGCCCGGTCCAGCGCGTCCAGCTCCCGCCGCACCTTCCCCGCGTTCCGCGCGGTCGGCTCCCCGAGCACCTCCCGCAACTCGGCTTCCCCGCTGATCTCTTCCATCGGTCCCCCTGGGAGTGCTGAGATCCCTCACCCTAGCTCTGCGCCTATGGCGGCGGGCTATACAGGGTTGCTGGGGGTACCCCCGGGCGGAGCTTTGGGGGCGGAACGGCGCGCTCGGCCCGTCACCCGGGCGGAGCTCTGGTGGGGGTAACCCCGTTCGGTCCGCTCCGGGCCGCCGGCCGGGGGTTCAGCGCGCGCGTCCGCGGAGGGAGGAGAGGACGAGGCGGCCGTAGCGGGTGGTGAGGGCCGCGGCGGTCGCGGCGAGGGAGGCGGTGAGGGCCAGCACCAGGTCCCGGGGGCGGGAGTCGCCGAGCACCTGGAGGATGGACAGCGCGGTGCCGAGCGGCAGCCCGAGCACCGTGAGCACGCCGAGCGCGCCGGCGATCTGCTGGCTCTCCTGCGTCTGCACGAGCCTCGCGTAGTCCGCGGCCTCCGCGAGGATCTGCTCGAAGCGCTCGGGCAGCCGGTGCTTCTGCTGGAAGTCCATGAGCAGGCCGTTGGCGGGGCCGTGGGCGCTGAGGTGCTGGCGCCAGTACGTACTGCGGAACAGCGCGATGCGCTGTTCGAGCGCGGCGACCCGGCGCGCGAGGCCGGGACCCTCGAAGACGCCGGACAGGTCGTCGGTCAGCTCGTCGATGTGGTTGCGCTGGACGGTGCCGAGCAGCAGCGCGTCCAGGTACACCGTACGGGCGTTGTACGCCGCCCGGTCGTAGAAGTCGCCGGCGCCGGTGTCGGCCCGGTGGCCGAGGAAGGCGGCGCCCTGGCGGAGTACGAGCGCGCTCCAGTCCGCGGATATCCGCCGGACCTGGGCGCGTATCCCCGGCACGGACTCCGGCGCGGCCGGCAGGTCGACCGGCGCGGAGCGCGACGCCAGCGACCGCAGGAAGTCGTCCGCCTCCGCCGGGACTTCCCCGGTCCCCGCGTCGCGCAGCGCGAGCGCGCCGAAGCCGGGACCCGGGGCGAGGAACACCACGGTGTACGGCCGCGACAGCGCGAACGGCGCCGCCGGCGCGGCGGTGTCGGCGACCGCGCCGAGCAGCGCGGCGGGCGCCATCGCTCCCGCGAGCGGGTCGGGCTGCCCGGCCTGCCGCCGGTGGCTGATCGCCCGCAGCATCGGCAGCATCGGGGTGCCGGCGGCGACGGTGAAGTGCAGGACCGCCAGGGCCTGCTGGGCGGCCCTGGCGGTGGGGGTACGGAGCAGCTCCATGCCGTCGAGCCGCAGCGGACCCTCCGCCTGCGACGTCCACCGGTGCCAGCGGCGGTCGTACAGCGCGCGGGCGGCCGCGGGCGTGAACAGGCCGCGCCTGCCGTCCGCGTCCCCGGCCTGCGCGCCGACCGTGAACGGCAGCGGGCCCGCCGGCCACGGCGGGTCTTCCTCGAGTGCCACCGGCAGCACCACTGCGAAGTGCTGCCGTGTGCCTTGCGCGGCACCTTGCGCCTCGGACGCTGCCCGCCGTCCGGCTTCCCCCACCCCGCTCACCCCCTCACCCTCCCGCGCGCCCCCGCGCCCCCGCAATCCCATCGGCCGGCGGGGGTTGCCCTCTTCCGCGGAGGGTGAGCACGGTTCAGGGGCGCCCGGGGTACCCCCATGCGAAGCTCTGGGGGCGGAACCGCGCGGCCGGCCCCCCACCGGCGCGCGGGTCGTCACCGGCGCAAGGGGGCCGGTGCTGTCGCGGCCGGGCCACCGGCGGGGGCCGACTCCTCGGGCAGTGGGGGAGCAGGTTGGGGGGGAGTGGCGGCCCGGAGGGCCTACGCTGAGTGCGCGGGGCGGCGCGGTCCGCCGTCGTAGCCGAGCCCGAACGCCGAATGGGAGCTGTCCCGATGTCCGCAAGTCCCCTCGTCCTGCCGCCCGTACGGCTGCTCCCCCCGGGCGAACTGGCGCAACTGGCGCTGGCCGTGCCGCTGCTCGACCGCGCGCTGCGGCTGGCCCGGTGGGCGGCGCCGGAGCGCGTGGTGGACGCGATGGGGGAGCTGCTGGACGCCGACCTGGTGGCCGCGGCCGAGGCGCTGGGGCTGGCGGGCGGCGAGGAGGACGGCGAGGACGGGCTCGGCGAGACCGCCCAGGCGTGGGGTGTGGCCGTGGACACAGGCCTGGTCGAGCTGGAGATCGAGGAGGAGGCCGAGGAGTCCACCCCGCCGGGTGAGGCGGCCGGCCGCGCGGTTCCCGGCGAGGCGTACGAGCGGGTGACCGCGGGCGAGCCGCAGGACGTGCTGGACGTGTGGCTCGCTGCGGCCGAGGTCGCACTCGCCGAGGCGGCCGCGCCGGACATCGAGCAGCTGCGGGACGTCATGGACGACGGCGAGATGCCGCTCGCCGACGAGCAGGAGTGGGACCCGGAGGAGGAAGCCGAGTTCCTCGACACCGCGCTGGCCAACCTCTACACCCTGATGGCCCTGGACGACGGCACCGAGACCGACCAGGGCGCGGTGCCGCTCCCCGTGCTGGCCGCCTCGCTGGTGGTGCCGGACGAGATGGAGCAGCCGAGCGACGAGGTGCTCGAAGACGTCACCGAGGCCATGATGCGGCTGGACGACCACTTCCGGCTGCTCGCCCCCTCCGGGCTGCTGGAGTACCGGCCGGTGGACGAGGCGCTGATCGAGGAGGACGAGGACCAGGGGCCGGCCGGCCCCGGCGACGAGCTGGACCCGGAGGAGTTCTCCCGGTACGGGCTGGTGCGGCTCACCCCGCTCGGCGTGCACGGCCTGCGTGAACTGCTCATGGACGCGGGCGCGTCGGCCCCGCTGGTCGGCGACCTCGCGGGCGCCACCGGCACCGAGCTGCTGGACGCGCTGGCCCACTACCCCGACCACGCGGCGCGCGCGGAGGCCGAGTTGTGGCTCGTCGACCGCAAGCCTGCGGACGCGGCACGCGAGTTGCTCGCGGCGGCGCGCGGGGACGACGAGGGTGCCCCGGCCCGGCGGCTGATGTGCCAGCAGACCCTGACCCTGGTGGGCGCCGAGGCAGAACCGGCGCTGCGCGAGGTGCTGGACGACCGGCAGCTCGGCGGCCTCGCCCGGGTGTGGCTCACCGAGAGCGGCGCGTCCGACGTGCCGACGCCCGACGCCGACATGATCTTCTGGCTGACGATCGACACGCTGGCCGCCCAGCTGGCCGCGGACGACGACCCGGAGCTGCTCTCCGACCTGGTCCGCGACCTGGTCGCCCGGCACGACGGCTTCTTCGACGCCGCCTGGCGGGTGGAGCACCCGGCGACCGCCGACGTCCTGGAGGCGATGGGCCGGCTGCACCCGGACCGCAGGGCCGCCAAGGACGCCCGCAAGGCCGCCTTCAAGGCCCGCTCCCGCGACGGGTCCTGACCCGCGGCGGCGCGGCAGGGGTGCCCGGCCCCTGCCGTCCCACCAGCAACGGAACTTGAATCGCCCTTTGCGAATTCTTGGGCCGACTATGGAGCTGCCCCGCGCCGTACCCGCGCCGTTCACCGGCCGTTGGCCGGCGGCCGGGAGCGTGGCCGCCGCGCGTACCCGACGTCGCGACATAAGGGAGCCACCGTGCCGCTCAGCCGCAGAGACTTCGTCCACCGTTCGGCCGTCACCGGCGCGGGCATCGCCCTCGCCGGTGCCGTCGACGTCCTGGCCACCGCACCCGGCGCCCTCGCCGCGGGCGGCCCCGCGGGCCACGGTGACCACCACGACCCCGGCCACCAGCCCGAGTTGGGCTACGGGCCGCTGATCGCCGACCCGGCGGGCCTGCTCGCGCTGCCGGCCGGCTTCGCGTACCGGGTCGTCACCCGTACCGGCACGACGACGCTGGAGACCGGCGAGACCACCCCGTCCAACCACGACGGCACCGCCGCCTTCGCGGGCGCGCGCGGTGCGACGCTGCTGGTCAACAACCACGAGATCGGCGGCCCGCTGACCGCCGCCGCGCACCCCGTGCCGCACGTCGCCGGCCTGGTCTACGACCCCGCCGCGGCCGGCGGCTGCACCGTCGTCGAGGTGCCGAAGCACTGGCGAGGTGACGAGGACGGCCGCGGCAAGGGCCACGCGGAGCCGGTCACCGAGTGGGTCGGCATCGCCGGTACCGCCACCAACTGCGCGGGTGGCGCGACCCCCTGGGGCACCTGGCTGACCTGCGAGGAGACCGAGGACAGGGCCGGCTCCAACGGCATGACCAAGGACCACGGCTACGTCTTCGAGGTCGACCCGCACGACCGGCACGCCAACCGCGACCCCAAGCCGGTCAAGGCGCTGGGCCGCTACGCGCACGAGGCCGTCGTCGTCGACCCCAAGCGCGGCCACCTCTACCTCACCGAGGACGCGGCGGGCCCCAACGGCCTGCTCTACCGCTGGACCCCGCCGCACGGCTTCCACCACGGCCGCGGCCAGCTCGGCACGCTCGGCGACACCGACGGCGTGCTGCAGGCCTTCCGCTGCTTCGACTCCGGCGGCCGCCTCGTGGACGACCTGTCGCGCGCGACGAAGATCGGCACCCGCTACGGCGTCGACTGGGTCGACGTACCCGACCGGGACGCGAAGACCACGTCGGTGCGCAAGCAGTTCAAGGACGGCGAGGTCACCAGGGCGCGCAAGCTGGAGGGCATGTGGTGGGCGGACGGCGGCACGTACGTCGTCTCGTCCTTCGCCCGCGCCGAGAGCCCGGTGCAGCACGACGGCGCCGTGTGGTTCTACGACCCGACCCGCCGCACCCTGACCCTGAAGGTGCTGCTCGGCGTCAACACCACGCCGGAGCAGGACGGTCCGTTCGACGGCCCCGACAACATCACCGTCTCGCCGTACGGCGGCCTGATCATCGCCGAGGACGGCGTCGGCGTGCAGCACCTGTTCGGGGCGCTGGACGACGGCCGCACCTACCCGCTGGCGCGCAACGAGCTGAACATCGGTACCGAGGAGGAGCCGGAGTACAGCGAGTTCACCGGTGTGACCTTCTCGCCCGACGGCGACACGCTCTTCGCCAACATCCAGACGCCGGGCATCATGGTCGCCGTCACCGGCCCCTGGCGCCGGCAGAGCGCCCACCGCTGAGCATGCGTGCGGCGGCCGCGCCCCCGGCGGAAGGTTCGGGGGGCGCGGCCGCCGCATCGTTTCAGCAGCCGTTCAGGATCGAGCTGAGCGCCGACGTCTCCGCACTGTCCACGGTGAGCCCGCAGTAGTGCTTGACCTGCACCCAGGCGCGGGCGTGGGTGGACTGGTACGACGCGCGGGGCAGCCATTCGGCCGGATCGTCGTCGCCTTGCCCGACATGAGGGACCGGCCAGTGCGGACGTGGCACTGGCCGGTGACGCCCGGCGCCGGCGTCACCCGGCCGCGGTCCGTCGTTCTCAGCCGATGCCGGTGACCTGCAGTGCGGTGGTCCAGTTGTTCTTGATGGCGCTGCGGGCGGCGGACAGGGTGATGGTGCCGTTGCAGACCGCGTTCTTCAGCTTGGTCTCGGTGCCGTCCTTGGTGTAGGCGGTCTTGGTCCCGGAGTACGGCTCCGGCCAGAGGTTGCCCGGATCCCGGGGGGACCCGCCGAGCTCCAGGGGCACGAGGTGGTCTTCCTCGTAGGACGACATGCTGGTGTCGGCGTAGCCGTAGTCGATGATGCCCTGAGCCTTGAGCGGGTTGGTGTACGTCGTGGGCGGGCGCACGGTGGCGGTCCAGCCGGACACACAGATGGTGCTGTGGATGGTGGACTGCGTGACGGCGGAGTAGTAAACGCCAGGCGTGCAACTGGAGTCGGGCAGCGGCAGGTACGCGTGGGAGCAGGTGCTGGCGTGGGCGGTGCCGGCGCTGACGCCGACGATGAGACCGCTGACGGCGAGCGCGAGAACGGAGCCGCCGACGGCGGATATTCGGGTGATGGAGCGCATAGGGGTCTCCCGGGAGGGTCGACCCGGCGGGGGTCACCGGAGTCGTGTCCATGACACCCCATCGCGCGCTACGCGGGTAGATGGCAGACAGTGAATTCGTGGTAATCGAACGGTTTCTGACGTGTCAACACACTGTTCGAACCCATGCGGGCCGCGTACTGCCCTCTCGTAATGGGGCGGGCGGACCTGCGGGCGGTGGACGCGGCGATGGGGGTGGGCAGCGCGGCCTGTGCGGTGCCGCTGCCGGCCGGCCCGGCGGTGTCATCGAGCGGGCGGGCATGCGAACGGCCCGGCTCCGCAAGGGAGTCGGGCCGTCGTGCGATGGCCTCAGAGGGCCGCGGCCCCCGGCTTGACCAGGGACTTGGCGGTGCGGGCGTCCACGAAGCTGCCCAGCGCCGTCATCTCCCACTCGCCGGAGAACTGCTTGATCAGCTTCGCCATGAGCACACCTGTGCGAGCCTCGCCGCCGGTGAGGTCGAAGCGCACCAACTCCTCGCCGGAGGCGGCGTCCAGCAGCCGGCAGTACGCCTTCGCCACCTTGTTGAACTTCTGCCCCGAGTAGGAGTTGACGGTGAACAGCAGCCCGGTGGCCTCCGGCGGCAGCCCGCCGAGGTGGACGGTGATCGACTCGTCGTCGCCCGAACCGTCGCCGGTGAGGTTGTCGCCGGAGTGCTGGATCGCGCCGTTCAGCACCGAGAGCCGGCCGAAGTAGCAGGTCTCGATGTGGTTGCGCTGCGGACCGTAGACGATCACCGACGCGTCGAGGTCGATGTCCCGGCCGCCGAAGGCCGGCTCCCAGCCCAGGCCCATACGGACCGAGGACAGCAGCGGCTTGCCGCCCTTGACCAGCGACACCGTCTCGTTCTTGCGCAGGCTGACCCGGCCCTTGTCCAGGTTGATCCGGCCGGGCGCGGCCGGCGGGGCGGCGGGGGCGGGCGGCGCCGAGGGCGGCGGGGGCGGCAGATGCGAGGCGGCGGGGCCGGCCGGCGGGGCGGCCTGCGCCACGGGGGCGGGCGCCGCCGGGGCCGCGGCGGGCTCGTCGACATTCACCCCGAAGTCGGTGGCGATGCCCGCGAGCCCGTTGGCGTAGCCCTGCCCGACCGCGCGGACCTTCCAGGCGCCGCCCCTGCGGTACACCTCGACGACGACCAGCGCGGTCTCCGGGCCGAGCCCGGCCGGCGCGAAGGTGGCGATCACCGAGCCGTCGTCGGCGTTGCGCACGGTGGCCGTCGGCGTCGTCCCGGCGAAGGCGCCGCCGCCGTCGAGACTCGCCGTCACCACGATCTTCTCGATGCCGGCGGGCACCGCGACGGTGTCCACCGTGATGGCGTCCGGGCCGGAACCGCCGCCCGAGCGGTGGCTCACCCCCGGGCCGCCCTGCGGCTGGTTGTAGAAGACGAAGTCGTCGTCGGAGCGCACCTTGCCGTCGGCGGTGAGGAGCAGGCCCGAGACGTCGAGCCGCACCGGGGCGGCCACGTCGACGGCCACGCGGGGAACGGACAACGGCACATTCGAGCCAGGCGTCATTGCGGTCATGTCCGGCTAACGACCGACTCCGCTTTGCGGTTCCATTACCCGACCGCTCCCGCCCCCGGCACGGCCCGCACCTCAAGGCCGTCCGTCGACGCCGCGGGCAGCGCGAACGCCGAGGCGACCTCCGGCGGGAGCGGGCGCAGGCCGAGCAGGCCGTGGACCGCGGCGGCGGTCAGCGCGTGCCACAGCCCCGCGTGCCGCAGCATCGCGTGGTCCCCGCCGGCCACCACGAAGCGGCACACCTGCGCGCCCGCCGCCCGCGCGCGTACCGCCGTCAGCAGTGACTCGCGCGGCGGCGTGATCCGGTCGCCGGTCGCGTGCACGAAGACCAGCCGGCCGCCGGCCAGCTGGTCGACCGGGTCCTGCGGCGGGCACCACGCGGCCAGGGCGACCACGCCCACCACGCCGGGCTCCCCCGCGACACGCAGCGCGGCCCGCGCGCCCATCGAGTGCCCCACCAGGACGGTGGGCAGCCCGCCCGTGCGGTGCCGCAGTTCGGCCAGGGCCTCGGCGGCGTCCCGGGCGGGGTCGGCGCGGTCGCCGTTCCACCCGCGGTGGCGGTACCGCGCCTCCGCGAGGACCAGGCCGCCCGCCCTGCTGATCGCCCGGCCGAACGGCCGCATGCGCCTGGCCGGCGGGTTCAGCAGCGAAGGCCGCCGCATCCCCTTCTCGGTGCCGCCGTGCAGCACCAGCACGGCACCCTCGGCGCCGGGCGCCGCCTCCCGCATCACGATCCGGTGATCCACACCCGTACGGTGTCACACCCCCGCCGCACCCGCAGCGATCAGTGCGGCCACAGCGGCGGGGCGGTGCAGAAGGCGCCGCCCAGGTTGGCGTGGGCGGGGTCGTCGGGGTCGAGGTCGCCCTGGGCGGCGAGGACGGCGGGGGCGAAGGACTCGGAGTCGTCCTGGGGGTCGTAGCCCAGGGCGCGGGCGGGGTCGAGGTCCCACCACAGCCGCGTGTTCGCCGAGCTGCCGTAGACCACGGTGTGTCCCGCGACCTCGGCGGTGAGGGCCGCGTGCAGGAGCCGGGCGCCGTCGGCCGGGCTCATCCACACCGACAGCATCCGGACCGTCGTGGGCTCGGGGAAGCAGGACCCGATCCGGATCGACACCGTGTCGATGCCGTGCAGGTCGGCGTACAGCTGCGCCAGGTCCTCGCCGAAGCACTTGGACAGCCCGTAGAAGGTGTCGGGCCTGCGGGGCGTGTCGATCGGGATGAGCGGGTCGTCGCCCTGCGGGCGGGGGGTGAAGCCGACCGCGTGGTTGCTGGACGCGAAGACGACCCGCCGCACCCCTTCCTCGCGGGCCGCCTCGTAGAGGTTGTAGGTGCCCTCGATGTTGGCCCGCAGGATCTTGTCGAAGGTGGACTCCAGCGAGATGCCGGCCAGGTGGACGATCGCGTCCACCCCCCGTACGGCCTCCCGCAGCGCGTCGCGGTCGGCCAGGTCCGCGGTGATCGCCCCGGGCTCGCCCTCGATCGGCAGCATGTCCAGCAGCCGCAGCTCGTAGCCGTAGGACGGCAGCAGCCCGCGCATCATGGTGCCGAGACCGCCGGCGGCGCCGGTGAGCAGGATGGTGCGGGGAGTGGGCATCGGGAAGTCTCCTCGGTCTCACCGGCCCCAGGGGGCCACTGGCATGGCGTGCGCGGGCGGCCGCCGCCCGCCGCGGCGGACCGGCGGGGGCCGGGCGGGCACCGGGGCGAGTATATCCGTGGCCGAGGTTCAGGTATATGGACGAGCGCCACCCTTTGTGTCCACGTCCGGCCACCGCTCGTCGGCTTGACCCGTCTGCGGGTGCTCGCCTAGCGTGTCAGCGTTCATGAATATAGACGTGAATCATATGCGCGCACGGACCGGACCTTCAGGGGGAACCCGATGACCTCACCCTCACTAGCCGAGCGGCTCGACGGCCTGCTGTTCTTCCCCGTGACGGCCTTCGGCCCGGACGGCGGTCTCGACCTCGACGCCTTCCGCGCCCACGTGCGCGCGGGGGTGGACGCCGGCGCGGCGGCCGTCTTCGCCTGCTGCGGCACCGGCGAGTTCCACGCCCTGACACCCGAGGAGTTCGGCGGGTGCGTGGCCGCGGCGGTCGAGGAGACCGCGGGCCGGGTGCCGGTCGTCGCGGGCGCCGGCTACGGCACCGCCCTCGCCGTCGAGTACGCAGGGATCGCCGAACGGGCCGGCGCCGACGGGCTGCTGGCGATGCCGCCGTACCTGGTGGTCCCCGACCAGGAGGGCCTGCTGCGGCACTACACCGCGCTCGCGG
This sequence comes from Actinacidiphila cocklensis, assembly GCF_907177275.1. GTDB lineage: Bacteria > Actinomycetota > Actinomycetes > Streptomycetales > Streptomycetaceae > Actinacidiphila > Actinacidiphila cocklensis. The sequence goes on from NZ_CAJSLV010000052.1 coordinate 54,248, forward strand.
CCGGCACCGGGCTCGACGTCATCGTCTACCAGCGCGACAACGCCGTCTTCACGCCCGCCACCGTCGTCGAACTCGCCAAGGTGCGCAACATCATCGGCCTCAAGGACGGTTACGGCGACCTGGACCTGATGCAGCGCATCATCAGCGCGGTCCGCACCGAGCTGCCCGGCGACGGCTTCCTCTACTTCAACGGCCTGCCCACCGCCGAGATGACCGGGCTCGCCTACCGCGGACTGGGCGTCACCCTCTACTCCTCGGCCGTCTTCGCCTTCTCGCCGGAGATCGCCCTCGCCTTCCACCGGGCGCTGACCACCGGTGACGACGCGCTTGTCGACCGGCTCGTCGACGGCTTCTACCGCCCGCTGGTCGACCTGCGCAACCAGGGCCGCGGTTACGCCGTCTCGCTGGTGAAGGCCGCGGTGCGGCTGCGCGGACTGGACGTCGGCGAGGTCAGGCCGCCGCTTTCCGAGCCGTCGCCCGCGCACATCAAGGAACTGGCCGAACTCATCGAGCGCGGGCACGCGTTGCTGGGAGAGCGCTGACATGCGGGCCTCCGCCTTCGTCTACCCCTGGGACGTCATCGGCGACCCGGCCGCCGCCGGCCGTGTCGCCGCCCTCGGCGTGCAGCAGGTCACGCTGGCCGCCGCCTACCACTCCACCCGGGCGCTCACCCCGCGCCACCCCAGGCACCGGGTGGTCACCGCCGAGTACGCCGCCGTGCTCTACCCGCCGGACGAGAAGCGCTGGCAGGGACGGGAGTTGCGGCCGCATCCGGCCGGGCCGTGGGCCGTGGCCGACGACCCCTGGGACACCGCGGCGGCCGCGCTGCGCGCCGCCGGGCTCGACGTGCACACCTGGGTGGTCCTCGCCCACAACTCCCGGCTGGGCGCCGAGCACCCGGACACCAATGTCGTCAACGCCTACGGCGACCGCTACCCGTGGGCGCCCTGCATCGCCCAGCCGGCCGTCCGCGAGTACCTCCTGGACCTCGCCGCCGAGGCCGCCGCGCGACCCGGCGCGGCCGGCACCGAGCTGGAGTCGCTCGGCTGGTACGGGCTGGGCCACTTGCACGCGCACGACAAGATCGGCGGGGTGCCGCTCGGCGACGCCGCCCACTACCTGATGTCGCTGTGCTTCTGCCCGCACTGCAGGGACGGCTACGCCGGGCTCGGCGCCGACCCCGAGGAGCTGGCCGCCGCGGTCCGCACCGCGATGGCGCCGGTGTGGGCGGACGGCGGCAGCGACGCGGCGGGGCCTGCCGGCATCGAGCGGCTGCTCGGCGCCCGCTTCGCCGCCCTGACGCTGGACTGGCGTCTGCGGACGGCCGGTTCGCTCCAGGAGCAGGCCGTCGCGGGCGTCCGCGCGGCCGCGGGACCCGGCTTCCAGGTGCTGATGCACGCCGACCCGGCGGCGTACCGCTGCGGGGCCAACGCCGGTGTGCAGGCCGCCGGAATCCTCGCCCACGTCGACGGCCTGGTGCTGCCCTGCCCGGGCGGGCCGGCCGGTGCCGCGGGCCGCGAGGCGGTGCTCGCCCCGGTCGCCGCGCACGCGGCAGCCCAGACGGTGGTGGCCGCCAACTTCAACGTGGTGACCGGCATGGGCGGCAGCCCCGGCACCCTGGCCGCGGACGCCGCGCACGCCGCCGAGCTGGGCGCCACCCAACTGCGGCTCTACCACGCGGGACTTGCCGCGGACGCCGACCTGGCGGCCGTCCGCGCGGCACTGCCCACCGGTTGACCGGAGCGCGGCGATCATGGGGGTACCGCCGCGCCCCGGAGCATCACCGGTCGGTGAGGCAGGAGGGTGGTGCATTCCCAAGTCGCCGCCGGGGCATGGGAGGTTGCCGCGTCCGCGGAATTATTTCCGGGAGATTTCCCGGCGCCGACGCCTGCGGTTCAGAAACCGCCGCTGACCGTCGCGGTGGCGCCCGAGCCGTAGCCGGCGGTGACCGTGTAGCGGTCGCCGTCGGTGCCGCCCTGGCCCTGGTCGTGGTTGAACTGGCCCGAGAAGGTGTAGGAGCCCGGGCCGAGGGTCTGTCCGGCGTTGAGCGTCCAGCGGTAGACCAGGGTCTTGCCCTCGACGCTCACCTGGGCGGCGGTCCGGTCCGGTACCGACGACCACGAACCGGTGCTGGCCTCACCGTTGCTGACGGCGATGCGCAGCTCCACGGTCAGCGACGTCAGGGTCTGGGTCGTGGTCAGCTCGACGTCGCTCTGCGTCCAGTAGTCGTTGCTGCTCGCGGCGATGCCGCCGTTGGACTGCAGCGGGCCGCTGCTCGCCGGCGGCTGCGTGCCGTCGGGCGGGGCCGGCGGCACGGCCGGGGTGCCCTGCGCGTGCGTGGGCGGCGACTGGGTCGACGGCGCCGCCGGGGGCGTGCGGCCGGCCGTGCTGCGCGGGGTGGACGTGCTCCCGCGGTGCCCTGACACCGCCGTGCTGTGCCGCGGCACCGGCGCCCGCGTGTCGGCGCTGCCCGGCGTCCCGGACGCGGTGGCGGGCGGTGGCGCGGGGCTGCTCGATCCCCCCGACGTGACGACCGTGCCGGCCGGCCGGCCGTCGCCGGTCACGGCGCCCACCGCGAGCCCGCCGATGCCGATGGCGCCCGCCACCGCCGCCGTCACGGCGGTCACCCGCATCCAGGGCGCGGCCGGCGGCCGGTCGTGGCCCCTGGCGCCCGGCTCGTGCCTGCCGGAGCCGGCGCCGTCGGCGGCCATGGCGTGCTCGACCCTGGCCAGCATGCGTTCCCTGTCGGGCCGGTGGGCGTCGGCCGCGTTCCGCAGCCGCTCCGGCAGATCGGTCATCACATTCCCCGTCCCGTACGAGTACGAGCACGAGTCACAGGACCCGCCGCACCCAGCAATCGCTGTGCGCCCGGGCCGATTTCACCCGCAGCGCCGTCTGCCGCGCCGGCCGAGCCGTTCGACTGCCCGGCGCCCGGCAGGCGTTCAGGACCGGTGGAACCGCGTACGGCCGCCGATCCGGCCTCCTGCACCGTACCGGCTTCGGCCGTCCAGGGTTCGAGCAGCCTTTCCAACTCCGCGATACCGCGGGAGGTCTGGCTCTTCACCGTACCGACCGAGATGCCCAGCGCCGCCGCGGTGTCCCGCTCCGACAGGTCGAACGCGTGCCGCAGCACCACGCAGGCCCGCTTGCGGAACGGCAGCCGCTGCAGGGCCTCCCGCAGGTCGAGCACCGCGGGCAGGTCGGGTCCCTCGGTGCGCTCCGGGCTGTGCGACCAGAACAGCGCGATCCGCCGCCGCTCGCGCACCGCGCTGCGTATCCGCGAACGGGCCAGGTTGGCCACCACGCCGCGCGCGTACGCCACCGGGTGGTCCGCGTCCCGCACCCGGTCCCAGCGCCGCCACAGCGCCACCAGGGCGTCCGCGGCGAGGTCGTCCGCGGCGTCCGCCTCACCGGTCAACAGATGTGCCAGACGGGAGAGTTCGGCGTAATGCCGTTCGAAGAACGCGTGGAACGCGACGGCATCGTCGTCGACGGCAGTGCCCACGGTCACCTCTTCCTGCCCGGACCTCCCCGCCACGGCGCGGCGAGAGCGTAGCAGCGGGGAAAGCCTCTGGGCAGAGGTCGGGAATCATCTTCTTCCCCGTGGTAACCGCTGGTCGACGCGGTGTTGCCGGTGAGTGCCCGCGGCAACCGCCGGTGGCATCAGCCGCCGGCGCGCACGCAGCGCTGCACCCGGGTCACCAGCGGCAGGTCGAACCCGTCTTCCGACACCTCCGGGCGCGACCGCAGGTACGCCCTGATGCGCTCCTTGGCCTCGTCGCGCTCCGCGGGTTCGAGCACCAGCATGTGCGAGTGGGTCGCGATGGTGGCGATCAGCGAGTCGGCGGTACGCCGCAGCGTGTGCGGGAAGTCGGCGTCGCGCGCGGGGTCGAACGCCGGGTCGGGTGCGAGCCTGGTGCCCGGCCGCGTCGCCCAGCCGAGGTACGACACCTGGCTCGGGGAGACCTCGCCGAGCCCGGCGATCCACTCCACCCGGTCGTCGTCGGCGTTCGACAGCGTCGCCAGCGGCCCGCCGGGCCGCAGCACCCGGGCGATCTCGGGCAGCGCCCTGCTCTGGTCGAACCAGTGGATCGCCTGCCCGACCACGACCGCGTCCACCGAGGCGTCCGGCAGCGGTATCCGCTCGGCGGAGCCGGCCAGCGCGGTGGCCTGCGGGGCCTGGCGGCGCAGCTCGTCGAGCATCGCCGGGTCCGGCTCCACCGCGGTCACCCGGTGGCCGAGGGCGAGCAGCCCCAATGTCAGCTTGCCGGTGCCGGCGGCCAGGTCCAGGACGTGCAGGCCTGCGGCCTGCCGCCCGGTGGCCGGTGCCAGCGCCCACGCGACGGCCTCGGCCGGATAGTCGGGGCGGTGCGCGGCGTACTCGGCCGCGGCGGCCCCGAAGGAGGAGCGGCGCCTGGCGTAAAGCTCCGGGTCGTACCCGGTCCCCTGATTGCCCATGCCCCGACCCTACGTTCGGCCCCGGACGGCCTGGCGGGCGGGCGGGCACCCCTCAGAGGCGGCGGGTGGCCAGCAGGAGGCGGTCGCGGGCGTCGAAGAGGGCGTCCTTGATCATCTGCTCGTGCGCGGCCGTCAGCCGGGCGACCGGCACCGAGCAGCTCACCGCGTCGCGCGCCGGGGTCCGGTAGGGCACCGCGATGCCGAAGCAGCGCAGCCCCAGGGTGTTCTCCTCGCGGTCCACCGCGAAACCCTGCTCGCGGATGACGGCCAGCTCGGCGATCAGCTTCTCCCGGTCGGTGTGCGTGTGCTCGGTGAGCGGCTCCAGCGTCTCCGGCAGCAGCTTGCGCACCTGCTCGTCGGTGTACGTGGCGAGCAGTGCCTTGCCCAGCGACGTGGAGTGCGCGGGCAGCCGCCGGCCGACCCGGGTGAAGGGCCGCAGGTAGTGCTGCGACTGCCGGGTCGCCAGGTAGACGATGCTGGTGCCGTCCAGCCGCGCCAGGTGGATGGTCTCGCTGGTGTCGTCCGACATCCGGTCGAGCGTCGGCCGGGCCGCGGCCACGACCTCGTCGCCGTCGATGTAGGAGGTGCCGACCAGCAGGGCGCGCACCCCGATGCCGTAGCGCGTACCGGTCGCGTCGGTCTCGATCCAGCCCAGGTCGACGAGGGTGCGCAGCAGCATGTAGAGGCTCGACTTGGGGTAGCCGACGGATTCCTGCACGGATGCCAGGCTGTGCATACCGGGGCGGCCGGCGAAGAACTCCAGCAGCTCCACCGTGCGGACGGCGGACTTGACCTGGGAACCGGCTCCCTCGGCAGCACCCATTGCGCTCGACCCCTCTTGTTCGGCCGGGAGGCCCGGACGTAGGCTCCCCAAAGATTCACATCTGAAGACGTCGTTCAGTATATAGAACGACGACGGTATCCAGTACGGAAATGTGGAGGTTATTCCGGTGGCTGTACCAGTCTGGAGCGTCGACCCCCGTAGCGGAAAGCAGCGCGAGCAGGTCGCCGTCGAGGCCACGGCGGAGGAAGTCGACGCCGCTGTCCGCGCCGCCGCCGCCGCGATCCCCGCTCTCGCCGACCGCAGCGTACGCTCCCGGCTGCTGCGTGCGGCTGCCGGGGCGCTGGAGGAATCGGCCGCCGAGGTCGTCGCCACCGCCGACGCCGAGACCGCGCTCGGCGTGCCCCGGCTGACGGGGGAGCTGGCCCGTACCGCCTACCAGCTGCGCGCCTTCGCCGAGGTCGTGGACGAGGGCGCCTTCCTCGACGTGATCATCGACCACGCCGACCCCGCCGCGCAGCCCATCCCGCGGCCCGACCTGCGCCGGATGAAGATCCCGCTCGGCGTCGTGGCCGTCTACGCCGCGAGCAACTTCCCGCTGGCCTTCTCCGTCCCCGGCGGCGACACCGCCAGCGCGCTGGCCGCGGGCTGCCCGGTCGTCGTCAAGGCGCACCCGGACCACCCGGCCACCTCCGCGCTGTGCGCCGAACTGCTGCGCGGCGCCGCGGTGTCCGTCGGCCTGCCCGCCGACACGGTGGTGCTGCTGCACGGCTTCCAGGCCGGCGTCGAGCTGGTACGCCACCCGGTGGTCGCCGCCGCGGGCTTCACCGGGTCCGTCCCCGGCGGCCGCGCGCTCTACGACGCCGCCGCGGCCCGCCCCCAGCCGATCCCCTTCTACGGCGAGCTGGGCAGCCTCAACCCGGTCGTCGTCACCGGCGCGGCCGCCGCCGAGCGGGCCGAGCAGATCGGCAGCGGGCTGGCGGGGTCCTTCACGCTCGGGGCCGGGCAGTTCTGCACCAAGCCGGGCCTGGTGCTCGCGCCGGCCGGCCAGGACGGCGACCGGCTGGTGGCCGCGCTCACCGCCGCCGCGGGCGAGGCGGCGCCGGGGGTGCTGCTCGACTCCCGCATGCGGGACAACTTCCTCAAGGGCGCCGCCGCCCGCGCCGCGCTGCCCGGCGTGTCCGCGCCGGTCGCCGCCGCGGGGGAGGGCGAGACGGGGGTACGCCCCGGCTTCGTGACCGTGCCCGCCGCCGAACTGTCGGACCTGCTGCTGGAGGAGTGCTTCGGGCCGCTGACCGTGGTCGTACGGTACGGCTCCGCGCAGGAGCTGGCCGCCGTCCTGGACCGGCTGCCGGGCAACCTCACCGCGACGGCGCACCTCGGCTCCGCCGAGGCCGAGGAGGAGGGCGGGGCCGCGGCGGACCTGCTCGCGCGGCTCACCGCGGTCGCCGGCCGCGTCCTGGTCAACGGCTGGCCGACCGGGGTCGCCGTCGCGCCCGCCCAGCACCACGGCGGGCCGTACCCGGCCACGACCTCGACGTCCACCTCGGTGGGCGGCACCGCCATCGAGCGCTGGCTGCGCCCGGTCGCCTACCAGGACACCCCGCCGGCCCTGCTCCCGCCCGAGCTTCGCGAGTCCAACCCGCTGGGCGTCCCCCGCCGGGTGGACGGCACCCGCGCGTAAGCGCTCCGCAGGGCGCCCCGAGAAACCATCGGCCGGTGGTCCGGCGCGCACCGAACAGCCACTTCGGCATGCCGTCTTGGGCCGGTCGCGCAGTTCCGCCCCCAGCGCTTCGCCTGGGGGTACCCCCAGCACTCCTCGGGGGCGCGCGACCGGTCACCCACCCGGCGGTGGGCCGGGGCGGGCCGAACGGCTGCTCACGGGCGGCGACGCCTGGCGTCCCGTCGGCGGCTACGGTCCGCAGGAGCGGGGCGCAGGGCGAGAGCGGTGGCGAGGGCCGTCAGCGAGACGAGGGCCGCCGAGATCACCAGGCTGACGCGCATGCCGGTCAGGAAGTGGGACCGGTCGGCGACCAGCGAGCCGAACAGGGCCACGCTCAGGCCGCCGGCGACCTGGCGGGCCGCGTTGAGGACGCCGGCGGCCAGCCCTGCGCGCTCCGCGGGGACGGCGCCCATGGCGGCGGCCGTCAGCGGCGGGACGGCCAGCGCGCCGCCCAGGCCCAGCGGCATCATCGCGACAGCCAGCAGCGCGGCCGGGGTGCCCGTGCCGACGGGCAGCAGCAGGAGCAGTCCCGCGGCCATCAGCAGCTGACCGGCGATCATCGGCAGCCGCGGGCCGTAGCGGTTGGTGATCCGGCCCGCGACCACGTTGACCGTGGAGATCAGCACCGTCATCGGCAGGAACATCAGGCCCGCGGTGAGCGCGGACTGCCCGCGCAGCTCCTGGAAGAACAGGCCGAGGACGAAGAACATCCCGTAGAAGCCCACGCTGAGCGCCGCGCCCGCCGCGATCGAGACGGTGACGACACGGCTGCGGAACAGGCCGAGCGGCACCACCGGGTGCGGGTGCCTGGACTCGACCAGGAAGAACGCGGCGGTCGCCACGACCGCCACCCCCGCCGCGGCCCACCCGGCGCCGCCGCCCTCGACCACCGCGAAGGTCAGCGCCGCCAGCGCGACGACCGCGGTGAGCTGGCCGGGCACGTCCAGCGGCGCCCGGCGGCGTTCGGTGCGGCCGCTGCGGGACGAGAGCCACAGGGCGAGCACCGCGAAGGGCAGGTTCACCAGGAAGATGCCGCGCCAGTTCCACGCCGTGGTCAGCGCGCCGCCGGCGACCGGGCCGAGCGCGATCGCCGAGGAACCGCCCACCGCCCACAGCGAGATGGCCCTGGCCCGCCGGGCCGCGTCCGGGTAGGCCTGCCTGACCAGGGCGAGCGAGGACGGCAGGACGACCGCGGCGGCCGCGCCCTGCAGCACCCTGGCGACGATGAGCACCCCGAGCCCGGGCGCCGCGCCGCAGGCGAGCGAGGCGACCGCGAAGACCGCGACACCGCCGGTGAAGGCCCGCCCGGCGCCGATCCGGTCGGACAGCGCGCCGGTGGACAGCATCAGCGCGGCGAAGGCCAGCGTGTAGCCGTCCACCACCCACTGCAGCGCGGACAGCCCGCCGTGCAGGTCGCCGCCGATCGCGGGCAGCGCCACGTTGACCACGGAGGCGTCGAGGGTGATGAGGAAGAAGCCGAGCAGCGCGGCGGCCAGGGTGCGGCCGGCCGCCACGGGGCGCCCGGACGGTGCCCGGTCCCCGGTGGGGGAGGGGAGCAGCCCGGCGCGTGCGGTGAGTTCGGGTGGCATGCCCACCAGCGTGGCCGTGCCCGCCGCCGTACAGTAGTGGCCGCAATGCCAAACACCCGGAGGTTCTGGCCATGCCCGTGACGTCCGCCCCGGCCACCGCGGTATCCGGTGTGGCCGCCGCGTCCGCGCGGCCCGGTGCCGCCCGCCGCCCGCACCGCGTCGCGGTCATCGGCGCCCAGCCGGTGTCCATGTTCAACCTCGCCGTCCCTGACATGCTCTTCGCCAAGGTCGAGGTGGACGGCCGGCCCGGCTACGAGGTCGAGCTGTGCACCCCCGAGCCCGGCGTCGTCGGCACCAGCGGCGGCGCCGACATCGTGATCCGCAGCGGGCTCGACGCGGTGGAGCGGGCCGACACCGTGATCGTGGCGGGCACCGGCTCCCGGGCGGACCCCGACCCGCGGGTGCTGGCCGCGCTGCGCGCCGCCGCGGCGGCCGGCAAGCGGATCGCCTCGATCTGCACCGGCGCCTTCCTGCTGGCCGAGGCGGGCCTGCTCGACGGCCGCAGGGCCACCACGTACTGGACCTACACCGGCGAGTTCACCGAGCGCTACCCGGCCGTCGACGTGCAGCCCGACGTCCTGTTCGTGCAGGACGGCCCGCTGGTGACGTCGTCGGGATACGCGGCGGGCATCGACCTGTGCCTGCACATCATCCGCACCGACTACGGCGCCGCCGTCGCCAACAGCGTGGCACGGCACGCGCTGGTGGCACCCGTACGGCCGGGCGGCCAGGCGCAGTTCACCGAGACGCCGCTGCCCGCCGAGACGGGCACGTCCCTCGCCGAGACCCGCGCCTGGGCGATGACCCGGCTCGACCAGCCGCTCACCCTGACCGACCTGGCCCGGCACGCGGCCGTCAGCGTCCGCACCCTGACCCGGCGCTTCCACGCCGAGACCGGGCTCAGCCCGCTGCAGTGGCTGCTGCACCAGCGGCTGGAGCGGGCGCGCGAGCTGCTGGAGACCACCGCGCTGCCGGTCGACCTGGTCGCCAGGGCCAGCGGCCTGGGCACCGCGGACTCGCTGCGCCAGCACCTGCTGCGCCGGGTCGGCCTGACCCCCAGCGACTACCGCAGCAGTTTCAGCCGGCTGACCGCGGTCTGACGGCGCCCGACCTCGTACAGTGCGGTCATGGGCGACGTGCTGCACATCAGAGGCCGGATCCTGGCGGGACCGGACGACGTACGCGACGAACTGTGGGTGGTCGGCGGCCGGATCAGCTACGAGCGGCCGGCCGCGGAGGCCGTCGCCGTCGAGGGCTGGGTGCTGCCCGGCCTCGTCGACGCGCACTGCCACGTCGGCCTGGACGCGCACGGGGCTGTCGACCGGGACACCGCGGAGAAGCAGGCGCTCACCGAACGGGACGCGGGCGCACTGCTGTTGCGGGACGCCGGGTCGCCCAGCGACACCCGCTGGACCGACGCGCGCGACGACCTGCCGCGGATCATCAGGGCGGGCCGGCACATCGCCCGCACCCGCCGCTACATCCGCAACTACGCCCACGAGATCGAGCCGGGCGACCTGGCCGTGTACGTACGCAGGGAGGCCAGGCGCGGCGACGGCTGGGTGAAGCTGGTCGGCGACTGGATCGACCGGGACACGGGCGACCTGGCCCCCTGCTGGCCCAAGGACGCGCTGGCCGAGGCGATCGCGGCCGCCCACCAGGAGGGTGCCCGGGTCACCGCGCACTGCTTCGCCGAGGACTCGCTCGCCGACCTGGTGACCGCGGGCATCGACTGCGTCGAGCACGCCACCGGGCTCACCGACGAGACGGTGCCGCTGTTCGCCGAGCACGGCGTCGCGATCGTGCCGACGCTGGTCAACATCGCGACCTTCCCGCGGCTCGCGGCCGCCGGCGAGGCCAAGTTCCCGCGCTGGTCGGACCACTTGCGCACGCTGCACGCCCGCAGGCACGAGACCGTGCGCAACGCCTACGACGCCGGCATCGCCGTCTACACCGGCACGGACGCCGGCGGCGGCCTGCCGCACGGGCTGATCGCCGCCGAGGTCGAGGAGCTGGTCACCGCGGGGCTGCCGGTCGAGGCGGCGCTGTCCGCGGCGACCTGGGGCGCCCGCAAGTGGCTCGGCCGCCCCGGCCTGACCGAGGGCGCACCGGCCGACCTGGTCGTCTACGACGCCGACCCGCGCGCCGACGTCCGGGTGCTGGCGGCGCCGCGCCGGATCGTGCTGCGCGGCAACGTCGTCGGCTGACCGGCCGGACGCCTTCGCACGGTACGCGGCCTGCCGCCGGTGCGCGGGCGCCCTGCTGACGCGGCCGTAACGCGGTGCCACGGTGGCGCGTTGGGTATGGCCGCGCGACCCGGCAGGTCAACCGGGATGCAGCCGTGCTCCGTACGGGTGGGCGACGCGCGGGAGCCGCCGTGCAGTGGAATTCGAAGATGCTGACGGAAACCACCCTTATGGGTGAACTGGCGGCGCGTAGCCGCTAATTCACTCTCAGTGCGTAAACATGGCTGCGCTAAGCCCCGGCAGCTGTCCTCAGCAACACCCTGCCGCCGGGGAGTCCGTCGTTCCCGATGTCACCCGTGGGGGTCCCACACCGTGTACCGCACCATCAACTTCCGCCTGCCCGCCCGCCGTCCGGCCGCCGCCATCGGCGCGGCCGTCGCCCTCGCCGCCGGCGCCGCGGCCTTCGCCCCCGCCGTGCAGGCGGCGCCCGCCACCGCCGCGGGCGGCGGCACGTCCGGCGCGGCCGTGCTGCGGGCCGGCCTCGACCTCTCGCTGCTCGGGCGGGCCGTGGACGTACCCGTGAACGTCTCGCTGAACGACGTGCACGCGCCCGCCGACGCCCGGCAGACCGCGCTCACCGTGAGGGTCGGCAGCGGTGTGGAGGGCGGGCGCGGCGTCAGCATCCTGCGGGCCGACGTGGCCACCGCGAACGCCACCGCCGACGCGCGCAAGGCCGAGGGCTACGCCAACGTCGTGCACGCCCAGGTCCATGTGCCGGGCCTGCCGCTGCTCGCCCTGGTCAAGGCCGACGTGATCACCGCCAAGGCCACCTGCGAGGCCGGCCACCGGCCCACCGCCCACTCGGAACTGCTCGGGCTGACCGTGCTCGGGCAGCGGGTCACGCTCGGCGCGGTCGGCACGACGAACCTGGACGTCCCCGGGGTCGGCCGGGTGAGCCTGGACCTCACCAGGACCTCGACCACCTCCGCGTCTGCGGCCGCCACCGCGCTGCGGCTCAGCCTGCACCTCAACCCGCTGAGCCTGGGCGTGGCCGAGATCCGCGGCGAGGTCACGCTGGCGCAGGCGAGCTGCACGACCCCGCACAAGGGCGGTTCCACGTCCGGCGGTTCGACCACCGGGTCGACGTCGGGCTCGACGACCGGGTCGACCGCCGGGTCCACTTCCGGGTCCACGACGGGATCGACCACCGGGTCGACCGCCGGCTCCACGTCCGGCGGTGGCCACAACGGCGGTTCCACGACCGGCGGTTCGACCAGCGGCGGCACCAACGGCTCGACGGCCGGCAGCTCCGGCGGCAGCGGTTCGTCGGGTTCGACGGGTTCGTCGGGCTCCTCCGGCCCGAACGGCGGCGCGGCCACCGGCGGCGCGTCCGGCGGCTCCGGCTCGGCCGGCACCTCCGGCGGTTCCGACGCCGTCGCCCAGACCTCCCCGGACACCGGCAACCTCGCCGAGACCGGCGCCAGTTCCTCCACCCCCTACCTGGCGATCGGTGCCGCGGGACTGGTCACCGCCGGAGCGGCGACGTATCTGCTGACCGCCCGCCGCCGCAGGACCGCGGCCACCGCCGATCCGAAGGACTGACGGGATACCGAGACAGACCCGTAGCAAGGTCACAAGGGGGGAACGAATGCCTCCGGGGCGGCGTCCTACCACGGACGCCGCCCTCTAGGCTTTCCCCGAGACCGGCAACTCGGCCAGAGGTCCGGCCGGTTGGCGCGGGTCCGGCTCAGCCCGGCGCTGAGTGCTGCGGACACGGTGGGCGCTGAGCACAGAGGCGGGCGGGGCAGGTATGACGGACGGGCTTTTCGCGGGGCGCTACCAGCTGGAAGAGCTGCTCGGCGCCGGGGGCATGGCCCGCGTCCACCGGGCGCAGGACACCCGGATGGGCCGCACCGTCGCCGTCAAGACACTGCTGCCCGAGCTGGCCGGCGACCCCGACGCGCGGCGCCGCTTCGCCCGCGAGGCCCAGGCGGCGGGCGCGCTCAACCACCCCGGGATCGTGACCGTCCACGACCAGGACGAGGTCCGCGACGGCGACGAGGTGGTGCCCTACCTCGTCATGGAGTACGTCCGCGGCGGCACCCTGTCCCAGGTCCTGCGCCGGCAGACGTACTTCGCCCCGGAGCGCGCGGTGCGGATCGCCTGCGACATCCTCGACGCGCTCGCCCACGCGCACCGCCACGGCACCGTCCACCGCGACGTGAAGCCCGCGAACGTCATGGTCACCACGGAAGGCGTCGTCAAGGTCGCTGACTTCGGTATCGCCCGCGTCCTGGACACCGACTCCCGGCTGACCACCACGGGGTCCGCGATCGGCACCCCCAGCTACATGTCGCCCGAGCAGATCAACGGCGCCGAGGTGGACGCCCGCAGCGACGTCTACGCGGTCGGCTGTGTCCTGACCGAACTGCTCACCGGACGGCCGCCGTTCACCGACGGCAACCCGATCAACCTGATGTACTGGCACGTCCACACCGCGCCGCCCGCCCCGTCGGCCCGCAACCCGCGGGTGCCGCAGGAGCTGGACGCGCTGGTGCTCACCGCACTGGCCAAGGACCCGGCGGCCCGGCACTTCGACGCCGCGGTCTTCCGCGACCGGCTGCGCAACTGGCTGACGGCGTCCGGCCATTCGGCACTGCTGGCCGGCCCCGCCGTGCCGCCGGCGGACGACCGGTCGACCCGCCCGCTGGGTGCCGGCGGCGACCCGCGGGCCACCTTCGGCGCCGGCGGCGGACTCCCCGCCGCCCCGGCCGCGCAGACCCCGGCCACCCCCGCGCAGCCGCACACACCCCCGCCGACGCCGCCGGCGAACCCCTTCGGCGCCGTTCCCGCCGAGTCCACCCCGCCGCCGCCCACGCCGGCCGAGCACCCGGCCTACGCGCTCAGGCCGCAGGTGCCGCTGCCGCCGCCGTACCATCCGGGCACCCCGCCGCCGCTCAACGGACCGAGCGCCACGGGGGAGTTCGACCCGGCACGGCGGGCCAGGCGGCGCTGGATCGCCGGGGTGTCCGGGCTCGCGGTGGCCGCCGTCGCGGCGACCGTGACCTACGTCTTCGTCCCCCTCGACGGGGGCGGCGGAGGCGGCGACGACCCGACGACGCCGCCCACCGGCCCGACGGTCCACCTCGCCCAGGACGCCGCGCTGAAGAGGCACGGCGGCAAGGAGGGCGCCGGATACGGCGGCGGCCTCGACGGGGTGGTCAAGCCGTCCGTCAAGACGGGCGGCACCCTGCAACTGGCCGCGTCCACCACCGAGGAGGGCATGCTCGACCCGGCGCGCACCTACTCGCAGCCGTCGTGGAACCTGCAGCGCCTCTACCTGCGCAAACTGGTGGACTACGCGCCGATGCCCGGCCCCGCCGGGCGCAAGCTGATGCCCGACCTCGCCACCGACACCGGGCGGGTCAGCTCCGACGGCTACACCTGGACCTTCACCCTCAAGTCCGGCCTCACCTACGAGGACGGCAGCCCCATCAGGTCCCAGGACATCAAGTACGGCATCGAACGGACCTTCGACCGTACGGAGTTCGGCACGGGACCCAGCTACTTCGCGGACCTGCTCGACCAGGGCCAGAACTACCAGGGACCCTACAAGGACACCGACCCGGACAAGCTGGGCCTGCGCTCGATCGCCACGCCTGACGCGTCCACCATCGTCTTCACCCTCTCCAAGCCCTTCGCCGACTTCCGCTACGTGCTGGCGATGTCGATGGCCGCGCCCATCCCGCCCGCGCGGGACACGAACGACGGCAGGGACTTCCAGGACAAGCCGTTCAGCAGCGGCCCGTACAAGATCGCGAGCTACACCCAGGACAGCTCGCTGCACCTGGTCCGCAACCCGCACTGGAAGCCGTCGACCGACCCCATCCGCTCCGCACTGCCCGACGCGATCGACCTGCGGTACTACAGCAGCCAGGACGCCGTCGAGGACGCGCTGCTGTCCGGTTCCGCCGACCTGGACCTCAACGCGCAGACGCTGTCCGACGGCGCCGAGGCCAAGCTGCTCAACGACCCCGACCTGAAGAGCCGCGCCGACCTGGTCTACAACGGCGCCACCCGCTACCTGTCCCTGCAGACGACCGTCGCGCCCTTCGACAACCAGAAGTGCCGCTGGGCCATCCAGTACGCCGTCGACCGCTCGCAGATACGGGCCGTGCTCGGCGGGCAGTACAACGGCGGCGATGTCGCCACCACGTTGCTGCCCCCGGTCACCGACGGCTACGACGTGGACGCCCACCCCTTCGGCTACAGCGACGGCGCCGCCTACCCGACCGAGGCCAAGCAGCAGCTGGCGGCCTGCGGCAAGCCGAGCGGCTTCGACGTCACCCTCGCAGGACCGAACAACTCGCCGCGGCTCCAGGACGCGATGCTGGCCATCCAGCACGCCCTGGCCGCGGTCGGCATCAAGGTCAAGATCGTGCAGGTGGACGCGGCCACCTACTACCCCACCCTGACCTCGCCCGCGAAGCTCAAGCAGGCCGGCTGGGGCATGGCCCTGACCGTCTGGGCCGCCGACTGGCCCACCGGCGGCGGCTTCCTGCGCACCCTGGTCCAGCCCGGCAGCCCCAACAACTACGCGTCCCTGGACGACACCGACCTCAACGGCATCGTCGAGAAGGCCGACACCCTCACCGACCCCACCGCGGCCGAAGCGCAGTGGAAGGAGGCCGACAAGGCCACGATGCGCGACTCCACGATGGTGCCGCTGGTCTACGCCCGCCACCTCGTCTACCGCGGCAGCCGCCTGACCAACGCCTACCAGCAGCAGGTGTTCGGCGGAATCGACCTCACCGCACTGGGAGTTCAGTCCTAGCCATGGCCAGCGCGTTGAGGAATCCGTCCGTGGTACGGCGGTCGCGCACCGCCACCCGCAGCCAGTCGGGGCCGAGACCCGGGAAGGTGTCGGCCCTGCGCACCGCGTAGCCCAGCGCCCGCAGCCGCTCCCTGACCTGCGCGCCCGCGGGCGTCTCCAGCAGCACGAAGGGCGCCGCCGGCGAGTCCCCTGCGACCCGGACCCCGGTGAAGTCCCGCAGCCGGGACAGCAGGTAGTCCCGGTCGGCCGCCACCTGCCCGGCCGCGGCGGCCGCCTCGGCGAGTGCCGCCGGCTCCATGCACGCGCGGGCCGCCGCCAGCGCCGGCGTGGAGACCGCCCACAGCGGCTGCGCGCGCTCCAGCTCCGCGAGCCGCTCGCGCGCGCCGAGGACGTAGCCGATCCGCAGCCCCGCGAGCCCCCAGGTCTTGGTGAGGCTGCGCAGCACCAGCAGCCCCGGCACGTCGCGCACCGCCGCCAGCGACTCCGGCTCGCCCGGCACCGCGTCCATGAAGGCCTCGTCCACCACCAGCGTCCGCCCGGGCCGCGCCAACTGCCCTACGACGTCGGCCGGATGCAGCACCGACGTCGGGTTGGTCGGATTGCCGAGCACGACCAGGTCGGCGTCCCGCGGCACCGCCGCGGGGTCCAGCCGGAAACCGTCCGCCGCCGACAGCAGCACCCGCTCCACCGGGTGCCCCGCGGCCCGCAGCGCCGCCTCCGGCTCGGTGAACTGCGGGTGCACCACGACCGCGTGCCGCGGCCGCGACGCCCTGGCAAGCAGCACGAAGGCCTCCGCCGCACCCGCGGTCAGCAGCACCTCCCGCTCGTCCGCCCTGCCGTGCCGCAGAGCGACGGCCCGCCGGGCAGCGGTCCCGTCCGGGTAGCCGGCAAGTCCGGTCAGCGAAGCGGTGATCCGCTCGGCCAGCCACGAAGGCGGCGTTCCGGTACGGACGTTGACCGCCAGGTCCACCAGCCCCTCGCCGACCTCCGCGTCACCGTGGTGCGCCAGGTCGTACGCGTCGGCCGTAGGCTGCGCGCCGCGCTCAGTGGGTGTGAGCATGGGTGTGGCCGCCGTGCGGGTGGGACGGGTCGTCGGGGTGGTGGTGCGGCTGCTGCGGCAGGCCCACCCGGTCCTCGAAGCCGGGCATCGCCACCCGGTAGACGCAGGAGTCGCAGTTCATCCGCAGATCCCCGCGGACCGCCTCCCGGTAGCGCTCCATCACCAGCTCCGCCAGCTCCGGCTCGGCGCCGATCACGTCCGCGCACCGGACGTCGGCCTCACCGCCCTGCCCCGCCGCCCACAGCGCGGCCTGCTCCCGTACCCGGTCCGGCAGCACCCCGCTGAACAGGAAGTACGGCAGCACCACGACCGTGCGCGCGCCCAGCCGCCGGCAGCGGTCCAGCCCGGCCGGGACCGACGGTTCCGCCAGCGACACGAAAGCGGTCTCCACGCCCGCGTAACCGCGGCCCTCCCACAGCAGCCTGGCCGCCTTGAAGACCTCGGCGTTGGCGTCGGGGTCGGTCGAGCCGCGCCCGACGAGCAGCACTGTCGCGTCCGCCCGGTCCGCGCCCGCGAGCGCCTGGTCCACCCGCCGCTCCAGCACCGCGAGCAGCCCCGGATGCGGCCCCAGCGGGCGCCCGTACGCAAACGACGTGCCCGGGTGGCGCTCCTTCTCCCTGGCCAGCGCCGCCGGGATGTCGCCCTTCGCGTGCCCCGCCGAGACCAGCACCAGCGGCACCGCGGCGAAGTCCCGTACGCCCGCGCCCGCCAGCGCCGCGACCGCGTCGGCCAGCGGCGGCGGCGACAGCTCGATGAAGCCGCCGCCCACCGGCAACCCCGGCTGCGCGGCGCCCAGTTGCGCCACGAACGAGCGGAAGGCCGCGGCGCCCGCCTCGTCACGGGTGCCGTGGCCGACGAGGAGCAGAGCGGGAGGTGTCACAGGTCGTTCTCCTTGCGATCGTGTGCTGCGGCAGGGGTGTAGAGCAGCGCGTTCAGTGCGGCCGCGGCCACCGCGGAGCCGCCCTTCTCCGAGATGTTGCTGACCGCGGGCAGGCCCGAGGCGCGCAGGTGCGCCTTGCTCTCGGCCGCCCCCACGAAGCCCACCGGCAGGCCGATCACCAGCGCGGGGGCCGCGTCCAGCACGAGCAGCTCCTCCAGCGCGGTCGGCGCGCAGCCGATCACCCACAGGGCGCCGGGGCCGACCTGCTCGTACGCCAGCCGGATCGCGTGCGCGCTGCGGGTCAGCCCCGGGCTCGCGACCGCGTCGCCGAGGCGGCAGACCGCCCGGCGGGCGGTGATGCCGGCCGCGACCATGGCGACGTCGGCCACGATCGGGGCGCCCGCGTGCAACGCGGCCTGGGCGGCGGTCAGTTCGGCCTCGTCGGCGACCAGGTCGTCGGTGTAGGCCAGGTCCGCGCTGGAGTGGATCACCCGTTCCAGCACCGCGCGGTGCAGGTGCGGGAGCGCGGAGGTGTCCAGGCGGGAGCGCAGGATGCGGAAGGACTCCTGCTCGATGGGGTGGACGGTGCGGGTCATGCGTCCTCGCTCCCGGTTGCGGCCTGCCAGCGGTAGCCCCGCGGCGTGACCATCCGGCCGGCGACGACGCGGGAGGCGGTGTTGCCGACGACCACCACGGACACCATGTCGACGGTGGACGGGTCCACGCCGGCCAGCGTGGTGACGGTGACCTCCTGGTCCGGGCGGGACGCCTCCCGTACGACGCCGACGGGTGTCGCGGGGGAGCGGTGATCGGCCAGCAGGGCCAGGGCCTTGGGCAGCTGCCAGTGGCGTCCGCGGCTGCGCGGGTTGTAGAAGGTCACCACCAGGTCGGCCTCCGCGGCCGCCCGCACCCGGCGCTCGATCACCTCCCACGGGGTGTGCAGGTCCGACAGGCTGATCGAGACATGGTCGTGGCCGAGCGGTGCGCCCAGCAGCGCGGCCGCCGCCAGGGCCGCCGTCACGCCGGGGACGCCGACCACGTCGATGTCGTCGGCGGCCTCCGCGAGGGCCGGCGAGGCCATCGCGTACACCCCGGCGTCGCCGCTGCCGATCAGCGCGACCGCGCGGCCCGCGCGGGCCTCGGCCACCGCGGTGCGTGCCCGTGCCTCCTCGGCGCCCAGGCCCGACTCCAGCACCCGGGTGCCGGGCAGCAGCAGGTCGCGGATCTGCGCCACGTACTGGTCAAGGCCGACGACCACCGAGGCGCGGCGCAACTCCGCCGCCGCGCGGGGCGTCAGCAGGTCCCGGGCGCCCGGGCCGAGCCCCACGACCGCGAGCCGCCCGCGCGGCCGGCGCCGCGCCACCGCGGCGGTGGCCATCGCCGACTTCCGCTTCTCGACGAGGAGTTCGCCGCCCTGCCCGGCGGCCAGCAGGGCCGCCGCCTCGGCCACGGAGGGCGTCCCGACCGCTTGCAGCGGTGCCGCCGAGGGATTCGGTACGGCGACCTCCGCGAGCTCGCCCGCCGGGTACGTCACCAGGGGCACGCCCAGCTCGGCCGCCGCGGCCACGATCCCCGCCTCGCCCGCCTTGGCGTCGACGGTGGCCACTGCCCACAGGCTCGCCTCCGCGAGCCCGGCGCCCGCCAGGCACTCCCTGACCAGCCCGACGACTTCCCCGGCGGTGACCCCCCGGCTCGCCCCGACCCCGACCACCAGCGACGGCGGCCGCACCACCACGACCCGCTCTCCGGCGTCCACCACCCGGTCCGTGACCCGCACGGCGTAGTCCGCGGCGACCTGCCCCTCCGCTGCGGCGGGGCGGGTGGGGAGGGCGGGGAGGGGCCAGGCGGTGTCCTCGTGGAGGTGGACGGGGGTGCCGTCGAGCAGGGCGCGGGTCACCGCGGGGATCGCGCCCTCCACGGGGTAGGGGAGCGCGTCGAGCGCGGGGGTGCCGGTCGCGTCGGTCGCTGTGGTGATGACCGGCGCCGTCGTCAGGACCGTGGAGACCTCCCTGGCAAGGGAGTTCGCCCCGCCGGCGTGGCCGCCGAGGAGGGCGACCGCGTGGCGGTGCGCCTCGTCGACCGTCACGACCCCCGGGTCGGACGCCTTGCCCGTGAGCAGCGGTGCCAGCAGGCGGACCGCCGCACCGGTGGCGAGGAAGACGACCAGCTGGTCGCACTCGGCGAAGGCGGCCGGCAGCAGCTCGCCGACGGCGGCGCCGTCGTAGCGGCGGGTACGGTCCGGCCAAGCGGCGGCGAGCCGGTCGCAGCCGGTCCTGCCCGCCGCGGTGGCGGCGATGAGGCCGATCACGAGCGTGCTCCTTCGGTACGGGGGGTTGCGGGCCGCTCGGCCCACAGGACGAAGACGGGGTTGGCCGCGGCGAGCCGGGTGACACCGCCGGGCAGCGGCGCCAGCCGCGACGACTGCAGGAGGACGCCGTCCGCGGTGAACCCCGCCGCCGCGAGCGCGGCACGGACCCCGGCGACCCGGTCGACCGCGGCGAGCGTCACCACCACCGCCCGCCGCGCCCGCCGCGCGCACGCGGCCACGACGGCCGCCACGTCGGAACCGCCGCCGCCGACGAAAACGGCGTCGGGGTCGGGCAGTTGCCCGAGCACCGCGGGCGCGCTGCCCACCACCGCCTGGACGTCCACCCCGTGGACCCGCGCGTTGGCCCGCACCCGCTCCACCGCCTCCGCGGACCTGTCCACGGCCACGACGGCCGCCCCGAACCGCGCGCACTCCACGCCGACCGACCCGGACCCGGCCCCGATGTCCCAGACCAGCTCACCGGTACGCGGCCCGAGCCGGGCCAGCGCCAGCGCCCGCACCTCGAACTTGGTGACCATGGAGTCCCGGTGCGCGAAGTCCGCCTCGGGCAGCGCCCATCCGGCGGGTGCCGCCGGCGGACCCGCGACCGTACCGGCGGCCGGCACCGCTGCACCGGGCCGCAGGCACAGCACGACGCCGACCGCGTCACCCCAGTCCCGGTCCGCGGCCTCCTCCGGCGAGACGGCCACCACCGACTCGCCGGGCGAGCCGAGTCCGCGGGCCACGACGAGCGTGCGCGCGATCCCGGTACGGGCCAGGGCCGCCCCCAGCTCCGCCGCCCCGGCGCCGGGACCGGTCAGGACCGCCGCCTTCGGATGCGCTCGGCACACGTTGACCGCGGCCCGCAGATCCCGCCCGTGCGCGCTGACCACGACCGCGTCGTCCCAGCTCAGACCGGCCCGGGCGAAGGCGACCGCGACGGACGGCGCCGACGGCCGCACGTCGAGCGCGCCCGCGCCGAACCGTGCGCCCAGCGCCCGGACGATCCCGAAGAAGCCGGGGTCGCCGGACGCCAGCACCACCACCCGGCGGCCCGCGGCGACGTAACCGTCGATCTCGTCCAGCGCCGGCCCCAGCGGCCCGAGCACCAACCGGCGTGCACCGCCCGGCAGTTCCGCCGCCTCCAGATGGCGGGCCGCGCCCACCAGCAGGTCGGCGGCGCCGACGGCCGGCGGCGGCCCGCCCGTTCCCGTACCGAGCACCGTGATCACCGCGTCACCCACGGGACTCGCGCAGTTCGCGCCGCGCGACCGGGTCGGCCCGCCGGAAACCGTGGAAGTGCCCCGGGTGGTAGAGATGCGACCGCGTCCCCTGCGCGGACAGCGCCGGGCCGACCAGGAAGAGCGTATGCTTCCACAGCCGGTGCGCCTTGACCGTCTCCTCCAGCGTCGCGATCGTGCAACGCAGCAGCAACTCCTCCGGCCAGCTCACCTGGTGGGCGACGATCACCGGGGTGTCGGTGGGATAGCCGCCCTCCAGCAGCTCGGCCGCGAGCTGCCCGGACCTGGCGGCGGACAGGAAGACCGCCATCGTCGTCCCGTGCCGGGCGAACTCCCGCACCTCCTCGCCCGGCGGCATCGGCGTCTTACCGCCGCCGAGCCGGGTCAGCACCACCGACTGGGCGACCTCGGGAATCGTCAACTCCCGCCCCGCCGCGGCCGCGACCGCGGAGAACGACGACACCCCCGGCACGATCTCCACCTCGACGCCCAGCTCGGCGCACCGGTCGACCTGCTCCTGCGTACCGCCCCACAGCGCCGGATCGCCCGAGTGGACCCGCGCACACCGCAGGTCCTCGCGACGCACCCGCTCGTAGACGGCGACGACGTCCTCCAGCGACATCGACGCCGAGTCCAGGATCTCCGCGTCCGGCCTCGCGTGCTCCAGGACCGCCGCCTGCACCAGGCTCGCCGCCCAGATGACGACGTCGGCCGCGGCGATGGCCGCCGCCGCCCTGAAGGTGAGCAGGTCGGCCGCGCCCGGCCCCGCGCCGACGATGGTGACCTTGCCGCTCACAGCTTTCCTCCCCTGCCGTCCCGCCGCGCGGGCGCGATCAGCGTCGACAGATACGGCAGCGGGCCGTCCAGCAGCTGCGCCGCCGGGCGGATGGACTCCTCCGGCAGCCCAAGCGCGCTGCCCCACACCGCGCCCTCGGTCCTGCCGGTCGCCGCCAGCGCGGCCGCGACCTCGGCCGCGAGCCGGCCGAACTTGTACGCCACGACCGTGCCGGGGCCTTCGAGCGCCGCCTTGAGCACCGCCGCCCCCGCGGTCACCGGCACCAGCGTCAACGGCTCGGTGCCCTCGGTCAGTACGGCCCCGCTGCGGGACGCCAGATCCTGCATCGCGGTGATGCCCGGCACCGTCGCCACCGCCACGCCCGGCAGCAACTCGCCGATGGTGTGCGCGAGATACGTGAACGTGGAGTACACGTTCGGGTCGCCGATCGTCGCGAACGCCACCGAGCCGCGACTGCGCAGCAGTTCGGCGACCCGCGCCCCGGCCGCGTCCCACGCCGCCTCGCGGCGGCCCCGGTCGGAGCGCTCGTTCAGCGCGAAGACGACCCTGACGATGCGGTCCGCGGCCACGTAGTGCCGTACCGTCGCCTCGGCGCGGCCGAGCTCGCCGGTGTCCATCACCGGCACCACCACCGCGCCCGCTGCGCGCAGCGCGTTCACGCCCTTCACCGTCACCAGTTCCGGGTCGCCGGGGCCGACCCCGACCCCGGTCAGTCGCAGGTCCATGCGGCACACCTCTCGACGAAACGGGTCGCGAGCGACGGCTCCGCGGCCCAGTGCAGATGCAGATACGAGGCGTGCACGGCACCGTCCACGAAGCCCTCGGTACGGCGCTCCGGATGCGTGAAGCCCCACGCGGCGGCGGCGCCCTGCGGCGGGTCCACCGCCGTGCGGTGGAACTCGTGCCCGCGCAGGCGGGTGCCCGGCGCCGCCAGCGGGCTGTCGCTCAGCGCGACAGCCTCGCGGTAGCCGAGGGTGAGGCGGCCGGTCATGCTCGCCGTGACGGGCAGCCGCCCGCACATCGGCTCGCCGTCGAGCGTGCGGGCCAGGTACAGCAGGCCCGCGCACTCCGCGGCGACCGGGGCACGCAGCTTCCTGATCTCCTCGCGGAGGGCGGTGTTCGCGGCCAGCTCCGCCGCGTGCAGCTCGGGAAACCCGCCCCCCAGGACGAGGCCCGTTGTCCCCTCCGGCAGCGACTCGTCCCTGAGCGGATCGAACTCGACGACCTCCGCTCCCGCGGCACGAAGCAGTTCCGCCTGCTCGGTGTACCGAAACGTGAACGCCGACCCGGCGGCCAGGGCCACGACGGGCTCGCGCCCCACGTTCTGCCCGACGCCCGCGCCCACTTCCCGGCGCGTCCTCAAACGCCGGACGGGCTGGGTTTGTTGGGTGGGCTCGGTTTGCTCGGCTCGGACGGGCTCGACCTGGCGACTCTCCAGCCCGTCCGGCGTTCGAGGACCGGGGTCCGGGGCGGAGCCCCGGGTTCGGGAAGGGGCGGGGCCGGGGAAAGAAGCGCCGCAGGCCGCCACCTCGGCGGCCGGGTCCCACGGCTCCGCCTGGAGGGCGGGGGCGCTGCGCGCCAGCGCGAGGAGGCCCGCGAGGTCGCAGGCCCCACGGACGCGGGCGGCCGCCGCGCGGACGAAGAGGCGCGCAGCGGCAGACCGCTCCGCGACCGGCACGAGCCCGAGGTGCCGCGAGGGCACGACAAGATCGTCCCCGCGCCCGAGCGCCCCGAGACACGGCACCCCCACCTCATCAAGCGCCTCGCGCAGAACGCGTTCGTGCCGCGCCGACCCGACCTTGTTGAGCACCACCCCGCCCACCCGCACCCGCGGGTCGAAGGACGCGAAGCCGTGGACGACCGCGGCCACCGACCGCGCCTGCGCGGCCGCGTCGACGACCAGCACCACCGGCGCCCGCAGGATCGTGGCGACCTGCGCGGTCGAGCCCAGCTCGCCCTGGCCCGAGGCACCGTCGAAGAGGCCCATCACGCCCTCCACGACGGCCAGTTCGCAGCCCGCCGCGCCGTGCAGGAAGAGCGGGGCGATGCGCTGCGGGCCGCACAGGTACGGGTCGAGGTTGCGGCCTGGCCGCCCGGTGGCCAGGGCGTGGTAGCCGGGGTCGATGTAGTCGGGGCCGACCTTGTGCGGGGACACGGCCAGGCCGGCGTCCGCGAAGGCGGCCATCAGGCCGGTCGCGACGGTGGTCTTGCCGCTGCCCGAGGCAGGTGCGGCGATGACGAGGCGGGCTACCACTCGATGCCCCTCTGCCCCTTCTGCCCGGTGTCCATCGGGTGCTTGACCTTCGACATGTCGGTGACGAGGTCGGCGGCGTCGACGAGCGCGGGCGGCGCGTTGCGGCCGGTGACCACCACGTGCTGGGCGCCGGGCCGGTCCCGCAGCACCGCGACGACCTCGGCGGTGTCGACCCAGCCCCAGTGCATCGGGTACGCGAACTCGTCCAGCACGTACAGCCGGTAGGTCTGCGCGGCCAGGTCGCGCTTGACCTGTTCCCAGCCCTCGCGGGCGGCCTCCTCGCTGCTTTCGAGCGAGCGCTGCACCCACGACCAGCCCTCGCCCATCTTGTGCCAGGCGACCGTGCCGCCCTCGCCGGAGGCGCCGAGCACCCGCAGCGCCCGCTCCTCGCCGACCTTCCACTTCGCGGACTTCACGAACTGGAACACCCCGACCGGCCAGCCCTGATTCCACGCCCGCAGCGCGAGCCCGAAGGCGGCCGTCGACTTCCCCTTGCCGACCCCGGTGTGCACGATCGTCAGCGGCCGGTTGCGGCGCTGCCGGGTCGTGAGGCCGTCGTCGGGCACCACGTTCGGCTGTCCCTGCGGCATTACGCGGCCCTCCTGATGTCCTTGACCAGTGCGGAGACCGTGTCGGCCCGCAGTTCGCCGAGCGTGACGGCGGTCCCCGCCAGGTCGGCGGCGAGCGCGCCCGCCAGGCCGAGGCGCACCGGCCCCGACTCGCAGTCCACGACCACCGCGGCCGTGCCCGACGCGGCGAGCAGCCGGGCCGCGCGGGCGCCGAGCGCCACCGGATCGGGGCCGCCGGTGGCCCGCCCGTCGGTCACCACGACCAGCAGCGGGCGCCGCGACGGGTCGCGCAACCGCTCGATGCGCAGCACCTCGTGCGCCTTCAGCAGGCCCGCGGCCAGCGGCGTACGGCCCCCCGTCGGTAGCTTCTCCAGCCGGGCCGCCCCCGCGTCCACCGACGAGGTCGGCGGCAGCGCCAACTCCGCGCCCGCGCCGCGGAAGGTGACCAGGCCGATCTTGTCGCGCCGCTGGTACGCATCGAGCAGCAGCGACAGCACCGCGCCCTTCACCGCCGACATCCGCTGCCTGGCGGCCATCGAGCCCGAGGCGTCGACGACGAACAGCACGAGGTTGCTCTCGCGGCCCTCGCGCACGGCCTGCCGCAGGTCGTCCCTGCGGAGCACGAGTCCGGGGCCGCTGCGGCCCCTTGCGCGCTGGTGCGGTGCCGCGGCCTGCACGGTCGCCGCGAGGTGCAGCCGGCCGAGGGCGCCGTCCGGGCGCCGGGCGCCGGTGGTGCGGCCCTGCGCGGTCCGGGCCCGCGAACGGCGGCCCGCGGCGCCCTCGCCGAGCCCCGGCACGGTCAGCGTCCGCGTTCTGAACGGCTCCGCGGCGGCCGCCGCGGGCCGCTCCTGCGCCCCGCCCCCGGGCGCGTCCTGCCCGGCCGACTCACCGGCAGGCCCCGCCGGGTCCCGCTGCTCCTGCCCGTCGTCGCCCGTGGCCGCCGGCGCGTCGGGCTCCTGCGGCTGCCCGCCCCCGTCAGGGCCGCCGCCGTCCCCGCCTCCGTCCCCGTCCGGGTCGGTGTCGGGGTCCGGATCGTCGTCACCGGCCTCCGACCTGGCGCGCTCCAGCGTCTCGTCGAGCTTGTCCTCGTCGAGTCCCGGCGCGTCGAAGGGGTTGCGGCGGCGCCGGTGCGGCAGCGCGAGCAGTGCCGCCTGCCGCACGTCCTCGGCCAGGACGACCGTGCGGCCCGCCCATGCGGCCAGCGCCGTCGCGGTGCGGGCCATCACGATGTCCGCGCGCATGCCGTCGACCTCGAAGGCCGCGCAGGTCGCCGCGATCTGCCGGAGGGCGGCGTCGCCGAGCCGCACGTCGGGCAGCAGCGCGCGGGCGTCGGTGATCCGCGTCCGCACCTGCTGCTCCTGCGGTGCCCAACGGGCCGCGAAGCCCGCCGGGTCGGCGTCGTACGCCAGCCGACGGCGCACCACCTCGACGCGCTCGTCGGTCTCGCGGGACGCCGCGACCTCGACGGTCAGGCCGAAGCGGTCGAGCAACTGCGGGCGCAGCTCGCCCTCTTCCGGGTTCATCGTGCCGACCAGCAGGAAACGGGCCGCGTGCCGTACGGAGACGCCCTCGCGCTCGACGTAGCTGGCGCCCATCGCCGCCGCGTCCAGCAGCAGGTCGACCAGGTGGTCGTGCAGGAGGTTGACCTCGTCGACGTACAGCACGCCGCGGTGCGCCGCGGCGAGCAGGCCCGGTTCGAAGGCCTTCACGCCCTCGGCGAGGGCGCGCTCGATGTCGAGCGCGCCGACGAGCCGGTCCTCCGAGGCGCCGACGGGCAACTCGACCAGCCGGGCCGGGCGTTGCGACGCCCCGCTCCCGGCGGGGTGCGGGCCGTCGGGGCACTCCGGGTCGGCGGACCCGGGCGCGCAGGAGAACCGGCAGCCGGGGATGACGGGAACGGCCGGCAGCAGCGCGGCCACCGCCCGCACGGCCGTCGACTTGGCGGTCCCCTTCTCCCCCCGGACGAGAACGCCCCCCACGGCGGGGGAGACGGCGTTGAGCACCAACGCCAGCCGCAGGTCCTCCTGCCCGACCAGGGCACTGAACGGGTACGGCGTACTCATGCTTCCTCCTCCGTCCACCCGCGGCCATCCACCGCGACACCACAACCGAGATCGGTCGACACACCCAGCCCGTCCGGCGTTTGAAGACCGGGGTCCGGGGCGGAGCCCCGGTTCCGGGAAGGGGCGGGGCCGGGGAGAAGGCCCGCCGCAGGCGCCGTCATGACTCCCCCTCCAGGTCGCCCTCCAGGGCGAGGTAGGTCTCGCGGAGGCGGGCAAGGGTGTCCGGGGACGGCGCGGCCCACAGGCCGCGCTCGGCCGCTTCGAGCAGCCGCTCGGAAATCCCCCTCAGCGCCCACGGATTGGAATTCCGCATGAATTCCGAGTTCTCCGCGTCGAAGACGTACTCCGACGCCAGCCGCTCGTACATCCAGTCGTCCACGACACCGGCCGTGGCGTCGTACCCGAACAAGTAGTCGACCGTGGCGGCCATTTCGAAGGCCCCCTTGTAGCCGTGCCGCCGCATCGCCGCCATCCAGCGCGGGTTGACGACCCGGGCGCGGAAGACCCGGTGGGTCTCCTCGCCCAGCGTGCGGGTGCGGACCTGGTCGGTCAGGGCGCTGTCGCCGACGTAGGCCTCGGGCGAGGTGCCGGTGAGATGGCGGACCATGGCCACCATGCCGCCGTGGTACTGGAAGTAGTCGTCCGCGTCGACGAGGTCGTGCTCCCGGGTGTCGACGTTCTTCGCCGCGACCTGGATGCGGCGGAACGCGGCCTCCATGTCGCCGCGGGCGGGCCGCCCGTCGAGGCCGCGGCCGTACGCGTAGCCGCCCCACACCGCGTAGACCTCGGCGAGGTCGGCGTCGGAGCGCCAGTTGCGGGCGTCGATCAGCGGCAGCAGGCCCGCGCCGTAGGCGCCGGGCTTCGAGCCGAAGATGCGGGCGGTGGCCCGCCGCCGGTCGCCGTGCTCCGCGGTGTCCTGGTCGGCGTGCGCGCGCACGTAGTTGACGTCGGCGGGCTCGTCCAGTTCCGCGACCGCCCGCACCGCGTCGTCCACCAGGGCGACGACGTGCGGGAAGGCGTCGCGGAAGAAGCCGGAGATGCGGACGGTGACGTCGATACGCGGCCGGCCCAGCTCCGCCGCGGGGACGATCTCGAAGCCGGTGACGCGGCGGGACGCGTCGTCCCACACCGGGCGGCAGCCCAGCAGCGCCAGGATCTCCGCGATGTCGTCGCCCTGGGTGCGCATGCACGAGGTGCCCCACACCGTCAGGCCGACCGACGCCGGGTAGCCGCCGTTGTCGGCGAGGTGCCGGGCCAGCAGCGACTCGGCGAGCGCGGTGCCGACGTCCCAGGACAGCCGGGACGGGATGGCCTTGGGGTCGACGGAGTAGAAGTTGCGCCCTGTGGGCAGCACGTTGACCAGGCCGCGGGTGGGGGACCCGGAGGGACCCGCGGGGACGTAACCGCCGCGCAGCGCCCGCAGGATGTGGTCGATCTCGTCGGTGGTGCGGGCCAGCCTGGGCACGACCTCGGCCGCGGCGAAGTCCAGCACCCGTACGGCCGCGGGCACGTCCGCCCCGCCGAGGACCTCCGTGACCGCCTCGGCGGCCGCGCCCGGCGCCCAGTCACGCCTCTCCATGGTCTCGGCGAGCCGCCTGGCGAGCTGCTCCAGCAGGTCGACGGCGTCGGACGCGGTGCGCGCCGGGCCGTCGGCGAGGGCGGTCAGCGCCGGCGGTACGGCCGCCGGTGCGCCCGGGGCGGCCAGCAGCTCCTTCTCGACCAGGCCGAAGTGCTCGGCCAGCGCCGCCCGCAGGCCGGGCAGCGCGTCACCGGCGCCGCCCCAGACCTGGGCGGAACGCAGCACCGCGAGCACCAGGTTGACCCGGGCCTCGCCGACCGGGCCGCCGCCCAGGATGTGCAGGCCGTCGCGGATCTGCACGTCCTTGATCTCGCAGAGCCAGCCGTCGACGTGCAGCACGAAGTCGTTGAAGTCGCCCTCGTCCGGCTGCTCGTCGACGTGCAGGTCGTGGTGCAGCTCCGCGGTCCGCACCAGCTCCCAGATGCGGCTGCGGATCGCCGGGGCCTTCGCCGGGTCGAGATCGTTGACCAGGGCGTACTCGTCGAGGAGCTGTTCGAGCTTGGCGAGGTCGCCGTACGAGTCGGCGCGGGCCATCGGCGGCACCAGGTGGTCCACGACGGTGGCGTGGCCGCGGCGCTTGGCCTGGGTGCCCTCGCCGGGGTCGTTGACGATGAAGGGGTAGACCAGCGGGAGTTCGCCGAGCACCGCGTCGGGCGCGCAGCCCGCGGACAGCCCGAGGCCCTTGCCGGGCAGCCACTCCATCGTGCCGTGCTTGCCGAGGTGGACGATCGCGTCGGCGCCGAAGGTGTGCTCCAGCCAGCGGTACGCGGCCATGTAGTGGTGCGACGGCGGCATGTCGGGGTCGTGGTAGATGGCGATCGGGTTCTCGCCGAAGCCGCGGGGCGGCTGGATGAGCACCACGACGTTCCCGAACCGCAGCGACGCCAGCACGATGTCGTCGCCGTCCACGTAGAGGGAGCCCGGCGGCTCGCCCCAGTGCCGCAGCATCCCCGCCCGCAGGTCGTCGTCCAGGGTCGCGAACCACTGCTGGTAGTCGGCCAGCGGCACCCGGGCCGGGGCCGCGGCGAGCTGCTCCTCGGTCAGCCACTCCACGTCGTGCCCGCCCGCCGCGATCAACCGGTGGATCAACTCGTCGCCCCCGGCCGGGTGCTCGCCGGTCACGTAACCCGCGTCCCGCAGCGCTTCGAGGAGCCGCACGGCCGAGGCGGGCGTGTCGAGGCCCACCGCGTTGCCGACCCGGGAGTGCTTGGTCGGGTAGGCGGTGAAGACCAGGGCGAGCCGCTTGTCGGCGTTCGGCTTGTGCCGCAGCGCCGCGTGCCGCACCGCGATGCCCGCGATGCGGGCGGCGCGCTCCGGGTCCGCGACGTAGACCGGCACGTCGCCCTCGCCGGTCTCCTTGAACGAGAACGGCACGGTGATCAGCCGCCCGTCGAACTCCGGGATCGCCACCTGCATCGCCGCGTCCATCGGCGACAGCGCCGCGTCGGACTCCTGCCACGCCTTGCGCGACGACGTCAGGCACAGGCCCTGCAGCACCGGGACGTCCAGCTCGGCGAGCGCGCCGACGTCCCACGCCTCGTCGGCGCCGCCCGCCGAGGCGTCGGCGGCCACCGTCCCGCCGGAGGCCAGCACCGTCGCCACGATCACGTCGGCCCGTCCCAGCAGCTCGTAGAGCGCCGGGTCCGCACCCCGCAGCGAACCGCAGTAGACGGGCAGCGCGTTGGCGCCGCGCGCCTCGACCGCGGCGCACAGGGTGTCCACGAAGCCGGTGTTGCCCGACAGCTCGTGCGCCCGGTAGAAGAGCACCGCGACGGTGGGGCGGCCGGGCTCGTGGCCGTAGCCGCCGTGCAGCCCGAACTGCGGCATGGCGTGCGGCGGTTCGAAGCCCTCGCCGCTCATCAGCACCGTGTCGGACAGGAAGCGCGCCAGCTCGGCGAGATTCGCCGGGCCGCCCTCCACCAGGTAGCGCAGCGCCTCGGCGACCACGCCCGCCGGGACGGTGGACAGCGCCATCAGCTCCGCGTCGGGGACGTTCTCACCGCCCAGCAGCACCGACGGCACCCCGGAAGCGGCGATCACCGCCAGGCCCTCCTCCCACGCCCGGCGCCCGCCGAGCAGCCGGACCACGGCCAGGTCGGCGCCCTCCAGCAGCCCGGGCAGCTCGCCTTCGGGGTCCACCCGGGAGGGGTTGGCGATGCGGTAGGCGGCACCGCCGGGGTGCGCGGCCATGGCGGCCCGCGCGGCCAGCAGGTCGGTGTCGGCGGTGGACAGCAGCAGAACGGTCGTCATGGTGCCCCCGGTGGGACGAAGGGGAGTCCGGCGGGTGCGCCGTCCTCGATGAGCCGCAGCAGCGCGGCGGTGTCCAGGTGCTCCTCGACCAGGTCGCCGAGCCGGTCGAGCTGCGCCTCGCGCAGCGCCGCGAAGTCGGTGCCGGGCGCCGGCACGAAGCGGCGGCCCGCCGCCGCGGCGACCCGGCGCAGGAAGGCCCGGCGGAAGCCGTCGCTCTCCAGCGAGCCGTGCCAGTGGGTGCCCCACACCGCGCCGACCCGGCAGCCGTCGAGGAAGTCCTCGCCGCCGCCGAGGAGTTCGGCGACCCCGTGGTGGATCTCGTAGCCCTCGACCGGCTCGCCGTAGGCCCGGCCGACCGGCCTGGCCAGCGTCTTGGCGGCGGCGAAGCGGATACGGGCGGGCAGCAGGCCGAGGCCCGGCACCGTACCGGCCCTGGACTCCACGTCGTCCTCGATGCGTTCGGACAGGATCTGGAAGCCGCCGCAGATGCCGAGCACCGGGCGGCCCTCGGCCGCGCGGCGCTCCACCGCCGCCGCAAGGCCGCTCGCGCGCAGCCACTCCAGCGCCTTGACCGTGCCGCGGGTGCCGGGCAGCACCACCAGGTCGGCGTCCGCGACGTCGTCGGCCCGGTCGGTGAAGCGGACGCTGACGCCGGGCTCGGCGGCGAGCGCGTCCAGGTCGGTGAAGTTCGACATCAGCGGGAGCGCGACGACGGCGACCCGCAGGACGTCCTCGCCGTACGGCTCGCCTGTCGCGGACTCCCTGACCCGCAGGCCGTCCTCCTCGTCGATGCCGAGGCCGCGGGCGTACGGCAGCACGCCCAGGGTCGGCCGGCCGGTGAGCTTGTGGAGCATGGCCAGGCCGGGTTCCAGCAGGGTCACGTCGCCGCGGAACTTGTTGACCACGTAGCCGGCGATCAGCGCCTGGTCCTCCGGCGCGAGCAGGGCGGTGGTCCCGAAGAACGACGCGAAGACGCCGCCGCGGTCGATGTCGCCCACGACGAGGGCGGGGATGTTCGCGCGGCGGGCCAGGCCCATGTTGACGATGTCGGTGCGCCGCAGGTTGATCTCGGCCGGGCTGCCGGCGCCCTCGCAGATCACCGCGTCGTACGAACGCCCCAGCTCGGCCAGGCAGTCCGCGACGACGTCGAGCAACTCGCCCTGCCTGCCGCCGTGGTAGCCGCGCGCCGACATCTCGCCGACGGCCTTGCCCAGCAGTACGACCTGGCTGCTGCGGTCGCTGCCCGGCTTGAGCAGGACCGGGTTCATCAGCGCGGACGGCTCCACGCGGGCGGCCTGCGCCTGCATGGCCTGCGCCCGGCCGATCTCCGCGCCGTCCCGCGTGACGAAGGAGTTGAGCGACATGTTCTGGCCCTTGAAGGGGGCGACCCGCACGCCACGGCGCACCAGGAACCGGCACACCCCCGCGGTGACGACGCTCTTGCCGGCGTCGGAGGTCGTGCCGGCGATCATCAGTCCGCGCATGGCGCCTCCCGGCGGGTCCAGAAGGTGCGTTGGGCTGGCCTCGGCACCGCCGCTGCGCGCCGCGGTGCTTCTCGCCGCAGGCCGGCGCGGTCACCCCGGGCGCGGGGGAGGAGCGCGGGGATCACGGTCAGCGCCAGCGACAGCGCCGAGACGCGGCGGGAGAGGGCGACCGCGCGGGGGATGTCCGCGGCGGTGGGGGGCGGGAAGCGGTCGCCCAGGACGGGGCGGTGCTCGACGCGGCCCGCGTAGGACAGGGTGCCGCCCAGCCGCAGGTGGAGCGCGCCGGCGAAGGCGGCCTCGACGGGGCCCGCGTTCGGGCTCGGGTGGGCGGCGGCGTCCCGGCGCCAGGTGCGTACGGCGTCCAGCGGGTGCGCGGAGGCCAGCGCCGCCAGCGTCGCGGTGAGCCGGGCGCCGGGCCAGCCCACGGCGTCGTCGAGCCGGGCCGCGGCCCAGCCGAAGCGCAGGTGGCGCGGTGAGCGGTGGCCGACCATGGCGTCGAGCGTGTTGACCGCGCGGAAGCCGGCGAGCCCCGGCAGCCCGAGGGCCGCGCCCCAGACCAGGGCGCCGACCACCGCGTCGGAGGTGTTCTCCGCGACCGACTCCACCACGGCCCTGGCGATCTGGTCGGCGTCCAGGTGCTGCGGGTCCCGCCCGCACAGGTGCGGCAGCCTGGCCCTGGCCGCCTCGACGTCCCCTGCGTCCAGCGCCGCCGCGACGGCCCGCGCCTCCCTGGCCAGCGACGTACCGCCGAGCACCGACCAGGTGCAGGCCGCGGTCAGCCCGGCCGACAGCGCGGCGGAGGGCCGTACCGCCCGCCCGGCGAGGGCCGTGGCACCTGCCACGGCACCGGCGCACAGCGCGGCGTAGGCCGCGCCGCTGAGCCGGTCGTCCCGCCACATCCGGCGCTCCAGCGCCCCCGCCGCACGCCCGAAGGCCGCGACCGGATGGCCGCGGCGCGGGTCGCCCGCGAGGAGATCGCCGAGGAAGCCGAGCGTGGCGCCGTACGCGTATACGCGATCGGCACGCATCAGCTCAGACCGCCGTCACCCTCCGAGGGGACGGCGTACAGGAACACGTGCCGGGAGGTTCGGGGATGGCGCCGGGCATGGCAGGAGTCCTCACTCAGGGTCCGCGCCCTGGTTCGACGTGACCGGCGGTGAGAGTCTCCTGGCTCCCGGATCTACGCACTCCCGGTCTTCCAACCGGCGAGCCGGCCGTGACGTACGGGTTGGGAGTGCACTCCCCGGTGACAGTGGCGGGACCGCGCCGGATTCACACCGGACTTCCTCTCCTGCCGCCGTATGGCACCCGCAGTCCACCACGTGCGGGTGACCCCGTCAACCAGCCCTTGACCTGGGGCGACGGAGTGTGGTGAGGTCCACACCCCGCCGCGGCCGGGCGGGTTACTTGGCGACGATCAGCCAGATGCCCCAGGCGACCGCTGCCGCGCACGCGGCGAAGCAGACGTACGCCCCGCCGCGCGCGGCGACCGCGCCCGGCCGGGACAGGCCGACGACGCCGAGGGTGAAGACGCCGACCAGGCCGACGGTGGACAGCAGCGTGACGGCCAGGACCGAGCCGAGGGCGTGCCAGTCGATGCTCATAACGGGACTCCTCCGGGTGGTCAGGCGGTCGCGGTGGACGGCGCGGCGGGTCCGGCCGGGGTGACGGGTCCGCTGCCGGCCGGCGGCGGGATCACCGCGGCGATGGCCGCGGTGACCGCGCCCTGCGGCTCGGCGCCGGGCTCGTCGTTGACGTTGGCGTGGGTGATGGGCTTGCGGCGGGCCGCGGTACGGATCACGGCGCAGATGGCCAGACCCAGGACGGCGACCGTGGTCACGCCCCAGGTGCCCTGGTCGGTCAGCAGCGCGGCGCCGGCGGCGACCAGCCCCGCGGCGGGCAGCGTCAGCGCCCACGCGGCGACCATCCGCCCGGCGGTGCTCCAGCGCACCACGGCGCCGGTGCGGCCGAGCCCGGCGCCCATCACGGACCCGGAGCAGACCTGGGTGGTGGACAGCGCGAAGCCCAGGTGCGAGGAGGCCAGGATGGTCGCCGCGGCACCGGTCTGCGCCGCGAAGCCCTGCTGCGGCTGGATGTCGGTGATGCCCTTGCCCATGGTGCGGATGATCCGCCAGCCGCCGATGTAGGTGCCCAGCGCGATGGCGGCACCGGCGGAGACGATGACCCACAGCGGCGGGTCGGAGTGCGGGGCGACGACGCCGCCGGTGATCAGCGCGAGGGTGATGACGCCCATGGTCTTCTGCGCGTCGTTGGTGCCGTGGGCCAGCGAGACCAGGCCGGCGGAGGCTATCTGCCCCGCCCGGTAGCCCCTGGCGGTGGTCTCGGGGTCGGCGTTGCGGCCGAGCCGGTAGCTCAGCCGGGTGGCGAGGGTGGACGCCAGGCCCGCCACGATCGGCGCGGCGAGCGCCGGTATGAGGACCTTCATGACGACGGCGTCGCCGTGCACCCCGTGCCGGCCGACCGCGACCAGCGTGGCGCCGATCAGGCCGCCGAAGAGTGCGTGCGAGGAGCTGGACGGCAGCCCCGCCAGCCAGGTCAGCATGTTCCAGACGATCGCGCCGACCAGCGCCGCGAAGATCATCTCGGGTTTGATGCCGGCGGACTCGTCGATGATGCCGCCGGAGATCGTCTTGGCGACCTCCACCGACAGGAAGGCGCCGACGAGGTTGAGTACGGCGGCCATGGCCACCGCCGTCTTGGGTTTGAGTGCACCGGTGGAGATGGTGGTGGCCATCGCGTTGGCGGTGTCGTGGAAGCCGTTCGTGAAGTCGAACACGAGTGCGGTGGCGATGACGATTCCGATCAGGAGCGTCATGTGTTCCATGGACCCAGGCAATCGTTCGATTGGACAGTGGCGAGGTGACCGTACGGATCATTGGTGAACGGAAGATGAACTGGCGGCGGACTCGCGGTGCCGACATGACGCGGAGGTGAACGAGGCGGTAACGACGGCCCTTGCGGGGGCCGCCCCGACCGCTCACGCGCGGCGTCCCGGCACCCCGGATGTCC
Organism: Actinacidiphila cocklensis; assembly: GCF_907177275.1. Classification (GTDB taxonomy): domain Bacteria; phylum Actinomycetota; class Actinomycetes; order Streptomycetales; family Streptomycetaceae; genus Actinacidiphila; species Actinacidiphila cocklensis. The sequence continues at coordinate 89,333 of NZ_CAJSLV010000052.1, forward strand.
GGTTCGTCACACCGCGGCGCCGACCCGGGATCCGGGCGGCAAAGCGCTCAGTGCCGACCGGAGATCCGGGCGGCAAAGCGCTCAGTGCCGGCCCGAGATCCGGTCGGCGTAGCGCGCCACCCGGTCGGTCGCCGCGCTCCGCCCCGCCTGCTCCCGCCGGTCCGCGCCCCGGTAGGCCGCGTACATCCCGCGCACCCCCGCCCAGCGCAGCGGCTCGGGCTCCCAGCGCCGCACCCGGTGGCCCACCCACGGCAGCGCCGTCAGCTCCGTGCCGTGGCCCTGGCCCGAGTCCTGCTGCACCAGGTCCCGCAGCGTACGGGCGGCCAGGTTGGACGTCGCCACCCCGCTGCCGACGTAGCCGCCCGCCCAGCCCAGGCCCGTCGTACGGTCCAGCTGGACACTCGCGCACCAGTCCCGCGGCACCCCCAGCACCCCCGACCAGGCGTGCTCGACCGCCACCCCGGCGGTGGCGGGGAAGAGCCGCACCAGCACCTCCCGCAGCGCGGCGACCGTACGCTCCGAGGTCCGCCCGTCGTTGTCGGTGCGCGAGCCGAAGCGGTACGGGACCCCGCGCCCGCCCAGCGCGATCCGGCCGTCGGCGGTGCGCTGCGCGTACATGTACGCGTGCGCCAGGTCGCCCAGCGTCTCGCCGCCCTCCCAGCCGATCGTCTCCCACAGCTCGGGCGGCAGCGGCTCGGTCACGATCATCGAGGAGTTCATCGGCAGCCAGGTGCGGCGCTGCCCCTTCACCGACGCGGTGAAGCCCTCGGTGCAGCGCAGCACGTAGGGCGCCCGGACCGTGCCGTACGGCGTGACCGCGTGCTTGGGGCGGATCTCGGTCACCGCCGTCGACTCGTGGATGGTCACCCCCAGCCGCTCCACCGCCGCGGCCAGCCCCTGCAGCAGCTTCACCGGCTGCACGCGGGCGCCGTGCGGGGTCCAGCTCGCGCCGACCGTGCCCGCCGCCCTGATCCGCCGCGCCGACTCCGCCGCGCCCATCAGCACCCGGTCCTTCTCGCCGAACGCCGCCTCCCGCTCGTGGTACGCCCGCAGCCGCGCCAACTGCGCGGGGGAGTACGCCACTTCCAGGACGCCGCCCTGCTGGATGTCCGCGTCGATGCCCTCGTCCGCGGCGACCCGGACCACCTCCTCGACGGTGGCGTTCATCGCCTGCTGCAACGCCACGGCCGCGTCGCGGCCGTGCAGTTTCGCGTAGCGGTCGCGGCCCGCGATGCCGTTGTAGAGCCAGCCGCCGTTGCGCCCGGAGGCGCCGTAGCCGCAGAACTTCGCCTCCAGCACGGTGATGCGCAGGAAGGGCACGGCCTGCTTGAGGTAGTACGCCGTCCACAGTCCGGTGTAGCCGCCGCCGACGATCACGACGTCGGCCTCCGCGTCACCCGGCAGTGGCTCGCGCGGCAGCGGTATGCCGGTGCCTGCGTACCAGAACGAGATACCGCCGTTGACGGTGGCCATAATGCACCTGCAATCGCCGTGGAGCCCTGTGATGTGCGGGGACGCTACTGCGCCCCCGGCGGCCACGGCAACGCCTGACCCGTAACGGAGGCCGTTGTGCCCGACGCAGTCGAGAAAGCCTGGTCCGACGTGGTCGCCGCGGCCCGGCGTACGGTCGCCGACGGCCTGGTCGTCGGCACCTCGGGCAACGTGTCCGCGCGGGTCGGCGACGTCGTCGTCGTGACGCCGACCGGGGTGCCGTACGACCGGCTGCGGCCGCAGGACGCGGTCGCCGTCGACCTCGAAGGGCGGCAGGTCGCCGGCGAACTGGCCCCCACCAGCGAACTGCCGCTGCACCTGGCCGTCTACCGCGCGACCGACGCCCGCGCGATCGTCCACACGCACGCGCCGCACGCGACGGCGGTGTCCACGCTGGTGGACGTCGTGCCGCCGGTCCACTACGTCACCGCGAGCCTCGGCGGGCCGGTGCGCGTCGCGCCCTACGCCCTGTACGGCACCCCCGCGCTGGCCGAGGCGGCCCTGGCCGCCCTGCGCGACCGGACGGCGTGCCTGATGGCCAACCACGGGACCCTCGCGTACGGCACGTCGCTCGACCAGGCGTACGAGCGCACCGCCCAACTCGAATGGCTCTGCCGCGTCTGGCTCCTGTCCTCCGCCGCCGGCGCCCCCCGCCTCCTGCCCCCCGCCGACCTCGCCGCCGCGGCGGCGAGCCTGTCGACCTACGGCCAGCCCTGACCTGCCCGCACCCCGGGGCGAGGGGTGCCCGGGGGCGTATGAGTGGCCGGGATGCGGGAGGTCGGTAAGACTGGACGGGATGCGACTTCGAACCGCGGTGGCGACAGCCACCGCCGCCCTGGGTGCCGGCACCGCCGCCGTCGTGGCGGTCGGCCGGTACGGCTCGCGTTTCGCCCTGCGGCCGTCCGCGGAAGGACCGGCCCCCGAAGGCTCGGTGACCGTCCACGCGGTCACCCAGGACCGCGTCGTCCTGACCCGCACCGCCGCCTCCGCGCGCCGCGGCAGGTACGGCCTGGCGGCCGACGGCCTGCACGCGCTGGCCGGCGACGTGGTGGACGGCACCGCCTACTCGGTGACCAGGAAGCTGCTCGCCGTACCGCACGGCTCCCTCGAGGCGGGCGTCCCGGTCCGCATGACCCCGCAGGTGCACTACGGCAACCCGCGGGTGGCCCTCGGCCTGGACTACACCGAGGTGGACGTCCCCGGCGAGCTGGGGCCGCTGCCGGCCTGGTACCTGCCGGGCGCCCGCACCACGTGGGTGATCACCGTGCACGGCCTGGGCACGACCCGCGCCCACACGATGAACGTGCTGCCCGCCCTGCACCGCCACCGCTTCACCCAGCTGGCCCTGGGCTACCGGGGCGACCCCGAGGCCCCGCCGTCCCCCGACGGCATCAGCCACCTGGGCCGCACCGAATGGCGCGACCTGGACGCGGCCATGCGCTACGCCGTGGAGTACGGCGCCGAGCGCATCGTGCTCTACGGCTGGTCCACCGGCGCGACCATGGCCCTGCACGCGCAGCGCCTCTCGGCGGTCAGGGACCGCGTCAAGGGCCTGGTCCTGGACTCCCCGGTGCTCGACTGGCGCGGCACGGTCGCCGCTGCCGCGCAATGGCACGGGCTGCCCGCCACCCTGACACCGCTGGCCGTCCGCGCGGCGCAGGGGCGTACGGAACCGCCGGGACGGCACGGCACGGCCCCGGCCGACCCCGCGCCGCCCACCGTGCCCACCCTGGTCTTCCACGGCCCGGACGACACCCTCGCGCCCTGGGGCCCGTCCCGCGAACTCGCCGCAGGCCACCCGGGCCTGGTGGTGCTGCACGGCGTGCCCGGCGCCCAGCACGGGGCGATGTGGAACGCCGACCCGGTCCGCTACGAGGAGATCCTGGGCCGCTTCCTGACCCCGCTCATGTGAGCGGAGATCGCGGGATTCCCCGGCCGATTGGGAATCTGGGCGCACAACGGCGAGACTGCTCCAGTGACGTCCCGTAGCCCGCGAGACACTCCGCTCCGCCTCGTCCCCCGCCGGCCGCTCACCGCGGCCCGCAGGACAGCGACCACGCGCAGGCCAAGGCCGCCGCGCCCGCCGGAAGGCACTCCTCCGCTTCCGGACCTCGCCCGGCTCGCCCGGGCCGAACTCGCCGCCGCCGTACGGCTCGCACGCTGGGCCGGCACCGGCCCCGGCACGGCGGGGCCGACCGGGATACTGCCCGCGGACACGGTCGCCGCGGCCGCGGCCGACCTCGACCTGACGCCCGGTCGGATCCGTACGGCCTGGGACCGCGCCAGGCTGTCGGGGCTGATCGAACTGCACGGCGGCACCGCCCGCCCGGGCTGGCGGCTGCGGGCCTGGGACACCGACGACACCGCGGTGCTGCGCGGCTGGGTCGCGCTCTTCGACGCATGGTCGCTCGCCCACCCCTTCCTGCCCGGCGACCGCAGCGGCCCCGACCCCGCGCTGGTCGCCGAAGTCGTCGAGGCGGCACCGCAGTTGCTGTCCTTCCTGCACCTGTCGAACGGCCCGGTGCCGATCGACACGCTGCTCGACCTGCTCCGCCAGCGGGTCGCGGAACTGCGCACGGAGCGCCACGAGCCGCCCGCCGACGGCGCGGGCGACCCGCTGCCGACGCTGCTCGACTGGACGCTGGAGGCCGCGGCACGCGTGGGAGCGCTCCGCCCCCGCGATCCGCAGCGGCCCGACGAGGTCACGCTCACCGCGCTGGGCAGCTGGGCGGTGTGGGTCAAGCTGGAGCAGATCTGCGTGGCCGCGCAGGGTCCCGCCGGGCACATCGAGCAGTCCGCCGCCACCATGCTGCGGGCCTGCGCCGGTCTGTCGCCCGGCCCCGCGCGGGCCGAATACCGCGCGTGGCTCGCCGCCCGGCCCGTCGCCCCCGCCGTCGCGGAACTCCTGGAGACCGCGCGCGGCGACGACGCGCTGCTGCGCGGGCTGGCCTTCGAGGCGCTGCGGGTCGTCGGCGACCCCGCGGAGCCGGCGGTGCGCGCGGTGGTCACCGAGCCGGTGCTGCGGCCGTACGCGGTGCTGTGGCTCGCCGAACTCGACGGCGGCGACCCCGACGCCGCGACCGGGCTCCTCACCCGGGAGGAGGCGACGTGGCTGTGGGTCGACACGGCGGCCGCGGTCGCGGACCACGGCGAGGACCATCTGCTGGTCAGCCATCTGGAGACGGCCGTCCAGGGCTCCGTCCCCGGGCTCCTCGAAGAGGTCCGTGACGTCGGTCACCCCCGCACCGTCCAGGTCCTCGTGGCCCTCGCCGCCGCCCACCCCGACCCGGCCCTGGCCAAGGCGATGCGCAAGGCCGCTTTCCAGGTCCACACGGGCGAGGCCTGACTTTTCGGGGCCCCTTCCGGCGGGCGGCCGGCATTCCCGCCACGGCGGCTTGGTGCGCAGTTCCGCCCCCAGGGGCGCCGGGGGTACCCCCAGCGCCCCTGGGGGCTGCCCCGTCCGGTGAGTTGCCTGTCTGCCGCGCCGTCGTGGCTGGCCGCGCAGTTCCCCGCGCCCCTGAAAAACGATCACCCTCCGTGCAGAGGGCACGCCATCAGGGGCGCGGGGAACTGCGCGCCAAGCCACGACGCACCGAAAGATGCGAGCCTTCCGCAAGGGGCACCCCGCGGCGCCGCTGGGGGTACCCCCAGGCGAAGCGGGGGGGTACGGAACTGCGCGGCCCGGCACGGTGGCGGGCGCGGCAGCGCGAGGGGCACCTCGGTGCGGTCGTCACGGCGCCACCCCCCGGCGGACGGGGGAAAGGCAGTTGCATGGGGCCAGTAGACTGGCCCCATGGCCGTACTGTTCCTCGATTAGCTCTGGCGTACACGCCCAGCCGACACCGCCCACCCGGCCGTGAGGCCATCCGTTACGCCATGGAGCCAACCCCGTGATCACTGCCACCGGCCTCGAGCTGCGCGCCGGCGCCCGCATCCTCATCGAATCCGCCTCCTTCCGCATCGCCAAGGGCGACCGCATCGGCCTGGTCGGCCGCAACGGTGCCGGCAAGACCACCATGACCAAGGTGCTGGCCGGCGAGGGCCAGCCCGCCGCGGGCAGCGTGACCCGGTCCGGGGAGGTCGGCTACCTCCCCCAGGACCCCCGCACCGGCGACCTGGACATATTGGCCAGCGACCGCATCCTCGGCGCCCGCGACCTCGACACCGTGCTGCGCAAGATGCGCGAGAACGAGGAGCGGATGGCGAACGGAAAGGGCGCCACCCGCGAGAACGCGATGAAGAAGTACGCCCGCCTGGAAACCGAATTCCTCACCAAGGGCGGCTACGCCGCAGAGGCCGAGGCGGCCACGATCGCGGCGGCCCTGGGCCTGCCCGACCGCATCCTCGGCCAGCCGCTGCACACCCTGTCCGGCGGCCAGCGCCGCCGTGTGGAGCTGGCAAGGATCCTGTTCTCCGACGCGGACACGCTGCTGCTCGACGAGCCCACGAACCACCTGGACGCGGACTCCATCAGCTGGCTGCGCGACTACCTGAAGACGTATCGCGGCGGATTCATCGTCATCTCCCACGACGTGAACCTCATCGAGACGGTCGTCAACAAGGTCTTCTATCTCGACGCGAACCGCTCCCAGATCGACGTCTACAACATGGGCTGGAAGCTGTACCAGCAGCAGCGCGAAGCCGACGAGAAGCGCCGCAGGCGCGAACGCGCGAATGCGGAGAAGAAAGCCGCCGCGCTCAATTCGCAGGCCGACAAGATGCGCGCCAAGGCCACCAAAACCGTCGCGGCGCAGAACATGGCGCGGCGGGCCGACAAGCTGCTCGCCGGTCTCGACGCGGTGCGGGTCTCCGACAAGGTCGCCAAGCTCCGCTTCCCCGACCCCGCGCCCTGCGGCAAGACACCGCTGATGGCCAGCGGCCTTTCCAAGTCGTACGGGTCGCTGGAGATCTTCACCGACGTGGACCTGGCGATCGACCGCGGCTCGCGGGTGGTCATCCTCGGCCTGAACGGCGCGGGCAAGACCACGCTGCTGCGGCTGCTGGCCGGGGTGGAGACGCCGGACACCGGCGAGGTGACCCCGGGGCACGGCCTGAAGCTCGGCTACTACGCCCAGGAGCACGAGACGCTCGACCCGGAGCGCACGGTGCTGGAGAACATGCGTTCCTCCGCGCCGGACACCGACCTGGTGGAGATCCGGAAGATCCTCGGCTCGTTCCTCTTCTCCGGCGACGACGTCGACAAGCCGGCCGGTGTGCTGTCCGGCGGTGAGAAGACCCGGCTGGCGCTGGCCTCGCTGGTGGTCTCCAGCGCCAACGTGCTGCTGCTCGACGAGCCGACCAACAACCTCGACCCGGCCAGCCGGGAGGAGATCCTGGGCGCCCTGCACACCTTCAGCGGCGCGGTGGTGCTGGTCACCCACGACGAGGGCGCGGTGGAGGCGCTGCAGCCCGAGCGGATCATCCTGCTGCCCGACGGCGTCGAGGACCTGTGGGGCCAGGACTACGCGGACCTGGTCTCCCTGGCCTGACCGCCGTCCGACCTGGGCGGACGCCGGGTGATCATGCGGATTCGATCATTCGGCCCACCGCGGGTCCGTCATCTGTGTGAGTCCGGCTGGTACCGCCCGCGCGCTGTCGCGGGCGGGACGGCAGCGGCGGGTGATCAGCCGTGTGACGTCGGCAAACACCTTACCGATGGCCGCTGACCTGCTGGTATTGCGCGAGTACCGTTCGCCGCCGGGAATTGTGCGGTGGAAATTTCCCGCCGGGGCCGGTTCTTCGCCGCCTATCGCGGCATTCCCGTGGCGAATGTCGGGTGACGGACCTTGTCGAATGGGTGGCCAGGAAGGCGCTTAGGGGTGATCATGAGAGTCCATAAGCGCACTTCCCTGGAGGAGGCACGGGTGGCCGAGACTCTGAAGAAGGGCAGCCGGGTGACCGGCGCCGCGCGCGAGAAGCTCGCGGCAGACCTGAAGAAGAAGTACGACTCCGGAGCGAGCATCCGGGCACTGGCCGAGGAGACCGGCCGGTCCTATGGATTCGTGCACCGGATGCTCAGCGAGTCCGGCGTGACCCTGCGCGGTCGCGGCGGGGCGACCCGGGGCAAGAAGGCCGTCACGGCCTGATCCAGGCCCTGGCGACCCGAAGCCGACGGGCGGACCTCTCCCGCACCCAGCGGGTCGGCGTGCCGAACGGTTGATTACTCTTCAGTAGTAATCAGTCCGCGGTCCGCTCGGAGGTGCCCGATGCCCGATGACAAGATCCTGCTCGAACGCGACGGAGTCCGGCTCGTCCTGGACGGTACCGGCACCGTCGCCACCATCACCCTGTGCAATCCGGCCAAGCGCAACGTTCAGTCGCCCGCTCTGTGGCGGGCGCTGATCGAGGCGGGCCGGATGCTGCCGGGGCAGGTACGGGTCGCGGTGCTGCGCGCCGAAGGCCCGTCCTTCTCGGCCGGTCTCGACCGGCAGGCGTTCACGCCCGAGGGCTTCGACGGCGGTCTGTCGTTCCTCACGCTCGGGCGCGGCTCGGAGGCGGAACTCGACGAGACCATCGCCACGTACCAGCAGGCCTTCACCTGGTGGCGGCGCACCGACCTGATCACGGTCGCCGCTGTCCAGGGGCATGCGATCGGGGCCGGCTTCCAGCTCGCGCTGGTCTGCGACCTGCGGGTGTGTGCGGACGACGTGCAGTTCGCCATGCGCGAGACCAGCCTCGGGCTGGTGCCCGACCTGACCGGCACCAAGCCGCTCGCCGAGCTGGTCGGCTACGGCCGCGCGCTGGAGATCTGTGTGACCGGCCGCTACGTGCACGCCGAGGAGGCCGAGCGCACCGGGCTCGCCAACCTCGTCGTGCCCGCCGTCGAGCTGGACGCCGCCGTCGCCGACCTGACCGCCGCCCTGCTGGCCCCGCCGCGCGACGCCGTCAACGAGACCAAGGCGCTGCTGCGTACCGCCCTGGTCCACACCGAGGCCGACCAGTTCGCGGCGGAACGCGCCGCCCAAGCCCGCAGGCTGCGCAGCCTGACCGGCGCCGACGCGGACGAGTAGCCGGCGCCGTGCGGCTCACTGCGTGTCGGTCACCACGACCGCCGTCGCCACCGGGCCGGGGGCGTCCGCCGCGGCCACCGGCGTGACGGCCGCGGTCACCGCCCGGGCCACCTGGTAGGGGCGGTGGCCTGCCGCCACCGCGAACTGCAGCTGTACGCGGCGGCCCGCGGCCGTCCCCTCGCCCGCCGCGGTGTCGCGGACCGAGACGCCGGAGCCCAGCCCGGCCAGCCGCCGGGTCAGCCGCAGCACTCCCGGTACCGCCAGCGCGGCGGCCGCCACCCGGGGGGCGGGGTCGCCGGCCGCCGGAGCCTGCGTCAGCTCCCGCGCCGGGTCGCCGTCCTCGACGACGACGCCTTCCAGCACCTGCTCGGACGGCAAGCCGCCGTCGAGTAGCCCGGTGACGGCCAGGTCGACCGAGTGGACCGGTACCCCCAGCCAGTCCTGGGCCGTCGCCCACAGCGCGGCCCGCAGCCGGTCGGCGCTGCGCGGCAGCGGCTCGTCGAGCGCCGCCTCGAAGTCCCCGGTGATCCGCAGCGGGCGGTACGGCAGTGCGCCCACCGGCGCCGCCCCGCCCGCCCGTTCCGGCTCGGGCGCGTCCTCGTCCAGCTCCAGGGCCACCGCCCGCAGCCGCACCCCGGGGACGTTCGCCGCGGCCCGCCGCAGCGCGCCGACGGCCGCGCTCTCGGTGATCCAGGCGGCGTCGCCGGCCCCGCCCAGCGGGAGCAGCCGCCCGAGCGCCACCTGTTCCCGCACGGTCCTGGCCAGTCGGTCCATGGTCACCAGGTTTCATCGCCTTCCGGTGTGCCGACCACTCGGATGGGGGGGCGGCCGTCCCCACTGGGCGCATCCCCGCAGCGCTTCAGGGCATGCGCACTTAGTGTGGTGCACGGAGCAGCCCACACGAAGGGACGACGCGCGATGACGGACAGCGGGCAGCACAACAGGCCGGAGCCGGAGGGCTCGTCGATAACAGCGGACGGGGGCAGGACCCTCGACAAGGGCACCGCGGGCGGATCGGCCCGCAAGGCACTCGGCGACCCGGCCGGCCGGGGCCGCACGACGATCGCCGACGGCGTGGTGGAGAAGATCGCCGGACTCGCGGCCCGCGACGTGGTGGGCGTGCACGCGATGGGCACCGGCCTGTCCCGCACGTTCGGTGCGGTACGCGACCGCGTCCCCGGCAGCACCCGCTCGGTGACCCGCGGCGTCAAGGCCGAGGTCGGCGAGGTGCAGACCGCGCTCGACCTCGACATCGTCGTCGAGTACGGCGTGTCCATCGTCGAAGTCGCCCGTGCGGTACGGGAGAACGTGATCGCGGCGGTCGAGCGGATGACCGGGCTCGAAGTCGTCGAGGTCAATGTTGCGGTCGGCGATGTGAAGCTGCCCGACGAGGTCGATGATGACGACCGTGACCAGCGGGTCCAGTAGTGGGGCACGGGCGGCACACCGGCCCTGAGAACCGGCCCGCAGCGGGGCGGGCGGGCGCAGCCGAACGGACGGGAAGCAGACGATGAGCATGGCGGTGATCGGCCTCGCGGCCGGAATGGCACTGGGGTTCGCCGGGTACTTCGGCGGCTTCGGCGCCTTTCTCGTAGTGGCTCTGCTCGGCGCGGTCGGCTTCGTGGCGGGCAAGTTCTTCGACGGCGACCTCGAGGCCGGCGACTTCTTCCGTACGCGTGACCGCGACCGTGACCGGCGGCGCTGATGGCCTCAGTCGTGTCCGGGCAGCTCCCCGCCGCCGACCGCGGTGCGCTGCGGATCGCCGACCGGGTGGTCGCCAAGATCGCCGCCCAGGCGGCAGGTGAGGTGCTGGCCCACGCGCCGGGCGCCGACCTGGTGCCGCGCGACGCGCAGCCGCACGCCTCGGTGTCGGTGCGCAAGGACACCGCCCGGCTGCGGCTGGCCCTCGAACTGGGCTACCCGGCGAACCTCGGGGCGCTGTGCGCCACGGTCCGCCGCCATGTCACCGGTCGGGTCGAGGCGCTGACGGGTATGGATGTACCCGAGGTGGCCGTCGAGGTGGAGCGGCTGCACTCGGCGGCAGCCCGCCGCAAGGACGAGGGGAGGGTCGAATGAGCGACGAGGGGGGCAGCCACGCCTTCCGCGAGCAGGACCCGACCAAATCCGATACGGAGAACGCCAGGGTCAGCATCGCCAAACGCCCCGAGATCGAGCCCTTCGCGGTGACGTCGGGCCTGCCGGGCGGCGGCCGGGGTCCCAAGGTCCGCCGCTTCTGGTCCGGCCGCCGCATCCCCGCGGCGCTGACCGCCGCGGTGCTCTTCGGACTTGCCGGCCTCTTCCTCTACGACATCGCCTCGGTCCGCGCCGACCGCAAGGCGATGCAGTGGCGCATCACGCTCGCGAACGAGCTGGCCACCCGGCACCTGGACGACGTCTGGATCATCCTCGGCGCCTCCGTGGCGGCCGCGCTCGGCCTGTGGCTGCTGGTCCTCGCCCTGACCCCCGGCGAGCGCGGGGTCCTGCCGATGGCCCGCAGCGGAAGCGCCGGAGTGCGCGCGGGACTCGACCGGCGTGCGGCGGAACTGGTGCTGCGGGACCGGGCGATGGAGGTCTCCGGGGTCCGCTGGGCCAAGGTCGACGTCGGCCGCCGCAAGATCAAGGCCCGCGCCACCTCGCACTTCCGCGAACTCGAAGAGGTGCGCGACGACCTGACGGCCGCCCTCGGCGAGGCGGTGCGGCAGCTGGGCCTGGCCAGGTCCCCGCAGCTGCGCATCCACCTCCAGCGGGCAGAGAAGAAGGGGTGATCGGGCGATGCGCACCGCGTTCAACCGGGTCCTGCTCGGGCTGATCGGCCTCGTCCTGCTGGTGGTCGGCCTCTCGGTGCTGGTCGGCAGCCTCGACCTGCAGCGCCACTGGGACTTCACGGTGCCCGACTGGTGGCCCTTCACCGGCCCCAAGGACGTCCTGCTCACCGATCACTCCAGGACCCGCTACCGCTCGGACGGCTGGTGGTGGCCGGTGGTCTTCGTCGTCCTCGGCGTGCTCTTCCTCGCGTCCGTGTGGTGGCTGCTGGCCCAGGCCCGCACCCGGCGGCTGCGGCAGATCAGGATCGACAGCGGCGACGGCCAGGGCGCGCTGCTGCGCGGCCGGGCGCTGGAGAGCGTGCTGCGCTCGGAGGCCGAGGGGTTCGACGGCGTCGAGTATTCCAACGCGGTGCTCACCGGGCGCAGGGGTGCGCCGGAGGCCCGCCTCGTGCTGGGCCTGGCCCCGCACGCGACCCCCGAGGAGGTCGTCACCGGCCTCGACGAGCAGGTCCTGGAGCGCGCCCGCACCTCCGCGAGCCTGCCGGACCTGCCGGCCGAGGCCCGGCTGCGTGCGGTCCGCCACCGCGCCGCCCGGGTCAGCTGACCCCCGCGCTGCGCGGCGGCTGAACGGCACCGGCGGGCGCGGCGTCACAGCGCCTGCTGCGCGCCCCCGTCGACGGGCAGCATGAGCCCGGTCAGGTAGGAGGCGGCGGGCGAGAGCAGGAAGGCCGCGGCCCGGCCGAACTCGGCCGGGGTGCCGTAGCGGCGCAGCGGGATCGAGGCGCTGCTGCGCGCCCTGGCCGCGTCCGGGTCGCCGCCCAGCGCGTCCAGCTCGCGTACCCGGTCGGTGTCGATACGGGACGGCAGCAGGCCGACGACCCGGATGCCGCGCGGGCCGACCTCCGCGGCCAGGGTCTTGGCGTAGCCGGCGAGGCCCGGGCGCAGGCCGTTGGAGACGGCGAGGCCGGGGATGGGCTCGCGGACCGATCCGGACAGCACGAAGCCGATGACGCCGCCCTCGCCGAGGCACTTGGCCGCCGCCCGTGCCAGCCGGACCGCGCCGAGGAAGACCGACTCGAAGGCGGTCTGCCACTGCTCGTCGCCGATGTCCGCGGCCGCGCCGGGCGGCGGGCCGCCGACGCTGATCAGTACACCGTCGACCGTGCCGAACCGGGTCCTGGCGGTGGCCAGCAGCAACTCCGCGGTCTCCGGGTCGGCGTTGTCCGCGACGACGCCCAACGCCCGCTCAGGTCCGCCCAGTTCCGCCGCCGCCTGGTCGACCGTGGCCGCGGTGCGCCCGGACAGCACCACCTTGGCGCCCTCCGCGGCGAGTTCGCGGGCGGCGGCCAGGCCGAGGCCGCGGCCCCCGCCGGTGACCACGTACACCCGGTCCCTGAGTCCGAGGTCCATCGCTCAGCCCCTCCCTCCGCGCAGGCCCGTCAGTGCGAACGCGGTGTTGATCAGGCCCACATGGCTGAACGCCTGCGGATAGTTGCCCAGTTGGCGCCCGGCGACCGGGTCCCACTCCTCGGCGAGCAGCCCCAGGTCGCTGCGTACCGCCAGCAGCCGCTCGAAGAGCGCTCTGGCCTCGCCGGTCCGCCCGATGGAGTGCAGCGCGTCGGCGAGCCAGAACGAGCAGGCCAGGAAGGCGCCTTCACTGCCGGGCAGCCCGTCGACGTCGCCCGTCCCGGGGGAGTAGCGGCGGACGAAACCGCCGTGGTCCAGCTCGCGCTGCACCGCGTCGACGGTGCCGACCACCCGGTGGTCGGTCGGCGGCAGGAAGCCGACCTGCGGGATCAGCAGCGTGGCGGCGTCCAGCTCCGCGGACCCGTAGGACTGGGTGAAGGTGTTGCGCTCGGCGTCGTAGCCCTTCTCGCACACCTCGGCGTGCACCTGGGCGCGCATCGAGCGCCAGCGGTCCGCGTTGCCGCGCAGCTTCGGGTGGGCCTCCACGGTGCGGGCCGCCCGGTCCGCCGCCACCCAGGCCATCACCTTGGAGTGCACGAAGTGCCGGCGCGGGCCGCGTACCTCCCAGATGCCCTCGTCGGGATCGCGCCACTTGGACTCCAGGAACTCCATCAGCGACCGCTGGAGGTTCCAGGCGTGCGGCTCGTCGCGCAGCCCGCTGTTCCTGGCCAGGAAGAAGGAGTCGAGGACCTCGCCGTAGACGTCCAGCTGGAGCTGGCCCGCGGCGGCGTTGCCGACCCTGACCGGGGTGGAGCCCTCGTAGCCGGCGAGCCAGGACACCTCGAACTCGGTCAGCCGCCGCTCGCCCGCGATGCCGTACATGATCTGCAGGTCGGCCGGGTCGCCGGCGACCGCCCGCAGCAGCCAGTCGCGCCAGGCCTGCGCCTCGGTGAGGAAGCCGCCGGAGACCAGCGCGTTCAGGGTCAGGGCGGCGTCCCGCAGCCAGCAGTAGCGGTAGTCCCAGTTGCGCACCCCGCCGATCTCCTCGGGCAGCGAGGTGGTCGCGGCGGCCGCGATACCGCCGCTGGGCGCGTAGGTGAGGGCCTTGAGGGTGATCATGGAGCGCAGCACGGCGGACCGCCACGGCCCCTGGTAGCAGCACTGGGCCGACCACTTCTCCCAGTCCTCCAGGCTCTGCTCCAGGGCGGTGAAGGGCGCCACCCGGCGCGGCCTGGTGGCGTGCGAGGGGTGCCAGGTCATGACGAAGGCGATGCGGTCGCCCTCCTCGACGGTGAAGTCGGAGTACGTCCGCATGTCCTTGCCGTACATCGGCAGCGGCGGCTCGGTGCGCAGCCACACCGCGTCCGGCCCCGCGACGGCCACCCGGTGGTGGTCGGTGCGGCGCATCCAGGGCACCACGCCGCCGTAGTCGAAGCGCAGGGCCAGCTCGCTGCGCATGTCGACCTGGCCCGAGACGCCCTCGACGATCCTGATCAGGTCGGGCGCGCGGTCGCGCTGCGGCATGAAGTCGGTGACCTTGACGGTGCCGGTCGGCGTCCGCCAGACGGTGTCGAGCACCAGGGTGTCGCCCCGGTAGGACCGTTCGGTGCATTCCACGGCCTGTTGCGGGGCGATCCGCCAGCGGCCGTTGCTCTCGTCGCCGAGCAGCGCCGCGAAGCATGCCGCGGAGTCGAAACGGGGCAGGCACAGCCAGTCCACCGACCCGTCCCGCCCGACGAGCGCGGCGGTCTGCAGGTCGCCGATCAGCGCGTAGTCCTCGATACGTCCGGCCACGGTCCGCCCATCCGCCTGGTGGTGGTGTCTGTCGAGTCTGCTGGTGCCGCGGCTACACCGCTACCGGAACGCTGCCTTCCGGTTCCTGCGGGGTCTCGGACTGCTTCTTGCGGGCGGCGAGCACCTCGGCGCGCTCCCGGCGCAGCAGGACGACCCAGCCCACCGGCACCATCGCGGTGAACAGCCACCACTGGATCGCGTAGGCCATGTGCGGGCCGATGCTGCTGTGGTCGGGGTCGGGGATCAGCCCGGGTCCGCCGCGGGCGGGCACGGGGGACACCATCTCCAGGTAGCCGCCGACCGTCTGCTCGGGCAGGCCGCCTGCCGACTTCACCTCGGAGCCGTTGATCAGCATGATCTGGCGGGCCGGCAGGCCCTTGCGGTCGCGGATGCCGGTGGAGGAGGTGGTCTCGTCGGGGCGCAGCCGCCCCACCACGGTGACCTCGCCGGCCGGCGGCGGGACGATCTTCGGGAAAGCCGTCGGGTCGTCGCCCGGCGAGATCCAGCCACGGTTGATCAGCACCGCCCGGCCGTCGTCCAGGATCAGCGGGGTGATGACGTGGTAGCCGACCTCCTGGCCGCCGCCGGAGGAGTCGTCGGAGCCGGAGTTGCCCGCGGTGCGGTGCCGGGCGACGACCTCGTGGGCGGTGTCGAAGCGGCCGGTCGCCGTCACCATGCGGTACAGGTCCTCGTGCGGCACGTCGTGGCCGGGTGAGGTCACCGACTCGACCGGGACCGGGGTGGCCTTCAGGCCGGCCGCGATGATCTTGTTGTTCGCCACCCGGTGCTCATGGCGGTGCAGCTGCCAGAAGCCCAGTCTGACCATCACCGGCATGAGCAGCAGACCGATGAGGGTGAGGATCACCCATTGGCGGGACAGCAGGAAGCGGTACACCCCACGACGGTACAACTCGGCCGTGGGGCGTCCGCCGGTAGGGGGTGATTCGTGTCGGGGGCCGTCCGGTCGGGTGGGGGGTTCAGGCGTGTGTCGGGGTGCCGGTGTGGTCGACGATGCCGCCGCCGCCCTCCGCTTTCGCGCAGTGGGCGCAGCAGTAGAAGTGGCCGTCCACCTCCACGCCGTGTCCGATGATCTGCACCCGGCAGTGCTCGCAGATCGGTGCCATCCGGTGGACGGCGCACTCGAAGCAGTCGAAGACGTGCACCGCGCCCTGGGCGTGCACCTCGAAGCTCATCGCATAGTCGTTTCCGCAGACCTCGCATCGTGCCATGAGGCACAGGCTGCGGGGACCGGGCGGCCCGGGCAAACCGGCGGCGGGCGTGTTGCCCGGCTGCCACCCGGACGGCGGCGCGGTCCGTGCCCTCAGCGGGTCAGCCGTGGACGCCGGGGGCCGGCGTGACGGCCTTGAGCAGCTCGGTGAACTGCCGCTCGTCGATCACCGGCGTCCCGTAGGCGCGGGCCTTGACGGACTTGCCGGTGGGTGAGTCCGGGTCGTTGGTGACCAGCAGGCTGGTCAGCCGGCTGACGGAGGAGGCGACGTGCAGCCCGGCGTCGGTGGCCCGGTCCTCCAGCAGGTCGCGTTCTATCCCGGTGTCCCCGGAGAAGGCCACCCGCATCCCCTGGACCAGCGGCCCGTCGGGCGCCAGCCGCCCGGGGTTCGGATACGGGCACGCCGGGCGCTTGCGGGCCGGCCGCCAGCCGGAGCGCGGCCCGCTGCCGTACAGCGCGCCGTAACGCGGCGCGGGCACCGCCGAGTCCACCCACTCGGTCAGCGGGCGGCAGGCGTGCAGGGGCAGCGGCAGCGCGGCCGCGGCCGCCAGGTGCAGGCTCGGCCGGAAGGCCTCGGCCAGCACCCGGGCGTCGTCCAGGGCGTGGTGGGCGCGCTGCTGGACCACCCCGTAGTGCGCGGCCAGCGACTCCAGCTTGTGGTTGGCCAGCGGCAGCCGCAGCTCCTTGGCCAGCACGATGGTGCACAGCCGGTGCTCGACCGGCGCGGCGGACTGCGCCCGCGCGTACTCCCTGGCCAGCATCGACCAGTCGAAGACCGCGTTGTGGGCCACCAGCACCCGCCCGGCGAGCCGTTCGGCCAGTTCGCCGGCGATCTCGGGGAAGAGCGGGGCGTCGGCGAGCATCGCCCCGGTCAGCCCGTGGATCCACACGGGGCCGGGGTCGCGCTGCGGGTTGACCGGCGAATACCAGTGGTCCTGGACCTCGCCGCGGGCGTCGAGCCGGTAGACGGCGGCGGACACGATCCGGTCGTCCTTGCCCAGCCCGGTGGTCTCGACGTCGACCACCGCATAGCCCTCGGGATAGTCCGCGGGCCAAGGCGAAGGGGGCGGCGGGGCGGTCCGGTTGTCCAGCATGGTCACTGAGGATACGGCGCGGTGCCGACAGTGGATCATCCCGTCCGCCGGCGGGACGCCCGCGCGGCCCTGGAAGGGTGCGGCGAGGTTGACGCGTACGCGTCCGTACTAATCGGTAACAACGTCTGGCGGACGCCCGTGATGTGCCTCTATGGTGCGCGCATGCCCCAACTGCCCGATGTCGTGCTGTGGTCGATACCCGCCTTCGTACTGCTGGCCGTCGTCGAGATGGTCAGCTACCGCATTCACCCCGACGAGGACGCTGCCGGCTACACCGGCCGGGACACCGCCGCCAGCCTGTCCATGGGTCTGGGCAGCCTCGTCACGGACGCGCTGTGGAAGATCCCGGTGGTGGCGATCTACTCGGGCGTCTACGCGCTCACCCCGCTGCGGGTGCCGGTGCACTGGTGGACGGTGCTGCTGATGCTGCTCGCGCAGGACTTCTTCTACTACTGGTCGCACCGCGGCCACCACGTCATCAGGATCCTGTGGGCGTGCCACGTGGTGCACCACTCCAGCCGCAACTTCAACCTGTCCACCGCGCTGCGGCAGCCCTGGACCAGCCTCACGTCCTGGCCGTTCTACCTGCCGCTGATCGCGCTCGGCGTGCACCCGGCGGCGCTGGCCTTCTGCTCGTCGGTCAACCTGGTGTACCAGTTCTGGATCCACACCGAGCGGGTCGGGCGGCTGGCCCGCCCGCTGGAGTTCACCCTCAACACGCCCTCGCACCACCGGGTCCACCACGCCTCCCAGGGCAGCTACCTGGACCGCAACTTCGGCGGCATCCTCATCGTCTGGGACCGCCTCTTCGGCTCCTTCGCCGCCGAGACGCAGCGCCCGGTGTACGGCCTGACGAAGAACATCGCGACGTACAACCCGCTGCGGGTCGCGACCCACGAGTACGCGGCCATCGCCCACGACCTTGCCGCCGCCACGACCTGGCGCGACCGCGTCGCCCACCTCGTGCGCGGCCCGGGCTGGCAGCCGGCCGCGGCGGCGGCGCCCCAGCCCGCGGCGGCACCCGGCTCCACCGGCGGCCCGGCCCCGGAGGCGGCGGCGTGACGGCGGACGGCTCGGTGGCGGGCACCGCCGTCGTACCCGAGCCGGCGGGGCCGCGCCCCGCGCCCGAGCGGGCCGGGGCCGTCATCGGCGTGTTCGCGGCGCTGGCTGCCCTGCATCTGACGGCCGTCGGCGGGCACTTCGAGCTGCTGCGCGACCTCGGCAAGCCGCTGCTCATGCCCGTGCTCGCCGCCTGGGTGTGGACCTGGCGCGGGCCGCGGCTGCTGGTCGGGGCACTGCTGTGCGGGTGCGGCGGCGACGTGCTGCTGGAGGTCGGCGGCACGGTGCCGTTCCTGCTCGGGATGGGGTGCTTCGCCGCCGGGCACGTCTGCTACCTGCGGCTCTTCGCCCGCTACGGCGGCTTCGCCGGGCCGCGCGGGGCGGTACGCGCGCGCTGCGCCGCGTACGTCGTGGTGTGCGCGGTCCTCGTGACGCTGCTGTGGCCCGGCCTCGACCCGGGGATGCGGGTGCCGGTGGCCCTCTACAGCCTGCTGCTCACCGCGATGGCGGCCGGGGCCTACGGGCTCGGCGGCACCGCACTGGCCGGCGGCGCGCTCTTCCTGCTGTCCGACAGCCTCATCGCGACCGGCCTGGCGGACTGGCCGCAACTGCCCGCGCACGACGTGTGGGTCATGGCGACCTATCTGGCAGGGCAGGCGCTGCTCGCCCTGGGCGTGCTCAGGGCCGCCGGCGCCACGCGGCCGGCCCACTCGTAGAGCCGTAAAGGCACGGTCAGGCCTCGCGGCGGCGTGCGGCCCGCAGCGCGCCGACGCTCAGCAGCGGGACGCGCACCCGTCCGTCCGGCCAGCGGTCGGGTGCGGCGGGCCGCGGCGGCGGGGGCGGCGCGGCGGTCACCGGGGCGGGCAGCCGCACGCTGCCGTAGGGGCGGCGGCGGGGCAGGGGCGGCGGGGTCTGCACGGCGGGTCCTCGCGAGGGTGCGGGGCGCCGGCGGGCAGCCGGCGGGTGGCAACACGGTGTGCGCTGTCCAACGAAACCGCGCCGCCCCGGTGTCGCCCGCGCCCGCGTACCGCCCGGAAGAGGTGAACGCCCACCAGCGGTTTCAACAGTCTGTTGCAAAGTCGCCCCGGTTGCGTACGCTGCGTGCGGTGACCGCCACGTGACGGCTCTGTCGGCGCCTGGCCCTAGGCTGGAGGAATTGGCGGCGCAACCCGGCGCCCGGAGGGAGGCGGAGTCCGTGCTCATCGACACCTATGGACGCGTGGCCACCGACCTGCGCGTTTCGCTCACCGACCGGTGCAACCTGCGCTGCACGTACTGCATGCCGGAGGAAGGCCTGCAGTGGCTGGCCAAGCCCGACCTGCTCACCGACGACGAGATCGTCAGGATGGTGCGGATCGCGGTCACCCGCCTCGGCGTCACCGACGTCCGCTTCACCGGCGGCGAACCGCTGCTCCGCCCCGGCCTGACCGGCATCGTCGAGCGGTGCGCCGCGCTCGACCCGCGCCCGCGGATGTCGCTGACCACCAACGGCATCGGGCTGAGCAGGACCGCGGACGCGCTGCGCGCCGCGGGCCTCGACCGGGTCAACGTCTCCCTCGACACCCTGCGCCCCGACGTCTTCCGCACCCTGACCCGCAGGGACCGGCATGCCGACGTGCTCGCCGGCCTCGCCGCCGCCTCCGCCGCCGGCCTGGACCCGCTCAAGGTCAACACCGTGCTGATGCGCGGCGTCAACGACGACGAGGCACCCGACCTGCTGCGCTGGGCGGTGGACCACGGCTACGAGCTGCGGTTCATCGAGCAGATGCCGCTGGACGCCCAACACGGCTGGCAGCGCGGCGACATGGTCACCGCCGACGAGATCCTCGCCGCCCTGCGGACCCGCTTCCACCTCACCCCTGAAGGCGACTCCATACGCGGCTCCGCGCCCGCGGAACGCTGGCTGGTGGACGGCGGCCCGGCCCGGGTCGGCGTGATCGGCTCGGTCACCCGGCCCTTCTGCCGGGCCTGCGACCGCACCCGGCTGACCGCCGACGGCCAGGTGCGCAACTGCCTGTTCGCCCGCGAGGAGTCCGACCTGCGCGGCCCGCTGCGCTCGGGTGCGTCAGACGAGGAGATCGCCGAGCTGTGGCGGGCGGCGATGCGGGGCAAGAAGGCCGGTTCCGGCCTGGACGACCCGGCCTTCCTCCAGCCGGACCGGCCGATGTCGGCCATCGGCGGCTGACGCCGGGGAGATCCCGAGGGCAGGCCCTACTCGCCGGCGGCCGCCCGCCGCTCCCACTCGGCCAGCGCGACCACGTCCTTGAGGAAGCCGCGCATGCCGAGGAACTGCGTCAGGTGCTCGCGGTGCTCGTCGCAGGCCAGCCAGGTCTTGCGCCGTTCCGGCGTGTGCAGCTTCGGGTTGTTCCAGGCCAGCACCCACACCGCGGCCGTGCGGCACCCCTTGGCCGAGCAGATCGGCGTCTCGTCGTTCACGCGCCCCAGTAAACCCCACCCGTCCTGGGCCGGACATGGCGACGCCGGGCAGCCACGGGGGGAGCCGCCCGGCGTCGGTCCGTCGCTCCGACGGGGGATGCGGAGCGCCTACGAAGTATGTCATGCACTGACGCGCTCGGGGGAGTGGGAAGTCACCTTTGATCTGAGCTTTTCTTGAGGTTCCGCTTCCGGGTTCGAGCCCCGCGGAACCGCCGGCGCAGATCCCGGTGCCAGGTCAGGGAGTGTCGACGGGGTCGGCGAGCGGCTCGGCCGCACGTTCCGCTCCGGACTCCACTTTGCTCGCCTCGAGTACCGGTACGACCGGCGGCGGGATGTACGCCGCGGGCACCACGGGTGCGTTCTCCCTACCGGCATTGGCGTAGACCACCGCGATATACGGCAGCAGCAGACCGATGACCAGAGTCGCCCAGGCCAGTGGGCGCTCGACATTCCACAGCACGACGGTGAGGATCACCGAGAGCGTGCGGATCGACATCGAGATGATGTACCGCCGCTGCCGCCCGCGTACGTCCTCGGTCAGCCCGGCACGCGCTCCGGAGATCCGGTAGACCTCAGGCCCGCCCTGCTTCCGCATCGCATTCCACCGCCTGCTCGACAAGCCGGGCCGCACTGCTCACGGGTTGCAGCGCACCGCACCGGCTGGACACCACGGTACGCCGCGGACGGCCCGCGCATCAGAGTGGGGGGAGGTGCGCGTCTTGCGCCGTACGGACCACGGTTGCCCCCGACATGCGGCGTAGAAGGACCGGGCGGAGACTGGCGGGACGAGCACCGGGCGCCGGGCGTCCGGTGACGAGGAGGTGAGCGGCATGGGTTGGCTCTGGGCGATCATCGTCGGACTGGTACTCGGCCTGCTCGCCAAGGCGATCCTGCCCGGCAGGCAGAGCCTGCCGCTGTGGCTCACCGTGATCTGCGGCATGGTCGGCAGCCTGCTCGGCAACGCCGTCTCGACCTGGATCGGCGTCAACGACACCAAGGGCATCGACTGGACCCGCCATGTGCTCCAGCTCGTCGGCGCGGTCGTGATCGTGGCCATCGGCGACGCCCTGTGGTCCGCCCGCAAGCGCCGGCGCAGCACCACCGCCGTATGAGCGGGACCGTCAGTCCTGCCGCACCCGCAGCCACTCCGGCGGCACCGGGCCGGTCAGCCACACCCCGTTCGCACTGACCCGGAAGACCTGGCCCGCGGCGGCGAGCCCCGCCGCGTCCACCGCGAGCACCACCGGACGGCCGTGCCGCGCTCCCACGCGCACGGCCGTCTCGCGGTCCGCCGACAGGTGCACGTCCTGCCGCGCCATCGGCAGCAGCCCGTCGCGCAGGATCAGTGGCAGGGTGGCCGACGCGGTGCCGTGGAAGAGGACGTCCGGCGGCACCGCGGGCGCCAGGCCCAGGTCCACCTGCACCGTGTGGCCCTGGCTCGCCCTGATCCGCCGGCCGCCCTCCGAATAGGCGAAGCGCCGCTTGTTGTTGGTGGCGACGACGTGGTCCAGCTCCGCCCGGGTCAGGGGCCTGCCGCGGGCGGCACACGCGGCGAGCAGCACGTCCACGTCCACCCAGCCGCCCTCGTCGAGGGTGAGGCCGACCGCCTCCGGCTGGTGCCGCAGCACCAGCGAGAGGAACTTCGACGCCTTGACCGTCCGCTTCTCGTCCAGCATTCCCACGCCCCCTTCCCGGCCGGACGGCTCAGACGCCCTGGCTGACCGAACTCATGTTGAAGTCCGGCACCCGCAGCGCCGGCGCCGCGGCCCTGGTGAAGTAGTCGCTCCACTCGCGCGGCAGCGTCCGCTCGCTGCGACCCGCCTCGACCGCCCGGCCCAGCAGGTCGACCGGTGACTCGTTGAAGCGGAAGTTGTTCACCACCCCGGTCACCTCACCGCCCTCGACCAGGTAGACGCCGTCCCTGGTCAGACCGGTCAGCAGCAGCGTCGCCGGGTCGACCTCGCGGATGTACCACAGGCAGGTCAGCAGCAGGCCCCGCTCGGTGCCGGCCACCATCTCGGCCAGCGACTGCTTGCCGCCGCCCTCCAGGATCAGGTTGTCGGCCGCCGGCGCCATCGGCAGCCCGGTCAGCGCCGCGCTGTGCCGGGTGGTCGGCAGGTGGCGCAGGGTGCCGTCCCGCAGCCAGTCCACCGGGCCGACCGGCAGCCCGTTGTCGAAGACCGAGGCCTCGTCGCCCGACGCGTGCGCCACCACGAAGGGCGCCGCCTCAAGGCCCGGCTCGCCCGGGTCGCTGCGCAGCGTCAGCGGCAGCGCCGAGAGCTGCTCGCCCACCCGGGTGCCGCCGCCCGCCTTGCTGAAGACCGTACGGCCCTCGGCCGCGTCCCGGGCGCCCGACGACCACAGCTGGTAGATCATCAGGTCGGCGACCGCCGACGGCGGCAGCAGCGTCTCGTACCGCCCGGCCGGCAGGTCGATCTTCCGCTCGGCCCAGGCCAGCCGCTGCGCCAGCTCGGCGTCCAGCGCCAGCGGGTCCACGTCGGTGAAGTCCCTGGTGGCCGCGCCCGCCCAGGCCGAACGCGTACGGTCCGGCGACTTCGCGTTCACCTCAAGGGTGCCGGTCGGCTGGTCGTGCCGCAGCCGCAGCCCCGCCGACGTCCCCAGATACGTCGAGGTCACCGAGTGGAAGGCGAAGCCGTACAGCTGCCGCCCGCCGGCCCGCGCGGTGGCGAAGGCCTCGCCGAGCGCGGGCGCGAAGGCCGCGAAGACGTCGGAGGCGGTCTCGGCCGGGGCGTCGGTGAAGTCCGCGGACTGCGGGACCCCGGCCACCAGCGGCTGCGCGTCCTCGGCGGGGCCGGCCTCGCGGGCCGCCGCCTCGGCGGCCCGCACCAGCGGCTCCAGCTCGTCCGCGGTCACCGCGGACCGCGACACCACCCCGGACGCGGCGCCCTGCCCGCCGTCCACGGTCGCGATCACCGTGAGCGTCCGCCCGCGGGTGACGCCGTTGGTGGTCAGCGCGTTGCCGGCCCAGCGCAGGTTGGCGCTGGACTCCTCGTCGGCGATGACCACGCAGCCGTCCGCCGTGGACAGTTCGAGGGCCCGCTCGACAATCTCGTGCGGCTTGGTCGTCATCGCCCCGCCTCCTGGGTGGTGTTCAGAATGTTGACGCCCCGGAAGAGCGCGGAAGGGCAGCCGTGGGAGACCGCGGCGACCTGCCCCGGCTGGGCCTTTCCGCAGTTGAAGGCCCCTCCGAGCACATAGGTCTCGGGTCCGCCGACCTGCTCCATGGACCCCCAGAAGTCGGTGGTCGTGGCCTGGTAGGCGAAGTCCTTGACCTGGCCTGCGAGGCGGCCGTTCTCGATCAGGAAGGCCCGCTGACCGGTGAACTGGAAGTTGTAGCGCTGCATGTCGATCGACCAGGACCGGTCGCCGACCACGTACAGGCCGCGCTCGACCCCGCCGATCAGCTCCTCGGTGGACGGTCCGCCGGGTGCGGGCTGGAGCGAGACGTTCGCCATCCGCTGGACCGGGACGTGGCCGGGGGAGTCGGCGTAGGCGCAGCCGTTGGAGCGGTCGAAGCCGGTGAGCCTGGCGATCCGCCGGTCCAGCTGGTAGCCGACCAGCGTGCCGTCCCTGACCAGGTCCCAGGACTGGCCGGCCACGCCCTCGTCGTCGAAGCCGACGGTGGCCAGGCCGTGCTCCGCGGTGCGGTCGCCGGTGACGTGCATCAGCGGGGAGCCGTACTTCAGGCTGCCGAGCTGGTCGAAGGTCGCGAAGGAGGTGCCCGCGTAGGCCGCCTCGTAGCCCAGCGCCCGGTCCAGTTCGGTGGCGTGGCCGATGGACTCGTGGATGGTCAGCCACAGGTTGGACGGGTCGACCACCAGGTCGTACGCGCCCGCCTCGACCGAGGGCGCGCGCATCTTCTCGGCCAGCAGGCCGGGGATCGCGGCGAGTTCGCCGTCCCAGTCCCACACGTCGCCGGTCAGGTACTCCCAGCCCCGGCCGACCGGCGGGGCCAGGGTGCGCATCGAGTCGAAGCCGCCGGTGTCGGGGTCGACGCTCACCGCGGTCAGCTGCGGATGCACCCGCACCCGCTGCTGGGTGGTCGTGGTGCCCGCGGTGTCGGCGTAGAACTTGTTCTCGTGCACCGCGATCAGCGAGGCGTCGGCGTGCGAGACGCCGTCGGCGGCCAGCAGCCGGCTGCTCCACTCCGCGAGCAGCCCGGTCTTGTCCGCGTCGGGCACCTCGAACGGGTCGATCCCGTACGACGAGACCCAGGTGCGGTCGGCGTGCACCGGCTCGCCGGCCAGCTCCACCCGCTCGTCCGACCCGGCTGCCGCGATCACCTGGGCGCTGAGCTTGGCCATGGCGACGGCCTGCGAGGCGACCTTCGCCGCCGCGTCCATCGTCAGGTCGACGCCGGAGGCGAAGCCCCAGGCGCCGCCGTGTACCACCCGGACCGCGTAGCCCAGGTCCGTGCTGTCCGAACTCCCCGCGGGGCGCGCGTCCCGCAGCCGCCAGGCCGCGCTGCGCACGCGCTCCAGCCGGAAGTCCGCGTGGTCGGCGCCGAGCGCACGGGCTCTGGCCAGCGCCGCGTCGGCGAGCGCCCGCAACGGCAGCGCGAGGAATGACTGATCGACCTCATGAGGCACGGCGAACTTCCCTTCGCATCAGCGTGTCCGCAGTGAATCATGGCCTGCCCGCGGCCGGATCCGCCACAGCATTCGTTCGGCGCCCATAGGTTTCACGGGGGTCCAAAACCCACATGAGACACCGTCTTTCGACCGCCGTGTTCGTATTCCGGAGCGTCAAATACGGTGCCGCCTCGCGAACTTGTTCGGTCCGTGCGGCTCTGGCTAGAGTCGGCCGCCATGACCGCAGACCTCTCACTCATCCGGAGCAGCTTCGCGGCTGTTCAGCCCCACGGCACCCAGGTGACCGAGTACTTCTACGACCACCTTTTCGCCAACAACCCGCAGGTGCGACCCCTGTTCGCCGCGCACCTGGACGAGCAGCGCGACCGCCTGTGGGCCGCGCTCGGCGCCCTGGTCGCCAACCTCGAGAACACCGAGACGCTCATAGGCATGCTGCAGAACCTCGGGCGGCGCCACGTCGGATACGGCGCCGTGGCCGAGCACTACCCCGCCGTGGGCGCCAGCCTGATCGCCACCCTGCAGCACTTCGCGGGCGACGCGTGGACCCCTGCCGTCGAGGAGTCCTGGACCGCGGTCTACGGCGTGATCAGCAGCACCATGGTCGAGGCCGGCGAGTCGGTCTCCAGTTGACGCAGCCGTCGGCGGCTTGCAGAACCGGGCCGCCGACCGGCACCTGATTTCCCGGAGGTCACGTCAGATGTCAGCCACCGGAGGGTGGTCGTGAGCGATTCCCAGCCCCTGCGGGATTCCTTCGCCCTGGTCGGCAAGTCCGGGGACGAGGTTCCGCGGTACTTCTATTCCTACCTGTTCCTCATCGCGCCGGAAGTCCGCCCGATGTTCCCGGTGGCCATGGGAGTGCAGCGCGACCGGCTCGTCGCCGCCCTGGGCACGATCGTCGCGGACGCCGACGACCCCGAGCGGCTCGTGCCGTTCCTGCAGCAACTGGGCCGCGACCACCGCAAGTTCCAGGTCGTGGCGCAGCACTACGAGGCGGTGGGGCAGGCGCTGCTGGCCACCCTGGCCTACTTCCTGGGTGAGGCGTGGACCCCGGAGCTGCAGCGCGGCTGGACCGACGCGTACACCCTGGTGGCGCGCACCATGGTGCAGGCCGCCGAGGCCGACAGCTCGGTGAATCCGCCGTGGTGGAACGCCGAGGTGGTACACCACGAGCAGCGCGGCTTCGACCTCGCGGTCCTCACGCTGCGGCTGGAGCAGCCGATGGCGTACGCCGCCGGGCAGTCGGTGATGGTGGAGGCCCCGATGCTGCTGCCGAGCACCTGGCGGTCCTTCACCCCGGCCAACGCGGCGCGTTCCGACGGGATGCTCGAACTGCACGTCCGGGCGATCGACGGCGGGCTGCTCAGCCCGGCCCTGGTCTACCGGCTGCGGCAGGGCGACGTCCTGCGGCTGGGAGCCCCGGTCGGCACCCGGCTGGGCCTGCGGGCGTCCGGCGGCCGGGAGCTGGTGATGATCGCCGGGGGCACGGGACTGGCACCGCTGCGCGCCCTGATCGAGGAGATCGCCTGGCACGGCCCGCAGCGCCGCGTCGACCTCTTCTTCGGCTCGCGTGACGCCCAGGGCCTCTACGACATGCCGGCCCTGCAGCAGATGGCGCAGGCCCATCCGTGGCTGCGCGTCACGCCGCTGTCCGGCGCGAACGCCGGCACCTTCGACAACCGCAGCCTCGCCGTCCCCGTCCTGCAGGCGGCGAACTGGCGTGGACGCGCCTTCTACGTCTGCGGCTCGCCGGGCATGGTCTCCGCGACAGTGCGCGATCTGGCCAACGCAGGCATCCCCCACGAACTGCTGCACTTCGAAGACGTTCGGTGATCGGAGACACATGGACGAGACCGGAGCACACCATCCGGCGGACCCCGGGATTACGCCGGAGACCCTGCGCTCGATGACCTTCCCGCGCGCCCCGCTGACCCGCCGCGGCTACAGCGAGGAGCCGGTGCACAACGCCCTTCGCCGCTGTGCGGCGGCGCTGACCGCGCTGGCGGAGGAGAACGACCGGCTGCGGGCGGACATGCAGCGCCACCGGGACTGGATCAGGGCGAACAACATCGGCGACTCGGGAACCGTTCCCACCGGGGTGCCGACGGTGGACGCGGTCCTCCAGCAGGCGCGCGCCCAGCAGTCGGCGGAGCAGACCGTGTTCGCGGCCCGCGAGCAGGCCCGCACCATGCTGCGGGCGGCCAGGGCGCAGGCCGAGGCGCTCCTGCAGCAGATGCAGGAGCGGGACGGCCAGGCCACCGACGAGGAGGAGGCCGAACGGCTCATCTCCTACCTGCGCCAGATCGCCCAGTCGCTGACCGTCACCGCGGACCAGTACGCCACGAAGCACACCGGCCCCGCCACGCCGACCCCGGTCGGCAGCCGGCAGGGCACCTGACCGACACGGCTGGGCACGGGGCCTGTCCTCAGGGCCGTCCCGCAATCCCCGGCGGGCGCGCGACGACAGCTACGGCACCTCGCTGCGTTGTCGGGCTCGCCCGAATACGACCCGGTATGAGGGCGACCCTTCGCCTTGCGATGCACCGCATCTGACGCCGCCCGCTGGTCCACCGCGGATCACGGGACAGCCCTGAGCCGGCAACAGCCCTTTGTGCGGAAGCCCTTGGCTTGGTCCAGACCAATCTCTATGCTCGGGGTGCCGCCCTCTCTTGTCCGCACCACGCTCGACAAGGAGCCCCCCACATGTCAGTACGCCGCAAGGCCGCCGCACTGGGCGCGGTCGGCGCCACCACCCTGATCGTCGCCGGGCTCACCCCCGGCACGGCCAGCGCGCACGGCGCGCTCAGCACCCCGGTCAGCCGGATCTCCGCCTGCTACGCGGAAGGCCCGGAGAACCCCAAGTCCCAGGTGTGCAAGGACCTCGTCGCCGACAGCGGCACCCAGCCGCTGTACGACTGGAACGAGGTCAACATCGCCAACGCCGACGGGCAGAGCAGGACGATCATCCCCGACGGCCACCTCTGCTCGGCCGACCGCGACAAGTACCGGGCGCTGGACTGGGCCCGCACCGACTGGCCGGCCACCCCGGTCCAGGCCGGGCAGACCACCGTCAGCTTCCGGGTCACCGCACCCCACCGCGGGGTCATGACGCTCTACATCACCAAGCAGGGCTACGACCCGACGCAGCCGCTGAAGTGGTCCGACCTGGACAGCACCCCGATCGCCACCTACACCACCGCGGCCTCCTCGCCCGGCTACTACACCTTCCCCGCCACCCTGCCGGCCCGCACCGGGCGGCAGTTGGTCTACCAGGTGTGGCAGCGCACCGACAGCCCGGAGGCCTTCTACGGCTGCGCGGATGTCGTCTTCGGACAGACCGCGCAGGCGGCGAAGGCGGCCACCGCCGACGTCGCCCAGGCGCCGACGGACGCCCAGATCACCGCGGGCGAGTCCAGGTCGACCGTCGTCCACCACGGCCACGGCGGTGACGCACCCGTCACCTCCACCACCGGCAACCTCGCCATCAGCAATGTGGCGGCCGGCAGCAGCACCCTGGAGGCCGCGCTGTCCGGCAGTGCGATCCTGGCCAGCGGGGCGGTGGGACTGCTGGTCTACAGCCGCCGCAGGGCGGCAGTGCGCAACCGCGGCTGACGGTCGGCCGCTGTAGGAATCCCACAGGGTCGGCCGGAGCAGCCTGTCGGGGCCGATTCCCCGGAACGGCGCCGGGAACGATAGCTTTCACGGAGATACTCACGACTGAGGAGTGATCCGTTGAGCCGCTCGGTTCTCGTCACCGGAGGAAACCGGGGCATCGGCCTCGCCATCGCCCGGGTTTTCGCCGACGCGGGCGACAAGGTCGCCATCACGTACCGCTCGGGTGAGCCCCCGGCCGACCTCGTGGCACTCGGTGTGCTCGCGGTGCGCTGCGACATCACCGACGCCGAGCAGGTCGAGCAGGCCTACAAGGAGATCGAGGCGGCGCACGGCACCGTCGAGGTGCTGGTCGCCAACGCCGGCATCACCCGCGACCAGCTGCTGATGCGCATGTCGGAGGAGGACTTCACCGCCGTCCTCGACACCAACCTCACCGGCACCTTCCGGGTGGTCAAGCGCGCCAACCGCGGCATGCTGCGGGCCAGGAAGGGCCGGGTCGTCCTGATCTCGTCGGTGGTCGGCCTGCTGGGCTCGGCGGGGCAGGCGAACTACGCCGCCTCCAAGGCCGGACTGGTCGGCTTCGCCCGCTCGCTGGCCCGCGAGCTGGGCTCGCGCAACATCACCTTCAACGTCGTCGCACCCGGCTTCGTCGACACCGACATGACCCGGGCGCTCACCGACGAGCAGCGCGCCGGGATCGTGGCCCAGGTGCCGCTGGCCCGCTACGCGCAGCCGGAGGAGATCGCCGCCGCGGTGCGTTTCCTGGCGTCCGACGACGCCGCGTACATCACTGGAGCCGTCATCCCCGTTGACGGCGGATTGGGCATGGGTCACTGAACACCATGAGCGGAATTCTCGACGGCAAGCGCATCCTGGTCACGGGTGTGCTGATGGAGTCCTCCATCGCCTTCCACACCGCCAAGCTGGCCCAGGAGCAGGGTGCCGAGATCATCCTGACCGCCTTCCCCCGGCCCACCCTGACCGAGCGGATCGCCCGCAAGCTGCCCCGCCCGACGAAGGTCATCGAGCTGGACGTGACCAACGCGGAGCACCTGGCGGGCCTGGAGAGCGTCGTACGCGACGAGCTCGGCGGCCTGGACGGCGTCGTCCACTCGATCGGCTTCGCCCCGCAGGACGCGCTCGGCGGCAACTTCCTCAACACCCCGTTCGAGTCGGTCGCCACCGCGATGCACGTGTCGGCGTACTCGCTGAAGTCGCTGACCATGGCCTGCCTGCCGCTGATGAGCGACGGCGGCGGCTCCGTCGTCGGCCTCACCTTCGACGCGCAGTTCGCCTGGCCGCAGTACGACTGGATGGGCCCCGCCAAGGCCGCGCTGGAGGCCACCTCCCGCTACCTGGCCCGCGACCTGGGCAAGCAGAACATCCGCTGCAACCTGATCTCGGCCGGGCCGATCGGCTCGATGGCCGCGAAGTCCATCCCGGGCTTCTCCGAGCTGGCCGACGTGTGGAACCACCGCTCCCCGCTGGAGTGGAACATGTCCGACCCCGAGCCCGCCGGGCGCGGAGTCGTGGCGCTGCTGTCCGACTGGTTCCCGATGACCACCGGCGAGATCGTGCACGTCGACGGCGGCCTGCACGCCATCGGCGCCTGACACCCGCCGCCTGCTCCGTCCGCCGCCGCCCCGCTCAGCGGGCGGCGGCGCGGAAGCGGCAGTAGAAGGCGTGGGTGCGGGCCTCCTCGGCCGCGCCTTCCCCATCCCCCGCACGGATCGCGGCGACCAGCCGGGCGTGGTCGAGGTGGTCCTCGGGACGCAGTTCCGTGCCGACGTCGGCTCGCAGGAAGTCCCGCAGCACCTGCCCGAGGTCGGCGTACAGGGCGGTCAGCACCTCGTTGTGCGAGGTCGCGACGACCGCCAGGTGCAAGGTCGCGTCGGCCTCGACGAAGGCCTCCGCGTCACCGGAGTCCCAGGCCTGCTCGCGCCGTGCGAGCAGCGCGTCCAGCTGCGTCAGGTCCGCCTCGTCGCGGCGCTCGGCGGCCAGCGAGGCCGCGGTGGCCTCCAGCGCCCCGCGCAGCTCGGCTATGTGCAGCTGCTCCGCACCGGCGAACCGCCGCTGCATCACCCCGGCCAGCTCGCTGGTGGCCACCACGTAGGTGCCCGAACCCTGCCTGATGTCCAGCAGGCCGTTGTGCGCCAGCGCCCTGATCGCCTCCCTGACCGTGTTGCGTGCCACCCCGAGCCGGTCGACCAGCTCGGGCTCCGTCGGGATACGGCTGCCCACCGGCCACGCACCCGAGGTGATCTCGGTCCGCAGGCGGGCGATGACCTGGTCGGCGAGGGTGGCGCTACGGGGTACGGGTCCGAGATTCATCCCATCATTCTATGATGGGTCCATGCGCGACGACGAATCCCTGACCCTCGACCCGCCCACCACTTCGCAGCCGGCGCCCCCGCGCGCCGCGTCACCCGCCGCACAGGCGCTCGCGCTGCCGCGCTGGGTCCGCGTGCTCGCCGTCGCGGGACTCGTCCTCGCCGCCGTCAACCTGCGCCCCGCCGTCACCAGCCTCGGCCCGCTGATGAAGGAGGTCCGCGACGGCCTCGGTATGAGCGGCGCCATGGCCGGCCTGCTCACCTCGGTGCCCGCCGCGTGCTTCGCGCTGTTCGGCTTCGCCGCACCCCGGCTCGCCCGCCGCTACGGACCCGGCGCGGTCGTCTGCGCCGGCATGGCCCTGATCACCGGCGGCCTGCTGCTGCGGCCCTTCGCCGGCGGCACCCCCGCCTTCCTGGCCGCCAGCGCGCTGGCCCTGGCCGGCATCGCCGTGTCCAACGTGCTGATGCCGGTGATCGTCAAGCGCTACTTCCCCGACCGGATGGGTCCCGTCACCGGTGTCTACTCGATGGCCCTGTCGCTGGGCACCGCACTGGCCGCCGCGGTGTCGGTGCCGCTGACCGACGCCATGGGCCACGGCTGGCGGCTCGGCCTCGGCGTGTGGGCGGTGCCGGCCGCGCTGGCGGTGCTGGTCTGGCTGCCGCTGGTACGCGACCGGTCCGCGAGCCCGCGCAGCGCTGCGGCACCGGCAGCCGCCGCCGACGCCGGCGAGCACGGGCGGATCACCCGCAGCCGTACCGCCTGGATGATGGCCGCGTTCTTCGGGCTCCAGGGCACCTCCGCCTACGTCACCATGGGCTGGATGCCGCAGATCTTCCGGGACGCCGGGATCTCCGCCGGCAAGGCGGGGCTGCTGCTCGCGGTCACCATGGTGATGGGCGTGCCGCTGTCGTTCGTGCTGCCCCAGGTGGCCGCGCGGATGCGCTCCCAGGGGCCGATCGTGGTGGTCCTCGCGGTCTTCCAGGTGGCCGGCTTCGCGGGGCTGTGGGCCGCGCCGGCCGCCGCACCCTGGGTCTGGGCACTGCTGCTGGGCGTGGCGAACTGCGCCTTCCCGCTGGTGCTGACGATGATCGGCATGCGCTCGCGCACCGGCGCCGGCGTCGTACGCCTGTCGGCCTTCGCGCAGAGCACCGGCTATCTGATCTCGATCCCCGGGCCGATCCTGGTCGGCGCGCTCAACCAGTCCTCCGGCGGCTGGGGCCTGCCCATCGCCCTGATGCTCGCGCTGGTCGTCCCCCAGGCGGTCTGCGGGGTGCTGGCCGGCCGCAACCGGTACATCGAGGACGAACTGTGACCCCGGTGGGAGCCGCCCGGGTGCCGGTGCCAGACTGGACGCATGCCCGTACTCGAACCGAACCCCCCGCAGCCCCAGCGCCGGCTGCTGACCCTCTTCGGCCTGATGATGGGGGTGCCCGCGCTCGTCGCGGTGGTCGCCATCATCGCCGCGCGCATGGGGTGACCGCGGCCCGGCACCCCCGGTGGCCCGCGGCGAACTGACGTCCCGTCAGCGGATCTGCCGCCGACCCCGACTCCGGGGGTGGGGACAACCCCACCATCCCTAGGGGGCCAGGGTCAGGGTCAACTGGGTGGACGGCCGGATGGGACGGGCCGCCCCGCGCCCGTAGCGTCGAAGTGCAGCCGGACAACGGCACTTCGACGGTTCACCACGGAGGCGTTCACCGTGACCACACAGTCCCCCCACCTGTACACCCGGCAGGCCGGGACCGCCGCCGGCACCGGCACCTCCGCCGCGCGCAAGGCCAAGGCCGGCGAGGTGCAGACCCGGCTGCCGTGGTGGGCGGTGGCGCTGCCCGCGCTCGCCTTCGCCGCGCTGCTCGCGCTGATCAGCGGCGGCAGCGCCGACGCCTCGACCGCGGCACCGGCAGGCGACGTCCTGTCGCGGATCGTCACCGCCCTGCCCGACCTCCTCCGTCACGTCCTGTGACCCTCCCGGTGCGCTCCGGGCGGGCACGCACGGTGACCGTCGCTGCCGGTGAGCGCGGCGACCGCCCCGCGGGACCGGTGATCACGGCCATCCCGCGCCTGACTGCGGGTTTTCTGGAAAGCTGAAAGGCATGACCGTCGATTCGCCCCGCACCATCGTCCTGCTCCGGCACGCCAAGGCCGACTGGCCCGACGTCCCCGACCACGAGCGGCCGCTGGCCGACCGCGGCCGGCAGGACGCCCCGATGGCCGGCCTCCGACTCGCCGACGACGGCATAGCCCCCGAGCTCGTGCTGTGCTCCACCGCCGCCCGCACCCGTGAGACCTGGAAACTCGCCGCCCACGAGCTGCCGCACCGGCCCCGTACGGTCTACGAGGAGCGGCTCTACGACGCGAGCCTGGGTGAACTGCTCGCACTGCTCAGCGAGACCCCCGACGACGTCGGCTCGCTGCTGGTGGTCGCGCACAACCCCGGGATGCACGCGCTCGCCGAAGCCCTCACCGGCAGCGCCGACAGCGACGCGCTGGCCCGCCTCAAGAGCGGCGGCTTCCCCACCGCGGCCTTCGCGGTGATCACCTTCAACGGCTCGTGGAAGACCGTCGAGCACGGCGTCGGCCGCCTCACCACCTTCTGGACCCCGCACGAGGCTTAGCCCCCGTAGGGGGTCAGGTGGTCTCGGTGCCGTCCAGCTCGTCGGCCGCCTCGATCTCCTCGCGGGTGATGCCCAGCAGGTAGAGCACCGCGTCGAGGAAGGGCACGTTCACCGCCGTGTCGGCGGCCTGGCGCACCACCGGCTTGGCGTTGAAGGCGACGCCCAGGCCTGCCGCGTTGAGCATGTCCAGGTCGTTGGCGCCGTCGCCGATCGCCACGGTCTGGCTCAGCGGTACCCCGGCCTGCGCGGCGAAGCTGCGCAGCAGCCTGGCCTTGCCCGCCCGGTCCACGATCGGCCCGACCACCCGGCCGGTCAGCCGCCCGTCGGCCACCTCCAGGGTGTTCGCGGCGGCGAAGTCCAGGCCGAGCCGCTCCTTGAGGTCGTCGGTGACCTGGGTGAAGCCGCCGGAGACCACGCCGACCTGGTAGCCGAGCCGCTTGAGCGTACGGATCAGGGTCCGCGCGCCCGGGGTCAGCCGGACCTCGGCGCGCACCTTGTCCACCACGGACACGTCGAGGCCGGCCAGCAGCGCGACCCGGGCGTGCAGCGACTGCTCGAAGTCCAGCTCGCCGCGCATCGCGGCGGCCGTGACCTCGGCGACCTGCTCCTCGCACCCGGCGTGCGCGGCGAACAGCTCGATGACCTCGTCCTGGATGACGGTGGAGTCGACGTCCATCACCACCAGCCGCTGCGCCCTGCGCTGCAGCCCGGACGGCACCACCGCGACGTCCACCCCGCGGGCCGCCGCGGCCACCGCGAGCGCCGAGCGCAGCACCACCGTCTCCGCGCCCGAGACGGCGAACTCCACCGCCGTCACCGGGTACTTCGCCAGCCGGAAGATCCGGTCGATGTTGCCACCGGCGCCGGTGATCTCCGCCGTTATGGCCGCCGTCGACTCCGCCGTCAGCGGCCGGCCCAGCACCGTGACGTGCGAACGGCCCTCGCCGCGCGGCCGGTTGTCGCCGATGCCGGAGATGATCTCGGCCTGCATCCGCAGGCTCTCGGCCCAGCTGTGCACGGTGGCCCGCAGGTCGCCCTCGGTGCCGGTGCCCGGCGCGGGCGCGGTCACCAGCGCGCACAGCACTATCCGGCCGCGGGTCACCAGCTGCTCGATGTCCACCACGTCCACCCCGTAGGCGGCGAGCGTGTCGAACAGTCCGGCGGTGATGCCGGGCTTGTCCT
The DNA here is from genome assembly GCF_907177275.1 of Actinacidiphila cocklensis. Lineage (GTDB taxonomy): Bacteria > Actinomycetota > Actinomycetes > Streptomycetales > Streptomycetaceae > Actinacidiphila > Actinacidiphila cocklensis. Next base: position 123,970 of record NZ_CAJSLV010000052.1, read on the forward strand.
TGCCGAAGATCTTGACCAGGAGGGTCGGCACGTCCGCTGCGGGAACGGCGGCGACAGGCGTGGCTTGCGAGGCGTCGTTCATGGTCCCTCCACGGTATCCGCCCCGCGCCGACCTATGACCATCCGTCCCGCGTGCCGGACAATCGGCTGCTTAGGGCACTCGGAACGCGTTCGGGAGGGCGCTTTCTGTTACGAGACCGGGGCCTGCGATAGTTCCTCCCGATGTTCGCAATCCCTAGACTCCCCTCATGGGGGACAACACGGGGGACAAACAATGGGGCTTGGGGTGCCTGAACTCGTACTCGAATTGAACGATCGAACCTGGACGCTCGACGCCTCCCGGTCCTACAGCCTCGGGCGTGACCCGCAGGCCGATATTGTCTGCGACGACCCGCGGGTCTCGTGGCGGCACGCCACCATCCGCCGGAGTGAACGCGGTTGGGTTATCGAGGACCAGGGGAGCACCAACGGCACCTTCGTCCACGGCCAGCGGATCCAGCAGACGGAGGTCGGCCCCGGCTCGGCGGTCAACCTCGGCAACGCCACCGAAGGCCCGCGGCTGAACTTCACCGGCGGCACGCCGGTCGCGGCCGCCGGCGCCGACGTCTACAGCGCGGAGACCGCGCACGCCCAGCAGCCGCAGCAGCTCCACCAGCAGGCTCCGCCTCAGCACGTACCGCCTCAGCACGTACCGCCTCAGCATGTACCGCCGCAGGTCCAGCAGGCTCCGCCGCAGTACTACCCGCAGTATCAGCAGCAGGCCCAGCCGCAGCAGGCGGCCCCGCACCCGCAGGCGGCCGCGCCGCAGCAGGGTGGCGGCGGCTGGCCGCAGCAGCCGCCGGCCCCGCAGGGCGTACCGCAGCAGCGGCCGTCGAACGGCCCGCCGCCCGGAGGGGGCGACCGCAGCCCGACGACCTTCCACCAGCTCGCGCTGGGCCGGGTCATGCGGATCGGCCGTGCGCTGGAGAACGAACTGGTCGTCTTCGACCTCCAGGTCTCCCGCAACCACGCCGAATTCCGCGCGCACCCCGACGGCCGCTACGAGATCGTCGACCTCGGCAGCCACAACGGCACCTATGTCAACGGCCAGCCGATCCAGCGGCACCTGCTCGGCCCGAACGACATCGTCGGCGTCGGCCACTCCACCTTCCGGCTGGTCGGCGACCGCCTGGAGGAGTTCGTCGACACCGGTGCGGTGTCCTTCTCGGCCCGCCGCCTGTCGGTGACCGTGCCGCACGGCAAGACCACCAAGACGATCCTCAGGGACGTCTCGTTCGGGGTGCCGGAGAAGTCGCTGATCGGGGTGATCGGCCCGTCCGGCTCCGGCAAGTCGACGCTGCTGCGGGCGCTGACCGGTTACCGGCCCGCCGACCAGGGTGAGGTGCTGTACGACAACCGGAATCTGTACAAGCAGTTCGCCGAGCTGCGGCAGCGCATCGGCCTGGTGCCGCAGGACGACATCCTGCACAAGGAGCTGCAGGTCAAGACCGCCCTGCGGTACGCGGCCAAGCTCCGCTTCCCCGGCGACACCGCGTCCGCGGAGCGCGAGGCCAGGATCGACGAGGTGCTGCGCGAGCTGAAGCTCGACATCCACGCCGACAAGCGCATCACCTCGCTGTCCGGCGGCCAGCGCAAGCGCGTCTCGGTGGCGCTCGAACTGCTCACCAAGCCGTCGCTGATCTTCCTGGACGAGCCCACCTCGGGCCTCGACCCGGGTATGGACCGCGACGTGATGAAGCTGCTGCGCGGCCTGGCCGACGACGGCCGCACGGTGCTGGTGGTCACCCACTCGGTGGCCGAACTGGCGCTGTGCGACAAGCTTCTGGTGATGGCGCCGGGCGGTGCGGTCGCCTATTTCGGGCCGCCGGACGAGGCGCTGAATTTCTTCGGCTACGACAATTGGGCCGACGTCTTCTCGGCTTTCGAGACCTACCGGGACTACGACTGGATGGGCCGCTGGCGCGGTTCCCAGCACTACCAGACGTATGCCGCGGACCTCGACTCGGTGGCCCCGCAGGCCGCGCCCTACATACCCCACCAGGTGGCCAGGCCGCCCAAACCGCAGGCCTGGGGTGCGCAGTTGTGGACCCTGGTACGCCGCTACACATCGGTGATCGCCTCCGACCGCGGCTTCATCGGCCTGATGCTGATCCTGCCGACCGTGCTCGGCGTCGTCAGCCTGCTGATCCCGGCGAGCAGCGGCCTCGGCTACGGGCCGGTCAAGTCGCACGGCCAGAACCGGGACGCGGGCACCATCCTGATGATCATCGCGGTCGGCGCGTGCTTCGCGGGCGCGGCGAACTCGGTCCGTGAGCTGATCAAGGAACGGGTCATCTACGAGCGCGAACGCGCGGTCGGCCTGTCCCGCTCGGCGTACCTGATGTCCAAGGTCATCGTGCTGGGGCTGATCACCGCCCTGCAGGGCGCGATCATCTGCGGCATCGGCTTCGCGCCGCGCAGCAAGATGCCGGCCGAGGGCGTCATCCTGCACGGCCAGCCGGCCGTCGAGATGACCCTGGTCGTCATGGCCTTCGGGTTCACCTCGATGATGGTGGGCCTGATCATCTCCGCCCTGGTGAAGACGGCGGAGAAGACGATGCCGCTGCTGGTGATGTACTCGATCGTGCAGATCGTCTTCACCGGTGTGCTCTTCCAGATCTACGGCAAGCCCGGCATGGAGCAGGTGGCGTGGCTGATGCCGGCCCGCTGGGCGGTGGCCGGGGCCGGCTCGACGGCGGACCTCAACACCCTGCTGCCGTGGGACAACACCCCGCCGGTCAGCGTGGACGCGCTCTGGAAGCACAGCGCGGGCGTCTGGACGCTCGACGTCGTCATGCTGCTGCTCATGGCGGCCCTGTGCGGTGTCGCCGTCGCCCGATTGCTGCGCCGGCACGAGCCCGAGGTCATGCGCAAGTAAGCGGCAAATCGCGTCATGCAAAAGGGCGGTGGGACCTCGTGGTCCTACCGCCCTTTCACATGGCCGATCAGTGGCGCCGGTCAGAATCCCGGTCAGTACGCCGAGTTGACGTTGTCCATTCCGCCGTAGACGTGCCAGGCGTAGTTGCACGCGGCGGCGATGTTCGCGACCGGGTCGTAGATGTTCCACGACGTACCGGACACGTGGTAGGCGTTGAACGTCGGGTCGATCGTCTGCAGCAGGCCCTTGGAGGGAATGCCGTTCTGGGCGTTGATGTCCCAGAGGTTGATCGCGTTCGGGTTGCCGGAGGACTCGCGGATGATGTTCCGGTAAATGCCGTCGTAGGTCGGCACCGGGATGTTGTGCGCGCCCAGGACGGCACGCGCCTCGCGAATCCAGCCGTCGAGGTTGTCGGGGTAGACGACCGCGACGGGAGCGGCGGCGACCTTCTTCGCCACGGTCTTGATCGCGACGCGCTGCGTGGAGCGGGTCGCGGCCTGCTTGGCCTTGGCGCGCGCGGCGGCCTGAGCGGCGGCCTTCTTCTTCGCGGCGGCCTGGGCAGCGGCCTTCTTCTTCGCGGCGGCGTCGGCCGCAGCCTTCTTCTTCGCCGCCGCGTCGGCGGCGGCCTTCTGCTTGGCGGCGGTGTCGGCGGCTGCGGCGTCGGCGGCGGCCTTCTTCTTCGCCGCCGCGTCCTCCTGGATCGCCTTCTGCGAGGCAAGGCCCGCCTGGGCGTCGAGGCTCTTGACCTGCTGGCCGGATTCCACCGAGAACCCGGTCGGGTCACCCTTGGCTTCAGCCGTTCCACCGGTCGCCTGGAGACCGGTGACGGCCAGGACAACAGCAGCCGCGGCGGCGGCACCGGCCGCCGTGATCTTGTGCTTCTTGGACAGTCGGCCGATCTTCGGGATCGTGGGGAGCTGCATGGAATGACCTCTTCCGGTTGCGGACCTGAGAATTCTTAGGGCCTCGCAAAACGGGGGTCAATGAAGCCGGCTACGAATCGAATTCGTAGCGGGTCCGGGAACGGGCAGTCACTTCCCGGCGAGTTCCCGAGGTTTACCGGGGTTCGTATTCCACTACGCCGCTTAGTATGTGACCCAGGTCCTATAGGTCACCTCACACCGCCGCACCCCCACGGTCGCGTGCGGTGACCGTGGGGGTGCTTTATGTGACGCTTATTTGTGGTCTCTTTACGGGAGCAGGAGGTTCACGTCCCCGAACTCGTGCCACAGGTAACGGTGCTGGAGCGCCTCGGCGTAGACCCGCTCCAGCAGGTCGTCGCCCGACACCGCGCGCAGCATCAGCAGGTGCGAGGCCTCCGGCTCGTGCAGCCCGGTCAGCAGGCCGTCCACCGCGCGCACCCCGCGCTCCGGGGTGATCACCAGATCCGTCCAGCCCTGCGCCGGGCGGACCACCCCGCGGGTGTCCGCGGCGGTCTCCAGCGCCCGCACCGCGGTGGTGCCCACCGCGATCACCCGCCCGCCGGCCGCCCGCGCCGCGTTGACCTGCCATGCCGTCGTCGCCGGCACCGAGTAGGGCTCGGCGTACGGCGGCTCGTACGCCTCGGCCGAGGCGACCCCGGTGTGCAGCACGATCGGGGCGATCTGCACCCCGCGGCTGACCAGCTCGGTCACCAGCGGGGCGGTGAAGGGCCGGGCCGCGCTCGGCATCTCCGCCGAGCCGCCGCCGTCGGGCGACGGGGTGGCGAAGACCGTCTGGTAGGCGCTGAGCGGCTGGTCCCGGTCGGTGTACGCGTAGCGGATCGGCCGCCCGTACTGGCGCAAATGGGACACCATGTCCGGCGTCGACGGCGACGCGATCCACAGCCGGTCGCCGCACGGGTCCATCGGCTCGTCGAGCGTCAGCTTCCCGCCGCCGGTCAGCTGCACCACCGCCCCGGCCGGTCCGCCCGCCCTGCGGACGGTGGAACCCCGGCCGTCGGGGTCGCGGATCTCCACCACCCAGCGGCCGTCGTCGCGCCGGGTGGAGAAGTGCGCCACCACCGGATCGCCGCCGAGCTGCCCGTCCACCGCCGACGGCAGCGTCCGCGAGGTGTTCACCACCAGCACGTCGCCGGCCTGCAGCAGCCCCGGCAGGTCGCGGAAGGCGTGGTGCCCGACCTCGCCGGTGCCCTGCCGGCCGACCAGCAGCCGCACGTCGTCCCGCCGGGCCGGCGGCGCGGCCGCCAGGGCCTCCGGAGGTACGTGGAAATCACGCAGAATGTCCGCTCTGCGGCTTGTATCTGTCATGACTCCTATTCCCCTTATATAGGGGTCTGCGTTTCCACTCATCGCCGTCACCGTCCGTCCCGCAGTGCCGACGCCGTGTAGCGGCCGCTCGCGGCCTTCTCGTCCAGCAGCCGCAGCAGCGCCGGCGCCACCTCCTCGGGCAGCGCGCGCTCCGCGAAGTCCGGGTCGTCGGGCACCGCAGCCGCGTACAGATCGGTCCGCAGGTCACCCGGGTCCACCCACCACACCCGCAGCCCCGGCTCCTCCACCGCGAGCACCGCCGACAGCTGCTCCAGCGCGGCCTTGCTCGCCCCGTAACCGCCCCACTCGGCGTACGCCTCCACCGCCGCGTCCGAGCTGACGTTCAGCACGCTGCCGGACGCGGCCCGCAGCGCCGGGAGCGCCGCCTGCACCAGCGCCAGCGGCGCCGTCACATTGACCTCCAGCGCCCGCTGCAACCCCGCCACCGGCAGCTCCGCCAGCGTGACCAGCGGCTCGGCACCCAGCGCGCTGGCGTTGTTGACCAGCAGGTCCACCCCGCCCAGCTGCTCCGCCGCCGCCACCAGCTCCGCCCGGTGCGCCGGGTCGGTCACGTCGCCCGGCACCGCCCGCACCACGGCGGCGTCCGTATGCCCGCCGGCACCGGACTCCGCCGCCGTACGCTCCAGACCGGCCGCCGCCGAGCGCAGCACCTCCGCGTCCCGCCCGTCGAGCACCAGCCGCCAGCCGCGCCCCGCCAGCTCCGCGGCGAGCGCCCGGCCCAGTCCTCTCGACGCCCCTGTGATGATCGCTACCGGCATGAGACCGCCCTCGCTGTGATGGCCGCCAGAAACGCCGCCGGCGCCCCTGGCGCGGCCGGACCCGCTGCCCGGCCGTCCTGGTGCTTCCACCGTAGGAAGGCGGCCCGCCCGGCCGCTTCGGTCGGCCGCCCTACACCGCGCGGTCACAAGGGCGTAGGTCCACATACCCAGACCCGCTCGGTCCAGCGGCGCATAGGTGCCGTGACCTGCCGCCGGTACGGTGGAGACATGTCCAGCAGGCCCGCCAAGGGCGGAATCGAAGCGGTCAGCGCCGCGGTCCTGGCGATGAACCGCCGGCTCGAAGTGCGCGAGGTCCTGCAGACCATCGTGGCCTCCGCCCGCGAGCTGCTGGCGGCCGAGTACGCGGCCCTCGGCGTGCCCGACGACCACGGCGGCTTCGCGCAGTTCGTGGTGGACGGCGTCAGCGACGAGGAGTGGAAGGCCATCGGCCCGCTGCCCCGGCAGCACGGCATCCTCGCCGCGATGCTGCACGAGGCCACCCCGCAGCGCCTCGACGACGTCCGCGACTTCGCGAGCTTCGCCGGCTGGCCGCGCCTCCACCCGGTGATGAAGGCCTTCATCGGCATGCCGGTGATGGACGGCGACGACATCCTCGGCGCGCTGTTCCTGGCCAACAAGCAGTGCCCGGTCCGGCCCGAGGGCGACAGCCGCGGCTTCACCCAGGACGACGAGGACCTGCTGCGCATCCTCGCCGACCACGCCGCCATCGCGCTGACCAACGCCCGGCTCTACGAGCGCAGCCGCGAGCTGACGCTGGCGGGGGAGCGGGCCAGGATCGCCCACGAGCTGCACGACGCGGTCTCCCAGAAGCTGTTCTCGCTGCGGCTGACCGCACAGGCCGCCGCGGCGCTGGTCGACACCGACCCGGCCCGCGCCAAGGGCCAGCTGCGCGAGGTCGCCGGGCTCGCCGCCGAGGCCGCGGACGAGCTGCGGGCCGTGGTGGTGGAGCTGCGCCCCGCCGCCCTGGACGACGACGGCCTGGTCGCGACGCTGCGCACCCAGGCCGAGGTCCTCAACCGGGTGCACTCCGCCGGCGTCACCTTCCGGGCCCGTGACGTGCGCGCCCTGCCCGCCTCCCAGGAGGAGGCGCTGCTGCGGGTCGCCCAGGAGGCCATGCACAACGCACTGCGCCACGCCCACGCCACCGCGGTCACCGTCACCCTCGAAGGCCGCGGCAAGGGCGCCTCGCTGCGGGTCAGCGACGACGGCAGGGGCTTCGACCCCGAGTCCGTCCGCCGCGCCGGCCGGCACCTCGGCCTGGTCTCGATGCGGGACAGGGCAGGCGGCGTCGGCGGAGCGCTGACCGTGCAATCGGCGCCCGGCAAGGGCACCGTGATCGAACTGGAGGTCCCCGGTGGCTGACAAGGTGATCCGTGTCCTGCTGGTGGACGACCACCAGGTCGTACGCCGGGGGCTGCGCACCTTCCTCGAGGTGCAGGGCGACATCGAGGTGGTCGGCGAGGCGGCCGACGGCGACGAGGGCGTGGCCCGCGCCGAGGAGCTGCGGCCCGACGTGATCCTGATGGACGTCAAGATGCCGGGCACCGACGGCATCGAGGCGCTGCGCCGGCTGCACGCCGCGCAGAACGCCGCCCGGGTGCTGGTCGTCACCAGCTTCACCGAGCAGCGCACCGTCGTGCCCGCGCTGCGGGCCGGCGCCGCCGGCTACGTCTACAAGGACATCGACCCGGTCGCGCTCGCCGACGCGATCCGCTCCGTGCACGCCGGGCACGTGCTGCTGCAGCCCGAGGTGGCCGGCGCGCTGCTCTCCCAGGACGAGGGGGGCGGCCACGGGCAGGGCCGCGGCAACGCGCTGACCGAGCGGGAGCGCGAGGTGCTCACGCTGATCGCCGACGGCCGCTCCAACCGGGAGATCGCCCGGGCGCTGGTGCTGTCGGAGAAGACCGTGAAGACCCACGTGTCGAACATCCTGATGAAGCTGGACCTGGCCGACCGCACCCAGGCCGCCCTGTGGGCGGTGCGCAACGGCGTCGGCGGCTGACCGTACGCCGGCGACGGCCGGGCCGCCCGCCACCGTACGGCGCGGGGCCGGCGGTCGCCGGCCTCTTACGGCCGGCGCCGCTCCGCCTCCTCCACATACGCGTTGTACGCCGCGACCTGCGCCCGCCGCGCGGTCCGCTCCACCGGACGCAGCAGCTCGGCCCTGGCCGCGATCTGCGAGGCGCTGACCGCCGCGCCGTGCCCGTCGCCGGCGATCTCCACCAGCGCCGCGACCCGCTGCGCCAGCTCCAGCACCCGCACCGCCCGCGGCGGATACCCCGGGGCCAGCACCTCCCGGCCCCTGGCCGCCCGCGCCCGGTACGCCTCCAGCGCCGCATGGGCGGTGGGGCCGCCGGAGCCCGCCACGTCCAGCTCGGCCAGCGCCGCCGTCGCGTCCCGCAGCGCCTCGGCCAGCTCCCGCTCCGCCTCGCCCAGCGACGGCACGTCGGCCGGCGGCGCGTCCCGTACCGGCAGGCACCGCCACTCCACCTCCACGTGCACGTCTCCCGCGGGACCTGCCTCGCTGACCTCCGGCACCAGGCCGAGCGGCAGCGCACCCACGGTGAGCACCGCCTCACCCGCGTCGAGCGCCAGGTCGTTGAAGTCCGGCGGCCCGCTCAGCCCCAACGGGTGCCCGGCGACCGGCAGCGCCAGCCGCAGCCCGGTCACCCCCAGCGCGCGCAGCCGGCCGAGCCCCAGGGTCAGCCCGACCGGCCCGTTCTCCCCGGGCAGCGCTGTGATCCGGTGCACCGCGTCCTGGCCGACGATCCGCTGCGCGACGTCATCGGGGGCGGCAAGTCCGGCAAGCAGGGCATTTCCCCATGCGGTCAGCCGCCCTGAGCGAGGTTCATCAAGCATGCCCCCAGCCTATGGACTGGACCGGTCGTGCGGTGGCGTAAGTTTTCCCCAGGGGATCCCTCGGGGTACGTGCCTGCGGGCACCGCCGGACCGACGAGACTGCAATGGGAGACAACGCGCTCATGAGCGATGTGCTGGAGCTGGTGGACGTATCCGTGGTCCGCGATGGACGGGCTCTGGTGGACCAGGTCTCGTGGTCGGTCGCCGAGGGCGAGCGCTGGGTCATCCTCGGCCCCAACGGCGCGGGCAAGACCACCCTGCTCAACGTCGCGTCCAGCTACCTCTTCCCCACCACGGGCACCGTCTCCATCCTCGGCGACAAGCTCGGCGGCGTCGACGTCTTCGACCTGCGCCCGCGGATCGGCATGGCGGGCGCCGCGATGGCCGAGAAGATGCCGCGCCGGCAGACCGTCCTGGAGACCGTCCTCACCGCCGCGTACGGCATGACCGCCACCTGGCACGAGGGCTACGAGCAGGTCGACGAGGACCGCGCCCGCGCCTTCCTCGACCGGCTCGGCATGAACGACTTCCTCGACCGGAAGTTCGGCACCCTGTCCGAGGGCGAGCGCAAGCGCACCCTGATCGCCCGCGCGATGATGTCCGACCCCGAGCTGCTGCTGCTCGACGAGCCCGCCGCGGGCCTCGACCTCGGCGGCCGCGAGGACCTGGTCAGGCGCCTCGGCCGGCTGGCCCGCGACCCCATCGCGCCCTCCATGATCATGGTCACCCACCATGTCGAGGAGATCGCCCCCGGCTTCACCCACGTCCTGATGATCCGCCAGGGCAAGGTCGTCGCCGCAGGACCGCTCGAACTGGAACTGACCTCACGCAATCTGTCCCTGTGCTTCGGCCTCCCGCTCGTCGTCGAACGCCGCGGCGACCGCTACACGGCCGCTGGACTGCCGCTTTCCTGAGCCCACTTGCCTGCGGCAGGTCATTCGGTCCCCCGCATACTCCCCCAACTGCCGCGTACAGCCCTACGATTGAGCTGTGGACGCATGGGTGTGGTGGCTGATAGCAGCAGTGGGGCTGGGCATCCCGCTGGTGATCACGACAATGCCCGAGTTCGGGATGTTCGCGGTGGGCGCGGTCGCGGGTGCGGCCGCCGCGGGGCTCGGCGGCGGAATCGTCGCGCAGGTCATCACCTTCGTGGTGGTCTCCGTCGCCCTGCTGGTCTTCGTGCGCCCGCTCGCCTACCGCAACCGGCAGAGCGCGGGACAGCGCAGCGGCATCGACGCGCTCAAGGGACGGCAGGCCGTCGTCCTGGAACGGGTCGACGGCGGCTCCGACGGCAGGATCAAACTCGCCGGCGAGGTCTGGTCCGCGCGCTCACTGGAAGCCGGCCGGGTCTTCGACCCCGGCCAGCAGGTGGACGTCGTGGAGATCGACGGAGCTACCGCCGTCGTGATGTGACGGCAGAACACCGCTTCCCGGGCCGGGAATTCGCCGAACCCGCCCGCGGCAGGCGGCACTCTGCCAAGATCGATCATGTCGGAGTACACCGTATTTCCGCAGTCAACCGGCGCGGGGAGTGGACATGCAGCCCATCATCATCGTCCTGATCATCCTGGTGGTGCTCGTCTTCATCGCGCTGATCAAGACGGTCCAGGTGATCCCACAGGCCACCGCGGCCATCGTCGAGCGCTTCGGCCGGTACACCCGCACCCTCAGCGCGGGCCTGAACATCGTGGTGCCGTTCATCGACACCATCCGCAACCGCATCGACCTGCGCGAGCAGGTCGTGCCCTTCCCGCCGCAACCGGTGATCACCCAGGACAACCTGGTGGTGAACATCGACACCGTCATCTACTACCAGGTGACCGACGCGCGGGCCGCCACCTACGAGGTCGCCAGCTACATCCAGGCCATCGAGCAGCTGACCGTCACCACCCTGCGCAACATCATCGGCGGCATGGACCTGGAGCGGACGCTGACCTCCCGTGAGGAGATCAACGCGGCCCTGCGCGGCGTCCTGGACGAGGCCACCGGCAAGTGGGGCATCCGCGTCAACCGCGTCGAGCTGAAGGCGATCGAACCGCCCACCTCCATCCAGGACTCGATGGAGAAGCAGATGCGCGCCGACCGTGACAAGCGCGCCGCGATCCTCACCGCCGAGGGCATCAGGCAGTCCCAGATCCTCACCGCGGAAGGCGAGAAGCAGTCCTCGATCCTGCGCGCGGAAGGTGACGCCAAGGCCGCCGCCCTGCGCGCCGAGGGCGAGGCGCAGGCGATCCGCACGGTCTTCGAGTCCATCCACGCCGGCGACCCGGACCAGAAGCTGCTCGCCTACCAGTACCTGCAGATGCTGCCGAAGATCGCCGAAGGCGACGCCAACAAGCTGTGGATCATCCCCAGTGAGCTGAACGACGCCCTCAAGGGCCTCGGCGGCATGATCAACCTGCCCGGCGCCGGCGGAAACGGCAACGGCGGCGGCTCAGCGCCCGCGCCGCGCCGCGAGTCCGCACCCTTCGACAAGGACTGAGACGTCCCGCGGGGGCGGCGAGCCGTTGTGACATGATCACGGGGTTATGTCCCCAGCTGAAGCACTCGCCGTCCTCGCCGCGGGAGTCGGCGCGGGCACCATCAACACGATCGTCGGCTCCGGCACCCTGCTGACCTTCCCCGTCCTGCTCGCCGTCGGCCTGCCACCGGTGACCGCCAACGTCTCCAACGCCCTCGGCCTGGTCCCCGGCTCGATCACCGGCGCCATCGGCTACCGGCGCGAACTCGCCGGCCAGCGCGACCGGCTGATCCGGCTCGGCACCGTCGGCCTGCTCGGCGGCGCCACCGGAGCCGTCCTCCTGGTCACCCTGCCCTCGCAGGCCTTCCACGCCATCGTGCCGGTGCTCATCGCCGCCGCCCTGGTCCTGGTCGTGCTGCAACCCCGGCTCGCCCGCGCCGTCCAGGCCCGCCGCGAACGCCTCGGCACCGCGGCCCCCGCCCACGGCGGACCGCTGCTGTTCGCCGGGATGTTCCTGGCCAGCGTCTACGGGGGCTACTTCGGCGCCGCCCAGGGCGTGCTGTACCTGTCACTGATGGGCCTGCTGCTCGACGACACCCTGCAGCGCATCAACGGCCTGAAGAACGTCCTGGCCGCGCTGGTCAACGGCATCGCCGCGGTCTTCTTCATCGTCGTCGCCCACATGGACTGGGCCGCCGTCGCCCTCATCGCCGTCGGCGCGACCTTCGGCGGACTCGTCGGCGCCCGCGTCGGCCGCCGCCTGCCACCCGCCGCGCTGCGCGCCCTGATCGTCGTCGTCGGCATCGCCGCCATCGTGCAGCTGGTCCTCAAGTGAGCCGCGCGGCCCGGCCCCGTCACCCGACAGGACCAGGCCGCGTACGTCATCCGCAGCGGGCCGCCACCGGCCACCGCGGTCCCGGCCTCAGGCCGGCCGCGCCAGCCACTCCGGCAGCCCGGCCCGCTCCCGTACCCCCAGCGCCAGCAGCAGCGCGTCGGCCGGCGTCGGCTCGAACGGCTGCGTCAGCAGCCGCATTCCCGCCTGCTCCGGCGTACGGTCCGCCTTGCGCTGGTTGTCCTCCGCGCACGCCGCCACCGTGTTCAGCCAGGTGTCGCGGCCACCGCGGGACCGCGGCTGCAGGTGGTCCACCGTGGTGGCCCGCCGCCCGCAGTACGCGCACCGGTGCCGGTCGCGTACCAGCACCCCGCGCCGCGACCACGGCGCCCGTTGTCGGAACGGCACCCGTACGTAGCGGCACAGCCTGATCACCTGCGGAAGGGGTACGTCCACGTCGGCCGCACGGATTCGCAGCCCGGGATGCGCCTGTTCCACGACGGCCTTGTCCTGCATCACCAGGACCACCGCACGCCGCAGCGACACCGTCGACAGCGGCTCGAAGCTCGCATTCAGCACCAGCGTGTCACGCATCCCGCCCACCTCCCGGGCCTCCTCCGCCCCCCTGGCGAAGTGGCTCCACTGTGCCCGTGCGTTCACTCGCGGACAACGCAATTTCCCCCGGGCCGACAGCAGATGGCCGGGGGAGGAGGAGACGGGAAAGAGCAGCGGAAAAGCTCGCGCCCCGGACACCGGACGTGATGGACGTCCCGGTATCCGGAGCGCGCCGGCCGGCGCGGACACCCGATCCCCAGACCAGGGTCCGGCAGGCCGCGGGGGGCGCGTGGTACCGCCCAGCGCAACGCCCCGCCGCCTCCGCCACTGCGGTGCCGGCCGACCCGGTGTCCGCCACGCCACCCGGGCGCATGACCGGGAGCGTCCGGCAGGCCGGGCAGGCACCACTGTGCGGCGGCCCGCGCCGGGGTGCAACCGATTAACCACCGACCGCGACCGCTCGGGACCGCCGCAGCAGCAGGACCGGCGTCAGCCGGCGGCCGGGACCTCGTACTCGCCGATCAGCTGCGCCCGGCCCAGGGCGTGGAACCTCAGGTTGAAGCCCACAAAGGCCGGCGACGCGGTCGCGTCGGGACCCAGCTTCTCCTGGTCCACCGCGTAGACCGTGAAGACGTAGCGGTGCGGGCCGTCACCCGGCGGCGGCGCCGCCCCGCCGAAGTCCAGGGACCCGTAGTCGTTGCGCGCGTGCACCGCGCCCGCCGGCAGCCCGGGGAAGTCATCCGAACCCGCGCCGCGCGGCAGCTCCGTCACCGACGCCGGGATGTCGAAGACCACCCAGTGCCAGAAACCGCTGCCGGTCGGCGCGTCCGGGTCGTAGCACGTCACCGCGAAGCTCTTCGTCCCCGCGGGGAAGCCCTCCCAGCGCAGTTGCGGCGACACGTTGCCCGCCGCGTACACCTGGTCGTCCTTGAGCACCGCCCCCGCCGTCACGTCGTCGCTCATCACGGTGAACACGGGTACGGGTGGATGGAAGTCATGGGGGAGCGGTCGCCGCGCTTGCTCGGACACCTCGACACCTCTCGATCGCGAACCAACCCTGCGACCCGAGCGTAGAGCCTTTCGACCGCCCTTCCCCGCAGGCTAGAACCAGTTCCGCTTGGCACCCACCTCGGCCAGCCACTGGTGCAGGTAGTCCGCCCAGTCCGTCTGCTCGAAGCCCTGCATCCCCATCACGAACGACCGGTAGGTGTCCCCGCCGCCGAAGAGCCCCGGCTTCTTGTCCATCTCCATCACCACGTCCATCTCGCGCCCGTCGGAGACGAAGGTCAGCTCCACCTCCTTCAGCCCCGGATACTGCGACGGCGAGCGGAACTCGATCTCCTGGTAGAACGGCAGCCGCTGCCGGGTCGAGCGCAGGTGCCCCTTCTCCAGGTCCGCCCCGTGGAAGCGGAAGCCGAGCCGCCCGAACGCGTCCAGCAGCGCGTCCTGCGCCGGCAGCGGGTGCACGTTCACCGGGTCCAGGTCGCCCTTGTCCACCGCCCGGGCGATCTGCAGCTCCGTCGTCACCCCGACGTTCATCCCCGTCAGGTGCCGCCCCATGAACATCGTCACCGGCGTCTCCCACGGCACCTCCAGCGCGAACTGCACGTTGTGCACCGCCCCCGCCCGGATCTCGAACTCCCCGCCGATCTGCTGCGTGTGGAACTCGATGTCCTGGTGGTACTCGACGTCGTTGCCCTGCGCGTCCTTGCGCTCCACCTCGACCTTGGCCTGCAGGCCAACCGACAGCCCCTGGATGCGCTGCTCCACCGAGCCGCCCTGGATCCGCACTTCCCCCTGGACCACACCGCCCGGCGTCACGTCGGCCTGGAACAACTCGGTCTCCACCGACGCCCCACCCGCACCCAGACTCGCCATCAGCTTCTTGAAGCCCATTACGGACACCCTCCTTTGCCTTTTCCTGCACAGCTCTTGGCGAACTCTACGAACGCAGCGCGCGCCCGGCTGGTTCCAGGGCGCTCCGGTACGCTTCGGACCCGTGATCACCGCACCCGAGCGGACCCCGCTGGCCCGCGCGTTCTTCGACCGGCCGGTCCTGGAGATCGCCCCGGACCTGCTCGGCAGGGTCCTGGTCCGCACCACCGGCGACGGCCCGATCGACCTGCGGATCACCGAGGTGGAGGCCTACGACGGCCCCAACGACCCCGGCTCGCACGCCTACCGCGGCCGCACCGACCGCAACGCCGTGATGTTCGGACCGCCGGGACACACCTACGTCTACTTCACCTACGGCATGTGGCACTGCTTGAACCTGGTCTGCGGCCCGGTCGGCACCCCCAGCGGGGTCCTGCTCAGGGCCGGCATGATCACCGCGGGCGCCGACCTCGCCCGCGCCCACCGCCCCACCTCGCGCAAGGACAGCGACCTCGCCCAGGGGCCGGCCAGGCTCGCCACCGCCCTGTCCGTCGACCGCGACCTCGACGGCGCCGACGCCTGCTCCGCCGGCGGCGGCCCGTTCCGCATCCTCACCGGCACCCCGCCGGACCCCGCGGCGATCCGCAGCGGACCGCGTACCGGAGTGGGCGGCGAGGGCGCCGCGCACCCCTGGCGCTACTGGATCGACGGCGACCCGACCGTCAGCCCCTACCGGGCGCACGCCCCGCGCAAGCGCCGATAATCGGCTGGCCGAAACCGCGTACCCTCGGACACGCTGTACCGAGAGGCAGAAGCCGACCCGAGGAGACACGGAAACCGTGACGGACATCGTCGACGAGCTGCGGTGGCGGGGCGTACTCGCCCAGACCACCGACGAGGAAGCCCTGCGCAAGGCGCTCGCGGACGGTCCCCTCACCCTCTATTGCGGGTTCGACCCGACCGCGAAGAGCCTCCACGTCGGCCACCTCACCCAGATCCTCGCGCTGCGCCGCTTCCAGTTGGCAGGACACCGGCCCATCGCCCTGGTGGGCGGAGCCACCGGTCTGATCGGCGACCCCAAGCCCAGCGCGGAGCGGGCGCTCAACGACGTCGAGACCGTCCAGCAGTGGGTGGGCGCCCTGCGCGGCCAGCTCTCGGCGTTCCTCGACTTCGACACCCCCGGTCCGCAGCAGGCCGTCATGGCCAACAACTACGAGTGGACCGAGGGAGTCTCGTCCCTCACGCTGCTGCGCGACTACGGCAAGCACTTCAGCGTCAACCAGATGCTCGCCCGGGACACGGTCAAGAGCCGCCTCGACGGCGAGGGGATGAGCTACACCGAGTTCAGCTACGTGATCCTCCAGTCGCTGGACTTCCTGGAGCTGTACAAGCAGCACGGCTGCACGCTCCAGATCGGCGGCAGCGACCAGTGGGGCAACATCACCGCCGGGCTCGACCTGATCCGGCGCATGGCGGGCAACCAGCCGCACGGACCTGCCCACGCCCTCACCCAGGTGCTGCTCACCAAGGCCGACGGTACGAAGTTCGGCAAGACGGAGGGCGGGGCCGTCTGGCTCGACCCCGAGATGACCACGCCGTACGCCTTCTACCAGTTCTGGCTGAACGCCGACGACCGTGACATCGCGCGCTACCTGCGCACCTTCAGCTTCAGGTCGCGTGAGGAGATCGAGGAGCTGGAGCGCTCCAGCGCCGAGCGCCCGCAGGCCCGCGCCGCCCAGCGCGCCCTCGCGGAGGAGCTGACGACCCTGGTCCACGGCGCCGGCCAGTGCGCCGCCGTGGTCGCCGCGTCGAAGGCACTTTTCGGCCAGGGCGACCTCGCCGACCTCGACGAGGCCACCCTGGCGGCCGCGCTGAGCGAGCTGCCGCGTGCCGAGGTGACCGAACTCGCCCCGGTCGCGGACCTGTTGGCGCAGGTCGAGCTGGTCCCGAGCAAGTCGGCCGGCCGCCGCACCATCAGGGAGGGCGGCGCGTACGTCAACAACGCCAAGGTGACGAGCGAGGACGAGATCCCGTCCGCCGGCGACCTCATCCACGGCCGCTGGCTGGTCCTGCGGCGGGGGAAGCGCAACCTCGGAGCGGTCGAAGTACGCTGACCCGGCTGGAAATCCACGTTTGAGCGGCGGTCGAGCTTGACTCGGCCGCCGCTCGTGCGTAACGTAGTCCGAGTCGCCAAAACGGCAGGAGACCTGGTTCACACCGGCTCCCGCCGCCCGAGCGGCCACCCACTACCTACCTCTTCCCGATCATCGGGACGATTTTTGGTGCGCCGAAAATCGAATCGATGAGCTGAAACAGCCGATTATGAATCGGTGAGGGAATCGGGTACGGTGGGGAACACAACGAAGGGAAAGCCCGGAGGGGCCGGTGAAACGGTCTCGAAGGAAGCTTCCGTTCCTTGAGAACTCAACAGCGTGCCAAAAGTCAACGCCAGAT
>NZ_CAJSLV010000053.1 GCF_907177275.1 Actinacidiphila cocklensis
CGCCGCCACCGCGGGCGGGGCGCCGCCGCCGGCCGGCCCGCCGCCGGGACCCGGCGGCCGCACCCGCCGCTACGCCCCCAGACAGACGCCGCTGCCCGAACTGGACGCGCAGGCCAGGAAGCTGCTGGTGGCCACGGACGACGCGGTGCGCACCAGCCAGGAGGACGTCGGCTTCGCGGCGGCGCAGTTCGGCGAGACGGCGGCCCAGCCGTTCACCGAGGCGGTCGACTATGCCAAGGGCGAGCTGACCGCGGCCTTCCGGCTGCGGCAGCAGCTCGACGACGCCTTCCCCGTGGACGACGAGACCCGGCGGCAGATGCTGGACGAGATCCTGTCCCGCTGCACGCAGGCCGACCGGCGGCTCGACGCGGAGTCCGAGTCCTTCGACCGGCTGCGGGCGATGGAGGCGAACGCCCCGCAGGTACTGGAGCAGGCCGAGGCGAAGGCCACGGCGCTGCCGGGCCGGATCGCGGGCGCCGAGGCGGCGCTCGCGCCGCTGTCCGCCGCCTACGCCGGCTCGGCCGTCGAGCCGGTCGCCGGGCACCCCGCAGAGGCCCGCGACCGGCTGGAGTTCGCCCGGTCCAGCCTCGACCAGGCCAGGGCGGCGATCGGCACCGACCACGGCCGCGCCGCGGTCTTCGTCCGCGCGGCCGAGGGCGCGCTCGGCCAGGCCACCACGCTGGCCGACTCGGTCACCCGCCGCGCCGAGGAGCTCCGCGCCGCCGACGCCGGCCTGCGGGCCGCCCTGACCGGGACCGACGCCGACCTCGCGGAGGCCCGCGGCCTCCTCGGCGCCCCCGCCCCACCGGGCGCGAGCGCACCGGGCCACGGCGATCTGCGGGGGCGGATCGCGCGGGCCGAGGCGGTGGTCGCCGACGTACGGGCGGAGCTGGCCGGCGGGCGCTACGACCCGATCGCGGGGCTGCGGCGGGTGGAGGAGGCGGACGCGGGCCTGGACGAGGCGCTGGCCGGGGCGCGCGAGCAGGAGGTCGGCGAGCGGCGTGCCCGCGAGCTGCTCGACCAGGCGCTGCTGGCGGCCCGCAGCGAGGTCGCGGCGGCCCATGACGTGATCACCACCCACCGGGGCGCGATCGGCAGCCAGGCACGTACCCGGCTGGCGGAGGCCGAGCGCCGGCTCCAGCAGGCGGGGGCCGCGGCCCCCGCCGACGCCTTCGCCGCCCTCGCGCACGCCCGGGACGCCGACCGGCTGGCACGCGAGGCCCAGCGGCTGGCCCGGCAGGACGTCGGCGGCTTCGTCGGGGTCTCCAACGGCGGCCGCCGCGGCGGCCCGGGCATGGGCGGCATGGGCGGGGCGGTGCTCGGCGGGATCATCCTCGGCGAGCTGTTCGGCAACGGACGCGGTGCCCGCGGCGGCATCGGCAGCCTCGGCGGCAGGCGCGGCCTGGGGAGCGGCGGTTTCGGGGGCGCCGGCCCCGGCAGCTTCGGCGGCGGCAGGACCCGCGGCCGCATGGGCGGCGGCGGACGCTTCTAGCCCCCGCGACACACCCCCGCGACACACCCCGACCCCCGCCGTACCCCCACGGCCAGGGAGCGACCGATGACCAGCGGGCAGACCGTCCTCCGCCGGGTGGCGCAGCTCGCGAAGGCGAACACCAACGCGCTGATCGACCAGGCGGAGGACCCGCAGCTGGCCGCCCGCGCCACGTCCGCCCGGGCGCAGAACCGCATGATGGACGCCGTCAGGAGCGTCGACGTGCTCGACCCCACCAGCGAGCTGGGCCGCTTCGAGGACGAGGTGCGCCGCGAGGAGGCGCGCGCCAAGGGCAAGGAGGAGCCTGCCGCTTCGTCGCTCGACGCGCAGTTCGAGTCGCCCGACGCCCTCGGCGACGGCGCCGAGATCGACGCCAGGCTCGCCCGCATCAAGACCGGAGCGGCCTGAAACGCCCCTCGCCCCGGGTCAGAACATGCTCAGCAGTTCGTCCACCGTCGGCGTCGCCACGTGGGACTGCCGTCCGGGCAGGGCGAGTTCGAACCACACCGTCTTGCCCCGGTGGGTGCGCCTGCTGCCCCAGCTCTCGCTGAGCATCGTGACCAGCTGCAGCCCGCGGCCGCCCTCGTCGGTGTCGCGGGCGCGGCGGCGGCGCGGCTGGACCAGGGCGCTGTCCCAGACCTCGCACACCAGGGTGCGGTCCAGCAGCAGGCGCAGCCTTATGTCGCCGTAGCCGTGCCGCAGCGCATTGGTGACCAGCTCGCTGACCAGCAGCTCGGTGGTGTCGACCAGGTCGCCGAGGTCCCAGGCGAGCAGCTGCTCGCGGGCCAGTTCGCGCCCCTTGGCCACGGAGGTCGGCTGCGGCTTGAGCGTCCAGTCGCCGACCTGGTCGGCGGGCAGGCCGCGGATACGGGCCATCAGCAGCGCGATGTCGTCCTCGCCGTGCGCGGTGTCCACGGTCGCGAGCACGTGGTCGCAGATGTCCTCCAGCGGCCGCTCCGGGCCGTCGAGGGAGCGCCGGAAGGCGTCAAGCCCTTCGTCCAGCGGGAGGCTGCGCGACTCGACGAGTCCGTCGGTGTAGAGGGCGAGCAGCGCGCCCTCGGGCAGCTCCACCTCGCTCTCCTCGAACGGCTCGCCGCCGACGCCGAGCGGTACGCCCCTGGGCAGTTCCAGCAGCAGCGGCGACTCGCCGGGCTCCACGACGACCGGCGGCAGGTGGCCCGCGTTGGCGATCGTGCAGCGCCGGGTGACGGCGTCGTAGACGACGTAGACGCACGTGGCGAGGTAGACCTCGGTGAGGTCGGAGTCGCCGCGCTCCTTCGTCCTGCGGGTGCGGCCGGGGGTCGGGGCGCCCAGGCCGCGTACGACCTCGTCCAGGGCGCTGAGCACCTCGCCCGGCTCCAGGTCGAGCATCGCCAGGGTGCGCACGGCGGTGCGCAGTTCGCCCATCGCGACGGCGGCGCGCAGGCCGCGGCCCATGACGTCGCCGACGACGAGGGCGGTGCGGTGTCCCGGCAGTTCGATGACGTCGAACCAGTCCCCGCCGACCTCGGTCTCCATGCTGCCCGGCAGGTAGCGGCAGGCGATGTCCAGGCCCGCGGCCTCCGGGTCGTCGGGCGGCAGCAGGCTGCGCTGGAGGATCAGCGCGCGCTCGTGCTCGCGGCGGTAGAGGCGGGCGTTGTCGATGAAGATGGCGGCGCGCGCGGCCAGTTCCTCGGCCAGCATCCGGTCCCGCTCGGTGAAGGGCTCGCTGCCCTTGGCGCGGGAGAACTGCACCAGGCCGAGCACCGTGTCGCGGGCGACCATGGGCACCACCAGCGTGGACTGCACCAGGGCGCCGCCCAGGTCCTGCCCGCCGTCGCCGTCGAGCACCTGCGGCTGCGCGGTGCGCAGCGCGCGGGCGCTGGCGGAGCTGAAGCGGTAGCGGTGGACGGAGCCGACCGAGACCGGCCCCGCGTCGGCGGACACGTCGTCGTCGTCACCGGCCATCGCGACGGGCGCGTCGGACACGGAGCTGGCGAAGGCGACCCTGCGCAGCTCGCCGCTGCCGTCGGTGGTGCCCGACAGCTCCTCGGCGCCGGACAGCAGTGCCTGGTAGAGGTCGACGGACGCCAGGTCGCAGAAGTGCGGCACCGCCACGTCGAGCAGCTCGCGCGCGGTGGTCTCCAGGTCCAGCGAGGTACCGATCCGCGCGCCCGCCTCGTTGAGCAGCGCCAGGTTGCGCCGGGCGTGCGCGGCCTCGCGCTCCGCGCGCTGCCGCCCCGTGACGTCCATCGCCAGGCCCGCGACGCCGATCGGCCGGCCGGAGGAGCTGTGCAGGCGGTACAGCGAGATCGACCAGCGGCGCCGGCCCGGGTCGCCCGGCACGGTGCCGACCAGCGGCATGTCGAGCACCGCGTCGCCGGTCTCCAGCACCTGGCGCAGGGCCGCGGTCAGCCGGTCGGCCTCGACCCGGGACAGGAAGTCGTGCGGGCCGCGTCCGCGGTGCTCTTCGGCCGGGCGGCCGAAGACGGTGGCGAAGCGGTCGTTGACCCGGATCAGCCGAAGCCGGTTGTCGAAGAGCACGAAGCCCATCGGGGACTGCCCGAAGACCGCCTGGGAGGCGGCCAGGTCGGTCTCGATCTGGCGCAGCGTGGCCACATCGACGGCGATGCACAGGGCGCCGCGGTCGGCCGGCATCACGTACACCTCGGCCAGGCCCTCGGTACCTGACGCGTCGTTGTACGGCACGAGGCCGGTCCACTCGCGGCCGTTGAGGATGTCGGCGAGCCGTTCGTGGCCGCGGTCCTGGACATGCGGCGGGGCGAACGCGGCGATGGGGTCGCGGCCGACGGCGTCGTCGGCGGAGACGCCGAAGAACTCCGCGGCGCGCTCGCTCCACTGCTCGATACGTCCGTCAGGGCCGAGCGAGAACGACGCGACTCGTATGTAGTCGTAGATGGAGCCGGGCGGGCTGGACTGCCAGACCGCGGTCTCGGCCGCCGCGTCCGCGTCGTCTCCCGGCGGAACCGCCCCTGCTGGCATGTCGCTCACTCGCCCGACCCCTCCAGCTCAGCACACATGGACCGGTTGGAGCTGAGTATTCAGCATGCGGACCGTCCAGCACACGGTCTTGTCGATCACAGCATCATCTCGGCTCGCGGGGCACGGGGGCCGTCCCCTGAACACCTCGCTCGCACCTTTCGCTCTCGTCTCTTCGGAATACCCGGCACACGCCCCGCGAATCATTTCGGTGATCACAACGGGGGCGGTGTGTCGGTGGTCACGGGAGGCCCCGCCTCACGCGTCACGGGAGTGCCAGTTCGAACCACACGGTCTTGCCCAGCGGCCCGTGTCTCGTCCCCCAGCGGCGGCTCGCGCCGGCCACCAGCTGCAGCCCGCGGCCGCCCTCGTCCTCCGCGGTGGCGACCCGCTCGCGCGGCGGGTCGGGCAGCGGGTCCGACACCTCGACCAGCAGCGACGTACCGCAGACCATCCGCACCCCGATGGGGCCGTGCGCATAGCGCAGCGAGTTGGTGACCAGCTCGCTGACCAGCAGCACCGTCACGTCGGTCAGCTCGGGCAGCCCCCAGTCGGCGAGCGCGTCCCGCACCCGGCGGCGGGCCAGCCGTACCGCGCTGGCTTCCGCGGGGAACGTCCAGGACGCGGTGGAACCGCTCGGCAATGTACCGAGCCGGGCCATCAGCAGGGCCACGTCGTCGGGCTCGCGCCCGGGCTCCATGGCGGCCAGCAGGTCGTCGCAGGCCTCCTCCAGCGAGTCCAGCGGGCGGCACAACGTGGTGCGCAGGCGCTCCAGGCCGGTGCCGATGTCGTGGCGGCGGGACTCGACCAGGCCGTCGGTGTACAGCACGAGGACCGTGCCGTCGGGCACGTCCAGCTCGGTCGTCTCGAAGCGGACGCCGCCCACCCCCAGCGGCACCCCGGGAGGCAGGTCGAGCAGCCGGGCGGCCTGCCGGCCGGGGCGGTCGCCCGGCTCGACCAGCACCGGTGGCGGGTGCCCGGCCTGTGCGATGGTGCAGCGGCGGGTCGAGGGGTCGTAGACGGCGTAGACGGCGGTGGCCATCCAGCCCTCGGCCTGATTCTGCGCGAGGTCGTCGCCCAGCTCGCTGACCCGGCGCAGCAGCTCGTCAGGGGCCATGTCCAGGCCCGCCAGGGTGCGCACCGCGGTCCGCAGCCGGCCCATGGTCGCCGCCGCGGGCAGGCCGTGGCCCATGACGTCGCCGACGACGAAGCCGACCCGGCCGCCGGCCAGCGGCAGCACGTCGAACCAGTCGCCGCCGACCTCGGCGACGCTGCTGCCCGGTACGTAGCGGTAGGCCACGTCCACGCCCGGCGCCGCGGGGGTGGAGCGCGGCAGCAGGGAGCGCTGGAGCATCAGGGCGCCCTCGCGCTCGCGGACGTACAGCCGCGCGTTGTCCAGCGAGGCGCCCGCGCGGTCGGCCAGCTCCATGCCGAGCGCCACGTCCTCCTGGTCGAACGCCTCGCGGCCGCCCGCCCGGCTGACCACCAGCAGCCCCAGCACCACGCCGTGCGCGCGCAGCGGCAGCACCAGCATCGACTGGACGCCGACGGCGAGGGCCGCGCCCGTCTTGGGGTCGTCCGCGGAGGTCATGTTCACCAGTTCCTCGCGCGAACCGAGCAGCTTGGGCCGCCCGGTGGCCAGCACCTCGCCGAAGGGCGACTTGCGGTCGAAGGACATGGCCTGCCCCGGCCTGATCATCCGCACCACGTCGGGGCTCCAGGTGATCGCGCCGACACCGGTCTGCCGCATCGGCGTGCTGTCGCTGTACGGGGCGGTGGGCAGCTCGCCGCCCTCGGCCAGCTGGGAGTGCAGGACCACGCCCGAGTAGTCGCCGAAGGTCGGCACCAGGGAGGCGGCCAGCTCCTCGGCGTTTCTGCGTACGTCGAGCTGGCCGGCGATCCGCGAGCCGACGTCGTTGAGCAGGGCGAGCCGCCGCCTGGCCCGCTCGGCCCTGGACGCGGCCTCCACGCGCTCGGTCACGTCGATGACGGTCGCGCTGATGCCCAGCACCCGGCCCGCCCGGTCCGCCAGCCGGTGGTACGACAGCGACCGGTGCCCGTGGCCGCCGGGCGCGGGCGAGACCAGGTCGATCACCGGCCGCCCGGTGACCAGCACGTCCTGTTGGAGCGCGGTCAGCGACTCGGCGTCCCTGACGTCCAGCACCTCCGCGACGGTGTGGCCGACGTGGTCGGCGACGGAGCGGCCGTTCATCCTGGCCAGGGCCTCGTTGACGCGGACGTAGCGCAGCTCCTTGTCGAAGATCGCCACGCCCAGCGGGGAGGCGTCGAAGAGCGAGTCGAGCGCGGCCAGGTCGTGCTCCAGCGTCCGCAGCCGGCTGGTCTCCACCATGGACGCCAGGACGAACGGCCGCCCGTCCCCGTCCACCAGCAGCGACGCCCGCGCCTCGACCTGCACGGTGTGGCCGTCGCGGTGCAGCAGCGACAGGATGCCGTCCCAGCGCCCGCTGCGCAGCAGCTCCCCGAGGAGCTGCTCGGCGTGCGCCGGCGACGGTACGGGCCGCTGCCCCGCACTCCGCTGCTCGCCCGGCGCGAAGAGCCCGCCGACCCGCCGCCCGACGATGTGCTCGCCCGCCCACCCGAGCACTTCCTCCGCCAGGGGGCTCCACAGCAGCACCCGCCCGGAGGTGTCGAGCATGACCACGGCGACCCGCAGGGTGTCCATCAGGGTGCCGGCGGCGGTCCCCCCGACGCCGGTGTCGTCGGGCAGGCCTGCGGCGTTCTGCCCGTGCGGCTCGTGCGCCTCGTCCTGCTCGCGCGGCTCGTCCGGCGGGGGGTGGTGGTCGGCGGGCGGCTGCGCGGCAGGCGGGGTGTCGCCGCTGTCGCTCATGCGTCGCACCCCCGGACCGGGTCGGGCCGGTTCCGTCCGGCCTCCTACAGGGATTCATCCCTACTTACCCGATATTCCCCTATGCACCCGTTCCCCGCGTCCCCACCGCCGCCGCCCGGAGGAGGCGCCGTTCAGGGCGGCGACCGGACGCCGCCCCAGGCGCCCTCAGGACCCTTCGCGGGACCCGCCGAGCCGGGAAGCCACCCAGTGCACCGCGGGGCGGTCCTGGGGCAGCCAGTCGACGCTGTCGACCTCGCCCTGCCGCAGCCAGCGCAGCTCGTCGTGGTCCTGGAGCGGCAGCGGGCTGCCCGACACCAGGCGGGCCGTCCACACCTGGAGCACCAGCGCGCCGCCGGCCACCGGCCACTGCCCGGGCACCCGCTCCAGCGGCTCGACCTCGACGCCCAGCTCCTCGCGCAGCTCGCGCACCAGTGCGCCCGGCGCGGTCTCGCCGGGCTCCAGCTTGCCGCCCGGCAGCTCCCAGCGCCCGGCAAGGGCCGCGGGGGCGGTACGGCGGGCGGCGAGCAGCCGGCCGCCGGAGAGCACGGCGCCGCCCACCACCAGCCGTGCGGCCGTCACGCCTGGGCCAGCCGCGGGGCGACGCGCTCGATGACGTAGCGCCGCTCCGGCGCACCCCCCTGCTCCTGGCCGACCTGCCGGCTGCGGCCGTCGAGCTGGTCGGCGATCCGCTCGGCCTCGGCCCGGGTCGCGTAACGGCCCACGCGGTAGCGGTTGGCCCCGTCGTCCTGGCGTATGAGGACCCATACGAGGTCGGACGTCATCAGGTCATGCCCTTTCACTTGCACTGACGGCGGACACGCCGGCAGCGGGAGCGTTCTCGGAGGGGGGAGCATTCTGCGCGGAGGGGGCGGACTCGGGCGAGGGGGCGGACTCGATCGCGCCGAGGTGCGCGATGTTCGCGCGGTCCTCGGCGTCGCGGTCCTGGTCGGCGCCGGCCGCGAACCACGCGTCCAGGATCTCGGCGAGCAGGCCGCCGGACAGCAGGCGCAGACTCAGCGCCAGCGCGTTCGCGTCGCTCCAGACGCGCGCCCCGCGCGCGGAGTACGCGTCGCCGCAGAGCGCCGCGCGTACGCCGGGGACCTTGTTGGCCGCCATCGACGCGCCGGCCCCCGTCCAGCAGCAGACGACGGCCTGGTCGGCGGCGCCCGACGCGACGGCGCGCGCCGCCGCCTCCGCGCTCCAGGCCCAGTCGGCACGGTCGCCGTCGCGGAGCGCGCCGAAGACCTGCACCGTATGCCCGCGCCGGCGCAACTCCTCGACCGCCTGCCGGGCGATCGGCTCATCCATGTCCGAGGAAACAGCGATGCGCATATGCCCGACCCTACGCCCGAGGTTCACAGCGCGGGTACGCATTGACACGAAGAGGCACCGTTTAGGCCAGGCGTTCGACCAGAAGTCGACGGGGTGTCAACTCACCGTACGGGCAGGTGGTACACCGCTCGGTACTTCTCCGCGGGAATGATCACGTCGGCGGTCTCCACCGGCAGGCCCGAGGCGTAGTACGTGCGCCGGATCTCGATCACCAGGTGGCCGGGCACCCCGCCGAGCGCCGCGGTCTCCGCGGCCAGTCCCGGCCGGGCGCCGACCTCCTCGGCCATGTGGTCCACCGTCACGTCGATGGCCGCCATCCTGGCCACCACGCCCTGCCCGCCGACCGGCCCCTCCTCGGGCAGCAGCACCGGCGTGCGCCCGGTGAGCGCCAGCGGCTCCCACGAGGTGGACAGCAGCGCCGGCTCGCCCTCGGCGCGGAAGACGTAGTGGGTGCGCATCACCCGCTCGCCCGGCTCGATCCGCAGCCGCTCGGCGACGTCGAGCGTCGCGGTGTCCTGCACGCTGCGCGACTCCCAGCTGCCCTTGCTGCCCTCGTCCGCCTGCTCCTGCCGGAAGGGCGTGGACGGCCCCGCCGGTCGGTAGCCGCTGCGGACGATCCGGCGGGGCCGCGGGCGCTCGCGGACGTACGTGCCCGAGCCCGAGCGCCCCTCGACGAAGCCCTCGGCCATCAGCACCTTGCGCGCTTCGAGCGCGACGGTGTCGGAGACGCCGTACTCGGTGCGGATTCTGGCCTGCGACGGGAGCCGGGCATGCGGGGGGAGCGTGCCGTCGAGGATCTTGCGGCGCAGATCGTCGGCGACGCGCAGGTACGCAGGCTGCTCACCGAATGCCACGGGCGCCCCTCCCAAGGGGTTGACTGTCCGCGACAGCTTCGCAACCCTGGGTACTCGACCGCAAGCCCTACCCCAAGCGTCACACTCCGCTCACACCCCGCCATCCCCCGTTCACACCCCGACGCCGGAGTCCTTGCCGTCGGATTCATCCGTGCCGCCGGAGTCCTGCGCCGGGCTCCCGCCGCTCTTCACCGTGCCGGTCACCCGGCCGTCGGGCGAGCCGAAGAAGCAGATCACCGAGCGCTCGTGCTTCGCCCAGTTCGCCGCCGGGGGCAGGTAGAAGTAGAGCTTGTCCGAGGACGGCGGCACCTTGCCGTCGAGGTAGGTGCGGCCGTACTTCACGCAGTTGGTCTGCGCGTCCTGGGTGACGCCGTCCACGCCGGGGTACGGGTCGTCGGAACCGGACTGGATCTCGTAGACCGCGAAGGCCTCGGCGTCGTGCGCGTCGGCGCAGTCCACCACGTCCACCGTGGTGGAGCGGGTGTCCTTGTCGGAGCCGAAGTCGGACAGCTTCGCGTCGACCGTGTTGAAGCACTGGCCGGCCTTGAGGTCCACGACCTGGGTGTTGCCGTCGTCGAGCACGCCGGTCGCGGCGAGGACGATGAGCGCGGCGAGGCCCAGCGTCCACACGCTGGACAGCGTGATCCCGGCGACCGCCATGCCCTTGCCGCGCTCACCGCGCCGCTTGACCTGCTTGAGCCCGACCAGGCCGAAGATCAGCCCGAGGAAGGGGATGCAGGGCAGCAGGCCGACCACCAGCGCGGCGATCGACATGCCGTTGGTGGTCCGCTCCTGCGCGTACCAGCCCTGCTGCCCCGGGTACATCGCCGTGCCGGCAGGCGGCGGGTAGCCGTACCCGGGCTGCTGCGGCTGCGCGCCGGGGTACGGCGTCCCGTACGGCCCGGGGGCGGCGTAGGGGTTCTGCTCCGGCTGCGGCTGCTGGGCGTACGGGTTCTGCTCCGGCTGCTGGGCGTACGGGTTCGCCGGCTGCTGCGGCTGCGCGTACGGGTTCGCCGGCTGCGGATACGACGGCGGCTGGTACGGCGGGTTGTCCTGGTACGGCGGCTGGCCAGGCGGCGGCACACCGTCTGGCGACGGCGGCGGCGGAGGCGGCGGGGGTATGTCCACCCGGGGAGTTTACGGTCCACAGGGACGCCCGCCGCGAGGGGCGGCAAGTACCGGGCGGATGCGGGGAAACGGCGGAAACGGTTCCGCCGTTCCTCTTGACCGTTATTGGTCCAGACCAATACTTTCTGCGCCATGCGTCGACGAATTCTCGGCCGTATGGCCGCCACGGCCGCCACACTCTCGCTGGTCGCCGTCCTGCCCGCCGTCACCGGCGGCAGCACAGCGCAGGCCCACGGCGGGCACTCCCCCGCCAAACCCTCCTACAAGAGCGTCGGCTACTTCACCCAGTGGGGCATCTACGCCCGCAACTACCAGGTGAAGAACGTCCAGACCTCCGGCACCGCAGGCAAACTCACCCACCTCAACTACGCGTTCGCCAACATCGGCGCCGACGGCAAGTGCTTCGAGGCCAACGTCGCGGGCGAGGGCGACGCCTGGGCCGACTACCAGCACCCGGTCGACGCTGCGACCTCCGTCGACGGCACCGCGGACACCGCGGAGCAGCCGCTGGCCGGCAACTTCAACCAGCTGCGCGAACTCAAGGCCAAGAACCCCGGGTTGAAGGTGCTGATCTCGATCGGCGGCTGGGGCTGGTCCACGAACTTCTCCGACGCGGCCAGAACCCCCGCCTCCCGGCAGGCACTTGTGGACTCCTGCCTGGACATCTTCATCAAGGGCAACCTCCCGCTGCTCGACGGCAAGGGCGGCCCCGGCTCGGCGGCCGGCCTCTTCGACGGCGTCGACATCGACTGGGAGTGGCCCGGCTCCTCCGGTGACGTCGACACGGTCTACCGGCCCGAGGACAAGCAGAACTTCACCGCACTGGCGGCGGAGTTCCGCAAGCAGCTCGACGCGTACGGGCGGCACACCCGCAAGCACTACGACCTCAGCGCCTTCCTGCCGGCCGCGCCGGCGAAGATCGACGCCGGGTTCGAGGTGGGGAAGATCTTCAAGTACCTGGACTTCGGCACCGTCCAGGGCTACGACTTCCACGGGCCGTACGAGGCCGGCACCAACCAGCAGTCCGCGCTGCGCGCGCCGCGCAACTCGCCGGTGGCCGACGACTTCAGCGACACGCAGGCCATCGGGGACTGGCTGCACCGCGGAGCCCCCGCGCGCCGGCTCGTGCTCGGCGTGCCCTTCTACGGGCAGGGCTGGACCGGCGTCCCCGACGGCGGCACGGCCGGCCTCTTCCAGCCCTCCACGGGACCCGCGCCGGCCACCTGGCAGGCGGGCAACGAGGACTACCACGCCCTCAAGGCGCTGGCCGCCTCCGGTGCGTACGCGGTGCACCGCGACACCCGGAACGGTTTCGCGTGGCTCTACGACGGGACGAACTTCTGGACGTACGACGATCCGCAGGTGCTCGCCGCGAAGACCGCGTACATCCGGGCCGCGCACCTGGGCGGTGCGATGGTCTGGTCCCTCGACGGTGACACGCCCGACGGCGAACTCATCTCCACCCTCCACCGCGGCCTGGGCTGACCCCTCCGGGGGCCGGCCGACCGCGGGCCGCGGCAGCCCGCAAGGCGGCCGGACACCGGACGGCGCCCCCGGGGTCGGAGGACCCCGGGGGCGCCGCCCAGCGGTGCGTCACGCGTCGAAGTGCGTCGCCCGCGCCCGCTTCTCCCAGGGCGCGATGTCGTCCCTGACCTGGTCCAGGTGGCCGAGGACGGCGTCGACGCCGTCGTCGCCCAGCGGGAGCCGCAGCGGGGTGTCGTCCGCCTCGACGGCGGCCAGGATGAGCGCGGCGGCCTTGTCCGGGTCGCCCGGCTGGCTGCCCTCGCTGCCGGCGGCCATCGCCCGCGTGCCGCCCACCGTCGCGTCGTAGTCGCCGATCTCGGGGCTCGCGGTGAGGTTGGCCAGCAGGGAGGTGCGGAAGGCGCCGGGCTCCACGATCAGCGTCTTGATGCCGAGCGGCCCCACCTCCTGCGCCAGCGCCTCCGTCATCCCCTCCAGGGCGAACTTCGTGCCGCTGTAGGCGGAGAAGCCCGAGAAGGACATCTGGCCGCCCATGCTGCTCATCTGGACGATCGCCCCCGACCTGCGGGCCCGCATCGACGGCAGCACGGCCCGTACGAGTGCGGCCGGGCCGAAGACGTGAACGTCGAACAGCTCGCGCAGCTCCGCGTCGCCGGTCTCCTCGAAGGCCCCGATGTGGCTGCGGCCCGCGTTGTTGACCAGGACGTCGATCCTGCCGTGCCGGGCGAGCACGTCGGCGACCGCGGCGTCGATCGCGGCGGTGTCGGTGACGTCCAGCGCGAGGGCCTCCACCTGGTCGGGGTGCGCGGCGACGAGGTCGTCGAGGGCTGCGACCCTGCGGGCGGCACCGACCACCACATCGCCCGCGGCCACCGCCGCCTCGGTGATCGCCCGCCCGAAACCGCTGTTCGCACCGGTGACCAGCCACACCTTGTTCATTGTCCGCTCCTCCTGGGGTGTCTCCCGCTTGCGTGACCAACCCTGCCGCCGACACCGCTTGCCCGTCCAAGACCTAACGTGATAGCCGATGGTTATGGACGTTCACGGTCGGGACCTGCGCTACTTCGTGACGGTCGCCGAGGAGCTGCACTTCACCCGGGCCGCGGAGCGGCTCTTCGTCTCACAGCCCGCGCTGAGCAAGCAGATCAGAGCGCTGGAAAGGCAGTTGGGCGCCCCGCTCTTCGACCGGGACCGGCAGGGCGTCGCGCTGACCGCGGTCGGCACGGCCCTGCTGCCGTACGCGCAGGGGGTGTTGGCCGAGTGGGACCGGGCCTGGTCCGCGGTCGGCAGCGCCAAGGCCGCGCAGGGCAGCACCCTGATGGTGGGGATGAGCACCAGCCCGGGCCGCGGCGGCCTGCTGCCCGCGGTCCGCTCGCGCTTCACCGCCGCCCACCCGGAGGCGACCCTCCGGCTGCGGCAGGTCAGTTGGGAGGACCCGACGGCCGGGCTCGCGGACGGCACGAGCGATGTGGCGTACGTGTGGCTGCCGTTGCCCGACCAGGAGCGCTACGACCTGCTGGTCGTCGCCGAGGAACCGCGGCTGGTCGCGCTGCCCGACGGCCACCGGCTGACGGCCCGCGACAGTGTCGACTTCGCGGAGCTGCTGGACGAGCCCTTCCTCGCGCTCCCGGCCGCCGCCGGCCCGCTGCGGGACTACTGGCTGGCCACCGACGCCAGGGCGGGCCGCCCGGCCAGGGTCGGCGCGGAGGTCGCGAGCACAGAGGAGACGTACGAGGCGCTGGTCGCCGGCCTCGGGGTGGTCGTGGTCGCGGCGGGCAACGCCCCGCTGATCACGCTGGGCGGCGTCACGACCCGGCCGGTGCGCGGCATCAGCCCGAGCCGTTTCGCCCTGGCCTGGCCGCGCGGCACCACCGACCCGCTGACCCGGGCCTACGCCGCCGCCTGCCGCGAGACCCGCGCGGCGCGGGCCTGACGCTCACCCGCCGCCCACGTCCTCGGCACCGTCCTGGACGTCCTCCTCGATATCGTCCTCGACCGGCATCCGGCGCCGCTCGCGCCTGGCCCTGCGCTCGGCGGCCTTGGCCTCCTTGGCGGCCCTCTTCTCCGCGGCGGCGGCCTCCTTGGCGTCGTTGGTGTCGCTGACCAGTTCGCCGACCCAGAAGCGGATGCCCTGCGACCACATGCCGCCGCGGTCGCGGACGTGGAGGAATCCGTCGGCCGTGCGGTAGATCCGTATCCTGGCGGTGTCGTACGGGTTGTACGCGACGTACTCGTCGACGAGTTGCCCGAGCCGGGCCAGCGCCTCCTGCCGGGTGCCGGTGAACTCCTCCAGCACCCGCGGCTCGTGGTGCTCGCGCATCGGCCTCATCTCGTCGATGATCAGCCCCCACCGCACGGCCGCCGTCCCGCCGTCGCTCTCCTCGGTCACCAACCCGTCCTCCCCTGACGCCAGTTCCGCACTGCCTTCCATGATCCCGGCCCGATCACCGCGGGACGAGTACGGTCAGCCACTCCGCATCGCGCGGCAGATAGCCGTAGCCCTCCGCGAGGCCGCGCACGATCGCCGGAACGTGCCCGGCACCGTAGACCACCGCGACCCTGATCGGCTCGTGGCGGCGCTCCGCGTGGATCGTGCCGAGCGCTTCGAGCAGCCGGCGGTCCCTGCGGTCGGTCAGCGCGTGCTCCACCTCGTGGTCGGCCAGCATCTCCGCCCGCAACGTCGGCGGCAGGTCCTCGACCACGTGGTCCTCGTCGAGGAAGGCGCGCGGCCCGCGCATCGCGAAGACCAGCCCCATCAGCGGCGCCGCGACCATCACCAGGGCGTACGTCGTACGCGGCAGCGCCCGCAGGTCGGCCATCGCCTCGGCCGCGGTCACGTCCGGGAACAGCACCGGCACGCCCTCGGGGAGCAGTTCCGCATCGTCCTGCTCGACCAGGCCGTTGCGCCGCCGGCGGGGCGCGAAACGGTAGGCCAGGGTGAGGGTGCTGACTCCCGCGGACTTGCCCTTGATGCCTTCGAGCACGATCAGGTCGCAGTCCCGCAGCCGCCGCCTGACCTGCGCGTAGAAGGTCGGCGAGGCCACGTGCAGCATGGGGAAGACCACGAACTCCAGCGGCGAGCCCTTGCGGCGCATCGTGAACACCGCGGACCGCACGGCGTATCCGGTCACCTCGACGATCTGCATGACGCCCCCCCGAGCCCCTTTGAACGGGAGGACGAGGCCGGCTGCGGGCGCGGTTCCACGGCCCCCGGAGGGCGGCGACAACCGCCGGTTGTCGCCGCCCGTCCACAAGCTGTTGGACCTGCCGCGGCTGACGGTATTGGCTGGTCGCACGGGCCGCAGGGCCACCCACCGCCGCACGAGGGAGCACCGCCGTGACCGCCGCACCGCTCGACCCGAAGGCCGTCGTCGTCCGCTACGTCGAGGCCGTGCGCGACGGCGACCTCGCCGTCGTCCGCGACAGCTTCGCCCCCGACGCCACCTGGGACTACCCGGGCAGCCTGCCCATCTCGCGGGTGTGGCGGGGCCGCGACAGCATCATCGACGACTTCCTCGGCGGCATGGCCGGCCGCCTCATGCCGGGCGCCCCGCTGGTCATCGCCCTGACCAACGTCATCGCCGACGGCCCCCAGGTCGTCGCCGAGTGGACCTCGGAGGGCACGACCGCGACCGGCGCCCCCTACAGCAACCGCTGCCTCGGCGTCTTCACCGTCGAGGCCGGCCGCATCACCGCGATCCGGGAGTACGCCGACACCCACCACGTGGCGGAGGTCCTCTTCCCCGCCGCCCGCTGAACTCCTCGGGCGGGACCTTGCAGGCGCTAAAGGGCTGTCCCGTAATCCGCGGTGGACCAGCGGGCGGCGTCAGATGCGGTGCATCGCAAGGCGAAGGGTCGCCCTCATACCGGGTCGTATTCGGGCGAGCCCGACAACGCAGCGAGGTGCCGTAGCTGTCGTCGCGCGCCCGCCGGGGATTGCCGGACAGCCCTTAGGTGCGGCGGCGGGGTTTGCCGCGTTTGGCGGGGCGGGGGGTGGCGCCTCTGGCGGGCTTGGGTTTCGGCTTGGGCTTGGACTTCTGCTGTGCCTCGGGGGCCGGCTGGGAGCGGCCGCGGGTGCTGTTGGGGGTGCGGCCGCGGACGATGCCGATGAAGTCGTCGACCTGGTCGGTGGTCGCGTCCTCGGGCCAGGACAGGGCGACCTGGGACTGCGGGGCGTCGGTCAGCGGGCGGTAGGTGAGGTCCCTGCGGTGGTGCAGGCGGGCCAGCGACTGGGGGACGGCCAGCAGGCCCACCCCGGCGGCGACCAGTTCGACCGCGTCCGCCGTGGTCGCGGGGCGCTCCCGCGCGGGGCGGCCGGGGGGCTGCTCCCAGCCGAGGGTGTCGTCCAGCGGGTGCAGCACGATCTCGTCGGCCAGGTCCGCCGCGGACACCTCCTCCACCGCCGCCACCAGGTGGTCCTTGGGGACCACGACCACGGTCGTCTCGGTGTAGAGCGGGATCGCGCTGAGGTCGGTCCTGTCGATCGGCAGCCGGACGAAGCCCGCGTCCGCGCCGCGGGCGCGCAGCAGGCCGGCCGCCTCCTCCGCGGGCACCGGGACGAGGTCGAGCGGGACGCCGGGCAGCCGCTCCTGCCAGATCCGCACCCACTTGGCGGGCGTCACGCCGGGTACGTAGGCGAGCCGGAAGGGGGAAGGTGCCTGCGAGCCTGTCACCCCGCAAGGCTATCCGCGATGGTCGGGGGCGCCGCACGCGCTCGTTACCCTTGACCGTATGACGTCGCAGAAGACCACCCAGACGATGAAGCCCGCGACCGCGGCGAAGAAGCTGGGTGTGTACCTCCAGGCCACCCCCGCGGAGTTCCAGGAGGGTGTCGTCTCCCGCAGCGAGCTGAACGCGCTGCAGACCGACCCTCCCCCGTGGCTCCAGGACCTGCGCCGTGAAGGCCCGCACCCGCGCCCGGTCGTCGCGGCGAGGCTGGGCGTGTCGATCGCCGGCCTGGCCCGCGGCGGCGTCACCGAGGCGCTCACGACCGCGCAGATCGACGAGCTGAAGCAGGAGAGCCCGCAGTGGCTGCAGCGGGAGCGCGCCACCCAGGCCGAGGTGCGCAAGGAGGCGGCCCGCGTCAAGGAGAAGCACGCGGAGCGCGCCGCCGACCAGAACCGCTGACCCGGACCGCACGCCCGGCGGTCAGGCGCCCCGCTTGATCTGGCCGAGGATGCCCGGGTCGGTGATCCCGCTGTCGCCGGCCAGCAGCAATGCCTTGCTCAGGATCAGCGAGAGCCGCTCGTCCTCGAACGGCAGGAAGACCTCGCCGTCGCTTCTGCCGCGGGACGCGACGATGCACAGGTAGGCGTCGTCCGGCTCCATCAGGACGTTGGCCGAGCCCAGGTGGATGCGGTACGTGCCCAGGTCGCCGCTGACCACCATCCACCGGCCGTCGAACGAGCACCGGTCGGCGATCGCCAGCCGCGGCACGATCCGCCGCAGCGCCTCGCGGCGTACCTCCGCGCTCGCGGTCAGCTCGCCGAATCCGGCCCGCTGCCAGTACTCGCGCTCCGCGCCGCGGTCGGTCCAGTCGGGGTCGGCGGCTATCGACGTCACGCCGACGAAGAGGTCCACGTCGCGCATCGCCTCGCTGAAGACCAGCGGCGGTACGTCCGCGAGCGGCGCCTCCCGCCAGCCGCCGGCCGCCCGGCGGTCGAAGCGGACCTGGTCGGTCGTGGCCAGGTCCTCGTCGCCCGCGGTCGCCAGCGAGTGGGCGAAGCGGACCTGCCACTCCCCCGCGGCCAGCGTGCACACCGCCTCGTCCTGGTCTCCGCCGTCCCAGAAGCCGAGCAGCCGGCTCGTCCAGCCGCGTGCCCTGAACAGCGCGAACATCCGGCGGTAGTGGACGAGGTGCGCGGCGAAGCGGTGGGAGTAGACGCCGGTCTCCCGCTCGGCGGGGGTGAGGAGGTAGATCTCGCGGAAGGCCTGCTTGAACGGCTGCCGTATCCGGCGCTCGGTGAGCAGGTCCCGCCAGGCCCGTACCGTGCCGGGGTCCGAGCGGATGGGGTGCCACAGGCGTACGGAACTGCCGTCGGGCGCGTCCGGAAGCCCGCCGGCGCCGGGCAGGGCGCCCGCCCCCGGCAGCACGGCCTGCCACTCGCCGGGCGCGACCTCGACCTCCCAGATCAGCCGGCCCACGACGGACCGGGCGAGCGGATGCCCGGCCAGCTCGGTGCGCCACCGCCCGTACGGGTGGACGGCGTCGACGGTGAAGCCGGCCTCCAGCGCCCGGGCCAGGGTGCCGAGCTGGACGCCCACGCGTTTGACCAGCTCGCGCAGCTCCTTGAC
Organism: Actinacidiphila cocklensis; assembly: GCF_907177275.1. Lineage (GTDB taxonomy): Bacteria > Actinomycetota > Actinomycetes > Streptomycetales > Streptomycetaceae > Actinacidiphila > Actinacidiphila cocklensis. Next base: position 18,410 of record NZ_CAJSLV010000053.1, read on the forward strand.
CAGGCCGCCGTGATCGCGGCGCACGGCCGCGGGTGCGCCGCGCAGCGGGCGGCCGTCCTTGGACCAGGTCAGCACGGCGCCCGAGTCGGTGACCGTGACCAGTGCCCGGTGGTCTCCCGCGGTGCGGCGCAGCACACCGTCGGCGTCGAATCCGAGCGTCGGGAGCCGCAGTGCCACGTCGGTCCGCGCGGCCAGGGCGGCGTCGACCTTCTTGAGCATCCTGTCGAGCGTCTTGGGCACCCCCGCGTGCCGGACGGACGTCCGGACGGTGCGTATCGCGGTGACCAGCTCCGGCGTCGGATGCTCCTGCGCCGCGCGGACCAGCTCGTACAGCAGGGCCTGGGACGGCAGGGTCTTCGCGGTCGTCGGGGCGACGGTGACGGCGGGCAGCAGCCGGTCGAGCAGGTCGGGCAGCCACGGCTCGTCGCGCACCAGCGCCACCCGGGCGGCGCAGCCGAGCACGGCGACCTCCCGGTCGGTGTAGGCGCCGTCCGCCTTGTAGGGGATCCGGCCCGCCTGGATCGCCTCCGCACGCTCGGTGGCCGCCTCCAGCGCGCGCCGGGCGAAGGCGGCGTACGCGGGGATGTCCGCGATCCTGCGCCACAGGTCCGGCAGCGGCGGCGGCGCACCGTACCCGTCGCGCTCCGCGGCCTCGGACAGCAGCGCCAGCTCGTCCGGGGCGAGCCCCGCGACGAGACCGGACTCGTCGACCGCGATGGGGCCGCCGCCGCGGCCGAGCCTTTCCCGGACCTCCCGCAGCGACCCGTCGCCCGCCAGCGCCGCCACCGCGAGCAGCGCGTACGGCTGGCGCAGGTCGTCCTTCTCCAGCCGGAACGCGACCAGGGCGCGGGACGGCACTGCCAGGTCGGGCCGCGGCCCCGTGCAGCGCAGCAGCGACGCCACCGCGCGCCCGAGGTCCGCCGCGTCGCGTTCCTCCAGCTGGGCGACCAGGGCGTCGAACATCGCGCGGCACGCCTCGGGCGTGTAGCGCGCGGGCCGCTCCCGCCCCTCGCCCTCGACCGCGAACCGGACCCGGGTCATCGTTGGCGTCCCCGTGGCACCCACCCGGTAGGCCAGCGGGAGGAGGCTGCCCAGCTGCACGTCGGAGAGCCGCGGCAGCTCCGCGTACGGGGCGTCGGTCTCGAACTCCGGGTCGGTCAGCGCGCGCGTCAGGCGGGTCACGAGGTCCATCACGCACCCCGCTCGATGTCGTCGTCGATCATGTCCGGATTGTGGCAGCACCCACTGACAGCCGGTCAGTCCGCTTCCGCGCGAGGCGCATTGCGCGCCGCCGTTGCTGCGGGCCGCAGCCGCCTCACGGTGGCGGTCCGGTCATTCCGGCGGGGCGGTGCCCGCCTGCTCGCTCACCATGTAACGGGCGTACCAGTCCGGCCAGTCGGGGTCCTCCTTGCCGGTGCGCGCCTCGTGCCCGCCGTGGGCGACCGAGGCCCGGCGCATGGCGGAGGCCAGGTCGTCGGCGGAGCTGAAGGCGGTGGTCGCGGGGTCGAGGCGGCCCGGGAGGCGGTCGGTGATCTCCTGGAGCAGCCAGCCGTTGCCGTCCGGGTCGCTGAAGGACAGGAAGGAGCCGTAGCTGGTGCCGCTCGGGTCGGGTCCTGCCACGCGGGCGTCGGTGCCGGCGTGGTGGAAGACGCCGCCCGCGTCGTGGAAGATCCCGCTCGGCTCGACGCCGTGCCGCGCCAGCTCCGCGCGGGCGGACCCGATGTCGTCGACGACCAGGTGCAGCCCGCGGGCGGACCCGGGCGCCTGCTCGGTGACCGCGGTGCCGAAGATGACCGACGCGGGCGAGCCCGGCGGCGTCACCTGCACCACCCGGAAGGAGTCGTCGGGGGCGACGTCCGCGTCGAGCCGCCAGCCCAGCCCCGTGTAGAAGTCCTTGGCCCGGTCCACGTCGGACACCGGCACCACGACGACCTCGAGTTTCATGTCCATGGCGTACGCCTCCTGGTTGAGCGGGATGGGTCAGTCGCCGACGAACTGCTGCCCGCCGTCGATGTCGTAGGTCGCCCCGGTGAGGGCGTCGTTGACCATGAGGTGCACGGCGAGGGCGGCGACGTCCGCGGGCTGGACCACCCGGCGGATGGGCAGCGTCCTGCGCAGGTGCTCGCGCCGCGCGTCGAGCTGGTCGCCGAGCAGCGAGGCCGACAGCGGGGTGTCGACGAACCCGGCCGCGATGAGGTTGACCCGGACCGGGGCGAGCTCCAGCGCCAGATCGGCGGTCAGCGCGGGCAGCGCCGCGGTGACGGCGCCGATGACGGCCATACCGGCCGCGGGCCGCCGGCCGCCCGTCCCGCCGACGAGGAGCAGGGTCCCGCCGGGCCTGACCTTCTCGCGGCACGCCCGGGCCACGGCCAGCGTCATCGCGATGCGGCCGCCGAAGGCCCGCCCGGCGTCGGCCGGGTCCAGCTCGTCCAGCGGCGTGTACGCGGGGGCGCCCGCCGTGACGAGCACGTGGTCGACCTGCCCGGGCAGGTCCGCGAAGAAGCGTTCGAGGCGGTCGGTGTCGTGCGCGTCGAAGGCCGCCGTGCTCAGCGGCTTCAGCTCGCGGGCCGCCCGCTCCAGGCGCTCGGGGTTGCGCGCCGCGAGCACCACGTCGCCGCCGGCCGCCCGCACCTGCCGGGCGGTCTCCAGGCCGATGCCCGCGCTGCCCCCGACCACCACGACCGTCTGCCCGGCCAGTTGCCCGCCGCCTCCGGCGCCCGCCGGCTCGCTCACCTGTCGTCACCGCCTTCGTGCGATCGCGCGCGGACATCCCGCGGCCACGGTTTTCCCCTCACGGAAAAGAAATCGCTGGAGGGGGCGGCGGCCGGGAGCGCGGTGTCCTTCGGGGAATACTGCGCTTCAGCGCTCATGCACAACTCCCAACCGGTCGACGTGGGGAGTGAATTGCCTATTGCCTATTGCCTATTGCCTTGCCGACGCATCGCGCGGCGCAATTGTGCCGGGCGCATCTGGGCATCGGACCGGCTCCGATCTTCAGTGTGTCACCCGATCGGCCGTCGTGCATCCGGCCTGCGCCGACCCCGCGGGCGGGCGCCGCGGGAATGGCGGCGGCAATGCGATATTGCGGGCGGGAATCCGGACGCCGCACGGTCCGCCGCTGTCCGAGGGCGCTGTTACGGTCCGCCCATGACCGCATCAGATGATCTGCTCCGCCGGATCGAGCAGGACCCCGCCCTGGCCGCCGCGCTCGCCTGGCCGGGCGACTTCGACATCGAGCGCCGCGACCCCGTCGAGGACGTCGTCCTTCCCACCGGGGAGCCGCTGCAGCCGATAGCCGGCTGCGGCGCCGGCGGCACGTACTTCCTGTGCGGGAAGGCCGGTGCGGCCGAGCGGCCGGTGCTCTACGCCGACTCCGAGGGCCAGGCCACGCTGATCGGCACCGACCTCGTCGAGGCCCTCACGCTCGTCGTGGTGCTGCCCAACTGGCAGGACCTGGCGGCGGGCTTCCCGAGCGACGAGCTCGGCGCGGACCTGCGCGACGACAACCCCGACTTCGACGCCGAACGCGACCGCCTGCTGGACGCGCTCGGGCTGGCCCCGGTCGCGGAACAGGAGGCGGCGGACCGGCTGCTGGCCGTCGCCGCCCGGACGGCCCCCGACTACGTCCCGTACGTCCCCGACGACGACCACCTGCCGTACGGGCTGCTCTTCGGGGACGACGAGTAGCGGCACGGCCTCGGGGGACGGCCCCGGGGGACGGGCCTCACACGTCGTCCCCCGGCAGGTTCGCGGCGTGCGTGTCGGTGTCGCCGACGACGTAGTCGAGCAGGTCGGAGGCCAGGGTCCCGCACCACCCGGTCCGCCATGCCGGCCACGGCGTCCTCGACGGACACCACGCTCCCGACGGGAGCACCCCGCCCCACGCCCTGCGCCCTGCGGACCGGCACGCCCAGCCCGCCGCCCGCGCCACCCGGGCGGCCTACGGCACGGCCTCGGGATGACGGGATGACCGATTGACACGGTGACCCGTCCCGGACACGATGTCTCGATCGGGTCAGCCTGTGCGCTCCCGGCATCTTCTGGGCAAGGAGTGCGAAGTGTCCCGGTCCGTCGAGAACGTACGGGTCCGGCGGACGCGCAAACTCCTGCGCGACGCCCTCATCGAGCTGATCGAGGAACGCGGCTTCGACCGCCTCACGGTCGGGGAGATCACCGAGCGGGCGATGGTCAGCCGGGCCGCCTTCTACCGGAACTACCGCGACAAGTTCCACCTGGTGGAACAGGTCTTCGACGACGCGATGGACGCCCTGCTCGGCGCGATCGCCGACGGCGGCGAGGTGCGGCCCGCGGCCGAGCGGTGGGTGGCGTTCTTCGAGCACATCGACCGCTACCACCGCTTCTACGCGGCGATGCTCGGCAAGAAGGGCAGCTCCTGGTTCGCGGCGAAGATGCGGGCGTCCCTGGCGGACATGGTCAAGGAGCACCTCCCGGCACCCTCTGCACCCGCTGCACCCGACGGCCTGGCGGCCACGGTGCTGGGCGCGATGTTCACCCAGTCCATCACCTGGTGGCTGGAACACGGCCGCCCGTCCCCTCCCCGCGAGATCGCAGCCCAGTCCGCCCACCTGGCCGGCGCCGTCATCTCAGCGGCCAACACCTGGCCAACGCCTGCGTCTTGACCCGCAGACCCCTCACAGCGGCCAGGCGGCCAGCAGGTCGCCCCGCCCTCGCTCGATCGTTCCGCGCACCGGCCGGTCACGGTTCTCACGTCCGACCCCGAGGACCTGACGCTCCTGTGCGGCCCGGGCGTCGAGATCACCAGGGTGTGAACCCCTGACCCGGGGCAGTAGTTTCTTACTGCCCGCAGGAAGGAGAACCCGATCCGATGCTCGTTGCCGTCGACCATGTGCTGCTCGCCGCGCCGCCCGGGAGTGAGGACGAGCTGCGGAGGTACTACGCAGGGGTCCTGGGGATGACCGAGATCGCCAAGCCGCCCGCGCTCGCCGCCCGGGGCGGGTGCTGGTTCCAGGCCGGGGCGGTCCAGCTGCATCTGGGGATCGAGGCGGACTTCCGGCCCGCGAAGAAGGCCCACCCGGGGTTGCGGGTCGCCGGGATCGAGGCGTACGCCGCCCGCGTGGAGGAGCGCGGCGCGCAGGTCGTGTGGGACGACGGGCTGCCGGGCCACCAGCGCTTCTACTCCGAGGACCCGGTGGGCAACCGGCTCGAGTTCCTGGAGCCGATCGCCCGCTGAACGGCCGGCGCGTCCGTCCACCCGGCCGGGTGGACGGACGCGCCGGCACGGCATGCGGCGTGCGCAGCCCGGTCGGCGGTGCCGGGCGCCACGCCCCACGAGGACACCTCGGTCAGGGGCGGGGCACGGCGCTCCGGAATCGTTGAACTCGGATGCCACCGCATACCTCTTTTAGGATTCCGGGGTGGATCCACCCGCTGTCAACCCCGGGGGTACAAGTGCGCCAGTCCGTCGTCGTCTTCGTGCACGGGCTGTTCTCGTCGCCGGACACCTGGGCTCCGCTGACGGGCGTACTCGGCGCGATCCCCGAGGTCGCGGACGAATTCGACTTCCTCTTCTTCACCTACGCCACGCGTCCCGTGACCTGGAACCCGCTGCGCCGGATGCCGGACCTCGACACCGTGGCCGACCACCTGCGCGGCCACATCGACGACTTCACCGGCGACTACGAGCGGGTGGTCCTGGTCACGCACAGCCAGGGCGGCCTGATCGCGCAGCGGTACCTGTCGCGCATGCTGCTGGCCGGCCGGGGCAGGGAACTCGCCCGGATCCGGCGGCTGGTGATGCTGGCTTGCCCCAACAACGGCTCCGACCTGTTCCTGCTGGCCCGCAGGGGCCTGATGCCGCTGACCCGCAACCGCCAGGAGCGCGAGCTCAAACCGCTGCAGACCTCGGTCCTGGAGACGCAGCGCAGGGTCATCGACGGCATCGTCCGCGCGCCGGACATCTCCGCCGACCGGTGCCCGATCCCCATCGTCGCCTACGCCGGTGAGAGCGACAACGTGGTGGTGCCCGCCTCGGCGGCCGGGTTCTTCCCGGAGACCGGTGTGCTGCCCGGTGACCACTTCTCCGTCATCAGGCCAGCGGGACCCGACAGCCGGATCGTGCACGCCGTGCGCAGGGAGCTGGCACGCGCCCTGGCGGAGCCCTTCCCGGCCGAACCGCAGCCCGAGGCCGACATTCCGCACCGCCGCAGGCCGCCGACCGCGCCCTCCGACGTCCTGACCGAGCGGGAGGTCGTCGGCCCGATCAGCATCCCCACCGGCGGCCGGGACGGGCACGCCACCCAGTTCTTCCTGCACGGCGGGCCGGTGGAGCAGCTCAAGAACGTGGACGTGGTGGTCTCCTCCGAGAACACCTACCTCCAGCTGTCGCAGTTCTTCAAGCCGTCCACATCCGGCAGTCTGCGGTGGGCCGCCGCGGAGAAGAGCGAGGGAGGACAGATCCTGCAGGACGTGGCCGGCGACCACCTCGCCGACTGGCTGCGAGCGCAGGGGAGTTACGGCTTACCGGTGCGCGAGGGAACCGTCGCGCCGACACCGTCGGGTGCTCTCCTGCGGCGGAACGTTCAGCGGATCTACCACGCGGCGATCGCCACCCCGGTGTCGGGGACGAACAACTACCGCGTCTCCTCCCAGGCCATTCCGCGGGCGGTCCACAACACCTTCGACCTGGCCAGACGGGAACGCCAGGAGCTCGGCCTCCCCCTGTCGTCCATCTGCTTCCCGCTCTTCGGCGCGGGGCGCGGCGAGATGAGCGTGCTGGCGAGCTTCGAGCTGATCTGGGTGCCGCTGATGAACGAGCTGGCCGACGACCCGAGTTGGAGCATCCATTTCGCAACGCGCCGCCGTGCGATCTTCGATCTGCTGCTCAGCCGGCTGCAGGCGAAGAAGCGTGCCCACGAGCAGGCAGGCCAGGAGCCGGTATGACCTTGCCGGAGACGTCCGTTGCTCCTGCCGACGCCGGTACCTCCGGTACGTCCGGCCCTCCGGGCACCGCCATGGACGTCTGCACCGACCACCTCAGCGAGCCTCGTCTGCGCGAGCGGATCGGCTCGGCGCTCACGTCGGACCGCTGCTCCTTCTGCGGCCGCACCAGCCGGTCCCTCCCGATAGCGGCGGACCTGCGGGTGCTCGCGTCGGTCGTGATGGAGGCCGTGCAGGAGCGGTACGAGCGGAGATCCCCGTTCCTGAGGGGGCTTCCCAGCGCCACGGTGGTGGAGGAGGTCTGCTCGGGTGCCATGGAACCCGCGGTCCTACGGGCGGTCCTCGGCCTCGTCGGCACCGGCATGTGGCAGCGGCGGGGGGAGCACAACCGGAGTGCGGGACCTGTCCTGGAACCGTGGTCGGCCTTCCGGGACCGGATCCGGGACGAGCGGCGGTACACCGTGTTGTCGGACTCCGTCGCGACCACCGTCCTGGACACGGTGTCGGCGGTGATCGAGAAGCTGGAGCTGGTCCGTACGCTGCCGGCCGGCCACCAGGTGTGGCGCGGCCGGATGCAGACGGACACCTCGGCGCCGGGCTTCGTCGCCGCGACCATCGGATCGGCGCCCCGCGACAAGGCCGCCGCCAACCGGATGAGCCCAGCGGGAGTCCCGGTCTTCTACGGGTCCGCGGACATCACCACGACCGTCGCGGAGATCTCGGCGCACGACCCCCGGCCCTACGCGGCGGTGGCCGCGTTCGAGTTGATCCGCCCGGTATCGGTGATCGACCTGTCCGGTGAGCTGTCCCCGCCGAGCCTGTTCGATCCTGAGCACCACGCGCTGCTGGGGCCGGTGGAGTTCATCCGCGCCTTCTCCGCGGACATGAGCAGACCCGTGCGCCTCGACGGGCGCGACCACTCCGCGTACGTCCCCACCCAGGTCCTCACCGAGTACTTCCGCTGGCTGTCCCCGCTCCAGGTGGAGGGCATCGTCTTCCGCTCGGCGCAGAACGACGGCGTCAACTACGCGTTGTTCACCGGCCCTGAGGGATGCGTCGACGCCGACGCGGTCGGCAGCACCGCGATGCTGCGGCTCCAGCCGGACACCGAACTGGTCGTCCGGCGGATCGGCGGCCCGAGGTACTGACGCCCGCGCCCACCGCGGGGCGTCATGCCTGCGCGGGCCGTTCCGGCTCCCAGCCGGGGGCCGGGGCCTCGTCGAGCAGCGGGCGGAGGGCGCCGAGCACCGCGCCGACGCATACGTCACGCAACTGGGTGCGGGTGCAGGTCTCGTGGGCGAGCCAGTCGACACAGAGGACCTGGACGAAGACCAGCCAGCTCTTCAGGACGCCGGACACCGCCTCACGGGCGCCCTCGTCGGCGAGCGGGAGGACGCCGAGCAGCCGCTCGCGGAGCGCGTCCAGCTCGTTCGCCATGATCGTCTGGATCACGGGGTCGCCCGCGAGGACCCGGTTGGCTGCCAGGACGGCGTTGCGGTTGGCGGTGAAGTAGTCGAGGTGGACGTCCATGCCCTGGACGAGCTGCTCCACCAGGGAGTCGGCCGGATCGAGCCGCGTCTCGGCGAGCAGCCGGTCGGCCGCCTCCTGGTAGACCGCGGCGAACAGCGCGTGCTTGCTGGGGAAGTGGCGGTAGAGCAGGGCGCGGGAGACTCCGGCCTCCTCCGCGACCTCCTCCATCAGCACGTCGGCGTACGGGCGGGCCGCGAACAGCCGGGCTCCCACCCCGAGGAGCTGGGCGTGGCGGTCGGCGGGGGTGAGCCGCTTGCGGGGAGGCACCCCACCAGCCTAGTTGACATCCGTCTACTAGCGCACCCACCCTGATAGACACGTGTCAACTAAGCCGCCAGCGACGCCCGGAGGAATCATGGCCAGGACTCTGCGCACCCTCACTCTGCTGATGGGCTGGGCCTGCGTGGTGATCGGCGCCTACCACGTGCTGCTGGGCAACGCGGCCATCCCCGGCGCCGGTTCGGCCGGCACGACGATCGACAGCTGGGGCCGCTTCATGGGCGCGAGCTTCACCGGCTACGGGCTGGCGTGGCTGTGGGCCGCGCGACAGCGGCCCGTCCCGGCTCGGGCGGTGCGCTGGCTGGCCGGCGTCTTCCTGCTGGGCGGCGCGGGACGGCTGCTCTCGCTCGCCGAGCACGGCCGGCCGCAGTGGTTCCAGATGGCGCTGACCGCGATCGAACTCACCCTGCCCCCGGTCTTCTTCTGGCTGGCCGGTGCGCAGGCGCGAGCGGAGCGAGCCGACGCGGCATACAGGGGCGCCGTCACGCGGCACGCCGGGCGCCGGACGGCACCGTGACCGACGCGTGTGCGGGTTCCCGACCCCCCCGTACCAGCGTGTGATCGGCACATGATCGGCTGGCGAGTCGGGAACCCTGCCGGCAGACCGGCGGGCGGACGTGGAGCCGCCCCGTCCCTCTCACCTCCGGGTGCGGTGCCAGGTGGGAGGTGACGTGCCGCCGGTGCCTTGAGCAGGATGTCAGGCGACCCGCGCCGCCGTGTTGGCACTGCGTCGACACCCTCTTGTCTTTGCGTCCACTGCATATGAGCCGGGGACGACCACTGGCGGCCCGCCGAGAACCAGCCGCTGGGAAAGAATGTGCGGACAGAGCGGACAGAGCGGGGAGCGAGGGGTGGAGCGTGCGAGGGGATGAGGGTGTGCCGGCGAGGGAGCGCTTCGAGCACTGGCGGGAACTGCTCGGGAAGAGCCGGGCCAGCGAGGTGACCAGCGCCCATGCCGACGACTTCCAGGTGGAGGCACGGCACCTGGAGTTGGGGTCGGCGACTCTGCTCAAAACCTCCTTCCCGTCGGCGCGGTTCCGTCGCACAGCCGGCATGGCGCGGCGGTCGGATCCAGGTGTCTACCACCTGACACTGCTTCTGGGCGGGGCGATGGCACTGACCCACGGGACAGGGCCTGCGAAGATGTTCCGGCCGGGTGATCTGCATATCGTCGACAGCGCACAGCCGTTCGACCTGCGCGCGTTCGGCGCCGGTGGCGCCGGCCGGGGCGGACCGGGGGTCGAAGCGGTGGGGGTCGACCTCCCGGCGTCGATGCTGTCCCTGCCCGAACACCGGCTCCGCGGCATCCTGGGCCGCGGGTTCTCGGGGCGGGAAGGCATGGGCGCCGTACTGTCGGAATTCCTCGTCAGCCTGGATCGGCAGGCTGCGGCCCTCGGGCTCGACGAGGCGGCTCGACTGGGCACGGTCGTGGCCGACCTGGTGACCGCCTGGCTGACCCGTGAACTCGACTGCGAGGCCGCAGCGCCGGACCACGCCCGGCAGCGGGCCACGATGGAAAGCATCCGGGCGTTCATCCGGCGGAATCTGCACGACCCCGACCTGTCGCCACCGGTGATCGCCGCCGCGCACCACCTCTCGGTCAGCTACCTGCACCGTCTCTTCGCCCAGCAGTCGCATGGCGAGACGGTCGCCGCCTGGATCCGCGCGCAACGCCTGGAACGGGCACGCCGCGACCTCGCGGACCCCGCGCTGCGCACGATGCCGATCCACATGGTCGCCGTGCGCTGGGGCATCCCCAGCGCTTCGGACTTCAGCCGGTCCTTCCGCGCCGCGTACGGCCTCTCGCCGAGAGAGCACCGGAACTGTGCCCCAGCCGCGCGCGCGGCCCCGTAGCGGCGCCACGCCCGTACGAGGTCCCCGTGCCCCCAGCGCGCGGTGAGCGGCAGATCGCCGGTCACCCCACAGCGCCCCGTTCCCGCGGCGCGCTCGGCCGATCCCCCTCCGAGGGCGCGGTCGGCGGGGAGGCGGGAGCTGGACAGATATACCGGCGGCCGATATATATAGGCGGCATGAGTCAGCTCAAGGGTGCGCGAAAGCCCCTACAGGAACCGACGGTTATGCTCCTCATCGCTCTCGCCGACGAGCCCCGGCACGGCTACGCGCTGATCCAGGAGGTCGCGCAGATCTCCGACGGCAGGGTCAAGCTGCGGGCGGGAACCCTGTACGGCGCATTGGACCGCCTGCTGCAGCAGGGTGTCGTCTGCGTGGAGCGCGAGGAGGTCGTGGACGGTCGCGCGCGACGGGTCTACGCGCTCACCGAGCAGGGACGCGAGGAACTGTCCGCCGAAGCCGCTCGCCTGCGGGCGGTCGCCCTTGAGGCGGAGCGCCGGATGACCGCGAAGGGGCTTCCCGGGGTGCGGGTCGCGGGGGTGACGGCATGACGGCGCGGGCGATAGAGCTGGCGCTGCGCGCCTATCCGACGGGCTACCGGGAGCTGCACGGTGCCGAGTTGGCGGCCACCGCCGACCAGGTGGGCGAGGCCGAGGGCGGGCTGGCCGTCCTGCAGGAAGCCTCGGCCCTCGCCGCGCACGGACTGCGCGTACGCCTGCGGATCAGCCCGGACCGCCCACTGGGCAGAGCCCTGAACCGGGGTGCGCCGCTGGCGGTCGCGGTCGACACAGCTGTACGCCTGGGCATCCTGGTCACGCTGCTGCGGACCCTGACCCCGATGCTCTCCTGGGAGCAGTTGCAGCAGCAGTTCGCACTCTGGCCGGCGATCACCGCCATCGGCCTGTCCCTGCTCGCACTGACCGGCCTGGCGCTCGGGCGCTGGCAATTGGCCCGGCTCCTGTCGGTCGCCGCCTGCGGGGTCGCCGCCGTCGCAGCGGTGCTGACCCAGCTCTACGCCGACTCCCACGGCGGCGGGTCGGACCTGTGGGCCTCGAACTTCGTGCCCCTGGCGGGCACCGTGCTCTCCACGCTGCTTCTCCTCGCGGCACCGCTGAGCCTGGAGGTCACCAACGGCCGGAGGGCGGGCGCCATCGTTCTCCTTGCCGTGGGCACACTGGCACTGGAGACCCTGCTCTTCGACCAGGCACGGTTCATCCTGACGGCCGTTCTCCTGCTCGGCGTGGCCCTGCTCTCCAGCAGCAGCTACCGCCGCAACGCAGTCGTCGTGGTGCTGGCACTGCTGCCCGCCACCCTGTATCCGCTGTACGACTTCGCCCAAGGCGCAGGGATCCACGGGCCGCAGTTCCAGGTGGGCATGGCCGCCGCGCTCGCGGTCGCCGGCGCCGGACTGCTCAGGACACGTCGCCGCACCGCCGGAACCGCCGGCTGACCGGCCACCGCCGCAGCGCGACGCAGGAAGGGCTCCACCGCAGACGGTGGAGCCCTTCCTACGCGGCGTGGCTCCGACGGTGTTTTACGGGTGCCCTGCGGACTGGTCGGGCGGGCGCAGGCAGCAAAAGACGTGGCGCCGATCACGGCTCTGACCAGGTATTTCTGTGCTGGCGTGCGTTGGCTGCCGACGGGGGTTTACGGGCGTCCTGCGGACTGTCTGCGGACTGGCCGATCGAGGGCGAGGCGGACGTTCGACGGAGGACGATCAGTAGTGGTAGCGGGCGGCGAGGATGATGACCTCTTCGTCCGTGACGAGGTAGACGAGGCGGTGCTCGTCATCGATCCGCCGCGACCAGGCGCCGGCCAGGTGATACTTCAGCGGCTCGGGCTTGCCGATTCCCGTGAAGGGATCACGCTTGACGTCCTCGATGAGCTTGTTGATCCGGGCGAGCATCTTGCGGTCGTTCTTGAGCCAGGACGTGTAGTCCTCCCAGCCCTGGTCCTCGAACACGAGCCTCACGCAGCGCCCTGCCCCGCATCCGCCGCGTCAGGGTCGATCAACTCACGCTCGGAGAGATTGATGCGACCGAGAGCGTTCTCGTAGGCCTTGAGGAGGCGGCGGGCATTCGCAGGCGAGCGCAGAAGGTAAGAGCCCTCACGCAGGGCAGCGTAGTCCTCAGCGGAGACGAGCACGGCATTCCCGTGCTTGGAGACGATCTCGATGGCCTCGTGATCGTCGTTGACCTTCTTGATGAGCGGGAACAGATCCTTGCGGGCCTCGCTCGCGGTGATGGACATGACAGGAACCCCTTCGCCGAGTGGTACTGAATAACGTACCACTCTCGGGGTCAGCCGAGCAGAGGGAACGGATTGGACAGCACCGCAGAGAATCCAGTACCGAGTCAGCACGCGAACGACTGGGCGTTCTGTCCGGGGAGGTTGTGAGGCAGCTGCCGAGCGCCGGCCAGGGCGACGTCATTCAGAGTGCGCATGCCACGCCTCGGTCGTGACCCCATGGACATTCACCCAGCGATCCCTTCACTCAGCGCGCGCCCCGGTATCGGCCACGGCGCCAGGCGAATCTGAAATTTTGCGGACCGCTGCGGACTGCAAGGCAGCACAAATCGCTTCCCCGCAGGTCAGGGCACCCATAGGTACTCGATCACACGTTGAAGCGGAACGTATCCGCGCCGAACCTGACCTGCGACGGAGCGCCGATCATGGCTCTGACCAGGTATTTCGAGGTTGGATAGCGTTGGTCCCCGACGGGGGTTTACGGGCATCGTGCGGACTGTCTGCGGACCGGCCAGGCACACCGAAACGCGGCAGATGCGGCGCCACGACCATAGCCCTCGTCACGAAGACTTCACCCGCCGAGCCCTGCTGAACTGGACCGAGAACCCCGGACCGATCCCTAGGCTCTGCGTCACCCAGAGGAGTCGGAGTCACCGCCACCGACCGCACCACCCAGCACACGCTGAAGCCTGCGCGCTTCATCGGCCAGGCGCAGAGTGACGGTCTCGCTGCCGTACCCCTCACTCGTGAGATGGTCGGCGAGTGTCTCCAAGAGGCTGACGGCGGAGCGCACCCGCGCCCCAACGCTTTCGCCATCCCCCGCGTGTGCGAGTTCCCGCCCGTGCAGTGCCGACAAGGCAAGTCTCGTGTCCTCACGCACGCTCCCCGGCAGTCCTGATCGCGCGACGTGGCGAAGCAAGCGCCGTATTACACGGTCGACCTCCTCGAAGAGGAGGACACGGCGGTCGACGGTGAACCCTGCGTCCGTCACGGTGACGTTACGAAGGAAGCTGGTGTGTGTGCCGCTCGATACGAATGCCGGCACGGCCAAGTCAGCCACCGATGCTCCTGCCATCGCGCCCTCCCCGCAGTTCAACGCAGGCTGGAAGCAGGGGTGAACGTGCAGATCGTCCTCGTACAGCTGGACAGGTAACGACGTGGAACCTGCGTACACGATGCCGTCACCACGCCTCACGCCGAGGAACCCGATGGCGAAGAGGGCCGCCACCACAGCGTGCGGGGTGAGGTGCTCTGTGTAGTCGGAGTACGCCTCGTGCAGATCTGCATGGATCGCGGCGAAGCGTGCGCCGAATGCCTCCCGGGGTATCCGGTGGTCGCCGTTCTCAAACAGGGCGAAAACTTGGCGAAGAAACGGGAATCCGACGTTGTACTCCCTGGCAAGGTCCTCCAGCTTCCATTGGGAGAAGCGCTTGGTCGCGGCTAGGACGTCGGACTCGCGCACCGTGGCGTGACCGCGTTCCCAGGCGACGTCACGGCAGAGGGTGAGGAACTGGATGGCGTCGCGCGGACGGGGCAGGCTGTGACGTTCGAGATAGTCAGCGGTCGGCTCTCCGCGGATGGCGGTGGGGAAGACATCACCCCACAGCTGCTCGTGGGTGAGCTGTCGCCCTAGAGAGAGGGACGCGCGGGCGAGCGCCAAGTCGCGCAGGGCCTGTGAGGTCCAGGCGATATGCATCTCCTCGCCGCGGAACTTGTCACCATCGGCGAAGTTGAGGGTGTCATAGATGTCGGAGCGGATGAACAGAACGCAGCGCACGGACGTTTCATAGATCCTTGCGAGGTGCTTGGATGCCAGGAGCAACCCTGTGACGAGTGCATGACTGTCGGGGTCCGCCTGCCACACCAGCTCCAGCTGGTCGACAAGGATGAGCAGAGGCGGGTGCCCAGCGATATCACAATCCAGCGCGCCTTGAGCTGCCCGGACGCCAGCTTCGAGCGCCTCGAGCTGACGCATCGCATGGGCGCCCTCCGAGCCGGGCCCCGCTGTGCCATGGCCGGTCTGCACGCCGGCCTCAAACCCGAACATCTTCAGAGACAGCGTCGCCGACTGCAGACGACTCGTGCCACGCATGAGCTGGTCCGTGAGGCGCGCTTCGTGCTCCTCGCCGTTCGTCCGCAGGAACTCGCGCAGCGCACGGACAGGCGCGGGCTGGCGCAACGACCGGCTGTGCCGTGCCCGGGCATGCTCAACGACGTAACGAGCGGCCTGTACGGCGAACAGATAACGCCAGATCAGCGACTTGGCGGTGTCCGACGTGATGCCTTGCAGGTCGAACCGGCGAATCTCATCGCCCGCGGCACTGTCCGGCATGATCTCGGCTGTTGGACCTGGGTACAGGCCTCCGTTGGCGAGTTGTGCGCAGATAGCGCTCTTACCCGAGCCCTTTCGGCCGATGACCAGCGACTTGCGCCCGTGGAGTGCCGCTTCATAGGCGAGGGTACGTTGGAACCCCTGCCGCAACAGGCCGTCGGCGAAATCGTGCTCGGCGTCGTCGCGCCCGAAGAAGAGATCACGCACCGGCTGGTGCAGTTGATCCATGTTGTCCACGGCTCCTCCTGTGTCGCTGGCGCCCAGGGGGGTGCCTCAGCAGGCCTAGCGGGTACGGATTCGAGTCAACAGCAGCCTCAGATTAGCCGTTCAGGATCCGGGCGACGGGGGCGTACACATAATGAGCAAGACGGACACGAGACTCATGTGATGCCGGGTGAAAAGCCTCGGCGACGGACGACACATCCAAGCCGGGGGCTGAAGTGGGCGAGTACGACGACCAGGAGACGCCGCTAGGTGACGTCACAGGAGCGTTACGGCGGTTGGACAGTGATGTCGATGCCTTGGGGATGCGGGTCGAGACGGTGCAGAGCAACGTCACTGCGCTACGGGGCGAGCTGCGGACCATGGCCTCCGAACTCGGTAACGTTTCGCACACCATCGACCGGGTCGAGGACTCAGTAGGCCAACTTGGCCGAAACCTAGCGGAGTTTACCGATAGGTACGCCAGGGACCAGGTCCGAGCACGCGCCGAGGCAGAGCTGGCCCGACTGACGACTGAGTGGCACGCACGGTTCGAACAGCGCAGGCAGACCCGCGCCCTAGCCCACGGACTTGTCCACGCGCTGACCAAAGACGCTCTAGAGAAAGGGATGGTGGACAAAGACCTAGTGGCCGCATGCGCCCAGGAACGCATGCTCATGGACCGCGGCTTCTGGCTGGGTCCGGCCGTGGTAGCTCTCGCGGCCCGCCACCTCGACAAGGCGCCCCAGATGCACCGCGCCCGGGCTCAGGCATACTCCATCGACCAAGCCCGTGCCAACCTCTTCTTCACCTTGACCTGTACCCGGCTGGGCGAGCAAGACGAAGCCGCCCGATGGATGGACCGCTATCTGCAGTCTCTCGATCCCTACGCCCTGGATGAGGACTTCCACGTCGTGCTCGACGCCGTCGCTTGCAATGAGCTGGGAACAGAAGCACATGCGTACACCCGGCATGCGATGCGCCAGTGGCTGAGTCGTCTCGATTTGGCACAGGCAGCCACGCTCGAGACCCAAGTCGCGCGTCACATGCGCGACTTGAGTAAGGAGCTGCCAGCCAAGGCATATCAGGAGCTAAGCAGCGTATGCGCCGATGACTGGAGTGTCCTACGTAGCGGCTGGGAGTTGGCGACCATACCGAAGGCCACGCTCGCCCATCTCCGCCGCGCTTTTCCCGGGGACCTCGATGGCGGTCCGGCAGGACATGCCGACAGTGCTCTCGACGCACTCATTGACCGACATGACGCTGACGAGGCAGAGCTCGCGTCACGCATCCGATACCTCGAACTCGTCGTTGAGCGCAACGGCGATGAGGAGGCAGCGCACCAGGACCACACTGCCCAGCGGAACGCCGCAAAACCGGTGAACCTCCGGACACTGCTGGTGAACGCGGTTTTCGTGCCGGACGCCGTGCGCCTGGGAGAAGAGGCACGCTTGTTGGCACTCCGCGCGGTGTGGCCTCACGTGCTAAATACGTCCAATTCCTATGCGCAACGCTCCGCGTCCTTGCTCCCCTTGCAGATCGATGTCGCCTGGGGCGAGTGGAATCGTCCTCTGGCCGCCGACCCGGCCGTGACCTTGCCAGAACAGCAACTAGTCAGCGAAGTGGTGGGGTTGCTAGAACACCGCACCCGCCAAAAGATCGAGTCCGTCCAGCTCAATCGATTCCGGTTCGTCGCCGACGCTGTGGTGGCTGTTGCAGGCACGATCGTGGCGTTCATCGCGCCACAGGGACCGCTGCGGGTCACCGCTGCCATCCTCGGAATCGGCGCCGTCATTCTCGCGATCCACGAGTGGCGGCGAGTTCCCGCGCGCAAGCAGGAACTCAGCCGTGAAGGTCGGGACAGCGCCCTGACCGCCGCAACCGTCCTAAGTGGGGCGCTGACCCAGCGCGTCACCTTCTTCACGGCCTGGCGTGCGAACCTCGAAGCCGTTCCCCAGTTGGCAGCCTGGGCGAATCAGGCGTGGCGCAGTGAGGCGGGCGCGATAGAAGAAGCCGTTTGGAAAGGACACGGCACCAAGAGGGAGAACGAATAGTGACGCAGCCACGCGAGGGCCGCCGTTTTGTCGGTCTGGGCGACCGCTTCGAACTGGTCGACCACATCGGTAGTGGCGGATTCGGAGATGTATGGCGCGCGCGTGACCAAGTACTCAGCCGCGAAGTAGCCCTAAAATTCCTGGCCCTGGACCGGCTGGCCGGATCGCGGCCTAGTTCAGAGCGCATCTCGCAGATACGCGACCGGTTCTCACGCGAGAGCCTGATTGCCGCCAAAGTCGACAGCCCCTACGTAGCCAGAATTTACGACTGTTACATGGTGGACGACAATCCGTTCCTCGTCATGGAGTACGTGGACGGTGAGCCGTTGAGCGCTCATGTAGGCGTCACCCCTCTGCCCCTGGCGCGTACTTGTCGTTGGACCAGTCAGATTGCCCAGGGCCTCGCAACTGCTCACGACCAGAACGTCGTCCACCGTGACATCAAACCCGGCAATGTACTCATTCGGGAGGCGGACAGCGACGTACGCATCGTCGACTTCGGCCTATCCCGCTTCGTCGATGCTACTGAGACACGCAGCGCGGCTGGCACACCTCTGTACATGTCACCGGAGCGGTGCCGCGCCGAGCCTGGTGACGAACGTAGTGATCTGTACTCACTTGGGTGCGTGATGTACGAGATGGTCACCGGATGGCCCCCCTTCGGCGACGCCCGCGCCGATCCAGTCGCGCTCGCCCAGGCTCACCAGAACAAGGCCCCCGCACCGCCCCAGGCGCAGGTATCAGGAGTGCCGCCGGCACTCGAAAGACTGATCATGGCGCTACTCGCCAAG
The DNA here is from genome assembly GCF_907177275.1 of Actinacidiphila cocklensis. GTDB lineage: Bacteria > Actinomycetota > Actinomycetes > Streptomycetales > Streptomycetaceae > Actinacidiphila > Actinacidiphila cocklensis. Next base: position 36,613 of record NZ_CAJSLV010000053.1, read on the forward strand.
GATCCCCGACAGCGGCCCCACAACGCGCGCGCGGTCGTCCACTCGATCAAAGAGCTCGAACGGGATCTCGATGCCTCCGGAGCGGAACGGCGTGCTGACGGACCTGCAGCGAACCCAGGCGCACCCGCCTCCGACAGCGGCTTCGCGGATCAACTGACCTCCGCCGAACTCACCGTACGGCGCCTCATCCGGAAGCACGGCCCGGACCATACTCTGGTGGTCACGGCACGCATGGAGCTGGCCGACCTGACTGGTCACAGCGGCGACGTACGCGGAGCCGCCGTGCTGTACGACCGGCTCGGTCGAGACTGCAGCTCCTGGTTCGGTCCGGCACATAGCCGAACGTTGGACGCCTTTGAAGGGATGGCTCGGTGGGTCAGTGCCCGAAGCGAGGAAAACCGGTAGAGGATCCCCGTGACGAGCAGGTGTGCAAATATTGGGCAGGTTTGCGCCTTGGCTGCGCGCAGCAGACACCAGGCATTGTCCGCACCAGCGGCCAAACGCATATACAGTGTGCATTTGTGTGCGGTGCCCAAGGAGTTCCGCGCATCGAGCCTCCTGAGCAGGCATTTCGCGCTTACTGGCGTTGGCCTCCGACGGCCATTTTCGACTGTCCCGCGGACTGTTTGCGGACTGGCAGGGCCAGCTCAGAAGCTAGGCGAGCACGCCGATGACGACCCGCACGAAATCTCGACTACGCCCCACCGACGCCGCGTAACAACGAGTGTCCGAGATCACGGGGAACTTCAGGTGGCCCGCAGGCGCAAAGTGAGCCGGTCGTCAGTGAGGGTGGCGTCAAAATCGATGCCACTGTCGATGATCGTGAGGACATCGAGATACGCGTCAGCCGGGATGATAGCGACGGTGTCTTGGTTTACGTCGGCGGTCAGGGACGATGGCTGAGGGCCGGCGGCGAACCGCAACTGGGCGGGGAGGCCGTCGGCGACTGTTACCCCGGTGGTAGTGACACGCAAGGAGGTATGTCTGGCGTCGAGCAGGCTGCCAATCATGCTGGGGCGACGGTTGCGGACGTATTCCAGCAGGTCGTTGATCTCATAGGAGGTGGCGGAAAATTCCCGGCGCCAGCCGTCAATGTGAAGGTCGGTCAGCCAGGCGCGCAATTCGTCGACGCCGATGTTCCGATCGTTAGCCGAGTGGCCGATCTGGTGGGCGAGGCGGCGGGAGGTGACGCCAGCGTTTAGCAGGGCCAAGGCCTGTGCGGTGTCGACGCCGTGGCGAAGGTGCCAGCCGACGGTGGCGGGCAGCCTGATCTCGGCCCGGGCTTGTTCCAGGCGGGTGTTGATGAGATTGGTCAGCGCACCGAGCGTCCAGGCAAGATAGTGTTCGAAGGTGACGCTGATGTTGCTAACCGTCTGTTCCAAAGCCCATTCGCGAGACAGGTCTGGCAGCCAGGCGTCGGCGAGGTCAGGGATGGTCGTGCCACCGGTCCATCCGGTGATCGCCGCGGCGATGTCTACGTGGTGGCGAGTGCTGGTGGCGGTCCGCTTCTCGGTAAAAGTCCACGCCTCCTTGGCTTCCGGGAAAGTCAACAGAACCTCGTACACGCCGTATTGGGCGAAGAAGTCCAGTGTGCGCTGGAGTGGCCAATCGTCGGGAAACATGCCAGCCAGAACCTCCGCCCAGATGCCCTCATAAGCCGGCGCGGTGGCGGCGGGGTCTCGCAGGAGGGCTTGGGTGAGGGCTTCGGCGATCGAATCCAGGGTGCGGGCTGTACCGATGCTGGTGCCCGGATTGGTCCAGCGCCGCCGGGCGGCCGGTTCGATGGCCTCGTACTGTTCGGCGACCTTTGCTGCCAGATGCAGCCAGCGGTCTTTGAGATCGGGTGGCAGCTGCCGCATGGCCAGCAGCCGCTCGACGGCGGCCATCGGCTCGATGGCCGTGAGGGTAGGAACGCGGGAGAGCGCGTCTAGGGTGAACCACACGTAGGAGGCGAAGTTCGCAGCGTGGTTCTCCGCAAGCTTGAAGATGGCATCGGCAGTGTCGGCAATCAGCTGTTCGGCGGCGGCGAGGTCGGTCAGGGCGTCGTCGGTGCCGAGCGCGGACAGCACCTGCAGGCGGTCCGCACTAGGTTCGAGCAGGGCAAAGTCCGGGGAGTGCGGGTCGCGGTGGCGAGTGAGCAGGATCCAGCCTTCGCTTTCACGTCCGGCCCGACCGGCACGGCCAACGGCGTTGAGTAGTTGCGCTGGTCCCATTTGCGGCTGGCCGGACCAGGTACGTGGCAGACCGTCATCGACCTCACTGTTGATGATGACGGAGCGCACCGGCAGATTGACGCCGTCGGTGAGGGTGCTGGTACAGCACAGTGCTTTGAGCTGGTCACTGCGCAGGGCGTCTTCGACGGCGTGCAGGACTTCGGCGGGCAGTTGGGCGTGGTGGTAGGCGACACCGTGTCGGGCGCAGTCCACGATCGGGTGATCGGCGCCGAGAGTGTCGGCGAGGAAGTCGGCCAGCGGGGCCGCAGGCGGAAATTCGGGCAGGAGGGTGGCGATGGCCTGGGCGGTGTTGCGCGTGGCAACACGGGAGGTGCAGACCACCAAGACACTGCCGGAGCGGGAAAGGTGGGCAGCCCCAAACGCGAACAGGGCGTAGTTCGTCACTGATGAGGCCTGCTTGCCGGTGGTGTCACCCGGGAACTTCTCACGGTAGATCCGCTGGCCAAGCGGCTGGTCACGCCGAGTGGCCATATGAAAGGTCTTGCCGGTCGAGGTCGGGCGGACGCTGATACGCAGGCCCATCGGCAGGACTGCCTCGGTGTTGCGGGTCCGGTTCGCGCGCGGCGGAAGTTCGGTCCGGGTGAGCTGGGCAGTGAACCTTATCGGGCTCAGTAGGCCGTGCAACCGACGGGGCCCGCGCCACTGTGAGGTGAACACGACGTCCTCGGCAGGCTGGCTGGGATCGAGCCAGCCTGCGAGCTCAGCGTGGTTGCCGACTGCGGCAGACAGCAGTACCAGTCGAGGTGGGCTCGGATGAGCCTGGCAGAAAGCCAGCAGTCCTTCGAGAAGGAAGCCGCGCTCGGTGTGCTGCATGTGATGAGCTTCGTCGACCACAATCAGGCCCACCTCCTCCAGCGCCGCATTCGCGTCCTGCCGCAGGGCGTGCATCAGCCGCTCGGGGGTGAGGATCTCCACGTCTGCGTTGCTGGCTGCGGCCTGGGCGCCGAGCGCGGGGAAGTCGGGCTGGTCGTCGCCGAGTTTACGGCCCAGCACCCGTAGCCGGGAGCGAAGGGCCTGGCGCATCTCCCGGCCCAGGCTGCGCAGCGGAGAGACATACAGCACCCGACCGGCGCCAGCAGCCAGATGGGCGCAGATGATTAGCTGCGCCATGAGCGTTTTGCCGGCGCTGGTCGGCACGCTGATCAGCAGCCGGGAGGTGGCCGGGTCCAGCGGGCGGGACTGCCGGAGCAGTTCCCGCTGCGGTGGCCACAGCGTCATCACGGGAGGGTCGGACAGGGCGAAAGCGTGGGCGAGTGCTGGCGGGGTATCGGGAGGCAGCAGCCGTTGGAGACTGCCCTCGGCCAGGTCGTCCAGGAGTTCCAGCAGATGGGCAGCGACCCAGCGGGCGGAGCGGTCCGCCAGGCCAGCGCCGCCGGTGACCACGTCGGACAGATGGGCCCGGGCGGTCTCCAATGCTTCGGGGTCGGCACGAGTAAGAAACAGCGTCAGGTTGTGAACCGCCTCAATGACTGCCTGCGCCGGGCCGTACATGCTCTCTCGTAGATCGGTTACGCCGGCCAGTCGCTGCAGGTCGGCCAACTGCCGTCGCCACACGCGCACCACCCGGGTCAGCCTGCGTCGCTGCAAGCCCAAGAATGCCACCCCGGCCTCAACGGCGAGCGTGTCCAGGTGAGAGGCCAAGGACTCCTCGGTGACGAGGAGTGGGTCGACCTGTCGGAAGACCGCGGCAGCGTTCGGGTCCTGCTCGCATCGCCGGTAGCCCACCTGGGCGCCGAACGCCAGTGACAGACGGCGGGCTCGAACCTCATCGGGATCGTGCGGAGGGCCCGTGGTTTCCGTTTCCGTCGTCTCCGCCAGGTCTTCGTCTTCGCCGGTCCGGTCGTCCTCGTTCCCTTCGGTGGTGTCGAGACGGTTGCGGCTGTCGTCCAGAGCGAGTTCAAGGATGTGGGCACTGACGGCGAAGGCGTGTCGGCGCCGGACTGGGTCATACAGGTCGGTGCCCTCAAGTGCGGCAGCGATGCCGTGTAGGTACCAGGCAGTCCCTAGCAGTTGGTCCGGGACACCAGCCTCGGCCCTGATAGCACTGACCTCAACCTCTGCAATCAGTGCGGCGAGTTCATCTGGGGACGGCAGCACGCCGGCCTCGTGCACACCGAGCGCGATCGCAAGGATTTCGGGGTTTATAGTGCGGTCCACACCAGTTCCTGAACTTGCCGGGCGAAATCGGGGAAATCATCGATAGCCACGATCAGGCCTTCGAGTTGACCATCGTGCCGTAGGTGCGGAATGCGCTCGTGAGACGTTGTGAAGGCGCGCTGTTTGGGAGCCGCGGACGCGTTGGTGGCCACGCTCACCCCAGCACCGCTGCTGGGATGCCCCTCCAGCCACAGATCGGCCAGCTCGCTGACAAATGTACCGACGTCGCCAGAGACTTCCCGGTCTGCCCAGGCGATCTGTGAGATCACGTAGTTGATGCCGCTCTCCGATAGTTGATCCCAGGCACCGCGGACCGTGTCGGTGACCGAATCATCCTTCCCGGTGTATTTCTTCATTTCCCAAAGTCGGAAGAGGAGTTCCGGTCCGGTGCCTGAACGTGAGCGGTAGATCACCAGACCGTCTCCGCCGGAGTCGTTGACGTTGTCCTTGGGTGGAGTCAGGTACTCCCGTGCCCGTGCGGCCGTATCCGGGCTCTCCAACGCCAGTAGATACCAGAGCCATTCGCCTACATGACCAGGTACTCCGTGATGCGGCTTGGCCGCCGGATCGGTCTGTGGCTTGAATACCGGTTCCGCAAAAGCTGTCACCAACTGCCGAAGCTGCCCATTCAACGGAGCACCGCCCAGTGTGGCCGTCCTCCAGGAGTCGAATGCGTGTGTCACCTTGCCGCACCGCTGCCGCATCAACGCCTCAGCGATGATCCATGCCACCGCCCCGCGCTCGGAGTCCGTATGCCCACCGATAGACACTAGCTCCCAAGGGCATCGCTGGCCGATTCCCCGGCTGGTCCGAGTCACAAACGCCGACACACGCCTTCCCCGGGCTGCCGCGAACTGCTCCGCTACCACTGCCGGAACCCGGCCTCGTGAAGCGGGAACGGCTATCGACATGCGTACGCTCCGCTTCCACCCGTCACCGGCGAGCCCCCGTGTCGAACAACATCTGGCCGTCCAAGCTTAATGCGGGAACCTTCCCCTTCGCCCGGAATCTCCATACTCACCGGGTTACCGCCCCTACCTCCCGACGAGGTAGAGGCGAGACCTCAACCTTCCACCGCCGGATCCGGTACGCAGGAGTGGAGGATGGCGGTGCGGGCCGCCCATGCCAGGGCACTTTGGGCGCGGAGGGAGAGGCCGAGGCGGTTCCAGTGGAAGATCACGTGGTAGCTGAGGACTTGGCGCAATCCCCGGTCCAGCGATCCAAGTTGTACTGCCTCTGCGAGTGAGCGGCCCGCTTGGTGGAAGGCAGCCACCCACTCGGTAACCCGGGTCAAGGGGCCGCCCGGGTTCAGCAGGGAGTTGGTGTCGGCCAGGAGCAGGAGCCGGATCTCCGCTGCTCTCGCATCCAGGGTTTCGCGGGGGATGTCCGTGATGCTGGAGCGGTGTTCGGCGGTGATGACGTGGTGCCAGACGTCGCCCTGTTCGTACCATTCGAGGCCGGCGGCGCGCATCAGGGTCGTGCACAGGAGGACGGACAGCTCGCGGGAGCCGAGGGGTAGGGCCTCGCGGAAGGGCAGTTGCTGGATCTCGCGGCTGTCGGCGACGAACAGCGCGTGGGCGCCCGTCATGCTCGCGGGGCCGCCGAAGGCGGCCGTCTCCGGTTCGTAGATGCCCGGCCACCATCGGTGAATGTGGCCTTCGGTGACGAGGTGGTCGAGGGCGTCTCCGATGGGCGTCATGGTTTCGGACCGGGGGTGGCGGTGGAGGCGCAGGCGCCAGCAAGGGTGTTTCCGGGTGTACCACCAGCCGTCGAGGGTGCCGTCAGCTTCTCCTGCTCGTAGCAGCGGCAGTACGTGGGTAGTGAAGGTGCGGTCGGCGTTCGCCCAGTCGGTGAAGTGGATATAGGCGTGCCACCACTCGTGCTGTGCCGCATGGTCGGTGAGGGCTTCGCGGCCTGCTTGTTGAAAGGCCCGCAGGGCGTCGGAGAGGTTCACCGGGTCCATCCCAGCCTCCGCGGCGGCTTCGGCGAGCGGGCGGCCGGAGAGCACGGCGAGGACGGTGCGTTCGGTCGTGCCCGGTTCGGGCTGGATCAGTTGATCAGGAGACATGCGTCCCATCCGGTGCTCGGGGGCTGCTGGGTGGCGAGAGTGGACAGGGCGAGCGCGGTACCTGCGGCGCCGTTCAGCAACCCGGGCGCCGCTGTGGGCTCGTACCGGGTGTGGCCGAGGAGAGCGTCCCCCAGCGTGGGAAGTAGTCCGCGCAGGCGGGGGTCGCTGGCGTCTGCGGCGGCGCGAGCGGCGATCTGGTAGATGCCCGCCCAGCCGTGGCACAGGCCGGTGTCCGTGATTTTGGCCAGTTGCGCGGGGTCGCTCAGGGCGAGGTACAGGGCGTCTTCGTAAAGCGCTTGGAGGTCGGTGTCGCGCAGTGCGATGCCGGCGAGTTGGCCCGCCCGCGCGATACCGGGGGTTCCGTAGCACCAGCTCGGCCTCGCGGCGTGGGGGCGGTGCGGGTGGCGCTGTTCGAGGTCTCGGCGGGAGAGGTGTTCGGGCCACCATGGGCCGGTCTCGGTGTCCCGGCGCCAGGTGTCGAGGTGCTCGCAGATGGTCCGGATCGCATCTCGGTGGCCGTTGACTTCGATGCCGTGTCGTAGCGCCTGGGCGAGCAGGAGGAGTGGGCCGGTGATGCCGTGGGCGGCTCCGAGGTTGGCGTGGCCGCCGGGGAAGCGTGGGGAGTGGCCTCGTCGCGGATCGTGCGCGACCCACCAGCCGGGCAGGCCGCCAGCGCCCGGCGCGAGTGGGCGTGTCAGCGCGACGAGGTAGCGGAGGATGCGGTCGAGGGCTACGTCTTCGGGGCTGGTGCGCAGCAGGTAGGCGCCAATGCCGGTCAGGCCGTAGAAGAGGTCGTACTCAGCGAAGGTCGGCAGGTCGCCACGGTGGATGCGGGCCCGGGCGGCGTCGATACGGCGGTGGGCGAGCGTCAGGATGTGCTGGTGCACGGTGTGCCGGGCTTGGCCGTAGAGGTGGTCGAACTCGGGCGGTGGGGTGCTGAGGAGGAAGCCGATGGCCGGTACGCCGAGGAAGAGGCCGGTGGTGTCGGCGGCGCTGACCTGGCCGGAGACTGCGGCGCTGATCCAGCGGTGGGCGGTGCTCCAGGGCTGTGCGTGGCTGCGTGCGGCCTCGATGTGGAGCAGGGCGGTGCCGGCTACGCCGTCGGCGAGGGACTGTACGGCCCAGGGCTCGGCCGGGTGAGGGGGCGCGGGCTCAGTCAAGTGGCGGGCGACGTGGAGCACCGTCTCGGCGGCGCTGGTGGTAACCGCGGTCATCGGACTGCCTTCTGCTGGCGCAGGGCCGCCGTGCGAGCGAGGCGGAGGGTGACGGCCTCGGCGGTGGGGTCTACGACCAGCGCACGGACGTGGTGCTGGTGTAGCAGCGACCGGGCGGCCCGGAGCGGATCGGCGCCCGCCAGGCGGAGTCGGTAGGCGTCGAGGGCGGCGGCGCGGGCCTTCCAAGCCTGGGTGACGGCGTCATCCTCGGGCAGTACGCCCAAGGCGGCCCGGCCGCCAGGGGCGGTGAGGTCGAGTACCTGTTCGCGTAGGTGGGGGTCCAGGCGGCCGGTGACCTGCGGCAACCGCTGGATGAGCCAGTCCGTGCCTTCCGCCTCGGAGGGGGCGAGGTGCTGGACAAGGTCGAGGGCGCTGGCGGCTGCGAGGGCCTGCGGGGTGACGGTGTCGTTCTGGCCGGTGAACCGAATCTGTGCGACGGCGGCGGCGGAGTCGGCGGCGAAGACCTGATGTGCGGCGTCCATCGCGTCGCCGTGCCCGAACCGGCCGGTCTGCGGCCGATAGTCGGCCAGCGTCAGGCCAGCTGCAAGGCCAGTGCGGTGGAGAGTGCCGGTCCAGTCGTGGACGCACTCGGCCGCCACAGCGTAGGTGCCGGGCGCCAGGTGGAACACGAGGTCGAGATACTGGTCGGCGTCCGGCCGGGCGGTCTCACGGTGGCGGGTGAACCACCACAGCGAGGCGGTATCGCCGAGCGCGGCGAGCAGGGTGGGAAGGTGCTGGGTCAGGATCTCGTCGTAGCGGGCGGGGTGGGCGTGCAGGCGTGCGTACAGCACGTTGCCGGCGCCGGACAGGTGAAGTCGCGGCGGCTCGGCGCCATACGCGAGTGAACCGTGAGGGCCGTCCTCGGCGGTCGGGGCCGGCCCGGTGCGGTGGAGGGCGATCCATACTTCGTGGGCGCGGCCGATCCACCCGTGTGCGTCGGCGGCGGGCGCCTCGCGTAATTCCAGGCGCCGGTTCTGGTCGAGCTGGGTTCGCAGCAGGCGGCGGTGGACCGGATGTCTCAGGTCCACCGGGAGGCGCTGGTCGTGCTCGATCATGCTCACCGCGTCGGGCACGCGCAGCCGGGTACGCCAGGTGTCGAACGCCCCATCCCACGAATCCTGCTCGGAAGCGCGGCCGGGCAGCTCGTCGGCGGTGAGCAGCCAGCGTGCGGGGGCCAGGATGGTGCGGCGGTAGCGCACGCGGGGCAGGTAGGGCAGGTGGGCTGCGGCTCCGAAGTCGAACGGTTTGTAGGCGGCGTAGCGGGCGCCGGCGACCTCGGCGAGGAATCGGGCCGGCGCCGGAGTCTGTGTGGCGGCTTCCAGAGCGTGTAGGACTCGCACGTCCACGCGGTGCCCGGTGGAGCGCCGGATTAGGTAGAAGTGGCGGGCGTCGGCGGTGACGGCGATGTCGTCGAGGTCGATTGTCTTGCCGTCGGCGGCCGGGTGCTCGCCTACGGCGATGACGTGGGGCAGCAGGCGGGGTGTGCGGGTGACGTTCTCGGTGCGGCGTTTGCGGGGCGGGAAGCTGAGTTGGGCGGTGAGCGCGTCGGGGTCGGTGTGGTAGCCGTCAGCCAGGACTTCATGGTGGTCGGGCGCCAGCAGGTGGGCGAACCGGCCGGCCATGCTGCTGCCCGGCCGGGGCACGGCGGTGATCGCCACCTGGAAGGCGCCGCGGGTAAGGGCCGTGGTGGAGGGTGCGTGGATCTCGAAGGCGGCTTCGACGCGAGGGACGAAGTGCGGCTCGGTGGCGGCGGCGTCCGCGAGAGTGTCGATCACCTTGTCGGTGAGGACGAGTTCGCTTCCGCCGTCCATCAGGGCGTCTTGCAGCAGCGCGAGCAGGACCTGGTCTCGATCGGTGAGGAGCTTGGGCGGGCGACCGCGTTCCGAGCCGAGGTATCCGGCCGGCAGCCCGAGCCCGCTGTCGGAGATCAGCTCCATGACGGGCACGTGCGCGCCGACGCCGTACCGGGCGCGGAAGCGGCGGTGGTAGTCGCGCCAGTGCTGGTAGCCGTAGGGCTGCGAGGTGGTCCGGTACAGCGCCGTGACGGCGGCCTGCACCTCATCCAGCACGGCCGCGGGTATCTGCGCCTCGCAGTCGAGCCCGGTGTCGATGATCAAGGGCGTCGGAGTCGCCGGGGAGATCACGCACATCTTCGGGAAGAGGCGGTCCAGCACGGCGGTGGCCGAGGCCGGCTGGTGGGCGGCGATCTCGTCGCGTACGTCGAACAGCGCGGTGACCAGGTCGTGGAGATCGGGGATGGTGTCCGCGTCGTGCCGTTCCAGCTCGGCGCACAGGTGGCCGAAGGCGTCCATGGTGGTCATCGGCGCCCACAGACTCGACAGGAGGATCTGCTGGCCGACCAGGTCGCGCAGGAGCCGGTCGATCTGGCCGACTGTGGCCTGCGGGAAGAGCGTGTGCAGGTGGGAGCGCAGGTCGTCGTAGGTGATCGGCTCGCGGGCGGCGGCCACTGCTGCGGCCACCGGCCGGGCGTTGTGGACGGATATCTCGATCGGGGCCATGAGCTGGGCGTAGGCGTCGGCCGGGGCTCCGACGGCGACGAGGCGGTTACCGCGCTCGCGGGCGGTGTTGTTGGCCACCAGCGGCAAACGACGCAGCAGTTCCGGGCTGGAGTGGAGGCGTCCGATGATGTCGGCGACCCATTCGGCGTCGGCACGCAGCAGCACATGATGCCTCTCGCGCCACTGAATACGAGCGGTGTCCCCGACGGCCACCGCGGCGGTGCCGGCGAACAGGCCGAGAGGGGTGGAGCGGTTCTGCCACCGCAGCAGGTAGGAGATCGTGGACAGCGCCGTACGCCGTACCTGCCGGGGACGAGTCTCCTGTCCGCCGGCTACGGCTTCGACGGCTGCCGAGAGCACGGGGGTTGCCGCGCGCAGGGCGTCGCGGAACGCCTCCTGCTGCCAAATGCGGTCCAGCCACATGCGGGTTTCTGCCGCGTCGTCCAGGTCGAGCATGCGGGGCAGGTCAGCGACGCCGGGGCTGGTGCTGGCTCGCAGTAACGCGGGTCCCTGCCACCGGTAAGTGACGGCCGCTCGGGGGGCCATGAGGTGTTCCCTTCCGGTACGGGCGCGCGGGCGGGGGCCGGTGGGCCGGGCGTGCGTCCGGCCCACCGGGTGAGGGGAGGTGCCTGGGATCAGGCGGGGTCCTCCACGAAGGAGCTGCACGCGGAGGCGCCGCCTGAGCAGGTGCTGCCGCAGCCGTCGCCGGTGGCGCACTGGAGCTTGCCGAACGGGTGCGCGGCGAGGACGACCCTTACGTCGAGGGGCGCGAAGTCGTCGTCCAGGAGTGCCTGCGCAGGGGTCAGGGTGGCGTTGGTCATGGTGGTGCCCTTCCTTCCGTTGGGGATGGTGCAGGAACCCTGGGCCGCAGCTACTGCCGGGCGGGCCAGGAGAGCGAGATCCGGCTGTGGACCTTGTCGATGACCCGGTCGCCGGGGATCTGGTCATCGGGGGTGCCGGCCGGATAGACCCGGATGACCGGGCTGGGGCCGCCGCGGTATTTGCCGGCCCAGTCGCGCAGGTGCGCGGCGATGGTCTCGGCGAACGCGGCGGCGTCGGGGCCGAGGGCGTGCACGCCGAACTCGACGTGCTTGTCGTCCTCACTGCGGCGGGTGGTGAGGTAGGCGAAGGTGCGGCCCTGGTCGTCCACGGCAGCCAGGGCGAAGCTCTTGTTGGCCGGGGCGACGACGCCGGAGTCAAGGTCGGGGTCCACAGCCATCACGCAGAAGCCCGGCAGCCTGATGGCCAGGTGCATCTGGAGGGTGTCCAGCAGCTCTCTGACGCCGATCGTCACCCCGGTCCACAGCTCGACCCGCGGGAAAGTGACGGCGTTGTCGAGCAGGCTCGGATCGGAGGGCAGACCGTCGTCGAACCGCAGCCCGATCTCGGGGGTGCCGTTGACCAGCAGCAAATCCTCTTTGTGGGCGGTGGAGCCCTGCATCGGAACGAAGCCGCAGATTCTCGCGGACTCGCTCTCCATGTGGTCGCCGACGCGGACGAAGGCGATGGACCGGGTCAGGCCGCGCATTCGCAACGGCACCACCAGGTGACCGCCGGGCTTGAGCTGATCGGTCCAGGCCGACGGGATGTCCCAGGCGCCGACGGTCACCAGCACGACATCGACCTTCCCCAACCCGGGGATCGGTTCGGCGGCGTCGGCCGTAAGGACGGTGACGCGGCCGTAACCGTGCTCGTCCAGCAGTCGGCTCGCGCGGTCGGTGACGACGGGGTCGATGTCCACCGTAGTGACCTCGCCGTCCTCACCGACGAGTTCGGCGAGGTAGGCCGCGTTCAGCCCGCCAGAACCGATCTCCAGCACCCGCATTCCGGGGCGGACCTTGGCCTGCTCCAGCATCAGTGCCTGGATCTGCGGCGCCGACACGGAGCTGAGCTGGACGCCGTACTGGTCGGTCTTGGTGATCACCGCCGCGTAGGGCTCGTACGCCTTCTCCAGGGACGCCTCAGGAGTGAACTCGTGGCGGGGAATCGCCCGCATCACGGCTTCGACCTCGGGCGAGGTGATCCAGCCCTCGGCACGGAGGGTGTCCACGACGTTGTTCCGCAGGCGGGTGGCCTCGTCGGGCTCGACGGTCATATCGGTCATCAGGGGAAGTTCCTTCACTCTCGCGTGTACGTCGGGTGCTCGGTCAACCGCGGACAGTGCCAATCGGCGCGGAGGCTATCGACGCGCCGGCAGGCTCATCGACGACGTGGTTCGCGCGTCCGACCTGGCGAGCGGTCCAGTCATTGCGGGCTGCTTCGAGGATCGGAGTGACGTCCTTTTCAATGTGGTCGGCTTGCGCGCGGAGTTGAGCTGTGAGCCTGGTGAGGTCCTCGGGCGTGAGGTGGTTCAACCACAAATCGTTCACCACGAGGACGTTGGCGTACGGAGTCCGCTCCTGCAGGTCCTCTCTGTACGGGTAGCAGGCGATGTGGCCGTCGAAGAGGCTCTCTTCCACGGCCAGGCTGGCGCCGTCAGCGTGAGCGGGGTTGTGGATGCGCATCCTCTGCCCGTCGAAGGGTCGCCAGTCCGCGAGGTCGATCAGCTTGACGGAGAGCTCTTCCAGCGGCACGTCCGATTCGCTCGGTTCCTCGTCCGCCCAGGGCGGCAGGTACCCGGTGAGGGTGACTCTGCCCGTCGTGCTGATGGACCAGGTGCCGCCCCGCGAGGTGGCCCCTGCTGCGGACGGTTGCTGTGCGAGTGGTACTCCGTTGACCGGTTCCAATACCGCCGAGGTGGTGGTCAAGACTCGATCTCCTTCGCTGAGGTGGGAAGTCAAGAGGACGCGACGGGCATAGCGGTGAGTCGGTGGCTGTGGACACCCGGGTGGAGGGCGAACTCGCAGCAGGCATCGCGTGAATCGGGATCGATGAATGAGCAATCCGGTCGGATGTCCAGCGCTGCAACAGGAGTGCCGCCGGCCCAGCGAGTCCAGATGGCACCGGTGGCCACGCCGTCGAGGTCCAGTACGAGGGCGAAATGGTCCCCATCGCCGTGAACTTGAAGGTGGCACCACAAGTCCCTCTCCACATCTGCCTCGTCCGCCGATCCGTACGGTGCCGCGATGCGAAGAGCCTCCTGGACGAGGTACTCCGGGAGCCGGGCGGGCCGACCACAGACGGGGAACAGCGTCTTCGCGTTCGTCATTGCGGGCTGCTCTCGGCGTGGATACGAGGCGGGATTGGCCTGCACCGTCATCAGCGCGCCTCCGCGACAAGCAACGTGCACCACGTGGTCGTGCCGTCTGCGCTCACTCCCCAGTCGTCGGCTATCGCGGCGACGAGGAAGAGGCCACGGCCGGTTTCGCTCGCGTCATCGACGACGCTCAAGCGCGGGCGGCGGCTGGAACCGTCGTTCACCGCGATCAACACCCCCTGCTGGGTGATCACGAGGCGGAACGCGACCTCGCCGTCCTCGCCGTACCGCAGGGCGTTGGTGACCAGTTCGCTGACTAGCAGTTGGACATCGTCCATGAGCGGGTCCAGGCCCCAGGCGCGCAACTTGGCGGCACTGATGCGGCGAAGGCGTCCAACCCACTGGCCGTCGACGTCCCTTTCGAGAGCGCCGTACGTCGCGGATCCGACGGAGACCCGCACCGCGAATTCGTCGCAGACCGGCTCGGCGAGCCTCGGGATGGGACCCGTAGGCGTGGTCTCCGTCGCGGCGTACGCGGTCTTGATCATGAAGCCAGCCCCCCTCGTCGGGCGATGGCGGGCCTCGGCGTCGGCGCCGCAGCGCGACAGAGCGCGACGACGCCTGCGCCCGCAACATCCATGCCGACAGTGGTTGGCCCGGCGGGTCGTTCGAACAAGATCGCGGTCTGCAGCCGTTTGACGCGGCCGTTGGGCGTGGCTCGTCGGACCACTTTCGTGACTCTCACTGGCCGTTCACCTCACGGGCGCGGCCCTGATGACGCAGCCTGCACGGCGAAGGCCTCACACAACGAGGCAGGTTCGGCATGAGGTTTCCCCACTCGGTTTCGATGAACGGTGTCTGTGAGTAGCGTTACGCTCACGCCGCTTCGCCACCATGACCGTTGGGGATTACCGAGGCGGTAACACCGCTGTCCCAGCCTGATAGCCGGGATGCCGCACACCTCCGGAGGCGGCTCGTGAACGCCACACCGATTTCCACGGACGTCCTGACCAGGACCGATATGCGTCAGGCGTTGGCCGAACACGACTTCGCCGAGGCATTCAGGCTTCTGAAGAAGCATGGTGGCCTGTCCCAGAACCGCATCGCATTGGCGTGCGGATTAACCCCCGGCAAGGTGTCGACCATCATGAACGGGCAGACGCGCGTCGTCTCGTACGACGTGCTGTGCCGCATCGCCGACGGCCTGCACATCCCCGGCAAGCTCATCGGCCTCGCCACCCGTCCCTGGGAAACGGAGGAGGCCGAACCGGCCCGCCCCGAAACTCCCGAGGTGACAGCCCGCATGGACACTCCGTGGCAGAACGGCGCAACTGTCGAGCTGGCGGACCAACTCACCCGCGTCGACCTCACCATGGACCGACGCGCACTCGCCCGAGCGATCGCAGCCACGGTGATGACCGGACCGCTTCTGCTCGACTCGCTGGAAGGCTGGATGCTGCCCGGGGAGACAGGATCCCGCCGAAACCGCCCCGGCCGGTTGGGGATGCGCGACGTCGAGCAGCTTGAGGAGACAGCAAAGGCGTTCCGCACCTGGAACCACAAGTACGGCGGTGGACTGCGGCGCCGGGCGGTCCTTGGCCAGCTGCAGGAGGTGACCGCGCTCCTCCACGAACACCAAGCACCACTCGTTGAGCAGCGGTTGTACGCGGTGCTGGCGCAGCTGGCCGGTACCGCCGCTGGCATGGCGTGGGATGCGGGGCTGCAACGACGAGCGCAGGACTACTACCGGCTCAGCTTGCGATCGGCCCACGCCGCAGGCGACCGTCTCTGGGGCGCCAACACCTTGGCCGGCATGGCTCGCCAGTTGCTCTACGCGGCCCGCCCGACAGACGCCCTGGAACTCGTCCGCTTCGCGCAGGAGGGTGTCCGTGACGAGGCCGGACCGCGACTCCGTGCGATGCTCCACACGCGAGAGGCATGGGCCTTGGCCGCACTCGGCAGAACCGCAGCGTTCAACCGGGCCACCGAACAAGCCCGCCACGCACTTGCCGATGGCGGTCTCGATGAGCCCTACTGGATTGGGTACTTCGACGAAGCGGAACTGGCAGGCGTCACCGGCGGTCGCTACCTGGAACTCGCCCGGCGCGATCCTCGGCTCCACGCCGGACATGCCGAGGAACAGATCCGTACTGCACTCACCCGTCGAGGACCGGAGGCCGGCAGATCACACGCGTTGGACCGCCTTGGTCTGGCCGAGGTCTACTTCCTCTCCGGCGATCTCGCCGCGGCCGTCGCCGAGACCCACGCAGCCTGCGATGTCGCCGAGCGTGTCCATTCCGGACGCGTGCGAGAAGGCATGGCCGAGCTGTACGCCTACACGGTGGGTCACAGAACTTCAGCTCCCGTACGGGAAGCGCGCGCTAGGCTCCGCGAGCAACTCTCCGACTGACAAGGAACGCTGTGACCATCCTCGCTGTAACCGGCCACATGGACCTCACCGACGCTTCCGTTCCCCTGGTCAGGGCGGCCCTTGACGGGTTGGTGCGTGACGTGGCGGACGGGGAACTGGTCGGCGTCTCCTGCATCGCCGCCGGCTCGGACTCCTTGTTCGCAGAAGCCGTCCTGGACGCCGGCGGAAGCCTCGTCGCCGTAATCCCTTCCCGCGACTACCGCGAGACGAAGGTCAAGGCTGCACACGCCGCGCAATTCGACCGGCTCCTGGCCGCAGCCACCGAGGTGGTGGTGATGGACCATGCCACTGCCGGTCGGGAAGCGTACGAAGCCGCCAACAGCGAACTGCTACGCCGGGCCGACCGGCTCGTGGCCGTCTGGAACGGCATGCCGCCGGGCACCAAAGGCGGCGGCACCGCCGACGTCGTCGAGGAGGCCCGCGCCCTCGGCCTCACTATCGAGGTCGTGTGGCCGACGGGCGCTGGGCGTCGCACCGGGTGATCTCGTCCCAGAATCGTCTTCAATACCGTCAACGCCGTCTTCCGGGCCGCTGTCCGTGATCGCATGATCCCGCACAACCCATGCAACGACGCGAAGCTCCCCTCCGTCCCCCGAAAGCGCGTGGTGCCCCTGGCGGTGGAACAGGTCCGTGCGCTCTCCGAGCAAATACCGGGTCGCGACAAGGCCCTGGTGCTGCTGGGCGCCGCCACGGGCTGCGGCCCGGCGAGCTCTTCGGGCTCCAGCTCCGCCACGCGGACCTGCTGCACGCGACCGTCACGGTCGAGCAGCAGATCCAGCAGACAGCCAAGCACGGGGTCTATGTCGGACCGCCGAAGACGGCCCGCTCCCACCACACGGTCCCGCTGCCGAAAATGGCAGTCGCCGCGCTCAAGACCCACTTGCGGGACTTCCCCGTCGACGGCGCCGAGGGGGCTGGCTCTTCACGGCGCCCCAGGGCGGACCCATCGTCTACACCCACTTCATGGACCACGCCTGGCGGCCATCGTGCGCCAAGGCCGGTGTCCCGAAGGGCACGGGCCCCGGGCCGCCGTCGACAAGGCCTACGCAGACCGCCCCGACGAGCGACGCGGCAGCCACCGAAGCGGCGCAGCCACTCCCCCGCGCTGACCATGCGTCAGCACGGTTGCGGACCGGGTGCGGACCGCTGAGGCCGCGCACTCCCTCCGCCGCAGGTCAGACGGGCTACCACCCGCTCAGCTAGACGTTGAAGCGGAATTCCACCACGTCGCCGTCCTGCATCACGTAGTCCTTGCCCTCCATGCGGGCCTTGCCCTTGGCGCGGGCCTCGGGGACGGAGCCGGTGGCGACCAGGTCGGCGAAGGAGATGACCTCGGCCTTGATGAAGCCCTTCTGGAAGTCCGTGTGGATGACGCCGGCCGCTTCGGGGGCGGTGGCGCCGCGCTTGATCGTCCAGGCGCGGGATTCCTTGGGGCCGGCGGTCAGGTAGGTCTGCAGGCCCAGGGTCTCGAAGCCGACGCGGGCCAGGGTGGCGAGGCCCGGTTCCTGCTGGCCGACGGACTGGAGCAGCTCCAGCGCCTCGGCGTCGTCGAGTTCCGCCAGGTCGCATTCGAGCTTGGCGTTGAGGAAGATCGCCTCGGCGGGGGCGACCAGGGCGCGCTGCTCGTCCTTGAAGGCCTCGTCGGTGAGCTCGTCCTCGTCGACGTTGAAGACGTAGAGGAAGGGCTTGGTGGTGAGCAGGTGCAGCTCGTGCAGCAGGGTGCCCTGCTCGGTGCCCTTGGTGATGCCGTGTGAGAAGAGGGTGTCGCCGGCGGCCAGGATGGCCTGCGCGGCCTCGGTCGCGGCCAGGACCGCGACCTTCTCCTTCTGCAGCCTGGCTTCCTTCGTCAGCCGCGGGATGGCCTTCTCGACGGACTGGAGGTCGGCGAGGATCAGCTCGGTGTTGATGGTCTCGATGTCGTCCTTGGGCGAGACCTTGCCGTCCACGTGGACCACGTTCTCGTCCTTGAAGGCCCGGATGACCTGGCAGATCGCGTCGGACTCGCGGATGTTCGCGAGGAACTTGTTGCCCAGGCCCTCGCCCTCGGAGGCGCCGCGGACGATGCCGGCGATGTCGACGAAGTCGACGGTGGCGGGCAGGACGCGGGCCGAGCTGAAGATCTCGGCGAGCGTGTCGAGCCGGGCGTCGGGGACGCCCACCACGCCGACGTTGGGCTCGATCGTGGCGAACGGGTAGTTGGCCGCGAGCACGTCGTTCTTGGTCAGGGCGTTGAAGAGCGTCGACTTGCCGACATTCGGCAGACCGACGATTCCGATGGTGAGCGACACGTGGCGACTTCCCGTAGCTTCCCGTAACGAGGCAGGCGTCCGCAGCCGGATGCCGTCCGCCAGTCTACGGGGCCGCGGCGCGCGGCCCGGCCCGGCTTCGAACACGGGCGCCCAGCCGGGCGAATGTCCGGGTCCGCTGCACGGATTCCCGACCCGCTGCGCCTACGTTGGGTGAGTGGACCAACACAGTGCGCGAGCAACGCAGGGAGCGCCGGTGACCGGCCCGGGCAAGATCGCCGCCCCGGCCAAGCCCGCGCACCCGCTGACCGCACTGGTCCGCCGGCTGCGTGCCGTCCAGCGGCCCAGGCCCCGGCTGACGGGCCTGGGCACCGGTGTGCTGGTCACCCTCGTGACGGTGCTGGCCGGCACCGTCGACGCGATGCTCTTCGACGGCCCCGGCACCTTCTTCGGCGTCGTCTTCGTCGCGGTGAGCGTGACCGCGGCGGTCTACGTACGCCCCTACGACCTGGTGGCGGCCCCCGTGTCGGCGCCGATCGCCTTCGCGCTGGGGATCGGGCTGACCGCCGACAGCGGGGGCGGCGGTCTGGTCGGGCACCTGCTCGGGCTGTTCACCGGTCTCGCCCTGATGACCGGCTGGCTCTACACCGGCACCGTGGCGGCCGCGCTGATCGTCGCGGTCAGAGCTTTGCTGCTGCCATCGCGGCGCCGACGATCCCGGCGTTGTTCTGCAGCTCGGCGGGGACGATCTCCGCGTTGAGCCCGTGGCCCCGCAGGTACGGCAGGAACTTGTCGGCCTTGCGGCTGATGCCGCCGCCCAGCACGAACAGGTCCGGCGAGAACAGCATCTCGACGTGCTCCAGGTACTTGCGCAGCCGGTGCGCCCAGTGCTCCCAGCTCAGGTCCTCGTCCTCACGGGCCTTGACCGAGGCGCGCTTCTCCGCGTCGTGGCCGTGCAGCTCCAGGTGACCCAGCTCGGTGTTCGGCAGCAGGCGGCCGTCGACGAAGACGGCGCTGCCTATGCCCGTGCCGAGCGTCAGCACGACGACCGTGCCGCCGCGGCCGCGCCCGGCGCCGAAGGTCATCTCGGCGACGCCCGCGGCGTCCGCGTCGTTCAGCACCACCACGGGCAGCCCGAGGCGCTCGCTGAGCGCCTTGCGGGCGTCCACGCCGATCCAGCCGGGGTCCACGTTGGCCGCGGTCCTGGTCACGCCGTCCATGACGACGCCGGGGAAGGTCACCCCGAGCGGCCCTGACCAGCCGAAGTGCGAGACGACGTCCTGGACGCCGTCCATCACCGCGTCCGGCGTCGCCGGGTGCGGGGTCAGCACCTTGTAGCGATCGTCCGTCAGATCGCCCCTGTCGAGGTCGACGGGGGCGCCCTTGATGCCCGTACCGCCGATGTCCACACCGAACACGTTCATGACCTCCAGGCTAGAGGCGGGCCGTAGGCCTCACCTCTCGTAGCTCCCCCCCATGGGAGGCGCGTGGAAAAACTCACCCCTTGGCCGATTCCCCCGCGGCGGCCTCCGCACGCAGATCCCGGCGCAGTTCCTTGGGCAGCGAGAACTGGATGGACTCCTGGGCCGAGGTGACAACCCGGACGTCCGCGTACCCGCGCACCGCCAGCCACTCCAGTACCTGGTCGACGAGGATCTCCGGCACCGAGGCGCCCGAGGTGACACCGACGGTGGCGACGCCCTCCAGCCAGCCGTCCTCGCACTCGTCGGCGAAGTCCACCAGGTACGACGCGCCCGCGCCGGCCTGCAGGGCGACCTCGACCAGCCGGATCGCGTTCGACGAGTTGCGCGAGCCGACCACGATGACCAGGTCGGCCTCCGCGGCGATCTGCTTGACCGCGACCTGCCGGTTCTGGGTGGCGTAGCAGATGTCGTCGCTGGGCGGCGAGAGCAGGTTGGGGAAGCGCTCCTTGAGCGCGTCGACCGTCTCCATCGTCTCGTCCACCGACAGCGTCGTCTGGGACAGCCAGACGACCTTCGACTCGTCGCGCACGGTCAGGTCGGCGACGTCCTTGGGGCCGTCGACGAGGTGGGTGCGCTCGGGCGCCTCACCCATCGTGCCGATGACCTCCTCATGGCCCTCGTGGCCGATGAGCAGGATGTCGTAGTCGTCGTTGGCGTACCGGACGGCTTCCTTGTGGACCTTGGTCACCAGCGGGCATGTCGCGTCGATCGAGGCGAGCTTGCGCCGGTCGGCCTCCTCGTGGACGACCGGGGCGACACCGTGCGC
The DNA here is from genome assembly GCF_907177275.1 of Actinacidiphila cocklensis. Lineage (GTDB taxonomy): Bacteria > Actinomycetota > Actinomycetes > Streptomycetales > Streptomycetaceae > Actinacidiphila > Actinacidiphila cocklensis. The sequence goes on from NZ_CAJSLV010000053.1 coordinate 56,868, forward strand.
GGAGAAGATCACGATCGCGTTCTCGGGGACCTCGGCCGTCTCGTCGACGAAAACCGCGCCCTTCTTCTCCAGCGTCTGCACGACGTACTTGTTGTGCACGATCTGCTTGCGGACGTAGACCGGGGCGCCGTACTGCTCCAGCGCCTTCTCGACGGTGATCACCGCACGGTCCACGCCCGCGCAGTACCCGCGGGGGGCGGCGAGCAGGACACGGCGGCTGGCTTCGGTCGTCATGCGGTCCATCGTACGGTGGGCGCCCCGCGGGCACGGGAGCGGTCGGGGGTACGCCGGGGGGCGTGCGGGAGCCGGCGCCGGACGGTCGGCAAGCCGGCGCCGGCAGGGCTACGAGCTGGCGCCGATGAGCTGGACGTCGCCGCCGAGCTGCACGGGACGGCCGGCCGCGGGCACCGAGATCACGTTGAGGCCGGCGTAGCGGCTGCGGACGCCGTTCTGGTCGCCGTGCAGGTAGGCCGTGGTGTTGCCGCCGGGCACGACGGAGCACGTCTCGGGGCGGGTGGAGAACTCCAGCTCGACGTAGTAGGAGGTCGAGGCCACCAGCGCGCCGCCGTCCGCGGTCTTGACCGCGTAGGTGTCGGGGTACTTGATGTAGGCGCTGTCCCACTTGGTGCCGGCGTCCTCGAAGTCGGTGCGCAGGCAGTTCTTGTAGGCGCCCCAGTGGTCGTTCCGCGTCGTGTACTCCTTGACCGCGTCCCGCCTGACGGCGGAGTCGGCGAGCACGGCGCCGGCCTTCCTGCCGCCCGAGACCCGCAGGTCGTTGACCGCCGAGCCGAGCGCGGAGAGCTTGGTGCCGCCGACGGTGGCGTCGGGGGCCACGACGACGGCGGCGCCGTCCGCGGCCTTGGCGACGGCGGGCACGGCGCCGGTGAAGTTGTCGGCGAGGACCATCTTCCAGTGGCCGCCGGTCTGCTGCTGGAAGACCATCAGCTGGCGGTCGCCCTTGTCGAAGTTCCCGCCGCTGACCTCGGCGTCGACCATGAACCACGAGCCGGTGTCGGGGATGTGGAACCGCCGGTCCACGTACGTGAAGGGCTTGCGGTAGTCGGCCTGCACCTTGGCCGAGTACTTCGGGAACTGCTTGTACTGCGCCAGGCTCTGCTGGTAGAGCGCGCCGCCCTCGACAGTGCCGAGCTTCGGGCCGTCCTGGGTGGCGTTGGCGGCGTTGTTGACCTTCTCGTAGCCGTCCAGGACGGCGCCGGCCTGGGCCGCGGTGACGATCGGCGCCGCGGTCTTCCCGTCCTTGCCGTCCTTGCCGTCCTTGCCCGGCGCGGTGGACGCGGACGAGGACGCGGCCGGCTTGTCGCCGCCGTCCCCGCCGCCGCAGCCGGCCGCCAGCAGGCCGGTGGCGGCGAGGCCGACGGCTATGGTCACGATGCGCCTGTTCATGGTCGTTCCCCCGGAAGATTTGGTACGGGCGTCGTAGCTTGTACGACTGTAGTGAAGGCGGCCCGCACCGTTGCCCCCGGGGTGTGTCGGACGTCGCCGGTAGGGTCGGGGAATGGCTCTCAGCACCTCGGCGGACTCGCCGATCCCGGTCGGCGAGGTGTCCCGGCTGATCGGCGGATGGATCGACCGGCTCGGCGCCGTGTGGGTCGAGGGGCAGATCACCCAGCTGTCCCGGCGGCCGGGCGCCGGGGTGGTCTTCCTGACGCTGCGCGACACCTCGCACGACATCTCGCTCAGCGTGACGTGCTTCCGCGGCGTCTTCGACCAGGTCGCGGACGTGGTCGGGGAGGGCGCGCGGGTGGTGCTGCACGCGAAGCCGGAGTGGTACGGCCCGCGGGGCAGCCTGTCGCTGCGCGCGGTGGAGATCCGCCCGGTGGGCGTGGGCGAACTGCTGGTGCGGCTGGAGCGGTTGAAGAAGCAGCTCACCGGCGAGGGCCTCTTCGCGCTGGACCGCAAGCGCCCGCTGCCCTTCCTGCCGCAGCTGATCGGCCTGGTCACCGGACGCGCCTCGGCGGCCGAGCGGGACGTGCGGGAGAACGCCCGGCTGCGCTGGCCTGCCGTGCGCTTCGAGGTGCGCAACGTGCCCGTGCAGGGTGCGAACGCGGTGCCGCAGGTCATCGAGGCGGTAAGGGAGCTGGACGCGCACCCGGAGGTCGACGTGATCATCGTGGCGCGGGGCGGCGGCAGCGTCGAGGACCTGCTGCCGTTCTCCGACGAGCAGCTGGTGCGTACGGTCGCGGACTGCGTCACGCCGGTCGTCTCGGCGATCGGGCACGAGCCGGACTCGCCGCTGCTCGACCTGGTGGCCGACCTGCGCGCGTCCACCCCCACCGACGCCGCCAAACGGGTCGTGCCGGACGTGCGCGAGGAGCTGGCCAAGGTGCAGCTGGTCAGCGACCGGGCGCTGCGGGTGGTCCGCGGGCTGCTGGACCGGGAGGAGCGCGGCCTCGAAGCGGCGCTGAGCCGGCCCTCGATGGCGTCGCCGCAGCGGATGGTCGACGAGCGGGCCGCGGAGGTGGCCGACCGCCTCGACCGGGGCCGCCGCTCGCTGCGGCACGCGCTGGACCGGGCGGACGCCGACCTGTCGCACACCCTGGCGCGGGTGGTGGCGCTGTCCCCCGCGGCGACGCTGCGGCGCGGCTACGCGGTGCTCCAGCGGGCGGACGGCGCGGCGGTACGGGACCCGGCCGAGGTCGCGGCGGGCGAGGAGCTGCGGGCGCGGGTCGCGGCGGGCGACTTCACCGTACGGGTCTCCGACGGCGGGCAGGCCGCAGGAGGGTGAGCCGGGCGGCGGCCGCAGCGGGAGGGTGGCGGGGGCTGTCGGTGGGCGCCCCTAGGCTGGCCGCATGGCAGCAGACCAGGAGACCACCACCGCCGCGCTGGGTTACGAGCAGGCCCGCGACGAGCTGATCGACGTCGTGCGCCGGCTGGAGGCGGGCGGCGCCACGCTGGAGGAGTCGCTCGCGCTGTGGGAGCGCGGCGAGGAACTGGCCAAGGTGTGCCGGCGCTGGCTGGAGGGCGCCCGCGAGCGGCTGAACGCGGCGCTGGCGGCGGAGGACGAGGCGGCGGACGGGCCGGCGGCAGAGGACGCGGACGGCACGGAGGCGTAGTCGCGGCTGGGGTCGCAGGAGCGCCTGGGGCGTGAAATCCCAGGTCAGGGGCTCGCACCCTGTGACCAGGGTCACAGTTGAACGCGGAATGGTTGAGAGTTCACCCAGGTTGGCTGAGGTGTTCCGAACGCGGGAGACCGCGTTCAGCTCGTTCCGACTCCCCCCAGAGGTATCCGATGACGCTCGCACTCGACCCCGCCGCCCAGGACCTCCTCTTCCGCGAGGCCCGCACCGCGAACACCTTCACCGCAGAGCCCGTGACCGATGAGCAGATCCAGGCGGTCTACGACCTGGTCAAGTACGCCCCCACCGCCTTCAACCAGCAGCCGCTGCGCGTCGTCCTGGTCCGCTCCACAGAGGGCCGCGAGCGCCTGGTGCAGCACATGTCCGAGGGCAACCAGCCGAAGACCTCGACCGCCCCGCTGGTGGCGATCCTGGCCGCGGACAACGAGTTCCACGAGGAACTCCCCACCCAGTTCCCGGTCTTCCCGCAGGCCAAGGACGTCTTCTTCGCCGAGCGCCCGGTGCGTGAGAAGTCGGCCGCGCTCAACGCGGCCCTCCAGGTCGGCTACTTCATCATCGGCGTGCGCGCGGCGGGCCTGGCGGCCGGCCCGATGACGGGCTTCGACGCCGACGGCATCAACAAGGAGTTCTTCGCGGACGGCGAGCACTCGGTGCTGGCCGTGGTCAACATCGGCCGGCCCGGCGACAACGCCTGGTACCCGCGCAACCCGCGGCTGTCCTACGACGAGGTCGTCACGACCGTCTGACGCGACCCGGCCGGCCGCGAGGCCGGCCCGGGCTCACTGGCCGCTGCGCTCCCTGAGCGCGGCGGCCATCTGCGTGAGCTGGCTGTCGGGACCGGTACCGAGCACGATCGTGGTCGCGCCCTGGTCCTTGCGCACCAGCGCGGTGTACCGCTTGCCGGTCCAGCGCTCCCAGACCTGCCCGCCCGCGGTGACCGTACGGCTGCCGTCGCGGTGCGCGCCCAGCGTGACCTCGGCGATGAAGGGGTCGGCGGGGCCGTTGCTCTGCTCGATGGCAACGTACTGCTGCTCGGGGTCCACGAAGCCGAGGTGCCAGCTGACCTTGTGCGGGTCGGCGCCGTTGTAGGTGACCGAGGTGGCACGCCACTGGGCACTCAGGCCCTCGGGGCCGGCGACCTTGAACGGCGCGTCCCGCCTGGCCTGGCCCAGTTCCACCGAGTAGGTGATCGGCTTGACCGGGTCGGCCTTGGAGTCGTGCGGGACAAAGATGTAGATGACGGCGACGACGACGCTGAGCACCATCAAGGACAGGACGAGGTCCCTCACCGTCTTGTTGCCACGCTTGTCTGCTGCCACGCCCCTATCGTCCCCCATGCCCCGCCATGCCCCGACCGCCGGGTCCCTCACGGCCGGCGACTCCCGGCCGTTGTGCGCTCATGTGACAAGCACCCTGCTCATATTCGCAGGAACCCGATAGGGTCGCAGCACCCTCATATCCGGCCGTCCTCGTACAGAAAGGTGCGCTGCGATGACCGAACAACACCTGCCCCCCGCCCTCGAAGTGAGCCCCGAAGCACCCGACCGCAACCTGGCCCTCGAACTGGTCCGGGTCACCGAAGCCGCCGCGATGGCCGCCGGGCGGTGGGTCGGGCGCGGCGACAAGAACGGCGCCGACGGCGCCGCCGTCAAGGCGATGCGGACCCTGGTGCACACCGTGTCGATGAACGGCGTGGTCGTGATCGGCGAAGGCGAGAAGGACGAAGCGCCGATGCTCTTCAACGGCGAGCGGATCGGCGACGGCACAGGGCCCGAGTGCGATGTCGCCGTGGACCCGGTCGACGGCACGACGCTGACCGCCAAGGGCATGCCGAACGCGGTCTCGGTGCTCGCAGTCGCCGACCGCGGCACGATGTTCGACCCGTCGGCGGTCTTCTACATGGACAAGCTGGTCGCCGGCCCGGAGGCGGCGGAGGTCGTCGACATCACCGCGCCGCCGTCGGTGAACATCCGCCGGGTGGCCAAGGCCAAGGGCAGCGCGCCCGAGGACGTCACGGTCGTGGTGCTCGACCGTCCGCGGCACGACACCATCGTGCGGGAGATCAGGGAGACCGGCGCCCGGATCAAGTTCATCGCCGACGGCGACGTGGCCGGCGCGATCATGGCGGTACGCGAAGGGACCGGCGTCGACCTGCTGCTCGGTATCGGCGGCACGCCGGAGGGCATCATCGCGGCCTGCGCGGTCACCTGCTTGGGCGGCACGATCCAGGGCAGGCTGTGGCCGAAGGACGACGAGGAAAGGCAGCGGGCATTGGACGCCGGGCACGACCTGGACAAGGTACTGGAGACCAAGGACCTGGTCAGCGGTGACAACGTCTTCTTCGTGGCGACGGGCGTCACCGACGGGGAGCTGCTGCGCGGGGTGCGCTACCGGCGCGAGACGGCGACGACGTCGTCACTGGTGATGCGCTCCAAGTCCGGCACGATCCGGCAGATCGACTCCGAGCACCGGCTGTCCAAGCTGCGGGCGTACAGCGCGATCGACTTCGACCGGGCGCGCTGACCCCGCCCGGCACCACCGCACCTCCTGCCCGGACCGGACCGCCCCGAGCGCGCGCCGGGCGGGCAGGACGTGTGCGGATACCTTCGCGGCGGCGTGTGAGCCGGCCGTCAGCCCGCGACGGCTATCCCGGCCGCGGGGCGCTGCAGTTCGACCTCGCGGCGCCGCCTGCGGGCCAGCACCACGCGTCGTTCCGCCGCGGTCATGCCGCCCCACACGCCGTACGGCTCCGGCTGGAGCAGCGCGTGCTCGCGGCATTCGAGCATCACCGGGCAGCGGGCGCAGACCCGCTTTGCCGCCTCCTCCCGAGCCAGCCTTGCGGCGGTGGGCTCCTTCGACGGCGCGAAGAACAGCCCCGCCTCGTCGCTGCGGCATGCCGCCTCCGAGTGCCAGGGCCCGCCCAAGTCACGCGGGTGACCCGGTGGAGTGGCGGGGTCCATGACGGGCTCGATCGGTTGAAGCACGGGAAACTCCTGACGACGGCTCGTGGTATGCCACGCTGGCCCGCGCCGACTGCTCCCCGTGCGCAGCGTGCGGCGGCGGCAGCGCGGCGGCGTGTCCCGTTCCCCTACCCGCTGTACGCGACTTCATGCGCACCGTGTTCACGCCTGATCACTCACGGATACCTGCGCTGACCTGGGCTTGGCGTGAACACGCAGCATGGGTGGCGCACACACGCACCATGCGCGTACCCGCGCCCCAGGCTCCCCACACCTCCCCCTTTCGCGGCGGGCGGCCCACCAGGGCACGACCACCCACCACCGGGCCGGTGGTCCCGAGCGAAGGGGAGTGGGGGCACCCCCGGGCGAAGCTCCGGGGAGGACCGAACGCCCCTTTCGGACGGTGCCGACGTGCAGCCCGTCGACGGCTCGGCGCGCAGTTCCCCGCGCCCCCGAAGCGCGCCCTCCCGGGCGGAGGGGCGTAACGCCCTGAGGCCGGGGGCTACTTCTTCGTCCAGTCCTTGACCTTCTTGCCGCGCTTGGCCTTCGCCTCCACGCCGCCCCAGAAGGCGACGCCGTCGATCCGGACGACCGGGGCGCCCGGGTCGGTGGACTCGTAGGCCTTGATGTCGGAGCCGCCCATGATGCCGATCACGCCGCCGCCGCGCAGCGTCACGTTCTCCGGCAGCTTGACGCTCACGCCGCCCATCACGGCGGTGCAGTGGATGACCAGCTCCGGCGCGGTGAACGTGGCCTCGGACAGGTCGATCTCGACGCCGCCCAGGATCGCCACCGCGGTGATCTTGTGCCCGACGCGCCAGCGGCCCTTGCGCTCGGCGCCGCCGAGGATGCCGACCAGGTTCGGGTTCTCGCCGCTGCCGTCGCCCGCGTAGCCGCGGGGGGCCGGCGCCGGGGACTCCACGCGCCCCTGCGGCAGGTCGCGCACCAGAGGCTCCAACTCGCCCAGCGTCTTGGCCGCGTAGACACGGTCGAGCCGCTCGGAGTGCTCGCCCGAGTCGAGCCGGCCCTCGGCCAGCGCCTCGCGCAGGATGTCGGCGATCCGGTCCCGGTCGGCGTCCGACGCACGCAGGTCGGCGTCGGCAGCCGGCGCGGACAGGGCGGTCGGTGCGGGCGAAGCGGTGGCGGCGGGTGCCGCGGCGACTGCCGTCTCCGCCGGGCGCTGCGCGGGCTCTACGGGCTGCTGCGCGGGCTTCTGGAGCTGCGATTCATCCACCGGCCCACCGTACACAGACGCGATAGATCGCGACTACCCCGAGAACGGCCGGAGCTGTCCCCCATCCGACCCCTAGGGGTCGCGTCCGCGCGGGTGGCCGGAAGCCAGGGTTGCCGGGGCGGTGAGCGCTACCTCACAGCACGGGCGCCGCCCGCACGCTCGTATGCTGGACGGGCTTCAGCGACGACGCAGCCGAGTGAGGAATGCCCCTTATGCCCGAGTTCGAATACACGGATCTGCTCCCTCTCGGCGAGGACACCACCCAGTACCGCCTCGTCACCTCGGAAGGGGTGAGCACCTTCGAGGCCGAGGGCCGCACCTTCCTCACCGTCGAGCCCGAGGCGCTGCGCCGGCTCGCCGCCGAGGCGATGCACGACATCTCGCACTACCTGCGCCCCACCCACCTCGCCCAGCTGCGCCGCATCCTGGACGACCCGCAGGCCAGCCCGAACGACCGCTTCGTGGCGCTCGACCTGCTCAAGAACGCCAACATCGCCGCGGCCGGCGTCCTGCCGATGTGCCAGGACACCGGTACGGCCATCGTCATGGGCAAGCGCGGCCAGCAGGTGCTGACCTCCGGCGGCGACGAGGAAGCGCTCTCCCGCGGCATCTACGACGCCTACACCAAGCTCAACCTGCGCTACTCGCAGATGGCCCCGCTGACCATGTGGGACGAGAAGAACACCGGCTCCAACCTGCCGGCCCAGATAGAGCTGTACGCCACCGACGGCGGCGCGTACAAGTTCCTCTTCATGGCCAAGGGCGGCGGCAGCGCCAACAAGTCCTTCCTCTACCAGGAGACCAAGGCCGTCCTGAACGAGGCCTCCATGATGAAGTTCCTGGAGGAGAAGATCCGTTCGCTCGGCACGGCCGCCTGCCCGCCGTACCACCTGGCGATCGTGGTCGGCGGCACCAGCGCCGAGTTCGCCCTGAAGACCGCGAAGTACGCCTCCGCGCACTACCTGGACGAGCTGCCCGCCGAGGGCTCCGCGACCGGACACGGCTTCCGGGACAAGGAGCTGGAGCAGAAGGTCTTCGAGCTGACCCAGAGCATCGGCATCGGGGCGCAGTTCGGCGGCAAGTACTTCTGCCACGACGTGCGGGTCGTCCGGCTCCCCCGGCACGGCGCGTCCTGCCCGGTGGCCATCGCGGTGTCCTGCTCCGCCGACCGGCAGGCGCTCGCGAAGATCACCCCCGAGGGCGTCTTCCTGGAGCAGCTGGAGACCGACCCCGCGCGCTTCCTGCCGGAGACCACCGACGAGCACCTGGACGAGGACGTCGTCCGTATCGACCTCAACCGCCCGATGGACGAGATCCGGGCGGAGTTGACCCGCTACCCGGTCAAGACCCGGCTCTCCCTTTCGGGGCCGCTGGTCGTCGCGCGCGACATCGCGCACGCCAAGATCAAGGAACGGCTCGACGCCGGCGAGGAGATGCCGCAGTACCTGCGCGACCACGCCGTCTACTACGCCGGTCCCGCCAAGACCCCCGAGGGCTACGCCTCCGGCTCCTTCGGCCCGACGACGGCGGGCCGGATGGACGCCTACGTCGAGCAGTTCCAGGCGGCCGGCGGCTCCCTGGTGATGCTCGCCAAGGGCAACAGGTCCCGCCAGGTCACCGACGCGTGCGCCGCCCACGGCGGCTTCTACCTCGGCTCGATCGGCGGCCCCGCGGCCCGGCTGGCCCAGGACTGCATCAAGAAGGTCGACGTCCTCGAATACGCCGAGTTGGGCATGGAGGCGGTCTGGCGGATCGAGGTCGAGGACTTCCCGGCCTTCGTCGTCGTCGACGACAAGGGCAACGACTTCTTCACCGACCCCTCCCCCGCCCCGACGTTCACCTCCATCCCGCTGCGCCCGGGCGCCTGAGGGCGGCGCTGCCCGCCGGGCAATGTGGGGCGTAACGGCTGCCCAGGGGGGGCGAGTTGCGCTGAGGGGAGGTGTGCAGGTATCCACAGCGGTGACGCTGGGGAGGGTGGTGCACCATGGCCGGTGTGGCGAGCGTATGGAAGCGGTCCGCGGCCGGGCGGCTGTGGAAGCAGGCCACGCACATCGAACTGATGCACCGTTCGATGGGGTTCGCGGCACTGGGCTTCGTGACGCTCATGCCGCTGCTCGTGGTGGTCGCGGCGGCCACGCCGTGGGAGCACAGGCCCGGGTTCGCGCAGTGGGTCGTGGACGGCATGGGCCTGGACACGGACGGCTCGCAGCGGGTGCGGACGCTGTTCGCGGCGCCCAGGAACGTGCTGAGCGCCACCAGCGCCTGGAGCCTGGCGTCGCTGGCCTACTTCGGGCTGACCTTCGTGGCCAGCGTCGAGACCGGCTACCGCAAGATCTGGGACCTGCCGTCCGGGCCGTGGCACCGGGACTACCGGCGGGCGGTGTGGCTCGCGGTGATGACGGCGTACCTGTTCGCCGAGTCGCAGAGCGCGGCGGCCATGGGCAGCGGCCCGGTACGCGGCATCCTGCGGATCACCCTGACCTTCGGGCTCGGCGTGGCCTTCTTCGCGTGGGGGCAGAACTTCCTGCTCTACGGCGCCGTACGGGTGCGCACCGCGCTGCCCGGCGCGGTCTTCACCATGCTGGGGCTGGCCGGGCTGCGGGTCTTCTCGCAGCTGTTCTTCGCCCAGCTGATGGTCAGCAACGGTGACGCGTACGGCCCGGTCGGCACCGTGCTGACGGTGGTGACCTGGCTGGTCGGCGTCGGCTTCGTGGTCTTCGGCGGCGCGCTGCTGGGCCGGCACGTGCGGGACGGGCGCATCCTGCGGCGGGGCGCCGAGATCCCGCGGCCGCGCAAGACCGAGGGCTGGTACGAGGAGCCCGAGGAGGCCATCCCCGGGATGCGGTGGCGCTCGGACGGCGCGGGCGGCGCGATCGACTGACCCGGGGCGGGCGGCGCTCGACCGCAGGAGCCGCCGCCGTAGTACCCGGAGCCCGCGGCCCGGTCCTGAGCACCCTCGCCACTTCCTTCACACAATCCCCACCCCTCGGCGTCACCGCAGGCCAGCCCGGCCCGCGGCGGCATGCCGCGGCCCCGCGCGCCCCCGTCCGCGCCCTTTTGTCGTTGACATGCGCTTGCCGGGAGCGCAGCATTCCGGACCGGGAGAGCGCTCTCCCATTGCCCATCCGGAGGCCCCGACGCCCCACCGCCGGAGCCGACCCACCCGCCCGGTTCCTTTCCCGCCGGGCTCTCCCCGAGGCGCCGGGAGAGCGCTCTCCCGTGCACCACCCCCCACCAAGGAGGACGACACCATGCACCGACCTTTCCGTACCGGACGGAGCCGGCCCCGCCGGGCGGTGGCCCCGCTCGCCGCGGCCGCGCTGGCCGCCGCCGGGCTGGCCGTCGTACAGGCGCCGAACGCGCACGCGGCGGGCAGCGTGGTCAAGGTGACCGGTTCGCAGGGCAGTTGGCAGCTCACCGTGGACGGCTCCCCCTACCAGGTCAAGGGGCTGACCTGGGGTCCGCCGCCCGGTGACGCCGCCAAGGACCTGCCGGACGTGGCGAAGATGGGAGTCAACACCATCCGCACCTGGGGTACGGACGCCACCAGTGCACCGCTGTTCGACGCGGCGGCGGCCAACGGCATCAAGGTGATCGCCGGCTTCTGGCTGCAGCCCGGCGGCGGCCCCGGCTCCGGAGGCTGCGTCAACTACCTGACCGACACCACCTACAAGTCCAACATGATGGCAGAGTTCCCCAAGTGGGTGAACACCTACAAGGACAACCCCGGCGTCCTGATGTGGGACGTCGGCAACGAGTCGGTGCTCGGGCTGCAGAACTGCTACAGCGGCGACGAGTTGGAGCAGCAGCGCAACGCGTACACCAGCTTCGTCAACGACCTGTCGAAGGCCGTCCACGCCGCCGACCCGAACCACCCGGTGACGTCCACCGACGCCTGGACGGGCGCGTGGCCGTACTACAAGCGCAACACCCCGGACCTGGACCTGCTGGCGGTCAACTCCTACAAGGACGTCTGCAACGTGAAGTCGGCCTGGGAGGCCGGCGGTTACGACAAGCCGTACATCGTGACCGAGGGCGGCCCCGCCGGCTCCTGGGAGGTGCCGGACGACGCCAACGGGGTGGCCGACGAGCCGACCGACCAGCAGAAGGCCGACGGCTACACCAACGCCTGGAACTGCGTCACCTCCCACCAGGGCGTCGCGCTCGGCGCCACCCTCTTCCACTACGGCAACGAGGACGACTTCGGCGGCATCTGGTTCAACCTGGTGCCCGACGGGCTGAAGCGGCCCTCGTACTACGCGGTGAAGCGGGCCTTCGGCGGCAGCACCTCGGGCGACAACCTGCCGCCGCAGGTGGCCGACATGAGCGTGGCCGACGCCACCACCGGGGTGCCGGCCGGCGGCCGGGTGACGATCAGCACCAGGACCAGCGACCCGGAGAACGACCCGGTCAGCTACCAGGTGCTCTTCAGCAGCCTCTACATCGACAACAACGGCGCGCTCGCCGCCGCGGCCACCACCGACAACGGCGGCGGCTCGCTCACCGCGACCGCGCCCGACAAGGTCGGCGTCTACATCGCCTACGTCAAGGCCACCGACAACCACGGCAACGTCGGCTACGGCTCGAAGTCGGTGCGCATCGTGGCGCCGAAGCCGGAGGGCACGAACGTGGCGCTGAACAAGCCGGCCACCGCGTCGTCCTTCCAGAGCGACCCGACGGGCGGCTGCCCGTGCACCGCGGCGGACGCGGTCGACGGCAGCTTCACCACCCGCTGGTCGAGCGACTGGAGCGACCCGCAGTGGGTCCAGGTGGACCTGGGCCAGCGGACCACCTTCCGGCACGTGCAGCTCGCCTGGGAGGCGGCGTACGCGAAGGCGTACGACATCCAGACCTCGGACGACGGCCAGAACTGGACGACGGTGCGCTCGGTGACCGACGGCAACGGCAACATCGACGACATCGATGTCGGCGGCACCGGCCGCTACGTCCGCGTCCAGGGCACCCAGCGGGGCACCGGCTACGGCTACTCGCTGTACGAGTTCGGCGTCTACAGCTGACGGCCGGCTGACAGGGCTGACAGGGCCGCCCGGCTGGCTTCGGTGCGGTGCCCGGGAACACATCGGGTGTTCCCGGGCACTGTTACTGACATGAGTGACAGCGACGCGACCACGGACGGCGGCTACCGCACCGAGCACGACTCGATGGGCGAGGTGCGGGTGCCCGCCGCGGCGAAGTGGCGGGCACAGACGCAGCGGGCGGTGGAGAACTTCCCGATCTCCGGCCGCCCCCTGGAGCGGGCGCACATCGAGGCGCTGGCGCGTATCAAGGCGGCCGCGGCGAGGGTCAACGGGCGGCTCGGGGTCCTGGACGAGGACGTGGCCGAGGCCGTCGCGCAGGCGGCCGAGGAGGTCGCTGCGGGGCGCTGGGACGAGCACTTCCCCGTGGACGTCTTCCAGACCGGCTCGGGCACCTCGTCGAACATGAACGCCAACGAGGTCATCGCGACCCTGGCGAGCGAGCGGCTGGGCCGTCCGGTCCACCCCAACGACGACGTCAACGCCAGCCAGTCGTCCAACGACGTCTTCCCCTCCTCGCTGCACATCGCGGCGACCGCGGCCGTCACCGGCGACCTGGTCCCGGCGCTCACCCGCCTGGCGGAGGCGCTGGAGCGCAAGGCGGTGGAGTTCGCGGCGGTGGTGAAGGCGGGCCGCACGCATCTGATGGACGCCACCCCGGTGACGCTGGGCCAGGAGTTCGGCGGTTACGCGGCGCAGGTGCGGTACGGGATCGAGCGCCTGGAGGCGTCGCTGCCCCGGTTGGCGGAGCTGCCGCTGGGCGGCACCGCGGTCGGCACCGGGATCAACACGCCGCCCGGCTTCCCGGCGGCGGTGATCGCCGAGGTGGCGCGGGCGACGGGGCTGCCGCTGACCGAGGCGCGGGACCACTTCGAGGCGCAGGGCGCGCGGGACGGCGTGGTGGAGACGTCGGGCCAGCTGCGGACGATCGCGGTCGGGCTGACGAAGATCGCCAACGATCTGCGGTGGATGGCGTCGGGGCCGCGGACGGGTCTCGCCGAGATCGCGCTGCCGGACCTGCAGCCGGGTTCCTCGATCATGCCGGGCAAGGTCAACCCGGTGGTGCCGGAGGCCGTGCTGATGGTGGCGGCCCAGGTGATCGGCAACGACACGACGGTCACGGTGGCGGGCGCGGCGGGCAATTTCGAGCTGAACGTGATGCTGCCGGTGATCGCCCGCAACGTACTGGAGTCGGTGCGGCTGCTGGCGAATGTCAGCCGGTTGCTCGCGGACCGCACGATCGACGGGATCACCGCGAACGCGGAGCGGGCGCGGCAGTACGCGGAGTCCTCGCCGTCCGTCGTCACCCCGCTGAACAGGTACATCGGCTACGAAGAGGCCGCGAAGGTGGCGAAGCGCGCGCTGGCCGAGCACCTGACGATCCGGCAGGCGGTGATCGAGGGCGGGTATGTGGAGCGCGGACTGCTGTCCGAAAAGCAGCTGGACGACGCACTCGACGTGTTGCGTATGACCCGCCCGTAACGTGTGATCCGTAAGCTCTGTTCATGACAGCCCATACCGAGACGGGGGCCGCGACCCCGGCAGGAGAACCGCGCGGGCGCTTCTGGACGCCCGGGGACCAGGTGCTGTGGCGCTACCGGGGCAACGGCACGGACGCGGTGCACATCGCCCGTCCGGTGACCGTGGTGCGCGACGACGCGGAGGTGCTGGCGGTGTGGATGGCGCCCAACACGCCGGTGGTGCGCCCGGTGATCGCGGACGGCACGCCGGTGCACCGCGAGCCGCTGGCGACCCGGTACGTCAAGCCGCGGGCGACCCGGGTGGAGAAGTGGTGGGGCGCGGGCGTCCTGAAACTCGCCCGTCCGGGTGAGCCGTGGTCGGTGTGGCTGTTCTGGGACCAGGAGTGGCGGTTCCGCAGCTGGTACGTGAACCTGGAGGAGCCGCTGCGCCGCTGGTCGGGCGGGGTGGACTCGGAGGACCACTTCCTGGACATCTCGGTGCACGAGGACCGCAGCTGGCGCTGGCTGGACGAGGACGAGTTCGCCCAGGCGCAGGCGGACGGCCTGATGACCGCCGCGCTGGCGGCACGGGTGCGGCAGGCGGGGTGGCGGGCGGTGCGGATGATCGAGGCCTGGGGTCCGCCGTTCAGCGACCGCTGGCAGGACTGGCGGCCCGACCCGCGGTGGCCGGTGCCGGGGCTGCCGGCCGACTGGGACCGCCCGGCGGACGGCCCGGACGGCGTGGCGGGTGGCCCCTTCGTGGTCCGGCCCGCGAGACGATCGGCCTGAACCCCTTGTTGCGCCCCTGACCGTCAACCGTAGGATCGGTCCGCGGAGCATCGCACAAACGCCGGTCGCGGCCTAGAGTTTGACGCCCCGTCACCGGAAGGCCCGGTGGGCGCCGGGCGCGGGACCCCGCGGCGGCCGCACGGACCCGCACGGCCGGCACCACTATCCGCACCCGACCATCACGATCGACGAGCAGTCAGGGAGGCCCTGAGCAGTGGGAACCGCCGGCGACGAACGCGAGGGGACGACGCAGGGCAGCCCGGCCGACGACCGGCCGTGGGGCCGGACGGAGCAGGCCGAGGCGTTCGACGCGATCGGCGACCGGTACGACGAGGCCTTCCCGCACAAGGAGGGCCAGCTCGCGGCCGCCGAGTGGCTGGCCGCTTCGGTGCCGCCCGGTTCGCGGGTGCTGGACCTGGGCTGCGGTACGGGGCTGCCGACCGCGGGGCAGCTGGTGGACGCGGGGCTGCGGGTCGTCGGGGTGGACCTGTCGGCCGGGATGGTCGCCAGGGCGAGCGCGAACGTGCCGAAGGCGGAGTTCGTACAGGCCGACATCGCGGACCTGCCGGCGGGCGAGCCGCTGACGCAGGGCGGCTTCGCGGGGGTCGCGGCCTTCTTCTCGCTGCTGATGCTGCGCCGCGCCGAGATCCCGTCCACCCTGCGGGCGGTGCACGCGCTGCTGGAGCCCGGAGGGCTGCTCGCGCTGTCGATGGTCGAGGCGGATGTGGACGATGTGCCGATTCCGTTCCTCGGTCACACGATCCGGGTATCGGGTTACCTGCGGGACGAACTGCGACAGGTCGTCACGGATGCGGGCTTCGAGGTGATCGAGGAGGATGCGTACTCGTACGCGCCCGCCAGTACGGACGTGCCGCCCGAGCTGCAGGTCTTCCTCCGCTGCCGACGCAGGTGAGCCACGGCGTGCATCCGGGACGTACAGGTCGGCGCACATCCGGCCGCAGGCACGAACGCAGGTAGGAACGCACGTAGGACGCAGACACCGAACAGGCCCGAGCCCGCCGCGGCCAGCGCGTGGCGCACACACGGATGGAAAGACTCGCGTGACCACCGACCCGCCCCGACCACCCAGGCACTCCGCCCCGCCTGCGCCGGACCCGCGTGGTGGCTACAGCCTGCCGGACAAGCCGAAGGACGACGCGGTGGAGCCTCAGGCCGGTCCGCTCGGCGTACCGGCCCGCCCGGCCGCGCTGCCGGACGCGGCGGAGCCGCTGCACCGGCCGGCACCGCCGCAGACCGCGGGGCACCGCGACCACGACCGTCCCGAGCCGGACGAGGACCGCACCGTCCAGGACCAGGGTGCGGCGCCGCCGCGCCGCGACCAGCGCCCCGGTGAGGAGTCGCTGGCGGCCTTCGTCAGCACCCCGGCCCGCGGCACCCCCATCGAGGCGGCCGGGCACCCGGCGGACGAGGAGTCGGCGGGGATGCGTATCCCGATGCCGGCGCAGACCGGCCCGGAGGCCGACCGGCTCCGCTACGTCGGCGCGGCCACCCGGCGGATCGCCCGCGGTGTCGACCTCGACGAGATCCTGCTCGGGCTGTGCCGCTCCGCGGTGCCGGCCTTCGCCGACGCGATCCTGGTCTACCTGCGCGAGCCGCTGCCGGTGGGCGACGAGCGCCCTTCCGGGCCGCTGCGGCTGCGGCTGCGCCGCTCCGACGGCGGCCTGGAGGGTCCCGGGGAGGCGGACGACGACGCGCCGGTGGGCGCGACCCCGCTGCTGCCCGCGCTGCTGCCGACGATGGAGCCGTCGTACGGCGCCGGCGGCGACTCCATCGGGGTGCTGCTCGACGGGCCGCTCGCCGAGGTGCTGCGCGGGGTGCGCCCGGTCTTCGCCGACTCGGTGCGGGCCGCCGACGCGCTGGCGGAGCTGCTCGGCCGCCCCGACGACCCGGTGGGCCTGCCCACCGGGCGGCGGGCGCTGCTGGCCCCGCTGCGCGGCCGCCGCCGGGTGATCGGTGCGGCGGTGCTGCTGCGGCGGGCCGGCCGCGCGCCCTTCGAGTCCGACGACCTGCTGGTCGCCGCGCAGCTCGCCACGCACACCGCGCTGGGCGTGGACAAGGCGGTGCTGTACGGGCGCGAGGCGTACATCGCGGACGCGCTGCAGCGCGAGATGCTGCCCGACTCGCTGCCGCAGCCCACGGGTGTCCAGCTGGCCAGCCGCTACCTGCCGGCGGCGGAGTCGGCGCGGGTCGGCGGCGACTGGTACGACGCGATCCCGCTGCCGGGCAGCCGGGTGGCGCTGGTCGTCGGCGACGTCATGGGCCACTCCATGACCTCGGCGGCGATCATGGGCCAGCTGCGGACCACCGTCCAGACGCTGGCGGGCCTGGACCTGGCGCCGCAGGAGGTGCTCTACCACCTGGACGAGCAGGCCCAGCGGCTCGGCCAGGACCGCATGGCCACCTGCGTCTACGCCGTCTACGACCCGATCGCGCACCGGCTGGTGGTGGCCAACGCGGGCCACCCGCCGCCGGTGCTGCTGCACGCGGACGGCCTCGCGGAGGTGCTCAGGGTGCCGCCGGGCGCCCCGATCGGCGTCGGCGGTGTGCCCTTCGAGGCCGTCGAGCTGCCCGCGCCCGCCGGGGCGACGCTGCTGCTGTACACCGACGGCCTGGTCGAGTCGCGCAGCCGGGACGTGTGGGGCGGTATCGAGCTGCTGCGGGAGCGGCTGCACGACGCCGCGTCGGTCGTCTCGCCGCCGCCGCTCGAACCGCTGTGCGACGAGGTGCTGGAGATCCTCGGCCCGGGCGACCGGGACGACGACATCGCGCTGCTGGCCGCGCGCTTCGACGGGATCGCGCCGAGCGACGTCGCGTACTGGTTCCTGGAGCCGCAGGCGCAGACCCCGGGCCGGGCCCGCCGCCTGGTCCGCCAGGCGCTGCGGCGCTGGGACCTGGAGGAGCAGCTGGAGGCGGCCGAGCTGCTGGTCAGCGAGATCGTCACCAACGCGGTGCGGTACGCGGAGCGGCCGATCACGCTGCGGCTGCTGCGGACGGACGTCCTGCGGTGCGAGGTCGGCGACGACGCCCCGCTGCTGCCGCGGATGCGGCACGCGGCGCCCGAGGAGGAGGGCGGCCGCGGGCTGTACCTCGTCAACCGGATGGCGCAGCGGTGGGGCGCCACCCGCCTGGGCGCCGGCAAGGTCGTCTGGTTCGAGCTCCCCCTCTGACCCTGGTTCCCCCTACGGCAGGCGCCCCTCCCGCCCGGGAGGGGCCGTCGAGGTGCCCGGGGGGACGGGCGATGGGAACGTGGGGATCGGGCGTACCCCCGTGAGGACCGCAGCCCCGAGGCACGTGCTGACAGCCCCGTGCCCCGGGGCTGCATCGCGTCCGCGTCCGACTCGCTCGCGGAAAATGTGCTATCACTATGATAGACAGATCGACCGATGAGCCAGGGGGAACCCCATGTCCGTGCCGACAACACCGCGGCAACCGTCAGGAACAGCCGCCGATCCCGCGATACCCGCGATGCCCGCACCCCGGGTGCAGGAGCGGCGGGCGCTCGGGATGCCGGGGCTGCCCTTCCTGCTGATCGCGCTGCTCGTGGTGCTGGGCGGCGGCGCCCTGGCCGCCGCGGGAGGGGTGCACGCCAAGGACCACCCCGGCGCGCTCGCGGCCGCGCTGATCGTGCTGGGCGTCGTGATCGTGGTCGGCGCCCTGCTCACCCTGTTCGGCCTCACCCAGGTCGCCCCCGGCCAGGCGCGGGTCTGCCAGCTCTTCGGGCGCTACCAGGGCACCATCAGGCAGGACGGCCTGCGCTGGGTGAACCCGCTGACCAGCCGCCGCACGATCTCCACCCGGCTGCGCAACCACGAGACCGCGGTGCTCAAGGTCAACGACGCCTACGGCAACCCGATCGAGCTGGCCGCGGTCGTGGTCTGGCAGGTCGCGGACACCGCCCAGGCGGTCTTCGAGGTCGACAACTACGTCAACTTCGTCGCCATCCAGACCGACACCGCCGTCCGGCACATCGCGACCAACTACCCCTACGACGCGCACGACGGCCAGTCGCTGTCGCTGCGCGGCAACTCCGAGGACATCACCGAGCGGCTGTCCGCGGAGATCGCCGCCCGGGTCGAGTCGGCCGGCGTGCGGATCATCGAGTCCCGCTTCACCCACCTCGCCTACGCGCCCGAGATCGCCTCCGCGATGCTCCAGCGGCAGCAGGCGGGCGCGATCGTGGCCGCGCGGCAGACCATCGTGGACGGCGCCGTCGGCATGGTCGAGTCGGCGCTGTCCCGGATCGCCGAGCAGGGCATCGTGGAGCTGGACGAGGAGCGCAAGGCCAGCATGGTGAGCAATCTGCTGGTGGTGCTCTGCGGCGACCGGGCGGCCCAGCCGGTACTCAACACGGGAACCCTCTACCAGTGACGGAGCGCCCGACGTGACGGACCCCGGCCCGCCGGCCGACACCGGCGCCGACCCCGCAGGCGGTGCCGGCGAGGCCGGCGCCGCCGCCCGTACCCCCCGCGCCCGCAAGCAGGTGCTGCTGCGGCTCGACCCCGCCGTCCACGACGCGCTCGCGGCCTGGGCGGCGGGCGAACTGCGCAGCACCAACGCGCAGATCGAGTTCCTGCTGCGGCGGGCGCTGGCCGACGCGGGACGGCTGCCGTCGGCCGTGCGGCCGATCGCGCGACGCGGCCGCCCGCCGAAAGCCGAGCCGCCCCCACCTCCGGAGGACACGGCCTGACCTGCGAGAATGCCGCGCCCGGTGATTATTCTCCCTGCGTATACACATGATGTATACCCATGGTGTACTGTGCTCCGCATGTCAATCGGCCACACCCTGCTCGGACTTCTGGAGTCCGGGCCGCGCCACGGTTACGACCTCAAGCGCGCCTTCGACGAACGTTTCGGACACGACCGGCCGCTCGCGTACGGCCAGGTCTACTCGACGATGGCCAGGCTGCTGAAGAACGGCCTGGTCGAGGTCGACGGGATAGAGCCGGGCGGCGGTCCCGAGCGCAAGCGGTACGCGATCACCGACGCCGGGGTGACCGACGTGGAGAGCTGGCTCGCGCAACCCGAGAAGCCCGAGCCGTACCTGCAGACGACCCTCTACACCAAGGTCGTCCTCGCCATCCTGACCGGCCGCCCCGCGGCCGACCTGCTGGACACCCAGCGCGCCGAACACCTGCGGCTGATGCGGGAGCTGACCCGGCGCAAGTCCGGCGGCGACCTCGCCGACCAGCTGATCTGCGACCACGCGCTCTTCCACCTCGAAGCCGACCTGCGCTGGCTGGAACTGACCGCAGCCCGGCTCGACCAGCTCGCCGCGGAGGTGACCAGGTGACCGCCGCCCCCGAGCCGCTGCTCGTCGCGACCGACCTGCACAAGGTGTACGGCCACACCCCGGCGCTGGACGGCGCGGAGCTGACCGTACGGGCCGGTGAGGTGGTCGCCGTGATGGGGCCTTCCGGGTCCGGCAAGTCCACCCTGCTGCACTGCCTGGCCGGCATCGTCACCCCCGACTCCGGCGAGGTCCGCTACCGCGGGCGGCAGCTGTCGGCGATGTCCGACGGCGAGCGCAGCGCCCTGCGGCGTACGGACTTCGGCTTCGTCTTCCAGTTCGGGCAGCTGGTGCCGGAACTGACCTGCCTGGAGAACGTGGCCATGCCGATGCGGCTCGGCGGCCGCAAGCGCAAGGAGGCCGAGGCGCAGGCCGCGACCTGGCTCGAACGCCTCGAAGTCGCCGACATCGCGGACCAGCGGCCGGGCGAGGTCTCCGGCGGGCAGGGCCAGCGGGTCGCGGTGGCCCGCGCCCTGGTCGGCGAACCGCGGGTGGTCTTCGCCGACGAGCCGACCGGCGCGCTGGACTCGCTGAACGGCGAGCGGGTCATGCGGCTGCTGACCGAGGCCGCGCACGACACCGGTGCCGCCGTCGTCCTGGTCACCCACGAGCCGCGGGTGGCGGCGTACTCCGACCGGGAGATCGTCGTGCGGGACGGGAAGTCCCGCGACATGGAACGGGTGTCATGACCTCCGCCTCCCCCTCACCTTCCTCACCTTCCTCCCCCTCGTCGCACTCGCCCTCGTACGAGCCCTTCGCCGGCTTCGACGGCACCCGCGACCCCGGCGGGCGGCCGCCGGAGCCCTCCGCGGACCTGCGCACCTGGCTGCGCGACCTCCTGCTGGGCGCGCGCTTCGCCGCCGGCGGCGGGCGCGAGGGCTGGCTCCGTACCGCGCTCACCGCGGTCGGCGTCGCGCTCGGCGTGGCCATGCTGCTGCTGGCGGCCGCGGTGCCGGCCATGATGGACGCCAGGGACCAGCGGCGGGTGGCCCGCGACACCCTGTCGATGGGCGAGCAGATCAAGCCGGGTCCCGACACCTTCCTGCTCGACTCCGCGGACACCACCTACCACGGCGACGACATCAGCGGCGTCCTGCTGCAGCCCGAAGGACGCGCCGCCCAACCGCCGCCGGGCCTCGCGGCGATGCCGCGTCCCGGGCAGATGGTCGTCTCCCCCGCGCTGAAGAAGCTGCTGGCGTCCTCACCGCTGCTGCGCGAGCGCATCCCGTACGAGATCACCGGCACCATCGGCAAGGCCGGGCTGATCGGACCCGCCGACCTGTACTACTACGCGGGCAGCGACAAGCTCGTCGCCTACGACGCGACCAGGGAGCACGGCAACGCCGACCGCGCCAGGGGCTTCGGCGCCCACAGCAACAGCGACGTCCGCGGGCCGGTGTTCAACCTGCTCCTGGTCACCGTCCTGGTGGTGCTGCTGCTGCCGGTCGCGGTGTTCATCGCCACCGCGGTACGGCTCGGCGGGGAGCGCAGGGACCGGCGGCTCGCCGCGCTGCGGCTGGTCGGCGCCGACATCCGGATGACCCGGCGGATCGCGGCGGGCGAGGCGCTCTTCGGGGCGCTGCTCGGGCTGCTGCTGGGCGCGGTGTTCTTCCTCGTCGCCCGGCAGTTCGCGGCCGGCATCACCATCAGGGACATCTCCGCCTTCCCCTCCGACCTGATGCCGGACACGGCGCTGACCGTACTGATCGCGGTCTCGGTGCCGATGGCCGCGGTCGCCGTGACGATGATCAGCCTGCGCCGCACGGTCATCGAACCGCTCGGCGTGTTCCGCCAGGGCCTCGGGCGGCGGCGCCGGGTGTGGTGGCGGCTGCTGATCCCCGTCGCGGGACTCGCCCTGCTCGCCCCGATGTTCGGCGCGGTCAAGGGCGACGCGTCGATCAACCAGTACCAGATCGCGGCCGGTACGGTCCTGCTGCTGATCGGCGTGACCGCGCTGCTGCCCTGGCTGGTCGAGACGGTCGTGGGGCGGCTGAGCGGCGGCCCGGTCGCCTGGCAGCTGGCCACCCGCAGGCTCCAGCTGAACAGCAACGCCTCGGCCCGCATGGTCAGCGGGGTGACGGTGGCGGTCGCCGGCGCCATCGCCCTGCAGATGCTCTTCAGCGCGGTCGACCAGGACTTCGTGTTCGACACCGGCGCCGACCCGGCCCGCGCCCAGGTGATGGTCTCCACCGACGGCACCACCGTCGGGCAGACCGCGCACGACCTGCGGCTGATCTCCGCGACCAAGGGCGTACGGGAGTCCTCCGGCTACCTGCGCTCGCAGGCCACCAGGCCGGACGCGTCCACCCTCACCGGCGACGACCGGACCTTCCCGTACCTGCCGGTGATCGTCGGCGACTGCACGGGCCTGCGGGAGCTGGCCGCGATCGGGGCCGGCTGCAAGCCGGGCAGCACCTTCCTGGTGCAGCCGCCCGCGGACGACGGCAACGACGAGTCGCCGAAGTACCTCAAGGCCGGCCACCGGATCGACCTCAACGCCGGCTACAGCGAGAAGTACACCGGCGCCCCCCGGCTGTGGACGATCCCGGCCGGCACCCCGACGGTGGCCACCCGGGTCGACCCGACCGGCAGCCGCCAGTGGGGGGTGTTCGCCACCCCCGAGGCCATCGACAGCAGCCGGCTGTTCGACCCGGGCTCGCAGATCATGATCGGGCTCGACCCGCACCTGCCGGACGCCGTCGAGTACGTGCGCAACACCGCGGCGGGCTTCGGGGTCAACACGTACGTGATGAACATCAGCAGCACGCAGACCAAGGCGAGCTACACGCAGCTGCGCCGGGGGCTGTTCGCCGGTGCGACGCTCACCATGGTGCTGATCGGGGCGAGCCTGCTGGTGACGATGCTGGAGCAGCTGCGGGACCGCAGGAAGCTGCTGGCGGTGCTGGTCGCCTTCGGCACCCGGCGCAGCGCGCTGGCGTGGTCGGTGCTGTGGCAGACCACCATCCCGGTCGTGCTCGGCCTCGTCCTGGCCTGCGCCGGCGGTATCGGGCTGGGTGCGGTGCTGATCGCCATGGTCGGCCGCGCCTTCCAGATGGACTGGGGCAGCGTGGCGCTGATGTCGGCTGTCGGTGCGGGCGTCGTCCTCGCGGTGACGCTGCTGAGCCTGCCGCCGCTGTGGCGGCTCATGCGCCCGGACGGCCTCCACACGGAGTAGCCGCTCTCCCGCGCAGAGGCGGGCGTTCTTCAGGGGCGCGGGGAACTTCCTCGCGCCCCTGTCGGGCGCCCGGCTACGCGGGGTCGGGCGCCGGGTCCTGAGCGGGGTCCGGGTCGGCGGCCTGGCCGCCCTGGCCGGCCTGGTCGGTCTGGCCGGCCTGGTCGGCCTGGTCGGCCTGGTCGGTCTGGCCGGCCTGGTCGGTCGCCGGGGAGGGGTCCGGCCCGGCAGCGCGGTCGGCGGCGGGCTCGGGGACGTAGGCGGCCGGGGGGTCGGCCTTCTCCCGGGAGTACGCGCGCAGGTAGCCCACGACCGTGTTGGAGACCGCGACCAGCGGGACGGCGACCACGGCGCCGCCGATGCCGGCGACCATCGATCCGGCCGCCACGGACAGCACCACCGCCAGCGGGTGGACACGCACGGCCCGGCCCAGGATGAACGGCTGGAGGATGTGGCCCTCGATCTGCTGCACGGCCAGCACCACCGCGAGGACCAGCAGCGCGGTGAACGGACCCTCCGTCACCAGGGCCACCACGACGGCGATGAAGCCGGAGGCGACCGCGCCGACGAGCGGGATGAAGGACGACAGGAAGATGACGACGGCCAGCGGCACCGCCATCGGCACCCCGAGGAAGAAGATGCCGATGCCGATGCATATCGCGTCGATCAGGGCGACTATCACGGTGCCCCGCACATACAGCGTCAGCGTCCGCCAGGCCCGCGGCCCGGCGCCCGCGAGCCCTTCCCTGGCCGCCTCGGGGAACAGCCGCAGCACCCAGTTCCAGATGTTGGGGCCGTCGTAGAGCAGGAACAGCGTGCTGAACATCGCCAGCAGCACGCCGGTCAGCACCTCGACGATGACGGTGACGCCTTCGAGACCGGCGTCGGTGAGCGCCTTGGTGTTCGACCCGATGGCGTCGCTGAGGTTCTTCGCGACCTGGTTGATCTGGTCGTCGGTGACGTGGAAGGGGCTGTTCAGCAACCACTTCTTACCCTCGGCGATACCGTCCTGGAGGCTGCTGGACAGGTTGTCGATGTTGTCCATCACCTGCCAGACGACGAACCAGCCGACCAGGCCCATGACGATGAAGCCGCCGACGAAGACCATCGCGGTGGCCAGCCCGCGTGGCACGCCGAGCCTTTTGAGCCGGGCCACGAACGGCTGCAGCAGCGCCGTTATCAACAGTGCCGCGGCGAAGGCCAGCACGACCAGCCGCACCGCGCCGATGACCCGCATCAGCACCCAGACCGTGCCGGCCAGGATCAGCAGCCGCCAGCCGATCTCGGCGGCGACCCGCATGCTCCAGGGCACCACGGCGAGCGGGTCCGTCGGCGGCGCCGACCGCTGGGCGGGGACGACCGGGGTCGCCGGGGCGGGCGCGGCCGGGGCCTGCGGAGCGGAGTGGGCCGGTTCGGGCGCCGCGGCCGCCACGGGTTCGGCCGCCGGCTCGTCGCCCACGGCGGCCCGGTGGTGGGCGGCCTCCCGCGCCGTGACCGCGGTGTGCCGATCCTCCAGGCGGCCGGCGAGGTTTGCCAGCCCGGCCGCGAGCGCGCTGCTCCATTGGCGCTTGTCCGGCATCGCTCTCCCCCGCCCTTGACCATCTTTTGGCACTGCTGTGCAGGACGACGTTACCTGCCGCGGGGGTTGCCTCGGCGGGCGCACCCGCACCCGGACGGGGGAACGGCAGCGGAAAACCCCCGGGCCGTCGGCCTCGGGGGTTTCCCGGCACTCCGTCGATCGGCTCGGGGCCGGTCAGTAGGAGTGGTGGACCTGCCAGTACGACCAGGCGTCACAGGGACTGCCGTACCGGACGTTCATGTAGTTGAGGCCCCACTTTATCTGCGTGGCCGGATTGCTCTGCCAGTCGGAGCCCGCGGACGACATCTTGGAGCCGGGCAGCGCCTGGACGAGGCCGTAGGCACCGGAGGACGAGTTGACCGCCAGGTAGTTCCAACCGCTTTCCCGGGTCACGATGTTGGAGAAGCAGGCGTACTGCCCGCTGCCCACGATCTGCTGGGCCATCGCCTTGACCTCGGCGACCGTGTAGGACGCCTTGAACGGGAAGGTCGCACGTGAGTCGCCGCGGCTGGCCGCCAGGGTCTTCTCGCGCTCCTTGGCCGCCGCTTCGTCCGCCGCCTTCTTCTTGGCCGCGGCGTCCTGGGCGGCCTGCTTGCGCGCGCCCTGCTCGGCGGCCTGCCGCGCTGTCGCGTCGGCCGCGTCGGACTGCGCCACGACCTGGTCGGTCAACGACGCCTGCTGAACCTGCTGTCCAGCGGGAATGTCCGCGAGGAGGGTCGTCGTCCCGGCAGCTTCCACGGGCTCGCTCGTGCCCTGGTCTGCGCCCGACGCGACGCCCACAACGGCGCCCACAGTGGTGACCGCAGTGGCTGACGCCACCGCGAATCCCCGGACCGAGATCCGGCTCACACGGTTTCCTTCCGGCATCGCCCGCTTGGTGACCGCACGGACGAAATCGTGCCCCTGGCGCTGTCCCCCTTCTCCGGTCCGCCGTACGGGCCGGTCGGTCACGGGGGCACTGGCCCGGTGCGAAGTCCGTGGCGGATTCGCGTGCTGCTCGGGCGGCTCATGGCGTCGATGTTGATTTGTGTGGTGCTGCGAACCCTTTCCCCGAGGGGTCCGGGAGTGCCATGAGCGGGGCCTGACAGCCTCACACCCTGCCGTACGCAGACGTCGCGCGGCAATTTCCGGTTGAGTGGCAAAGGTCACATCGCGCGATGCGCGTCATTCCCCGGCAATCGCGCCCGGAAAACGCTAGGCTGCTGCGCCCTTCACGCCGGGCGCAGCAGCCTCAACTCACGTCATCGATGGGCAAATCGGGGCATCGTACAAAACGATCAGGCCCCGCCGTCCTCCAGCATCTCCGTCACGAGCGCGGCGATCGGGGAGCGTTCGGAACGAGTGAGCGTCACGTGGGCGAACAACGGGTGCCCCTTGAGCTTCTCCACCACCGCCACCACACCGTCGTACCGCCCGACCCTGAGGTTGTCGCGCTGAGCCACGTCGTGGGTCAGCACCACCCGCGAGCCGGCGCCGATCCTGGACAGCACCGTCAGCAGGACGTTGCGCTCCAGCGACTGCGCCTCGTCGACGATCACGAAGGCGTCGTGCAGCGAGCGGCCCCTGATGTGGGTCAGCGGCAGCACTTCGAGCATCCCGCGGGCCACGACCTCCTCGATGACCTCCTTGGAGGTGACCGCGGACAGCGTGTCGAAGACGGCCTGAGCCCACGGGCTCATCTTCTCCGCCTCGCTGCCCGGCAGGTAGCCCAGCTCCTGGCCGCCCACCGCGTACAGCGGCCGGAAGACCATCACCTTGCGGTGCTGGCGGCGTTCGAGGACCGCTTCGAGGCCCGCGCACAGCGCCAGCGCCGACTTGCCGGTGCCGGCCCGGCCGCCCATCGAGACGATCCCGACGTCCGGGTCGAGCAGCAGGTCGAGGGCGATGCGCTGCTCGGCGCTGCGGCCGTGGATGCCGAACGCCTCGCGGTCGCCGCGCACCAGCCGCACCCGGCCGTCCGCGGTGACCCTGCCCAGCGCCTTGCCGCGGTCCGACTGCAGCACCAGGCCGGTGTGCACCGGCAGGTCGGCCGCCTCGGCCAGCTCGACGGTCTCCTGCGCGAAGAGCGCGTCCACCTCCTCCGCGCCGACGACCAGCTCCTCCATGCCGGTCCAGCCCGAGGTGATCGCCAGCTCGGCCCGGTACTCCTCGGCCAGCAGGCCGACCGAGGAGGCCTTCACCCGCAGCGGCAGGTCCTTGGACACGACGGTCACGTCGTACCCCTCGGCCTGCAGGTTGCGGGCGACCGCGAGGATGCGCGAGTCGTTGTCGCCGAGCCGGAAGCCCGCGGGGAGCACCCCGGGGTCCGAGTGGTTGAGCTCGACCCTGAGCGTGCCGCCGAAGTCGCCGATGGGAATCGGCGCGTCGAGCCTGCCGTACCTGATCCGGAACTCGTCGAGCAGTCGCAACGCCTGGCGGGCGAAGTAGCCCAGTTCCGGGTGGTGGCGCTTGGCCTCCAACTCCGTCACCACGACGACCGGCAGCACGACCTCGTGCTCGTCGAAACGGGTGAAGGCATTGGGGTCGGCGAGCAGCACGCTGGTGTCGAGTACATACGTGCGCCGGTCGTGAACACGGCGATTCTTGCTGGTCACCACGTGTGGACGAACCCCCTCGGGGAGAGGTGAGGCTGCGGTCCGGCAGCCGTTGGGCCGGATGCCGGTCTGCCAGTGGTATGCCCGGGAAATCCGGTACCCATGCGAATGCATATGACAGTCATCCGACGGTCATGATCCGGTCACTGACCGCTCATCCACGATTCGGCGGTGGGCGGACCGCGACTTCCGCCACGGTAACCCGGCATTCTGTGCCGTCAACAGCCTTTTTCCCCAGGTCAGCGCCTGGCTACGCTCCGTAGCGGCGATGCCTGGCCGCATAGTCGCGCAGCGCCCGCAGGAAGTCGACCTTCCGGAAGGCCGGCCAGAAGACCTCGCAGAAGTAGTACTCGGAATGCGCACTCTGCCAGAGCATGAAACCGGACAGGCGCTGCTCGCCGGAGGTGCGGATCACCAGGTCGGGATCCGGCTGGCCGCGGGTGTAGAGGTGCTCCGAGATGTGCTCGACGTCCAGGATCTCGGCCAGATCCTCGATGGACGTGCCGCGCCCCGCGTGCTCGTACAGCAGCGAGCGGACCGCGTCGGCGATCTCCTGGCGGCCGCCGTAGCCGACCGCGACGTTCACCAGCAGTCCCGCGACGTTGTGGGTGTCCTGCTCGGCCTCCTTGAGCACCGCCTGCGTACGGTCCGGCAGCAGGTCCATCGTGCCCACGTGGTGCACCCGCCAGCGGCCGGTCGCGGCCAGGCCTGCCACCGCGTCCTCGATGATGCCCAGCAGCGGCACCAGCTCGGCGGAGGGCCGGTCGAAGTTGTCGGTGGACAGCAGCCACAGGGTGACCACCTCGACACCGGTCTCCTCGCACCAGCCCAGCAGCTCGGCGATCTTGTCCGCGCCCGCCTGGTGGCCCTGCTCCGCGGTGCTGCTCGCCGCCTTCGCCCAGCGCCGGTTGCCGTCGAGGATCACGCCGATGTGCTTGGGACCCTGGGCCACGTCGAGCCGGCGTTCCACTCTGCGGGAGTACAGCCCGTACACCAGCTCGCGCAGATTCATCGCGTACCAGCCCCTCCTGCGCTCGGTCGCCCGGGCGCCAGGGTACTGCCCGAATGGCTGTCCGGACGAACCGGGTCGCGGCGCGGCCGGCCGCCCGGCGCGGCACGCTGACGGATCGCCCGCCAGGTAGTAAGCGGCTCAGCTGCCCGTGATAGGGAGGAACTGTGAACATCAGAAACCTCTACCGCGCCTCCGAAGAGCGCTACGAGTCCATGGAGTACCGCAGGACCGGGCGCAGCGGCCTGAAGCTGCCGGCCGTCTCCCTCGGCCTGTGGCACAACTTCGGCGACGACCGCACGCTGGACTCCCAGCGCGCCATCCTGCGCCGCGCCTTCGACCTCGGCGTCACGCACTTCGACCTGGCCAACAACTACGGCCCGCCCTACGGCGCCGCGGAGGCCAACTTCGGCACGCTCTTCGCGCAGGACTTCCGCCCCTACCGCGACGAGCTGGTCATCTCCACGAAGGCCGGCTACGACATGTGGCCCGGCCCGTACGGCGAGTGGGGCTCCCGCAAGTACCTGCTGTCCTCGCTCGACCAGTCGCTGGGCCGGATGGGCCTGGACTACGTCGACATCTTCTACTCGCACCGCTACGACCCCGACACCCCGCTGGAGGAGACGATGGGCGCGCTGGCGTCCGCCGTCCAGCAGGGCAAGACGCTCTACGTCGGCATCTCCTCCTACGGCCCCGAGCGCACCCGGGAGGCCGCGCGCATCCTGCGCGAGCTGGGGGTGCCCGCGCTGATCCACCAGCCGTCGTACTCGATGATCAACCGGTGGATCGAGGACGAGGGCCTGCTCGACGTCCTGGCGGAGGAGGGCATGGGCTGCATCGGCTTCGTGCCGCTCGCCCAGGGCCTGCTGACCGACCGCTACCTCGGCGGAATCCCCGAGGGGTCGCGGGCGGCGCAGGGCAAGTCCCTCAACCCGGCGCTGGTCAACGACGAGACGATCGCCCGCCTGCGGGCGCTCAACTCCGTTGCCGAGGGGCGCGGGCAGTCCCTCGCGCAGCTCGCGCTGTCGTGGGTGCTGCGTGACCCGCGGGTCACCTCCGCGCTCATCGGGGCGTCGTCGGTGGCCCAGTTGGAGGCCAACGTCGCCGCGGTGGGGGCGGCGCCGCTCACCGCGGAGGAGCTTGCCGAGATCGACCGGCACGCGGTCGAGCCGGAGGGCGTCAACCTCTGGTCCGTGAGCAGCGAGGCGTAGCCCCGCGCTCAGGGGTTTCCCCCGGGGTGCCCCCGTCGGCGCCCCGGGACCTTCCCCCGGTGGTGCAGTTCCCCGCGCCCCTATGGGTTGCCCTCTGCGCAGAGGGTGAGCGTTTTTCGGGCGGCGCTGGGGGCACCCCCAGGCGAAGCTCAGGTGGGGGCACCCCCAGGCGAAGCTCAGGTGGGGGCACCCCCAAGCGAGGCTCTGGTGGGGGCACCCCCAGGCGAAGCCTTGGGGCCGGAACTGCGCGACCAGCCACGACGGTGGGAAAGGCGACCACCCACCGCAAGGGGCGCCCGCCTGGAGCCCCGCTAGGTCAGCACCAGCGCAATTGCGCAGCCGAGGAGCATGAAGGGGCCGAAGGGCAGGGGGGATTTGCGGGTGGCGCGGCCCGTGGCCAGGAGGGCCAGGCCGACCAGCGCGCCCAGCGCGAAAGCGGCGAACGTGCCGGTGACCACCGTGGACCACCCGTACCAGCCCAGCGGCAGCGCCACCGTCGGGGCGAGCTTGACGTCGCCGAAGCCCATACCCGCCGGGTTGACGAGGAAGAGCAGGAAGTAGAGGGTGCCGACGGCCGCGGCGGCGAGCAGGGCGCGGGGCCAGGAGCCGTGGTGGTCCGGGAGCAGGGCGGCGGCGCCGAGCAGGGCCGCGCCGGCCGCGAACGCGGGCAGCGTGAGGATGTCGGGGAGCCGGAAGACCCGTAGGTCGACCACCGCGAGGGTCAGCGCGACGGGCACCAGCAGCAGCCAGACGGCGAGTTCGGGGTGCGGCCCGGTCGCGGCGGCGAGGCCGGCACAGAGCAGGGCGGAGCCGAGGGCGAGCAGCCAGGGACCGTAACGCCCCCCGGGCGCACCGCAGTCGGAGCAGCGCTCGGGGCCGAGCCAGCCTCGCGGCCCGGCCGGCAGGGGGTGGCCCGACGGGCAGGCCGCGGCCCATGGTTCGCCGGACGGGACCGCCAACCGGAGTGCTGCGCGCGGGAGCAGGAACCCGCTCAGCGTTCCCCACACGGCGGCGGCCACGATCGGATAGACATGCACCGGGCCGACCGTACACGGACACCTGCGCGAAGGGAGCGGTCATGCGCCGACGTTGGCGGGACGGTGACCTCACCCTGCGTACCCCCGGGGCCGACGTGCCGCTGCGGGTCGCCGCGTCCTACCGCGCCAGGACCCGCGGGCTGCTCGGACAGGACGGTGTGCGGGGCGCGTTGCTGCTCACCCCGGCGTCGAGCGTGCACACCGTGCGGATGCGGTTCGCGATCGACGTGGCCTACCTGGACCGGCGGTTGCGGGTGATCGCGGTCCGTACGATGCCGCCCGGGCGGGTCGGCCGGCCGCGCCTGCTGGCCCGGCACGTACTGGAGGCGGAGGCGGGCGCGCTGGCCCGGTGGGGCGTGCGGCGGGGCGTACGGCTCGACGTCGTCGACTGACGGCACACCTTTCCGCCCGCTTTGCTCCGTCTACGGCTTATCCACGATGCGCCGGCCCCCGGTCTGCTGATAGGCATACGGGATGTTCTCCACCACCTCCGACGAGATCGCCCCGCACACCGAGTTCCCGACCGATGACGCGCTGTCCCGGTGGGCCGCCGGCGACCGCACCACCGCACGGGTCTTCACCCGCGGCGCGGCCGTCGCGGTCGCCGCCCCCGGGCTCTCGCTGCGCGACCGGCTGGTGGTGACGGGTCCCGCCGGCGAGGCGATACCGCTGGTGCGGGACGTGCTGGCGGAGGTCGGCCGCGGGTACCGCCCGCTCGGCGACCGGGGTCTCATCGACGCCCTGGTCATGGCCGTACCCGAGCTGCGCCCCACGGCCGGTTTCGGCTGGATGGTCCGAACGGGGTCCGCCGCCGTCCCGCCCGACGGCACCGCGGGCTGGCTGCCCGCGGCCGCGGCGGCGGGCATCACCGACCTGCTCGACCAGGCCTTTCCCGACTCCTACGCCTACCCCGGCCGCCTCGGCGCCGACGACCGCTGGGCCGGCGTCCTGCCGCCCGGCGGCTCCGGCACCCCGCTCGCCGTCGCCGCCCTGGCCTGGTGCGCTCCCACCGTGGGCCTGCTCGCGGGCGTCGCCACCGCCCCCGCGGCCCGCGGCCGCGGCCTGGGCCGCCAAGTCTGCGCCTTCGTCCTGGCCGAAGCACTGGCCGCGTACGGCACCGCCGCGCTCATCGTCGACGACGACAACACCCCGGCCCTGCGTCTCTACCGCTCCCTGGGCCTCGCCTACCGCCCGCTGCGGGCGGCGGCCTTCCGGGCACCGGCGGCGTGAAAAGAAAAACGGGCCGGTTCGCAGGGGGGGAGAGCGAACCGGCCCGAGGGGGGGACTTACACCGTACCGCGTCCTGGCGCGCATCCCGCACGTTACGCGGCAGGAGGAGTGAACGTGATTTCCACGCGACGGTTCTGCCGGCGGCCGGTTTCGGATGAATTGTCCGCTATGGGATAGTCCTCGCCGTAGCCGCGCACCTGAAATGTGTGGGATGAGTCACCGGCGCTGCTCAGCGCCGTTGCCAGAACTTGGTACACCGCCTGCGCCCGCTGCTTGGACAGCGCCGCCCCGTGCTCGCTGCTCCCCAGATCGTCGGTGAAACCGAAGACACGAATGGGTGAGGTGACGTGCCGCGTGTTGATGTCCGCGGCGATCGCCTGGATACGGGACGTCGCGGACGGTGACAGCGTCGCACTGTCCCTGGTGAACACCACCTCCGACTGCAGCGCGTAGGTGACCGTCGAGTTCGACGTCTCCTGCCGCTGCTCCGGCTGGCTCGCCGCCACCGAGGACTGGTCCGTCACCGACACGATGTCCAGCACCTTGGGCGGCGCGAGCGTGGAGCCCTCCGGCAGTTGGAGGTCGGGCGACGTCGGGTCGATCCGGACAGGGGCGGTGGGGGTCGGGTCCCCCGCACTCGGCGGCGGATTGGAGTCCGCGACCGCCTGCGGCGCGACCGCCACGCCGGTGGCGAGCAGG
Organism: Actinacidiphila cocklensis; assembly: GCF_907177275.1. GTDB lineage: Bacteria > Actinomycetota > Actinomycetes > Streptomycetales > Streptomycetaceae > Actinacidiphila > Actinacidiphila cocklensis. The sequence goes on from NZ_CAJSLV010000053.1 coordinate 89,284, forward strand.
ACGACGGTGAGCGTGAGGCCTGCGGCGGCCGCTGCGGGTTTCATGGGGATCACCCCTCGGAGATGGTGATTTTGGCGGGGGGCATGGTGGGGAGTTCGAACTCGACCTGGGTGGTGGTGGGGGGTGGGGAGGGGAACTGAGCGAAGAAGGGTCGGGACTCCTCGGGCTTGACCCCGGTGAGGCCCATGGTGCACAGACACTTCCCGTCGGTGTCCCGAAGGACGTAGTAGCGCTTCTTGCCCGCCTCGTCGACCAGCACCGCCCCGGCCGCGGAGGCGCCGGACGCCACGAGGCCGGTCTCGTTTCCCCGCCATGAATCGGCGTCGAACGTGTCGCTGCCGTTGTTGGTCAAAGTCCCCTGGACGGTGACGAACCCACCCTCGTCCCGCACAGCGGAGTTGATGGTGACGGCGATGTCCTGCGCGCCCTTGATCTGAGCGAGGACCGGCGCGGAGGTGTTCGACGCCGAAGGGGCTCCGGCCGAGGAAGCGGGTTTCCCGGACTTGCCGGCCGATGCGGAGGGCTTGCCGTCACCCTGTTCGGAACCACCGCCCCCGCCACAGCCGGCCAGGCCGACGGCAACCGTGCCGGCCAGCACCGCGGCGATCATTGCCCTGTGCCCAAGTCCCATCGTTCCCCGTTCCTTACGCTCGACTGTCCTCATCGGCTCAGATGGACTGTGTAGAAGGTGGACAGGTCCAACCGGAAGGTGTCCGACGTCGGATCGACCGTCACATCCTGGTTGTCGCAGGTGAACCCGAGGAGGCTGCCGCGCTTCGACCCGAGGACGCAGCGCGGTGAGACCACCGCCGTGGCCGTGGCCTTCGCATGGATCTCCTCGGTACCGTCCACAACGGACTTCCCCACCGAGTCGATCGACCTCACGGTCACCGTGTAGCCGGGTAGGCCCTCAGCCGGCACGCAGCCGCCGGCCAGGATCTCGGCCCCGTTGCGCCCGGCGTAGTCGGCCGCCGCACCGCAGGCCGACTCGTCGTGCTGCCCCAAATCCGTCAGGAGATGCGACAGCCTGCCGAGGTCACCCGACGTCAGGGCAGCAAGGAAGTCCTCCCCCACCGCATCCCGATCGGCGCGTGCCGCCGCGAGGGCAGCCGCGTCAGCGGCGGTCTGTGCGCCGTTGCGCGCAACAGAAGCCTGGCCGACGGCGAAGAACGCGAAGGCCAGGAAGAACAGCGCGGCCATCGCGACGATGTAGATGCCGAGTGTCTGCCCGGCGTCACCGTAGCGTCCTACTTGCCGCTGCCCTTCGTGATGTTGTTGATCATATCGGTGATGCCGGTCTTCACCTTGTCGCCGATGTCCGTCGTGCTCGCCAGCACCCCGATGATCACCGCGATCACGACCGCGATGCCCAGGTACTCGAAGGACGTCTGGCCGCGGTCCGTGCGGGATCGCAGGTGTGTGGCCGCGCGGTCCGCTTGGGTGCGGAGCCAGAGCTCGGCGGTGGTGTAGCGCTGGAGTGCCCACCTGTTCATCGTTGTTCGCCCCATCCTTTGTCACCTGGCTGGTGATACGTACGGCGGTGGTCGTGGGCTGCCCGTCGGGGTCGGGGGTGGTGGTCACGGCGCACCGCCTCTCGCTGGTGGTCGTCGGTTGTCGTCCGCAGCGGGTTGGATCTGATTGCAGGTGCAAATATGGTTGCGAATGCAAAGGTACACCCGAACCTCGGGCATCCGCAGCCGGTTGTGCACCACGAGCCTCGCGGGCAAGTGGCGGTTACAGCATGGCGGTTGGTCACCCTCGGTCGCACCCCGATCACCCGTTTCCGAAGACGTCGCCGAAGTGGATCTGCGAGCCCATGACGGTGCCGGTGATCAGCAGGATCATGGTGGCGGGGACCAGCAGGACGGTGATGACGCCGGTTGCGCGGGGGACCATGCGGGCGGCGCGGCGGCGGGCGTTCTGGGCCTCGGTGCGGCGCATGTCGGTGGCGATCTGCAGCAGGGTGCGGGCGATCGGGGCGCCCAGTTCCTCGCCCTGCTGGAGGGCGGTGACGAACTGGCCGACCTGGTCGCTGCGGTTGCGCTTGCGGAGCTGGTCGAAGGCGTCGCGGCGGCTGACGCCGACGTCCATCTGGCGCAGGGCGACCCGGATCTCGTCGGACCAGGGGCCGGTGTAGACGGAGTTGACGCGTTCCAGTGCCTGGCGGAAGCCGAGGCCCGCGCTGACGACGACGGCGAGGACGTCCAGGAAGTCGGGCAGGGTGCGCTCGATGTCGTCGCGGCGGCGGCGGACGGCGAGCCAGATGCCGAGGTCGGCCCAGCCCCAGCCGTAGGCGAGCAGCAGCAGGGCGAGGAACCAGCTGCCGCGGCTGAGCAGCAGCAGGGCGGTCAGGGCGCCGAGGGCGCCGTAGACGGCCCGGCGGGCGGCGTAGCGCTCGACCGTCAGGCCGTGCGGGTGGCCGGCGTGGTCGATCCTGGCCCGCATCTTCGCGATCCGGGCCGGCCCCATCATCCGCAGCACCATCGGCACCCAGCGGATGCCGAGCCGGTCGATGGCGTTGCCGGTGCGGGTGGTGCGGGTGCGGCCGACGTCGAGGGCCAGCGCGAGGTCGTCGGGGAGCTTGACGTCGGCGCGCAGCAGCCCGACCGCGTGGACCACGCCGACCGCGCAGAGGGCGAGGGCCAGCGCGAGTCCGAGGCCGATGAGGATCATGTCCGGCTCCTGGCGGTTGCGTTCATACGTCGATCCTCGACATCCGGCGGATCAGCGCGAAGCCGAGCGCGTACAGCCCGAGGGAGATCAGGACGCAGATCCGGCCGACGGTGGAGCCGGTCATCGCGCTGAGCGAACCCGGCATGATCCGGTCGAGCAGGAAGAGCGAGCCGAGGCCGATGACGGGGACGGCGTAGGCGGTGACGGTGACCTGCGACATCTGGGTACGGATCTCGCGGCGGGTCTCCTTGCGCTCCTCCAGGGTGACGGTGAGGTTGCGCAGCGACTCCACGACGGAGCCGCCGGCCCGACTGGAAAGCACCAGGGTGGAGACCAGCACGATCAACTCCCGGCTGGGCAGCCGCTGCTGGAGCTCGCCGAGGGCGTCGTCGATGGAGTGGCCGACCGCCATCGCGTCCGCGACCTGCTTCAGCTCCTCGCCCGCGGGCGCGTCCAGCTCCTCCGCGGCCATCGACACGGCGGTGCGCAGGGCCAGTCCGGCCTGCGTGGCGTTGGCCAGGACGCGGGCCAGGTCCGGGAGTTGGGCGATGAAGCGCTCGGTGCGGATGCGGCGGCGCCACTCCAGGAAGGAGTACGCGGCCCAGCCGGCGATCAGTGCGGCGATCGGGCCGAAGAACGGCGCGAGCAGGACGGCGGCCGCCGCCCAGGAGCCGACCACCAGGCCGATCACGGAGGCGGTGAACTGCCCGGGGGTGAGGTTGGTGCCGGTGGCGGCGAGCCGGCCGGCCAGCCGGCGCCCCCAGGCGTAGCGGCGTACCCGCCGGTCGAGGGCGGCGAACGGGACGGCGGCGGTACCGGTGCCGCCGCCCGCCTCGGCGGCCAGCCGCTCGACCAGCGCGACCCGGTCCGCGCGGCCGCCGCGCCAGGCGTGCAGGCCCCACACGGCGAGTGCGAGCGCGAGCAGGGTGACGCCGAGCACCAGCAGCGGGTAGGGGCCGGCAGCGAAGTTCCGCCCGCTGGCGGCGAGTTCCCGCCCCGCGTCCGGTGGCAGGGTCATTTCGCCTCCCGGCTGTCGAGTTCGAGTTCCGTGGCGCCGACGCCGAAGGCGGCGGGAACGTGCTCGCCGGCCAGGTAGAGGCGTTCGCCGATCTCCCGTGGCACGGGCCGGTGTTCGTACCAGCCGCGGACGATGCGGTCGACGCCGAGCGGTTCTGCGCGGAAGCGGGTGGCCGAGGTGAGCCGGAAGGCGTCGCGGCCGTGGGAGGACAGGACGGCGATCTCGGCGATGCGGCGGGTGCCGTCGATGTGCCGGTGCAGCTGGACGAGGACGTCCACGGCGCTGTTGATCTGGTCGCGCAGCGCCTCGAAGGGGATCTTGACCTCGCTCATCGACGCGAGGGTCTGCAGCCTGAGCACCGCGTCCTCTGCGGAGTTGGCGTGCACGGTGGCCAGCGAGCCGTCGTGGCCCGTGGACATGGCCTGCAGCATGTCGAGGGTCTCGCCACCGCGCACCTCGCCGACGATGATGCGGTCGGGGCGCATGCGCAGCGAGTTGCGCACCAGGTCGCGGATGGTGATCCGGCCCTCGCCCTCGACGTTGGGCGGGCGGGACTCCAGGCGGATCACGTGCTCCTGCTGGAGCTGGAGTTCGGCGGCGTCCTCGACGGTGATGATGCGCTCGCCGTCGGGTATCAGCCCGGACAGGGCGTTGAGCAGCGTCGTCTTGCCGGAGCCGGTGCCGCCGCTGACGATGATGTTGCACCTGGCGCGGACGAACGAGGACAGCAGCATCAGCATGTGCTCGTCGAGGGTGCCCAGGCCGATGAGTTCCCTGAGGGTGTACGCGCGCGGGAAGCGGCGGATGGTCAGGGTGGGGCCGGTCAGCGACAGCGGCGGGATGACGACGTTGACCCGCTCGCCCGAGGGCAGCCGGGCGTCGACCATCGGATTCGACTCGTCCACACGGCGGTTGACGGTCGAGACGATGCGCTCGATGGTCTGCAGCAGCTGCTCGGCGGAGGAGAAGCGGGCGGCGACGGGTTCGACCCGGCCGCCGCGTTCGACGTAGATGCGGTCGGGGCCGTTGACCATGATCTCGGTCACGGTCGGGTCTTCGAGCAGCGGTTCCAGGATGCCCAGGCCCAGTGCCTCGTCCACGACCCGGCGGATCAGCGCGGCCCGCTCCGCGGTGGACAGTACGGGTCCCTCGCGGCTGATGATGTGGCCGAGCACCCGCTCCAGGCGCGACCTGCGCTCGGCGGCCGCCAGCGCGGACATCTCGGCGAGGTCGATCTCCTGGAGCAGCTTGGCCCGGTAGACCGCGACCAGGTGGCTCTCCTCGGTCTGCGGTGTCGCCTCGTCGGCGACGAGTCTCGCGCGCAGGCTCATCGCGTGGTGTCCTCCCTCGGCATCGTCGCGGTGCGCGACACGTCCCCGAACAGGTGGACTCCGGGAAATACGGACGGCACCTCCACGGTCGCCTCGGCCTTGATCGCGTCGCCGTACTCGGGCCAGGTGATGTGCGCGGTCAGCCAGTCGCTGACGGCGCCCTCGCCGGCCGCCTTGCCGGCCGCCTTGCCGCCGTCGGGCGCGGGCAGTGCCGCCGTCCGGGCGGCGGTACGTGCCGCGGTGCCGGCCTGCTCGCCGCAATACGCCACGAGGCCGAGCTGGATTCCCGCCAGGGCGATGAGCAGCAGGAACGGCACCATCCCGAGGTATTCGAGGGACGCCACGCCCCGGTCGGCCCGGGGCGCGGCTCCCTTGCGGGAGGGGGTACGCCCCGGGGGCGCAGGGAACCGCGCGCTCAGCCACCGACCGCGCGCGGGTCGTCTCCGTCCCGAGGGGGCTGCTGCCGTCGCATCCGGGCCGCCGGCCGGTGGGTGGTTGCTCGCGCGGTTCCCCGCGCCCCTGGGTGGCGCCGCCCGACGCGGGATCGGCCTCATCGGGTCGGCCGTTCGTCGACGGTCTTGGCGTGGCCGTGGACGTGGAAGGGGAAGTCGATGGCGCCCGGGAAGAGGACCGGCACCTTGAGGGTGACGGTGACGTCCACCGTGCCATTGCCAGGGGCCACCGAGACGTCCGCGTCGTCGGACCACGCGCCGGGCAGGTCCGATTTGGCAGCCTCGGAGCCCGCGGCCTGGGGGTCCTCGGCGACCGCGGCGGCCCTCGCCGCCTCGTCCGCCGCGTTGCCGGCCAGGGTGAAGGTGTAGCCGGCCAGGATGGCCTGCCAGACCAGGATCAGCGTGATGAGGATGAGCGGGGTCATCCCGAGGGTCTCCAGGGTGACCTGGCCGCGGTCGCCGCCGCCGCGGCGGGACTTCCTGCCGCGGACGGCGGGCAGCGTCGCGCCGGTGACGAGGCCCAGCTCGCCGGCCAGGGACCAGATGCCGGCCTTGACGGTGGAGCGGGCGTCGAGGTCGTGGAGGCGGCCGGCGTCGATGACGGGCTGGAGTTCGCGGAAGGCGGCGGGCACGACGGACGCGGCGATCCGGGTGCCGGTGATCCGGCCGACCAGGGTCGGCTGGATCTCGGTGCCGCGGGTGTGGCGGTTGACGACGGTGGTGGTGTCCTGCGGCTTGCGTATCTGGAGCCGGTCCCACATGCGGACCATGCGCTTGGCGGCGCGGACCGCCACCACGTCGGGTGTGGTCACCAGGACCGCGGTGTCGGCGACCTCGACGGCGGCCGCGTTCGCGCTGGTCATCTGGGTGCCGCAGTCGACGACGACGACCTCGTAGCGCTGCCGCAGCGCGGCCAGGACGGCGCGGGCGGCGCGGTCGGTGACGTCCTCGCCGCGTTCGCCGTCGGCGGGGGCGAGCAGCAGCGCGGGGCCGGACTCGTGGACGTACATGGCGTCGTGCAGGACCCGGGAGGAGACGTCGGCGATGTCGGCGAGGTCGGCGACCGAGCGGCGGAACTGCACGTCGAGGTAGGAGGCGATGTCGCCGCCCTGCAGGTCGAGGTCGACCAGGGCGGTGGAGCGGCCGGAGGCGTGGGCGGCGAGGGCGAGGTGGATGGCGGTGACGGTGGTGCCGACGCCGCCCTTGGCTCCGGCGACGGCGACCAGGGTGCCGCCGGCGACCGCGGGCAGGGCGGCGCGCTGCGGGCCGAGGTGGCGGCGCACCCCTGCGGCCCAGGTGGCGGCGGCGTCCACGCGGGCGCCCAACTCGTCGTAGGACAGCGGGAGTCCCACGACGCCTCGGGCGCCGGAGTTCATCGCGGCGGCCAGGACGGCGGGGCCGGGGTCGGGGGTGAGCAGGACGACGCCGACCGCGGGGAAGCGCAGCGCGATGTCGCGGACGAGGTCCAGCGCGGGCATCGGGCCGATCGTCTCGTGGACGATGACGACTTCCGGCAGTTCCTCGACGCCGGCCTCGGCCGCGCGGGCCAGCAGGTCGAGCAGCGCGGTGGAGTCGTGCAGCGCGGGTGCCGGTTCCGCGCCGGGGAGCTGGCCGAGCAGGCCGAGCAGCGCGCGGGCGGCGTCGGGGTCGGAGGTGCCGGCGACGATGCGTACGGTCACGGGCGGGCACCTCCTCCGCCGGAGCCGGTGTCGCCGGACAGGGTGTAGTTGCGCGCGGTGTCCGGCGGGGCGGAGTTGTCGCCGGGGGCGACCAGGGCCAGCCGGACGTGTTCGGCGAACGACTCGGCGTAGGCGACGCGTTGGGCGTCCTCGGCGTCGAGTGCGAAGGTGATGGGCACGCCTTCGGTGGACAGCCGCTGGGCGTCGGCGTTCTTGTCGAAGGCCTTGATCTCGCCGACGTCGATGACCTGGGCGCCGGCCACGATGATGCGGGAGATGTCGGGGTCGGTGTCCTTGTGGGCGGCGAAGGTGGCGAAGATGTTGACCCGGGCGCCGGGGGTGATCTTGCCGGCGACGCCGGTCTCCGCGTCGATCATGATGGCGATCTCCATCTGCCCCGGGCGCAGTTCGGGCCGGGCGGCCACCATGTCGGTCTGCAGCAGCGAGCCCTTCTTGAGCGCCACCGCGGCGATCTTGCCCTGCACCTGCCCGAGGTCGCGGACCGCGGTGTCCGGCAGCCAGCGCGAAGGGACCCGTATCTGGCGCACGTTGGCGCTGCTGAGCTGCTGGTACGCGGCTATGTCGGTGGACAGCTCGTACGCCGTGACCTTCTCCCCGACCTGCGACCGCGCGTCGTTGACGACGGCGAGCACCCCGGCGAAGGCGGCGACCGCGCAGACGGCGGAGACCACCAGAAGGACGACACCACGGCGCTGACGTGAGTTCATGTGCGGGCGGACCTATCGCTTGTGGGGTTCGAGTTGGGGGCGGCGCGGGGTCTCCACGGAGCGCCCGCCGGGGTCGGCGGCGTGCTTGGCCGGGGTCTGCCGGTCCGCGATCCGGGTGGCGCAGAACAGGCACTGGTCGCCGATGACTTCGAGCCCGCACCAGGAGCAGGTGTCGCGCCGCACGGAGGTGACGAGCTGGTAGAGCATGCCGACGTCGGCGATGTAGGCGGTGAACTCGACCAGTTTGGCGGTGCCCCACCAGCGGGCCGAGTCGGGCGGCAGCGGCACCTCGCGCAGGTGCTGCGAGCGCCAGGCGGCCGCGAGCGGGCCGGTGATCCAGCCGGGATCGAGGCCGTTGCCGGCGACGGCGAGCTGCGTCTGGTAGCCGGGTCCCGGCGGGATCGTGTTCTGGTCGGCCTCGCCGAGGTACGGCTCGGGGTGCGCGAGGACCGCGAAGTGCCGCCCCGGGACGAGGGACTTGACGTGGCTGCCGACGCCGACCGGCACCCGGTCGAGCTTGGCGACGGAGCCGAGCAGGGCTCCGGAGTGCAGGTAGTACGACAGCAGGCGGGCGGCGCCGGCCAGGACGCCGGGGCCGAGGTCGGTGCCGGCCAGCTGCCTCAGCTGCTCGCCGAGCAGCGCCCGGGCCAGCGGCGGCAGCGCGAGCGGCACGATCGCCAACCGGTCCGCCTCCAGGGCGGATCGGACGGTGTGCAACCGGCGGCGGACCGGGTCGTCGGCCTCCGCGGGGACGAGCGCGACGACATGGCCGTACGAGTCGAGCGCCGCCGCGACCCGCGTCAGCTGCTCCTCCAGCGGAAGCGCGAGGTCGTCCGACGTGACCGTGATGACGCTCAGCATCCGGAACCTCCCCCTTTCCACCTCTTCGGCCCGTGCGGCCTGGCGTTTTCCGGTCGTCAGCTTATCGATGTGTAGCGGGATGGGTGCGCAAAGTTGCGGATCGGCGGCGGTGGACGACGGCTGTCCGCAAGAGGTCTTGACAACCCAATTGGTCTGGACCAACTTTCTCCCTTACCGGGCCATCCCGGTGTTCCGGGCGGCCTGCCCGGCATCCGGGTCAACCGCACTCCCACCACCCCCCAACTCCTTGCCCCCAGGAGGCAGTCGTGGAACGTGCATCGCACGTGAATCGAACCAGCCATACGCACCGCAGATCGACCGTCAGGCAGCGTACGGTCGCCGCACTGAGCGCGGCGGCGGTGATCGGCGCGGGAGTCGCGGTCGTCACCGTCGGCAGCGCGAGCGCCGCGACCACCAACCTCGTCGCCAACCCCGGCTTCGAGAGCGGGCTGTCGAACTGGACCTGCACCGCGGGCAGCGGCGCCGCCGTCTCCAGCCCGGTGCACACCGGCTCGGGCGCCCTCAAGGCCACCCCGTCCAGCAGCGACACCGGGCAGTGCTCGCAGACCGTCAGCGTGCAGCCCAACTCCCAGTACACGCTGAGCGCCTGGGTCCAGGGCAGTTACGTCTACATCGGCGCCACCGGGACCGGCGGCACCGACCCGTCGACCTGGACGCCGGGCGCGTCCTCGTACCAGCAGCTCAGCGTCAACTTCACCACCGGCGCGAGCACGCACTCGGTGACGGTCTACACGCACGGCTGGTACGCGCAGCCCGCGTACTTCGCCGACGACATCACCCTGTCGGGTCCCGGCGGTTCGACCACCCCGCCCACCACGCCGCCCACCACTCCCCCGACGACTCCCCCGACCACCCCGCCCACGACGCCGCCGACCACCCCGCCCTCGGGCGGCCTGCCCAAGCACAAGGTCACCGGCTACTGGCAGAACTTCAACAACGGCGCCACCGTGCAGACCATCGCGCAGGTGCAGAGCCAGTACGACATCATCGCCGTCGCCTTCGCGGACGCGACGACGACACCCGGCGCGGTGTCCTTCACCCTCGACCCGTCGCTCGGCTACAGCGTGGCGCAGTTCAAGGCGGACATCGCCGCCAAGCAGGCCGCGGGCAAGAAGGTGATCGTCTCGGTCGGCGGCCAGAACGGCACCATCTCGGTGCGCGACTCCGCGTCGGCGACCAACTTCGCCAACAGCGTCTACTCGCTGATGCAGACCTACGGCTTCAACGGGGTCGACATCGACCTGGAGAACGGCATCGACACCACGTACATGCCGCAGGCGCTGCGGGCGTTGAGCTCCAAGGCAGGCTCGGGCCTGATCATCACGATGGCGCCGCAGACGATCGACATGCTGTCGGCCGGCAGTGACTACCTGGCCACCGCGCTGAAGGTCAAGGACATCCTGACGATCGTCAACACGCAGTACTACAACAGCGGTTCGATGAACGGCTGCGACGGCGGCGTCTACAGCCAGGGCTCGGTGGACTTCATCACCACGCTGGCCTGCACCGCGATCCAGGCCGGCCTGGCACCGTCCCAGGTCGGCATCGGCACCCCGGCGTCGACCAGCGCGGCCGGCTCCGGCTACGTCAGCCCGAGCGTCGTCAACAACGCGCTCGACTGCCTCGCCAAGGGCACCGGCTGCGGCACCTACCACCCGTCCACCACATGGCCCGCCATCGGCGGCGCGATGACCTGGTCGACGAACTGGGACGCGTCCGCGGGCAACACCTGGTCCAACGGCGTCGGCGCGCACGTCCACGCAATGCCGTGACCGGCGGTTCGCCCGGCAGGCGCGAGTTCTGCCCTGCCGGGCGAGCGTTTTCCAGGGGCGCTGGGGGTGCCCCCATCCCGCTTCGCTCGGGACCACCGGCCGGTGGGGGCTGGGCACGCAGTTCCCCGCACCCCTTCGTGCATGCCGCCCGAGGCGAGATGTTCAGCCCAGCACGGCCAGTGCGTCGATCTCGACCAGGAGCCCGGCCGGCAGGCCGACGTAGACGGTGGTGCGGGCGGCCGGAGGCTCGGTGAGAGCGGCGAAGTACTCGTCGTACAGCTCGTTGAACTCCGCGAAGTGCGCCGTGTCCGTCAGGTAGACGCGGACCATGACCGCGTCCTCCCAGGACGCGCCGCCCGCCTCCAGGACGGACTGGACGTTGGACAGCGTCTGGATGACCTGGGCGCGCAGGCCGGAACCCGCGGGCGTCGGGGGGCGGCCCTCGACGGCGGGGAGGAAGCCGACCTGGCCCGCGACCTGGAGGATGTTCCCCTTGCGCACGCCGTGCGAGAAGCGCGCGGGCGGCGCGGTGTGCGTCGGCGGGGTGATCGCCGTCTTGGGGGTGGAGGCGGGCTGGCTCATCAGGTCGCACCTTTCGTCGCAGGGTGGTGGGCAGCGGGCGCGGCGCCCGACAGCTCGGCGCCGATCGCCTCGGCGGTCCGCAGGATCTGCGGCCGCAGCCGCAGCAACTCCTCGGCGGTGACGACCACGTTGGGCGCGGAGACCGACATGGCCGCGCAGACCCGCCCGTCGGGGCCGTGCAGCGGGGCGCCGACGCAGTTGATGGACTCCTCGTGGCCGCCCAGGTCGCTGGCCCAGCCCTGCTCGCGCACCCGCGCCAGCTCGGCGAGGAAGGCGCCCGCGTCCGGGGTCGAACGCGGGGTGTAGCGCGGGTAGTCGAGGCCTTCGGCGACCGCCCGGCGCTCCGGCTCCGGCAGGTCGGCGAGCAGCAGCTTGGCGACGGCGGCGACCGTGATGGCGACCGGGCGGCCGATACGCGAGTACATGCGGACCGGGTAGCGGCTCTCCACCTTGTCGATGTAGACGACCTCGCCCTGCTCGTAGACCGCCAAGTGCACGGTGTGGCCGGTGCGTTCGTTCAGCGCGGCCAGGTGCGGGTGGGCGATGCCGCGGATGTCCAGCGCCTCGACGGCCTGCTGGGCGAGCGCGAAGAGCCGGGCGCCGAGCCGGTAGCGCTGGTCCTGCTGGCGGTAGACCAGGCCGTGGTCGTGCAGCGTGCGCAGCAGCCGCAGGGCGGTGGACTTGTGGACGTCGAGCCGGGTGGCGACCTGCTCCAGGCTCGCGGGACCCTCGGCGAGCAGCGGCAGGATGCTCAGCGCGCGGTCGACCGTCTGGCTCACCGCCGTACCTCCTCGTCCTGCCGGGTCCACCCCGGGCCGAGTCGCAGTCTGCCCCATGCGGTGTCGTCCAGCGCGGCAAGGGCGTCGGCGTGCGCGCGATCGGGCGGGGCCGCGAGGTCGCCCGGCACGGTCAGCGCGGCGGCGGCCAGCAGGTGGCCGTGCCGCAGCCGGCCGCGCAGCGGCAGCCCGCGCAGCGTCGCCGACAGGAAGCCGGCCGCGAAGGCGTCGCCCGCACCCACGTGCGCGACCACGTCCACCGTGGGCGCCGGCACGTGCACCCGCTCGCCGCCGCTGAAGACGGTGGCGCCGGCCGCGCCCTGCTTGACCACGACCGTCGCGGGCTCGGGCAGCGCGGCCCTGATCGCGTCGGCGTCCGGCAGGCCCCAGGCGGCCTGCGCCTCGTCCTCGCCGACGAAGACCAGGTCGCAGCCGCGGGCGAGCTCGGCCAGCAGCCACGGGTCGGCGCCGTGCCACAGCGCGGGCCGGTGGTTGACGTCGAAGGACACCAGCGGGCGGCCCGGCTCGCGGTGGGTGAGCCGCCGCATCAGCGCCTTGCAGGTCGCCGACAGGGCGCAGGTGATCCCGGTCAGGTGCAGCACCCGCCCGGCCCACACGTCCCTGCGCTGCACCAGCGCGGGCGACAGCGCGGAGGCGGCGGAGCCCTTGCGGTAGTAGACGACCTCGGCGCGTCCCGGTGCCGCGTCCAGGGTGGTCGCGCGCTCGCCCGCGGTGCGGAAGTAGATGCCGGTGGGCCGGTGCGGGTCGCGCTGGACGGCGCCGACGTCGACACCGGCGCCCGCGATGGTGTCGACCAGGTGGTCGCCGAAGCCGTCGGCGCCGACCCGGCTCACCCAGCGGGCGCTGTGCCCGGTGCGGGCCAGGGTGCACGCGACGTTCGACTCGGCGCCGCCGATGGACCGGTGGAAGGCGGGGACGTCGGCCAGCCGCCCTTCCCCGGCCGGCACGAAGGTCACCATGGACTCCCCCAGGCATACGACGTCCACGCTCGGCGTCACGCTCACGCTCGCTCTCACTGGGGTACGGCTGGGGTACGGGACTGCGGCCGTTGACCGGGCGCAGGCCCGGATGTTAGACAGCTCGAAACACGATACGCAATGGCCGTTGCGCATGATGCAACGCACTGCGGGCTACGGAGGGTGCATGGACGTCGTCGCCGAACGGGTCGCCGCGCTGCGCGGGGAACGCGTCGACCACCGCTTCAAGGGCCTGCCGCCGGACGCGGCGGGCCTGACCGTCGGCGAACTCGCCGACCAGCGGCGCACCCTCACCGACGGCGGCTTCACCACCCCGCTGCTCGTGCTGTCCGCCGACGCGCTCGACCACAACCTCGACGTGCTGGAGCGCTGGACCACCGAGCACGGCCTCGCCTTCGCCCCGCACGGCAAGACGTCGATGGCCCCGCAGCTGTTCGCCCGCCAGCTGGAGCGCGGCGCCTGGGGCATCACCGTCGCCGTACCCCACCAGGTGCGCGTGTGCCGCGCCTTCGGCATCCCGCGGGTCTTCCTCGCCAACGAACTCGTCGACCCGGCCGCGCTGCGCTGGCTCGGCGCGGAGCTGGACGCCGACCCCGGCTTCTCGTTCGTCTGCTACGTCGACTCCGTGCGCGGCGTGCAGCTCATGGACGAGGTGCTGCGGGCCGCTGGGGTGCGGCGGGCGGTCGACGTCGTCGTCGAACTCGGCGCGGGCGCAGGGGCGCGGACCGGGGCGCGGACGGAGGCCGACTGCGCCGCCGTCGCGTCGGCCGTCGCCGCGGCCGGGTCGCTGCGGCTCGTCGGCGTCGCCGGGTACGAGGGCGAGGTGCCGGACGCGAACCCCGAGCGGGTACGTGCCTGGCTGCGGCGGCTGGTCGCGCTCGCCGCGGAACTGGACCGGGGCGGCGCCTTCGCCGACGCGGAGCGGATCGTGGTCAGCGCGGGGGGCTCCGCGTGGTTCGACGCGGTCGCGGACGTCTTCGGCGGCATCCCCGCGATGTCGGTGCCCGTGCTGCCGCTGCTGCGCTCGGGGGCGTACGTCACGCACGACGACTCGCACTACGCCCGGGTGACGCCCTTCACCCGGGTGCCCGGGCATCTGGAGCCGGCCTTCCGGCTCTGGGCGCACGTCGTCTCCCGGCCGGCGCCGGGGCAGGCCTTCCTGAACGCGGGCAAGCGCGACGCGCCCTACGACCTCGGGCTGCCCGCGCCCGTGGCCGTACGTGACGCCGCGGGGCTCCGCCCCGCACCCTCGGGGCTCCGCGTCAGCGGGATCTCCGACCAGCACCTGTGGCTCGAAGTGCCCCCGGACGACGCACTCGCCGTCGGCGACCTCGTGTGCCTGGGCCTCTCCCACCCCTGCACGACCTTCGACAAGTGGCCCCTGATCCCCCTCGCCACCCCCGACGGCACGGTCACCGACTACATCCGCACCTTCTTCTAGCCCCCGGGCACCCCTCGCCCCCCGGGCGCGCCTTGTCCCGGGACCTTCCCCCGGTTCATGGCTTGTCGCGCGGTTCCGCCCCCAGAGCCGCCTGGGGGCGGAACCGCGCGACCGGGCACGACCGCGGGACGGTCCCCAGTGCCGGGGAGGGGCAGGACGTAGGGTCGGACATATGGACCTGGTCGTGCGGGGCGTGCGCATCGTGGACGGGAGTGGAGCACCCGCGTACGCGGGTGACCTGGGGATCGAGGGCGGACGCATCGTCCAGGTGTGGCAAGGCGAGGGGCGCCGCCCCACCGCCAGGCGGACCCTGGACGCGGAAGGCCTGGCGGCAGCCCCCGGCTTCATCGACATGCACGCGCACAGCGACCTCGCCCTGCTCACCGACCCGGCCCACGAGGCGAAGGCGGCCCAGGGCGTCACCCTGGAGGTCCTCGGCCAGGACGGCCTGTCGTACGCCCCCGCCGACGACCGCACCCTCGACACGCTGCGCACCCTGATCGCCGGGTGGAACGGCGACGGCTCGGACGTGGACTTCGACTGGCGCACCGTCGGCGGCTACCTGGACCGGCTGGACGCGGGCGTCGCCGTCAACGCCGCCTACCTCGTACCGCAGGGCACCGTCCGGATGATGGCGGTCGGCTGGGAGGACCGCCCGGCGACCGCGGACGAGCTGCGGAGGATGAGGCAACTGGTCGCGGAGGGCATGGCGCAGGGCGCGGTGGGCATGTCGTCGGGGCTGACGTACACCCCGGGGATGTACGCCACGGACACCGAGCTGACCGAGCTGTGCCGGGTGGTCGCCGAGCACGGCGGCTACTACTGCCCGCACCACCGCTCGTACGGCGCCGGGGCGCTCCGCGCGTACGAGGAGATGATCGCGGTCGCGCGGACGGCCGGCTGCCCGCTGCACCTGGCGCACGCGACGATGAACTTCGACGTCAACGCCGGCCGCGGCCAGGACCTGGTCGACGTGCTCGACAAGGCGCTGGCCGACGGCGCCGACATCACGCTGGACAGCTACCCGTACACCGCGGGCTGCACGACGCTGGCCGCCCTGCTGCCGAGCTGGGCCGCGGTCGGCGGCCCGGAGGCGACGCTGGCAAGGCTGCGCGACGAGGCGACCGCGGACCTCATCCGGCACGCCCTGGAGGTCGAGGGGTCGGACGGCAGCCACGGCGTACCGATGGACTGGTCGACGATCGAGGTGTCCGGCACCGCGGACCCGGCACTGGCCGGGCACGTCGGCACCCGGCCGGCCGGCTGGCCCGCGGTCCGCGCGCTGCTGCTGGCCGACCGGCTCGGCACGACGATCCTGCAGCACGTCGGCGACGAGCGGAACGTCAGGACGATGATGCGCCACCGCACCCACACCGGCGGCTCCGACGGCATCCTGCACGGCGCCAAGCCGCACCCGCGCGCGTACGGCACCTTCCCGCACTACCTGGGCCACTACGTGCGCGAGCTGGGCGTCCTGTCCCTGGAGGAGTGCGTCGCGCACCTGACCGGCCGCCCCGCCGCCCGGCTGCGGCTGCCCGACCGCGGCCTGATCCGCGAGGGCCACCGCGCCGACCTGGTCCTCTTCGACCCGGCGACGGTCGCCTCCGGCGCCACCTACGACCGCCCGCGCACCCTGCCGACCGGCATCCCGTACGTCCTGATCGACGGCCGCTTCGTCATCGAGGACGGCCGTCGGACGGACGTCCTGGCGGGGCGGTCCGTGCGGAGCGCCGCTTGGCGGCCATGACCTCCTTGAGGTGGGCGATGACCTCCGTGAAGGCCACCGTGATGCCCGCGCCCAGGCTCTGTGCCTCGTCGATGCGGTCCGGCGTCATCTCCGCGGTAAAGAACATCACAGGTCCCCGGTACCTCCGCTCCTCCCGGAGCCGACGCACGTAATCGAAGCCGGCGGCGCTCTCCGAGCCTCGCTTGATGTCGGAGATGATCACGTCGGGTGTCCAGCCGGCGAGAGCGAGGTCCGCCCGGTGATCGTCCTCGGCCGCCCGGACGTCGGCGCCCGTGCGCAGCAGATAGGTGGTCTCCACGTGGTTCCGCTCCGGAGCGTCGTCCACCCACAGCACCCGGAGGCCCGCGAAGGCCGGCGGGTACGGCGTCACGCCGGTGGCCGCGTCGTCGAGGCCGAACGCACGCTCCAGCACCGACTGCGGCACCCCGACCGGCTCCCTCTCTTCTGCCGCAAGCCTCGGCACCGGCGCGTGCCGCAGCCGGGCGAGCACTTCCTCGGCGTCCTCCAGGGCCAGTAACTCGTCCAGCAGCGAGGTGAAGCCGCGGTCGGCGGCGAGCCGCGGGAAGTCCACCGGCAGGCGGCGTTCCAGCGCCGCCAGCAGGTCCGGGCCGAGCGGGGTGGCCGAGGTGAACGCCACCTCGTGGTAGGCGAGCTGGGCCGCCACGCGGTCCTGGTCCGTGTCGGACGGGGCCTGCGTGTCCGGCAGGCCGGCCGCGCTGGCCCGCAGCAGGCGGTAGTCGCGGAAGTCGGTGAGGGTGTCCCGCTCCGCGGGAGCCCGCGGGATGGTCATCATCCGGTAGAAGTCCGCGTAGAAGTACTGGAGCAGCAGCACCCGCAGCACCGCCTGGGGGCCGAACCCGCGCCAGACCGGGTTGAGCGTCGCTTCCAGGACGAAGCCGTTGACCAGGCGTTTGATACGGCGCGGGTTGCGGGCCGAGCGTTCGACCAGCAGCCGGACGAGGTCGTCGTCGAGGAACGGCGCGATGCCCGCGGACCCCGCGCAGCGGCGGACGTAGGCGGTGATCTCGGCGTCGTCGGCGGCCGGCACCCGGTAGACGGTCTGGAAGATCTTCTCCATGAAGGCCGACGCGGCCGGCGACAGGTCGCGCAGCAGCCCGCCGGGGGCCAGCGCGGAGCGGTCGCAGCCGATGACGAAGGCGAGGCCCGGCACGTCGAGGTAGAGCTTGAGCGCCTCGCAGACCGTGAGCACGGTCTCCTCGGAGCAGCGGTCGAGGTCGTCGATGAAGACCACGAGCAGCCGCCCGCCGGTGCTGCCGGGAGCCTGCTGCGCCCAGTCGGTGACCAGGTCGCGCAGCACGTCGCGCATCTCGTTGCGGGTGCGGGCGTCCGCGCTCATCCGGTTCCACAGCTCGTCGATCGGCCCGGCGGCGTGCACGAGCCCCGCGGCCGCGGTCAGCAGTACCCGCAGCGCCCCCGCCAGCGGCGGGCTGTCCCGCAGCCGGTGCAGGCCGCGGCGCAGCACGTTCGGGTCGAGGCCGGTGAGCACCGACTTGATCAGGCCTTCGAGCACATCGCCGCCCGAGGCGGTCCAGGCGTTGTACCAGACCGTCCTGACCTGGGGCTCCTGCCGCAGGCGGCGGTCGGTCAGCCGCATCAGGCTGGACTTGCCCATGCCCCAGCCGCCGTCGACGGCGAGCGTGAAGGGTGTGGAGCGCTGCGAGGACAGCAGCAGCCGGCACAGCCGCTCCGCGGTTCCGGCCGCGCCGAGCGCATCCTGCTCCCCGCCGAGCACGGGCTCGTCGCCCAGCAGCGAGAACGCCGTCCAGTCCGGCGCGTCGTGCCCGGCCAGCACCATCCCCTGCGGGGGCCATGACCCGTCCGGCGGCCCGGGCGGCGGGGGCGGTCCGGGCGGCGGGGGCACGCCGCCAGTGTCCCAGCGCGCCCCCGCCGCGTCCGCCAGGTGGCGAAAAACACCGAGCGGCTCACGTGACCTGCCCGTAAGGTGACCGACATGCAGGTGATCCAGTCCACGAAGCTCGCAAACGTCTGTTACGAGATCCGGGGTCCGGTTCTTGAGGAGGCGATGCGGCTGGAGGCGGCCGGGCACCGCATCCTCAAGCTGAACACCGGGAACCCGGCGGGGTTCGGGTTCGAGTGCCCGCCCGAGATCCTTGAGGACATGCTGCGCACCCTGAAGGACGCGCATGGCTACGGCGACGCCAAGGGTCTGCTGTCGGCGCGGCGGGCGGTGATGCAGCACTACCAGACCAAGGGCATCCCGCTGGACGTCGAGGACATCTACCTCGGCAACGGCGTGTCCGAGCTGATCCAGATGTCGATGCAGGCGCTGCTCGACGACGGCGACGAGGTGCTCGTACCCGCGCCCGACTACCCGCTGTGGACCGCCTCGGTCGCGCTGGCCGGCGGCACCGCGGTGCACTACCGCTGTGACGAGCAGGCCGACTGGATGCCTGACCTGGCCGACATCGAGCGCAAGGTGACCGACCGCACCAAGGCGATCGTCATCATCAACCCGAACAACCCCACCGGTGCGGTCTACGACGACGAGCTGCTGCGCGGCCTCACCGACATCGCGCGCCGGCACCGCCTGGTGGTCTGCTCCGACGAGATCTACGACAAGATCCTCTACGACGACGCCACCCACACCCCGACCACGGCGATCGCGCCCGACCTGCTCACCCTCACGTTCAACGGCCTGTCCAAGGCCTACCGGGTGGCGGGCTACCGCAGCGGGTGGATGGCGGTGTGCGGCCCCAAGACGCAGGCGGGCAGCTACATAGAGGGTCTGACGATCCTGGCCAACATGCGGCTGTGCGCGAACATGCCGGCCCAGCACGCGATCGCCACCGCGCTCGGCGGCCACCAGTCGATCACCTCGCTGGTGCTGCCCGGCGGCCGGCTCGCCGCGCAGCGCGACGCCACGTATGCGGCGCTCACCGCGATCCCCGGCGTGACCTGCGTCAAGCCCAAGGGTGCGCTGTACGCCTTCCCGCGGCTCGACCCGCAGGTCTACAAGATCAAGGACGACCGGCAGATGGTCCTCGACCTGCTGCGGGCCGAGAAGATCATGATCGTGCACGGCACGGGCTTCAACTGGATCGAGCCCGACCACTTCCGCATCGTCACGCTGCCGCGTGCGGAGGATCTCACCGAGGCGATCGGCCGTATCGGCCGCTTCCTCGACGGCTACTCCCAGCCCTGAGCGAGGGTGCCCTCGCGCTCCCGGGTACGTCCCGAGGGGCGCGTGGGGGCACCCCCACGCGCCCCTCGGGGTGCCCTTCCAGGGGCGAAGGGCTAGCCCAGGCGGTCGACCAGGGCCTCGTACTCCGCCCAGAGCTCGGGCGGGGTGTGGTCGCCGAAGGTCTCCAGGTGCGACGGGATGAGTGCGGCCTCGTCGCGCCAGATCCCGGGGTCGACCGTGAGCAGGAGGTCGAGGTCGGACTGGCTGAGGCCGAGCCCGTGGGTGTCGAGGGCGCCCGGGGCCGGGAGGATGCCGATGGGGGTGCGCACCCCGTCCGCCTTGCCGTCGAGGCGTTCGACGATCCACTTCAGCACGCGGCTGTTCTCGCCGAAGCCGGGCCAGACGAAGCGGCCCGCCGCGTCCTTCCTGAACCAGTTGACGTAGAAGATCGTCGGCAGCTTCGCCGGGTCGTTGGCCTTGCCCACCTCCAGCCAGTGCGCGAAGTAGTCGCCCATGTTGTAGCCGCAGAAGGGCAGCATCGCGAACGGGTCGCGGCGCAGCTCGCCGACCTTGCCCTCGGCGGCGGCCGTCTTCTCGCTGGCGATGTTCGCGCCGAGGAAGACGCCGTGCTGCCAGTCGAAGGACTCGGTGACCAGCGGTACGGCGGAGGCGCGGCGGCCGCCGAAGAGGATCGCGGAGATCGGGACGCCGCGCGGGTCCTCCCATTCGGGGGCGATGATCGGGCACTGGCCGGCCGGGACGGTGAAGCGGGCGTTGGGGTGGGCGGCGGGGGTGCCGGACGCGGGCGTCCAGTCGTTGCCCTTCCAGTCGACGAGGTGCGCCGGGGGCTCCTCGGTCATGCCCTCCCACCAGACGTCGCCTTCGTCGGTGAGGGCGACGTTGGTGAAGACGGAGTTGGCGTACATCGTCTTCATGGCGTTGGCGTTGGTGTGCTCGCCGGTGCCGGGGGCGACGCCGAAGAAGCCGGCCTCGGGGTTGATGGCGTAGAGGCGGCCGTCCTCGCCGAAGCGCATCCAGGCGATGTCGTCGCCTATGGTCTCGACGGTCCAGCCGGAGACGGTGGGCTCCAGCATCGCCAGGTTGGTCTTGCCGCACGCGGAGGGGAAGGCGGCGGCGACGTAGCGGGACTCCCCGCGGGGCGGGGTGAGCTTGAGGATCAGCATGTGCTCGGCGAGCCAGCCCTCGTCACGGGCCATGACGGAGGCGATCCGCAGGGCGTAGCACTTCTTGCCGAGCAGGGCGTTGCCGCCGTAGCCGGAGCCGTAGGACCAGATCTCCCGGTCCTCGGGGAAGTGCGAGATGTACTTGGTGTCGCTGCACGGCCACGGCACGTCGGCCTGGCCCTCGGCGAGCGGGGCGCCGACCGAGTGGACGGCCTTGACGAACGCTCCGTCGGTGCCCAGTTCGTCCAGGACGGCGCGGCCCATCCGGGTCATCGTGCGCATGGAGACGGCGACGTACGCGGAGTCGGTGATCTCCACGCCCATCGCGGACAGCGGTGACCCGAGCGGCCCCATGCAGAACGGGACGACGTACATCGTCCGGCCGCGCATCGCGCCCCGGAAGAGTCCCCCGGAGCCGGCGGCGTCACCGGTGAAGACCTCGCGCATCTCGGCGGGGTCCTTCCAGTGGTTGGTGGGTCCCGCGTCCGCCTCGCGGCGGGAGCAGATGAAGGTACGGTCCTCGACCCGCGCCACGTCCGAGGGGTCGGAGGCCGCGTAGTACGAGTTCGGTCGCAGTGTCGGATCGAGCCTGGTGAAGGTGCCCTTGGCGACGAGTTCCGCCGCGAGCAGGTCGTACTCCGCCTGGGAGCCGTCGCACCAGACGATCTCGTCGGGCTGGGTGAGTTCGGCGATCTCGCCGACCCATCGGATGAGTTCCTGGTGTTCGGTGGGAGCCGCAATACCGCGCGCCACGATCGCTCCGTCCCGCCGGGTCCGCACAGACCGGCGTGAGAGTTGAGGGTTTGGTTCGGCCCCTTGGGGGCTGCGGTCCGGACGCGTTCGTGGAGTGCTCATCCGGTACCGACCGCACTCATATGAGTGTGAGGCCGGTCGAATGAGTCTGTCCAGAGGAGCGCACGTGAGCCCCGCCACGGCCGCGACGACGCCCACGCCGGCGGCCTGCGACAGGGCAACCTACGGTGCCGTAGGTAGGATTGACGCCATGAGCACCGTCGATCACACTGCAGAAGTGCCCACCGACATCGACGGTCTCGCGCCGCCCACGCCCATAAAGCCCAAGCTCAGAGGGTGGTTGCACGCGGGCATGTTCCCTGCCGTGCTGATCTCGGGCGTGGCGCTCACCGCCTTCGCGCAGAGCACCAGGGGGCGCATCGCGTGCGCGGTCTTCACGGTGTCGGCGTGCGCGCTGTTCGGCGTGAGCGCGCTCTACCACCGGGGCAACTGGGGTCCGCGCAGCGCCGGAATTTTGCGTCGGCTTGACCATGCGAACATCTTTTTGATCATCGCCGGCACCTACACACCGCTGGCGATACTGCTGCTGCCGGGCGGTACGTCCCATCTCCTGCTGTGGCTGGTGTGGGCAGGGGCGCTCGCGGGTATCGCCTTCCGGGTCTTCTGGGTCGGCGCCCCGCGCTGGCTGTACACCCCCTGCTACATCGCGCTGGGCTGGGTCGCGGTCTTCTTCCTGCCGGACTTCCTGCGCACCGGCGGCGTGGCCGTGCTGGTCTGCGTCGTCGTCGGCGGGGTGCTCTACAGCACCGGCGCGGCCGTCTACGGCTTCAAGCGGCCCAACCCGTCGCCGCGCTGGTTCGGCTTCCACGAGGTCTTCCACTCGCTCACGCTGGCCGCCTTCATCGTCCATTACGTCGGCATCTCGCTGGTGGCCTACAACCACGGCTGAGCCCGGCCTCCGACGCGCCCGCAGGCCCGTACCCCCTCGGGGGTGCGGGCCTTCGTCATGCCCGGACGCCCCGGCGGCGGGCGGTTGGCATCGACACAAACGAGAGCTACTCTCTTTTGAGAGTCACTTTCAATTGACGTCCTCTCGCAGGAGACCTCGATGTCCTCTTCCGCAGCCGCTCCCCCGCAGCCGGACCCCCGGCGCTGGCTCGCGCTCGTCGCGCTCTGCCTGAGCATGCTGGTGCTCAGCTTCGACACGACGATCCTCAACGTGGCCCTGCCGACGATGGCCGAGCGGATCGGCGCCGGCACCGGGGACATGCAGTGGATCGTCGACTCCTACACCGTCGTCTTCGCCGCCGCGATGCTGCCCGCGGGCCTGCTCGGCGACCGCTTCGGACGGCGCCGGATGCTCGTCGCGGGCCTGGTGGTCTTCCTCGCCGGCTCCCTGCTGGGCTCGCTGGTGGACAGCCCAGGACCGGTCATCGCCGCCCGTACGGTGATGGGCCTGGGCGGCGCCTTCGTCATGCCGCTGGCGCTGTCGGTGATCCCGTCGCTGTTCGGCCCGGCCGAGCGGCCCAAGGCGGTCGCCCTCGCCAGCACCGCGGTGGCCTTCGGCATGCCGCTCGGGCCGATCATCGGCGGTGCGCTCCTGCAGCACTTCTGGTGGGGCTCGGTCTTCCTGGTCAACATCCCGCTGGTCGCGCTGGCCATCGCCGCGTGCTTCACGCTGCTGCCCGAGACCACCGACCCGGCCGCGCCGCGGGTACGCGCCTCCAGCACCTTCTGCACCGCCGCGGGCCTGGGCGCGCTGGTCTACGGCATCATCGAGGCGCCGTCCCGCGGCTGGGGCGACCCGCTGGTCGTCGCGATGCTCGCCGCGGGCGCCGTGCTGCTGGCGGCGCTCGTGCTGCGCGAGCGCGCGGTCGAACGGCCGATGCTCGACATGGCCCTGCTGCGGCAGCGCGGCTTCCTGGGGAACTCCGTCGCCGCCACCCTGGTCAGCTTCATCCTCACCGGCATGATCTTCGTGCTGCCCTCGTACCTGCAGACCACCCTGGGCTACGACGCCTTCGGCACCGGGCTGCGGCTGCTGCCCATGATGGGCGGGCTGATGGTCGCCGCCCGGCTCAGCCCGGCGCTGGCCGCCAGGGGCGGGCCACGCCCGGTGATCGTCGCGGGCCTGCTGGTGCTGGCCGCGGGCGCCTTCCTCGGCGCCACCACCGCGGAAGGGGACGGATACGGCGGCACCGCGCTGTGGCTGGCGATCGCGGGCGTCGGCTTCGGCCTGTCCATCGTGCCGGCCATGAACAGCGCGCTCGGCGCGCTGCCCAGGGAGCGGGCGGGCAGCGGTTCCGGGCTGCTCCAGACCCTGCGGCAGACCGGTGCGGCGATCGGCGTCGCGATCCTCGGCAGCGTCCTGGCCGCCGGCTACACCGGCCGGCTGGACACCGCGGGGCTCTCCCCGGACGCCGCGCACACCGCCCGCGAGTCGGTCGCCGGCGCGCACGCGGTGGCCGCGCGGCTCGGCGACCGGGCGCTGGCCGCGTCCGCCGACGCGTCGTACCTGCACGGGATGGACCTGACGCTGGTGGTGTGCGGGGCGGCAGCGCTGCTCACCGCGCTGCTGCTGGCCGCCTTCCTGCCCAACCCGCGGCAGGACCGCGCCCCGGCCGCGCCGGCGCCGGCCGGGGCGGCGGACGCGATGGCCGCGCGGCCCGCGGATGCCCGACAATGACGTCATGCCCCCTGAAACCTCCGACGACGCCGTTCCGCGGGTCGGCCTGCGGGAACGCAAGAAGGTCCAGACCCGGCAGGCCATCCGCGCCGCCGCGTACCGGCTCTTCGCCGAGCACGGCTACGACGCCACGCCGGTGGACCGGATCGCGGCGGAGGCCGACGTGTCGCCGAGTACGGTCTTCCGCTACTTCCCGACCAAGGAGGACATCGTCCTCACGGACGAGTACGACGACCTGATGGCGGACATGCTGCGGGGCCGCCCGGAGGGCGAACCGCCGCTGGTGTCCGTGCGGATGGTCCTGCACGAGTCGCTGAGCGCGATCCTGAACGATCCCGCGCAGCGGGCGGAGATGGTGCAGCGCGAGCAGCTCGTACGCGACGTGCCGGCGATCCGTGCGCGCACGCACGAATCGTTCTCCCTGACCGGGCGGCTGCTCGGCGGGATCATCGCGAGCCGCACCGGTCGTACGGCGGACGCGCTCGAAGTCCGCGTCTTCACCGCGGCGGTGTTCGCGGTGATCCACGAGGCCACGATGTTCTGGGTCGAGAAGGCCCCCGAGGATGACCTCCTGGTCCTCATCGACCGCTCGCTGCGCATCCTCAACCGCGGCCTCGACATCTGACTCCCGGAGGTTCCCCGCGCCCTGCCCCTTCCCCCGGGCTCCGGGACCTTCCCGCCATCTCGGCTGGTCGCGCAGTTCCGCCCCCAGAGCTTCGCCTGGGGGTACCCCCAGCGCCCCTGAAAAACGCTCACCCTCTCCGCAGAGGGCGAGCCCCTGCCAGGGGCGAACGCAGTGCGCAGGAGGAGGCAGGCCAAAAGGGGCTCGGGGTACTGCGAGACCAGCCACCCACCGGGGGAAGGTCCAGGGGCCAAGCGCGCCGGGCAGGGCGTGGGGTCACCCCGAAGAAGCGCGGAGCTGGCTTCGCAATGCGCGCGGGTCGGAGGTGGGCGCGTCGCAGACGAAGTGGCGGCAGACGTACGCGGCGGCCCGGCCGCCCCGGGTCGGGCGCTGGTAGAGCAGCGGAAACTCCGTGGAACCCTCCTCGCCGACGGCGACGACGGCCCCGGGAGCCCCGCCCAACAGGGCGGTACGGTGCAGCTCGGCCGTCAGCGGGTCACCCGTCCCGCCGACCACGGCGACCTCGCGCGGCCCGTCGAGCGCGGCCTCGGCGACGGCCAGGCCCCACCCGATGAAGCGCGGCGCCTTCGCCGCGAGCGCCCCGACGACGCCGAGCGCGCGCTCCGCCGCCGTGCGGTGCGGCTCGGCGCCGGTGTGCGCGGCGTACGACAGCAGCGCCCCGGCGGCGGCCGTCCACCCGGAGGGCGTCGCGTTGTCCGTCGGGTCCTGCGGCCGCCTGATCAGGGCTTCCGCGTCGTCCGCGGTGTCGTAGAGCGTGCCGTCGTCCGCGGTGAAGTGGTGGAGGACGGAGTCGAGCAGCAGCCCGGCGAAGTCCAGCCAGACGCCCTCCCCGGTGACCGAGGCCAGCGCGAGGAAGCCCTCGGCGACGTCGGCGTAGTCCTCCAGGACACCGTCGTTGGTGCCCGCGACGCCGTCGCGCGAGGTGCGGGTGAGCCGTCCGCGCCCGTCGAGGTGGACCCGGACCAGCAGGTCGGCCGCGTCGACCGCGGCCTGCACCAGGTCGGTGCGGTCGAAGTAGGCGCCGGTCTCGGCGAGCGCGGCGATCGCCAGGCCGTTCCAGGCGGCGACGACCTTGTCGTCGCGGCCGGGCCGCGGCCGCCGGTCGCGTGCGGCGAGCAGCCGGTCCCGCACCGAGGCGACCCGCTCGGCGTCCACCACCCCGCCGCCCTGCCGGAGTTGCAGCACCGAGGCGCCCTCCTCGAAGGTGCCCTCCTCGGTGACCCCGAAGTAGTCCGCGGCGAACTGCCCGTCGGCCTCTCCCAGTTCCGCGACGAGTTGGGCGGGCGTCCAGACGTAGTACGCGCCCTCGACGTGCGCGCCGCTCCCGTCGTCGCTGTCGGCGTCCAGCGCGGAGGCGAAACCGCCCTCGTCGGTGGCGAGTTCGCCGACGATGAAGTCGGCGGTCTCCAGTGCGACCCGGCGGGCCAGGTCGGAGCCCGTGGCCCGCCACAGGTGCGCGTAGACCCGGGTGAGCAGCGCGTTGTCGTACAGCATCTTCTCGAAGTGCGGGACGACCCAGTCGCGGTCGACGCTGTAGCGGGCGAAGCCGCCGCCGAGCTGGTCGTAGATGCCGCCGCGGGCCATCGCCTCGCAGGTGTCGCGGGCCATCTGCAGCGCGCCCTCGGCGCCGGTGCGGGCGTGGTGGCGGAGCAGGAACTCCAGCGCCATGGACGGCGGGAACTTCGGTGCGCCGCCGAACCCGCCGCGCCGGGCGTCGTACTCCCGGGTGAGCCCGAGCAGCGCGGCGCCCATCTCGGCGTCACCGGGCGGTACGGCCGCCCCGAACGCCCCGGCCCGGTCGGCGAGGTCGCGCACGATGCGCCCGGCGACGTCGCCGACCTCCTCGCGCCGGTCGCGCCACGCGGCGACGACGCCCTCCAGCACGTCCATGAAGCCGGGCATGCCCTGCCGCGCCTGCGGCGGGAAGTACGTACCGAAGTAGAAGGGCTCGCCGTCGGGGGTGAGGAAGACCGTCATGGGCCAGCCGCCCTGCCCGGTCGCGGCCTGCACGGCCTCCATGTAGACGGCGTCGACGTCGGGCCGCTCCTCGCGGTCGACCTTGACGGAGATGAAGTGCTCGTTGAGATACGCGGCCGTCGACTCGTCCTCGAAGGACTCGTGCGCCATGACGTGGCACCAGTGGCAGGCGGAGTACCCCACGCTGAGCAGCACGGGCACCCCGCGTTTGCGCGCCTCCTCGAAGGCGTCCGGCCGCCACGGCCACCAGTCCACCGGGTTGTCCGCGTGCTGCAGCAGATAGGGCGACGTCGCATCCCCGAGTCGGTTCACCCCGCCACTTTCTCACGGCCCCGAGCAGGGAGCCCGCTTCCCGCGAGGGGCGGTGATGTCTCCGCCCGGCGGTCCGGGCGGTGTCCGCACCGTCCGGACGGCGGCCCGCACCCGCCGCACAGCGCGGGCGGGGGGTGCGTGCAAACCTCTACAGCGGTATCGCACGGTTGCGACAGGGGACTGTCAATTCCGCGCAAGAAACCGCTGCTGGGACACCCGGTCTCCTAGCCTCCTGCGTGGCGGAGCCGGGACCCAGCGGCGCCCCGCCTGGTCCACAGTGAGGGGAAGACCGATGCGGATGGTGCCCCGGCTCAGCGGTGCCGTCATGGCACATCCCAGACGCCGGCAGGAGGCCGAGCTGCTGGCGCGGCTCGACGCCGAGGGGCGGCTGCGAGTCGTCCTCGACCCCGAGCCCGAGGGGCCGCCGACCGCGCTGCGCACCGCCACCGCGGCCTGGGCAGCCGTCGCTCCCGGTGCCACCCACCACCTGGTGCTCCAGGACGACGTCCAGCTCGCCGACGGCTTCTTCGCGCACGCCGTGGAGGCCGCCCGGGTCGCCCCGCAGGACGCGGTCGCCTTCTACACGAACTGGAACTCGCGCAACGGCGCCGCCCTGCGGACGGCGGCCCTGACCGGAGCCGCCTGGGCGGAGGCGCTGGACGAGTACGCACCCTGCGTCGCCCTCATGCTCCCGGCGGGAGTCGCCGCGGGCTACGGCGCGTTCGCCGCGGGCGACGGGGCGGGCTGGCCGTACGACGTGCTGATGTACCGCTACCTGAGGTCGACCGGGACCCGGCTGCGCATCGCCGTGCCGAACACCGTCGAGCACTCGGGGCTGCCCAGCATCGCCGGCAACGCCGCACACGGCCTACGGCGCTCCGCGCTGTTCGCGACCGCGTCCCCGGGCGCCCTCACCGCCGGCTTCACGGCCCTGACGGTGGTTCCGTTCCTCAAGCACGGCAGCGCCCAGTGCGCGGTGCGCACCGGGGCCGGCTGGGAGTACGTGGAGACCGAGCGACACCTGCGCCGCACCGGCTGGTCGGAGCGGGCGGTGCGCGAGGAGTTCGACGGCGCGGCCGTCAGGGACCTGGTCCCCGCGCGGGCGGCGTGGAGCACCTGGCTGACCGCCTTCGCGCTGGGCACCGTCCTCGGGCCGCACCGGGACGGCGAGGCGCCGCACGCGGACGCGGCCCTGCGGACCCTCGGCCCGGGCGGGGTGTGCGACGACCTGTCCCCCGAGGAGATCGAGGCGGCCACCGAGCCGCTGCACGCCCTGACCCGGGCCGGGGTGGAGGCCGGGAGGACCGCGGGGAGCAGGCTGCGGCGGACCGGCGTCACCGCCACGGTCACCGCCGCACCCGTCACCGCCGTCACCGGAGCCGCCGGGGAGCTCACCCGCGGCATCGGCCTGCTACTGGGCGACCTCGGCCATGCCGTACACCACCTGCCCGGCCCGGTGACCCCCGCCGACCTGCGCGGATGCGACCGGATCGCGTACCTCGCCGACGGCTTCGCGGCGGACGGCGGGCGGGCGCCCGGGGTGGAGCAGGTGCTCGAAGCGGCCGCGGAGGCGGGCGTGCGGCGGCTGGTGTACGTCGACACGGCGGCCGCCTGCGGCGGCGGTCCGGTGGTGGCGGAAGGCCCCCTCACCGACCCCGGCCCGGATGCGCCGGGCCGGCGGCAGTGGCGGGAGGAGGCGGCCGTCGCCCGGTGGGCCGCGGTGGACGGTCGGACGGGTGCGGTGCTGCGTTCGGCGGAGCCGGTCGGGCCGCACGCACCCGCGGGCACGGTGACCGCCGACTGGATCCTGCGCGCGTGGACCCGCAGGGAACTCCTCCTGGACACCGACCGGCTGCACCAGCTGGTGGACCACCGCGACCTGGCCGCGGCCGTGCACGCCGCGCTGACCTGCCCGGCGCACGCGCTCGCCGCGGGGCCGCACGTCGTCCACGTCGTCTCGGCCGTGCACGACGAGGCCGGCTGGGCCGCGCAGGTGGCCGCGGCGACCCGGCCCACCGCGCGGACGGTGCAAGCCCCCGAGGGCTCCGCCGCGCAGGGCGGCCGGCCGCCGGTCCTGGAGACGGGACTGGCCGGCGCTCTTCTCGGGTGGAAACCGACGGCACCGCTGGCTGCCGGCCTGCGAGCGCAGGCCCAGTGGCTGGCCTACGACACGGAGTGTTGTTGATGAAGATCCTCATGGCCAGCCCGGAACCGCCGGCCAGCGACTTCGGCAACGGCGTCACCGCACGCAGATGGGCGGCCATCCTCCGCGAGCTCGGCCACGACGTCCACATCTCCCTGGGCTACGAGGGCGGCGGCTACGACGCGCTGGTCGCCCTGCACGCCGGCCGCAGCGCCGAGTGCATCCGCCGGTTCGCCGCCGAGCACCCCCGCGCCCCGATCGTCATCGGCCTGACCGGCACGGACCTCTACCCGGACTTCGCCACCAGCGGTGTGGACCCGGCCGTGCTGGAGCTGGCCGACCGGTTCGTCACCCTGCAGGGCCACGGGGTCCGCCAGCTCCCTCCCGCGCTCCGCCCCCGGGCACGGGTGATCACCCAGTCCCTGCCGCCGGGCGCCGAGGCCGCGCCGCGCACGGACTGCTTCGAGGTCGCCTTCCTGGCGCACGTCCGCCCCGTCAAGGACCCGCTGCTGCCCGCGCGGGCCGTACGGCAGCTGCCCGCCGACTCGCGGATCGTCCTGACCCACGCCGGCGGCGCCCGTGACGAGGCGTCACAGCGCGAAGTGGCCGCCGAGGCCGCGGACAACCCGCGCTACGAGTGGCTGGGCGCGCTGCCGCGGGCCGATGCGCTGGCCGTGCTCGCCCGCAGCCGCCTGCTGGTGCTCTCCTCGCGGCACGAGGGCGGCGCGAACGTGGTCACCGAGGCGCTCGCCCTCGGCGTGCCGGTGGTCTCCACGCACATCGCCGGCTCGACCGGCCTGCTGGGCGACGACTACCCCGGCTACTTCCCGGTCGGCGACGCCGGCGCCCTCGCAGCGGCCCTGCACGCCGCGGAGCGGAACAGCGACGGCTTCTACGACCGGCTGAAGGAACACTGCGGCGCTCTGCGGTACCTCGCGGAGCCCGGTCGCGAGAAGGACGCATGGACCGAGCTGTGGTCCGAACTGCGGGCCGAACAACCTTCCCCCACCGAGCGTGTCAGGAGAGGACAGCCGTGAAGCTCCGAGACTCCGTACCCAAAGTGAACGGCGGCGGTGTGCACCGGGAGTACACCTCCGCGCAGACCTACGAGCGCGTCCGGCCCCACCTGCGGCGCATGGGCGTGACGAGGGTGGCCGAGATCACCTGGCTGGACCGGATCGGCATCCCGGTCTACAACGCCATCGCCCCGCGCTCCAACGACATCATCTCCGTGTACAACGGCAAGGGCCTCAGCCAGGCGGACGCCAGGACGTCGGCGGTCATGGAGGCCGTCGAGCGGTTCTCCGCGGGCCTGCCGCTCCGCCCCGCCGCCATCGCCTCGTACGCGGAGCTGGTCAAGGCCGGCCGCACCGTGCTGGACCCGCGCGAGAACCTGATGAACCTGTCCCGCTACTACCGCGACGACACCCCGATCTCCTGGGTGGAGGCGCACGACCTGATGAGCGGCGAGGCGGTGCTGGTGCCGCAGGACTGCGTGGCCTACTCGCTGGCCTCGCACGAGCCGCCGACGTACGAGGTCTCCACGACCAACGGCCTGGCCTCGGGCAACAGCCTGGAGGAGGCGATCTGCCACGCGCTCACCGAGCTGGTCGAGCGCGACTCGATGACCGGTGCCGAGCTGGTGAGCAACCAGCTGTGCCAGATCCTGGAGAAGGGCATCCTGGCCGACCGGCAGCCGGCCGAGCTGACCGACCTGCTCAAGGAGGCCCACCCGCACGTGAACCCGGACAGCCTGCCGCCGAAGGCGCTGGCCCTGGTGGAGCAGTTCCGGGAGGCCGGGCTGGAGTTGCGGCTCGTGCACCTGACCTCGGACCTGGGCATCCCCAGCTTCCTGGCCGCCACCTCCGAGGAGATCAGCCCGACCACCTCGCAGGGGCACGGCGGCTTCGGCACCCACCCGGACGCCGAGGTGGCGGTCATCCGGGCGATCACCGAGTGCGCGCAGAGCCGGGCCGTGGACATCCAGGCGATGCGCGAGGACATCCGGCTGCCCGACGAGGACGTCAGCAAGTACCAGAAGCACGTCCAGCGCTCCTCGACGATCGACAAGGGCGCCTGGGCCTGGCGCCCGCTGCGCAAGGTCGTGGACTTCGCGGACATCCCCTCCACGTGCACCGGCGACGTCATGGACGACCTGCGCTTCATGCTCGACCGGTTCCGGGAGGCGGGCATCCGCCGCGCGCTGGCGGTCGACCTGTCGCCGCCCGGGATACCGGTGACGGTGGTCCGGGTGATGGTCCCCCAGCTGGAGTCCTGGGCGGTGGACCACGGCCGGATCGGCGCCCGCGGCGCGGCGGCCTGGAACCGGGCGCTGGCCGAGCTGGAGACGCTGCGCCGGCAGCTGCAGGAAGAGCAGGACGGGCAGAACGACGCCAGCTGTACGGAGCAGGGGGTCCCGGCATGAGTGCCGTCGTGTTCATCGGTCCGAGCATCGACCGCGAGGCGGCCGCCGCGGAGCTGGACGCCGAGTACCTGCCCCCGGTCAAGCGGGGCGACATCGCCGAGCTGCTGGCCCGTCCCGAGCCCCCCGAGGCCATCGGCATCGTGGACGGCAAGTTCCTGCAGAGCATGTGCATCTCCCCCAAGGAGGTGCTGGCCGCCATGGACGCCGGGGTCGCGCTCTTCGGGTCGTCCAGCATGGGCGCCCTGCGGGCGGCCGAGTGCGAGCCGTTCGGCATGGTCGGGGTCGGGAAGATCTTCGAGGCGTACGCCAGCGGCCGTATCGACGCGGACGACGAGGTCGCCGTGGTCTACGACGAGAAGGCGCTGACGGCGCTGTCCGAGCCGATGGTCAACCTGCGCTTCGCGGTCGCCGCCGGCCTTGAGGCCGAGGCGTTCGCACCGGCCACCGGGGACCGCTTCCTGGCGATCGCCAAGGACCTGTACTTCCCGCAGCGCAACGCCCGCACCGTGCTGCTGCTGCTCCGCCGGGAGCTCGACGCGGCGGAGTACGAGCGGATCGCCGGCTACTTCGCCGAGTCGGCCCCCGACACCAAGCGCGACGACGCGCTGCTGCTGCTCGCCTGCATGCGGGAGCGCCTCGGCGGCTCGCCCGCCGCCACCGCCACCGCCACCGCTGCAACCACTGTCTGAGGAGGGGCCGTGCCCACAGGTACCGCGCTGAACGAGCTGACCGTGACCGACCCCGAGGAGCTGCAGGCGTTTCTCGAGCAGGTCAGTGCCGCGTCCGGCGGCGGGATCGTCGCGACGATGGAGTCGCTGACCACCACGATCATGACCTCCATCGAATGAGCACTCCCACCCTGTCCGCCCCGGTGACCGGGGAGGGACTCTTCTCCCCCCGCTACCGGGGCAGCAGTGTGGCCTTCGCCGGGGTGATGTTCCTGGTCGGCTTCGCCGCGCTGGCGCTGGTGACCACCATGCCGGTGGCGGTGCGGGCGCTGGACGGGCTGGGCCTGTATCCGCTGGCCTTCGGCGGGTTCGTGACGGCCGCCCTGTTCGGCAGCGTGCTGGCCGGCCGGCTGGCCGACCGGCTCGGCCCGCGGCGCCCGCTCGCCGCCGGGCTGGTGCTGTCGGTGGTCGCGCTGGTGGTGTGCGGCGGGGCGGGCTCGATCTGGGTGCTGATCGCGGGGCGGTGCCTGGACGGGCTCGCGGGCAGCCTCGTCGTGGTGTCCGTGAACGTGACGGTGGCGCGCACCTATCCGTCGGCGCTGCGCCCCCGCGCCCTGTCGCTGATGAGCGTGTGCTGGATCGTGCCCTCGATGGCCGGTCCGCCGATCGCCGGCCTGGTGGCCGCCGCGTCGTCGTGGCGGTGGGTTTTCCTCGGCCTTGCGGTGCTCACCGCGGCGGTGGCGGCGGCCGCTGTCGTCCTGGCCAGGCGTCAGATCTCCGACGCCGAAAACGATTCCGCCGGGACCGCCGACGCCGCCGACGCCGCCGACGCCGGCGGCACCGGCGGCACCGGCGACGACTGGAAGCGGGTGCGCCTGTCCGCGGTGCTCGCCGTCGGGGCCGGCCTGCTGGTGTACGCCGGCTCCGGGCTGCACCCGGTGCAGCTGGCCGCGGCCGCGGTCGGCGTGGCGCTGGTGGTGCCGACCGCGCCCCGGCTGCTGCCGCCTGGAGCCCTGCGGGCCGCGGCCGGGCTGCCCGCGGTGGTGCTGCTCAGCGGCGCGTGCTCCGGGGTGTACTTCACTCTGGAGTCCTTCGTCCCCCTGCTGCTGATCAACCACCGGCACGTCCCGGCGTCGCTGGCGGGCATCGCGTTCACCGGCGCGACCATCGGCTGGGCCGGCGCCTCCTGGCTCCAGGGTCACGTCTGGTCGCAGGTGCCGCGGCACCGGCTGGCCGCGGTCGGGACGGCGATGACCACCGCCGCCGCCGCGGTCGCGGCGCTGGGCGTACCGCAGGCTGCGCCGCGGCTGACCGCCGCCCTGGCCCTGGTGGTGGCGGGGGCGGGCATGGGCCTGGTCGCGCCCAGCCTCACCGTGCTGGCGTTCGAGTACTGCCGCCCGGAGGAGCAGGGGCGCTACAGCGCCGC
Organism: Actinacidiphila cocklensis; assembly: GCF_907177275.1. GTDB lineage: Bacteria > Actinomycetota > Actinomycetes > Streptomycetales > Streptomycetaceae > Actinacidiphila > Actinacidiphila cocklensis. The sequence goes on from NZ_CAJSLV010000053.1 coordinate 122,743, forward strand.
CCTCCAGGTCGCGCAGTCGCTGGGCCAGGTGCTGGCCATGGGCCTGGCCGGCGCGCTCTACGACGCCGTCACCGCGAGCGGCCGGCCCGGGGGTGCCTTCACCACGGTCTTCGCCCTGCTGCTCGTCCTCGCCGCGGGCACCCGCCTGCTGGCCCCGCGCACGGTCTCACGCACAGCTCTGCGCACTGATATCCACCACGGAGGTTGACCATGCACACCGTCAGTTCGCCCGTACCCGGCGACGGCACCGCCCAGCGGGGCCTGGTCGTCGTCGGCTTGGGGTACGTAGGGCTGCCGCTGGCCCTGGAGGCGAGCCTGGCCGGGCTGGCGGTCACCGGCCTGGACCGCGACCCGCGGGTCGCCGCCGGGCTGCTGGCCGGCCGGTCGCACATCGACGACATCAGCGACGCCCAGGTGGCGAAGATGCTGTCGGCGGGCTTCGAGGCCACCGCCGACGAGGCGGTGCTGGGCAGCGCCGAGACCGTGGTGATCTGCGTCCCCACCCCGCTGACCGCGGACGGCGGACCCGATCTGGGGGCGGTGCGTGCGGCGTCCGCGGCGGTGGCCCGCCACCTGCGGCCCGGGACTCTGGTGGTGCTGGAGTCCACGAGCTACCCGGGCACCACGGAAGAGGTGGTCCTGCCGATCCTGGAGGAGTCCGGCCTCACCGCGGGCCGGGACTTCCTGTTGGCCTTCTCGCCCGAGCGGGTCGACCCCGGCAACGCCGTCTACGGCATCCGCAACACGCCCAAGGTGGTCGGCGGTCTCACGGCCGCCTGCACCGACGCGGCCGCGGCCTTCTACGGCAGGTTCGTGGACCGGACGGTGCAGGCGAAGGGCACCCGCGAGGCCGAGATGGCCAAGTTGCTGGAGAACACCTACCGGCACGTCAACATCGCCCTGGTCAACGAGATGGCGGTGTTCTGCCACGAGCTGGGCATCGACCTGTGGGACGCCATCGCCTGCGCGAGCACCAAGCCCTTCGGCTTCCAGGCGTTCCGCCCCGGACCCGGCGTCGGCGGCCACTGCATCCCGATCGACCCCAACTACCTTTCCTACAAGGTCCGTACCCTGGGCTACCCGTTCCGCTTCGTCGAACTGGCGCAGGAGATCAACGCGCGGATGCCGCGCTACGTGGTCGAGCGCGCCCTGCACCTGCTGAACAGCGCGGGCAAGCCGCTGGAGGGCGCCCGGGTGCTGCTGCTCGGCGTCACGTACAAGGCCGACATCGCCGACGAGCGCGAGTCACCGGCACGCCGGGTGGCGGCCGGGCTGCGGCGGCTGGGCGCGCAGGTGGTGTTCCACGATCCCTTCGTCCAGCGGTGGGCGGTGGAGGGGACGGACGTCCCCCGGGTCGAGCCGGAGTCCGGAGCGGCCGGCGCCGACCTGACGGTCCTGCTGCAGGCTCACGCCGGCTACGACCTGGACGCGATCGAAGCCGCGGCGGGGCTGCTGCTCGACACCCGCGGCAGGGTGCGCCCGCGCGAGGGCGTCGAGGCGCTGTGACCCCGGTGGACCCCCTGAACCCCGCGAGCCCTGTGAACCCCGCGGGCACTGCGGGCGGCACCGGCTCGACCGAAGCCAGGAGGACGTGATGTGCGGCATCGCCGGATGGGTCGACTTCTCGGGTGACCTGACCCATGAACGGGACACCCTGCTGGCCATGGTGCGGACCATGGAGCGCCGCGGCCCCGACGACGAGGGCCTCTGGCTGTCACCGCACGCGGCGCTCGGCCACCGCCGGCTGTCCGTGATCGACCTGGAGGGCAGCCGGCAGCCGATGGCCGCCGCGGCCGGCGGCGAGTCGGCGGTGCTCACCTACAGCGGCGAGGTCTACAACTACCAGGAGCTTCGTGCGGAACTCCGCTCCCTCGGGCAGGAGTTCCGCACCGCGGGGGACACCGAGGCGGTCCTGCGCGGCTTCCTCGCCCGGGGCGCGGACGCCGTCACCCGGCTCGACGGGATCTTCGCCTTCGCCCTGTGGGACGTGCACCGCGAGGAACTCCTCCTGGTGCGCGACCGCATGGGCGTCAAGCCGCTCTACTACAGTCCCACGCCGACCGGCGTGGTCTTCGGTTCCGAGCCGAAGGCGCTGCTGGCCCACCCCGCCGTGGGCCGGGAGGTGGACGGCGACGGCCTGCGCGACATCCTGTCGGTGGCGAAGAACCCCGGGCGCGCGGTCCTGCGCGGTATGTACGAGGTGCCGCCGGGATGCATGCTCCGGGTCGGCCGCGGCGGTTCGACCCTGCACCGGTACTGGCGGCTGGAGGTCCAGGACCACCCCGACGACCTGCCGGCCACCGTGGAGCGGGTCCGCGGGCTGCTGGAGGACGTGGTCGCCCGCCAACTGCGGGCGGACGTGCCGCTGTGCACGCTGCTCTCGGGCGGGCTGGACTCCAGCACCCTCACCGCGTTCGCGGCCTGGTCGGCGCAGGCCGGGGGGGCCGACCCGGTGCGCTCCTTCGCCGTACGCAGCGAACCGTCGGCCAACGACGACCACGTGTACGCGCGGCTGCTGGCGGACCACGCCGGCTCCCGGCACACGGAGGTGCTGGTGGACACCGCCGGCCTGCTCGACCCGGGGCTGCGCGCGGACGTGCTGTCGGCCTACGACCTGCCGCTGGCCAAGGGCGACGAGCACGCCTCGCTGCTGCTGCTGTTCGAGGCGGTCAAGCGCCACTCGACGGTGGCGCTCTCCGGCGAGTGCGGCGACGAGGTGTTCGGCGGCTACCGCTGGCAGCGCAACCCGGACGCGGTGCACTCGGGCACCTTCCCCTGGGTGCACTCGGGCCGGCACCGGCACCGCGGCCTGGACCGGCTGCTCTCCGCCGACCTGCTCGCCGGGCTCGACCTCGCCGCGTACGAGCAGGACAGCCACGCCGCCGCGGTCGCCGAGATCGACACCGGTTCCCTCGCCGACAGGCAGGAGGCGCGGTTCCGCGAGGTGACCTACCTGGCCCTCACCCGGCACGCACAGGTGCTGTTCGACCGCAAGGACCGGCTCAGCATGGCGCACGGCCTGGAGGTCCGCGTCCCGTTCGCCGCTCACGAGCTGGTCGAGTACACCTTCAACATCCCCTGGGCGCTGAAGAGCTTCGACGGCAGGGAGAAGAGCCTGCTGCGGGCAGCCGGGCGCGGGCTGCTGCCGGAGGCGGTGTCCGCGCGGGTGAAGACCCCTTATCCCTCCGTCGTGGACGAGGGCTACGACGACGGGCTGCGCAAGCAGCTGGCCGAGGCGGTCTGCGCGGGCGACGCGCCGGTGGTGCCGTACCTCGACGGCGACCTCGTCAAGGACGTGCTCCGCCGCGGGTCCGCGGGACTGCCGGAGGAGCTCAGCCGGGCTGCGCTGGAGACGGTGCTGCAGCTCGACGCGTGGCTGGCCGAGTTCCGGGTGCGGGTGGCGCTGTGAACCGGCACCTGGACTGGGACGGCTGCTTCAACACCCGTGACCTGGGCGGCCTTCCCACCGCCGGCGGCGGCGCCACCGCCACCGGCGCGGTGGTCCGCACCGACGCGGTGGACAGGCTGACCGGGAAGGGCTGGTCGGCGCTGTGGGAGTACGGCGTGCGCACCGTCGTCGACCTGCGCAACGCCGACGAGTACCGGGTGGACGCGGCCCCGCGTCCACCCGGGCTGACGACGTTGACGCTGCCGCTCGCGCCGGACCCGGACAGTGTCCTGGTGAACCTGTGGAGCACCGGCAAGCAGGGCACCCCGCTGTACTACCCGCGAATCCTGGAGCACTTCCCGCGGCACACGGCCCGGGTGGTGCGCGCGGTGGCGCTGGCGGCGCCCGGCGGAGTCGTGGTGCACTGCGTGGCCGGCCGTGACCGCACGGGTCTGGCGAGCCTGGTGCTGCTGGCCCTGGCCGGGGTCCCGGCCGCCGACATCGCCGCCGACTACGAGCTGAGCACGGACCGGCTGCCGGGCCTTTACGCCGCTCTGGGGGAACCCGACCGGCGGGCCGAGCTGGAGGCGCGGCACCGGCGGGCCGGCACCACCACCAGAGCGGCGGTCCTCGCAGCGGTGGCGTCCTTCGACCCGGTGGCGCATCTGCGCGCCGGCGGCCTGTCGGAGGCGGAGATCGACGCCGCGCGCACCCGGCTGACCACGGGCAGCCGGCTCATGGCGCATCTCGCGGGCTGAGCCCCGGCCGGACGATGTCGCGGCAGGCGGTACGCCGCTCGCACTCCGCGAGCGGCGTCGGATCCTGGCAGCTCAGCGGACGTACTCCCGAAGTGCACCATGTGCAGTCCTCCTGTCGACGAAGCGCCGGGAGCTGCAAGTCGTGCACCGGTCTCGGACCCTCGCCCCCGCATGGTCCGCGCGGCAGAAGATACAGACATTGCAGTTCGATTTACAAGTGACCACTGCGTCGATCTTCCACGATCCGCCAGAGCGATGGCAAAGCATCAGAGGGGGATATTTCCGAGCATTCCGCTGGATTCGGAGCCCAGGAATCCGCTTACGGGCCGCATCCGCAGGAGTACCTCCGGGGAACCTCAATTCCATTGACAATCCGACGGGTTTGTGTTTGTTATTTTGGACATCGCAAAACTTTATCGGCCCGCCGTACCGTGACCATGCACCCCGCCAGGAGGATCACATGACCACGCAGGTTGCGCCCGCCCTGGGTCCGGCGGACGCCCCGGACGGACGCCATCATGCGAGCCTGCGATTACTGGTGGTCGAGAGCGACGCCAAGGCGAGCGACGCGCTCCTGCGGGGCCTGATCCGGCAGGGCTACGTCGCCCACGCGGTGGCCAGCGGAGCCGAGGCGCTGCGCGCGCACTTCGAGGCCGACATGGTCCTGCTCGACCTCGACCTCCCCGATCTGGACGGGCTCGAGGTCTGCCGGCGGATCCGCACCACCTCCAACACCCCGATCATCGCGGTGACCGCGCGGGACTCCGAGTTCGACCGGGTGCTCGGCCTGCAGGCGGGCTCCGACGACTACATCGTCAAGCCGTACGGCTTCCGCGAGCTGCTGGCCCGGATCGAGGCCGTCATGCGCCGGGTGCGGGCGCAGCCGGTGCCCGCGCAGACCATCGAGCACGGCCCCCTGCTCATCGACCCCGCCGCCCGGCGCGCCACCCTCGCCGGGGCTCCACTGGACCTGACCCGCAAGGAGTTCGACCTGCTCCTGCTGCTCGCCTCGAAGATGCACTCGGTGGTCAGCCGGCAGCAGATCATGGCCCAGGTCTGGGAGGACACCTGGCCTCCGCACGGCCGGACCGTCGACACCCACGTCAGCACGCTGCGCAGCAAACTCGGGTCGCACAGCTGGATCGTCACCGTCCGCGGCGTGGGCTTCCGGCTCGGGCACGACTAGGCCGCGCCGGGATATCGGCGAACGGCCGCCAGGGGAATTCGGAACCACCGCATCCGGTCACCCGGAAATAGTTTCCTTTTGGACGACCGCTCCGCCGCGTCCGTGATTCGACGCGTCCGATCCGGCAGTGACGAGAAATTCGGCAGGCGTTTCCCGGAGTACTCGGGAAATCGTATCAAGCCGCAGTCTGGATTCTTCTTTTTTTCGGCAAAAGCGGCCTGTTCGGCCGGCGGGTCGAGCAAGCAGTGGAGCCGTCCCGCCGGGCCGCACGGCGCCCTTCGCGGTCGAGGCGTGCCCGGCACCGCGGAGGTCCCGACGCGTCCGCCCGGAAATTTTTCCGGCGCCGTGTCGATTCCCGGGTCGCCCGCTCGACGCGTTGGTGAGGGCACGGTGAAGAGCCCTCGGACGGCAGAGCGAACGGACGGAAAGAGGACACCATGCGCTACATGATGCTGCTGCGGCTCGACCCGGCGAAGGCCCCCAGCACCGGCCCCAGCGAGGAGCTGATGACCGAGATGGGGAAGCTGCTGGAGGAGATGACCAAGGCCGGGGTGCTGCTGGACACCGGCGGCCTGCAGCCGGCCGGTGAAGGCAGCGTGATCCGGCAGGCGGGCGGCAAGCAGACGGTGCTGGACGGGCCGTTCGCCGAGGCCAAGGAGGTCGTCGGGGGGTACGCCATCATCCAGGCGAAGTCGTTGGAGGAGGCGGCGCAGTGGACGTCGCGCTTCCTGGCCATCCACGGCGACGAGTGGGACATCGCGGCCGAGATCCGGCAGGTGGAGGAGCCCGAGTAGGGCGACGGGGCAGGGCCACGGCGGGGCGTCGGCTTTGCGCGGGCGCCCCGCGGCTGCTGTGATGGGGGGTCGTGACAGCAGCAGACGGTACGGGGACCGAGCCGCCGCACGCCGACCGGGACCAGGACCGGGCGCGGCGGGCGGTGGAGGCGGTGTGGCGGATCGAGTCGCCGCGGCTGATCGCCGGGCTGGCCCGGCTGGTCCACGACATAGGGATCGCCGAGGAGCTGGCGCAGGACGCGCTGGTCGCCGCGCTGGAGCAGTGGCCGCGCGACGGGGTGCCGCGCAACCCGGGGGCCTGGCTGATGACCACCGCCAAGCGGCGCGGCATCGACCTGATCCGGCGCAACGAGACCTTCGCCCGCAAGCTGCAGGAGCTGGGCCACGAGCTGGAGGTCACCCAGGGCGCGGCGGTCTTCGGCGAGCCCGCGGACGCGGCCGGCGACGGCGGCGACATCGAGGACGACCTGCTGCGGCTGGTCTTCGTCGCGTGCCACCCGGTGCTGTCCAGGGAGGCCCGCCTGGCGCTGACGCTGCGGCTGCTCGGCGGGCTGACGACGGACGAGGTCGCGCGGGCCTTCCTGGTCGCGGAGCCGACGGTCGCGCAGCGGATCGTCCGGGCCAAGCGCACGTTGGCGAAGGAGAAGGTGCCCTTCGAGGTGCCGCAGGGCGCCGAACTCGCGGTGCGGCTGGCGTCGGTGCTCGAAGTGGTCTACCTGATCTTCAACGAGGGCTACTCCGCGACCGCGGGCGACGACTGGATGCGGCCGGGGCTGTGCGAGGACGCGCTGCGGCTGGCCCGGGTGCTCCAGGGGCTGATGCCGGCCGAACCCGAGGTGCACGGGCTCGCGGCGCTGCTCGAAGTGCAGGCCTCGCGGTCGGCGGCGCGCACGAGGGACGGCGCCCCGGTGACGCTGCTGGACCAGGACCGCAGGCGCTGGGACCAGTTGCTGATCCACCGCGGTTTCGCCGCACTGGCCCGGGCGGACACCGCGGCCAGGGCGCGCGGGGCCGCGCCGGGTCCCTACGCGCTGCAGGCCGCGATCGCCGCGTGCCACGCGCAGGCGGTACGGGCCGAGGACACCGACTGGCCGCGGATCGCCGGGCTGTACCGGGCGCTGGCCGCCACCGCGCCCTCCCCGGTGGTGGAGCTGAACCGGGCGGTCGCGGTGGGCATGGCGGAAGGTCCCGCGGCCGGTCTGGTACTGGCCGACGCGCTGGCGGCGGGCGGTGCGCTGGAGGGCTACCACCTGCTGCCGAGCGTGCGCGGCGACCTGCTGGCCCGGCTGGGGCGTACGGCCGAGGCGCGGGAGGAGTTCGTACGGGCGGCCGGGCTGACCCGCAACGGCGCCGAGCGGGCGCTGCTGCTGCGGCGGGCGGCGGACCCGGGCGGCTCCTGAACGGCTGAACGGCCCTGCGGCGAACGGCGTTACGCCCGTACCCGGCGTGGTGCGAGCAGCTCGGCCAGGTCGTCCCACAACGCGACCGCCCCGGTCGCCACGACCGCCCCGAGCGCGCAGACCAGCAGCGGCCCCGCTCCGGCGTCGGACGGCCCCGAGGCGTGCGCGGGCCAGCCGGCCAGGGCGCAGGCCGCGAGCGTGACGAGCAGCGCGTTGCGCGCCAACTGGACGGCGCCGACCGGGCGTTCCGACCGCCCGAAGCAGTTGCAGGCCACCGGGTCGCGCCTCAGGAGCGCCCGGGCCAGCGCGGCGGTGAACGCCAGCAGCAGCACCGGCGCCAGCAGCATCGCCCCGTACGCGGTGGCCGGCACCAGCAGGCCCGCCGCGATCAGCGCCTCGCCGCCCGCCAGCAGGGCGGCGGCGGGCCGCAGATACGGTGCGCGCAGGCCGCCGAGCCGCCGTACGGCGGTGACGAAGCCGTCGAAGGCGGCCGCCGAGTGCAGCTTCGACGCCGCCGACACCGCGAAGACGCCGGCCAGGACGAGCCGCGCCTCGATCTCGACCCAGATCACCCGTAGCTCCCGTGCGGTGCCGTGCCGTGCCCGGGGCGGCCGGAGCGCCGGCCCCGCTCTGCAAGACTTGTTGCCTGACTCGCAAATCTCAAGCAGCTTGAATGGATATTCCGAACTGAGAGGCTGCGTTCCGGCCGCTGGCTGTTGACGGCCGGTGAAGGCGGGTGCCAGGGTCACCGGGACACCCTCGCAAATGCCGTCGCTGATTCGGGAATTACCAGCTGACATCACGCAACTCTGCGATGGCGGGCCGGGGTTCACCGATGTCGCGCGCGAAGGAGATGCCATGTCCCGCAGGGAACGCGTCGCCGACCCGCCGCAGGAGGCGCGGGGGCCGCGCGGGGCGGCGGTCACCGTCACGGGTCTGAGCAAGACCTTCCCCAGCGGCGAGGGCGGGATCACCGCCGTGCGCGAGGCCGACCTGGCCATCGAGCCCGGTGGCACGGTCGCCCTCACCGGGCCGTCGGGCTCGGGGAAGTCGACGCTGCTGCATCTGATCGGCGCGATCGACGTACCCGACGCGGGCACGATCACCGTCGACGGCACGGAGATCACCGCCGCCGGCCGCGGCGCGCTCTCCCGCTACCGCAGGACCGTCGGCTTCGTCTTCCAGCGCTTCCACCTGCTGCCCGCGCTGACCGCCCGCGACAACGTCATCGCCCCGCTGCTCCCCTACCGCAGGCGTGCCGGCGCACTGGCCCGGGCCACGGAGCTGCTGGCCGCTGTCGGCCTGGCGGGGCGCGAGGACGCGCTGCCCTCGCAACTGTCCGGCGGGCAGCAGCAGCGCGTCGCCATCGCCCGCGCGCTGATCGGCGATCCCGGCCTGCTGCTGGCCGACGAGCCGACCGGCAACCTGGACTCGGCGACCGGCACGGAGATCATCGAGCTGCTGCTCGCGCTCAACACCGACCTCGGCACGACGATGGTGATCGCGACCCACGACCCGTCCATCGCCGCCCGCTGCGACCGCACGGTGTCGCTCCGCGACGGCCGCATCACGTAGGACGGATCCCCCGCCGCCATGTCCCGTTCGCTGCCGCGTACGTCCCTGCTCGCCGCCGCCGCGGCCGCCGCGCTCGCCGCGCTCGCCGCGCTCGCGGTGGGAGGTGCGCGCAGGCTGCTCCTGCTCGTCACCGTGGAGGGGACGAGCATGGCGCCGACGTACGCGCCCGGGCAGCGGCTGCTGGTGCTGCGCACGCCGGTGGCGCGGGTGCGGACGGGGGCCGCGGTCGTCTTCCGGCTGCCGCCGCCTGAGCACGGCGGCGCCGAACCGCCGCTGATCGTCAAGCGGTTGGCGGCCCGGGCGGGCGACCCGGTCCCGCCCGCGATACGCCCGGCGCTCGGTCCGCGGGGCGACGGGCGCGTCCCCCGGGGCAGCGTCGTCGTCCTCGGCGACAACCCCGAGGCGAGCACGGACTCCCGCGCATGGGGCTACGTCCCCCGCACCCGCATCACCGGCGTCGTCATCGCCCGCCTCCCGTCACCCCCCGGCTGACCCACCCGCGCACCCGCAGCGACCATGCCCCGCGCCCGTCGTCGGGCGCGCGGCGGGACCACGCCCACCCCCGCCGACCCCGACCGCCGACGCCCGCACCTTCCCGCCACCCGCGCCCGCCCAACCGGCCGCGGACACCCGCCACCCGCACGCCCCAGGCGCGCAACCGGGACCGGGCCGGGGACCACACCCACCCCCCACCGGCCGCAAGCGGCCCCGCGCTCGGGGCGGTCGGGGCTGCGGTGGGTGTCGGGGGCTCGCGGACTCGGGGGGACTGGTAACAGACTTGGGACGGGATCGGACCGGACCTGAACGCTTGGCGCGGGGTGCGGGCGGGCACGAAACCCATTCCGACGAACTGTCGGGTGTCACCCGGGAGGACGATGTGCCGGAGTCACGAATCGCACTGCGGGAAGCCGACCGCGTTGCCGCAGAGAGGCTGTTGGCGCGGCTGGTGGCCGAGCAGGGCGCCGGGGCCGGCGGGGACGCGCTGCTGCGCCGGGCGCGGGAGCGGTTCGAGGAGATAAGCGACGCGGCGGCGGCCGAATACGCCGCCTACCAGCGGGCGTTGGAGGCCCGGGAGCCCGCCGGCGCGGAACGGGGGCAGCAGGCCCGTGGCTCGGGCGCCGCGAGCAGTACCGCGGGCGGCCTGGTGACCGGCGTGGCGGCCGCGGTCGCCTTCGGGGTCGACCTGGGGCACGGGCTGTCCGTGGGCGCCGCCCTGGTGACCGGCGCCGCGGTCGGCGCGGCCGGGGTCGCCACGCTGGGCACCGCGGCCGCCAGGGGCCGCGCGGCCAGAA
>NZ_CAJSLV010000054.1 GCF_907177275.1 Actinacidiphila cocklensis
CAGAAGGCCCCACCTCTATGCCGCGACGCCTCCACGATCACCCGGTCGGAAACCTCAGTTCGAGACACACCCCACACAGCCGGAACGACAACAGCGACTCAGAGGCCGCCACTACGCTGGAGCCCGCTGCGGGGGCAGTCGGCTAGCGGAACGACTAGAAGGTCACAGTGGCAGAATACGGTGGCAAGGCCCACAACTGGCGAAGCATCCGGGAATGGGACGGAAGTCAGCATCGGGCCTTTGAAGAACTGTGCTTTCAGCTTCGCGTGCCGGCACCTCAGGGCTGGGAGACGATAAAGACAGCAGCTCCCGACGGAGGTGTTGAGTGGTACGACCAGGCCCCCGATGGGAGCGCCGCGCACGGCTACCAGGTCAAGTTCGTCCACGATATTGACGACCTTCTTCCGCAGGCGAAGAAGAGCGCCAAGACGGTCGGTGAGAACATCGCCTTCAGGAAGATCGTCCGGCTTGAGTTCCTGACCCCCTTCGACCTATCCGACCCCACGCCTTTCACACCACGCGGCAGGCCCCGCGAAGGTGCACGGGGGAAGTGGAACCGCAACGTTGACAAGTGGAAGACGGAGCTGCCCGGTCTCGCCGGTGTCGACATCCGCTATGTCGGAGGCGGCGAACTGCTGGAGCGCCTGACGCGGCCCGGCAACGAAGGACGTCAATGGTTCTTCTTCGAACGGCGCGCTCTGGGCTCCGAGTGGTTCCAAGACCAGATGGCACTCGCTGAGAGCCTGGCGGAGTCGCGGTACACCCCGGAGCGCCACGTGGAGCTGCCGCTGGCTCGGGTGGCGGACGCCTGCGCCTTCCCCGAAGAGCTTTCTCGGCGAGTTGTACAGCGGTCCCGGGATCTTCAGGCTGCCGTGCGAACGCTCGTCGCGGGAACGACGTGGTGGCTCGACCGCTATCCCGCGCCGTTCAGCAGCCCAGCGCAGGAGGCGCTGGCGCAATGGACGCCGTCGTGGATGCGATCCCTGCGGGAGAGTGCGGACAACCTCGTCCACGACCTGTGTGCGGCGTCCGCGAGCCCACGCCTGCCCGCCGCACGGGCCGAGGCTGTGACCGAGAACATCCGCGACTTGCTGGGTCAGTTCGACGACCTGGCCGGGCGCTTCGTGCGGGAATCTTCCGCGCGCGGCGAGCTCCCGGAACCGCCTTCCTCGGACCGGGGTACCCGCGAAGCGACTGCATCCGAGAGCGCGGAGCGGCTGCGCGAGGGCGACCTCGTCCGCGCTCGCGACACATGCGAACAGGCCTTGAACCTGCTCCAGAGCAGCGCTGCCCAGGCAGCGGAGAAAGCAGCGTGGCTGCTGCTGGGCGAAGCCGGACAGGGCAAGACCCACCTGCTTGTCGATGCCGCGCGACGCGCGGTGGACAAAGGCAGGCCGGCACTCGTCTTATTCGGGCAGGAGCTCAGTGGGCGCAATGCCTTGAGTGAAATCGCGCAGCGACGCGGGCTGGGCCAGTTGCCCGAGAGGGATTTTCTTCAGGCGATGGACGCCGCCGGCGCGGCCAGCGGCTGCCGTTTCCTGCTGATCATCGACGCCCTCAACGACAGCGACAACGCCCGTAGCTGGAAGAGCGAGCTGCTCGGCCTCCAGTCCCGTATAGCCCGGCACCCACACATTGCCCTGGTCGTGTCCTGCCGATCAACCTTCAGCCCTCTGGTCCTGCCGGACAGCTTCGACGGGCCGACGTCAGTGCACCCTGGATTTGCGGGCCGCGAGGTGGAAGGTCTGGAGAGCTACCTCAAGGGGCGCTCAGCCACCTATCCCAACGCACCGCTACTTGCGCAGGCCTTCACCAACCCCCTGTTCGTGAAGCTGTACGCAGACAGCTTGGACCGGGCCCCGGAGCAGGGCTCGGGGAACCATCCGCCCGACCGCAGCGCGGTGTTCGACGCCTTCGTCAATCACCGGGCGAAAGCCATCTGTTCCCAGCTGGGGCTGGACCCCCTCGACCGGCCCGTGCACCGGGCAGTCGACGCCCTTGCATCGCGCATGGCCGCAGAGAACCTCCTGGTGCTGCCCCGCAGCACAGCACGTGAGATCGCCGACGCCTTCGCCCCCGGTGCCACGAAGTGGCCGGCCACCATGCTCGGAGAGCTCGTTACACAGGGGATCGTGTCCAACGAGCGCACATACAGAGACAAGGAAGAGGTCGGCATCGGTTTCCCGTACCAGGCCCTGGGCGACGACCGCGTGGTGCGGTCGGTCTTCGCGGCCCACCAAGGCGAGATCGACGCGCTCCGGGAGGGTCGAGGGCTTGTCGGTGACTCCCCTTTGCGGAACTGGCTGTGCAAGGCCCCGCCGAACTACCAAGAGACTGCGACGACTCTCCTGCCCGAGATGACCGGCACTGAGCTGATCGATGTGCTGATCTCCTCCCCGGAGGCCAAAGGGGATGCCGCCCCCGACAACCACCCGGACACACGGCACTTTCTGTTGGCCCGAAGCTTCCTGGAGACGCTTCCCCTTCGCCGAGCCGGAAGCATTACCGATCGCAGCGTGGCGCTCGTCAAGGACATCGCCAACAGGCACGGCCGCACCTCGGAGATCCTAGAGGCGTTCCTTTCGGTCACTGCCGTGCCTGGACACCGGCTGAACGCTGACGAGCTTCACCGCGTCCTGACAGCAAGGCCGAGGCCGGAACGTGACGCGTGGTGGGGCGTCCGTACCTACGCGATGCTGTGGGACCACACGGCGCTGCACAGGCTGCTGCGATGGGCCGAGCAGTACCCCACCCCGCAACACCTCCAGCCCTCCTACCGACAAGTCCAGCACCTACCCGGTACCCGGCCGAGCCCACTCGGTACAGCGCCGGGGGGAACCGACAGCGAAGTGGCGCGTCTGGCGGGCACCACGCTGGTGTGGACCCTCACGTCCTCCAATCGGTTTCTGCGGGACCGCGCGACCAAGGCCCTCGTGCAACTGCTCCTGGGCCACACCGACGTTCTCCGGTCTCTCCTGACCAGGTTCCTCCACGAGGACGTTAAGAAAGTGGACGACCCCTACCTCTTTGAGCGCCTGGTGTGGGTGGCGTTCGGAGTGCTGGCTCGCCGTGGCGACCCACAACGGGACGCCACGCTCCTGAGCGAGCTGGCACAGCAGATCATCGAGTATGTCTACGGCGACACGAACTCGCCCGCTCACGCATCGAGAAACGCTCTGCTGTGCGATGCAGCCACCCGCATCGTCACCATGGCACACGACGCGGGAGCGGTCACCAGCGAGCAGGCCGAGGTCGTCCAGCATCCGCACTTCTGCCCGCACCCTGGCCGCGCGCCCGAGGAAGACGACATCGACAACCGCTTCCCCAGACGGGACGAGGACGGCTCCCTGTGGGGAGGGATACGTGCCTCCCTGTCCTCGCTGGGAGACTTCGCCGACTACAGAGTCCGCCCCTACGTGAACCAGTTCAGCATGCTGCCACTCACGTGCGACTATCCCAGCCGACCGTCGTGGCAACGCAGGGACGACCCCGTCGTGGTAGACCCCGGACGCATCCCGGCCTTCGCGGACAGCCTCCCGGAGGAATACCGGCCGGTTTTCGGGACCCAGGCGGCTGTCACCCAGCTCCTCACAGGGTGGATAGCGCAGCGGGCCCTCGACCGTGACCAGTACGAGCTGCTGCAGAGCTGCCAGGTTCCGCCAGCCCTAGACGAACGCCTCGCCGACACCAAGGTGGACGCGAAGTGGGCTGCACGGTGGATTCTCGCCCGCGTCGCCGAGCTGGGATGGACGCCCGAACTTTTCAGCGAATTCGACACCTTCCGCGGACGCGCGTCCGGCTCACGCGAATCCCACAAGGGCGAACGGATCGGCAAGAAGTATCAGTGGATGGCCCTCCACGAGCTGATCGAGCGGCTTGCCAACCACCATCACCCCTACCGGCACTCCGAACACGACCCCGCTGAATACCCCGGGGGCGCACGCCTGTCCCTGCTCGACATCGATCCCTCGCTTCCGCCGGCCCGACACCCGTTCGACCACGACGACGAGACACACGACCGCAACGACACGGACAACGCCACCTTCCCGCCAGAAGACCTCTGCCATCCGCTCGCCCCACCCGTTCCGTCACTGCCGGACCACGAGGGCGTCGACGAATGGATCCGCAAACCGGACAACCTGCCCGACCTGGAGGAACTGGCTATCCGAACCGACGGCACAGGCCGCGTTTGGGTTGTGCTCAACGAATACGCCAGCGACGATCACGACGGCCGCGGCTGGAGCAGCACTCACGGGCAGGCTGAGCAGTGGCACCGCATCCAGAGCTGGCTCGTGCCCAGCAGCCAGCGCACCGCCCTGCTCACCTGGCTGGAGGGCCGCTCCCTCACCAACCGGTGGATGCCCGAAGGCCCCGACCGCCACAGCCTTCTGTTCGCCGATTTCCCGCCCACGCCAGGGCCTTGGACCGACCCCGACCCCGACGCCTGGCATGTGAGCACATTTCTTTACCCGGAAGAGAACGACGTGCACGGCCTCGACGACACGGACGAGGAGCAGGACCTGGCCACACCGGGGACAGCCGCAGCACCAACTGCCGTCACCGACTTCGACTCCGAGGACTCCACCGCTGCACGGCGGAGACGGTGGGCGGAGAAACAGAGCGACACGCTGGCCGATCTCGCAGAACGCTGGGCAGACGGCCCGGTCGAGGAGAAGGACGACTGGCTGGAGGCAACTCTCGCGGCTCAGCCACACGGCCGCATCGACCAAGCCACTGATTCCGCTGGCCAACCCATCACGGCGGTCCCGACCGCCCAGACCTACAGCTGGAGCGCGCAGAGTTCCGACTGCTCCCTCGACGCATCAGTGTCCGTGACCATGCTCAACGACCCGCTGCTGCGAAACAGCGGACTGCGACGAGACCCCGACCTCCCACACTGGTACGACGCAGACGGAAGGCTCCAGGTGCAGTACCTGTCCTGGGACCGCCCCACGGGCGCCGCTGACGGCCTCCTCGTCTCCCGAGACTGGCTTGAGCAACACCTTCAACGAAGCGATCAGTGCCTCATCCAGGGGATTCTCGGCGAACGCCAGCCCGTCACCACCGAACGCCCCCGCAGTTGGAGAGAATTCAGTCAGATCACAGGCCACAGCGCGCAAGGACACCGAACCCCCGGAACAGCCACCACCGAACTCAGGACCAGCCGCTGGTAGCGGACTGGATGAGTGAAACGGTTACTGGCCCAGTCGGGCGAATCTCTGGTGCCGCGTGCATGGCGGAACGATTCCTCAGGAAAAGCATCGCGCATGAGGCTTCTACCGATCCACTGCCCTGCGCGAGCAGCGCTCCTCGCCGTCGTCGCACCGGCTGCTTTTGCACTGTCCCTGACCGGTATCGCTCCTGCGCACGCGGCCACCACCGGAGCCAGGGACAAGATCGCCTTCCCAGGGGATTCGTGTGCATCTATCCCGACATCGGCTTCGTAGGTCAGCCCTACGTCAAGCGCGCGGGCCGACGGTTCGGTGGGGCACCTGCCGGACTCCATCCGCGGCAGTGGCAGCTCGATCATCAACAACAGCGGCCGCACGGCCCGGGTCTACGCCAAGGACAACTACTTCGGCAGCCATGTCTGTGGTAGCCGCCTCTCTTGCGCCGCTCCGTCCAAGCCCTCGAACGCGACATCCGCGACTGGTTCGCTGGCTGTGGCCACCACGCCAGACCGTTCGCCTGGACGAAGACCGTCGACGGGATCCCTCGACAAGGTCGCCGCCTGCTAGCGACGAATCTCTGACTCAGGTGGCTAGAAGAGAATCAGCAATTTTAAGGCTGGGCGGGAGTTGATCAGCAATAGGAGCGATTCGGATCGGAAAGCTCCTCAAAAGGCGGAATTGACGATTAGGTCGATGATTGAACGGATGCCCGACCAATCCTGCAAAGGGATAGCGGCGGGGTCACTTCTCGCCTGCAAAAGCTTCGCCTGGAACGTGTCCTGCACCTCCTTCTTGCCGGTGATCTCTCCCTGGTAGCGCTTGGTGCCCTCGATGTAGCTGCGCCAGTGCACAGGCCGGAGGCTGCCGTCCGGAAGGGTGAGGACGTCTCGCCCTAGATACAATTCGATGGATCCGGCGGTGCCATTCACGTCTGCGTATGAGGAATGACCGGAGGGAGCGTCTGCTGTTGGCGGTCCCAGTGTTGGATAGTGCGACGCCAGGTCCAGTGGGGGGTACTGCAGAACTTTGATGTTGCTGGGAAGGGTTTTACGATCGAGCGGCCGAAGGGCGTCGGCCGCAGCCGTGTCGTTGTCGAAGAGTGCGATGACGGGGTTGGCGATACGGGCGGCGGCGAAGGCGCGGACGGTGTTCACGAGTGCGCCGGCCCCTCCACGCGGGCTGTTGGAGTAGTCCATGAAGCGGATGAGGTTCGTAAGGTGCGGGTAGAGGATGGCGAGGGACGGCTGGAGAACAGCTACGTCGCTGTGGCCTTCGGTGAGCACGACGACGGGAGCGTGCGCGGCCGAATCATCCTGTACTCGGTCCAGCGCCTCGGAGCACAATGTCGAGAGTTCAGGATTGTCCCCCGCGTCGTCGATACGGCCGTGATCAACGATGAGGACGACTTCGGAGTTGGGCATCGCGAGCAAGGTGGCGCGAAGGCTCAGGCATGGATCGTCGGCGTCCAGCATGCGCAGGAACGCTATTGGGTTCCCGTTGAAAGGGATTCCTTCGAGTGATTTCATTCCCCGTGAAGCTGCCGCAAGACCCTTCAACCAGTCTGCGGCTCCGTAGTCGTCGGGAATATTAAATTCCTCCGGCATTTCGATGCCCTCCACTACGAACCGTCGAGTCGTTGTTTTCTGCTGCTCCAGTGCATCCTCGAGGAGTTCCAAAGCCGCCTGCTGGCTGTACCCCAACAGATGCAGACGTTCGGCGATAACCTTGCCGGGCCCACGCAGAGAATATTCGACCGTATCGTCGTCGTTGTATTGTCTACTGGAATAGCATTCCGGATCCCCCACGCGGTACGCGCACAGCATCTCGTCGGTGAAGGCCGCGAGCAGTACGGCGTCCCACCCGTAGCGCAGTCTGCTGACCTGATAGCCGCCGACCCACAGTCCCTCGTCAGAGCTCATGCTTCATGATCGGCGCTAGGGCCGGGTTGTCGTGGCGGTTTTCCACACCGAGATGTCTGGTGCCTACGGGAGGTTCCGCTCCTTTCCGGCTGTAACCCTGCGCACGGGTCTTGATGGCCGGAGCGCTCTTCAGCGCAGGGGCCTGCCGCAGCAGCGTCCTTGTCACTCACCGACCGGGGTCGTGTCGTTGGGCCCGGCCAGGACGAGTTGGGTCAGGGTGGTGGGGCTGCGGTCGGCTTGGACGGTGACGCGGTAGAGGCCTGTTGCCGGCACTCGGAGGTCGGCGGCGAGGGTGTCGTTGTCGCTGCCGTAGAGCGGGGGGCTGGCGGTCCAGCTGCCGTCAAGGGCGGTGATGGTGATGTCGGTTCCGGCGGGATGGTCGGTTCCGGTGATGTTGAGTTGCCACTCGGTGTCGGGGGTGACGTAGTCCGGGACGGTCAGGCCGAGTGCCCCTGGGGCTTGGTCAGGGCCGAGGTGGTCGTCTTCGAGGAGGAAGTCGATGACGGCCTGGCGGGCGTGCTGGTTGCTGGCGAGGGCGCCGTGCTGAAGGGCGAGCGGGATGGTACGGCGTTGCAGTGAGGCGGATTCGCGGGGGACGGTGCCGTCACCCCAAACCTGGAACCGGCGGGGGCGGCCGTGCTCGTCGCGCAGCAGCTGTTTGTCGTCGTTGTGGTGGCGGAAGGAGTAGGTGGCGGGGATGACGACGCCGTTGACGATTTGCAGGGACTGGTCGGTGTCCTGCTGGATGCCGACCACGGGCCGCAGCTGCGGCAGGTGGTGGGTGTAGAGGTTGTCGAAGTAGGCGATGGAGATCGCGGCGAGGTCTTTGTCGCCGCCGAGCGCGGCGATGTCGCTGGGGGACAGGGAGCGGACGTCGAGGCCGTCTTCGAGGCAGGGGTAGCGGGGCAAGAGGTCGTGGACGCCGGGCATGGTGGCGGCCAGTGCGGCGAGTTTGCTGTGGGGCAGGGGCAGCGGGGCGCCCTGGATGCTGTTGAGGATGTTGGCCGCGGCGACCGACCCGTGGAAGGGGGTGCCGAGGGTCATGATGCCGCGGATGTCCGCAGTGAGGTCGCTGTCGCCGCCGAGGGCGAGGGCTGCGTAGGTGATCAGTCCGCCCATGGAGTGGGCGATGAACACCAGGCGTGCTTCGCGTTCGTCCACGGCCCGGCGTCGGGCTTCGGTGTGCTTCGGATGGCTTCGCCACCGCTGGAGGTGGGCGCGGGCTTCCTTGGCGAGGCGTCGGGCATTGTGGTCGACGGACAGGCGCCAGTCGTAGGGGAAGGCCAGGACTGCGGCCGGGTCCGCGGCGGTGGCCTCCACGTCGCTGGTGAGTTTGGTGTAGGGCTCGATGCCGCGCAGGAACGGCGTCCAGGCAGGTGTGCTGAGCAGGCGGCGCGGTTCGACCCGCGTCGACTGGCCGGCCGCTTCCTCGGGTGTGAGGTGCAGTCCCTTCAGGCCCGAGGGTGACAGCCACGCCTTGGCCAGCCAGCCGGGCTTGGCTAAGCCCCACAGGACCTTCTCCTTGCCCTTGCCGCCGGATATGTCGACGAGTTCGCTGCCCATGATTCCGGGGACGATAACGATTGCGTCATGGGTGGTGGGCGGGGCTACTTCGGGTGCCGCGTTCCACTGCGGAGGGAAGGTCATGGGTGCGAGATTAGGGGGATGCGCAGTCCGGGGGGCGAAGTTGATCGAAGTGGTGCGTTCGGGACGGTGGGTGAGGATGGGGACGCCTCGCAGCGGACGCTGTTCGTCCTTGCTGTAGCCGACTACGGCGACGGCGACGAGGACTTCACCAAGGGCGTCAACGAGCAGGTCGACGTCGTGAGCGCGTGGTGGTCGACCAGCGGGCTTGAGCCGGCCTTTCGCCAGGTCCGGGCCCCAGAGCTGATGACACGCGACGAGGTGGAAGACTTCGTGCGTGCGGAGAACATTCGCACGATGCGCGGCGACGCGCTGGTGCTGTTCATCACCGGGCACGGGATGGCGGCCTCCTCGAAGACCCACTACCTGGTGCTGCCGGCGTCGGACAAGAACCGGAAGATCAACACGTCGGTCCGTACGGTCGACCTGGTTGCCGCAGCACTGGACTCCCATGCCGACAACGTCCTGGTGATCGTCAACACGTGCTACGCCGGGCAGATCCGCGGAGAGCTGGCGGACATGTTCCACGACATCAGCAAGACCCGGCGCGGGCGGTGCAAGCTCGACGTCCTGGTGACGTGCGATCACGACTCGCCGGTGAGGGTACGCCGGTTCCCCACCCTCTTGAAGGCCGCCTTCCACCGATTACGCACCACCGCCGGCATCACCAGGCCGCACCTGAGCATGTCGGAGTTCATGACGGAATTCGAGAAGGGCCTGCGCCCCGAAGAGCGCCGCCACCACCAGCTGCATCGTGTGATCGACAACAGTTCCTTCACCGAGCCGAACCCGTGCCTGCCCAATCCGGGTTACCGGCCTGTCCCGGAGATCTTCGGGAGCGGCCTGGCCAACACCGGCATCGACGGCTACTGGCTGGACAGAGCCACCGGCCGGACGCAGGACAACGACAGCGGCTGGTACTTCAAGGGCCGCGACGACCTGAACCGCACCATCGCCTCGCTGCTGAGCGGGCCGCAGTCGCGGGGGGTGCTCTTGCTCACCGGAAGTGCCGGCAGCGGCAAGTCCGCCGTCCTGGCCCGTGCTGTCGTGCTCAGTGATCCGGTGTTCCGTGAGGCGCCGGTGTGCAAGGCGGCGATGGAACAGGCACCCGAGGACACCGTGCCGGGGGCCGAGTCGGTGACCGTCGCGGTCCTGGCGCGCCGCCGGAGCGCCGCGCAGGTCGCCACGGACATCCTCACCGGTCTCGGTGGCACCGCGCAGACGCCGGGGGCCTCCGACGACCCGGTCGTGGTCTGGGTGGCGCAGATCTGCGAGATCTTGCGGACCCGCGGAGAAGGCGCCGCCGTGGTCCTGGACGGTCTGGACGAATGCGACGAGCGGCAGGACATCATCGACAAGATCCTGACACCGCTGAAGGAGTTCAGCGAGCCGTTGTACAGGGTGCCCCAACCGCGAGCCGACGCAGAAACCGGGCCGGGTGGCTTGCGGCTGCTGATCGGCGTGCGCTCCAGCCGGCCGGCGAGTGACCCTGGCGGGGTGCGACTGGACAAGCAAGAACGCGGACTGGTCGAGATCCTGAAGGAGACATTTCCTTCGGCACGGGTGGAGCGCACCGACGACGAAGGTACGAAGACCGATATCGAGCACTACATCGCCGCCCTCATCGGCAACGGGGTCAACCCCGGTGCCGCGGCCGAGGCCGCAGCGGTGGTCGCGCCGGAGGCGTGGCCTTCCTTCCTGGACGCGCGGATCGCCGGCGAGCAACTGAAAGGCGAGAGCGATCCGGTGGGCAGGGCGAAGGATCCGCAGTGGCAGAAACTCCTCAAGGGCGGCACAACCGGGCTCCTGCGGCGCGACCTGCTGCTTGTCGCCGACGAGGGGCTGCCGACGGACGTCGCGCACGCGCTGCTGAGAGCGTCCGCGTTCGCCGGGGGACTGGGAGTGCCGTGGGCGAACATCTGGCCCCGTATGGCCCAGGTCTTCATGGGCCGAACCCAGGTGGACAACTGGGACGAGATGATCGCCAAGCTCCTCAGCGGCCGGCTCAACGGCTACCTCACCCACGACCACCAGGACGACCGGCGCGTCTACCGTCCCGCCCACGACAAGCTCAGCGAAGCTCTCATAGACGGCAGGCTGTTGGACTCGGAGGACGCGGCATGAACGACGCGGCCGACGCCAGCGTGGCGGAGATCCACCGGAAGCTGGCTGCTGCACTCGCTGATCTCGTACCCGAGGACCCCACCCTCCCGCCCCACCCCTACCTGCGGCGGCACCTGGCCGAGCATGCGGCCCAGGGGAACGTCCTGGACGACGACCACGTACCGCCGAGCCTGCTGGCGTGGGAGACCAGCGCCGCGGTCCGCCGCCTGCTGGCGGCCGGCGAGGACACGGCCTCCCCAGGGCGCAGACACTGGCTTCAGGCCTGGGCGAAACTCGAGCCGTTCGCCCGGGACATCAGCCCGGTCTCGCGGTGGGTGAGCCTGCAGTTGGCACACCACATCGCCACCAGCAACTCGTCCGCGCCGCCGCAGCCCGCACCTGACCCTGAAGTGACCGGATCACCGGTGACACCCCTGTGGAGCGACTGCGCCAGCGCCGACAACGTCTGGGCTGTCACCGAGGCCCCGGTGACCTCGATGTCGACAGTGGCCTCTGCCGACGGTCGGCAAGTGTTCGTCGTCACCGGCGACGATCTCGGGATCGTTCGTATCCTCCGGCATGACGCCACCGCATCGGCCTCACCCCTGACGGTGCACCGCGGGGCCGTTTCCCACATGCTCAGCCTCGGCGAGGGCCGCGTCGCCACGGCGAGCACCGACGGGACCGTCAGCCTCGTGGACACCCGGCGGGGACGGATCATTCGCTCGGTGCACCAGCGCAAGGCCACCTGGGTCAGCTCCCTCGCCCTCCACCATTCCACCCCCCGGACCACCCTGCTCCTGGTCGGACACAGCGACGGGCACGTGGCGGCCCTGGACGCCGCCACATGCGAGCCTGTCCCACTCAACCTGCCGCCTCTGGACAAGCAGCCGGTCCTGCTCCAGGCCGTCACCCGCGCGGACAGAACCACGCTGCTGCTCCTCGCACAGGACACCACCGTCACCTGCTTCGACGGCACGGGCACCTGCTGGCGTGCATCCCGGACCGCTCCGATTCGCGCCCTGCTCGCCCTTCCCGGCACCAGCGCTCACTGCGCTGTCACCGACGACGACGGCAACATCGCCGTCATCGACACAGCCACCGGCACCGCTCTCGGGCATGTGCCGCCCGCTCCCCCCGCACGGGTCACCGCCCTCGGCACGGTCACCGTCGACGACCAGCCGGCACTGGCCACGGCGGCATCCGACGGCACGGTGAGCCTGTGGACCACTCCGGCGCTCACGCCCGTGCCGGTGAACCTCCCCGGCCACTCTGCACCGGTTTCGGCGCTGGTTGCCACCCGCCAGGGCCGGCACATGCGGCTGCTGACCGCAGGAGCAGACCACACCATCCGCAGCTGGCCGCTGCTGGCACAGCAGACACCCGCCCGGCGTGCGTGGAACCCCATCACTGCCAGCGCCCTGTCCCCGATCAGACCGCGCCGCCTCGCCTCCGCCGAAGGCACCAGCACCTGGATCCGGAACATCGAGACAGGCCAGCAGCACACGCTCCTTGAAGGGGAATCGGTCACCGCTCTGGCCTGGGTCCCGTCCGACCGGCGCCTGCTCGTTGCCGCAGCCGCAAGCGACAACAGCATCCTGCTGCTCGACCCCGACAGCCCCCATCCCACGCCGGTGACCCGACTGACAGGCCACTACTCCCCCCCGCTGTGCCTGGTGGCGATGGCCGGCGCCGCGGCCACGGTCCTTGCCAGCGGCAGCGCGGACGGCACCGTCCGGCTGTGGGACGTCGAGACCGGACAGGGGCTGGCAAGCTTCGACGATCACATGTTCAGCGTCCGCTGCCTGGCCTCGACACCGGTACCCGGCGGGTTCCTGCTGGCATCGGGCGGAAGCGACGGGAACCTGAGGGTCTGGGACGTCCAGCGCCGCGTCCAGTTCGGGCAGACGATCCGATGCGGACAGAACACCGTGAACGACGTCGGATTCTTCACCTCCGAGCACGGCGACGGCGACGGCATTGCCACTGCAGGCCAGGACGGCTCCCTCAAACTGTGGAACCGCGAGGCCCCCGAACATCCGCTGAAGGAGTTCCGCCCCGGCGGCGGCGAACTCACCGCCGTCACCAGCTACACCAGCACCTCCGGCCGGACGATATTCGTCACCGCCAGCATGACGAGCATCCACCTGTGGGACCCCAGCACCGACCGGCGGCTGCTGCAGATAGTGACCGGGTATCCGATCAACACGCTGAAGATGGCCGCCGACTGGAGATCTGCAGGCCTCTCGCCGGTGCTTCTGGCGACCGGAGAAGCAGGAACGATGATCGTTTCGCTCGACGACCGGCGCCTGTGAAGACGTGCGCCCGCACCACGCCCTCCTGCGTCCCCTGTGCGCCCCCGCGCACGCCGGCGAGGCCATTTCCGCTCACCGGGATTACGAGATAATGACCAGCTCTGTCACCCGTTCTGTCCGACCGCGAGGACTCATGACCGAAGATTTATCGAGACGGCCCACTTGGAGCAGAACGTCCGGACGTGCCGTCGCGCCGCGGTGCCCGGCAGGTGCGCGCGGAAGGGGTGGCCGCAGTGTCTGACTCTGCACTTCCCGTGCTCGTCCCCGCGCCGGACCGCGGCGTGTGGAGGCTGGGCAAGGCCGAGAACCCGCTGATGCCCAACCAGGCCGTGCCCGAGACGGCCGAAGGATCTGCAGCCGGACGGTTCAGCCTGCTCACCTACCCCGTCCTCTACTGCGCCAGCGACCTCGCCGGATGCTTCGCCGAAGCACTGGCCCCCTTCCGGGTCCACCCGCAGGCGCGGGAAATGCTCACCCCCGACGACGCCGACTGCACCCCGGGCATGATGCAGATCGGAACCGTGGCCACCAGTTGGAGGCACGAGAGGATCCTGGTCCGGCTCAAGCCGGCACCCTCGGCCCGGTTCCTCGACGTCGACGCCGATCAGACCCGCGCGGTGCTCGCCGACGAGCTCAGCAGCGAACTGGAGGCCCTCGGCGTCGACGCTCCACTGACCGACAAGCACATCCACGGGACCGACCGCAGGATCGCACGCCAGATCGCCGCATGGAGCGTGGCGCAGCGCAACGCGGACGGTCACCGGCTGGTCGAAGGGATCGCCTACCGGTCGGGATACGGCGGGCGCCGCTGCTGGGCCATCCTGGGCGACGCCGAACTGACCGAGCAAGAACGCAGACCCATCCGCGCGGAGTCCGTGGAGCTGCAGGAGGTTGCGCGCGAGTACGGCCTGACGGTCTTCTGACGACTGCTCCGACCGGACGTACGGCGCGTCACCCGAAGCGGTGGACTGCCCGCTCCTCATCGTCACAGTCCTGTAGCTGTCCCGAGGCGCGGCACATGGCAAAGGCGCAGCTCAAGACCTTTGTGGCACCTTTGATGGTGGGCTTTAGGGGGCTTTTAAGAGGGGAAAAGTCTGGAGTAACGGACGCTGGTATGGGTAGACTTACATCAACTCAACCGGGGAGAAGACATGTTGACCGACCAGGAAACCTCCTTATCGGACCCGCAACTGACACTCCGTGAGCGAACCTCGATGAACCGCCTCCCGCGTTGCCACCTCCTCAACGCTCCGTCCACCCACCTGACCCACGCCGCCCCTCCGGTGGGTCTGTGCGACGTCGACGCGTCCTGGCTGACGCGCTGAGCAGTTGTCCCAGGCCACGCTCATATCTGACGTGGCCTTCGAGGCCCGGACGGGCGAATATGCCCCGGCCCGGGTGATCCCACCTGTGTGGGACAAACGAGGAGAAGACCATGCCCATCCAGACTGTCTCCGCCGCGGAGGCCAGCGCCCTCCGCGCTCAGACGAACGAGACCGTCGCCGGAATTGCACGTTTCCTGCAGGAGACGTACAGCCAGCGGCTCACCGCGTACATCGCCGGCATAGACGACCCCAAGCAGGTCGGCAGATGGTGCAGGGGCCTGAGCGCGCCCCGCTACGAATCCGAAGAGCGGCTCCGGATCGCCTACCAGGTGTTCAAGCTCATCGAGAGCGGCGAGAACTTCCACATCGCCCGGGCCTGGATGATCGGGATGAACCCCCAGCTCGACGACGACTCCCCGATCAGAGCCATCACCGACGCCCGCTACAAAGAGGTCATGGCGGCCGCGCGTTCCTACCTCCAGGGCGACCTCTGAGCGGTGCGGCATGCCGCACCGCCAGTGGCGCGCAGTCGCCCCGACCAGACCCTCAGATCTTGGGTAAGTGGATCGGACGTCGGGTGCGCGAGCGGCTATGGCGGCAGCATTCCGCGTACTCCTTCGAAATGCGTGCGCGCGGGGCCTGAGCCTGGGCCGAGTGCGCTGATGCTGCCCGGCTCCTTCGGATCGGTCGTGATGCCGGCGCCACGCCTCGTCAGGTTCCGATTTCCTTCGCAGGCACTTGAAAGTTCCTTTCGTGCCGATGTCGAGGGTGATCTCGATCTTCGGGTGTCCGCGCCGCGCGGCGTCATGGCGAACAGCCCCGGAAGTTCCCGAGAATGGTCACGTGGCTTGCTCGCGGCCGCGTTGCAGGGCTGCGACGAAGGCCGGGGCGAGCGCGCGGATACGAGCCTCGGGGACGTCCGCGGCCAAAGCGCTGACGGCCATGTCCACGCCGGGGGAGCGGGGGCGTCCGAAGAGATCGGCAAGCAGGCCGAGTCCCTTGGCGGTGGTTGCTCCGGCGCGTTCGCTGCGGAGCAGGCGGGCGGCGTCGTCGGCGGCCTTCTTCGGCGATGCGGCCATGAACAGGCGCAACACGTCGCCGGCGTCCTTGTCGGTCAGCCGGTCCGGGTGCCGGTCCTTGTCGGCGAGCCGGTCGCTGATCTTGTAGGCCTTCGCGACGAGCAGCGCGATGGGCCCGGCGACGTTGACCGTGATCTTCCGGTCGTCTTCGTGTCCGAAGGCGGTGATCGTCATGGGGGAGCGGTCCTCGACAGCGACCTCGAGTCCGCGGGTCCGCCGCGCGCTCATCGTGCCGTGCGGGGGGATCTTCGCGCTACGCCTGCCTTTTCCCGCCAGCGTCTCCGGGACGAGCAGGTCGAGTTCGACCAGGATGCTGCGGTCGCCGACCTGTTCTCTGCGCCCCCACAGGCCCGGCCCGTCGGGGTCGAGCAGTTCGAACCCGCTGTTTATCAGGGATTGTTCCAGTAGCGGTTGGTCGGGCAGCCGGGCCGGGTCCAAGGTCAGGTCACCGTCGGAGGTGAAGGCCGCCGATCGTATGGCGACGTCGGGGGTGCGCAGGTAGACGGCTTGGGCGCCGACGACGGTGATGGCGTCCCGGTGTTCCCGCAGCGCTTCGAGCCCGTCGAGGAGCACCCGCCGTGCGACGACGGTCAGTTGCTCGGGGTCGACTCCGTCGGGGACCTTTGCCATCGGGCTGCTCCGTACCTGGGTGACATCGCCGGTGGCGTGATCTTAGGGGCGCGGGCTGCCGGTGAGCGCCGAGATTCCGGAAATCCGCCACTCGTGCTCGTTGTCGGCCATGTACGTGATCACGGCCTCGCCCTCGGCGGGCATCCGCCCTGGTCCGGACAGGCAGTCCAGCACGAGCTGGCTCAGCGCTACCCGCCTGAGCCCGTCGTAGTCGGTCGCGCCGTCGAAGACGACTTTGTCATGGGCGCGCAGCAGCAGGACGTCGGCGCCCTGCTCGGCGGGCAGTAGGCCCAGCTGCTCCCCGAGCTCGTACGGGCCGTTGGGTGTCGCCTCGACGTAGAGCATCACCTGGCCGCCGACGGCCAGTGGCGCAACCTGCCGGGCAGCGTAGGAGCCGGTGAGCACGATCTTCTCCTCGTGCTTCTGGAGGGTGCGGACGGCGTCCAGGAGCGGCCCGGGACCGTTCGGGGCGATCATGCCGACGAACGGGTTGTGCCGCAGCAGGTTCAGCTGCTCGGCGCGGGCGCGCAGCAGGCCCGCCCAGTCGACTGTGACCACCTGGCGGCCGTCGCGCCGGATCAGGAGCAGGTCCTCCATGGTGTCCAGCAGTTTCGAGACGTAGCCCGGGCTCATCTGGGTGAGCGCGGCCAGCTGCGAGGCCCGGTACGGCGGCGCGACATCGGCGAGCAGGCGGACCAGCCGTCCTGCCCGGGGGCCGGCGAGCTTCGGCCTGGCCGGGGGGGCGGTGGAGGTGGCACGCGGAGCGCGCTGGGAGCTGTCGGCCATGATCACCACAGCTGGACGAGAGATGCGCAGCCACACGTTTCCGAGCAGGTCGATGTAGCCGATGCCGTGCTGGCGCAGCTCCTGCTTCGTCTTCTCCGTGAGGGCGACGGTGATCACCAGCGGCTGGGTGTAGTGCTGCAGCCGCCGCATGAGGGCGGCCTTCGGGGCCAGCTGCTCGCGGACGGCAAGAGGTGAGAGTGAAGTCTTGGTGTCGACCAGGAGCTGGGCGAACGCGCTGTCCCCGGTCGCCTGCAGTTGGACGATTGCATCGGCGCCGGTATCACCCTGATCGGCCAGCTCCGGCTGTACGCGCACCTCCCACTCCGGGCCCAGGAGCCCGCGCAGAGTGTCGAGGCCCTTCTGTAGCAGGGTCTCCTGCTCGGACACGGTCATCTCCATGCTGGAAGGATCGCAGACGACGAGAAAAGTTTCCAGTTCTCTCACGTTTCCAGTCTCAGGAAACTGAAGATTCCCAAGTGAGTTTTCCGGCTGCGGTGCGCTTCCTGGTCGAAGAAAGCTTGGTATGCGGGAAACGTCTCGGGTGGCCGTCCCCCCTGAAGGGCGGGCGCTGGTCGGTGGCCACCGAAGGGCGGGTGGTGGCCAGCTGGCGGCACGTCCCGGATGGGCGAGCTGATCCACTTCTTTCCCTTTAGGGCGTATTGATCTTCGGAGGGGCGCACGGGCTGGCGCGGGGTGGCGCACGGTGGCGTTTACACTTTGATAGTGAGTGATTTACATCACACATGTTCTCTGGTCTGCAGGTTAGGACGGCTGAGGGTGACGAACTGATCACCCTGCGCCCCGAAATGTTCTGTGCGCGCTTAACTCCGGAGGGGCACCCGATCGATGTACGGGTGCAAGACGGCGCCTGGCACTCAGGGCCAGTCAGCCTCGACATGATTCGTAAAGGAGGGTCCGTGAGGCATTGCAAAGCCTGATACACGCTGGACATGGTCGGCGCCTACCAGATGACCGCCTCGCAGGCTCGCGTGAAGCGCGACCGCCCCGTGCGAACCGTCTCCAGCGTTGCCCCCTTCCCGCCCGCGAGGGCCGCCACCGCCGGGAGGACGTCGTGACCGGTCCGATCGAGCGAGGGCACGTGGAAGACGTCCCGTACGAGCCACCGGGCCGGCGCAAGGCCGTGCTCGACGCCGAGTTCGACATGTTCTTCCGCGAGAACAAGCCTGAATTGCTGCGCCTGGCGGTCGGCCGCCTGCGCAACCTCTCCGACGCCGACGAGGCCCTGATGGACGCCGCCCTGCAGATCCACCGCAAGTGGCCGGTGGTCCAGGCACACGCCAACCCGATGGCCCTGGCCCGCCGGATAGTCAAGAGCTCCTGCATCGACTACTACCGCCGCCGCGCCCGCCGCGACGACCGCGAGACGGCGCTGCCCGAGACCGGGTACCCGACCGCTCCCAGCGCCGACGACCTGCTGGAGATGCGTGGCCACGAGCGCCTGGACCACGCCCTGGCCACGCTGGAGTCGCGTGCCCCGAAGCAGGCCGAGTGCGTGCGGCTGAAGTTCCTCGGGGGCTGCAGCAGCAGCGTCCCGTCCAGGATGACGAACGCCTTCGCCGCGAGCAGTTCGACGGCTTCCGTGATGTACCGGTACACCCTGTTCACGGCCAGCTCGAACCCAGCCGCGAGCTGCGCGTAGGTGTGCCCCAGGCGCAGGTGTGCCGGTACCGGCACAGCTGGTGGCCGGCGGACAGCCGGCGCCACCGAGTCCCGCGCGCCGCCCGATGCACGGCCAGCCGGTCGGTCGCGCCGGCCCCCGCAAATGCATCGGCGACCGCCTCGCCCTCGCCCAGGCAACCGCCGCCCTCGCCACCATCAGCCGAACGGCACGCCTGATCCCCGTCAACCGCAACCCCCTGCATACCCGGCCGGCCGTGCTGCTCCACCCCCGCCGAGTGATCACGAAAGTGGTCCTGCGCCAACCCGCAGCAGTTGGCTGATCGCCAGGGACGTGGGCGGATTATCCCGGCGCCGGCGCTGCGTCGATCAGATCGAGGACCTCTGCTGTGGGGCGTACGTCGCCGAAGGAACGGTAGATCGTGGCGAGCGCGGCGTTGTGGTCCTGGTCGCGGCCGGTCGCGTTGGCGTCGGCGACCATCACCACCCGGTAGCCGAGCGTGAATGCGTCGCGGGCCGAGGACTCGCAGCACACCTGGGTGACCGTGCCTGTGATCAGAACGGTGTCGATGCCGCGTTCCTGGAGGAGGTCCGGGAGCGGGCAGCGGCCGGGGAAGAAGGCGCTCGGCGCGCTCTTCTCCGCGAAGAGGTCGTCCACAGCGGTGGCGAAGCCCGGCCACAGCCGACCGGGGAGCGGTCCGGTGCCGCCGCAGTTGCGGAACATCTCGGCGGCCTCAGGGCCGTGGAACTCGTCGCCGACCGGGGTGCGTTCGGTACGCGCGGGCAGGACCCAGGCGACGGTCCCGCCGGCCGCCCGCAGCCGGTCGGCGAGCTGCTGGACGTTCGGGGCGATGCCGCGGGCATAGGGGTTGGCGTCGACGAAGAACGGCACCATGTCGATGACGACCAAGGCGGTGCGGGCGGGCGTGAGCCGCGGGTAGGCGAAGCGGCGGCCGCGGCGCTCCTGCTGACGCCGGTACTCACGCTCCTCGATGCGCCACGCGTGGATGCGGGCCTCGGTGTCCTGCACGGCTGCGTCCATGTCAGTCGTGGTCGGGGCTGAGCTTGCGGTGGGTGCCGGACCGGCCGATGTCGAGCTCCACCAGGGAGCTGAGGGTGGTGCCGCTGTTCCAGAAGCCGAGCAGGTCTACGTCGATGAGGCACAAGCCGTGTCGCGCGGCGAAGTCCCGCGCCGGACGGGTGAAGACGCACGACGCCACAAAGACCGGCACGTCGGCGCCGTGTTCGGCACGTGCGGTGCCGTTGAATGTCTGGATGTCGCGGCTGCCCACCGAGCGGTGCTTGGCGAACCGCTTGCACTGCACGACGATCTTCCGGCCATCGGGCAGGTAGCCGATCACGTCGGCGCCGAGGTCGCCCGAACCGCCCACCCGCTCCACCTTGGTACAGCCGTCGCGGCGACACAGCTCCGCGACGTACTCCTCGAAGGCGCGGTCGCCCATAGCCCACACCGCCGCCAAGGAGCGCCGGGCTTGGACCTGCGCGTCCTCAGCAAGCCGCTGCTTTTCCGCCCGCGCCTCGCGCCGCCCGGCACGCACGAGCCCCGCAACGACGACGGCGAGAAGGGCCGCGGCTAACGCCGCCAACAGCACCGTGCCCACCTTGTGCTCCCTCCCTGGTAGCTACGCCGCCTTCTCTCTCCCCCATCCAGGCCCCGCCTATCCGCCGGACAGAGGGCGGGGCCAGGACGCTGCCGGTGACTGTGCAAGCGGGCCGGTCACTGCGGCCTGGACTTCCCTTACGCGGCCAGCGCCAGGAGTGTCCAGTGGCCGGCCCTTCTCACATCCGTTGGTGACGGAGGGTGAGGAGGGACGGCCCCCAGTCGCAGAGAGTGCAATTATGCCAAGAGCAACAACCCTCGGGGGTTGCGCCGGGCGGAGTGCTGCCGGGAGACAACCGACCCCGGTGTTCACCTGCTTCCACGGTGGTGCGCTCGTGATCACAGTCCGACGGCAGGGGGGCGTTCGGCTGTCTATGTCTGCCACAGCCGCACTGTGCTGTCGTTGCTTGCGGTGGCCAGGAGGCTGCCGTCGGGGGAGAACGCCACCGCCTTGACCCAATCGGTGTGGGTGAGGGGCTCCCCGGCGGGCTGGCAGGTGCCCGGGTCCCACAGCCGCACTGTGCTGTCGTCGCACGCGGTGGCCAGGAGGCTGCCGTCGGGGGAGAACGCCACCGCGTTGACCGAACGGGTGTGGGCGAGGGGGGTCGCCACGGGTTGGCGGGTGGCGGGATCCCACAGTCGCACCTTCTCGTCGTCGCTTGCGGTGGCCAGGAGGCTGCCGTCGGGGGAGAACGCCACCGCATTGACTGCACGGGTGTGGCCGGTGAGAGGGTCTCCGGCCGGCTGGCCGGTGGCGGTGTCCCACAGCCGCACGGTGCGATCACGGCTTGCGGTGGCCAGGAGGCTGCCGTCGGGGGAGAACGCCACCGAGCTGATAGAACCGGTGTGGCCGGCGAGGGGCTCGGTGACGGGCTTGCGTGCGGCGGTGTCCCACAGGCGCACTTTTTTGCTGCTCGCGATGGCCAGGCCTCCTTCGGGGGAGAACGCCAGCGCGGTGACATGCCAGGCGATCCGACCGCGCAAGGGGTTGCCAAGCCGCTGATGCGTCGCGGGGTCCCACAGCTGCACTGTGCCCCCGCAGCGGGTGGCCAGCAGCCTTCCGTCGGGTGAGATCGCCACCGCGCCCACCAAGCCGGAGTGGTCCAGAAGAGGGTCCACGGGGCGGAGGGTGACCAGGTTCCACAGTCGCACTCTCGCGTCGTAGCCGGCGGAGGCCAGCACGCTGCCGTCGGGGGAGAACGCGAGACCGGAGACGGCGTGTGTGTGGCCCGTCAGTTCGGCAATCAGTGTGTAGGGCCGGTGACGCTGGTGCGCCGATGCGCTGCTGCTGGCGGGGATAGGAGCGGCCGGTGGGCGCAGGAGGCGCTGTACTGCCTTCAGGACGCTGGGAACCGCAGGCTCGGGGGCTGGCACCAGCGGGCCGGGTCGAGTTCCCCGGTCGGCTGCCGAGGGAGGCGCGGGAGGGGCGGCGGCGCCGATGGGCTTGCCGGTGAGGACTGCGGTCTCGTGCAGATGACGGCGAACCGTGGTGAAGGTGCGGTGCTCGGTGGTACTGGTTGCGAGGATGCTGAAGTGGTCCCCGGGCAGGACGGCGGCGTCGGGGAAGACGGACCGGGCCGAGGCCACCGGCACGACGCGGTCGCTCTCTCCGGCGTAGACGTAGAACGGGATGGGGCACGTCCGGTCGGTGACGTCGGCTGCGTGCAGCACGCTGTTGACGATGATCCGGCGGGTGTCGATGACCTGGTCGCTTAGCGGCCGAAGATCTCTTTCCTGCGGGTGCCTGCCGGAGCGGCCGAAGACGACACGGCGCAGTGACAGCAGCAGTTGGGATCCGTCGTTGGGGCAGGCCAGCATCACCACCCTGCGGATCCGGGCCAGCTCGCGGCCGTGGCCGTCAGTGAGCATCCGCGCCAGGTACCGCTGGACGACCAGCCCGCCCATGCTGTGCGTGATCACGACCAGATCGGTGAAGTGGCCGCCTTCGGTCTGCAGGTACTCCTTGAGGCTGTCGGCCACGGTGCTGATCTCCGGAAGCACCTGCAGCGGCCGCAGCGGGTTCCACCGGGCGGCTCCCGTGGCGAACGCGAAGGGCAGCACCCGCGCGAAGCCCAGCGTGCGGTCCTGCTCGATCTGCTCCCGCAGCAGTCCCCAGGTCTGCGGCCCGGAGTTGAAGCCGTGGACCAGCACCACACCTAACCGGTCGTCCCCCACCATCACGCGCCCTTCCACCCCTGTCCTGATCCGACACGTTATCGGCCCGGCCCCACCGCCGCTGCCCGGACCGCCCGGACACATCGTCGCTGACGCCCGCTGATCCGCGCTGCCCCGATCGGTGAATTGACCACACTCGCGCGAGCGATCCGCAACGGTCTGATGCGGCGGTCTCGCAGCACTACCGCTCCGGTCGACGCGGGGGGGGGGGTGCCGGTTCCGCGTCCCGCGGGTCGGGGGGTCAGCGTTTGATGCGGCTGCGGACGGCGAGAGCAGCAAGTCCGAGGAGGACGGGTTCAGTGAGGCGAGCGGCCATTTCGGTGTAGGTGCCGGTGGTGGTGGGTCTTGTCCGAGTCCTCATAGCCCCCAGCGGGGGTCGCAACTCGCCCCAGGGACAGGGCTTGCTCCCAACAGCACCCGAGCGGCGACACACCGGAGAGATTCGGACGTGTTCGCCAAGGACTCCGGCCTCATTTATCACGCAGAGTGATCTTGATCAGCTCGATCCATTGGCCGCGAGGTCACTCGATTACGGACTCCTGCCAGAGTCAAGGCCCACAAAGTGCCCGGAGGTGATGCGGCGGGCGCCTGTCATAAACCTACAAAACTCGGCCCGTCGTGAGCCTCGCGACCGTGTGCGTTTGCGACATTCATTGCAGTTCACAGGGCTTCTCGCGAGGAGTGCGGTCGGCGGGCGAATGTGGTCCGCAGAGCGTCCGGGCGACGGAGAAATACGGTCGTCACGCGACCGCTGGCCGCATGAGCTGCGGCGATGGCAACGCCGAATCTGCTGATTGGAGATTTGTAGGGTTCTCGGACCGAAAAGAGCAAAGGTCCTCGACCCGTTTGCGTTTCCGAGATTGGTGCAGGTCACAGCGCTGCCCGTAGGCCGGCCGGTTGGCCGGCGATTGCGGCCCGTAGCGCTCTCCCAGCGGGACGAACGGCTGGTCAGCGTTCGAGGAACGACGGCCTGACCTGCGAGAAAAGGTGACTGGCGGAGCAAGTTCACCGCCAGCGAGACGCTTGTTGTCCCGAAAAGAGCAACGGTCAGAAGACCGTGTGCGTTTTGGCATGGACAAGAAAGGCTCTGACCGGCATTCCTGCTGGTCAGAGCCTTGTTCCGGTTGTGCCCCCGGCAGGATTCGAACCTGCGCACACGGCTCCGGAGGCCGTTGCTCTATCCCCTGAGCTACGGGGGCGACGGGAAGAACACTACCAGTTCGGGAGGGGTGGGCCGGACAGGGTTTCGGTGGGGCACGGGGGGTGGTGGGGGTTGGGGATCACCCTTGGCGGGGAAGAAATGGGCAAAACGCGGACGCATCAGTAGCCGCGCGCCTACGCTTCGGGGTGTGGCGGGAGCGACCGGCCGGGTGCTTGTTGTGGATGACAACAAGGTGATCCGGCAGCTGATCAGGGTCAACCTGGAGCTGGAGGGCTTCGAGGTCGTGACCGCGGCTGACGGTGCCGAGTGCCTGGAGATCGTGCACAGCGTGCGGCCTGATGTGGTCACGCTCGACGTGGTGATGCCGCGGCTGGACGGGGTGCGGACGGCGGCGCGGTTGCGGGCCGATCCCGATCCGTGGACCCGGGACGTCGGGATCGTGATGGTCAGCGCCGGCCAGCTGCCCGACGGGGCCGGGGGGCAGCGCGGGGTCGACGCGTACGTGAGCAAGCCGTTCGAGCCGGCCGAGCTGGTGGACACCGTACGGCGACTCGTCCGGCGCGGGCCGCAGCCCGGCGCGGGGCCGGCTGCCGCGACGGGCGCCAACAAGGGCGCCGACCAAGGCGCGAGCATGGGCGCCGACCAGGACGACGGTGACGTCGACGCCGATGCCGAACCGCGGGGTGAGGCCGCCGCCGCCCCCGGCGGCGCCTGAGACCGGGGGCACCCGCCCGGCGGGGGAGAATCCGGGCGGCGCAGAGGCGGGCCTCTCGCCTAGGCTTGCCGCGTGACCCCCGCCGAACTGTCCTGGACCGTGCTGAGCACGGTCAGGCATGCCGTGGGCGCGGGGGAGTTGCGGGTCGAGGTGCCGGAGAAGGTGGTCGTGCAGCGGCCGCCGCGGCCCGGGTGCGGGGATTACGCGACCAACGTGGCGTTGCAGCTCGCCGGGCAGGCGGGGCTCAGCCCGTTCGAGGTCGCCAAGATCCTCGCCGTACGGCTCGCCAAGGAGCCGGGGATCGCGCAGGTCGAGGCCGTGGGCGCCGGGTTCCTGAACATCACCCTCAGCGCGCGGGCCTACGCCGACGTCGTCCGCCAGGTGTGCGAGCAGGGGCCGGGCTACGGGCGGGGCAACGGTCTCGCCGACGAGTCGGTCACCGTCGTGCCGGAGCCGCCGCACGCGGTACGCGCGACCCTGGTCGCCGAGGTCGTCAACGGCCTGCTCGCCGCAGCCGGCGCCCGGCCCGGCGGCCCCCGGGAAGCGCTCACGGTCGCGGAGCCGGACACCGGCCACGACCCGGAGAAGAGCCTCGGCCGGGACGCCACCCGCTGGGCACTGCTCCGCCCGCCCGCCGAGGACACCCCCCGCCTGACCCTCGCCCTGCTCGACCAGCGCGAGGCGAACCCGCTCTTCCGGGTCCGCTACGCCCACTCCCGTACCCGCGCCCTGCTGCGCAACGCCCATGACCTGGGCGTACGCGTCGACAGCACGGCCCGGGACCCGTACCGGCACCCCGCCGAGACGGAACTGCTCGGGCTGATCGCCGACCTGCCCCGGGTCGTCGAGACCGCCGCCCGCCGCCGCGCGCCCGATCGGCTCGCACGGCATCTGGAGCGGCTGGCCGACGCCTACCTCCGGTTCCAGGACGAGTGCCCCGCGCTGCCCAAGGGGGACGAGAAACCCTCGGCCGTCCACGCTGCCCGGGTCCGCCTCGCCGACGCGACCGGCATCGTGCTCGCCGACGGCCTGCACCTGCTCGGCATCAGCGCACCCGACCACCTCTGACGAGAAGACGAGAACGAGAGACACCGCCGTGAGCCGATCCGCACACCCCGCAGGGCCCCGCCACGCCGACGTACTGCCGGAAGGGCACTACGCCGCCCCGCCCGCCGACCTCAACCGGCTGGACGCGCACATCTGGTCGCGCACCGTCACCCGCAACGCCGACGGTGCGATCGAGGTCGGCGGGATCGACGTACGGGACTTCGCCGCCGAGTTCGGCACGCCCGCCTACCTGCTGGACGAGGCCGACTTCCGGGCGCGCTGCCGGGCCTGGAAGGCGGCCTTCGGGCCGGACGCCGACGTCTTCT
Organism: Actinacidiphila cocklensis; assembly: GCF_907177275.1. Taxonomy (GTDB): domain Bacteria; phylum Actinomycetota; class Actinomycetes; order Streptomycetales; family Streptomycetaceae; genus Actinacidiphila; species Actinacidiphila cocklensis. Next base: position 25,657 of record NZ_CAJSLV010000054.1, read on the forward strand.
ACGCCGGCAAGGCGTTCCTGTCCCGGGCCGTGGTGCGCTGGCTGAACGAGGAGGGGCTCAACCTCGACGTGTGCTCGGGCGCGGAGCTGGCCGTCGCGCTGGACGCCGGCATGCCCGCCGAGCGGATCGCGATGCACGGCAACAACAAGAGCAACGCCGAGATCGACCGGGCGATCGCGGCCGGGGTGGGCCGGATCGTGCTGGACTCCTTCCAGGAGATCGTCAGGGTCGCGGCCGCCGCCGAGCGGCACGGGCGGCGCCAGCCGGTGCAGATCCGGGTGACGGTCGGGGTCGAGGCGCACACCCACGAGTTCATCGCGACCGCGCACGAGGACCAGAAGTTCGGCCTCGCGCTGGCCGGCGGGCAGGCCGCGGAGGCGGTACGCCGGGTGCTGAAGCTGGAGAGCCTGCAGCTGATCGGCATCCACAGCCACATCGGCTCGCAGATCTTCGACATGGCCGGCTTCGAGGTGGCCGCCCGCCGGGTGGTGTCGCTGCTGGCAGAGATCCGCGACGAGCACGGGGTGCAGCTGCCCGAGATCGACCTCGGCGGCGGCCTCGGCATCGCCTACACCGCGGACGACGACCCCGCGGAGCCGTACCAGATCGCCAAGTCGCTCGGCGAGATCGTCACCCGCGAGTGCGAGGCGGCCCGCCTCGACCCGCCGCGGCTGTCGGTCGAGCCGGGCCGGGCCATCGTCGGCCCGACCGCCTTCACCCTCTACGAGGTCGGTACGGTCAAGCCGCTCGAAGGCCTGCGGACGTACGTCAGCGTCGACGGCGGGATGTCGGACAACATCCGTACCGCGCTCTACGACGCCGAGTACACCGTCGCGCTGGCCTCCCGCCGCAGTGACGCGGAGCCGATGCTCAGCCGGGTGGTCGGCAAGCACTGCGAGAGCGGCGACATCGTGGTCAAGGACGCGTTCCTGCCGTCCGACCTGGCGCCGGGCGACCTGCTCGCGGTGCCGGCGACCGGCGCGTACTGCCGTTCGATGGCCAGCAACTACAACCATGTGCCGCGCCCGCCGGTGGTGGCGGTCGCGGACGGGCAGCCGCGGGTGATCGTCCGCCGCGAGACGGAGGAGGACCTGCTGCGGCTCGACGTCGGCTGAGGCCGGACCCGCAGGCCGCGAGGCCGGACCCGCAGGCCGCGAGGCCGGACCCGCAGGCCGCGAGGCCGGACCCGCAGGCCGGGAAACCGGACCCGTAGATCGGGAAAGAGGATCTGCGGCAGCTGTGCACCGAGCGCAACGAAACACCGCAAGATCGCCGGGCGGACGGCAAATCTCACGGCCCGCCCGGGCGGTCTCGCAATCCGGACACGGCGTGGCTTCTCCCATCCGGTGGGTGAGACTGGTTCCCTCCACGCCGTACGGGACCGGTGCAGCCGGGACCGTACCCACGCGACACGAGAGCTGTACGAGAGACGAGGTCGGATGATGCGTACGCGTCCGCTGAAAGTGGCGCTGCTTGGCTGCGGTGTGGTCGGCTCCGAGGTCACGCGCATCATCACGACGCAGTCGGCCGACCTCGCCGCCCGGATCGGGGCGCCGATCGAGCTGGCCGGCATCGCGGTCCGCCGCGCCAACCGGGTCCGAGCCGGAGTGCCCGCGGAACTGCTCACCACCGACGCGACCGCGCTGGTCAAGCGCGGTGACATCGACGTCGTGGTCGAGGTCATCGGCGGCATCGAGCCGGTGCGCACGCTGATCACCACCGCCTTCGAGCACGGCGCCTCCGTGGTGTCGGCGAACAAGGCGCTGCTCGCGGCCGACGGCGCCAGCCTGCACGCCAAGGCCGTCGAGCACGGCGTCGACCTCTACTACGAGGCCGCCGTCGCCGGCGCGATCCCGCTGATCAGGCCGCTGCGCGAGTCGCTGGCCGGCGACAAGGTCAACCGGGTGCTGGGCATCGTCAACGGCACCACGAACTTCATCCTGGACAAGATGGACTCCACCGGCGCCGGCTACAGCGAGGCGCTGGACGAGGCCACCGCGCTGGGGTACGCCGAGGCCGACCCGACCGCCGACGTCGAGGGCTTCGACGCCGCCGCCAAGGCCGCGATCCTGGCCGGCATCGCCTTCCACACCCGGGTCACCATCGACGACGTCCACCGCGAGGGCCTGACCGAGGTCACCGCCGCCGACATCGCCTCGGCGCGCAAGATGGGCTGTACGGTGAAACTGCTGGCCATCTGCGAGCGGGCGCGCGACGGCCGCTCGGTCACCGCCAGGGTGCACCCGGCCATGATTCCGCTCAGCCACCCGCTGGCCTCCGTACGCGGGGCCTACAACGCCGTCTTCGTCGAGGCGGAGGCGGCGGGGCAGCTGATGTTCTACGGTCCCGGCGCCGGCGGTGCACCCACCGCCTCCGCCGTCCTCGGCGACCTGGTGGCCGCCTGCCGCAACAAACTGGCGGCGACCACCGGTGCCGGCGAGTCCGCTTACACGCAACTGCCGGTGAGCCCGATGGGGGATGTGGTCACCCGCTACCACATCAGCCTCGACGTGGCGGACAAACCGGGCGTCCTCGCACAGGTCGCCACGGTGTTCGCCGAGCACGACGTGTCCATCGACACGGTGCGTCAGCAGGGCAGAAATCAAGGCAGCGGCGACGACGCCGCCGTCGAGCAGGGTGGTGGGCGACGGGAGGGCGGCGAGGCCTCTCTCGTCGTCGTCACCCACCGCGCGCCGGACGCCGCCCTCTCGGCGACCGTCTCCAGCCTGCGGAAACTCGACACCGTACGCGGCGTCGCCAGCATCATGCGTGTGGAAGGGGAGTAGACCCGCAATGAACGGAACAATCGACCAGCCCCGAATGTCGGGCACCCACCAGTGGCGCGGCATCATCGAGGAGTACCGCGACCGGCTCCCGGTCGGCGCGGACACCCCGGTGGTCACGCTGCTGGAGGGTGGCACCCCGCTGGTCCCGGCCCAGCTGCTGTCGGAGCGCACCGGCTGTGACGTGTACCTCAAGGTCGAGGGCGCGAACCCGACCGGGTCCTTCAAGGACCGCGGGATGACCATGGCCATCTCCAAGGCCAAGGAGGACGGCGCCCAGGCCGTCATCTGCGCCTCCACCGGCAACACCTCCGCCTCCGCGGCCGCCTACGCGGTACGCGCCGGCATGGTCTGCGCGGTGCTCGTGCCGCAGGGCAAGATCGCGCTCGGCAAGATGGGCCAGGCGCTGGTCCACGGCAGCCGCATCCTCCAGGTCGACGGCAACTTCGACGACTGCCTCGACCTCGCCAGGGGGCTCAGCGAGAAGTACCCGGTGGCGCTGGTCAACTCCGTCAACCCGGTGCGGATCGAGGGGCAGAAGACCGCCGCCTTCGAGATCGTCGACGCGCTCGGCGACGCGCCCGACCTGCACCTGCTGCCGGTCGGCAACGCCGGCAACATCACGGCGTACTGGCGCGGATACCGCGAGTACGCCGCCGACGGCATGGCCACCCGCAAGCCGCGGATGTGGGGCTTCCAGGCGTCGGGCTCGGCGCCCATCGTCAACGGCGCCCCGGTGCGCAGCCCGCAGACCATCGCCACGGCGATCAGGATCGGCAACCCGGCGTCCTGGCAGTTCGCCGAGGAGGCGCGGGACGAGTCCGGCGGCGTCATCGAGGCGGTGACCGACCGTCAGATCCTGTCGGCCTACCGGCTGCTGGCCGCGAAGGAGGGCGTCTTCGTCGAGCCCGCCTCGGCGGCGTCCGTCGCGGGGCTCCTCAAGGCGGTGGACGAGGGCCGGATCGACCCGGGCCAGCGCATCGTCTGCACGGTCACCGGCAACGGCCTCAAGGACCCGGACTGGGCCGTTGCGGGCGCCCCCGCGCCGCTGACGGTGCCCGTCGACGCGGACGCTGCCGCGCAGAGCCTGGGCCTCGTCTGACCTGGCCTTCTGCCCCCGAGGGCACGCCGTGAGGGCGCGCGGGACTGCGCGCGCGACACTCCACCGGCCGGTGGTCAGGAGCTGACCGGACAGCCTCTCGGACGGTGGCGAGGTACAGCCCGACGACGGCTGGATCGCGCAGTTCCTCCCCCAGTGCTTCGCCTGAGGGTGCCCCCAGTGCCCCTGGGGGCACCCTCATGCGGCAGGAGACGTGCCGGCCCTGCACAAGGGCACCCCCCCGCAGAGCGCGCCGCAGGCGAGGGGCGCACGTCGGAAGGGCGACACGCATCACGCGCTGTGCGTGCGCCCTATGTCGCAGGAGAACCTTCCTTCGATAAGCTGGAACCCAGCGGCACCGCAGTGTGCCCTGTATTCGGCGGATGCCACCCCGCATCGCCACTCCCCCGCCCCGCCCGGCAATGGTGCCGCGCCCGCAGGGCGAACCGCACAAGGAGATTCGTCGAAAGATGGCCGGTCCCGCGTTCCGCGCTGCCGCAGTACGAGTGCGCGTCCCCGCGACCAGCGCCAACCTCGGGCCGGGGTTCGACGCCTTCGGGCTGGCCCTGGGCCTGTACGACGACGTCGTGGTGCGCGTCGCGGACTCAGGACTGCACGTCGACATCGCCGGTGAGGGCGCCGACACGCTGGCGCGGGACGAGAAACACCTCGTCGTGCGCTCGCTGCGGACCGCCTTCGACCTGCTCGGCGGCCAGCCGCGCGGCCTTGAAGTGGTGTGTGCGAACCGCATTCCGCACGGCCGCGGCCTCGGCTCCTCCTCGGCCGCGATCTGCGCGGGCATCATCGCCGCCCGCGCGGTGACCATAGGCGGCCCGTCCGTGCTGGACGACACCGCTCTACTCGAACTGGCCACCGAGATCGAGGGGCACCCCGACAACGTCGCGGCGTGCCTGCTCGGCGGCCTGACCGTGGCCTGGAGCGAGGGCGGTGCGGCCCGGGCGATCCGGCTCGACCCCGCGGACTCGCTGGTTCCGGTGGTTTTCGTGCCCGCCACGCCGGTGCTCACCGAGACGGCGCGCGGGCTGCTGCCGCGTACCGTCCCGCATGTGGACGCGGCCGCCAACGCGGGCCGTGCGGCGCTGCTGGTGGAGGCTCTGACGAGGCGTCCCGAGCTGCTGCTGCCGGCCACCGAGGACCGGCTGCATCAGGACTACCGGGCGCCCGCGATGCCCGAAACCCTGGCGCTGGTCCACCGGTTGCGCAACGAAGGCGTGCCTGCCGTCGTGTCGGGCGCGGGACCCACGGTCCTGGCGTTCACCGACGAGGGGGCAGCCGACAAGGTCTCCCGGTTCGCGGGCGAGGGCTGGGCGGCGAACCGCCTGGCACTGGACGCGTCCGGGGCGTGTGTACTGCCGCTCGCCGGGGGGCAGTGACACGATTGCCGGTCGTTGAGAGGGGGAATGTTCGTTGGATCCGGTAGTGTTAACCTCAAGCCTGCATTCGATGCCCGATGGGCGAGATGCACCGTGTCCCTTCCGTGGGACCGCTTTTCTTCCGGGAGCCTCCCACACCGCATAGGGCAAGGTCCGAGCAGTCGGATTCTGCCCGAGCGGTGTTGAGCACGCTCCGGATTTTCGGTACGAGTTCCCTCCGTACCGAAGGCACGTATGTATTTCTGCCGCCATCAGGCGGACCACCGCCCCGGTTTCTGAGCAGCGGAAACGCCCAGAACCGGACAGCACGACCGGTCGCCGAGCCAGACAGGCCGACGTCCGCTCCAGGGAAGGACCCTTCGTGAGCGACACCACCGATCTGATGGGCGTGCGCGCAGATGACACTGTCGCCTCGTCCGACGCCGCCGCGCCTGCTAACGGTGCTGCCACGGCCAGTGCGTCGCGGCGCCGCCGGACCGGGACCGGCCTGGACGGCATGGTGCTGGCCGAACTGCAGCAGCTCGCCTCAGGCCTCGGTATCAAGGGCACCGCGCGGATGCGCAAGAGCCAGCTGATCGAGACCATCAAGGAGCGCCAGGCCGGCGGCAGCACCCCCGCCGCTTCCGCCCCCGCGGCTGCCGACGCCCCCGTGGCGGACAAGCCCAAGCGGCGCACCACCTCGAAGGCCCGCATCGAGCAGTCCGCGCAGGAGGCGGCCCCGGCCGCCGCCGCTGCGACGACGGCCACCGCGGCGCCCGAGCAGCGGCAGGAGCAGAAGCAGATCGAGATCCCCGGCCAGCCGGCCGGTGAGCAGGCCAAGGCCGCGAAGGCCGAGCGGGCGGCCGAGGCCGCCGCCGACACCGCCGAGGGGCGTGCCGAGGCCAAGGGCGACGGCAAGCAGCAGGGCGGCGACGACCGCCAGGACCGGCAGCGCGGCCAGCGCGGCGACCGCAGGGAGCGCCAGCGGGACCGCCAGCGCAGCCGCGAGGACGGCGGCGACGGCGGCAGCCGGCAGGGCAGGGACCGCGGCGACCGCCAGCAGCAGCAGGGCGGCGGCCAGGGCGGCCAGGGCCAGCAGCAGGGCGGCCAGGGCGGTCAGGGCGGCCCGCAGGACGACGACGAGTTCGGTGACGGGCGGGGCAGGCGCCGGGGCCGCTACCGCGACCGCAGGGGCCGCGGCAACCGCCGCGAGGAGTTCGGCGGCGGCGGCGAGCCGCAGGTCGCCGACGACGACGTCCTGATCCCGGTGGCGGGCATCCTCGACATCCTCGACAACTACGCGTTCATCCGCACCTCCGGCTACCTGCCGGGGCCGAACGACGTGTACGTGTCGCTGGCGCAGGTCCGCAAGAACGGGCTGCGCAAGGGCGACCACGTCACCGGCGCGGTGCGGCAGCCCAAGGACGGCGAGCGCCGCGAGAAGTTCAACGCGCTGGTCAGGCTCGACTCGGCGAACGGCATGGCCGCCGACTCCGGGCGGGGCCGTCCCGAGTTCAACAAGCTCACCCCGCTGTACCCGCAGGACCGGCTCCAGCTGGAGACCGACCCCGGTGTGCTGACGACCCGGATCATCGACCTGGTCTCGCCCATCGGCAAGGGCCAGCGCGGTCTGATCGTGGCCCCGCCGAAGACCGGTAAGACCATGATCATGCAGGCCGTGGCCAACGCGATCACGACCAACAACCCCGAGTGCCACCTCATGGTGGTGCTGGTGGACGAGCGTCCAGAAGAGGTCACCGACATGCAGCGGTCGGTGAAGGGCGAGGTCATCTCCTCGACCTTCGACCGTCCCGCCGAGGACCACACCACGGTCGCCGAGCTGGCCATCGAGCGCGCCAAGCGCCTGGTGGAGCTGGGTCACGACGTGGTCGTGCTGCTGGACTCGATCACCCGGCTCGGCCGCGCCTACAACCTGGCGGCGCCCGCCTCGGGCCGCATCCTGTCCGGTGGTGTGGACTCCACCGCCCTCTACCCGCCGAAGCGGTTCTTCGGCGCGGCGCGCAACATCGAGGACGGCGGCTCGCTGACCATCCTGGCCACCGCGCTGGTCGAGACCGGCTCGCGGATGGACGAGGTGATCTTCGAGGAGTTCAAGGGCACCGGCAACATGGAGCTCAAGCTCGACCGCAAGCTCGCCGACAAGCGCATCTTCCCCGCGGTGGACGTGGACGCGTCCGGTACCCGCAAGGAGGAGATCCTGCTCGGCGGCGAGGAGCTGGGCATCGTCTGGAAGCTGCGCCGGGTGCTGCACGCGCTCGACCAGCAGCAGGCGATCGAGCTGCTGCTGGACAAGATGAAGCAGACCAAGTCCAACGCGGAATTCCTGATGCAGATCGCGAAGACCACGCCGGGTCAGAACAACGACTGACCCGTCGCAGCGGTAGCGCGTACGGCCCCGCCCACCGGTTTCCCCGGTGGGCGGGGCCGTTCGTCTGCCGTGCCCCGGGCGCCCGGGGAGGTGGGGCTTTTCTTTGCCCAAAGTTGCCGACGGCAAAACCCGTCATGCTGGTCGGACCTCGGCCGCCGGTCATATGATCGGTCGGCCGCAGGTGGGGGGGAATCCATCGTCGGGACCAGCCCCAGCGTCGGGCGGCGCTTTCCGCTGCCCTGGACCTGCTGCTCCCGGTGTGCCATGCCACCGCTCCTGCGCGTGTTCCTTCCGCCGCCCGCCGTGCGTCTCGCCGCGGGCGGCGGCTGATGTCCTCAACGACAGGAGTCGTGGATGTTCCCTGCCCGCAAGGGTGCCGGCCACCGGCGGCGACGGCGTGGTCCGGTCGCTGTCGGCGTGGCCGCGCTCGGCGCCGGCGCCGCCGGTGTGCTGCTGCTGTCGCCGGCTCACGCCGGCGCGGTGCAGCCGCCGGTGCTTTACACCGTCGCACAGCCCCCTGCACCCGCACCGGCCGCGCTCAGCGCCCGGATAGCAGGCGCGGTCAAGGCCGACAACAGCCCTGCCCGCGCCCCGCTCGCCGCCCCGACGACCACGTCGGGTACGGCCGGCACCACGATCACCCCGATGATCATCGGCGGTACGACGACGACGATCTCCACCGCACCGTGGATGGCCCAGCTCTGGTACTACGACGACAAGGGCACCGCCACCGAAAGTGACGACACGGGTTTCTTCTGCGGCGGCACCGTGGTGTCCCCGACGAAGATCCTGACCGCCGCGCACTGCGTGCACGGCTACAACTGGAACCTGAACGGCGCCGTCCTGACCGGCACCGACCAGCTGCCCACCGACAACGGGGACGGCACCTCGGACCTCCACGGCGGCACCGCCACCGGCGTCCTGCGCCAGTGGAACCACCCGTCGTACAGCACGGTCACCTACGACAACGACGTGGCCGTCCTGACCCTGGCCCGCACCGTGGCCGCCAAGCCGCTGCCGATCACCGCGTCGAACGACACCGCGTCGTACGCCGCCGGTACGGTCGCGACCCTGTACGGCTGGGGGCGGACGTCCTCGACCACGCAGGACCCGGCGCAGACGCTGAAGAAGGCGTCGCTGCCGATCACCTCCAACACCGCGTGCAGCCAGGAGTACGGCAGCGACTACGTGGCCTCCCACATGGTCTGCGCGGGCGCCCCGGCGACCGGCAGCGACACGGGTACGACCTCGGCCTGCAACGGCGACTCCGGCGGCCCGCTGGTCGTGGCCGGGCGGATCGTCGGCGTGGTCTCCTGGGGCGTCAAGGACTGCGTCGCCAAGGGCGCCTACAGCGTCTTCAGCCGGGTCAGCGCCTTCGCGGGCGCGATCGAGCCGCGCATGGACGACAGCAACATCACCGGCGACGACAAGGCCGACGTGTTCGCCGTCACCCCGGCAGGCGCGGCCTACTACTACGCCTCCAAGGGCACGACGGTCGCCAACCGGGTCGCCGACGGCGACCTCCCCGGCAGCACCCTGGTCCGGCAGGCCGACCTGAACCGGGACGGCTACCAGGACGTACTGGACCGCACCACCGACGGCCGGCTGCACTTCCTGAACGGCAGGCCCAACGGCGCCGACGCCACTATCGGCACCGGCTGGAACGGCATGCGGTCCATCTCGGCCCCCGGCGACCTCAACGGCGACGGCCTGACCGACCTGGTCGCCACCGACACCAGCGGCAACGCGTGGCTCTACCCGGGCACCGGCACCGGTACCGTCGGCTCCCGCCAGCTGATCGGCGGCGGCTGGAACACCTACCCCGGCACCGTCTACGGCAAGGGCGACATGAGCGGCGACGGCCGGCCCGACGTGGTCGCCCGCGACGCCTCCGGTGTGCTGTGGCTCTACAAGGGCACCGGCTCCGGACACACCCCGCTGCTCGCCCGTACCCGGATCGGCAGCGGCTGGAACACCTACAACATCCTCGCGACCGTCGGTGACATCACCGGCGACGGCCACGCGGACCTGGTGGCCCGCGACGCGTCGGGCGTGCTGTGGCTCTACAAGGGCACCGGCTCCGCCACGACGCCGCTGGCGGCCCGGGTGCGGATCTGCTCGGGCTGGAACATCTACAAGCAGCTGGGCTGACCCGGCAGGCCTGTGGAAGCACTGAGTGACCGATTGTCGCACAGTGTGACGTAAAACTCGTCCGCGTACCCCCTGACCTGGGGGTACGCGGACGTTCCGGTTTTCCCCCGGATGCCGACCCCGGCACAGGCGGCGCACGATGGAGGAATGTCCGGTACAGGCGACCCCCAGCCGCCGTCCGGTGCCACCGCCCTCAAGAGGCCGCGGCGCCGGCGCCGCGGCCTGCGGATCACCGCATGGGTCGCCGCGGGGGTGGTCCTGCTGGGGGCCGGCGGCGCCGGATATCTCTACTTCCGGCTCAACGGCAACATCCACAGCGTCGACATCGACTCGGCGCTCGGCCGCGACCGCCCGGTCAAGCTCGGCAACGGCTCCATGGACATCCTGGTGCTCGGCTCGGACTCCCGCTCGGGCGCCAACCGCGGCTACGGCCACGACAGCGGCACCGCCCGCTCGGACACCGCGATGATCGTCCACCTGGCCAAGGGCCACAAGAAGGCCAGCGTGGTCAGCATCCCGCGGGACACCCTGATCAACCGCCCCGCCTGCGCCAAGCCCGGCGGCGGCACCGCACCGGCCGCCCGGCAGGCGATGTTCAACAGTGCCTACGAGGTCGGCGGGCCGGTCTGCGCGGTCAAGACGGTGGAGAAGCTGACCGGGCTGCGGATGGACCACTACGTCGAGGTCGACTTCACCGGCTTCAAGGACCTGGTCAACGCGCTCGGCGGGGTGCCGCTGACCACCACGTCGGCCATCAACGACGCCAAGAGCCACCTGACGCTGGCCGCCGGCACCCACACCCTCGACGGCGACCAGGCGCTCGGCCTGGTGCGCACCAGGCACGGCGTGGCGGACGGCAGCGACCTGGGGCGCATCCAGCTGCAGCAGGCGTTCCTGAAGGCCCTGATGGACCGGATCAGCGGCCTGGGGCTGCTGACCAGCCCCACCAAGCTGTTCTCCGTCGCCGACAACGCGACCAGCGCCGTCACCACCGACACCGGCCTCGGCTCGGTCGGCAGGCTGATGGGCCTCGCGCAGAGCGTCCGCAACCTGAAGTCCGGCCACATCCACATGGTCACCCTGCCGGTCAGGTACGCACCGGCCGACCGCAACCGGGTGCAGCCCATCGAGGCGAAGGCCGCGATGGTGTGGGCCGCGCTGCGCGCCGACAAGCCGATACCGGCCGCGGCCGTCCAGGGATCGGCCGCCGACAAGGTCGACGCCGGCAAGATCGTCCGCCCCTCCGCCTCCGCCAGCCCGTCGGCAAGCCGCTGACCTGCAAGGACGCCAAACCGTTCGGCTGGGGAATTATCCCGCTCCCGACCTGGTTTTGGGAGATGCGGCCAGTGCTGGCAGACTGGTCCGCTGGCCCCGGTTCACGTGACGCAAACCCGCGGAGCGACCCGGCGCCCTCCCGAACCTAGGAGCACCCTTGAAGCGCGAGATCCACCCCGAGTACGTCGAGACCCAGGTCACCTGCACCTGTGGCGCCTCGTTCACCACCCGCAGCACCGAGACGAGCGGCACGATCCGCGCCGAGGTCTGCTCCGAGTGCCACCCGTTCTACACGGGCAAGCAGAAGATCCTCGACACCGGCGGCCGCGTGGCCCGCTTCGAGGCCCGCTTCGGCAAGGCCGCCGGGTCCGCGAAGAAGTAGCGACCCGAAAGCGCCGGTTCCCGGTCGCCCACCCCAGGGCGACCGGACACCGGCGCTTTGTCGTCCCACCTACTTCCTTCCAGACTCCTTCCAGCTAGGGATTGATGATGTTCGAGGCGGTCGAGGAACTGATCGGCGAGCACGCCGACCTCGAGAAGCAGCTTGCCGACCCCGCGGTGCACGCCGACCAGGCCAACGCCCGCAGGCTCAACAAGCGGTACGCGGAGCTGACCCCCATCGTCAGCACCTACCGGGCGTGGCGGCAGACCGGCGACGACATCGAGACGGCGCGTGAACTCGGCGCCGACGACCCGGAGTTCGCGGCGGAGGTCAAGGAGCTGGACAAGGAGCGCGACGAGCTGACCGAGCGGCTGCGGCTGCTGCTGGTCCCGCGCGACCCCAGCGACGACAAGGACGTCATCCTGGAGGTCAAGGCGGGGGAGGGCGGCGAGGAGTCGGCCCTGTTCGCCGGCGACCTGCTGCGGATGTACCTGCGGTACGCCGAGCGCGTCGGCTGGAAGACCGAGATCCTGGACGCCAACGAGTCCGACCTCGGCGGCTACAAGGACGTCCAGGTCGCCGTGAAGGCCCCTCCTTCCCGCGGGGGACAGACCACGAATCCCGGCCAGGGCGTCTGGGCGCGGCTGAAGTACGAGGGCGGCGTCCACCGGGTGCAGCGGGTGCCCGCGACCGAGTCCCAGGGGCGTATCCACACCTCGGCGGCCGGCGTGCTGGTCACCCCCGAGGCCGAGGACGTCGAGGTCGAGATCGGCCCGAACGACCTGCGGATCGACGTCTACCGCTCGTCGGGACCCGGCGGCCAGTCGGTCAACACCACCGACTCCGCGGTCCGCATCACCCACCTGCCCACCGGCCTGGTCGTCTCGTGCCAGAACGAGAAGAGCCAGCTGCAGAACAAGGAGTCGGCGATGCGCATCCTGCGCTCCCGGCTGCTGGCCGCAGCCCAGGAGGAGGCCGAGCGCGAGGCGTCCGACGCCCGCCGCAGCCAGGTGCGCACCGTCGACCGCTCCGAGCGCATCCGCACCTACAACTTCCCGGAGAACCGCATCTCCGACCACCGGGTCGGCTTCAAGGCCTACAACCTGGACCAGGTGCTCGACGGCGAGCTCGATCCGATGATCCAGGCGTGCGTGGACGCCGACTCCGCCGCCAAGCTGGCCGCGGCCGGCGACGCGAGCTGAGGGGGCGGACGGTGAACCTGCTGCTCGCCGAGGTGGCCCAGGCCGCCCAGCGGCTCGCCGACGCCGGAGTGCCGTCACCGCGATTCGACGCCGAGGAACTGGCCGCGTACGTCCACGGCGTCAAACGCGGCGAGCTGCACAGCGTCGCCGACAGCGAGTTCGACGCCCGCTACTGGGAGGCCATCGCCCGCCGCGAGGCCCGCGAACCGCTGCAGCACATCACCGGCCGGGCCTTCTTCCGCTATCTCGAACTGCGGGTCGGGCCAGGGGTGTTCGTGCCGCGGCCGGAGACCGAGTCGGTCGTCGGCTGGGCGATAGACGCGGTCCGGGCCATGGACGTCGCGGAACCGATGATCGTCGACCTGTGCACCGGCTCCGGCGCCATCGCGCTCGCCCTGGCCCAGGAGGTGCCCCGCTCCCGGGTGCACGCCGTGGAGCTGTCCGAGGACGCGCTCGACTACGCCCGCGTGAACGTCGAGGGCAGCAAGGTCGACCTGCGCCACGGCAACGCGCTGACCGCGTTCCCCGAACTGAACGGCCAGGTCGACCTGGTCATCTCCAACCCGCCCTACATTCCGCTCACCGAGTGGGAACATGTGGCACCCGAGGCGCGCGACCACGACCCGGAACTGGCCCTCTTCTCCGGCGAGGACGGACTCGACACCATCCGCGGCATCGAGCGCACCGCGCACCGGCTGCTGCGGCCCGGCGGGGTCGTCGTCGTGGAGCACGCCGACTCGCAGGGCGGCCAGGTGCCGTGGATCTTCAAGGAGGACGCGGGCTGGGCGGACGCGGCCGACCACCCCGATCTCAACAACCGCCCGCGCTTCACCTCGGCCCGCAAGGCCCTGCCGTGACCAGGCGGGTCGACCGGGTACAGGACCCGGCAGCAGCACAGCATCTTTCGGAGGTCATCTCATGGCACGGCGATACGACTGCTCGGATGCGACCGACCGGGCGACCGGCCTGCGCGAGGCAACGTCGGCGATCAAGCGCGGCGAACTCGTCGTGCTGCCGACCGACACCGTCTACGGCATCGGCGCCGACGCCTTCGACGCCGAGGCCGTCGGCGACCTGCTGGAGGCCAAGGGCCGCGGGCGCAACATGCCCTCGCCGGTCCTCGTCGGCTCGCCCAACACGCTGCACGGCATCGTCACCGACTTCTCCGAGCAGGCCTGGGAGCTGGTCGACGCCTTCTGGCCCGGCGCGCTGACCCTGGTCACCAAGCACCAGCCGTCGCTGGCCTGGGACCTCGGCGACACCCGCGGCACCGTCGCCGTGCGGATGCCGCTGCACCCGGTCGCGATCGAACTGCTCACCGAGACCGGGCCGATGGCCGTCTCCAGCGCCAACCTCACCGGCATGCCCTCGCCGCAGGACTGCGACGCCGCCCAGGGCATGCTCGGCGACTCCGTCGCGGTCTACCTGGACGGCGGCCCCACGCCCGCCGCCGTGCCGTCCTCGATCGTCGACGTCACCGGCAAGGTGCCGGTGCTGCTGCGGGCCGGGGCGATCAGCGCGGAGGAGCTGCGGAAGGTCGTACCCGACCTGGAGGAGCGCAGTTGACCACGCCCGACGGGCGCGGCATACGGGGGCACTCGCAGTACGTCCAGCGCGTCGTCCCTGGGGACAGCGGCGACGTCTTCCGCATCCTGCATGTCTGCACCGGTAACGTCTGCCGCTCCCCGATGGCCGAGCGGCTGACCCGGCACGGGCTGGCCCGGCGGCTCGGCGGCGGCGCGGCCGGCATGCTCGTCGAGTCGGCCGGCACCTGGGGGCACGAGGGCGCCCCGATGGAGGCGCACGCCGCCGCGGTGCTCGCCGAGTACGGCGCCGACCCCTCCGGCTTCACCGGCAGGGAACTGCTCGACGACCACGTCATCGACGCCGACCTGGTGCTCACCGCGACCCGCGACCACCGGCAGCAGGTCATCTCGATGGGCCACGCGGCAGGTCTGCGGACCTTCACGCTCAAGGAGTTCACCCGGCTGGTGCGGGCGATAGACACCACCACGCTGCCCGAGGGCAGCGTCACCGAGCGGGCCAGGGCGCTGGTCCGTGCCGCCGCCGCACTGCGCGGCTGGCTGCTGGCCCCGAGCCCGGACGCCGACGAGGTCCACGACCCGTACGGCGCCCCCCTGTCGTACTTCCGCAGCATCGGTGCGGAGATCCACACCGCGCTCGACCCGATGGTGACCGCGCTGACCGGTGTCGGCACCGGTGTCCGGCCCTCCTGAGAGCCCCCGGCGGCCGGCGGGAACCGCACCGGTCTCCTGTGAGTCTCACCAGGTGTTCGCCGTCCCGGCCCGGCCACCACTAGGGTGTGACGCTGTGAGGTACCACCCCCGGACGTGTGCGCAGCACTGCTACGCCCCCGAAACCGTCGGAGGCGGCTCGTGCGCGAGTATCTGCTGACCCTTTTCGTCGCCGCTGCGGTCACGTATCTGCTGACCGGACCGGTGCGGAAGTTCGCCATCGCCGCCGGCGCGATGCCGCCCATCAGGGCACGTGACGTGCACCGCGAGCCCACTCCGCGGCTCGGCGGCATCGCCATGTTCGGCGGCCTGTGCGCGGGCCTGCTGGTCGCGGCGCACCTGTCCAACATCGGCGACGTCTTCTCGGTCTCCAACGAGCCGCGGGCGCTGCTGTCGGGCGCCGGGCTGATCTGGCTGCTCGGCGTGCTGGACGACAAGTGGGGCGTGGACGCGCTGATCAAGCTCGGCGTCCAGATGATCGCCGCCGGCGTGATGGTCCTCCAGGGCCTCACCATCCTGTGGCTGCCGGTGCCGGGCGTCGGCCCGGTCGCGCTGACCCCGGTCCAGTCCACGCTGCTCACCGTGGCGCTGGTGGTGATCACCATCAACGCGGTCAACTTCGTCGACGGCCTGGACGGCCTCGCGGCCGGCATGGTGTGCATCGCCTCGGTCGCCTTCTTCATGTACGCGTACCGCATGTGGTACGGCTACGGCGTCGAGGCGGCCGCGCCCGCCACGCTGTTCAGCGCGATCCTGATCGGGATGTGCCTGGGCTTCCTGCCGCACAACATCCACCCGGCGCGCATCTTCATGGGCGACTCGGGCTCGATGCTGATCGGCCTGGTGCTCTCCTCGTGCGCGATCTCCATCACCGGGCAGGTCGACCCCGACGCGATCACCTCGTTCACCGGGTCGACCCGGGAGACCGTGCACTTCATGGTGCCGGTGTACATGCCGCTGCTGCTGCCGCTGACGATGATCGCGATCCCGGCCGCCGACCTGGTGCTCGCGGTGGTCCGCAGGACCTGGAAGGGCCAGTCGCCGTTCGCCGCCGACCGCGGCCACCTGCACCACCGGCTCCTGGAGATCGGGCACTCGCACAGCCGCGCGGTGCTGATCATGTACTTCTGGTGCGCGCTGTTCGCGTTCGCCGCGGTGGCGTTCTCGGTCAACTCCTCCAGCCTGTGGATCGTGCTGGTGATCGTCTCGCTCAGCGCGGTCGGCCTGGTCGTGCTGCTGCTGCCGCGCTTCAAGCCGGCCGCCCCCGACTGGGCGGAGTCCGTGGTGCCGCCGCGCTACCGGCGCCGCCGCCGGCGGCTGGCGGCCGGAGCGGCCGCCGCCGAGCGGGAGATGCGCTCGCCCGACCGCCCGGCGCTGCACGGCTCCACCGCGATCGGTGACCGCTCGCGCGCGCAGGACCGCAGGTCGGAGCGGCGCAACGACCGCCGCAGCCCGGTCGACACTCGCAACTGAGCTGCCACGGGGTGCAAGTCGGCAGAAAACGGGCGGCGTGTCGCGAGCACAGTCCTGTGACAGGCAGCACACGTCCATGGTAAAGACCGCATCAAATACTTTGTGATACCGTTCACGAAAGCAGGGAAGGTGCCGATAGACCGGAAGAGCGGTCTACCGGTGTGAGGCGCACCCTCAATCCCTGACTACGCTCGTCTCCGACGACATCCGCTTGTCCCAACTCCCGCCGGAGGAGCCGTCACATGCAGCAGAACGATGCCCGAATCCTCAGGGGAGCCGCGCTCGTCGCCGCCCCCGTGGGAGTCGTAGCCACCGTTGTCAGCGCCGTACTCGCAGGCGAAAAAGGCCTCGTCGGCGGACTCGTGGCGGTTGCGGTGGTCGCCGTCTTCTTCGCGTTCGGCTCCTGGGCGCTGATGACCATGACCGAGGACCGGCCGCAGATCGCCATGGCCGCCGGGATGCTCGTCTACGCCCTGCAGATCCTGATGATCGGCGTCTTCGTCGTCGTGTTCAGGGACACCACGCTCTTCAACGGCAAGGCCTTCGGCCTGTCTTTGCTGGCGACCGCGCTCTCGTGGGTCGGCGGCCAGGTCAAGCAGAGCCTCACCTCGCGGATGCTGTACGTCGACCCCGTACCGTCCGCTCCTCCGGCCGACTGATGCCGGATGCCAAGGGGCGGGTAAAGAGGCTGCAATTCCATCTGCTATCGTCCGGAATCGCATCTGGACGTGGAGGCCCCTCGCGCTTGAGGAAGGTGCTGCCCCCGCGCCCATCGGTGTACTCGGATCCGGGGCCGCGGACGCGGTGCGGAGCCCAGGTGCCCGGTCTTCGATGCGGGCTCCCAGCGGACCGTGGTGACTTCGCCACGCCTCGTCCGCCGTGCCGACCAGCGGCCTCACCAGCCGCGCTGACACACAAGGTTGCCGTTACTTATGCGTCACGACGAAGGAGTCACGGGTGAGTGCCCACACGCTGCTCGCTGAGGCTGGCTGTCACATCAAGCAGGACTGTGGTTTCCCTGCTCCGGGCCTCCACTCGTTCGACTTCAAGCCGATCTTCAGCATCGGCAGCTTCGACTTCACCAAGCCGATGCTGCTCGCGATCATCTGCATGCTGCTGGTGGTCGGTTTCTTCTGGGCCGCCTTCGCCAAGCCCAAGCTGGTCCCCGGCAAGCTGCAGCTGGTCGGCGAGATCGGCTACACGTTCGTGGCCCGCAGCATCGCCCGCGAGGTGATCGGCAAGAAGGGCGACAAGTACGTCCCCTTCCTCACGTCGATCTTCTTCTTCGTGTGGTTCATGAACATCATGTCGATCATCCCGTTCGCGCAGTTCCCGCCGGCCTCGCGGTTCGCGTTCCCGGTCGCACTCGCGGCGCTGGTCTACGTCACGTACATGTACCTGACGTTCAAGACGCACGGCTTCCGAGGCGGCGTCAAGAACCTGGTGTGGATCTCGGGCCTGCCCAAGCCGCTGGTCCCGCTGATCGTGCTCCTGGAGTTCATCCAGAACTGCATCACCCGCCCGTTCACCCTCGCGGTCCGGCTGTGGGCGAACATGTTCGCCGGCCACATGCTGATCGTCATGTTCAGCGTCGCGACCTGGTACCTGCTGACGCCGACCTGGCTGACGGCGGTGTCGGGGGGCTCCTTCGGACTGGCCATCTTCATGACGGCCTTCGAGGTGCTGATCCAGTTCCTGCAGGCGTACATCTTCACGCTGCTGGCCTCGATCTACATCCAGGGAGCGATCGAAGAGGGCCACTGAGCCGCACTTCGGTCACCCCGCACCACCACCCCTACAGACCTCCGCTGGGAAGCCCCCCATCGGACCGCATCAGAAGGAAGACAGAGATATGTCTGCCGAGCTCGTCAACCTCGCCGCCGCCACCACCGCCGGCCGCCTGGGCGCGGTCGCCTACGGCCTCGCCGCCATCGGCCCCGGCGTGGGTATCGGCCTGGTCTTCGGCCACTCGATCGAGGCCATGGCCCGCCAGCCCGAGGCCATGCCGATCATCCGCACCAACATGTTCCTCGGCTTCGCCCTCTGCGAGGTGCTCGCGCTCCTCGGCCTGGTCGTGCCCTTCATCTTCCAGAGCTGATCACGGCAACCGACCAGTAGCCACTCGACGAAAGGTTCAGACATGATGGCCTTCCTTGCGGAGGAGGGGGCGCAGAACCCGCTCATCCCCGACACCGCGGAACTGGTTATCGGCCTGCTCTGCTTCTTCATCGTCTTCGGCCTCCTCGGCAAGAAGCTCCTGCCGAACATCCAGAAGACCCTCGCGGAGCGCCACGACGCGATCGAGGGTGGCCTGGAGCGCGCGGACAAGGCGCAGGCCGAGGCGAACCGCACGCTTGAGGAGTACAAGGCACAGCTCGCCGAGGCCCGCCACGAGGCGGCCCGGATCACCGAGCAGGCCCGCGAGCAGGGCGCCGTGATCATCGCGGAGATGCGCGAGGAGGGTCAGCGCCAGCGCGACGCCATCGTCGCCGCAGGGCACGCCCAGATCGAGGCGGACCGCCGGCAGGTGACGGTCACGCTGCGCCAGGAGGTCGGCAGGATCGCCACCGACCTGGCAGGCAAGCTGGTCGGCGAGTCCCTTGAGGACAGCGCCCGGCAGAGCCGCACCATCGACCGCTTCCTCGACAGCCTCGACGGCTCCGCCGACGCGGGCGCCGGCGCCGGCGCCGGGGCGGCCCGATGAACGGCGCGAGCCGCGACGCACTCGCCGCCGCCAGGGAACGGCTGGACGCGCTGACCGACAACACGTCGGTGGACGCGACCAGGCTGGCCGACGAGCTGGCCGCCGTGACCGCGCTGCTGCACCGCGAGTCGACGCTGCGCCGCGCCCTGACCGACCCGGCGCAGTCCGGTGAGGCCAAGGCCGGGCTCGCCCAGCGGCTGCTGGGCGGTCAGCTCGGTGCGGACAGCACCGACCTGGTCAGCGGAATGGTCCGGGCGCGCTGGTCGCAGTCCCGCGACCTGGTGGACGCGCTGGAGGAGCTGGCCGACACCGCCGACCTCATCGCCGCCCAGCAGGACGGCACGCTCGACGAGGTCGAGGACGAGCTGTTCCGCTTCAGCCGCATCACCGCGGGCAGCAGCGAGCTGCGGGCCGCACTGACCGGCCGCGCGGGCGAGGGCGGTGCCAAGGCGGATCTGCTGCACACGCTGCTCGGCGGCCGCGCCAAACCGGTCACGGAACGGCTGGTCACCCGGCTGGTCACCGCGCCGCGAGGACGTAGCCTTGAGGGCGGGATCGAATCCCTGTCCAAGCTGGCCGCGGCCCGCCGCGGCCGGACGGTCGCAGAGGTGGTCTCGGCGACTCCGCTGAGCGAGACGCAGAAGCGTCGGCTCGGGGACGCGCTGGCCAGGATCTACGGCCGGCCGGTGCACCTGAACCTGGACGTGGACCCCTCGGTCCTCGGCGGGGTCCGGGTGCGGATCGGTGACGAGGTCATCAACGGCTCCATCGCGGACCGCCTCGACGAGGCGTCCCGCAGGATGGCCGGCTGACGGCTCCGCCGGCGGCACGACAACCGCACAAAAGCAGCACAGAGACAAGCACTGACGGCCCGCGTTGGGCCGACGCCCCCAAAGAAGACTTCGGGCCCAACAAGGAGAGCAGGGAACCCAGATGGCGGAGCTCACGATCCGGCCGGAGGAGATCCGGGACGCGCTGGAGAC
This sequence comes from Actinacidiphila cocklensis, assembly GCF_907177275.1. Classification (GTDB taxonomy): domain Bacteria; phylum Actinomycetota; class Actinomycetes; order Streptomycetales; family Streptomycetaceae; genus Actinacidiphila; species Actinacidiphila cocklensis. The sequence continues at coordinate 45,726 of NZ_CAJSLV010000054.1, forward strand.
GTTTGTCCAGTCGTACCAGCCGGACGCGGCCTCGCGCGAGGAGGTCGGGACGGTCAGCGTTGCCGGAGACGGCATCGCGAAGGTCGAGGGCCTGCCCTCGGCGATGGCGAACGAACTGCTGCGGTTCGAGGACGGCACCCTCGGTCTCGCGCTGAACCTGGAAGAGCGCGAGATCGGCGCGATCGTCCTGGGCGAGTTCAACGGCATCGAAGAGGGCCAGCCGGTGCACCGCACCGGTGAGGTGCTCTCGGTGGCGGTCGGCGAGGGCTACCTGGGCCGGGTCGTCGACCCCCTGGGCACCCCGATCGACGGCCTCGGCGAGATCGAGACCGACGGCCGCCGCGCCCTCGAACTGCAGGCCCCCACGGTCATGCAGCGCAAGTCGGTGCACGAGCCGATGCAGACCGGCCTGAAGGCCGTCGACTCGATGACCCCGATCGGCCGCGGCCAGCGCCAGCTGATCATCGGCGACCGCCAGACCGGCAAGTCCGCCCTGGCCATCGACACGATCATCAACCAGCGCGACAACTGGCGCAGCGGCGACCCGGACAAGCAGGTCCGCTGCATCTACGTCGCCATCGGCCAGAAGGGCTCCACCATCGCCGGCGTTCGCGCCGCGCTGGAGGAGGCCGGCGCGCTGGAGTACACGACCATCGTCGCCGCCCCGGCGTCCGACCCGGCCGGCTTCAAGTACCTGGCTCCGTACACCGGCTCGGCCATCGGCCAGCACTGGATGTACCAGGGCAAGCACGTCCTGATCGTCTTCGACGACCTGAGCAAGCAGGCCGACGCCTACCGCGCCGTGTCGCTGCTGCTGCGCCGCCCGCCGGGCCGCGAGGCCTACCCCGGCGACGTCTTCTACCTGCACTCCCGCCTGCTGGAGCGCTGCGCCAAGCTCTCCGACGACCTGGGCGCCGGCTCCATGACCGGCCTGCCGATCGTGGAGACCAAGGCCAACGACGTGTCGGCGTTCATCCCGACCAACGTCATCTCCATCACCGACGGCCAGTGCTTCCTGGAGTCCGACCTGTTCAACGCCGGCCAGCGGCCCGCGCTGAACGTCGGTATCTCGGTCTCCCGGGTCGGCGGCTCCGCGCAGATCAAGGCCATGAAGAGCGTCGCGGGCCGACTGCGCGTGGACCTCGCCCAGTTCCGTGAGCTGGAGGCCTTCGCGGCCTTCGGTTCCGACCTGGACGCGGCCTCCAAGGCGCAGCTGGAGCGCGGTCAGCGCATGGTCGAGCTGCTCAAGCAGGGCCAGTACGCGCCGTACGCGATCGAGGACCAGGTCGTCTCCATCTGGGCCGGCACCACCGGCCAGCTGGACGACGTACCCGTCGAGGACGTCCGCCGCTTCGAGCGCGAGCTGCTGGACTACCTGCACCGCGAGAACAAGTCGCTGCTCACCGGCATCGTCGAGACCGGCAAGCTGGAGGACGGCACCATCGACGCGCTGACCTCCGCGGTCGGCGCCTTCAAGAAGCAGTTCGAGACGTCCTCGGGCGCGCTGCTGGTCGAGGGCTGATCGCATGGGCGCACAGATTCGGGTTTACAAGCGCCGGATCAAGACCGTCACCGCCACGAAGAAGATCACCAAGGCGATGGAGATGATCGCCGCCTCGCGCATCGTCAAGGCGCAGCGCCAGGTGGCGGCCTCGTCCCCGTACGCCGATGAACTGACCCGTGCGGTCACGGCGGTGGCGACCGGCTCCAACACCAAGCACCCGCTGACCACCGAGGCCGAGAACCCGACCCGCGCCGCGGTCCTGCTCGTCACGAGCGACCGCGGCCTGGCCGGCGGCTACTCGTCCAACGCGATCAAGGCTGCCGACCGGCTCACCGAGCGCCTGCGCGCGGAGGGCAAGGAGGTCGACAGCTACATCGTCGGCCGCAAGGGCCTGGCGTACTACGGCTTCCGCGAGCGCACGGTCGCGCAGTCCTGGACCGGCTTCTCCGACAGCCCGTCGTACGCCGACGCCAAGGCGGTGGCGACACCGCTGATCGAGTCGGTGCTCACCGACTCGGCCGAGGGCGGCGTGGACGAGCTGTACATCGTCTTCACCGAGTTCGTCTCGATGATGACCCAGAGCCCGGTCGACCGGCGGCTGCTGCCGCTGGCGATCTCGGACAAGGCGGCCGGCGGCGAAGGGGACCTCTCCAAGTCCCAGGCGCTGGCCCTGTACGAGTTCGAGCCGTCCGCGGAAGGCGTGCTGGACGCGCTGCTGCCGCGGTACGTCGAGAGCCGCATCTACAACGCCCTGCTGCAGGCCGCCGCTTCCGAGCACGCGGCCCGCCGGCGGGCGATGAAGTCGGCGACCGACAACGCGGAAGATCTGATCAAGTCGCTCACGCGGCTTGCCAACGCGGCCCGACAGGCCGACATCACCCAGGAAATCAGCGAGATCGTCGGCGGTGCCAGCGCTCTGGCCGACGCGAACGCGGGGAGTGACTGACCACTATGACCACCACTGTTGAAACCACCGCCACCGGCCGGGTGGCGCGGGTCATCGGCCCGGTCGTCGACGTGGAGTTCCCCGTCGACGCCATGCCGGAGATCTACAACGCGCTGAAGGTCGACGTAGCCGACCCGACGCAGGCCGGTGCGACCAAGACGCTGACCCTCGAGGTCGCCCAGCACCTCGGCGACGGCGTGGTCCGCGCCATCTCCATGCAGCCCACCGACGGCCTGGTCCGCCAGTCGCCGGTCACCGACACCGGCGACGGCATCACCGTGCCCGTCGGCGACGTCACCAAGGGCCGCGTCTTCAACACCCTGGGCGCGATCCTGAACGAGCCGGAGGCCGAGTCCGAGGTCACCGAGCGCTGGCCGATCCACCGCAAGGCCCCGGCCTTCGACCAGCTCGAGTCCAAGACCGAGATGTTCGAGACCGGCCTGAAGGTCGTCGACCTGCTGACCCCGTACGTCAAGGGCGGCAAGATCGGCCTGTTCGGCGGCGCGGGCGTCGGCAAGACCGTGCTCATCCAGGAAATGATCATGCGTGTGGCGAAGCTGCACGAGGGCGTTTCCGTCTTCGCCGGCGTCGGTGAGCGCACCCGTGAGGGCAACGACCTCATCGCGGAGATGGCCGAGTCCGGTGTGCTCCCGCAGACCGCGCTCGTCTTCGGTCAGATGGACGAGCCGCCGGGCACCCGGCTGCGCGTCGCGCTGGCCGGTCTGACCATGGCGGAGTACTTCCGCGATGTGCAGAACCAGGACGTGCTGTTCTTCATCGACAACATCTTCCGGTTCACCCAGGCCGGTTCCGAGGTCTCCACGCTGCTCGGCCGTATGCCGTCCGCGGTGGGTTACCAGCCGAACCTGGCCGACGAGATGGGCCAGCTCCAGGAGCGGATCACCTCGACCCGCGGTCACTCGATCACCTCGATGCAGGCGATCTACGTCCCCGCGGACGACCTGACCGACCCGGCGCCGGCCACCACCTTCGCCCACCTCGACGCGACGACCGTGCTCTCGCGGCCGATCTCGGAGAAGGGCATCTACCCCGCGGTGGACCCGCTGGACTCCACGTCCCGCATCCTGGACCCGCGCTACATCGCGCAGGACCACTACGACTGCGCCATGCGCGTCAAGGGAATCCTGCAGAAGTACAAGGACCTCCAGGACATCATCTCCATCCTCGGTATCGACGAGCTGGGCGAAGAGGACAAGCTCACCGTCTTCCGTGCCCGCCGCATCGAGCGCTTCCTGTCGCAGAACACCCACGCGGCGAAGCAGTTCACCGGAGTGGACGGTTCCGACGTGTCGCTCGACGAGTCCGTGACGGCGTTCAACGCCATCGCCGACGGCGAGTACGACCACTTCCCGGAGCAGGCCTTCTTCATGTGCGGTGGCCTGGACGACCTCAAGGCGAACGCCGCCAAGCTCGGCGTCAGCTGACCTGGTCCGTGGCGTGAGGGGGGCAGACGGTCTCTGCCCCCCTCTCGCAGCCCCTATTCTTTGTCTTACGCACCTCCCTCACCCGGTGGGTGCCGACCCGAGGAGCCGTCTTGGCCGAAATTCACGTCGAGGTGGTGGCCGCGGACCGCAGCATCTGGTCCGGGGAGGCCGCCATGGTCATCGCCCGCACCATGTCCGGTGACATCGGCATCATGCCGTCGCACGAGCCGGTGCTCGGAGTGCTGCAGTCAGGTCCCGTGACGGTCCGCACCAGCGACGGCGGCACCGTGGTCGTCGCCGTGCACGGCGGTTTCCTCTCCTTCGCGGACAACAAGCTCTCCGTTCTCGCCGAGATCGCCGAGCTGGCCGAGGAGATCGACGTCGCACGGGCCGAGCGGGCGCTGGAGCGCTCCAAGGCCGAGGCCGACGCGGGCGCCGAGCGCCGCGCGGAGGTCCGGCTGGCCGCCGCGACGGGCGCGCACTGAACAACCACCGGCGGAGCGCCGTCCAGCGGGACGGCGGCACCGCGGGAGCAGGACCAAGGCGCCGCGGGCTGCCCTCAGGGGCGGTCCGCGGCTCCGGCACAGCAAGGGCAGCACACACACGGCGCGCGGTACGGGCGGCAGACGGTCCCAGGAGAGGAGAGCGGTGGACGTGATCCTCTCGGTCGAGGCGATCGGCGCGGTCGTGGGCGCGGTCCTGCTGGCGCTGTTCGTCCTCGGGCTGCGCCGCCGGCTCATCCAGCGCGCCGGCGGCACCTTCGACTGCAGCCTGCGGGTGGCCCCGCCGGAGGACACCGAGCCCACCGGCAAGGGCTGGGTCTACGGCGTGGCCCGCTACAACGGCGACCGGGTCGAGTGGTTCCGGGTCTTCTCCTACGCCTTCCGGCCCCGCCGGGTGCTGGAGCGCCCCTCGATCGAGGTCGAGGGCCGCAGGGAGCCGCGCGGCACCGAGGAGCTCGCGCTGCTGTCCGACGCGGTCGTGCTGACCTGCGAGCACCGCGGCATGCGGCTGGAGCTGGCGATGAGCGACGACGCGCTCACCGGTTTCCTCGCCTGGCTGGAGGCGGCCCCGCCCGGCCAGCGGGTCAACGTGGCCTGAGCGGGTACCCCGGCTGCCCCGTCGGGCGGCCTCAGCGGTTCTCGCCCGGCACCCACAGCACGTCCCCGCGCTCCTTGTTCGCCGTCCTGGCCAGGATGAACAGCAGGTCCGAGAGCCGGTTGAGGTACGTCGCCGTCAGCGGGTTCATGACGTCGCCGTGCTCGGCCAGCGCCGCCCAGGTGGAGCGCTCCGCGCGGCGCACGACCGTACAGGCCTGGTGCAGCAGCGCCGCGCCCGCGGTACCGCCGGGCAGGATGAAGCTGCGCAGCTTGTCCAGCTCCTCCAGGAAGCCGTCGCAGTCGGCCTCCAGCCGGTCCACGTAGGACTGCTCGACCCGCAGCGGCGGGTACTTCGGGTCCTGCACCACCGGGGTGGCCAGGTCGGCGCCGACGTCGAAGAGGTCGTTCTGCACGCGGACCAGGACGGCCGCCACGTCCTCGGCCAGCCCGCCGAGCGCCAGGGCGGTGCCGATGACCGCGTTGGCCTCGTTGGTGTCGGCGTACGCGGCGATCCTGGTGTCGGTCTTGGCCGTACGGCTCATGTCGCCGAGCGCGGTCGTGCCGTCGTCGCCGGTGCGGGTGTAGATGCGGGTGAGATTGACCATGGCGTCGAGCGTAGGGCCTGCGCGGGCGGTCCGTTGCGACCAAGGACACACGGTGACGCGCCCGACATCATGCTGCGCCGGGCGGTGAACCGGCGCTAGGGTCCGGCCAGATACCCCAACGGAGAGGTGTGAACCGTGGCGAAGAAGCTCGCCGTCGTAGGAGCCGGACTGATGGGCTCGGGCATCGCGCAGGTGGCGGCCCAGGCGGGCTACGAGGTGGTGCTGCGGGATGTCACCGACGGGGCGCTGGCCCGCGGTACCGACGGCATCAGGGCCTCCTACGACCGCTTCGTCGCCAAGGGCAGGCTCGAAGCGGCCGACGCGGAAGCGGCGTTGGCCAGGATCAGCACCACCACCGACCTCGAAGCCGTCGCTGACGCCGACCTGGTCGTGGAGGCGGTCTTCGAGAAGATCGAGGTCAAGCAGGAGATCTTCCGCACCCTCGACCGCATCACCGGCCCCGGCACGGTGCTGGCGTCCAACACCTCGGCGATCCCGATCACCAAGATCGCCGCGGCCACCGAGCACCCGGAGCGGGTCGTCGGCACCCACTTCTTCTCGCCGGTGCCGATGATGCAGCTGTGCGAACTGGTGCGCGGCTACAAAACCAGTGACGACACGTTGGCCCGCGCTCGGGAGTTCGCCGAGAGCGTCGGCAAGACCTGCATCGTCGTCAACCGCGACGTCGCCGGCTTCGTCACCACCCGGCTGATCTCCGCGCTGGTCGTCGAGGCCGTCAAGCTCTACGAGTCGGGCGTCGCCTCCGCCGAGGACATCGACGTCGCCTGCAAGCTGGGCTTCGGCCACGCGATGGGCCCGCTGGCCACCACCGACCTCACCGGCGTGGACATCCTGCTGCACGCCACCGGCAACATCTACGCCGAATCGCAGGACGAGAAGTTCGCCCCGCCGGAGATCATGCGGCGGATGGTGGACGCCGGGGACCTGGGCCGTAAGAGCGGTCAGGGGTTCTACCCGTACTAAGCAACGTCACTCACAGGAGTGAATTCGGTATCGGTTCGCTCACAGACGGCAACTTCTCTTTGCGACGGACCGTCAGTTGTGTGAAGACATACGGACGGGTGCCGCAATTCTTCGGGAGCGACTATGCACATCAGGGGCGACCATGCCGAGCTGGTCGTCGGGGGCCGCCTCGACGTCCGCAGCGCGGCGGACGCCCGTACGGCCCTGCACACCGCCGTCGACTCCGGCCGCGGCGACCTCGTACTGGACCTGACCGAGCTGGACTCGTGGGACGCGACAGGGCTCGGGGTGATCATGGGCGCCCACCGCAGGGCCGGCCGGGCCAACCGCCGGCTGGTGCTGCGCAACGTGCCGCCGCAGATGCAGCGGCTGCTGGTGGCCACCCGGTTGCACCGCATCCTCGCGATCGAGGCCGAAAGGTGACGTAAAGGCTGCCCGGCACCCCTGCGCTTCATTGAGGCGGCGCGAGCCCTTAGAGTTCCCCTGACGTGACGCACATGGGGGCGTAGGACATGGACCAGCACAGTGGCGAGCCCGGCGAGCGCCCCGGGCAGGACGAGCCGTTCGACGCCTTCGACGCCTTCGGTGTCAGGAGCGGCGGCAGTGGCGGCAGCCCCGCCGACCGCGGCGCGCTGGTGCCGTACGAGCCGCCGCCCGCGCCCTTCGCGGACGACGCCTTCACCGCGCCCCCGGCCGACCCGTCCGCCTTCGACGGCCTGCGCCCGGTCGAGCCCTCGCTCTTCGACGCCGCCGCCCCGCTGCCCAAGGCGGTACGGCCGCCCCGCGAACCGCTGGAGCTGACCGCCGGCACCGGCACCCCCAGCAGCGGCAGCGCCCGGGTACGGCGGATCGTCACCGCCGACTTCCTGCTCACCGTCAACCCGGTCGACGGCACCGAGGTCACGGTGTGCCCGCCGGAGGAGCGCAGGACCCCCGTGCCGCGCACCCGAGACGAGCGCACCGCCCACCTCGCCGCCCAGCGGCCCTCGCCGCCGCCCGGCCCGCCCGCCCCCGAACTGCCGCTGCTGGAACGGGACGAGGAGCGCGAGCGGCTGATCCGGCTGCTGGCCCGCGGCCGCTCGGTCCGCGTCACGGGGCCCTCGGGCGCCGGCCGCACCGCCCTGCTGGAGTCGGTCGCCAACGCCTGCGCCGACGTCGCCCCCGACGGTGTGCTGTGGCTGTCCGGCTACCGCCGTACCGCCGCCGACGTCCTGCACGCCCTCTACAGCGTCGTCTACACCGGCGAGGACTACCGTCCGGGACGCGCGGAACTGCCCGGGCTGCTGCGCGAGATCGGCGCCGTCGTCGTCGTGGACGATCTGGAGTTCGGCGGCACCGCACTGGAGGAGCTGCTCGCCGCGGCCCCCGAGTGCGCCTTCCTGATGGCCGCGACCCCCGACGTCGCCGTACCGTCGGCGGAGTCGATGGTCGAGGAGGTCTTCCTCTCCGGCCTGACCCGGGTCGCCTGCGTCGACCTGCTCACCCTGGCCGCGGGACGGCCGCTCGAAGAGGACGAGACCGCCTGGGCGGCCGACCTGTGGTTCGAGTCGGAAGGGCTGCCGCTGCGCTTCGTCCAGGCCGGCGCCCTGCTGCGGCAGCGGGACGCGCTGCGCTTCCCGCCCGAGCCGGACTGGGACGACTCGGTGTGGGAGAACGGCACCCCGGCCGCCGCCCCCGCCGCGTCCCCGCACGACCTGATACCCGACCTGACCGGCTTCGACGACCCCGTCGAGCCGGCCGACCCCGCGGCGCGGCTGGAGATACCCCCGGTCATACCGCCGCCCGCCCGGGTGCCCACCGCCGACGTGCCGCTGCCGTCCCTCGCGGAGAGCGCCGCCCCCGCCGACCTGCTCGCCTCCCGGCTGAGCGAGGCCGCCCGCGAGGCACTCGCCTTCGCGGTCGCCCTCGACGGCGAATGCCCGCACCCCTCGCACCTGCCCGCACTGGTCGGCGACACCCACGGGGACGCCGCACTCGGCGAGATGACCGCGGTGGGCCTGGCCGTCCCGGTCGCCGCGCACTACCGGCTCGCCGCCGGCGTCACCCAGCAGCTCGCCGCCGCCTTCACCGCGGAGGGCGAGCTCAGCGAGATCCAGGCGCACACCGCGGCCCTGCACTACGCCTGGTGGACCGGGCACCCCTCGGTCACCGCCGCCCGTGCCGCCGCCGAGTCCGAGGCGATCATCGCCGCGATGACCGCGTGCCGCGACAACGGCAACCCCACGGCCGCGGTGCTGCTGGCCCGCACGGTGGCCCCCGTCTTCGCCGCCGCCCTGCACTGGGGCGCCTGGGAGCGGGTGCTGCGGATCGGCCAGGAGGCCGCGCGGCTGTCCGGCGAGGTCGCGGAAGAGGCCTACTTCCACCACGAGTTGGGCGTGCTGGCGCTCTGCAACGGCACGATGGACCGGGCGCGGGCCGAGCTGGAGGCGTCCATCGCCCTGCGCGGTGCCCTCGCGGACCGCCAGGGCACCGTGGTCGGCCGCCGCACGCTGGCGCTGGTCGACGACCTCGCCCCGGAGGCCGCGCTCGCACTCCTCCCGGCCCCGCCGTCCGACGACGAGCCCGTCACCGCGGTGACGCCGCCGCTGGCCGTCATCCACCACCGCCCGCCGGCCCACGCGGCGCCCACGCCCGGCCCCAAGCGGCTCGCCGTGGTCGGTACCCGCCGGAACATGGTCGCGGCCGGCACGGGCGTGCTGCTCGCCGCGGTCCTGGGCACGATCGTCACGCTGGGCGCGACGTCCGGTGCCGGCGACAACTCTGACCAGAAGAACCAGGTCAAGCCGCTGGAGTCGTCCCAGGAGGAGGCCCCGGAGGACCCGTCCACGACGGCCCCCGCGACCACCGCCCCGACGGCGACGGCTTCCTCGTCCGCGTCCCCTTCCGCGTCGACGACCACGACGCCGAGCGCGTCGGCCACGACGACGGGCGGTACGACCGGCGGTACGTCCGCGCCTCCGCCGCCGTCCTCGACGGGTGGCGCGAGCCAGCCCCCGCCGCCGCCGACTTACACGAGCCGGCCGACGTCGAAGCCGCCGACATCCAAGCCGCCGACGACGTCGCCCACCACCCCGCCGACCACGCCGACCACCACGCCCCCGACGACGCCGCCCACCACGCCGCCGACCGACCCGCCGCCGGTCACCCAGTCCCAGACGGTCTCCGCGGCCCCCGCGGTCACCGACACCGCGGCCGCGCCCACCGGCAGCGCGACCCCGTAACGCGGAAAAAGGGCGCGGCGGCCCTGGGGACCGCCGCGCCGGTGGTGCGTGGGTGTTCTAGCTCGCGCTGCAGGAGAAGGACGGCCAGGTGGTCGAGCCGTTCTTCTGCACGGTCAGGCCCCAGTTGTTGCCGCTGCCGTTGGGCTTGGCGACCAGCTGGTACTGGCTGGGGTAGCTGGCGCTGATGTTCCAGGTCGACATGACCACCTCGGGGGCGGGCATGTTCACCGTCACGGTCCAGTTGCTGGAGCCGGAGACCGAGACGTTGAGGTTGTACCGGTCGCTCCACTGGTCACCGGCCGTCACGTTGGCGGTGCAGCTCCCGCCGCCACCGCCGGTCGTGCCGCCGTTGGTGGTGCTTCCGGTCGTGCCGCCGGTGGTGGTGCTGCCGGTGGTGCCGCCGCTGCTGCTGCCGACGGTGATGTTGGAGCTGCCGGAGGACCCGTAGCCCTCGGTGGCCAGGATCTGGTAGTTCGGGGTGCCGAGGTTCAGGCCTGCCTGTGCCCACGCGTTGAAGAAGTTGGACACGGTGATGGTGCCGCCGGTGCGCTTGGCCTGGCGGACCGCCCAGTACTGGTAGAACGTCGCGGTGCCCTCGATGGACGGCTGGTTGACGCGCTGCGTCCGGTACAGGTCGTACGTGCTGCCGTCGCTGGTGACCGAGCCCAGCCTGGAGGAGCCCGAACTCGGGTTGTAGTTACCGTAGTTGTCGACGATGTAGTACTCGATGAGCGGGTTCGTCGTCCAGCCGTACAGCGACAGGTAGCAGTTGCCGTTGCAGTTCCACGAGCCCGAGTAGGTCACGGGCGCGGTGTTGCCCGGGTTCCAGCCCTTGCCGGCCACGAAGTTGGTCACGTTGTTCCACTGGGTGCTGTACTGGCCGCCGGAGCCCATGGTCATGGAGGCCTGGCCGCTGTTCTGGCTCCAGAACGAGTAGAAGTACCCGTTGTTGGTGCCGGTGCTGTTCGAGGTGACGGTCGTGTCGGCGTTGGCGGTGCCGGGGAGGACCAGCGCGGCCACGGCGACCAGCGCGATGGTGCAGAAGCTGCTGATCAGCAGCCTGAAGCGACTGAGCACCCGGAAACGGCCGCCACTGCGGGTCTCCGGTTGGGGGGTGGTGTTCATGTGCGTTGCTTCCTCCTCGTCGAGGGCTGGCGGGGCAGCCCGGCCACGTGGCACGGCGCGGTGGACTCGCCCTGCGGCCGCCGCCTTCGGAGCGGTGACCACGCGTCAAGACCGTGCCACGCAGTGGGGATTCGACAGGCGTTGAGGTCTGTCGACGGCGACAGTGTTGAACCGGCCAGACCCACTGTCAACACTTTCGGCAGCGATTTCGAAAGCTTCGCTCGCGAGCAGTCTTCGACTGGAAGTATCGGGGCAGCTCAGAGCCCTGTATACATATCTGGGGTCAAGGTTGCCCGCCAGAGGTCCTGTTTCGATGATCAGGACTCGGCTCGGAATCTCGAAAGTTTCGAAAGATTTCCGGGCATGCGGGTGCCACACTGCGGGCAGGAACGCTCGGGTGCCGCGGGAAAGGGGAAGGGTGCGGGAGGGATCAGAAGAGGCGGAGCTTGTCGTCCTCGATGCCGCGCATCGCGTCGTAGTCCAGGACGACGCAGTCGATGCCGCGGTCGGTGGCCAGGACGCGGGCCTGGGGCTTGATCTCCTGGGCGGCGAAGACGCCCTTCACGGGCGCCAGGTGCGGGTCGCGGTTGAGGAGTTCGAGGTAGCGGGTGAGCTGCTCCACGCCGTCGATGTCGCCGCGGCGCTTCAGCTCGACGGCGACCGTGCCGCCGGAGGCGTCGCGGCAGAGGATGTCGACCGGGCCGATGGCGGTGGGGTACTCGCGGCGGATCAGGGTCCAGCCCTCGCCGAGCACCTCCATGCGGTCGGCCAGGAGCTCCTGCAGGTGCGCCTCGACGCCGTCCTTGATCAGGCCCGGGTCGACGCCGAGTTCGTGCGAGGAGTCGTGCAGGACCTCCTCTATCGTGATGATCAGCTGCTCGCCCGCCTTGTTGGCGACCGTCCAGACGCCGTCGTCACCCTCCTTGAGCGTGCAGGGCGGGGACATCCAGTTGAGCGGCTTGTAGGCACGGTCGTCGGCGTGCACCGACAGGCTGCCGTCGGCCTTGACCAGCAGCAGCCGGGTGGCGGACGGAAGGTGGGCGGACAGCCGGCCCGCGTAGTCGACGGAGCAGCGGGCGATCACGAGGCGCATGGTGGGCCACGCTACTCGACCGGGCACGTGCCACGCGATTCGGCCCCGGGCCGCCGGGACCGTACGAGTTCGGCCGACTACGGCCCGGCGCCGAAAAATGGCCGGTTGTGCGTGCTACCTCCTGGTGCGCGCAGCATTACAACCCTACGGTTGAAAGCCGGAGGCCGACGCGGGGGAGAAGCGGTCGCGGCCGCCGATCCCGTCCGTACGGTCCCGCGTCCGCGGGGCCACCGAGAGGAGTACCCATGTCGCTCGACGTCTCTCCGGCCCTCCTCGAACAGGCCGAGCGAGGCGAGGTCGACGAGCAGGAGTTCGTCGACTGCGTCAGGACGTCCCTCCCCTATGCGTGGGAGCTGATCAGCTCATTGGTGGCACAACTCAAGGTCGATGGGGGGAACTTCGCGGACAACCAGGTGCCGCCGCCGAGTGAGAAGGAGCGCGGCCAGCTGCTCCGCGCACTGGCGAGCGACGCGATACGCGGGGCACTCCAGCGGCACTTCGGTGTGCGGCTCGCGTTCCAGAACTGCCACCGGGTGGCGGTCTTCCCGCTCGACTCCGCCGTCGGCGAGAGCTACGACAAGTTCACCTCGGTCAGGTCGCAAGTGCTGAACCAGTCACCGGAGTTCAGGGACTGCTGACCGTCCGCGCCGACACACCCCGCGGCTCCGTACCCCACTCGCGGGCGCCGTAGTCGACCGACGGCGGCCGGCACAACGGGGCGTGCTCCCGTAACGGGCCATGCGCGTGTGTTCAGGCCAGTTCCGGGAGCACGTCGGCGCCGAGACGTGCGACGTTGCACAGGGTCGCCGCCAGGTCGCCCGAGCCCTCGACCAGCAGCGCGAAGCGGGTGATGCCGGTGGCCCTGGCAGTCGCCGCGAGGCGGTCGGCGCACAGCCGCGGCGGCCCCACCGGGTGCAGGCCGCACAGCAGGTCGGTGTACGCGTACGGGTCGCGCAGCGCGCGCGCCCGGCCGTCGACCGTGCGGTGCGCCGCCAGGCCCTGCTGCAACCAGCCCGGCATCGCCTTGCGCAGCGTCTCGACCGCGTCCGCGCGGGTGTCGGCGACCTGGGCGACACCGGCCGAGACGTGCCCGACCGCGTCGAGCGTGTCGGGGGAGTGCCCCGCGGCCAGTGCCGTGCGCCGCCACAGGGCGACCATCGCGGCCTTGTCCTCGTCACCGCAGTGCATGCCCAGCAGCATCGGCAGCGCGCGCTCGGCGGCCAGCCTCACGGTGCCCGGCGAGGTGCACGCCACCACCACCTGCGGCCCCTCGCCCGCCGGCTCCAGCTCGTCGGGGCGCGGCACCACGGCCACCGCGGGAAAGGTGTAACGCGGCCCCTGGGCGCCCACCGAGGGCTCCCGCAACCAGCGCAGCAGCAGGTCGAGCGACTCGGGGAAGCCGGTCTCGTACGCGGCCGTCCCGGCGCCGAAGACCTTCAGGTCCACCCACGGGCCGCCACGCCCCACCCCGAGGGTGAAGCGGCCGCCCGAGGCCAGGTGCAGCAGCGCGGCCTGCTCGCCGAGTGCCACCGGGTGCGCGGTCGGGAGCACGCTCACCGCGGTGCCCACGCCGATCCGCCGGGTCCTGCCGAGCAGCAGCCCGGCCAGCGTCACCGCGGAAGGGCACACCCCGTAGGGCACGAAATGGTGTTCCGCCAGCCATACCGCGTCCAGGCCCGCGGCCTCCGCCGCCTCCGCGGTCGATATCGCCCGGTGCAGCGGCTCGGCCTGGCCCTGACCGGGGAACTGAGCCGCGAGTACGAACGTCCCAACGCGCATCGCCACTGCCTCCTTGCGCTGACTAACGCCTGGCACGTGCCAAAGGCACGGCTTTCCGCAGCGTTTTCATGATTTTCGGCACTCGTGCGGCGGATGCGCCCGTTCGGGTACCCGGGGGCCGGGCGCGTACCCTGGATGCCGTCCGCGAAGCCAGCAGAGCGCGAGGTGTTCCGTGTCGCCGCGACGAAACCACCCGCACGGCGCCCAGCGCCCCGCGGAGCACAGCCAGGAGTCCGGGGTCGGCGGTGCCGGCACCGAGGAGTGGCAGGGCGAGGAGTGGGTGGTGCGGCCGATCGCCGGCGCCGCGTCCACCAAGCACTACCGCTGCCCCGGCTGCGACCAGGAGATCCCGCCCGGCGTCGGGCACGTGGTGGCCTGGCGCGAGTACGACGGCCTCGACGACCGGCGGCACTGGCACCGCGCCTGCTGGAACGCCAAGGACCGCCGCACCAGCAAGGTGCAGCGGTCCCGTAACGCGCCCAGGTACTGACGCCTCAGGCGTCGCGCTGCCTGAGGACGACGTAGCCGCCGAGCAGCGCCACCGCGACCCACACGGCCATGATGAGGATGCCGCCCCACGGCCCGTAGGAGACGTGGTCGCCGCTGTCCGGCACGACCTGCATGATCTTCCGCCCGGCCTGGTCGGGGAAGTAGCGCGCGACCGTCTGCACCTTCGGCACGTTCGCCAGGATCGGCGAGATCAGGAAGAAGAACGGCATCAGGATGCCCAGGCCCAGCATCGGGCTGCGCAGCATCGACGCGGCGCCCACGCACAGCAGCACCAGCAGCGTCATGTACAGCCCGGCGCCGACGACGGCGCGCAGCACGCCGGGGTCGCCGATGTCCGCGCTGTGCGAGCCCAGCAGCGCCTGGCCGAGGAAGAAGACGACGAAGCTGGTGGCCATGCCGACCACCAGTGCCAGCGCACCGGCCACCGCGACCTTGCTGGCGTAGAACGCGCTGCGCTGCGGCACCGCGGCCAGCGAGGTGCGGATCATGCCGGTGCTGTACTCGCTGGAGATGACCAGCACGCCGAAGACGATCAGCGCCAGCTGGCCGAGCTGCATGCCGAAGAAGCTGGTCGCGGTCGGGTCGAAGGTGGCCTGGTCGTCGGACGACAGGTCGCCCCAGGTGTTGTTGAACACCAGGCAGATGACCGCGCCCAGGGCCACGGTCACGATGAAGGCGAGAGCCAGTGTCCAGATGGTCGAGCGGACCGACCTGATCTTCGTCCACTCCGACTGGAGGACGGCGGAAGCCGCAGCCATGTCAACGCCCCTTTCCGGAGCCGGGGTTGCGCCACTGCGAGCCCCACTGCTGCCCGCCGGGCTGCGGCGGCTGCCCGGGACCGCCCGGCGGTTGCGGGGGCGGCTGCGGTTGCCACTGCGGCTGCCCGGGCGCGACCGGCATCGGTTCGCCGCCCGGCGTCACCGCGCCGTGCGCGTGGTACTCGACCGACTCGGCGGTCAGCTGCATGAACGCTTCCTCCAACGACGCCCGCTGCGGGCTCAGTTCGTGCAGCACCAGCTGATGCTGCGCGGCCAGCTCACCGAGCTGCGCGGCCTCCGTGCCGGTGATCTCGAAGGCCCCGTCGCCGGCGGTCACCACGGTGTGGCCGGCCGCGGTCAGCACGTCCATGAGCTGCTCGGGCTGCGGGGTGCGCACCCGCACGTAGCTGCGGGAGTTCTTCTCGATGAAGTCCGCCATCGAGGTGTCGGCCAGCAGCCGGCCCCGGCCGATGACGATCAGGTGCTCGGCGGTCAGCGCCATCTCGCTCATCAGGTGGCTGGACACGAAGACCGTACGGCCCTGCGCGGCCAGCCCCTTCATGAGGTTGCGGATCCAGTGGATGCCCTCGGGGTCGAGACCGTTGACCGGCTCGTCGAACATCAGGATCTCCGGGTCGCCCAGCAGCGCCGCGGCGATCCCCAGCCGCTGGCCCATACCCAGCGAGAAGCCCTTGGAACGCTTGCGTGCCACCGCCGTCAGGCCCACCGTCTCCAGCACCTCGCCCACCCGGTGGGAGGGGATGCGGTTGGACTGCGCGATGCACAGCAGATGGTTGTACGCGGTGCGGCCGCCGTGGATCGCCTTGGCGTCGAGCAGCGCACCGATGTGCTTGAGCGGCTCGCTGAGCTGCGCGTAGCGCCTGCCGTCGATACGGACGTCGCCGCTGGTGGGCGAGTCCAGGCCGAGCAGCATCCGCATCGTGGTGGACTTGCCCGCGCCGTTCGGCCCGAGGAATCCGGTCACCACGCCGGGGCGCACGGTGAAGGTCAGATGGTCGACTGCGGTCTTGTCCCCGTACCGCTTGGTGAGCCCCTGCAACTCAATCATGGGGGCGAGGCTAGCAAGACGCGGCGGAACCCCCGCACGGGCGAGTGCGAGGGTTCCGCAGAAACCGGTGGAGCAACGAGCTCCGCCCGACCTGTGAGGTCAGCGGGACTGCTGCGCCGGGACGCCGCGCGAGATCGGCTCGTCGTCGGGGGAGCCCGCCGCGGCGACGGCCGCACCGGTCAGCGTGGCCAGCATCTCGCGGACGTTGGTCAGCTGGGCGTTGATGCTGTCGCGGCGGTTGGTGAGCGCCGCCAGCTCGCGCTCGGACTCGCTGCGGATCCGGTCGGCCTTCGCGTTCGCGTCCGCGACGATGTCCTCGGACTGGCGCTGCGCGGTCTCGACCGTCTGGCGGGCACGGCGCTCCGCGTCGGTGCGCAGCTTCTCCGCCTCAAGGCGCAGCTGCTCGGCGCGGTGCTCGATCTCCGCCAGGCGCTTCTCCGCCTTCGCCTGACGCGACGCCAGGTCGCGCTCGGACTGCTCGCGGCGCTTGGCCAGGTTGGTCTCGAAGTCCGCTGCGGCCTGGGCGGCCTTCGCGCGGGTCTCCTCGAACAGCGCGTCGGCTTCCTCGCGCTTGGCCTGGGCGTCCTTCTGGGCGTCGGTGCGCAGCTGCGTCGCGTCACCCTTCGCCTTGTCGACGATCCGGGCGCCCTCGTCCTCGGCCTTGGCCTTGCGGTCGGACGCGAAGGCCTCCGCGTCGTTGCGCACCTGCGAGGCGGCCGACTCCGCCAGCTCGCGGTGCTGCTCGGCGGCGCGACGGGCCTCCTCGCGCAGGTCCTTGGCCTCTTCCTCGGCCAGGCGGAGGATCTTCTCCACCCGGGCGCCGAGACCGGCGTAGGACGGCTCGGAGTCGTTCACCTGAGCCGCGGCGTTCTGGGTTTCGAGGTGCAGTTCCTCGATGCGCTTCTCCAGCGCGGTGATGCGCGTCAGGGCACTGTCACGGTCGGCGACGAGTTTGGTGATGCGGTCGTCCACCTGTCCGCGGTCGTATCCGCGACGCACCAACTCGAAGCCGAAGGGGGAGGAAGTGTCGCTCATGGGGTTCCTGTCGATGATTCAGACCGGTGAGGTGATAGTGGGAATCCTAGGGGGCTCTGCGGCGTGTCACCGAGCCATTGCGCATTCGGCATGGAGAATGTCCGCTCAATCGAGTGGAGCATCGTCGTTGCGCTTGCCACCCGCCCGGGTGGAACCGGCGGAAGCCCCCGCGGAGACCGTACTCTTGGTGGATTTGGCTGCGCCACCCGGCGCTTCGAACGACTCCAGCGCCTCCAGCACGTCCTGGACCCGGCCGATCTCCGCATTGATGTCCTCGCGCCGGCGGACCAGGGTGTCCAACTCCCGTCGGCCCTCGGTCACGATGCGCTCGGCCTCGGCACGCGCCTCCCTCTTGACCCGCTCGGCTTCGCGCTCCGCCTCGGACTTGTTCTGCTCGGCCTCCTTGAGCAGGCCCTCGACCTTCTTCACCGCGGCGATACGGACCTTGCTCGCCTCGGAGGTGGCGGTCGACTTGATCTCGGCGGCCTTCTGCTCGGCCTCGCGCAACTGCTCGGTCGCGGCGGCCACCAGCTTGTCGACCCGCTCGCCGACCACCCGCATCGCCTCGGCGGCCTCCTTGCGGGAGCGGTCGTGCAGCGCCTCCACGTCGGACTCCACCCTGCGGCGCAGCTCGTCGGTGCGCTCCCTGATGGTGGTGGCGTCCCTGCGGGCCTCGCCGAGCAGCGTGTCGGCGTCCGTACGCGCCCGCTCCACCAGCCCGTTGCCCTCCGCGGTGGCCTCGTTGACCAGCCGCTCGGCCTCCGCGCGGGCCGCGGCGACCATCGTGTCCGACTGCTCCTCGACGGCCGCCGCGACCCTGCGGGCCTCGGCCTGCGCCTTGCCGATCAGCTCGTCGGCCTGCTCCGCGGCCTCGCTGCGGCGCTTGTTGGCCGCCTCCCTGGCCTCGTCCAGGACCCGCTGCGACGCGGTACGCGACTCCTCGGCCTCCCGCTCCGCACCCTCCAGGGTCTCCCTGGACAGGGCGCCGAGCCGGTCGGCCTCCTCGCGGGCCTTGCCGACCAGCTGGTCGGCCTGGTTCGCGGCGTCCGTACGCATCCGGTTGGCGTCCTCGCGGGCCTCGGACCGCAGCCGGTCGGCCTCCTCGATCGCCTCGTTGACCGTACGGTCGGCGAGCGACCTGGCGGCCGCAGACTCCTCCTGGGCCTCCGCGCGCATCCGCGACGCGTCCTGACCGGCGCGCTCCCGCTCGGAGTTGGCGTCCGCGTGCAGCCGGTCGGCCTCGCCCCGCGCCTCGGTGCGCATCCTGTCGGCCGCGTGCTCGGCCGCGGACCGCAGCCCGGCGATCTCCTGCTCCGCCTCCTGGTGCAGGTGCGCGACCGAGTCCCGCACCTGCTGCGCGGTCGCCTCGGCCGCCGCCACCAGCTCGCCGGCCCGCTGCTCGGCCTCCGCCGCCAGCCGGTCGGCCTCCGCCGCCGCGTCCTCGACCCGCTTGCGGGCCGACGCGAGCAGCTCCTCGCTCTCACCGCGGGCCCGCGCCCGCTCCTGCTCGGCCTCGCCGCGTGCGGTGCCCAGCAGCTCCTCGGCCGCCCGCAGCCGCCTGGCCGCCTCCTCCTGGGCCGCGGCCAGCGCCTCCGCCGCCTCCAACCCGAGCCGTTCGGCCGCGGCCGAGGCCTCGGCACGCACCCGGTCGGCGGTCTCCTGCGCCTCGGTCCTGCGCTGCTCGGCCTCCGCGGCCGCCTCCGCCTGCACCCGCAGGGCGATGTTCTCGCCCTCGGCGCGGGACTGCGCCGCGTCCGCCGCCGCCTCGTCCCGCAGCCGTACGGCCTCGGCCTCGGCCTGCTCCTGCAGCGTGCGGACCCGCTCGGCGGTCTCCTGGCGCAGCTGCTCGGCCTCCGCCGCCGCCTCCGCGCGGATCCGGTCCGCCTCCGCGGTGGCGTCCCGCAGGCCCTGCTCGGCGGCGGCGACGCGGGTCTCGGCCTCCTCGCGCAGCCGGGCCAGGTCGACCTCGGCCTCCTCGCGCAGCCGGGCCACGATCGTGCCGGCCTCGGCCCGCTGCTCTGCCGCGGCCTGCTCGGCGGACTCCTTGACCGCCGCACCCTGCCGCTCGGCCTCCGCCCGCAGCTCGTCGGCCTCGGCGCGGGCGGCGCGCAGCGCCTCCTCGGCCTTGGTGTTCAGCACCGACGCCCGCTCGACGGACTCCGTCCGCATCCGCTCGGCCTCGGCGGACGCGCTCTGCCGCTGCTCGTCGCCGTCGGCCTTGGCCTTGGCGAGCAGCTCCTCGGCCTTGCTCGCGGCCTCCTCGATCTGCTGCACCGCCTCGCGGCGGGCCTCGCCGCGGATCCGCTCGCCCTCGGCGACCCCGTCGGCCCGCAGCTGCTCGGCCTCGCCGCGCAGCCGCCTGGCCTCCTCCTGCAGCTCGACCGTCCTGGCGCGGTACTCCTCGGTGTCGTCCTGTGCGGCGCCGCGCAGCTCCTGCGCCGAGGCCTCCGCCTCGCTGCGCAGCCGCTCGGCCTCGGCCTCCGCCTCCCGGCGGATCCGCTCGGCCTCCTCGCCCGCGCCCTTGGTGGTGGAGCGGGCGTCCTCCGAGGCCTTGGTCAGGATCTCCTCGGCCGAGCGGGCGGCCTGCGCCAGCTGGGCCGCGGCGTCCTCGGCCGCGGCGGCCCTGGCCGCCTCCTGCGCCTCGCTGCGGATGCGCTCCGCCTCGGCCTTGGCGTCGGCGACGGTCTGCTCGGCCTCGGCCTTGGCGGCCTCCGCCTCCTTCGTCGCCTCGTTGACCATCCGGGCGATCTCGGCCCTGGCGGTACGGGTGCGCTGCTCGTTCTCCGTCTCGGTGGCCGCGAGGCGCTTGGCGGCGCCCGCGGTGGCCTCCTCGCGCAGCCGCTCGGCCTCCGCGGTGGCCGTACGCAGCGACTCGTCGGCCTCCCGCAGCTTCTCCTCGGCCAGCCGGGACAGCTCGGTCGCCCTGATCCTGGCGTCGTCGGACTCGCTGCGGGTGGAGGTGCGCAGCTGCTCGGCCTCGGTGGTGGCCTCCTGGGCCTGCGCCGACGCGGCGGTCAGCAGCCGCTCCGCGTCCGTACGCGCCCTGCGCAGCAGCTGCTCGGCCTCCGCGCGGGCCGTCTGGGCGTCGGCGGTCAGCCGGTCCCTGGTCTGCTCGGCGACCCGGGTGGCCTCGGTGCGGGCGGCGGTGAGCGCCGCCTCGGACTCCGCCCTGGTCTCGTCCAGCAGCCGGCGGGCCTGCGACTCGCTGCGCGCCCGCAGCTGCTCGGCCCACGCCACGTTCTCGTTGACGTGCGTCTCGACGTTGGCCCTGCGTTCGGCCAGTTCCTCGTCCAGCTGGCGGCGCCTGGCGATGGCCTCGGCATGCCACTCGGCCTCGAAGCGCGACTGGTGCTCGGCCTGCTCCTGCAGCAGCCGCTGGGTCTGCGCCCTGGCCTCGCGCAGCTCGCGCTCGGCGTCCGCGCGCAGCTGGTCGGCCTGGATCTGCGCGTTGCGCAGCAGCTGGTCGGCCTGGTGCCCGATGTTGTCGTAGGCAGGGCGGGACGCCAGCATGCGCCGCGCCTCGTGCAGCTTGGCGCGCAGCACCTCGACCTGGTATCCGAGGTCGTCGGCGTGGTCGACCGCTTTGCCCCGCTCGGTACGAAGCCGGTCCATCTCGGCTTCGAGCTGAGAGAGGTGGTCGTCAGCCCGGTAGCTGTCGTTGCCCCGCACTCCGCGGTCCCATCGGTCTCCTGGCGTTCTCACCCGCCAACCGGGTGAGATTCTCCGTGGCCCTGTTCGAAACCAGGGCCATAAGAAGAATGGTGTCAGATCAACGGCGCGGAGCGGGAGCGTACCCAGAGCCCACCCCGGTCGGCCCGGTCACTCTACCGGGCAGGACGGGGGTTGGGTCAGTGGTCCTGCGGGTCCTGAACATGCGAACCCGCGGCCGTCACGAGTTCCGTGAGCACTCCGTGACAGTCCTTGGGGTGCAGGAAGGTGATCCTGGAGTCCATCGAACCGCGCCGGGGCTCGTCGTAGAGCACCCTGACGCCCTTGTCGCGGACGGCCGCGGCGTCCGCGTCCACGTCCGCGGTGCCGAAGGCGATGTGGTGCACCCCCTCGCCGTTCTTCGCCAGCCACTTGCCGACCGCGGAGTCCTCCCGGGTCGGTTCCAGCAGCTGGAGGTAGGAGGCGCCGCCGTCCGAGGTCCCGTTGATCTTCAGCATGGCCTCGCGGACGCCCTGCTCCTCGTTCACCTCGCTGTGGAACACCTCGAAGCCGTACGTGGCACGGTAGAACTCGACGGTCGCGTCGAGGTCGAAGCAGGCGATCCCGATGTGGTCGATGCGCGTCAGCATGGACCCAGTGCATCGCACCGGCCGGTGACTACGCAACGTGCGCGCCATCACACGTTGCGCCGGGTGACTCAGGCTTTACCCGCCAGTACATTGACGCTAACCCTCGTTAACCTCCTCTCTTCAGCCGAAGGGGCCGCTCCATGGGAAACAAGACTCGATCGGTGATCGTCGCGGGTGCCCGCACCCCGATGGGCAGACTGCTCGGCGGCCTGCGCGGCTTCTCCGGCGCCGACCTCGGCGGGATCGCGATCAAGGCCGCGCTGGAGCGGGCCGGTATCGGCGGCGACCAGGTGCAGTACGTGATCATGGGCCAGGTGCTGCAGGCCGGCGCCGGCCAGATCCCCGCCCGCCAGGCCGCCGTCAAGGCCGGCATCCCGATGTCGGTGCCGGCCCTCACCGTGAACAAGGTGTGCCTGTCGGGCCTGGACGCCATCGCGCTGGCCGACCAGCTGATCCGGGCCGGCGAGTTCGACGTCGTGGTGGCCGGCGGCCAGGAGTCCATGACCAACGCCCCGCACCTGCTGCCCGGCTCCCGGGCCGGCTTCAAGTACGGCGCCATCGAGATGCTGGACTCGATGGCCCACGACGGCCTCACCGACGCGTACGAGAACATCGCGATGGGCGAGTCCACCGAGAAGCACAACACCCGGCTCGGGATCGAGCGCGCCCCGCAGGACGAGTTCGGCGCCCTGTCGCACCAGCGGGCCGCCGCGGCCCAGAAGAACGGCCTCTTCGACGCCGAGATCGCCCCGGTCGAGATCCCCCAGCGCAAGGGCGAACCGGTGGTCCTCAGCAAGGACGAGGGCATCCGCCCGGAGACCACCGCGGAGTCCCTGGGCCGGCTGCGCCCCGCCTTCGCCGCGGACGGCACGATCACCGCGGGCACCGCCTCGCAGATCTCGGACGGCGCCGCCGCCGTGGTCGTCATGAGCCGCGCCAAGGCCGAGGAGCTGGGCCTGTCGTGGATCGCCGAGATCGGCGCGCACGGCAACGTGGCAGGCCCGGACAACTCGCTCCAGTCCCAGCCCTCGAACGCCATCGCCCACGCCCTGGGCAAGGAGGGCCTGACCGTCGCCGACCTCGACCTCATCGAGATCAACGAGGCCTTCGCGGCCGTCGCCGTGCAGTCCATGAAGGACCTCGGGGTGACACCTGAAAAGGTGAACGTGAACGGCGGCGCGATCGCGCTGGGCCACCCCATCGGGATGTCCGGAGCCCGTATCGTGCTGCATCTGGCCCTTGAGCTGGGCCGCCGCGGCGGCGGAACCGGTGCGGCCGCCCTGTGCGGGGGCGGCGGCCAGGGCGACGCCCTGATCCTGCACGTGCCGGCGAACTGACGGAATCTCCTGCCGGGGGCCGAGCACTGTGCGGGCTCGCCCCCGGCCGGGGAGCCAACGGCCGCGCCGCTGTCGAGAGGGAGAACGCGCCAAGTGAGCGACGAACGAGCGAACGGGCACGACCGGCCGCCGACCGGGGCGGGAAGCCCCGCGCCGCGCAGGTCCGTGGACGTCGGCACGCTGGTCGAGCAGGCGCGGGAGGGCCGGCCGCGGGCCGTGGCCCGGCTGATCTCGCTCGTCGAGGGCGCCTCCCCGCAGCTGCGCGAGGTGATGGCCGCGCTCGCACCGCTGACCGGCGGCGCGTACGTGGTCGGCCTCACCGGCTCGCCCGGCGTCGGCAAGTCCACCTCCACCTCGGCCCTGGTCAGCGCCTACCGCAAGGCGGGCCGCAGGGTCGGGGTGCTGGCGGTGGACCCGTCCTCGCCCTTCTCCGGCGGCGCCCTGCTCGGAGACCGGGTGCGGATGTCCGAGCACGCCTCGGACCCGGGCGTCTACATCCGCTCCATGGCCACCCGCGGCCACCTCGGCGGCCTGGCCTGGGCCGCCCCGCAGGCCATCCGGGTGCTGGACGCGGCCGGCTGCGACGTGATCCTGGTCGAGACGGTCGGCGTCGGCCAGTCCGAGGTCGAGATCGCCGCCCAGGCCGACACCTCGGTGGTGCTGCTCGCCCCCGGCATGGGCGACGGCATCCAGGCGGCGAAGGCCGGCATCCTGGAGATCGGCGACGTCTACGTGGTCAACAAGGCCGACCGCGACGGCGCCGACGCCACCGCCCGCGAGCTGAACCACATGCTGGGCCTGGGGGAGTCCCGCGGCCCCGGCGACTGGCGCCCGCCGATCGTCAAGACGGTCGCCGCCCGCGGCGAGGGCATCGACGAGGTCGTCGACGCCCTCGACAAGCACCGCGCCTGGATGGAGGAGCACTCCGTCCTGGCCGCCCGCCGCCGCACCCGCGCGGCCCGCGAGATCGAGACGATCGCCGTGACCGCCCTGCGCGCCCGTATCGGCAGCCTGTCCGGCGACCAGCACCTGTCCGCCCTCGCGGCCCGCGTCACCGACGGCACCGCCGACCCGTACACGGCGGCGGACGAGCTGATCGCCGGGCTGACCGGGGAGCAGCAATAGGCTGGCGGGTTCTGTGGCCTGCGGGCCAGCATGGGGCGCATGAGCGATCAACCCGCACGATGGACCCGGGCCACCGTCTACCCCGACATGTGGTCCGACCCGGAGGACGACCCGCGCAACAGCGAGGGGAACAGCCCCGACGGCGAACTGGCCACGCTTGAGGACTTCCTGGCGAACTACCGGTTGACCCTGCGGATGAAGTGCGAGGGCCTGGACCCCGAGCAGCTGGCCCGCCGGTCGGTTCCGCCGTCGACGATGTCGCTGCTCGGGCTGCTCCGGCACCTCGCCGAGGTGGAACGCGACTGGCACAACTGGATCCGCGACGGCGAGCCGCTGCCGAAGCTGTACGGCGCGCGCGACGCGGACTTCGACGGGGCCGTCGCCGAGCAGGCTGTGGTCGACGCCGCCCACGCCGACCTGGAGCGCGAGCAGGCCGCTACCGACGCGGCCCTGGCCGGGCACCCGGACCTGGGCGAGAAGCTGGGCAAGGACGGGATCGCGGTCCGCGAGCTGCTGGTGCACAGGGTCGAGGAGTACGCCCGCCACTGCGGCCACGCGGACCTGCTGCGCGAGTGCGTCGACGGCAGGGTGGGCCAGTAGCGGCCGGGCGGCGCGTCAGGCGCCGGGTGCGGGGACCCGGCGGTCGTCCTCGGCGAGCGGCCAGGGGTGGGACAGGCCGGACATCAGGCCCGCCATGTGCCTGTTGGCCTCGGGCAGCCGCAGCAGCCCGGTGAGGACCTCCCGCAGCTCGACGATGTCCGGGCCGGGCTGCGGGTGGGCCAGGGCGCGCTGGGCCTGCGTGATGTGCAGCACCCACGCCCCCGCCGGGTGGCGCTCGGCGTGGTAGGTGTCGAGCAGGTCCTCGATGGCCCGGCCGCGCAGGACGGCGGCCAGCTTCCAGCCCAGGGTGAACGCGTCGTGCACGCCCAGGTTCGGGCCGAGGCCGCCGAAGGGCGGGCCGTCCGCCGGAGCGTCGCCCGCTGCCGTATGCCCGTCAGGCGTGCCCGGCACGGGCCGCCTCCCGGGCGCGCGGGACGGACGCGGTGCGCGTGCACCACGTGACCGGGAAATCAGCCGCGGCCGAACCGCAGGCCCAGCGGCCGCGCCAGCACCACCGCCGGCAGCAGCAGCGCGGCACCGCCCAGCAGCAGGCCCGCCAGATCGCCGGCCGGCGCCGTACCGAAGCGCCCGGCGCAGTAGTGCGCGGCGAGCAGCGAGAGCGCGGCACCCGGCAGGAAGGCGGCCAGCAGCCGCAGGTGGTGCCCCAGCACCCGCGGCCGCCACGCCAGCCGGCGGCGCAGCAGCGCGGACGTCGCCAGCAGCCCCGCCGTGCAGGCCACCGCGTAGCCGGCCGCCATGCCGGTGACCGCCCAGCGGGCCGGCAGCAGCAGGTAGGAGGCCGCGGCCAGCGTGGCGTTGACGCCGGCGATCAGCACGTTGAGGAAGAACGGCGTCCGCGTGTCGCCGAGCGCGTAGAAGCCGCGGGCCAGCAGGTACTGGCCCGCGAAGGCGGGCAGGCCGAGCGCGAAGGCGGTGAGCATCCAGCCGATGGCGGCGGCGTCCGCGTCGGTGGTGGCGCCGTGCTGGAAGACGACGCCGGTGATCTGCGGGGCGAGGGTGACGAAGGCCAGCACCGCGGGTACGACGGCGGTGCCGGACGTGTTCAGGCCGCGGGTCAGGTCGGCGCCGATCGCCGCGTGGTCGCCGTCGGCGGCGGCCCGGCTCATCCGCGGCAGCAGCGCGGTGACCAGCGAGACGGTGACGATGCCCTGCGGGACGACCCACAGGCTGTACGCGTTGCTGTACGCGGCATAGCCGACGCCCGCGTGGTGCCCCGCGGCCAGCGCGTGCTGCCCCGCGGACGTGGACAGCCGGGTGACGACCCAGTACGCGGCCTGGTTGACCAGCACCAGCAGCAGCGTCCAGACCGCGGCGCGCACCGGCTGGGCCAGCCCGGCGCCGCGCCAGTCGAACCGCGGGTGCCAGCGGAAGCCGGCGGCGCGCAGCGAGGGCAGCAGGCCGAGCGCCTGGACCGCGATGCCCGCGGTGCTGCCGAGGCCGAGCACCATCGCGTCCCGGTCGTCGATGCCGCCGCGGGCGGTGCCGAGGTAGAGGCCGAAGACCGCGATGACGACGAGGTTGTTGAGCACCGGCGTCCACATCATCGCGCCGAACCGGTCGCGGGCGCCCAGCACCTGGCCGAGCAGCGTGAAGACGCCGTAGCAGAGGATCTGCGGCAGGCAGTAGCGGGCCAGCGTCACCGTCAGGTCGCGCTGCCCGCCGCTGAAGTCCGGGGCGTACGCCGACACCAGCAGCGGCGCCGCCGCCACCGCGAGCACGGTCACCAGCACGAGCCCGACCGCGCACAGGGTCAGCAGGCGGTCGGTGTACACCCGCCCGCCGTCGGGGTGCTCCTTGGCCGCCCGCACCAGTTCGGGGACGAACACGGACTGCAGGGCGCCGCCGATCACCAGGGCGTAGATGATGTTCGGCACGGTGTTGGCGACGCCGAAGGCGTCGCCGGTGGCCGCGGTGCCGACCGCGGCGGTGATCACCGCGAGCCGCAGGAACCCCGTCGCCCGCGACGCCAGCGAGCCCGCCACCATCAGCGTGCCGCTGCGCCGCAGCGAAGGCCTCGCATGCGCCCGTCTGCCCCTGCGGGCCGCGGCTGTCGTCACCTGCTGCACTCCGTTCCTGTCCGCCCGCGCCCCGGGATGCCGCCCCTTGCGGTGCTGCGGCGTCTCCAGCGACGCCATGGCCGGTCGCGCGGTTCCCCCCGCCTCCCTCAGAGCCCGGCCCTGCCGCAGAGGGTGAGTTCCAGGGGCGCGGGGAACCGCGCGACCGGCCCGCCACCGGCGGGTGGTCCGGCACGGACCGGAACAGCCCCCTCGGGTCGGTGACGACCCGCGCCCCGGTGGGGCAAGTCTGGCGCACCCGCGTCCGGGGCCGAAGCCCCGCGCGATGTCGGGAAAGTCTCTGTCACATACCTGGGAGTACGCGCGTGTTACATGTGAGCGGGCCGCCCGGGACCGCCGCATACGCGGAGGACGACGCCTTGACGATGACCACCCACCATCGCCCGCAGGCCCCGGCGGGGCAGCGCGCGGAGCTGGTGCTGCGCCCGATACCCGCCGACGTGCACGCCGCCTTCCTGCGGCGCCCCGGCCCGCACACCGCCAGCTTCCTGCAGACCCCGTCCTGGGCCAGGGTCAAGACCGGCTGGCGGGCGGAGTCGCTGGGCTGGTTCGACGCGGACCACCGGCTGGTCGGCTCCGCGCTGGTGCTCTACCGCCGCCCGCCCGGCGTCCGCCGCTTCTTCGCGTACCTGCCGGAAGGCCCGGGCGTGGACTGGGCGGACCCGCAACTGGAGCGCTGGCTCGACCCGTTGCTCGCGCACCTCGCGGGCACCGGCGCCTTCGCCGTACGGATGGGGCCGCCGCTGGCGTACCGCAGGTGGTCGGCGCGGACCCTCAAGGACGCGACAGGGCCGGGGCGCAGGGTCGGCGACGTGCTGCCCGACATGGTGGAGCCGCTGGGCGCCGCGGTCGCCGACCGGCTGCGCGAGTCGGGCTGGCGGCGGTGCGGCGAGGACGGGCAGGGCGGCGACGCGCAGCCCCGGCTGGTGTTCGAGGTGCCGCTGGCCGGTCGCGGCCTGGACGACCTGTGGACCGGCCTGAACCAGGAGTGGCGGCGCAACATCAAGAAGGCCGCCAAGTCCGGTGTGTGGACCGGCGTCGAGGGGCCGCAGACGCTGCCGGCCTTCCACGAGCTGCTGCGGATCACCGAGCGCCGCGACGGCTTCGACCTGGGCCGCGACCTGGGCTACTACCAGCGGCAGTATGCCGAGCTGAACGCCGAGCAGCCGGGCCGCATGCGCCTGTACACCGCCCGCCACCAGGGCGAACTGCTGGCCGCGCACACCCTGCTGACCGCGCCCGACGGCAACCGCGTCTGGTACCAGACCGGCGCGTCCGCCGACCACCGCCGCGAGGTGCGGCCGAGCAACGCCCTGCAGTGGCGCATGCTGTGCGACGCGCAGACGGCGGGCGCCGCGGTCTACGACATGCGCGGGGTGCCCGACGACCTGGACCCGGCGGCGCGCTCGCACGGGCTGCTGCGCTGGAAGCTCGGTACGGGCGGCGAGGCCGTGGAGACCGTGGGGGAGTGGGAGCTGCCGCTCCAGGGCGCCGTGAACAAGGCGCTGCACCGGGCGATGCACACGTACCTGACCCGGCGCTGAATCCGCCCCCCGCGCCCGGCAGGTGACGCCCCCGCGCCGGGCAGGTGACGCCGGGCGGCGGGCAGGTGACGCCGGGCGGCGGAGTACCGCCCTCAGGCCGCGAGCGCCGCGGGCACCGCCCTGGTGCGCCGCACCGACCGCAGCACCAGCAGCACGCTCAGGGTGCCGGCGACCCCGGAGCCCGCGATGACCGCGTAGGGCGGCGCCCATTCCGCGAGGGCGCCACCGACGGTGATGCCCAGGCCCTGCAGGGTCATCAGACCGGCGCCGAGCAGCGACATGGCCTGCCCCCGCATATGGTCGGGCACGTCGTCGACGAACCAGCGGTCCATGCCCAGCGCGTAGGCCGCGCACAGCCCGGTCAGCACCAGCAGCACCAGCGCCAGCGGCAGCGAGGGGTCGACGGCGAAGAGGATCAGCGGCAGCAGCGAGATCCCGGCGAGCGGCAGCACGATACGGTCCCTGGCCGCGGGCGAGAGCAGCGTGCCGGCCAGCACCTCGCTGACCGCGGTGCCCGCGGGCATCGCCGCCAGAAAGAGGCCGAAGCCGACCGTGCCGATCCCCGCGGCCTTGGCGAAGGGCGCCGCCAGCCCCTCGGCGACGATGAAGAACATCGGGGGCACCCACCACATCAGCAGCAGCGCCCTGATCCGCGGGTCGGCCATCAGCCGGCCCGCGGAGGCGATCGACTCCCGCATCAGCCGCCCGCTGCCGGTCACCCGGGCCGGGCGGTCCGCGGTGCCGAACCGCAGCAGCAGCGCGGACCCGGCGAACGTACAGGCGGTCAGCAGCAGCGCCGAGCGCGGCGTCAGCCACACCAGGACCAGGCCGCCGAGGCCGAAGCCGGCGATCTGCGAGCCCTGCGCCACGATCCGCACCAGGGAACGGCCCAGGACGTAGCGCTCGCCCTCCAGGATGTCGGCAAGGCTCGCCGCACGGGTGCCGGTGAACAGCGGGGCGATCAGGGAGACGGCGACCCGCAGTGCGAACAGCAGCACCACCGGCGCCCCGGGTATCGCCATCGCGGCCACGCAGCCGCCGGACAGCACGTCGCAGCTCACCAGGACCCTGCGGGACGGATAGCGGTCGGCGATACCGGACAGCAGCAGACCGCTCAGTGCATAGGGCAGATATGTCAGTGCGAATACCAGGGCCGACAGAACAGCGGAGCCGGTCTCGGCGAAGATCAGAACGGCGAGCGCGACCTCGGCGAGGACGCCGCCGAGCAGGGACAGCACATGGGCGGCGAAAATGGGTCGGAATTCGCGAACGGAAAATACGGCACCGTATCCAATAGGGGTGCCGCTGTCGCCGCCGGGGGTGGTGGTGGCGTTCTCCGAGTCCTTCACGTGGTCTTCTCCGGCCGGCGAAGCGGGGCTGACACCACGCGGAGGGTGCTCGCTGTCCGTTGTCATGCCATCACCCTGGAGCCACAGGGACCCCACGTGTAGTCTTTCGCGTGCAGCCGAATCTTGGGGGTCATGATGTCGCTTCGCATGCGTTTTGCGGCTGAGGACCTGCTGAGGTGCCGTTTCGCGATATCGCCGCTGCGTGAGGCGCAGGGGGCGGTGCGCACGCTGTCGCGCCCCGACCGGCACGGCCACCACCTGCCCTGGCTGCGCCAGGTCAGGGCCGCCGCGGCCGACCTCGACCTCGCCCCGCTGTGGCTGCTGGCCCCCGAGCACGGCTACGGCCCCGACTTTCTGCAGCCCATCCCCGAGGCGCCGCTGGCCGGTCTCGACGAGGAGCTGGACGTCGTCAGGGCCACCCCGCCCGACGTCGCCAGGCGGCAGATCGCCGCGGCCCTGGCCCAGACCCCCGGCGCCGCCGACACCCGCAGGGGCCGCGCCATGCTGGCCGACCCGGCGGGCACCGTACGGCAGCTGGCGGGGCTGTACGAGCACGTGTGGGCCGCGCTGCTGGCGCCGCACTGGCCGCGGCTGCGCGCGGTGCTGGAGGCAGACGTGGCCTACCACGCCAGGCGGCTCGCCGACGGCGGCATGCAGCGGCTCTTCACCGGACTGCATCCGAAACTGCACTGGTCGGAGGGTGCGCTGACCACCGCGGGCGCCATGGGGCCGCTGCCCGAGCCCGGCGGGCGCGGCCTGGTGCTGGTGCCCAGCGTCTTCTTCTGGCCCGAGGCGGGCAGTGCCTTCGACCCGCCCTGGCAGCCGCTGGTGGTCTACCCGGCCCGCGGCATCGGCGGCCTGTGGGCGCCCGGCGGCCCGACCGCGTCCGCGACCCTGGTGCGGCTGCTCGGCGCCAACCGGGCCGCGATCCTCAGCGGCCTGGACGCCCCCAGCACCACCACGGCGCTGGCGCACCGGCACGTCATGGCGATGTCGTCTGTCTCCGCCCACCTCGCGGTGCTGCGCGACGCGGGCCTGCTCACGTCCCGCCGCTACGGGCACCAGGTGCTCTACGAGCGCACCGCGCTGGGCATCGCGCTGGCCACCGGCGGGCCGCTGTGACGCTCCGCAGCCGGCTTCGCAGACGGATCGGCGTCGTCCGCCTGCCGTCCGCAGCGGATCCGCACGTGACGAAACCGTGACCGCCGTGCTACGGCAGGATGTCCGGAAACGGACCTCAACCGGCCAGATAACGCTCCACGGTGGCGACCTTCGACTCCAGGCCGTCCGTGACACCGGGCCGCAGATCCGCCTTGAGGACCAGCGACACCCGCGGCGCCCGCGCCTCGACCGCGGCGACCGCCCGCTTCACCACGTCCATCACCTCGTCCCAGTCGCCCTCGACGGAGGTGAACATCGCGTCGGTGCGGTTCGGCAGCCCCGACTCGCGCACCACCCGCACCGCGTCGGCGACGTACTCGCCGACCTCCTCGCCGACGCCCAGCGGGGTGATCGAGAAGGCGACGATCATGCGCCGACCGCCTGCTGCGCGTCCGCCCGGGCGGCGACGACCACGGCCTCGCACTCCCGGGCCAGCGTGCGCTCGGCGAAGAAGCCGCCGGTCGGCAGGACCGACAGCACGAACAGCAGCGCCGCCCGGCCGAAGCCCCACCTGGCGCGGTTCCAGGCCAGCGCCCACAGCACGACGTAGCCGATGAACAGCACGCCGTGCACCATGCCCATCACGGGCACCGCGTTGAAGTCCGTGGTGCGCTTGAGCACCGAGCAGACCAGCAGGAGCAGGAACGAGACCGCCTCCGGGGCGGAGATCAGGCGTAGCCTGCGCAGAGCGCCGGCGGTCTTCAGGTCCACGGGAAACCTCACTGTCAGGGCTGTCGTCACGGTCCGGGGTCTTGTGAACGCGATCACAAGGACTCCTCCATTATCACCGCCCCGTATCGATGACCTGCCCCGGGGGTAGGAAACCGTCCGGCGGGCGATAGCGTCCATGTCCACGACATCTGTACATACTCAACGGGGACCGGGACACGATGAGCATCGACTGGGACCGCAGGCACTGCTCCCGCAAGGGTCACATCACCTACGCGCCCGACGAGCTGCGGCTGCGCAGCCGGTTGCACGCGAGCACCGCGGTCGGCGAGGTCTGGCGCTGCCTGCGCTGCGGCGACTTCGTGCTGGGCGAGCCGCACGGTTCGGGACCCGCCGACCGGGCGCCCCTGGTGCCGCGCGGGCGGGCGCTGCGCGACCTGTTCATCCTGCGCTTCCTGGCGATCGAGCGGATCCTGCGCGGACTGCTGATCGTCGTCGCCGCCTGGGCGGTGTGGAAGTTCAGCAACTCGCAGGACGCGGTCCGCAAGCTCTTCGAGGACGACCTCACCGCCTTCAAGCCGTTCGCCGAGCACTTCCACTACGACCTGGACCACTCGCCGGTCGTCGACACCATCCGCAAGACCTTCGACTACAAGAAGTCCACCCTGCAGATCGTCGCCGCGGCCCTGCTCGGCTACGCGCTGATCGAGATCATCGAGGGCTTCGGGCTGTGGTGGGCCAAGCGCTGGGCCGAGTACCTGACGGTCGTCGCCACCGCCGCCTTCCTCCCCCTCGAGGTCTACGAGCTGACCGAGAAGATCAGCTACTTCAAGATCGGCACCCTCGCGCTCAACGTGCTGGCCGTCCTCTACATCCTGCTCGGCAAGCGGCTGTTCGGCCTGCGCGGCGGCCACAAGGCCTTCGAGGCCGAGCGGCGCAGCGCCTCGCTCCTGGAGGTCAAGGAGGCCGCGGGGGAGAACGGCGAACCGCTCGAACCGCTGCCGGTACGCCCCCGTACCGCGGCCGACAGCGGCTGAGCCGTGGCGATCTTCCGGCTCCAGAGCAGCAGGGTGCTGGCCGTCGACCTGGACGGCGAGGCGGTCAAGGCCAAGAAGGGCGCCATGGTCGCCTACGACGGCGAGATGACGTTCAAGAAGATGACCGGCGGCGGCGAGGGCCTGCGCGGCCTGGTGACCCGGCGGATCACCGGTGAGGCCATGGCGGTGATGGAGGTCAGGGGCCGCGGCACCTGCTGGTTCGCCGACCGGGCCACCGAGATCAACCTCGTCCGCCTCACCGGGGACAAGCTGCACGTCGAGGCGAGCAACCTGCTGGTCACCGAGCCCGCGCTGCGCACCGGCACCAGCTTCACCGGGCTGCGCGGCGCCTCGCAGGGCAACGGCCTGTTCACCACCACCGTGGAGGGCACCGGCCAGGCCGCGATCATGTCCGACGGCCCGGCCATCGTGCTGCGGGTGACGCAGGGCACCCCGCTGGTCGTCGACCCCGGCGCCTACGTCGCCCACACCGGCGACCTGCGCCAGCAGCTGCGCTCCTCGGTCGGCCTGCGCACCCTGATAGGCGAGGGCTCGGGCGAGAGCTTCCAGATCCACTTCGAGGGCGAGGGGCTGGTCTACGTCCAGCCCAGCGAGCGCAACACCATCGGGGGGCAGATCTAGATGGCCTTCACCCGGATCAACTCCAAGCTGGTCGAGGCGCGGATCGTGCCCGGGCAGCGGATGTTCAGCCAGCGCGGCGCCATGCTCGCCTACCGCGGCGCCGTCACCTTCACCCCCAGCATCGTCGGCGGGCAGGGCGGGGTGATGTCGATGATCGGCCGCCGGGTCGCGAACGAGGCGACCCCGCTGATGACCGTGGACGGCGACGGCCTGGTGATGTTCGGTCACGGCGGCCACCACATCCACACCGTCGACCTCAGCGGCGAGACCCTCTACGTCGAGGCCGACCGGCTGCTCGCCTTCGACGGGTCGCTCGCCCAGGGCACGATGTTCATGGGGTCGCAGGGCGGTGTGATGGGCGTGATACGCGGCCAGGTCACCGGCCAGGGCCTGTTCACCACCACCTTGCAGGGCAAGGGCTCGGTCGCCTTCATGGCGCACGGCGGCGTCTTCGAACTCCCCGTCACCCCCGGCCGCCCCGTCCACGTCGACCCGCAGGCCTACGTCGCCCACCGCGGCGACCTGCGCAACAAGCTCGCCCCCGCCGTCGGCTGGCGCGAGATGGTCGGCCGCGGCTCGGGCGAGGCCTTCCAACTCGAACTCAGCGGCCAGGGCACGGTCTACGTGCAGGCCTCGGAGGAGAAGCTGTGACCCACCCGGAAGGCCCGGTCGTCCACGACCCGCACACGCTGCCCGTCAACGACAACGTCAACCCGTACGCCTTCTGCGTCGACCTCGACGGCCAGTGGTTCCTGCAGAAGGGGAAGATGATCGCCTACTACGGGCAGGTCGACTTCCACGCCATCGGGCACGGCCCGCTCGACCACCTCGTCGCCGCGAACTTCCACTCCCCGCTGCACGCCACCGCCTGGGTCGTCGCCCAGGGCCGCGGCAAGATGCTGCTCGCCGACCGCGCGTACGACATCAACTCCTACGACCTCGACGACGGCAACCTCACCATCCGCTCCGGCAACCTGCTGGCCTTCCAGCCGGGCCTCGCGCTCAAGCAGTCGATCATCCCGGGCTTCCTCACCCTGATCGGCACCGGCAAGTTCGTCGCCGCCTCCAACGGTGCCGTGCACTTCGTGGAGCCGCCGATCCGGGTCGACCCGCAGGCCCTCGTCGGCTGGGCCGACTGCCCGAGCCCGTGCCACCACTACGACCACGCCTACCTGCGCGGCGTCCTGGGCGGCATCAGGGCGCTCACCGGTATCGGCGGCGCGTCGGGCGAGGAGCACCAGTTCGAGTTCACCGGGTCGGGCCAGGTGCTGCTGCAGTCCACCGAGGAGCTGATGGGCGCCACCGACACCGGGGGCGTCCCGGCCACCGCGGGACCCGGGGTGCCGGGTGCGGGCGTATGAGATCGCCGCTGCGTACGGTGACCGCGCCGCTACCCTGGCGATCATCCGTAATTCAACGGACGGTAGAATTCCCGGTATGACCACCGAGACCGCCGAAAGCGCCGCCACCTGGCTCACCGAGGAAGAGCAGCGCGCCTGGCGCATCCACCTCGACGTCAGCCGGCTGCTCATGTATCAGCTGGAGCGTGACCTGCAGCCCTTCGGCCTGACCAACAACGACTACGAGATCCTCGTCAACCTCTCCGAGGCCGAGGACCACCGCATGCGGATGAGCGACCTCGCCAAGTCGACGCTGCAGTCCAAGAGCCGGCTCTCGCACCAGATCACCCGCATGGAGGCCGCCGGATTCGTCCGGCGGGAGAACTGCGAGTCCGACCGGCGCGGGCTGTACGCGGTGCTGACCGAGCAGGGGTGGGAGACGATGCGCCAGGTCGCCCCGCGCCACGTCGCGTCCGTGCGCGAGCACTTCATCGACCTCATCGCCCCGCAGGACCTCGCCGCCTACCGCCAGGCCCTCACCCCGGTGGCCGCGCACCTGCGCGAGGCCCGCTCCCGCTGAGCCCGCGCCCGCGCGCGGAGGGCACGCCTTCCCCCTGGGCACGCCGGTGAAGAACCGCGTGTCACAAAAGGGCGCCCGCACGCGTGTAAGTAGCGGGAGGGCAACGTACATGAACCCGGAACCCGCGGAACGCTCCGCGGACTTCGATGACTTCTACGCCGCAACAGCGCGAAGAATGGTCGCCGTAGTGTTCGCCGTGACGGGCGACCTCGGCGAGGCGGAGGACGCCGTCCAGGAGGCCTACGCGCGCGCCTGGCTGCGCTGGCCCGCGCTGACCGCCGAGGGCGACCCGACCCCGTGGGTCAGGACCGTCGCCCTGCGCCTGGCCGTGAGCACCTGGCGCAAGGCGCGCAACCGCATGCGCGCCCACTTCCGGCACGGCCCGCCGCCGGATGCACCGGACCTGGCCCCGGACCGCGTCGCGCTGGTCGCGGCGCTGCGCGGGCTGGGCGAGGACCAGCGCACCGCCGTCGTGATGCACCATCTGCTCGACCTGCCCGTCGAGGAGATCGCCCGGGAGACCGGGGTGTCGCCCGCCGCGGTCAGAACCCGGCTGAGCCGGGGCCGCAAGGCACTCGGCGCCCGGCTCAGGGAAGAACCCGAGCCCGCAGACCCCGAACCTGCCGTCCGTGGACGGCGACTCACCGGAGAGGTGCCCCTCCATGGCTGACGAGCTGGACGACCGGCTCCGGGACCTCGCCCGCGACGCCGAACCCCTGGTCGTCCTCGCCGGGCCGCAGGCCGCCCGTATCCGCGGCGAGCGGCGCAGGGCACGCCGCAGGGCCGCCGCCGCGTCGGTGACCGCCGCGCTCGCCCTCACCGTCGGCGGCTGGCAGCTGCTGCCCCGGCTGGACGGCACCGGCACCCGCGCGGCGACCCCGGCCGGCACCGCGACCTCCGTCCCCGATCCGCCGGCCGGCACCCTGCCCGCGCGGATCGAGGCGGCACTGCTGCCCGCGGCCTCGCTGCCGTACGGCGTCAAGTGGCAGTGGTCGGTGGTGACGCCGCTCAAAGCCGCGCACTTCCTGCCGTCCTGCGTCGTGGAGCCGGCGGCGGCCCCCGAGGCGGAGGCGGACCGTACGTACACCTCCCAGCTCACCTCGGCGCTCGCGCAATACCGGTTGCTGGCCTTCGCCGACACCACCACCGCCGTCGCGCAGGCCGGCGCCCTGCTGACGCGGATGCGGGCCGCGTGCGGGATCTCGGCCCCGTCAT
The DNA here is from genome assembly GCF_907177275.1 of Actinacidiphila cocklensis. GTDB lineage: Bacteria > Actinomycetota > Actinomycetes > Streptomycetales > Streptomycetaceae > Actinacidiphila > Actinacidiphila cocklensis. The sequence continues at coordinate 81,893 of NZ_CAJSLV010000054.1, forward strand.
CCCCCGACACCCCGTCATCCTCCGACACACCCCTGCGTTTTTCCGGCGCATCGAAGTCGCTGCCCGGGGTAACGGCATGGGTGGAGAGCCAGGGCCGCTACGTCGCCGTCCTGCTGGTGACCGTGCAGGACGACCCGCAGGTGCAGTTCGAGGGCACCGGCATCGCGAAGTGCATCGACACCTCGCTGCACCGCCTGACGTCCGGCGCGCCTGCCACCGAGACCCTGGCCACCGGTTCCGGTGGCGCCCGTACCTCCGACAACTGCTGACAAGGAAACGAACCGTCGTGCACCTCATACGCAGTCCCCGCCGTCCCCGTCCCCGTTCCCGGGCGCTCACCCTGCCCGCCGTCCTGCTGGCCCTCGTGCTCGGCGCCGCCGCCTGCGGCGGCCACGACAGCGCGGGCGGCGGCGACTCGCCGCCCGGCAAGGGCGGCGCCGGCACCACCGCGCCGACCGCCGCAGGCCCGCACGTCACCGTGACCCCGGCCGCGGGCAAGGACGTCGCCCCCGGCACCCCGGTCAAGGTCACCGTCGCCGACGGCACCCTGGGCACCGTCACCGTCACCCCCAAGGGCAAGGCCTCCGACGGCGTCGACCCGGTCCCGGTCAGCGGCGCCCTCGACCAGACGGCCCGCACCTGGACCTCGGACCGCACCATGACCCCCGGCACCTCGTACACCGTCACCGTCAGCGCGACCGACGCCGCGGGCAAGCAGTCGACGACCACCAGCACCTTCAGGACGGCCACCGCCGCCAAGGTCAACGGCGTCACCCCGACCCCGCTCAACAACGACGTCGTCGGCGTCGGCCTGCCGGTCTCGCTGGCCTTCGACGTCCCCGTCACCGACAAGGCGGCCGTCGAGAAGGCACTGACGCTCAGCACCACCCCCGCCGTCAAGGGCAGCTGGGGCTGGCTCACCGACCCGCTGACCGGCATCCAGCGGGTCGACTGGCGCCCCGACGCCTACTGGCCGTCCGGCACCAAGGTCACGCTGACGGCGAAGCTCAGCGGTATCGACACCGGCGGCGGCCGCTTCCTGCGCCGGGACATCCACGACGCCTTCAGCATCGGCACCGCCCGGATCTCCTACGCGGACCTCGCGGGCCACACCATGCGGGTCACCGAGAACGGCCGCACGGTCAAGAACTTCAAGATCTCCGCGGGCAGCGCCGACTACCCCACCTGGAACGGCAAGATGGTCGTGATGACCAAGCAGTCCAAGGTCCGCATGACGTCGGCCTCGGTCGGCATCGCCACCGACAAGGACGCGGCCGACTTCTACGACGAGGACGTCAACAACGCGGTCCGCATCACCTCCTCGGGCACATTCGTGCACGCGGCGCCCTGGAACGACCGCTGGATGGGCGTGCAGAACAAGAGCCACGGCTGCATCGGGCTGAGCGACCCCGACGCCAAGTGGTTCTTCGACCGGGCCACCCGCGGTGACCTGGTCATCGCCTCGGGTTCGGCCCGGGCGGTGGTCGACAAGGGCAACGGGTACGGCGACTGGAACCTCAGCGCGGACCAGTGGCACGCGCTCAGTGCGCTCGCCTGACGAGACACCTGGTCCCGATATGTGACCGGCGGGTAGGCTCGGGGCCGTGTCAAAGCCCCTGAGCCTGCCCTTCGACCCGATCGCCCGCGCCGACGACCTGTGGAGCCGGCGCTGGGGCGGAGTCCCGTCGATGGGCGCGATCACCTCGATCATGCGCGCCCAGCAGATCCTGCTCGGCCAGGTGGACGCGGTGGTCAAGCCGTACGGGCTGACCTTCGCGCGCTACGAGGCGCTGGTGCTGCTCACCTTCTCCAAGGCCGGCGAGCTGCCGATGTCCAAGATCGGCGAACGCCTCATGGTGCACCCCACCTCGGTCACCAACACCGTCGACCGGCTGGTCGCGTCCGGCCTGGTCGACAAGCGCCCCAACCCCAACGACGGCCGCGGCACCCTGGCCTCGATCACCGCCAAGGGCCGCGAGATCGTCGAGTCCGCGACCCGTGACCTGATGGCGATGGACTTCGGCCTGGGCGTCTACGACGCCGAGGAGTGCGGCGAGATCTTCGCCTTGCTGCGTCCGCTGCGGATAGCGGCGGGGGACTTCGAGGAGGGCTGACGCCCGAGCTCCCGCAGTGGCCGGCCGAGGTACGAGGCCGTCCGCGGAGGGTGGGAGCAGGAAGACCGACAGGCAAGGGGCGGGGGCTAAGGGGCCTGACGCCCCGGAGGAGGGGCGAGATCCGGGGCCCGAAACGTACCGGTTAGGCTGCCTGGCATGAAACAAAGCGTGCTGACCCGGTACAGGGTGATGGCCTATGTGACCGGCGTCCTGCTGGTCGCGCTCACCCTCGCCGTCATCGGCAAGTACGGCCTCGACATCAGCGGCGCGGGCACCGCCACCACGGTGATCGGCTTCGCCCACGGCTGGCTGTACGTCGTCTACCTGGTCTTCGCCTTCGACCTGTGCTCCAAGGCGAAGTGGCCGATCGGCCGGATGGCCTGGGTCCTGCTGGCCGGGACCGTGCCCACCGCGGCATTCTTCGTGGAGCGCCGGGTCACCCGGGAGCTCTCCGGCAAGATCGTCGCGCCCGAGCCGGCGGAACCGGTCAGCGTCTAGGACACGGCTCACCCGGATGGTGAGCCGTTCCGCATCGACATTTACTTGGACGTCCTAGTAAATTCGTAGGTATGGACGCTTCCGGGATCGAGAATGGCCGCCGGCGCTGGCAGGCCCGGTACGACGCAGCCCGCCGGCGGGACGCCGACTTCAGCACGCTCTCCGGTGACCCGGTGGAGCCGGTGTACGGACCACCGCCAGGCACCGACGTGCCGGGCTTCGAGCGGATCGGCTGGCCGGGCGAGTACCCCTTCACCCGGGGTCTGCACGCGACCGGCTACCGGGGCAGGACCTGGACGATCCGGCAGTTCGCCGGGTTCGGCAACGCCGAGCAGACCAACGAGCGCTACCGCACCATCCTGGCCAACGGCGGCGGCGGACTGTCCGTGGCATTCGACATGCCCACCCTGATGGGCCGCGACTCCGACGACCCGCGCTCGCTCGGCGAGGTCGGGCACTGCGGGGTGGCGATCGACTCGGCCGCCGACATGGAGGTCCTCTTCCGCGACATCCCGCTGGGCGACGTCACCACCTCCATGACCATCTCGGGACCCGCCGTCCCGGTCTTCTGCATGTACCTGGTCGCCGCCGAGCGGCAGGGCGTCGACCCCGGGGTGCTCAACGGCACGCTCCAGACCGACATCTTCAAGGAGTACATCGCGCAGAAGGAGTGGCTCTTCGAGCCGGAGCCGCACCTGCGGCTGATCGGCGACCTGATGGAGCACTGCGCCGCGGCGATCCCGGCGTACAAGCCGCTGTCGGTCTCCGGCTACCACATCCGCGAGGCGGGCGCGACAGCGGCGCAGGAGCTGGCGTACACCCTGGCCGACGGCTTCGGCTACGTGGAGCTGGGGCTGAGCCGCGGGCTGGACGTCAACGCGTTCGCGCCCGGTCTGTCCTTCTTCTTCGACGCGCACCTGGACTTCTTCGAGGAGATCGCCAAATTCCGCGCCGCCCGCCGGATCTGGGCGCGCTGGATGCGGGACGTCTACGGGGCCACCTCGGACAAGGCGCAGTGGCTGCGCTTCCACACCCAGACCGCCGGGGTCTCGCTGACCGCGCAGCAGCCGTACAACAACGTGGTGCGTACCGCGGTGGAGGCGCTGTCCGCGGTGCTCGGCGGGACGAACTCGCTGCACACCAACGCGCTGGACGAGACGCTGGCGCTGCCCAGCGAGCAGGCCGCCGAGATCGCGCTGCGCACCCAGCAGGTGCTGATGGAGGAGACCGGGGTGGCCAACGTCGCCGACCCGCTCGGCGGCTCCTGGTACGTCGAGGCGCTGACCGACCGGATCGAGCAGGACGCGGAGAAGGTCTTCGAGAAGATCAGGGAGCTGGGCGCCCGGGCGGTGCCCAGCGGAGAGCACCCGGTCGGCCCGATCACCTCCGGCATCCTGCGCGGCATCGAGGACGGCTACTTCACCGGCGAGATCGCCGAGTCCGCCTTCCAGTACCAGCGCGCGCTGGAGAAGGGCGACAAGCGGGTCGTCGGCGTCAACTGCCACCACGGCTCGGTCACCGGCGACCTGGAGATCCTGCGGGTCGGCCACGAGGTGGAGCGCGACCAGGTGCAGCTGCTGGCCGGCCGCAAGGCGGCCCGTGACGACGCGGCGGTGCGCCGCGGACTCGACGCGATACTGGCCGCGGCACGCTCCGGCGGCAACATGATCGAGCCGATGCTGGACGCGGTGCGGTCCGAGGCCACCCTCGGTGAGATCTGCGGCGCACTGCGCGAGGAGTGGGGCACATACACCGAGCCCGCCCGCTTCTGAGCGCCCCCGCGTCCCTCCGTCCGCCCCTCCGGCGCTGACCTGGCCGCGGCGCCGCTCGGTAGATTCGTCGCCGACCGACCCGCTCTCCAGGAAAGGACGTGTGTGGCCCTCGAAGCGACCGTCGGCGACGACGGGATGGTCTACATCAGGGAGTCAGAGCAGCCGGACGTGGTGGCCGTGACCACCGCGGCGAAATGGGAGGCGTTCGTCAAGGGCGTCATGGCGGGGGAGTTCGACCACTTCGTTGCCGAAGTGGCCGAGACGGTGGGTGTGGCCGGAGGGGAGGCCGCCGCTCAGCAGACCTGTGGCGCGGCTCACAGGTCCTGAGCGGTGTGCAGACCGGCGAGACCGACGACGAGGAGCACGGCGAGCCGGCCCGCCCACTCCTCGTCGACCGGCTCGGAGCTGACCATGACCCGGTGCACCACCGCACCGGCGACCACGTCGAAGATCAGGTTGTCCCGCGCGGGTCCCGCGGCGCTGTCCGCGGCGCCGTCCTCCGGCGGGATCTCGCCGCGCTGCTGCGCGCGTTTCCTGCCCAGCACCACCAGGTGCTTCTGCCGGTCCACGATCGCCTCGCGGATACGCAGCCGCAGCGCGTCGTCGTGCGCGGCCTCGGCGATCACCGCCATCAGCGCCGTCCTGGTCTCCGGGCGGTTGAGCAGCTCGGCGAAGCGCAGCACCACGCCCTGGATGTCGGCCTGGAGGCTGCCCAGGTCGGGCAGTTCCAGCTGCTCCTCGAACAGCGCGGCCACCGCGTCGACGACCAGCTCGTTCTTGCCCGCCCAGCGCCGGTAGAGGGTGGTCTTGGCGACCCCGGCGCGCGCAGCGACGTCGCCCAGGGTGAGCCTGCCCCAGCCCTGCTCCGCCAGCGCGGCCCTGGTGGCCGCGAGGATCGCACGGTCCGCGTCGGCACTTCGCGGGCGTCCGGTGCGTTTGGCGGTGGGGGAGGAGCACATAGGCCGGACCATACCGGCCGGTAATCAGCGTGACGAGTGAGCGGTATCACAGCGTGTGCCGCCGCGCCCGCGGCACCGGCCCAGTTACGCTACGGCTCGTAGCGAAACTTGATGCGGCACCCAGCGGCAACCACGCCGGTACGGATGGGGATTCGTACCACCGCAGCAGCACGACGAGCGCGGGCAGCCCCGCGCGGCACCGCAGACGTACCCGGGAGGGTGGTCGGCGACCCGCAATCCGGCGGGGAGGCCGGCTCCGATCCGGGGTCTGTACACGTTCGGGTCCCGAAGGGGGGAGGATTGCCTCATGCAGCCACGGAACATGTCCATGAGCGGCGTGGTCGACCTCGCCGCGGTGAAGGCGGCCGGTGAGGCCAAGGCGAAGGCCGAGCAGGCCAGGGCGCAGCGGCAGGAAGCCGGAGCCGACGCCGACGCCACCACCGCTTCCCCGCTCGTCATCGAGGTGACCGAGGCGACCTTCGAGAGCGATGTCCTGCAGCGCTCCGCCGAGGTCCCGGTCGTCATCAGCTTCTGGGCCGACCAGGCCGAGCAGAGCAAGCAGCTCAACACGGTGCTGGAACGGCTCGCCGGTGAGTACCGCGGCCGGTTCGTCCTGGCCACCGCCGAGGTGTACGCCAACCAGCTGCTCTTCCAGCAGTTCGGCGTGCAGGGCGTGCCCGCGGTCTTCGCGGTGCTGGGCGGGCAGGCGATGCCGCTCTTCCAGGGCCTGGCGCCCGAGGACCAGATCACCGAGGTCCTCGACCAGTTGATCGCGGTCGCCGAACAGCGCTTCGGCATCGTCGGCCAGGAGGTCGAGCCGGGCGCCGCCCCCGCGGAGCCGCAGGAGCCCGCCCCGCCGCGCCCGCCCACCCCGCAGGAGCTGGCGCTGACCGCCGCGCACGACGCGCTGGACGCCGGCGACCTGGCCGGCGCCATCCGCGCGTACCGCAACGTGCTGGCCGACGAGCCGGCCAACGCCGAGGCCAAGTTGGGCCTGGCGCAGGCCGAACTGCTCGACCGGGTCCAGGGTGTCGACCCGCAGTCCGCCCGTACCGCCGCGGCCGGCGCGCCGGATGACGTGCAGGCGCAGCTCGCCGCGGCGGACCTCGACCTGGTCGGCGGTCACGTCGAGGACGCGTTCGGCCGTCTTGTGGACACCGTCCGCCGCACCTTCGGCGACGACCGCGACACCGTACGGGTGCGGCTGCTCGAACTGTTCGAGGTCATCGGCCCCGACGACCCCCGGGTGGTGGCCGCGCGCACGGCGCTGGCGAGGGTGCTGTTCTGACGGCACGGCGGCTCTCGTTGCCCCGATGCGCAGAGATTTAGCGATACGGCGACCGCTCTTTATCAAACCGTGACAATGGGCGGTCGCCGTCACCCCCGGTGAGACGTCGGCCCTGATTTGCCGGCCGATGGTCATATATGCCGGACTTCCCCACCCGTGATTCCGCTACACGGTGTGAGATCACTCCCTGTGGCGATACTCCCTGCGACGCTCATCCGTTACTCGCTGGTAACGAGCCCCTTGTGTCCGGGCCGCGAATGGACCACGATCGGCCAAGCTCGGTCCGTAGCCAGTCCCCGGCAGCCAGTCGGCGCCTCGGCCCACGGGTCCCCGCCGAGCGGGAGTGCGCGGCAACCGCCGCGTCTCCGGGACAGGGGGGTCTCCGTCCAAGCGATGGAACCGGATGGAGCCTGTCCAGCAGGTTGCGCGAGAGCGTGGCCAGTGGTTGTCGCTCGGGGGTGATCGCCGACGTCTCGGACATCGCCGTCCGGACTCCGCAGGGACCCGCAGGGGCTCCCTCCCGGAGGGACGGCCTCGCCCGACCCGGCGCTCTCCTTCCCGAGGACGTAGCACTTCTCCCATCCCAGGCCAGGACCCGAACTCCCGGCCGGAGATGTACGTCCGAGAAGGAGGAAACATGGAATCGCTCGTTCGTGGCGGTACCAGATGGCGCCGGTTCGCCGTCGTCATGGTGCCGAGCGTTGCGGCCACCGCCGCGATAGGCGTGGCGCTGGCTCAGGGCGCGCTCGCCGCGTCGTTCAGCGTGTCGGGCCAGCAGTTCAAGGTGACCGCGGAGACCCTGCACGGTTACGGCTTCGAGCAGTACGGCGCGCTCGACGTGCCGAGCGGCAAGGGTCCCGTGCCGGTCGCGGTGTCGGCGTTCACCGACGCCACCATCACCGGTCTGTGCCAGTCGGTCGTCATCCCGACGCCGATCGGTGACGTGACGCTGAGGCTGGAGGCGGGCAACGACCCGAAGCACAAGGTCAAGGCGCACAACCTCTACATCGACCTCGACCAGCTCGACGCCGACGCGACGTTCAAGAACATCAACATCGGTGTCGCGGCCGGTTCCATGACCAAGGGTCCTGGGATCGACAACAAGGCGACCACCAAGGGGGACTCCTTCGCGCAGGAGGCCGACGAGGCCTACCTGACGGGCGTCAAGCAGACGGCGTGGGGCACCAGTGCGGGCACGTTCAAGCTCTCCGGCCTGAGCCTGCGTCTGCACATGGGCAAGAAGGCCGAGTGCTACTAGGCACGGTCTGAGCCGCTCTGGGCGAGCCGCGCGGGGCGCGGCTCGCCCATGGCCCCGGCCAATCTCTTCTGTACCGCCAGTTCCAGGGAGCTGTTTTCCATGAGTGCCGAGTCGACAGGGCTGAGTGCCCACCTCCGCCGCGGCCGTGTCACGTTCCGGCACTGGCGGTGGCAGCGTCCGTTCTGGGCGGGGCTGCTGACCATCCTGGGCGGTATCCCGATCGGGTACCTGCCGTACAACAACGTGACCTTCGGTCAGCTGGCCATCCGGGTGGGCACCACCGCGGGCGCCGGCGCACTGATCATCGGTGTTCTGCTGGGCGTGCTCGGCCTGACCATGTGGTACCAGAGCGCGGTTCGCGTCTTCGCCGGGGTCGCGAGCATCCTGCTCGGCCTGGTGTCCCTCCCGATGACCAATCTCGGGGGCATCGGCGGCTTCCTGCTGGCCATCGTCGGCGGCGGCATGGCTGTCGCCTGGGCGCCCGGCACCCCGGCACCGGACCTGCCGGGTGAGAAGGCGGAGCTGCCCGACGGCGACCCGCGGCCGCAGGGCGACGGGCTGGACACCGACTGGCCCACCCCCACCGGCCCCGCGGTCTCCGCGGACCCGTTCACGCAGCCCGAGCCGGTGCACGCCGGTGCGCGGGCCGACGAAGAGACCACCGAGGAGAACGGGAGGCACCGTGCTGGGTGACGAGGCTCAGCCGGCCGACAGCGACGGGCAGGGCAGGACGGCGTCAGGACCGCGGCACGCGGCCCCGCGCAAGTCCCTGCTGACCAAGCTCCACATGCCCGCGGGCAAGGCGGTGGCGCTCGCCGCCATGCCGACCGCGGTGCTGATGGGCATGGGCTTCACCCCGCACCTGGCGCAAGCCGACCCGCTGCCCAAGAGCCCGTTCAAGCCGGGTCCCTGCGTGACGCAGCCGGACACCCCGGCGCCGTCCGCGACGGACAAGGCCAAGACCGCGGACAAGGCCAAGACGGCCGACAAGCCGAAGCCCGAGGCGACGACCAGCCCGAGCGCGACGCCGAAGCCGTCGAGCAGCCCGGCCGCACCCGAGCCGTCGACGTCGCCGAGCCCCGCGGACACCAAGCCGGCCACCCAGTCGCAGCCGCAGACGGCCCCGAGCGCCAGCCCGAGCCCGAGCGCGACCAAGACCACCAACCCGCTCGACCCGCTGGGTCTCGGCGGCCTGCTGGGCGGCCTGCTGGGCGGGGGCTCGTCCGGGTCCTCGACGCCTTCCGCGGCACCGACCACCCAGGCCCCCACGCCCGCCCCGACGACCACCACGGCCCCTGCGGCCGACCCGGTGAAGTCCACGGTCGACGGCGCGACGAAGACCGTCACGGACACCGTCAAGGGCACCACGGACGCGGTGAAGGACACGGTCAAGGACACCGCCAAGAACACGGTGGACGGCGCCGAGAATGCCACCAAGAGCCTCACGGACGCCGCCACGGCGCCCCCCGCGGCCTCGACGAGCGGCGAGCAGGGCTACCCCTGCCCCACCACCGACGCGCAGGCCCTCGCGGACGCCAAGACCGAGCAGGGCATACCCCTGCTGCCTGACGCCCCGTGGATCCTGAAGTCCTCGCTGCTGACGCTTTACGGCCTGAAGTACGACGGCATCGTGCAGGTGAAGACGTACAGCGGCACGATCAAGGACGTCCTGAAGTTCACCGCCACCGGCGTGGACATCGGCGACCTGCACCAGATCGTGGACGGCCCGAACGGCACCAAGACCCACGTCACCGCCCGGTCCGGCTCCACCTCCACGATCCGCAACGGCACGGTGACGATGTACACCGAGTCCCTCAGCGGCAACCTGCTCGGCGCGGTGCCGATCACCTTCACCCCGAAGTTCCCCCCGCCCCTGACCGTCCCGGTGCTCTTCTTCACCAACGTGACGGTCATCCAGGCCGGCCAGTTCGGCGGCGACCTCACGGTCCCCGGCATGAAGGTCCTCCCGGGCCAGTCCTCCTGACCCCCGCGCACACGAAGCCGCCCGCCCCCTGCTGAGGGGGCGGGCGGCTTCGCTGTGCGGGTGGAACAGGGGTCAGTCGCCCAGGTGGTGGACGCGGACCAGGTTGGTGGAGCCGGCCACGCCGGGCGGGGAGCCCGCGGTGATGATGACGGTGTCGCCCTTCGCGTACTCCGACAGCTTCAGCATCTCGCGGTCGACGATCTTGACCATGTCGTCGGTGTTGTCGACGTGCTCGACCACGAACGCCTCGACGCCCCAGGTGAGGGCGAGGTAGTTGCGGGTCGACGGGTCGGTGGTGAAGGCCACCACAGGCTCAGGGACGCGGTAGCGGGCCAGCCGGCGGGCGGTGTCGCCGGACTTGGTGAAGGCCACCAGGGTCTTGGCGTCGAGGAAGTCGGCCAGCTCGGCCGCGGCGCGGGCGACGGCGCCGCCCTGGGTGCGCGGCTTCTTGCCGGGGGCCAGCGGCTGGAGGCCGCGGCACAGCAGCTCCTCCTCGGCGGCCTCGACGATGCGGGCCATCGTCTTGACCGTCTCGATCGGGTACTTGCCGACCGAGGACTCCGCGGACAGCATGACCGCGTCGGCGCCGTCCAGGATCGCGTTGGCCACGTCGGAGGCCTCGGCGCGGGTGGGCCGGGAGTTGGTGATCATCGACTCCATCATCTGGGTCGCCACGATCACCGGCTTGGCGTTGCGCCGGCACATCTCGACCAGCCGCTTCTGCACGACCGGCACCTGCTCCAGCGGGTACTCCACCGCCAGGTCGCCGCGGGCCACCATCACGGCGTCGAACGCCATGACGACGTCCTCCATGTTGCGCACCGCCTGCGGCTTCTCCACCTTGGCGATGACCGGGACCCTGCGGCCCTCCTCGTCCATCACCCGGTGGACGTCGCGGACGTCCTTGGCGTCGCGCACGAAGGACAGCGCCACCATGTCGACGCCCATCCGCAGCGCGAACCGCAGGTCGTCGATGTCCTTGTCGGACAGCGCGGGCACGTTCACCGCGGCGCCCGGCAGGTTGATGCCCTTGTGGTCGGAGATGACGCCGCCCTCGACCACCAGCGCCCGCACCCGCGGGCCTTCGACCTCGATGACGCGCAGCGCCACGTTGCCGTCGTTGATCAGGATCGGGTCGCCCTGGGAGACGTCGCCGGGCAGGCCCTTGTACGTCGTGCCGCAGATGGTCTTGTCGCCGGCGACGTCCTCGGTGGTGATGGTGAACTCGTCACCGGCCACCAGCTCCACGGGACCGTCGGCGAACTTGCCCAGACGGATCTTGGGACCCTGCAGGTCGGCGAGTACGCCGACGGCCCTGCCGGTCTCCTCGGCCACCTTGCGCACCCGCTGGTAGCGGTCCTCGTGCTCGGCGTGGCTGCCGTGGCTGAAATTCAGGCGGGCCACGTTCATGCCGGCCTCCACCAGTGTCTTCAACTGGTCGTAGGAGTCAACGGCGGGACCCAGGGTACAGACGATCTTGGCTCGGCGCATGGGCGCTATCCTATCGGTTTGTTCCGCTGCGGAATATTCCTGGGGGTTCGCGCGGCTGCGATGCGGTCAACCATTGTGGTCTGCCGGGTTCTTGTCGGCCAGTGCGTACGTGTCACGGGCGATCTCCAGCTCCTCGTCGGTGGGGACCACCGCCACGGCCACCCGGGACGAGTCAGCCGACACCAGGCGTGCGGCGGAGCCGCGTACGGCATTGCGCACCGGGTCCATGGTGACACCCAGATTGTGAAGATCTGACAAGGACGCCTCACGAACGGCGGCCGAATTCTCGCCGACGCCCGCCGTGAAGGTGATCGCGTCGACCCGGCCGAGCACCGCGGTGAACGCCCCGACGTAGCGGCGCAGCCGGTGCACGTAGACGTCGAAGGCCAGCTGTGCCGCCTTGTCGCCCTCGGCCATCCGGCGGCCGATCTCCCGCATGTCGTTGTCACCGCACAGGCCCAGCAGCCCGGAGCGCTTGTTGAGCAGCGTGTCGATCTCGTCGGTGCTCATCCCGCCGACCCGCGCCAGGTGGAGGACCACCGCGGGGTCCAGGTCGCCCGAGCGGGTGCCCATCACCAGGCCCTCCAGCGGCGTCAGCCCCATCGAGGTGTCCACGCACACCCCGCCGCGCACCGCGGACGCCGAGGCGCCGTTGCCCAGGTGCAGCACGATCACGTTGACGTCGGCCGGGTCCCGGCCGAGCAGCGCGGCCGTCGCCCGGGAGACGTACGCGTGCGAGGTGCCGTGGAAGCCGTAGCGGCGGATGCCGTAGCGGTCGGCGGTCGCGGTGTCGACGGCGTAGCGCGCCGCGGCCTCCGGGAGGGTGGCGTGGAAGGCCGTGTCGAAGACCGCGACCTGCGGCAGGTCGGGGCGCAGCGCGCGGGCGACCTTGATCCCGGTGATGTTCGCCGGGTTGTGCAGCGGCGCCAGCGGCACCAGCTCCTCGATGCCGGCCAGCACCTCGTCGGTGACCAGGGTCGGCGCGGTGAAGCGGGTACCGCCGTGCACCACCCGGTGGCCGACCGCGGCCAGCTCGGGGGAGTCCAGGCCGAGCCCGCGCTCCTTCAGGCCGACGGACACCTCGCGCAGCGCGTGCGTGTGGTCGGCGGCGCCGCCGGGCTCGCCGATCCGCTCGACCACCCCCGCCGCCAGCCGGGACTCGTCCGCCATGTCGATCAGCTGGTACTTCACCGACGACGAGCCGGAGTTCAGCACCAGTACCCGGGTCGCCCCGCTCATTCCGCGTCCCCCTGCTGTGCCTGGATCGCGGTGATCGCGACCGTGTTGACGATGTCCTGCACCAGCGCGCCCCGCGACAGGTCGTTCACCGGCTTGCGCAGGCCCTGCAGCACCGGGCCGACCGCGACCGCGCCCGCCGAGCGCTGCACCGCCTTGTACGTGTTGTTGCCGGTGTTCAGGTCGGGGAAGACCAGCACGGTCGCCTGCCCCGCCACCGCGGAGCCGGGCATCTTGGTGGCCGCGACCGACGGCGCCACCGCCGCGTCGTACTGGATCGGCCCCTCCACCAGCAGCTCGGGCCGCCGCTGCCTGACCAGCTCGGTGGCCGCCCGCACCTTGTCGACGTCGGCGCCGCTGCCGGAGGTCCCGGTGGAGTACGACAGCATCGCGATCCGCGGCTCCACGTCGAAGCGGGCCGCGGTCGCGGCGGCCTGGATCGCGATGTCGGCCAGCTGCTCGGCGTTCGGGTCGGGGTTGACCGCGCAGTCGCCGTAGACCAGGACCTTGTCGGCCAGGCACATGAAGAAGACCGACGAGACGATGGCCGCGCCCGGCCGGGTCTTGATGATCTCGAAGGCCGGGCGGATGGTCGCCGCGGTGGAGTGCACCGCGCCGGACACCATGCCGTCGGCCAGGCCCTCCTGGACCATCAGGGTGCCGAAGTAGGACACGTCGGCGACCACGTCGTAGGCCAGCTCGTAGCTCACCCCCTTGTGCGCCCGCAGCTTCGCGTACAGGGCGGCGAAACGCTCCCGCAGCGGCGAGGTCTGCGGGTCGATGATCTGCAGGCCCGGGTCGTCGAGCACGATGCCCAGGTCGCCGGCCCTCTTGCGGACCGCGTCCTCCTCGCCCAGCAGCGTCAGCTCGCACACGCCCCGGCGCAGCAGCACCTCCGCGGCCTGCAGGATGCGCTCCTCGGCGCCCTCCGGCAGGACGATCCGCCGCTTGTCGGATCGCGCCCGCTCCAGCAGCGCGTGCTCGAACATCATCGGGGTGACCCGGGCGGAGCGGGCCACCGACAGCCGCTCGGTCAGCTCCGCGGTGTCCACATGGGTCTCGAACAGGCCCAGCGCGGTCTCCGCCTTGCGCGGGGTGCCCGCGCCCAGCTTGCCGTCCAGGGTGAAAAGACCCGCCGCGGTCACGAAGGAGTCGGTCGGGACGGACAGCAGCGGGGTGCCGGGGGCCAGCCGGTTCGCCAGCGCCAGGATGTCGGGACCCGGCTTCTCGTCCAGGGTCAGCAGCAACCCGGCGATCGGCGGCGAGCCCGCCGAGTGCGCCGCCAGCGCGCCGACGATCAGGTCGGCCCGGTCGCCCGGGGTGATCACCATGCATCCCGGGGTCAGCCGCGGCAGGAAGCTCGGCAGCATCGCCCCGCCGAAGACGAAGTCCAGGGTGTCCCTGGCCAGCCCCGCGTCGTCGCCCAGCAGCACCTCGGCGCCCAGCGTCTCGGCGATCTGCGCGACGGTCGGCGCGGCCAGCGCCGGCTCGTCCGGCAGCACGTACACCGGGATGTCCGGAGCGCGGCCCAGCCGCTCCGCGGCCTCCGCGACCTCGGCGGGGTCCACCCGGTTGGCGACCATCGCGATCACGTCGCAGCCCAGGTTGGTGTAGGCGTGGTGGGCGTTGCGGACCTCGGCGACCACCGACTCGGCGCTCTGCGCCCGCCCACCTATCACCGGCAGCACCGAGGCGCCGCACTCGTTGGCCAGCCGCGCGTTGACCCCCAGCTCGGCCGGCAGGTTGGTGCCGGCGAAGTCCGAGCCGAGGATCAGCACCGTCTCGTAGTCGGCGGCGACCCGCAGGTAGCCCTCCACGAGCCGGGCCGTCAGCGCCTCCTGGCCCTGCTCCGCCTGCAGCGCGGCCGCCTCCTCGTACCCCATGCCGAAGACCGTCGCCGGGTCCTGGACGAGCCGGTAGCGGCTGCGCAGCAGCTCGAAGATCCGGTCCGGGGCGTCGTGCACCATCGGCCGGTAGATCCCGACCCGGTCCACCTGGCGGGTCAGCAGCTCCATCACCCCCAGCTCGACCACCTGGCGGCCGTCGCCGCGGCCGATCCCCGTGACATAGACGCTGCGCGTCACCCCTCGACTCCGTTCCCTCAGCCCCGTGCCCGCTACGCCCTGACGCTAACGTGCCCGCCCGGCCGACGCCCGCCGAGCCCCCCGCCCGGCGCACCGCCGGCGTGCGGCCGTACGGAGCCCCCGGGTGCGGGCTGCCCGGGATCGCCGCACAGTGCACGTAGGGTGAGGACAGGCTCCAGCCGAACGAGCGAGGAGGGCCGTGCGATGGACGTCCTGGCCACCGGAGTGCAGCGTGACGAGCGGCCCCTGCTGGAGGCCGCGTTCGCCGGACGGCACGACATCCGCTGCCTCGAAACGACCCTCACCGCCGACACCCTGCCGCTGGCCGCCGGCTACGAGGCGGTCTCCACCAGCGTCAACACGGTGCTGGACGCCCCGGTCCTGGAGGCGCTGGTCAAGGGCGGCACCCGGCTGATCACCCAGCGCTCCACCGGCTACAACAACATCGACCTGGCCCATGCCGAACGCCTCGGCATGACGGTCGCCCGGGTCGCCGCCTACTCCCCGTATGCGGTCGCCGAGTTCGCCTGGACCCTGGCGCTGGCCCTGAACCGCCGGATCGTCCGGGCCGCCGGCCGCACCCGCGACTTCGACTTCCGGCTCGACGGGCTGCTCGGCCGGGACTTCCACGGCCGCACCGCGGGCGTCATCGGCACCGGCCGGATCGGCACCGCCTTCACCGCGATCGCCCGCGGCTTCGGCATGCGGCTGCTCGGCTGGGACATCACCCCGAACCCCGAGTGCGAAGAGATGGGCATGCAGTACGTCGAGCTGGACAGGCTCTTCCGGGAGGCGGACGTGCTCACCCTGCACGTGCCGCTGATGCCGTCCACCCACCACCTGGTCGGCAGCAGGCGGCTGGCCGAGATGAAGGAGGACGCGATCCTGATCAACACCAGCCGCGGCGCCCTCATCGACTCGGCCGCCCTGGTCGAGACGCTGCGCGACGGCCGGCTCGGCGGCGTGGGCCTGGACGTGTACGAGGAGGAGGCGGGGGTCTTCTTCTACGACAAGTCGCTGGAGGTCATGACGGACGACGTCCTGGCCAGGCTGCTGACCTTCACCAACGTGCTGGTCAGCTCGCACCAGGCGTACTACACGGTGGACGCCGTCGAGGAGATCGTCGCGGCGACGCTGCGCAACGTGAACGACTACGTGGCCGGCCGGATCACCGAGAGCACCCTGATCCCGCGCCCCTGACCCGCCCCTCCCGCCCCCTGGAGACACCCGCTCATGCGTATCGGAGTCCTCACCGCCGGCGGCGACTGCCCCGGCCTCAACGCCGTCATCCGGTCGGTCGTGCACCGCGCGCTGACCGGGCACACGGACGAGGTCATCGGTTTCGAGGACGGTTTCGTCGGCCTGCTCGAAGGCCGCTTCCGCCCGCTCGACCTCAACTCCGTCAGCGGCATCCTGGCCCGCGGCGGCACCGTCCTCGGCTCGGCCCGGCTGGAGCGCGGCCGGCTGCGCGAGGCCGCGGACAACGCCGACGAGCTGTGCACGCGCTACGGCATCGACGTCCTCATCCCGATCGGCGGCGAGGGCACGCTGACCGCCGCCCGGATGCTGTCCGACGCCGGGATGCCGGTCGTCGGGGTGCCGAAGACCATCGACAACGACATCAACGGCACCGATCGCACGTTCGGCTTCGACACCGCGGTCACCGTCGCGACCGAGGCGATCGACCGCCTCAAGACCACCGCGGAGTCCCACCAGCGGGTCATGGTCGTCGAGGTGATGGGCCGGCACGCCGGCTGGATCGCGCTGGAGGCCGGCATGGCCGGCGGCGCCCACGGCATCTGCGTGCCGGAACGCCCCTTCGACCCCGTCGACCTGGTCGACATGGTCACCGAGCGGTTCGAGCGCGGCAAGAAGTTCGCCGTCATCTGCGTCGCCGAGGGCGCCCACCCGGCCAAGGACACCATGGACTACGGCGTCGGCGAGATCGACAAGTTCGGCCACGAGCGCTTCAACGGCATCGGCACCACCCTGGCCCGCGAACTCGAACGCCGGCTCGGCAAGGAGGCCCGCCCGGTCATCCTCGGCCACGTCCAGCGCGGCGGCGTCCCCACCGCCTACGACCGCGTGCTGGCCACCCGCTTCGGCTGGCACGCCGTCGAGGCCGCCCACAAGGGCGCCTTCGGCCACATGACCGCGCTGCACGGCACCCGTGTCGACATGGTGCCGCTGGCTGACGCGGTCACCTACCTCAAGACGGTCCCCGAGGACCGCATGGAGGAGGCCGAGTCGGTCTTCTGACGGCAGGCCCCGGCGCTCACATGAGGTGGACCTCCACGGTGAAGCCGGGCGCGAGCGCCTGGTTGAGGTGCTCGGCGTGGGCGCCCAGCGCCTGCTGCGCGTCGCTGCCGTCGGCGGTCAGCGTCAGCTGGACGTAGTCGTCGGCGTCCGTCGTGTCGTCGCCGCAGATGCAGCAGCGCAACCGCTCGGAGACGTCCAGCGGTCCGAGGTCGTCCACAGTGCTCATTCCCAGATCCCGTTCGCCAGCTTGTTCTGGATGTACCGTTCGGTCGCATCCTTGATCACCGTGGTCGGTCCGCCCGACGGGTTGGACATGTCACGGACGACCACATCGTATTTCCCGTTGCCGGTCTCCAGGATCTTCACCAGCTGCCCGTCCTCCTGGATGTAGAGGTCGCCGTCCTGCCAGACCTTGTCCACGTCCACACCGCGGCCCAGCCGGTTGGAGCCGTGCACGTCCCGGGGGTCCGTGCTGTCGCCGTCCCCCGCCGGGTCCTCGGGCGGCGGGTCGCCGCCGCCGGTCGGGGGCTTGCCGCCGTTGCCGCCGGAACCGCCGCCGCCGCGCGACTCGGCATTGGCCATCTCGCGGTCCAGGGCCTCGGAGACCTCGGTGGTCTCGGCGTCCACCGCCTCGACCTCGGGGACCTCCTCCGCGGCGGAGGCCAGGACGGTCTCCAGTTCGGCGATGCCCTCGGCGGCGTAGTCGGCCATGGCGGCGTCCAGGATGCCGTCGACCGAGGCGAACAGGACCGCGGCCTCGCCGGCGTCCAGGGCGACGGCGCCCGCGTCGGAGCCGCCGAGGGTGAAGACGGTGCCCAGGACGCCGATCGCGGTGGTCAGGCCGATCGCGATGCCGGCCTCGGTGACCTTGTGCTCGAACTCGCTGTGCGCCTGGTCGATGGCGTGGGCGAAGGCGTCGCACACCGAGGCCAGCCGGGTGCACGCCAGGTGGGCGGTGGACAGCGGGGCCATGCCGCCGGGGTCGGCGGTGTGCCAGATCCGGCCCCAGAACCCGGACATCGCGATGATGGCCCCGCTGGAGTTGACGTCGGTGATCGCCTGGACCTGGAGGTGCAGGCTCGTGCCGAGGCTGTTGATGTCGGTCGCCGCGGTACGGAAGGCGGCCGCCGCCGACCGCAGCCGGTCCTGGTGGCCGTTCGCCCAGTACTTGTCGATGGGCGGTGGCCAGTGGTTGCTGCCGCCGCCGATCGCCGACGCCGGGTCGGGGTACATCACGTCGTCGATCACCCCGGGCCACGGGAAGAGCTTCGGTGCGCCCTTGCCGGACTTGGGGTTCGAGTGGTGGTCGGCCTTGAGGTAGTTGTTGGCGGTCCGCACCAGCCCGTCGGCGGACTGGCCGATGGCCCTGACGGCCGCCGACAGCGTCCTGAACAGCGCCCTGACCGCCGGGTCGTAGCTCTTCGCGAACTGCTTGCCGTACTTGTCGTCACCGGCCATGCCCGCGGCGGAGTTCAGCGCCGTGGTCAGGGCGTCGGCTATGCCGTCCAGCCGGGTCTGCCCGCCGGCGAAGGTGGTGGCCGCCGCGTTCAGGTCGGACGGGGTGACGTCGATCGGGCCGTCCGGCTCGCCCCAGCTCACTTCCCGCCCCAGATCCGCAGGTTCGCCGTCTCCGCGGCGTGGTAGTTGCCGTGGGCGGTGTGCGTGACATGGTGCATGTCGCTGAGCATCTTGTGGAGGTCGGTGGATGTCGTCCGCCACTGCGAGAAGACCGCGCGGAAGCGGTCGTGGGCGTCGCCCTCCCAGGCGTTCTCGAAGCGCTTCATGCCGGTGTCCAACCTGGTCAGCAGGTCGTCCAGGGTGTCGGCGCTGCCCTTGAGGCCGCTGGTGAGTTCGGCGAGCGCGGCCAGCTCGACCTTCAGGCGCGATGTCATGGTGTGTCTCCCCCGTCGTGCTGCTTCCCCGTCGTCCTGCTTCCCCGTCGTGCTAGAGGTCCGCGATGCCGCTGCGCGGCGGGTTCGCGGCCGGCGGCGCGTCGTGGCCGACCTGGAGCGCGCGGAAGGACTCCAGCGTCTCCAGGTCCTGCTCGCTGAAGCCGTCCCGGCTCAGCTCGACGGCCTCCTTGACGAAGGCCAGCGTTCGCCGCACGGTCACCGCGTCCTTGACCACCCGCCGGTGGATGTCGTGGTATTCGGAGGCCGCGTCGCTGTACCAGCAGGCCTCGGCGGCCTCCGCCAGCGCCGTCAACTGCCGTTCGATGCCTTCGATCTCCCGCTCGGCCTCGCTCATGTCGCCTGCCAGGCCGGTCAGATCGGCTGCGGTGAGCCGGAGCAGCGGCTTCCCCATGACTGTCCCCCCTCGGTCCCGGTCAGGGTAAGCGAGCTCGCTCCGGCTCAACTGCCTTGACAAGCACAGGATTTGGCAAACCCCGGGTCATGTTCTGGTCATCGGGCCGCTGAGTCGGGGCGCAGCCACACCGCGGACAGCGGCGGCAGCGTCAGCGCGAGGCTGTGCGGGCGGCCGTGCCAGGGCGACGCCTCGGTCTTGATCTGGTCGGGCAGGGCCACCCCGCTGCCGCCGAAGCGCAGCTCGTCGGTGTTCAGCACCGGGGTCCACACCGCGGCGGGGGAGCCGAGGCGGTAGCCGTCGCGGACGACGGGGGAGAAGTTGCAGACGCACAGCAGTGGTTCGCCCGCCGCGTCCAGGCGGAGGTAGGCGAAGACGTTGTCCTCCGCGGCCCCGCCGTCGATCCACTCGAAGCCGCCCGGGTCGGTGTCGCGCTGCCACAGCGCGGGCGTGGCCGCGTAGACGGTGTTCAGCTCGCGCACCAGGTCGCGCACCCCGCGGTGGTCGCCTGCCGCCGAGTACTGCGGGTCCACCAGCCACCAGTCCGGGCCGCTCTCGTGCGACCACTCCGCGCCCTGGGCGAACTCCTGCCCCATGAACAGCAGTTGCTTGCCCGGGTGGGACCACATGAAGGCCAGGTAGGCGCGGTGGGTCGCGCGCTGCTGCCACCAGTCGCCCGGCACCTTGCCGACGAGCGCGCCCTTGCCGTGCACGACCTCGTCGTGCGAGATCGGCAGCACGTAGTTCTCGCTGTACGCGTACACCATCGAGAACGTCATCTCGTTGTGGTGGTACTTGCGGTGCACCGGCTCGTGGCCGATGTAGCCGAGCGAGTCGTGCATCCAGCCCATGTTCCACTTCAGGCCGAAGCCCAGGCCGCCGAAGCCGGTGTGGCCCACGTGGTGGGTGGCGCGGGTGACGCCGTCCCAGGCGGTGGACTCCTCGGCGATGGTGATCACGCCGGGGCAGCGGCGGTAGACGGTGGCGTTCATCTCCTGGAGGAAGGCCACCGCGTCGAGGTTCTCCCGCCCGCCGTACACGTTGGGCAGCCAGTCGCCGCCCTCGCGGGAGTAGTCGAGGTAGAGCATCGAGGCGACGGCGTCGACCCGCAGCCCGTCGATGTGGAAGTCCTCGCACCAGTACACGGCGTTGGCTACCAGGAAGTTGCGCACTTCAGTACGTCCGAAGTCGAACTCCAGGGTGCCCCAGTCCGGGTGCTCGGCCCGCCGCGGGTCCGACGGCTCGTACAGCGGCTCGCCGTCGAAGCGCGCCAGCGCCCAGTCGTCCTTCGGGAAGTGCGCCGGCACCCAGTCCATGATCACCCCGATCCCCGCCCGGTGCAGCGCGTCCACCAGGTACCGGAAGTCGTCCGGCGAACCGAGCCGCGGCATCGGCGCGTAGTACGAGGTGACCTGGTAGCCCCACGAGCCGCTGAAGGGGTGCCCGGCGACCGGCATCAGCTCCACGTGCGTGAAGCCCAGGTCCTTGACGTACGCCGGCAGCTGGTCGGCCAGCTCGCGGTACGTCAGGCCCGGCCGCCACGACGGCAGGTGCACCTCGTAGACCGAGAAGGGCGCGCGGTGCACGGGGGTGTCCGCGCGGCGGGCCATCCAGTCCGCGTCCCGCCACTCGAACGCCGACTCCGTCACCACCGACGCGGTCGCCGGCGGCACCTCGCAGGCCCGGGCCATCGGGTCGGCCTTCATGCCGTGCGAGCCGTCGGGGCGGGTGATCTCGTACTTGTACGCGGTCCCCGGGCCGACGCCCGGCACGAACAGCTCCCACACGCCGGAGGAGCCGAGCGAGCGCATCGGCAGCGAGGTGCCGTCCCAGAAGGTGAAGTCGGCCGCCAGCCGGACGCCGCGGGCGTTCGGCGCCCACACCGCGAAGCGCGTGCCCTGGACGCCCTCGTGGGTCATCGGCTGCGAGCCGAGCGCCTTCCACAGCTGCTCGTGCCGGCCCTCGCGGATGAGGTGCAGGTCCAGCTCGCCGAGCGAGGGCAGGAACCGGTAGGGGTCCTCGGTGAGGATCTCGTCGGCCTCGTACGCCACCGCCAGGCGGTACGCCGGGACCGCCGGGAGCGGCAGCAGCGCGGAGAACAGGCCGTCGCCCTCCGAGGCCAGCTCCACGCGGAGGCCTTCGGCGACGACCGCGACGCTGCGGGCGTACGGGCGCAGCGCCCGTACCCGCACGCCGCCCTTCTCGGGGTGCGCCCCGAGCAGCGCGTGGGGATCATGGTGCTCCCCGGCGAGCAACCGCCACCGGTCCTCTCCCGAGAGGGAGCCCGTGCGTTCCGGCTTTCCCCCTGCGGGGGTGCCCTTGCGCTCCGGCGCCGGCCTTTCAGGGGAGTGGGGAACCGCGCGCTCAGGCCCCTCCGTGGCGCGGGTCGGCACCGGCCGGATGGGGCTGCTGCTCCCGGAGCCGGACCACCGGCCGGTGGCGGGCTGGTCGCGCAGTTCCGCCCCCAGAGCTTCGCCTGGGGGTACCCCCAACGCCCCCTGGGGGGCGCCGGCCTCGGCGGGGGAGGGGCCGCGGCCCTCGGAGGTGCTCTCCGCGGAGGAGGGGGGCTTGGGGGCGGACCCCGAAGCCGGAGGATGGGGGGTGGTGGCGTCGAAGCCGCGGGCCGCGGCTTCGGGGAGAGCGCCGTTCGCGGGGTTCTGTTCGTGGGTCACGGGCGCGTCTCCTCGGGCGGTACGGGCATGGCGGGCGGGGTCGGCCGGGCCGACGGCGTGGGCGGGTTCATCGGGGTGCGGCCGTGGCCAGCCTGGCCAGTGCCGACAGCGGGATGGGCAGCCAGGCGGGCCGGTGCCGGGCCTCGTAGCGGGCTTCGTAGACGGCCTTGTCCGTTTCGAAGGCCCGTATCAGCACGGGCTGTTCGCGCGGGTCGATGCCGGAGACGGCCGCGTATCCCGTGCAGTAGGCGTCCCGGTGCCTGGCCGCCCAGGGGCCGTTGCCGCTGTGGTGGGCGGCGTAGTCGAAGGACCGCAGCATGCCGGCGACGTCCTGCACCGGCGGTGCGGGCCGGCGGCGTTCGGCCAGCGGGCGGGCCGGCTCGCCCTCGAAGTCGATCAGGACCCACTCCCCGTCCGGCCCGCGCAGCGCCTGGCCGAGGTGGAGGTCGCCGTGGATGCGCTGGGCGGTCACCGCGTGGCCCGGCAGCGTGCCGGCGCCGAGCTTGGCCAGGTCGTCGAACGCGGACCGCAGCGCGGCGGCGTACGGCCGCACCGCGGGCACCTCCGCGGCGGTCTCGTCCAGCCGGCGGGCCATGCCGGCCGCAATGCGTTCCAGCGCCGCGCCGCCCAGCGCCCGTACCGGCAGCGCGGCGGCGAGCGAGGCGTGCACCTCGGCGGTGGCGCGGCCCAGTGCCGCCGCCTCCGCGCGGAAGTCGCCGTCCTCGGCGACCGAGGCCAGCGCGAGCGCCCAGCCGTCGGACGAGCCGGGCAGGAAGCGCTGGAGCAGGCCGAGCGTGGTGGGCTCCTCGGCGGCGGGTCCAGGACCCGGCTCCAGCGACTCGAACCACGCCACCGGTTCTGCGACCCGCCGCGACCCCGCCCTGGCGAGCGCGAGCGACAGTTCCAGGTCGGGGTTGGTGCCCGGCGAGACGCGGCGGAAGAGCTTGAGGATGTACGCGTCGCCGTAGACCACCGAGGTGTTGGACTGCTCGGCGGTCGACACCCGGGGGGCCGGTGCGGGCGGGAAGACGGCGTGCGGCTCGGTGGAAAAGTGCAGCCGCCCGGTGCGTCCCGGCATCCTGAGCCGTTCCAGCAGCAGCGCGGCCAGCCGGGGGTCGTGCGGCGCGTCGTAGAGCGTCAGCCCGTCGTAGGGGCCGCCGACGGCCCGACCCAGCGCGGTGCGCACCAGTGCGGACGGCAGCAGCGGGTGTGCGCCGAGGAGCAGTTGGTAGCAGTCGGCAGGCCGCCCCGGCTGCTCGACGTCGACCAGGACGTGCAGCAGGCCGAGCGGCCCGAGCTTGCCGCCCGGTGGCATGAGTTCGGTGGCGGCGGCCAGCCGGAAGCCGCCGATCGGCAGCCCCTTGCCGGCGAACCAGCGCTGCCGCGGCAGCCAGCCGCGCAGCAGCGGCTCCAGCGAGCGCAGCAGTCCCGGCGCCGCCTCGCGTCCGCCGAACGGCGGTACGCCCGGTGACCCGGACGGCGCAACGGACGGCGCACCGGCGGCGGGAGGGGCGGCGGCGGGATCGGGGCCTTCGGGAGTGGTGGTGGAGCCCCGCGCTCCGGTGCCGGGGGCGGCGGGGGGCGCGGAGGGGACACGGGTCCAGGAGCTGTCCGACATGACGTCCTTTCCCCGGGGAGTCGCGCACCCGGCCGTCTCGTCGAGCGGCAGGGGCGCCAGCCTCCCGGATGACGGGTTCGGGCTGTCCGGCGACACGGGGAGCCTGCCCCGGGCGGGTGACAGGAAACCGCCGTACGGCCCGCCCGCGTAACGTTCCGGTTGCCGCTTCGCGCACCGGTCGTACGGTCGGCCCCTGCGGAGCCGGCCAAGCTGCGAACGGGGTACGTCCGGGTACATCCGGTTACGCCAGGATGCGTCTGGATACCTCTGGATCCTGCCAAAGGTGCGTCAGGCCCGCTACTCGGGCGCGCTCCCGGGGTCCTTCGGGCGCGGGGGGCCGGACGGGCCGGCCCCCCGCCGTCATGACGCGTTGCGGCGCAGCCGGAACCAGTAGAAGCCGTGTCCCGCCAGGGTGAGCAGGTACGGCAGCTGGCCGATCGCCGGGAAGCGGACCCCGCCGATCAGCTCCACCGGGTGCCGGCCCGTGTACTGGCGCAGGTCCAACTCGGTGGGCTGGGCGAACCGGGAGAAGTTGTTCACGCACAGCACCAGGTCGTCGCCGTCCTCCCGGAGGAAGGCCAGCACGGCCGGGTTGCTCGACGGCAGCTCGGTGTACGAGCCCAGGCCGAACGCGCGGTTCTGCTTGCGGATCTCGATCATCCGCCGGGTCCAGTGCAGCAGCGAGCTGGGTGAGCTCATCTGCGCCTCGACGTTGGTGACCTGGTATCCGTAGACCGGGTCCATGATGGTCGGCAGGTAGAGCCGTCCGGGGTCGCTTGAGGAGAAACCGGCGTTGCGGTCGGGCGTCCACTGCATCGGGGTGCGGACCCCGTCGCGGTCGCCGAGCCAGATGTTGTCGCCCATGCCGATCTCGTCGCCGTAGTAGAGAATGGGCGAGCCCGGCAGGGAGAGCAGCAGCGCGGTGAACAGCTCGATCTGGTTGCGGTCGTTGTCGAGCAGCGGTGCCAGCCGGCGGCGGATGCCGATGTTGGCCCGCATCCGCGGGTCCTTGGCGTATTCCGCGTACATGTAGTCGCGTTCCTCGTCGGTCACCATTTCGAGGGTCAGCTCGTCGTGGTTCCGCAGGAAGATGCCCCACTGGCAGGAGTCGGGAATGGCCGGGGTCTTGGCCAGGATTTCCGATACCGGGTAGCGGGACTCACGCCGTACCGCCATGAAGATCCGCGGCATCACCGGGAAGTGGAAGGCCATGTGGCATTCGTCGCCGCCCTTGCGGAAGTCGCCGAAGTAGTCGACGACGTCCTCGGGCCACTGGTTGGCCTCGGCCAGCAGCACGGTGTCCGGGTACTGCGCGTCGATCTCGGCGCGCACCTTCTTCAGGAACTCGTGGGTCCTGGGCAGGTTCTCGCAGTTGGTGCCCTCCTGCTGGTACAGGTAGGGCACCGCGTCGAGCCGGAAGCCGTCGATACCGAGGTCGAGCCAGAAGCGCAGCGCGCCGAGGATCTCCTCCTGCACCGCCGGGTTCTCGTAGTTGAGGTCCGGCTGGTGCGAGAAGAAGCGGTGCCAGTAGTACTGCTTGCGCACCGGGTCGAAGGTCCAGTTCGACGTCTCGGTGTCGACGAAGATGACCCGGGCGTCGGGGAACTGCTTGTCGTCGTCGGCCCAGGTGTAGTAGTCGCCGTAGGGGCCTTCGGGGTCGCTGCGGGACTGCTGGAACCAGTCGTGCTGGTCGCTGGTGTGGTTCATGACGAAGTCGATGATCACGCGCATGCCGCGGTGGTGTGCGGCGTCCACGAACTCCACGAAGTCGGCCAGGTCGCCGAATTCCGGGAGGACAGCGGTGTAGTCGGAGACGTCGTAGCCGCCGTCGCGCAGCGGGGAGGCGAAGAAGGGCGGCAGCCACAGGCAGTCGACGCCCAGCCATTGCAGATAGTCGAGTTTGGCGGTGATGCCCTTCAGGTCGCCGACACCGTCGCCGTTGCTGTCCTGGAAGGAGCGGACGAGGACTTCGTAGAACACCGCCCGTTTGAACCAGTCGGGATCACGGTCCTTGGCCGGGGTGTCCTCGAAGGTGTCAGGTACGGGTTCGTTGACGATCAACTGAGTGACCCTCCGATCGATGGAGACGGTCGCAGCGACAGGACGTGCGCGGGCGCGCGGCCCGGCTCAAGGCGCACATAGTTGTCTCTGCCCCAGTGGTAGGTCTCACCGGTGAGCGCGTCGCGCACCGGGAAGGACTCGTGCCAGGAGAGGCCGAGTTCCGGCATGTTCAACGAGACGGTCGCCTCCTGGGTGTGGAACGGGTCCAGGTTGACGACCACCAGTACGACGTCGTCGCCGCGGCGCTTGGAGAAGGCGAGCAGCGCGTCGTTGTCCACCGGATGGAATGTGATGTCCCGCAGCTGCTGGAGCGCCGGATGACGGCGGCGCAACCGGTTGAGCGTGGTGATCAACGGGGCCAGCGAGCGCCCCTCGGCCTCGGCCGCCGCCCAGTCGCGCGGCCGCAGCTCGTACTTCTCCGAGTGCAGATACTCCTCACTCCCGGGCTCGGCGGGGTCCGCCTCGCACAGTTCGAAGCCCGCGTAGACCCCCCAGCTGGGGGACAGGGTCGCCGCGAGCACGGCCCTGGTCTCGAAGGCGGGACGGCCGCCGTCCTGCAGGTAGCCGTGCAGGATGTCGGGCGTGTTGACGAAGAAGTTCGGCCGCATCCAGGCGGCCTTCTCCCCGCTCAGCTCCCGCATGTAGTCGGTCAGCTCCGCCTTCCCGGTACGCCAGGTGAAGTAGGTGTACGACTGCTGGAAGCCGATCTGCCCGAGCGTGCTCATCATCGCCGGGCGGGTGAAGGCCTCGGCCAGGAAGACCACATCGGGGTGCGTGCGGTTGACGTCGGCGATCACCTTCTCCCAGAAGACGACCGGCTTGGTGTGCGGGTTGTCGATCCGGAAGATCCGCACCCCGTGCGCCATCCAGTGCCGCAGCACGCGCAGCGTCTCGCGGACGATGCCGGGGAAGTCCTCGTCGAAGGCCACCGGGTAGATGTCCTGGTACTTCTTCGGCGGGTTCTCCGCGTACGCGATCGTGCCGTCCGGCCGGTGCGCGAACCACTCCGGGTGCTTGGCGACCCACGGGTGGTCGGGGGAGCACTGCAGGGCGAAGTCCAGCGCGACCTCCATCCGCAGCTCCCTGGCCCTGGCCACGAAGTGGTCGAAGTCCTCGATCGTGCCCAGGTCCGGGTGGATCGCGTCGTGGCCGCCCTCGGGCGAGCCGATCGCCCACGGCGAGCCCACGTCGTCGGGACCCGCCGTCAGGGTGTTGTCGCGGCCCTTGCGGAAGGCTGAGCCGATCGGGTGGATCGGCGGCAGGTAGACCACGTCGAAGCCCATCGCCGCCACCGCGGGCAGCCGCTTCGCGGCCGTGCGGAAGGTGCCGTGCCGCGGCGGGGCGCCCTCCTCGACGACCGCGCCCTCCGAGCGCGGGAAGAACTCGTACCAGGACCCGAACAGCGCCCGCTGCCGCTCCACGTGCAGCGGCAGCGGGCGGGAGGCGCTGACCAGTTCGCGCAGCGGGAAGCGGTCGAGCACCGCGACCACCTGCGCGGACAGCGCGGCCGCGTGCCGGGCCGCGACCGGCCGTGCGGAGTCCCGCAGCGCGTCGGCCGCCGCCAGCACCACGGCCCGCCCGTCGCTCTTGGGCACACCGGTCGCGGCCCGCTCGTACAGCAGCGCGCCCTCGGCCAGCACCAGGTCGGTGTCGATGCCCGCGGGGATCTTGATGCCCGCGGTGTGCCGCCAGGTCGCGACCGGGTCCGACCAGGCCTCCACCGAATACGACCAGCGGCCCTCGGCCGTGGGGGTGACCCGGGCGCCCCAGCGGTCGGTGCCGGGCTCCAGCTCGCGCATCGGCGTCCACGGCCCGGAGCGCCCCGCCGGGTCGCGCAGCACCACGTTGGCGGCGACCGCGTCGTGCCCCTCTCTGAACACGGTGGCCGTCACCTCGAAGGTCTCGTCCACCACGGCCTTGGCCGGCCGGCGGCCGCAGTCCACCAGCGGCCGGACATCGAGAACGGGAATGCGACCGATCATTTCCTCACCTGACAGCGCTGGGTACGGCACGACGACTTCCGCTCTTTTTAACTGCTCTTGGCGTTGTCGGCCTGCCTGCGGGGCCGCGGCCTCCCGCGATCACCCGGGTGGCGGCGACGGGGCCGTACGGGTGCCCCGAGCAGGTCCTGACAAACGCTCCGGAGGTTGTGCACCGGGGAGCCTGCCCCGGGTCTACGCGTGACACGCGCCACCTGACGGCGTTTCGGTAGCGCGCCCCGAGTGCTCTGATCCGCGCTCCCGCGACCCGTGCGGGGCGGGCGCCGGCGGCTCGTCCGTGGCGTCCCGGCAGGTCCGGATTCGTACCCCCGTGTGCGCCCCCGGATGCGCCCCCGCGTACGCCCCAGGCAGCCGCGGAGCCGCAGTTGTGCTCCCCGCGGGCCGTGTGATTCAAGCCATCAGCATCGCACTGGACGGCCGGGTGTGCACGACTCTCGGCAGCCCTGACCGGGAGCCCGGCACGCCCGGCACGCACACGACATTTCCCGGTCGCCGCTCGTACACCCGGCTGAACGCGCCCGCGCCCGCGCACCGCTGACGCTCACTCCTGTGAGCCGCCGTTCGAGCGTTTGAACCAGCGGATCGGGGACAGTACCGGCGGGCGGATGGCCCGCCGGGCTACGGTCGACGGGTGAAGGCTATCCGTCGATTCACCGTGCGCACCGTGCTCCCGGAACCTCTGCGCCCGCTGGGGGGTCTGGCCCAGAACCTCCGCTGGTCGTGGCATCAGGAGACCAGGGAGCTTTTCCAGAGCGTCGACCCCGAGGGCTGGCGGGCAGCCCAGGGCGACCCCGTACGCCTGCTCGGCACCGTCGGCAAGGACCGGCTCGCCGCGCTGGCCGGCGACCGGCGCTTCCTGCGCCGGCTGACCACCGCGGCAGAGGACCTCGCCGACTACACCAGCAGCCCGCGCTGGTACCAGGAACAGACCGACCTGCCCGCCGCCATCGCCTACTTCTCACCCGAGTTCGGCATCACCTTCGCCCTGCCGCAGTATTCGGGCGGCCTCGGCATCCTCGCCGGCGACCACCTCAAGGCGGCGAGCGACCTCGGCGTGCCGCTGATCGGCGTCGGCCTGCTCTACCGGCACGGCTACTTCCGCCAGACCCTCTCCCGCGAGGGCTGGCAGCAGGAGCAGTACCCGGTGCTCGACCCCAACTCGCTGCCCGTCACCCCGCTGCGCGAGGCCGACGGCAGCCCCGCCCGGATAAGCCTGGTGCTGCCCGGCGGCCGCGCGCTGCACGCCAGGATCTGGAAGGCCCAGGTCGGCCGGGTGCCGCTGCTGCTGCTCGACTCCGATGTCGAGGGCAACCAGGCCGCCGAGCGCGACGTCACCGACCGGCTCTACGGCGGCGGCAGCGAGCACCGGCTGCTCCAGGAGATGCTGCTCGGCATCGGCGGGGTCCGCGCGGTGCGCGCCTACTGCCGCATCACCGGCCACCCCGAGCCCGAGGTCTTCCACACCAACGAGGGCCACGCCGGCTTCCTCGGCCTGGAACGCATCCGCGAGCTGTCCCTCGACGGCCTCGACTTCGAGGCGGCCCTCGAAGCGGTCAGGGCCGGCACCGTCTTCACCACCCACACCCCCGTACCGGCCGGCATCGACCGCTTCGACCGCGAACTGGTCGCCCGGCACCTCGGCGACGGCGGCGAGCTGTCCGGCGTCGACACCGGGCGGATCCTCGAACTGGGCATGGAGACCCACCGCGGCGGCGACCCGAACCTGTTCAACATGGCCGTCATGGGCCTGCGGCTCGCCCAGCGCGCCAACGGGGTGTCCACCCTGCACGGCGCCGTCAGCCGGGAGATGTTCGCCGGCCTGTGGCCGGGTTTCGACCCCGAGGACGTGCCCATCACGTCCATCACCAACGGGGTGCACGCCCCCACCTGGGTCGCCCCCGAGGTGCTGCGGCTCGGCGCCCGGCAGATCGGCGCCCAGCCCGCCGAGGACGCGCTGATGATCGGCGGCGCCGACCGCTGGGAGGCGATCGGCGGCATCCCCGACACCGCGGTCTGGGAGCTGCGCCGCGAGCTGCGCGAGCAGCTCGTCGAGGACGTCAGGGTCCGGCTGCGCGCCTCCTGGCGGCAGCGCGGCGCGGGCGAGGCGGAACTGGGCTGGACCGACCACGTCCTGGACCCCGACATCCTCACCATCGGCTTCGCCCGCCGGGTCCCCTCCTACAAGCGGCTCACCCTGATGCTGCGCGACCAGGACCGGCTGATGGACCTGCTGCTGCACCCGGAGCGGCCGATCCAGATCGTCGTCGCCGGCAAGGCGCACCCCGCCGACGACGGCGGCAAGCGCCTGGTGCAGGAGCTGGTCCGCTTCACCGACGACCCCCGGGTGCGGCACCGCATCGTCTTCCTGCCCGACTACGACATGCGGATGGCCCGGGTGCTCTACCCCGGCTGCGACGTCTGGCTCAACAACCCGCTGCGCCCGCTGGAGGCCTGCGGCACCTCGGGCATGAAGGCCGCGCTCAACGGCTGCCTGAACCTGTCGGTGCTCGACGGCTGGTGGGACGAGTGGTTCGACGGTGACAACGGCTGGGCGATCCCCACCGCCGACGGCATCACCGACGAGGACCGCCGCGACGAGCTGGAGGCCGCCGCGCTCTACAACCTGCTGGAGAACCAGGTCGCGCCGCGCTTCTACGACCACGGCTCGCGCGGCCTGCCGCAGCGCTGGATCGAGATGGTCAGGCACACCCTGGCCACGCTCGGCCCGAAGGTGCTGGCCGGCCGCATGGTCCGCGACTACGTCACCCAGCTGTACGCGCCCGCCGCGCGCTCGCACCGGGCCATACAGGGTCCGGCCGCGACCGAGCTGGCCGAGTGGAAGCAGCGGGTACGGCGGCAGTGGCCGCAGGTGTCGGTGGACCACGTGGAGACCGACTCCGTCGAGGGCACCCCGGAACTGGGTTCGACGCTCACCCTGCGCACCCAGATCAGCCTGGGCGGCCTCGACCCCGCCGACGTCGACGTCCAGCTGCTGTCGGGCCGCGTCGACGCCGCCGACCGGCTGGCCTCACCGACGATCCAGTCCCTCAAGCCGACCGGCCGCCCCGACATCTCGGGACGCCACTCCTACGAGGGACCGCTCACCCTGGACCGCACCGGTTCCTTCGGCTACACGGTGCGGGTGCTCCCCGCCCACCCGCTGCTGGCCACCCCGGCGGAACTGGGCCTGGTGGCCACCCCGCCGGAGGCCACCGGCATGACGGCGGGCGTCCTGCGCTGATCCTTGCGCCTGGGGGCGCCTGACAGGGGCGCTGGGGGTACCCCCAGCGCCCCTGATGGTTTGCCCCTTCCGCAAAGGGGGAGGTCAGGCCGCCCGGCGGCCACCTGTGCCGCGCGTACGGCGCCCGGCGGCGCCGCCGCGGCCGGCCGCGGCACCAGGGCCGGTGCGGCGCCCGCCGGGGGTACCGCTGCGGCGGCGGGAGGGAGTGGCCGGCTTCGCGGCGGGAGCCGCGGCGGCCGGCTCGGCGGCCGCGGGCAGCGCGACGGGCGTGCCGGACGGCTTGCGGGCGCCGGTGATCCGGATCAGGTCCGGGTCGCCGGGACGGACCCTGGCGGTGGCGGGCCGGATGCCGGCCTGGGTCATCAGCCGGGCGTTCTCCCGCCGCTGCTCGGGCAGCACGAGGGTGACCACGGTCCCGGACTCGCCCGCGCGGGCGGTGCGGCCGCCGCGGTGCAGGTAGTCCTTCGCCTCGGTCGGCGGATCGACGTTCACGACCAGATCGAGCCCGTCGATGTGGATGCCGCGGGCGGCGACGTTCGTCGCGACCAGCGCGTCGGCCGTGCCGGTGCGGAACTGGTCGAGCGCCCGGTTGCGCTGCGGCTGCGACTTGCCGCCGTGCAGCGCCACCGCCCGTACGCCCTGGCCGAGCAGGTGCTTGGTGAGCCGGTCGGCGCCCCGCTTGGTGCCGACGAACATGATCACGCCGCCCTGGCGGGCTGCGATCTCCGCGGTGACCGCCCGCTTGGTGGCCTCGTCGACGTGCAGCACGTGGTGCTCCATCGTGGTGACGGTCGCCGCCGAGGGGTCCACCGAGTGCGTGACCGGCTCGGTGAGGAAGCGCTTGACCAGCTTGTCGACGTTGCGGTCGAGCGTCGCCGAGAAAAGCATCCGCTGGCCGTCCGCGCGCACCTGCTCCAGCAGCCGGGTGACCTGCGGAAGGAAGCCCATGTCGGCCATCTGGTCGGCCTCGTCCAGCACGGTCACCGCGACCCGGTCCAGCGCGCAGGCGCGCCGGTCGATGAGGTCGGCGAGCCGGCCCGGCGTCGCGACCAGCACCTCGGCGCCGGCCTTCAGCGCGGCGGTCTGCCGGTTGATCGAGGCGCCGCCGACGACCGCGGTGATCCGCAGGCCGAGCACCTTCGCGTACGGGTCGAGCGCCTCGGTGACCTGTCCTGCCAGCTCACGCGTCGGGACCAGCACCAGCGCCAGCGGGCGCCTGGCCTCGGCCCGCCGGCCCGCGGCCTTCGTCCTGGTCAGCAGGGGCAGCCCGAACGCCAGCGTCTTGCCGGAGCCGGTCCTGCCGCGGCCCAGCACGTCGCGGCCGGCCAGCGAGTCGGGCAGCGTGGCGGCCTGGATCGGGAACGGCTCGGTCACCCCGTTGGCTTCCAGGGCGGCGACGAGCGCCGGGTCCAGCGGCAGCTGCGAGAAGAGCGTGACGGGTGACACAGGTGACACGGGCGTTTCCTTCCTCGGGCCGCCGGAACGGCGGCTGCATGCGAGAGGCCCGCACCGTGCGGTGCGGGCCTCCCATGACCGGGCGCAGCGGCCCGGTGACGCCGGTCAGAGCGCCCGGATGTTCTCCGCCTGCGGGCCCTTCTGGCCCTGGGTGACCTCGAACTCGACCTTCTGGCCCTCAAGCAGCTCGCGGTAGCCCTGCGACTGGATGTTCGAGTAGTGGGCGAAGACATCGGAGCCGCCGCCGTCCTGCTCGATGAAGCCGAAGCCCTTTTCCGAGTTGAACCACTTCACGGTTCCGGTAGCCATAATCCATCTCCTACTGGTGGGGCAGTTTCCAGATCCGCACTGTACGGATCCGGGTCGCTGTAGATGATCACCCCACACCGGAGAATCCCGGCAAAAACAAAAGTGCGCCCGGAGATCGCAATCATCCAGGCGCACGCAAAGTTCTGGGTACCACAACTGCAACAAGGTCGAGGGTACCAGACCGCGGCCCGGACCGGCCGTGGCCGGCCGATCCGGGCGCTTACCGCCGAACGGGTGGGTCAGGGTGTCAGCTGACGTTGACGGCGGTGTCGTCGATCAGGAAGGAGGTCGCCAGGCTGGAGTCCTCGGTTCCGGTGAACTTCAGGGTGACGGTCTGGCCCTTGTAGGCGGTGAGGCTGACGGACCGCTGGACGTAGCCGGTGCCCTCGTTGAGGTTGGAGTAGGTGGCCAGGGTGGTGCTGCCGGCTGCGACGGTGAGCTTGTCGTAGGCGGTGGTGGTGGTCGTCTCGTCGGAGGTGATGTAGAGGTAGAACGTGAAGGTGGCGGTGGTGCAGCTGGCCGGGATCGTCACCGACTGGGAGACGGTGTCGGTGTAGGTGGTCCCGTAGCCGTCCAGCCAGGCCTTGTAGCTGCCGGAGTGGGCGGGGGCGCCGGTGCTGCTGTCGATGACGCCGGTGGTGGTGGTCCAGCCGGTGGCGCCGCTCTCGAAGCCGGGGTTGGTCAGCAGCTGGCTCGCGGTGCAGCCGCCGGTGGTGCTGGTGACCGTCCAGGTGAAGGACGCGGTGCCGGTGGCGTTGGTGGAGTCCTTCGCCGTGACGACCACGCTGGACGTACCGGTGGTGGCCGAGGTGGTGCCGGAGATCAGGCCGCTGGAGCTGATGCTCAGGCCGGCCGGCAGGCCGGTCGCGGTGTAGGTCAGGGCGCCGCCGTTGGTGGTGGTGGCCGCGATCTGCAGGCTGACCGCGGTGCTGACCTTGGTGGACTGGTTGCCCGGGTTGGTCACCGTCACGCCGGTCGGGGTGGTCACCCGGCTGCCGACGCCGATCGCCGCCCAGGTGTTGGCCACCGTGTTGTACGTGGCGCTGTTGGCGCCCCACAGGTCGGCCGCCGCCTGCAGCGACTGGGTGCGGGCCGCCGCGTAGTTGGTGGTCGAGGTGAAGCGCTCGGTCAGCGACTTGTACCAGAGCTTGAGCGCGTTGTCCCGGCCGATGCCCGGCACCGACAGGCCGTCGTAGGTCGGGCTGTTGTAGCTGACCCCGCCGATCACCTTGGCGCCGCTGCCCTCGGAGAGCAGGTAGAAGAAGTGGTTGGCCGGACCCGAGGAGTAGTGGACGTCCAGGCCGCCGAGGCTGGAGGACCAGTAGTCCTTCGAGCCGCCGTCCTTGCTGGGCTTGTCCATGTACCGCAGCGGGGTGCCGTCACCGTTGATGTCGATCTTCTCGCCGATGAGGTAGTCGCCCGGGTCGGCGGCGGTGTTGGAGTAGAACTCCACGCCGGTGCCGAAGATGTCGGACGTCGCCTCGTTCAGGCCGCCGGACTCACCGGAGTAGTTCAGGCCCGCGGTGTTGGACGTGACGCCGTGGCTCATCTCGTGCCCGGCGACGTCCAGCGCGGTCAGCGGGTGCGCGTTGCCGCTGCCGTCGCCGTACGTCATGCAGAAGCAGGAGTCGTCCCAGAAGGCGTTGACGTACGAGCTGCCGTAGTGCGTACGGGAGTACGCCGCCCGGCCGTCGTCGGCGATGCCGTTGCGCCCGAAGGTGGTCTTGTAGAAGTCCCAGGTCTCCTGGGCGCCGTAGGCGGCGTCCACACCCGCGGTCTGCGCGGTGGTGCCGACACCGTCGCCCCACGTGTCGTCGGCGTCGGTGAACAGCGTGCCGGTGCCCGACGTGGCGTGGCTGAGGTTGTAGGTCTTGTGGCCGCCGCGGGTGTTGTCGGTCAGCTGGTAGGTGCTGCCCGACAGCGTCGTGGTGAGGCTCACCTGGCCGCTGTACTCACTGTTGCCGACGCCGGTCTCGATGCCCTGGTACTCGAAGAGCTTCGCGCCGGTGGTGGCGTCGGTGATCACGTGCAGCTGGTTGGGGGTGCCGTCGTCCTGGAGGCCGCCGATCACCGACTCCCAGGCGAGCACGGGGGTGCCGGACGCGGCCCACACCACCTTGTGCGGCGCGTTCACCGCCGCCGGGGCCTTGGCGCCGTCGGCCTTCGCGCGCGACAGGGCGAAGGACTTCGCCGAGTCGGCGCTCTTGACCGCGGTCGTCGATGCCACCGCGACCGAGGCGTTGGTCGCCTTCTCCACGCCGGTGGTCGCACCGAGCGGGCTCTGGTGCACGATCAGGTCGCCGCCGAGCACCGGCAGTCCCTGGTACGTGCGCTCGTAGCGGGTGTGGGTGCTGCCGTCGGCGTCCTGGGACACCGACTTGACGACCAGCTTCTCCTGGGCGCCGAGGTGCAGCGACGACGCGGTCGCCGCCGCGTGCGACTGGGCCTGCGTCGTCAGCGCTGCCTGCTGAGCGGGGGTCAGCGAGGCCGGCAGGGCGCCGGGCCTGGGCTGCGCGTGGGTGTTCGCGGCCTGCGCCGCCGAGCCGGTCGATGCGGCGGGTTCTGCCGCCGCGGTACCGGCCGGCAGCGTCACGGCGAGCATCGCCGCACCGGCGATCAGCGCGCCGGCGGCTGCTGCCGTACGGGCCGTACGGGGGGATCGTGCCACTCGTCACTCCTTCTGCGGCGGCCACGGGTGCGCGGCCGGTGACAGTCCGGGCGGGTGGGGTTGGTGATCCGCCCGGGTAGAGCTGTGCTGCTGTGGAACGGCCCACAGAGTGGCACTCTTTACTTGTTCATGTCAGTCCCGTGGTGCCAACTTGGCTGAATTTGTTCGTCTTCCGGATCGCGGCGTCCGCATAACGGTGAAACGTGAGGGCCGTGTTGCAGGCCGAAGAAGTTTGCCGGAGTTTTGACGCGGGACCAACAGGGCCTTACCGGCCAAATCGTGCGGACGGTGCAGCTCCGCTGTCTACAGTGGCCACCGCTATGGGGGGACCGGCTCGCGCCGGTGCGGCTGAAAACCGAGGTGAAGATGTCCCGAATATCAGAACTGTCCAGCGAGGCAGGCCGATCCCGTGCGGCGGAGGGCACGGGACAGGCCGACCTCGCCCCCGACACCCGGCTCTACGTACCGGCCCACCCCCGGTACCACGCCGACCCCGAGCAGGCACCCGGCGTCGGCTTCGAGTTCCTGGCCCGGCCGCAGACCGGCGAACCGGTCCCGGTGGCCTTCACCACCCTGGACGCGCTGGTCGCCGCGCTCGGCGAGAGCCAGCCCTGGATCGCGATGCCGGCCGAGGCCTTCGTCGAACTCATGCGCCGCAACGGCCTCGCCCGCGTCGCGGTCGACCCGGCCGTCGCGCCGGGAACCGAGCCCTACTGGACCCCCGAGAACATCCGGGCCTACACCGAGGCGGTGCGGCGATGACCGCCGGATACAACGTCATCCTGGGCGACCTGTCCAGCATGGCGTCGACCTTCCACACCCAGGCGACCAACTACGCCGCCCTCAAGACGGACGTGGCACCGCCGATCGCCGGGTCTGGGGACGCCGGTCTCGACGACTCCATCGCCTCGATCATGGACGCCATCGCCGGCCTGCACGCCAAACTCGCCGGCCGCATCGAGGAGCACGGCAACGGCCTGGACTACGCCCACGGCTCCTACCAACGCCATGACATCGACGTACACGGCCTGTTCGAGGATCTGATGCCCGATGAGTGACAGCTGGATAGGCGGCGACATCACCGGCCTCCACACCATGGGGACCACCCTGACCGGGGCCAAGGAGCAGCTCGAAGGCGTGGTCAAACCGCTCGGCAACGGCGTCGAGACGCTGGTCGCCGACGCGGGCTGGAAGGGCGACGCCGCCGAGGAGTTCCGCGCCCGCTGGGCGGAGGACTCGATGGCGGCCGGCGGCTTCGCCGAGCTGGTCAAGGCCGTGGGCGACGCCCTCACCGCCCTGGCGCAGGCCCTCACCGACGCCAACAGCGCCCTGCAGAACGCCGCCGACGTCGCGACGTCCAAGGGCGTGCCCGTCGGGCCGAAGGGCGAGCCCGGCACCATGATGACCGCCAACCCGCCCAGCGCCGCCGACCAGAAGGCGATCGGCGACCTCGACGAGTACGCCGGCGTCTACAAGGAGATCATGCACAAGGGGCAGGCGGCCCGTATCGCCTGCGCCAAGACGCTCAACACGCTGTACGACTCCCTCGACCCGGACAAGCCGATGGGCAAGGGCGACAAGATCGTCGTCGCCGACTACCTGCGGGCGCTGTGGACCTCCAAGGCCGACGACGAGCGCAAGCTCGGCCTGGACGCGGGCAAGAAGCTCGACGAGGCCGAGAAGAAGCACGACGAGGCCCTGAAGGCGATGAAGGAGGAGGAGGCGAAGTTCCGCACCGCCGAGGCCGACCTCCCGAAGGCCTTCCGGCTCAAGGGCGAGTACCAGCGGCTCGGCACGCAGATCGACGCGCTGGACGCGGAGGTCGCGGCCAGCAAGAACGGCAGCAGCTTCCTGCCGTACGACCGGGTGCTCAACTACAAGCTCGCCGACGCGCTCAAGGGCGTGAAACTGGTCGAGGGCGCACCGGAGTTCCTCAAGGAGATCCCGGTCGTGGACATCGCCGCGGTCACCGCCATCGGCCTGGTCGAGGCCAAGGAGGACCACGACAAGGGCTGGTCCTGGGCGCACTCCGTCACCGTCGACGTCGGCGCGGGACTGGTCGGGCTCGCGGCGGGTGCCGCCGTGGTCGCCGCCGCCCCCGAGATCGGCATCGGCCTGGGCGCCGCGGCGACCGCGGCGAGCGCGGGGGTCGTCTTCGTCGGCGTGGGATACTTCGCGGACGAGGCCTTCCACGAGCACTGGAGCGAGGACATCCACGACCACGGCGTGGTCGCGGGCGTCGCGGACGGCACCTGGAACGTCACCAAGAACACCGGTGAGGACATGAAGAACCTCGCAGTCGGCACCGCCAAGGGCATCGGCAACGCCGGGAAGTCGGTCTGGCACCATGCCACCGGCTGGCTCTGACCCCGCGCTGCCCGCCGTCGAGCCCTTCCCGCTGCCCTTCCTCGGCACGAGCTGGGTGCACCGCGGGTTCCGCTACGGAGTGCGGCGCGGCCTGCTCGTCCTGACCTCGCTGCTCTTCGTCGCCGTGGTGGGCGCCACCGGGACCGCGCTGTACCTGGGCTTCGTGTCGCTGTTCCCGCCGGGCGCGCGGGTCGCCGTCCACGCCGTGGAGGGCGCCGCCGCGCTGGCGGCCCTGGTCGCCGGGTGGGTCAGGCAGCGCCCGGTCAACCGCGTCCCGGTCACCCCTGAGCAGGTGGCCGAGTCCCGCAGGCGGGCCGGCCGGGCGGCCGCAAGGTCGTACGGCAACCAGGGGTTCGCGGTGCTCATGACGCCCGTGCTGCCCGCGCTGGCCGCGTACCTGCTGGGCGGCTTCCTCGCCGCGCTCCTCGTCCGGGAGACGCCCCGCGAGATCGGCGCCCGGCAGGACTACGAGCGCCGGGTCGCCGAAGCGTCGCGGCAGCAGGAGCGGCAGGTGCACCGGGACAACGCGCGGCGCGCACCGCGCAACGGCCCCACCCGGCGGTGACCTGCGGGGCCGTGTCCGGTGCCGCCCGGCTCAGGACGGCTGCTGCTCGCTCTGCCACGAGCGCCACAGCGCCGCGTAGGCGCCGTCGGCGGCCACGAGCGCGTCATGGGTGCCCATCTCGGTGAGCCGGCCGTTCTCCATGACCGCCACCCGGTCCGCGTCGTGCGCGGTGTGCAGCCGGTGCGCGATGGCGATGACGGTCCGTCCCCGCATGACGGCGGCCAGCGCGCGTTCGGTGTGCCGGGCCGTCCTGGGGTCCAGGAGCGCGGTGGCCTCGTCGAGGATCAGCGTGTGCGGATCGGCCAGGACGACCCGGGCCAGGGCCAGTTGCTGGGCCTGCGACCCGTCGATCCGGTGCCCCCCGTCGCCCAGCATGGTGTCGAGGCCCGCCGGCAGCTCGTGCGCCCAGCCCGCGCCCACGCCGTCCAGGGCGGCCCGCAGCTCGTCGTCACCGGCTGCGGGCGCCGCGATCTGCAGATTTTCCCGGACCGTGCCGAAGAACACGTGGCGCTCCTGGGTGACCAGGACGACGTGCCGGCGCAGCTGTTCGGGGTCCAGGGCGGCGATCGGCACCCGGCCCACCGTCACCGAGCCGGTGACCGGCTCGTCGATGCCCGCGAGCAGCCGGCTCAGCGTGGTCTTCCCGGCGCCGGAGGGTCCGACGAGCGCGAGCCGCTCGCCGGGCCGTACGGTCAGGTCGACGCCCCGCAGGACGTCCGCCCCGCCGTCGTAGGAGTAGTGCACGCCCTCGACGTCGATCCGGTCGTCGGCAGGTGTGGGCGAGCCGGCCGCGGCGGTCTGCGGGGCGCGGCCCAGGCCCTCGACGCGGGCGAACGACGCGCTGCTGCTCTGGAGTTGCTCGACCCGCATCAGGGCGGTGTCCAGCGGCTCGGACAGCTGCCGCAGGTACAGCGCCGCGCTGACCACCGCGCCCAGGCTCATCGCGCCGTGGGCGTGCAGCAGCCCGCCGACCATCAGCACCCCGACCACCGGGATGATGTAGGAGACCTCCACGGCGGGGAAGAACACGCTGCGCAGGAACAGCGTCCGCATCCGCGCCCGGCGGGACACCTCGATCGCGTCCCGGCTCTCCTTGATCCGCTGCTGCTGCAGCCCGAAGGCCTCGATCGTGCGGGCCGCCGACGCGGTGGCGGCGAGGATCTCGGTGACCGCCGAGTTGGCCGCGCCCTCGGCGAGGTAGGCGGTGCGCGCCCGCGCGAGATACCAGCGCAGCGCGAACCAGATCCCGACCAGGCCGAGCACGCCGCAGCCGCCGAGCAGCGGGTTGAGCGCGAAGACCGCGCCGAGGATGAACAGCGCCTGGACCACCGAGATGAGCACCTCGGGTCCCGCGTCGCGCAGCGTGGTGCCCACCATCGCGACGTCGGAGGTGCCCCGGGCGGTCAGGTCGCCGGTTCCGGCCCGCTCCACCACCGAGGGGGGAAGCGCCAGCGCCCGGTCGACGAACTGCTCGCGCACGCGCGCCAGGGTGCGCTCTCCGAAGCGGTGCCCGACATAGCGGGCGTAGCGCGCCAGCAGGAACTGCACCAGCGTGCTCACCAGGATGGCGAGCGCCAGCCGGTCCACCGTCCGGACGCTGCCGCCCTCCTGGACCTGGTTGACGATGCGGCCGACCAGCCAGGGGCCGACGAGTCCCGCGGCCGCAGCCAGGGCGTTGAGCCCGAGTACGGCGGCGAAGGCAGGGCGGTCGGCACGGATCAGCCCGAGCATCGCCCGGTTCGTCTCGTCCGGCTCGGCGACGGGCAGTTGTGCGGTCATCGGGCGGACTCCCCGGCAGGGCGTGACGCGTCGTCCCGGCTGTCGTCGTCGCCGTCGTGGCCGTCGGCCGCGCCGCGCGCCACCAGAGCGCGGTAGCCGGGCTCGTCGCGGAGGAGCTGACGGTGGTGCCCGGCGGCGGCGACCTTGCCGTCCACCAGGTAGCAGACGGTGTCCGCCCGGTCGAGCAGCAGCGGTGAGGTGCTGGTGACGACCGTGGTGCGGCCCGCCCTTGCGGTACGCAGCCGGTCCGCGACGGCGGCCTCGGTGTGTGCGTCGAGGGCCGAGGTCGGCTCGACAGCCAGCAGCACCTCGGGGTCGGCGAGCAGCGCCCGGGCCAGGCGCAGGCGCTGCTGCTGACCGCCGGAGAAGTTGCGGCCCTGGGCGTCGACGGGGGCGTCGAGCCCGTCGGGCAGGGCGGCGACGATGTCGTCCGCCATCGCCGCGTGGACGGCGGCGACCAGCGCCTCCTCCTCCCGGTCCCGGCGGCCGGAGACCACCGCCCGCAGCGGTCCCGCGAACAGGTCGGCCTCGTTGTCCGCGACCAGGATGCGGTCCCGGACCTGCGGGACGGCGATCTCGTCGAGCCGCACCGCGCCCCAGGTCACCGCCCCCTGCCCGAACCCGCCGAGCCGGTCCACCACTTCCGCCGTCTCCGCCGGCCGGGCGCCGGCCAGCGCGGTCAGCCGGCCGGGGGCCACCTCGACGCCCGACGCCGGATCGCGCAGGGTGGACGCCGCCGCGGGCGGGTTCGCGGTGGCCTGCCGCCCGGCGGAGTCCGGCTCCAGGGACAGGAAGTGGACGACCCGCCGGGCGGCGACCAGGCCGCGCGTGATGTCGTAGCCGCACTCGATGAGGAACGCCACCGGCATCACCAGCACCGCGACGTAGCCGTACACGCCGACGAACTCGCCCACCGTGATGGTCCCCTGCACCGCCAGCCGGGCCGCCAGCCAGGTCACCACGGACAGGAACACCATCGGCAGCCCGACGCCGAGAGCCTGGACCCAGCTGGTGACCGCCCCGACCCGGTACCCCTGCGCCACCAGGCCGCGGGACTCGCGCCGGAAGGCACCGGCGAACAGCTCCTTGCCGCCCAGGCCGTTGAGCACCCGCAGGCCGCCGGCCAGGTCGCCGATCCGGGTGGTCAGCCCGCCCTGCTGCTCGCGGTACACCGCCTCGGCGCCCCGCAGCCGCCCCAGCAGCGGGCCGACCAGCAGGGCGGTCAGCGGGACCCCGACCAGTACCACCGCCGCGAGGACCACCGAGATCGACAGCAGCAGGCCCCCCACGACGAGGCAGGCGACGATCGAGCCGACGCCCGGGCCGGTCATGGTCAGGGAGCTGCTGATCTGCTGGACGTCGGTGATGCCGATGGTGACGACCTCGCCCGCGTTGGCCTGGCGCGGCAGCGCGGCGCCCAGCCGGGTCACCTGCCCGACCACGGACTTGACCGTGCGGAAGGTCGCGTCCATCCGCAGCCTGGTCATCGTGCGGTGCCGCATGATGCTCAGCCAGGCGTTGAACGTGCCCAGGCACAGCAGCACCGCCGACCAGGCGGCCAGCGTGCCCATGCGCCCCGGTCTCAGCCCGTCGTCGATGGCGCGCGAGAGCACGTACGGCGACAGCGTGATGAGCACCATCCAGACGGTGCCCAGCAGCGCACCGCTCGCGGCCCGCCGGGGC
Source organism: Actinacidiphila cocklensis (assembly GCF_907177275.1). GTDB lineage: Bacteria > Actinomycetota > Actinomycetes > Streptomycetales > Streptomycetaceae > Actinacidiphila > Actinacidiphila cocklensis. The sequence continues at coordinate 123,558 of NZ_CAJSLV010000054.1, forward strand.
TGGCTGCGGAGCAGCCACCACAGGTAGCGGGCGGGGCTGCGGTGGTCGGGTGTGCCCGGATCCTCGTACGAGTCGATCATCCACAGGACCTTTCGCGATGCTTACGCCAGGCCCTCGCGCCAGGCCGCGTCGAGCTGGGCGTAGTGGCCGTCGCCCGCGATGAGGTCGGCGGGGGTGCCGTCCTCCACGATGCGGCCGTCGCGCATCACCAGCACGCGGTCGGCGATCGCGACCGTGGACAGGCGGTGCGCGATGATCACGGCCGTGCGGCCGGTGAGGACCGTGTGCATGGCGTACTGGACGGCACGCTCGCCGGGGATGTCCAGCGACGAGGTCGCCTCGTCGAGGATCAGCACGCCCGGGTCGGCGAGCAGGGCGCGGGCGAACGCGACCAGCTGGCGCTGGCCGGCCGAGATCCGGCCGCCGCGCTTGCGGACGTCGGTGTCGTAGCCGTCGGGCAGCGCGGCGATGAAGTCGTGCGCGCCGATCGCCCGGGCCGCGGCCTCGACCTCCTCGCGGGTGGCGTCGGGGCGGCCGATGGCGATGTTGTCCGCGACGGTGCCGGAGAAGAGGAACGCCTCCTGCGTCACCATGACCACCCCGCGGCGCAGGTCGGCCGGCGACAGGTCGCTGAGCGGTACGCCGTCGAGCAGCACCCGGCCGCCGGTCGGGTCGTAGAACCTGGCCAGCAGCTTGGCCAGGGTGGACTTGCCCGCGCCGGTCGCGCCGACCACCGCGAGGGTCTGCCCGGCGGGCAGCCGCAGGTCGAAGGACGGCAGCACCTCGCCGCCGGTCCGGTAGCCGAACCGCACGCCGTCGAAGACCACTTCGCGCCCCGGGCGCCCGTCGGCGGTCGGCGGCAGCGCGACCGGGTGCTCGGGCGCGGGCACCGTCGGGGTCTGGGCAAGCAGGCCGGCGATCTTCTCCAGCGAGGCGGCGGCCGACTGGTAGGAGTTCAGGAACATCCCCAGCCGGTCGATCGGGTCGTACAGCCGCCGCAGGTACAGCACGAACGCGGCGAGCACCCCCAACGCCATCCCGCCGCCCGCGACGCGGTAGGCGCCCCACACCACGATGCCGGCCACCGCGATGTTGGCGATGAGACGGGAGACGACGACGTAGCGGGCCATCTCCAGGATCGCGTCGCCGTTCGCCCGGTAGTGGCGGTGGTTCAGCTCGTCGAAGGACGTGTCGTTGGGCCGCTCGCGGCGGAAGGCCTTGACCGGGCGGATGCCGTTCATCGTCTCGGTGAACTTCACGATGACCGCGGCGATGGCGGTCGAGCGCCGCCGGTAGGCCAGCATCGAGCGGCGCTGGAAGCGGCGGATCGCCACATACAGCGGGAAGTACGACACCAGGGTGACCAGGCCGAGCCGCCAGTCGAGGAAGATCAGCAGTACCGAGATGTACACCACCGACAGCACCACCCCGATCAGCTCCTCCAGACCGTCGGTGAGCAGCTCCCTGATCGACTCGACGTCGGAGGTGGCCCGGGCGATCAGCCGGCCCGAGGTGTAGCGCTCGTGGAAGTCCAGGCTGAGCGACTGGGCGTGCCGGAACATCCGGGCGCGCAGGTCGATCAGCACGTCCTGGCTGATCAGCGCGGCGATCCGGATGAAGGCGCGCTGCAGGACACCGGCGGCCAGCCCGCAGCCCAGATAGCCGCAGGCCACCGCGATGAGCGCGGTGTGCCGGCCGTCGCGCATCTGCGGGATGGCGTTGTCGATGGCGTACGCGACCAGCAGCGGTCCCGCCTGCACCGCCGCCTGCTGGACCAGCAGCAGCACCGAGGCCAGCCAGACCCTGCGGGTGTGCGGGCGCAGCAGCGAACGCAGCAGCAGCGCCTGGGCGTTCCTCGGCGCGGGCAGCCGGTCCTGGTCGAAGGCGTCCGGCTCGGGCGGTGCGGGTGCCCGCGCCGGCTCCTCCTCCTCGCGGTCGCCGAGCTGCTGCTCGGTCGCTGACGTCATCGGGCGTCGCTCCTCTCCAGGGGTTCTGAGGCGGTGTCGAGGCCCGACATCAGACGGCGGTACTCGGCGTTGTCCCGCAGCAGTTCGGTGTGGCTGCCGACCGCGGCGATCCGTCCTTCGGACATCAGGGCCACCCGGTCGGCGAGCTGTACGGTCGACGGCCGGTGCGCCACGACCAGCGCGGTGGTCTCCCGCAGCACGTCCCGCAGCGCCGCCTCGACCAGGGCCTCGGTGTGCACGTCGAGCGCGGACAGCGGGTCGTCCAGGATCAGGAACCGCGGGCGCCCGACGACCGCACGGGCCAGCGCGAGGCGCTGGCGCTGGCCGCCGGACAGGCTCAGGCCCTGCTCGCCGACCTGGGTGTCGAGGCCGTCGGGCAGCGCGTGCACGAAGGCGCACTGGGCGATCTCCAGCGCCCGCAGCACCTCCGCCTCGCCGGCGCCGGAAGGGCCTGCGCCCATCGCCACGTTCTCCCTGACGGTCGCGGAGAAGAGGGTGGGCTCCTCGAAGGCCACCGCGACCAGTTCGCGCAGCCGGGCGACCGGCATGGCCGCGGTGTCCGCGCCGTCCAGCGTGATCCGTCCCGCGGTCTGCTCGTGCAGCCGCGGCACCAGCGCGGTCAGCGTCGTCTTCCCGCACCCGGTGGCGCCGACCAGGGCCATCGTCTCCCCGGCCCTGACGTGCAGATCCACCCCGGCCAGCACGCCGGGGCTCCCCGCGGGCGCGTCCGGATACCCGAACCCGACGCCCTCCAACCGCAGCCCGTCCCCTCGGGGGCCGTCCGCCTCCGCGGCGGGCCGGTCGGCCTCGCCGCCCTCGGCGCCCCGCGTCGTCATGGGCTCGAAGTAGCGGTCCGCCGCGGTGGCCGCCTCGTTGCTCATGGCCAGCAGGAAGCCGATGGACTCCACCGGCCAGCGCAGCGCCAGGGCCGTGGTCAGGAAGGCGACCAGGGTGCCTGCGGACAGCTTGTCGTCGGAGACCTGGAGGACGCCGACCACCAGGGCGACGCCGATGGCCAGTTCCGGCAGCGTCATGATGATCGCCCACAGGTCGGACAGCAGCCGGGCCTTGTGCAGTTCGGTGCCGCGCAGGTCGCGGGCCTGGCGGTGGAAGGCCTCGGACTGGCTGCGGTGCCGCCCGAAGGCCTTGATGATGCGCACGCCGAGCACCGACTCCTCGACCAGCGTGGCCAGGTCGCCCGCCTGGTCCTGGGCGCGGCGGGCCGCCAGGGCGTACCGCGTCTCGAAGCGCATGGACAGCACCACCAGCGGCACCGCGGGGCCGAGCAGCACCAGCGTCAGCAGCGGGCTCTGCGCCAGCAGGATGCCGAAGCCGATCAGCATCGTCGTGGCGTTCACGAACAGGAAGACCAGCGGGAAGGCCAGGAACATCCGCAGGATCTGCAGGTCCGTGGTGGCGCGGGAGAGCAGCTGACCCGACGCCCACCGGTCGTGGAAGGCCACCGGCAGCCGCTGCAGCCGCTGGTAGAGGTCGCTGCGCATGGACGCCTCGATGCCGGCCAGCGGCCTGGCCACCAGCCAGCGGCGCAGCCCGAAAAGGCCCGCTTCGAGCAGCCCGAGCAGCAGCACCAGGCCGCCGCCGAGCCACACCCCCGACGGGTCCCGGTCGGTGACGGGGCCGTCGACCAGCCACTTGAGCACCAGCGGGATGAGCAGGCCCATGCTGGAGGCGACCACGCCGACCACGGCCGACGCCCCGAGCCGGCCGCGGATCGGCCGGACGTACGGCCACAGGCGCAGCAGGGAGCGGATCGAGGACCGCGAGCGGGCGGCGGGCGCGGGGTCAGGACTCGTGGCAGGCATCACTCCTGACACTACGGTCGCCCGCTGACACGATTCACCTGGTTTTCGCCACAGGACCGACGGCCCGGGGCGCAGGGCGCCCCGGGCGGCTCGCGGGGTCAGGCGGTGAATCCGCCGTCCGCGTGGACGACCGCGCCGGTCACGTACGACGCCGCGTCCGACGCCAGGTGCGCCACGACCGCGGCGACCTCCTCGGCGGCGGCGTACCGCCCGAGCGCGGTGAAGCCGCGCACGGTCTGGGCGTACGGCCCGTCCGCCGGGTTGGCGTCGGTGTCCGTCGGCCCGGGGTGCAGCAGGTTCACCGTGATGCCCAGCGGGCCGAGGTCCCTGGCCAGGCCCTTGGTCATGCCGGTCAGCGCGGTCTTGGTCAGGGCGTAGAGGGTGTGCCCGGGAAAGGTGGTGCGCTCGGCGACGTTGCTGCCGATGCTGACGATCCGGCCGCCCTCGCGCATGTGCCGGGACGCCGCCCTGGCCGCCAGGTACGGGCCTCGGACGTTCACCGCGACCGACCGGTCGAACTCGGCGGCGCCCAGGTCGCAGACCGGCCCGACCACGTACATGCCGGCGTTGTTGACCAGGATGTCCAGCCGCCCGAACTCGGCGGCGACCCGGTCCACCGCCTCCTCGATCGCGGCCGGGTCGCCGCTGTCGGCGCGCAGCGCGAGCGCCCGCCGCCCCATGCCGCGGATCTTGTCCGCGACGGCCTCGGCGGCCGCGGCGTCCTGCCGGTAGGTGAACGCCACGTCGGCGCCGCCTTCGGCCAGGCGCAGCGCGACCGCCGCTCCGATCCCGCGGGCGGCCCCGGTGACCAGGGCGGTTCTGCTGTCGAACTCGGTGGTGTGCATGCCCTCGATCCTGGTCGCGCAGGATGCCGGAATCTGGCGGGATTCGGCCGTCGAATCCGGCCGTCGAACGCGGCGGCCGGATCCCGGCTCACCGCGCCTTGCCGGGCGCGGCCCTGCGCAGCCCCCTGACCGCGGGGATCGCCAGCAGGGTGCTGCCGACCGCGAGGGCGAAGACACCGCCGGCCTGGAGCACGTGCCGTGCCCCGAAGACCGCGGCGGCCGGCCCGGCGAGCGCCTGGCCGACCGGGAACATCGCCACGGAGCCGGCCACCTCGTAGGCGTGGATGCGGTTGAGGATGTCGCCGGGAACCTGGGTCTGCACGCTGGTGGCCCAGTTGACGCCCCAGAACGCCCAGCCGATGCCCGCGACGAACAGGCACCCGCACAGCGCGGGCACCGGCAGGTCGAGCCCGACGGAGGCGGGCATCAGGGCGACCGCGAAGATCCCGAAGCTGCCCGCCCGCAGCGGCCGTTCCGCCCGCAGCCGCATCGCGAGCAGCGCACCGGCCGCGGTGCCCGCACCGAGCGCCGAGTTGACCAGGCCGTACGCCCCCGCGCCGTGTTCTGTGACGATCTGGCCTGCGGCCAGCGGGATGTAGGGGCCCATGACGCACAGGGTGTAGACCATCCACACCAGGATCACCGCCCACATCCAGGTCCGTGCCCTGAACTCCCGCCAGCCCTCGTGGAGATCGGCCCGGAAGGTCGTGCCCCCCGAGGCGGCCGCCTCCCGCGGCGGCGCCGGGGCGAGCCGCAGCAGGATCAGGCACAGCCCGCTGGTCAGATACGTGGCCGCGTGCACCGCGAAGACCACGCCCGCCGAGCTGAAGCCGACCAGCACGCCGGCGAGCGCGGGTCCGGCGAGGCCGGCCGCCGACTCCGCGGTCCTGATCACCGCGTTGGCGCCCTGCACGTCGTGCGCGACCCGGACCACCGTGCTGGCCACGCCCGGCTGGAAGGTCGCCGCGCAGGTGCCGTTGACGAGCGCGATCACCAGCACCTCCCACAGCCGCACGCTGTGGGTGAGGAAGAGGACGGCGGCCGTCGACTGGGTGCCGACCCTGACCAGGTCGGAACCGATCATCAGGGCACGAGCGTTGAGGCGGTCGGCCAGGACGCCGCCGAAGATGACGAAGCCGGCGAAGCAGGCGCTGGCCGCGGCCATCACCAGGCCGATGTCGCCGGCCGAGTAGCCGTAGGAGAGCAGGCCCGCGGACAGCGCGACGGGCAGCATCGTGTCGCCGAGCATGGCGACGGAGCGGGCGGTGAAGTAGAGCCGGAAGGGCGTCGACCAGAGCGGGCCTGCGGGCGGGCGGTAGGACGGGGCACTGGGTGCGGTCGCCTGCTCGGAGCGGGGTGCGGAGGAGGTCACCGGGCCCATGGTGGACTGGACCATTGGTGGCGTCCAGTCGTTTCACCAAGTTGGTCTGATGATTGAACTCACTTGCGTTGCTCCTCAGACCGCCGGCGCCGCCCCCTCGCGCACCGCGCGGTACAGCCGCACCGAGCGCGCCGCGACCCCCACCGCCGTACCCGCGGGCGCACCGGGGGCCTCCGGCGGCGCAGAACCGGACTCGTCGGCGGTGTCCAGCAGCAGCTCGTACGACGAACCCCACGGCATCCCCGGCAGGGTGAACTCGACCGGGCGGTGGTCGGCGTGCACGATCAGCAGGAAGCTGTCGTCCACCACCGGCTCGCCCCGCGCGCCGCGGTGCGGGATGTCGGTGCCCGACAGGTACATCCCCAGCGTCGCCGCGTGCGCGAACCACTCCGCGTCCGTCAGCTCCCGCCCCTGCGCACCGAACCACGCCACGTCCCGCAGCCCCTCGGGCGCGGTCGCCAGCCCCGAGAAGAAGCCGCCGCTGCGCAGCACCGGATGCGCCCTGCGCAGCGCGATCAGCCGCGCCGCCAGATCGCGCAGCGCCGCCCAACCGGGCTCCTCCAGCAGCGACCAGTCCACCCAACCGGTCTCGTTGTCCTGGCAGTAGGCGTTGTTGTTGCCGCCCTGCGTGCGGCCCATCTCGTCGCCCGCGACCAGCATCGGCACCCCGGTCGACAGCAGCAGCGTCGAGAGCAGGTTGCGTATCTGCCGCCGCCGCAGCGCCGACACCGCCGGATCGTCGGTGGGACCCTCGACCCCGCAGTTCCACGCCCTGTTGTCGTCGGTGCCGTCCCTGCCGTCCTCGCCGTTGGCCTCGTTGTGCTTGTCCTGGTGGCTGACCAGGTCGCGCAGCGTGAAACCGTCGTGCGCGGTCACGAAGTTCACCGACGCGTACGGGCGCCGGCCGCCCCAGTCGTACAGGTCGCTCGACCCGGACAGCCGGTAGCCCAGGTCGCGCACGTCGGAGGTGGCGCCGCGCCAGAAGTCCCTGACGGTGTCGCGGAAGCGGTCGTTCCACTCGGTCCACAGCGGCGGGAAGGCGCCCACCTGGTAGCCGCCCGCCCCGACGTCCCACGGCTCGGCGATCAGCTTCACCCGCCGCAGCACCGGGTCCTGGGCGATCACCGCCAGGAACGGCGAGAGCATGTCCACGTCGTGCATCGAGCGGGCCAGCGCCGCCGCCAGGTCGAAGCGGAAGCCGTCCACGCCCATCTCGGTCACCCAGTAGCGCAGCGAGTCGGTGACCAGCCGCAGCACGTGCGGCTGCGTCACCGCGAGGGTGTTGCCGCAGCCGGTGTAGTCGGCGTAGCCGCGCGGGTCGGCGCCCAGCCGGTAGTACGTGCGGTTGTCGATGCCGCGCAGCGACAGTGTCGGGCCGCCCTGTCCGCCCTCCGCGGTGTGGTTGTAGACGACGTCGAGGATCACCTCGATCCCCGCCGCGTGCAGCGCCCGCACCATCCGCTTGAACTCCCCGACCTGCTGGCCGCCCGAGCCGCTCGCGCTGTAGGCGGCGTGCGGGGCGAAGTAGCCGATCGAGTTGTACCCCCAGTAGTTGCGCAGGCCGCGCCGCGCCAGGTGGTCCTCGTGCGCGAACTGGTGCACCGGCAGCAGCTCGACCGCCGTCACCCCCAGGCCGGTCAGATGCGCGATCGCCGCCGGGTGCGCGAGACCCGCGTACGTGCCGCGCAGCTCCGGCGGGATGCCGGGGTGGCGGCGGGTGAAGCCGCGGACGTGCAGCTCGTAGATCACCGTGTCCGACCACGGGGTCTTCGGGCGGCGGTCGTCCTCCCAGTCGTCGTCGTCATCGACCACCACGCCCTTGGGGACGAAGGGCGCCGAGTCGCGGTCGTCGCGCACGGTGTCGGCGACCGACGCCTCCGGCCAGTCGCGCGCGTGCCCGTAGACCTCGGGGACCAGCACGAAGTCGCCGTCCACCGCCCGCGCGTACGGGTCCAGCAGCAGCTTCGCCGGATTCCACCGGGCGCCCGTCCACGGGTCCCAGCGGCCGCCGACCCGGTAGCCGTACCGCTGCCCCGGCAGCACACCGGGCACGAAGCCGTGCCACACCTCGTGCGTCAGCTCGGTCAGCGGCGCCCGCGTCTCGGTGCCGTCCGGCGCGAACAGGCACACCTCGACCGACTCCGCACCGCCCGCCCACAACGCGAAGTTGGTGCCCGTACGCCCGTCGGGCCCGGTGCGGAAGCGGGCGCCGAGCGGCTGCGGCGACCCCGGCCACACCTCCGCCCTGCGCGGCTCGGGGCGCGGCCGGCCGCCGTGCGGGGCGGCGCGCGGCGGCGG
>NZ_CAJSLV010000055.1 GCF_907177275.1 Actinacidiphila cocklensis
GCGCCGCCGCTGAGCAGGCAGCGGGCCGCCGCCCGCCGCCGCCCGGCGAGCAGCAGCAGGCCCGCCCGGTGCGCCAGCCCCTGGTTCCAGCCCCAGCTGAACAGCGCCGCCGCGGCCCAGCCCGCGACCGCGCCGCTCACCCCGAACGGCCCGTCGGGGCCGCCCGCCCAGCGCCCGCCGATGACGTAGGCGACGCCCGGCAGCGCGAAGGTCAGGCCGCGCAGGACGCACCGCCCGAGGTCCGTGCGCCACGGGTCGGCGGCCGGCGCCGGCTCCGGGTAGGCGCGCGGCACCAGCGCGAAGAGCGTCCCGGCCAGCGCGAACAGGTCGCGGTGCTCGTAGCGTTCGGTGATCTGCTCGTCGGTCAGGCCCTCGGACTCCAGCAGCGCGGCGATCTCGTCCGGGTGCACCGCGCTCGCGCACGCCTCGGCCAGCCGCTCCGCCAGCTCCACGACCGGGTCGGCGACCGCCCACGACGGCGTCCGCCGCCGCCGCGGCAGCCGCACCAGGGCACCCGCCGCCCCGTCCCCGCCGACCACGGAGAGCAGCCCGCTCATGCGCCGCCCCCCGCCCGGGACCACGGTGCCGGGGCTGCCGCATCCCCGCGGGCCGGCCGTCCGGCCTGCCGCGCGCTCATGCCGTGCCCTCCGCCCGCGGGTCCTGTGCCGCGTCCTGTGCCGGATCCGCGCGCCAGACACGGGACATCCAGGTCACGCCGCCGTACTGCTGCGCGGTACGCGGCTCGGCCGGCGACAGGCCGGTGTAGATGGCGCGGAAGGCGTCGATCGTCTGGCGCAGGGTGAACTGGTCGATCACCCGCAGCCTGGCCGCCTCGCCGAGGGCCGCCCGCCGCGCCGGGTCGCGCAGCAGCGCCAGCGCGGCCAGCGCCATGGCCGCCGGGTCGCGCGGCGGGACCACGAGACCGGTCTCGCCGACCGCCTCGCGCACCCCGCCGACATCCGTCGAGACGGTGCAGCGCCCGCAGGACATCGCCTCGATCAGGGTGAAGGGGAAGCCCTCGCTGATACTGGAGAGCATCACCACCTGGCCGGCCGCGTAGGCGGTGCGGATGTCGTCCACCCGCCCCTCGAAGCTGACCGCGTCCGCCGCCCCGACCTCCGCGGCCAGCGCCTCGCACCGCGCCCGGTAGTCCTCGCCGCCGCGCGGGGTGCCGCCGAAGATGCGCAGCCTGGCCGCCGGTATCTCGTCGCGGACCAGCGCGAACGCGCGGATCAGCGTCTCCAGGTCCTTGATCGGGTCGATCCGCCCCGCCCAGGTCAGCGTCGGCACCTCGGGCTCCGGCCCTGCCGGCGGGAAGGCACCCGGGTCGACCCCGTTGTAGACGGTGCGGATACGGTCCGCGTCCGCGCCGCCGTGCTCCTCCCAGCGGCGGTTGTAGCGGTTGCCGGGGGTGATCAGCGCGCTGTGCCGGTACGCCTCGCGCGCCAGCAGCCGGAAGAAGTGCAGCATCAGGGACTTGACCGGCCAGCGGTAGGGGCCGGTCCGGTGTCCGAGGTAGCGCTCCCGCTGGTAGACCCCGTGCTCGGTGAGCAGCAGCGGCACCTCGTCGCGGTGGTGGGCGAGCAGGCCGGGCAGGGTCGCGAGACCGCCGCTGACCGCGTGCGCCACACCGGTCGGCGCCGCCGCGGCGAGCGGGCGCAGCGCGTGCTCCAGCAGGTCGGTGCCGGTCAGCGCGTCGTGCTGGGTCGGCAGCGCCGCGGCCACGTCCGTACCCGGCCGCCGCCACAGCCCGGCCAGGGTGCGTACCGCTGCCTCCGAGCGCAGCCCCGCCGACAGCGCGCCGGAGCCGGCCCACCTGGCGAGGTCGTACAGCGCGGGGCCGAACAGCTCGTCGTCGCTGCCCCCTTCGGCCAGCAGCGCGGTCAGCAGCCGCTCCCACGCGGCGAGGAAGGCCCGCCGCTCCCGGCCGCGCGGCTCCCGGCCCTGCGGGGTGTCACCCCACATCGGGATCGACTCCAACGCCGTCACGTGCGACGGCAGTTCCCATATTGGCTGCTCAAGTCCCGTCGCGGTGACCGCCGTCACCCGGAATTCGACGTCGGGCATCGCGCGGACCAGCTGGTCGCACCAGACGCTCACCCCGCCGGGGCTGTGCGGATACGTCCCCTCGGTCAGCAGCGTCACCCGCGCGACACGCGACGGCTCGCAGAAGGCTGCGTGCATGAAGTGGTGTCCCCCCTGGACTGGGTCGGTACGGCCGGGGCGCAGCGCGCGCCCTGCCGTGCGGGCGGGGCGACCACCGCCCCGCCCGCACGTGTGTCGCTGCTGCGGGCTAGCTGCGCGCGCTGTCGCCGGGTCCCGCGGGCACGGCGTCCGCGACGCCCTCGGGCACCGGCAGCCGGCCGGCCGGTGCGGCGAGCTTCGCCGGGCTCTGCACCGCGGCCGCCGGCGCCGCCGGAACCGCGGCGGCGGGCAGCGTGAGGGTGACCGAGCTCTGCAGCAGCCCCGGCTGCGCCCAGCCGGACAGCCGGCCCGCGTAGGGGCTGCCGAAGGCGGACGAGCCCAGCAGCTGCGCCTGCCGGGTGGCGGCCGGCGCGGTGACGTCCACCGGCACACCGCTCGGCGCGCTGACGGTGACCGTGCCGCCGATGCGGTAGGCGGTGACCCTGCCGCCCTTCCACGCTGTGCTCCAGGCGGCCCTGCGCTGCAGTTCCGTGGCGATGTCGGCGGTCCGCAGGTTCTCCGTGGGCGTGTCCGCCGCGAAGAGCGCCGCGTAGTCGCCGAGCACCCGCTCCAGCACCGGGTAGGCGATCCGGTCCTCGGCCAGGTTCGACTGGTGGATGAAGTGCGGGCGGGGGTTGTTGCCCAGGACGTGGCCGAGGTCGATCCTGGCCTCCAGCGGCACGATGTACGACGCGTAGCCGGTGGCCGCGTCCAACGGGGCGATCAGGCACGTGGAGTTGCCCGAGGTCGCGCACGCGCCGCTGCCGCCCTGCGCGAGGTTGGTGTAGATCCAGTTGTACTCGTCGGTCTCCTCCTGCGCGGTGCCCGCGTTGTAGAAGACGTTCATCGGGAAGCGCGGCACGGTGAGTGCCGGGCCGACCTTGCGCTGGTCCGGCTCACGGGAGTTGTCGCTCGCCAGGTAGTCGACACCGAGCCCGCTCAGCGCGCTCGCCAGGTTGGGGTTGTCGGCGGGCTGCTGCGGCAGCACCTTGAGACCGGAGTGCTCGCCGGTCACCAACTCCTCGTCGTCCAGGCTCAGTCCGTGGTTCGCGGCCCAGGTGCGGTTGTCCCGGACCGCCGCGGTGATGTCGGCCCTGCTCACCCACTGGGTGGCGCCTGTCGCGGTCGTCTCGCAGCGCCACGGCACCACGCTGACGTCCTGGACGCAGCCCAGGAAGGGGTGCAGATAGGTGTGGTTGACCCAGCGGTAGCTGTTCCTGTCGGCCACCAGCTGGTTCGCCAGCGGGTCGGAGGCCGTGTCGTGGTCGGACTTCCAGTCCTCGCTGCCGCCGCCGTTGAAGACGAAGTCGAAGGTGAGGCCGTGCGCCGCCGACCACTGCCTGGCGTAGGCCGCGTCGGCCGCCGTCATCCGGATCGGGTCGGTGTCCTCGCCGGTGCCGATCGGGCAGTCCACGTCGCCGGGCGTGCAGTCGAGAGTGGAGTTCCACCGGTCGTCGGCCAGGAAGACGTCGTCGACCTGCACCTCGAAGTAGTTGCGGTCGGCGCCCAGATGGATGCCCTGGGTCATCCACTCCACGATGCCGCGGGCCAGCAGCCGGAACTGCTGCTGGTACTGGTTGTAGACGAAGGGGATCACCAGCTCGGTGCGCCCGTCGTGGGCGTACTGCCCGACCAGTACTCCGCGCTGCGTGCTGCCCGGGATGAGCGCGTCCACCAGCGGGGTGAAGCTCGCCCCCGCCGCCTGGGTGCCGAGCGGCGTCGCCAGGTAGCCGTAACTCTCCGACTGGTCGGGGTCGTTGTCCTCGAAGGGCACCGCGCCCCTGAGGTACCCGAAATCGCCCGCCGCGCCCTGCGCGGTCACCTGGCCCCGCACGCCGTCGAGCCGGCCGATGTAGCCGCCGGTCTGCGCGTAGTCCAGGCCCACGGCGGGCTGCGCGTAGGTGTACGCGTCCACCTGCCGGATGCCGAACGCCGCCTCGTACGCCGCCAGCGCCGCCATCTCGGCGGAGCCCGCGCCGAACGGGTTGTCGTTCGGCAGCACCACTGCCTGGAACCTGGCACGCGGCCGCCCCGAGACGGTGTCGCTCAGGAAGCCGGCGTTGATCACCGGCCGGCCGGCGGCGGCCAGGTCCACCGTGGTGTACGGAGTACCCGCGCCGTCCAGCTCCGAGGTGATCGCCGCGGTCGCCGGACCGCCGTCGTCCACCACCAGCACCCTGAGATCGACCCGCGGCGGCAGTGCGGAATGCGCCGCTGTCGGCGCGACCGCCAGTGCCACCAGTGCCGCCGCGGACGCGACGGCTGCGGCACGCAATGCTCTGCCCATGAATTACCTCCCCCGGGAGTCACCGCATCCCTGTCGGCGCACTCCCATGCGCGACGGCCTGTCCGGCCGTATTTCCGGGGACCATGGTGGGGTACTTCGCGGAGGACTTGTGACCATTCTGCGAAGGTGATCGAAAAGGCTGTGTCATACACCGGGGAGTGTTCGAAGCAGAGTTCCTCTCACCTGCGGCGTTGCGGTGTGTCATGTTCGCGGCGCGTGCGGATTATCGACCTTGATGATGAATGGCCGGGCATATTTTCGATTATTACCCGGACGGGGGAGGGAATCGGAATCACGTACGAAATTCACGAAATGAGTGCGGCGCGGGTGCAGATGCCGTATACGCCGGGCGGATCGCAGATCAGGCCGCGGTCGCTCTGCAATTGCCGCACGCCGCGGACGGTGGCGGCGTCGAACACGCCGGTCTGCGAGACGTAGGTGAAGCCCTGGTCGAACAGCAGCCGCTGGAGGTCGGTGACGTCCGGTCCGCGGCTGCCGGCCCGCAGCACGCGCGGGCCGGCAGCCGGGCGGGCCGTGCGGTGCGGCGCCGGGACCCGGGTCGGGGCCGGCTTCCGCAGCGGCTTGCTCAGCGGCTTCTGCACCGGCTTCCGCGCCGGAGGTGCCAGGTCGGGGGCGACGGGGGCCGCACCCAGGTCCTCGGCGGCGGGCGCCGACTGCGGCCAGGCCTGCCAGGCGAGCGCCGCGGCCAGGGCCACGCCCGCGACGGCCAGGGAGCACAGCAGGAGCGGGCGCTCGCGCCAGCCGGGCCGGGGCGCGGGGAAGACCACGTCGATCACGTCGGGCGGTTCCTCGCCGTGCCGCCCCGCGGGTCTCGCCACGATGTCGGCCGGCCTGTGCGCGTCCCTGTCCTTCACTCACGGCACGATAGCGACCCCGCTGCGTGGCCCCCGGCCCACCCTCGCGCTAGTCGATCGGCGGCGGGGACGGCGCAGGCGTGGGCTCGGGAGAGGGCGGGACGGGGGACGGCGGGGTGGGGAGAGGGTTCGGGGCCGGCCCCGGAACCGGATGCGGCTCGGGCGAGGGCACCGGAGGTCCCGGCACCGGCTCGTCCGGCGGCGGCACCGGTGGGAATGTGTCAGGGTACGGACTGGTCATCACACGCTCCGTAGGAGATCGCGTACTGTTCGCCCCCTCGCGTACCCCGCCCTCGCGCACCCATGCGGCGCACGCCCTCCCGCGCGCCCCGCGCGCGCTCCGTGGGGGTGAATCCCGCCCCTTTCTGCAACTGTGCCCCGCCCGCCGCGGTCCCTCCCGGCAACCGATCCACGGCGGAAGGAGTCGACTGTGCCCGACGACTGGGAACGCCACGACTGGGAACGCCACGACCGGGAGTGCCACGACTGGGAACGCCTGCAGGAACCTGGCCTCGTGCACGTGGTGGTCACCGCCCGTGACGCGAACAGCGCCTACCGTGTCTTCGACGCCCTGGTCGACCGCTTCCCGGCCGTCGATCCGCCCGCGTGGCTGACCGCACCGCCCGGCCTGGTGGCCTTCGCCGTGCTCACCCCGACCCGCGCGGCCGACCGCGGCTGAGCCCGCCCCACCCGAACGGTCCCGCCGGCCGCGGCCCGTACGGTCAAGGCCAACACGGCCCGTCCCGGCGGGAGTCGGGCGCCGACCCGGCGCCGTGCGACAGCCGGGCGGTCGGCCCCCGGCGCGCGCCCGCCGGGGCGCCGCCGTTGGATACCGGAAAGTGCCGGCCGCGCCGTTGGAGCGGTCACAGGACCGCCCCCGGCACCGGGAGTGCCGATGCGCGCCGGGCTCATATCCGCAGCCGCCCTCGCCCTGGCCGCGCTCGCGGCCGCCGCGGACGCCCCGGCCGCCCCCGCGGCCGAAGGCCCCGGCTTCACCGCCACCCCGGCCACCGTCGCCCCCGGCGACACCGTCACCCTGCGCGCGGCCGGCTGCGCGGGACGCGCGACCGCCTCGGCGCCCGGCCTGTTCGGCAGCGTGGCCCTCGGCCCGCGCGACGGCGGCGGGCAGAGCGCCACGGTCACCGTCGGCCGGTACGCGGCAGCCGGCGTGCGCCACGACGTCGCCTTCTCCTGCGACGCGGACCGGGCCGCCGTCCCGCTGGCCGTCGTGGACCGCGGCAGCGCCGCGCCCGGCACCGTGCGGACCGGCCTCGGCGGCGGTGTGACCGGCCCCGACTCGGTCAAGGTGGTGGCCGTGGCGGCCCTGATCGGCGCGACGGGACTGGTCGTCGTCCGCCGTCGCCGCACCGCCCCGCGCTGAGCTGCGGTTCGCACGAAGCGGGCCGCGGCCGGCGCCTGGCCCGACGCCCGCCGCCGCCGCGGGAGGGAGAAGTGCATATGGGGGCATAATGGTTGTGATGCCTATAAATCATGCCGAAGCATTCCTGATGGTCCGCCTCGCGGAAGCGGCCCGATGACCGCAGGTCCGACCCCCCGGAGCAAGTGCATGACAGCGCGTAAGCGACCGGTCCGCCGAGGCTACGACCCCAGGGTCGGCCCGGCCATCGATTGGGGACGGCCTCCCGAGGCGGAGATCGGCCCGGGGGAGCGGCTGGCCCTGAACGGCATGGGCAGCTTCGACTGGGACCTCGACCTGGGGACGTTCGAACTGGACGCGGCCGGCCTGCAGGTGTTCGACCTGCGCCCCGAGGAGTTCGACTCGCGCCCCGACACGCTGGTGCTGCGGGTCTCACCCGAGGAGGGCCTGCGGCTGGACTACGCGCTCAGGAGAGCGCTCCAGGCAGGCCACCGCAGCTACGGCGGCTACTTCCAGATCACCCGCAGGGACGGCACCAAGCAGTGGGCGCACACCCAGGGCACGATCCTGCGGGATTCCCGGGGCAACGCGTACCGCATCGTCGGCATCGTCAGGGACGCCACCGACGAGCTGACCCAGGCGCCCGAGGTCGAGCCCGTGCGGCCGGTGGACGAGCGGCAGAGCCTCGCCCCGATCGTCCGGCTGACCACCGAGGCGCTGTCCCGCGCGGTCACCGTCGGGGATGTCACCCGGGTGCTGACCGGCGCCGGCGGCCTGGAGCGCTTCGGCGCCGACGGGCTGGTGCTCGGGCTGATCGAAGGCGGCAACCTGCGGTTCATCGGGGTGAGCGGCGCCGCGGACGGCCCTTTGAGCGAGCTGCCGCCGCTCCGGATCGACGGGTCGCTGCCGCTGGGCGAGGCCGTGATGACCCAGCAGCCGAGCTTCGTGCGGTCCTTCGCCGAGCTGGGAGAGCGGTTTCCCGCCTCCAGGCCCTACGTCGCCGGCCTGACCGGCCTGGACGCGGCCGCCTTCCTGCCGCTGGTTGCCCAGGGCCGCTCCATCGGCGGCCTGGCACTCCTCTACCGCTCGGGCGAGGTCTTCACCCTCGCCCACCGCGAGCTGTGCGCGGCGCTCGCCGCGATCGTGGCGCAGTCCCTGGAGCGGGCGATGCTCTTCGACCGCGAGCGGGAGTTCGCCACCGGGCTGCAGGCGGCGATGCTGCCCAGGGACATACCCCGGGTCGACGGCGCGGGCGTCGCGGTCCGCTACCACGCCGCCTCCAGCGGTCGCGAGGTCGGCGGCGACTGGTACGACGTGGTGGCGCTGCCGCGGAACCGGGTGGGCCTGGTCGTCGGCGACGTCCAGGGCCACGACACGCACGCCGCGGCCGTCATGGGCCAGCTGCGGATCGCGCTGCGCGCCTACGCCGCCGAGGGCCACCCGCCGTCGACGGTGCTTGCCAGGGCCTCCCGCTTCCTCGCTGAGCTGGACACCGAGCGCTTCGCGACCTGCTCCTACGCGGAAGTCGACCTGGCCGGAGGCTCGGTGCGCGCCGCCAGGGCCGGCCACCTCGGCCCGCTGGTGCGGCACACCGACGGCCGCACCGGCTGGCCCCATGTGCGCGGTGGTCTGCCGCTGGGCCTGGCCACGAGCATGAACCTGCAGGAGTTCCCCGAGACCCGGCTCGACCTGGTGCCCGGCGAGACCCTGGTGTTCTGCACCGACGGGCTGGTCGAGGAGCGCGGCCTGGACATCACCATCGGTATGGCGGCGCTCGCCGAGGCGGTGCGCGACGGCCCCGAGCACCACGAGGCGCTGGCCGACCACCTCGCGGACAACCTGTGGCAGCGGTGGGGCTCGCAGGACGACGTGGCGCTGCTGATACTGCGCCGCGACCCCGACCCCGGCACCCCGCGCGCGCCCCGGATGCACTCCTACGTCCACCAGGCCGACCCCGAGGGCCTGGCCGACGCCCGCGGCGCGCTGCGCCAGGCGCTGGAGGGGTGGGAGCTGACGGAGCTGGCCGACGACGTCGAGGTCGCCGCAGGCGAGCTGCTGGTCAACGTGCTGCTGCACACCGAGGGCGGTGCGGTGATGACCCTTGAGGTGCTGCCCGAGCCGGTCCGCCGGGTGCGGCTGACCGTGCAGGACCGCTCCAGCGTGTGGCCGCGCCGCCGTTCCCCCGGCGAGGCCGCCACCTCAGGGCGCGGGCTGCTGATGATCGACGCGCTGGCCACCCACTGGGGTGTCGAGCCGCGGGGTGACGGCAAGGCCGTCTGGTGCGAGTTCGGCGCCGCCGCCGAGCGCAGCCTGCTCGGCTGACGGCCGGGAGCCGGCAGCTGCCGGCTCCCGGCCCCTCCCGCCGGCCGCCGGACGGCCGGCGGGAGGCGGGCGGTCAGCTGACGGCGAGCGCCACGTCGTCGATGACGAAGGACGTCTGCAGCTTGGAGCCCTCGGTCCCGGTGAACTTCACCGTGACCGTCTGCCCGGCGTAGGCGCTCAGGTCGAACGAGCGCTGGGCGAAGCCGGCCGCCGCGTTGACGTTGCTGTACGTCGCCGGCGTGCTCAGCACGGTGCCCGCGGAGTTCAGCACCTGCACCTTGAGGGTGTCGTACACCGTCGAGCCGGTCTCGGCGGTGTCGATGTGCAGCCAGAAGCTCAACCGGGCGGCGCAGCCGGCCGGGATGGTGATCGACTGGGCGACGGTGTCGGTCGTCGCGGTGCCGTAGCCGTCGAGCCACGCCTTGTACGAGCCCGCGTGCGCGGCCTCGCCGCTGCTGTTGTTGATCACCCCGCTGGTCGCCGTCCACGAAGAACTGCCCGACTCGAACCCGGGGTTGGCGATCAGCTGGGCGGCGGTGCAGCTGCCGCCACCACCGGTGGTGCCGCCGGTGGTGGTCGGCGGGGTGGTCGTGGTGCTGCCCGAACCCGCCAGCCAGGCCGTCGCGTTGAGCGCCAGCGCCGCGTCGGTGCCGGCCGGGTCGTTCCACCCGTCGTAGAGCGTGTTGCCCGACTGGCCGGTGCCGTCGTCGGCCGGGGAGCTGTCACCCCAGATCGCCACCCGGCCGCTGCCGAAGGTGCTGGTGGCGAAGAAGGCGCCGCTGTTGCCCGACGAGCCGGTGCGGTAGAGCAGGCCCTTGACGTTCGGGTTGTCGGCCGGCTTGAGGGTGAAGGTGGTGCCGTCGCGCAGGATGCTGCCGGTGACCGTGCCGAACGGGCCGTGCAGCACCGGGTCGGAACTGCTGCTGATCGCACGGGGGTTGTCGGTGCTGATGTCGAGAAGGTCGACGGAGAAGCCGAACGGGTCGGTGTTGTCCACCCCGTTGCTGGTCAGCAGGTCGTTGATCACGCACGGCGAGTCGCAGCCGTCGTTGTTGCGGTCGCTGTTGTTGTGGTCGGAGATCAGGAACAGCCCGCCGCCGTTCTGCACGAACGTCATCACCGCGGTCTTCTCCGCGGCGCTGAGCTTCACGTTGGGCTCGGTCAGCACGAAGGTGTCGAAGTTGCTCAGGTCCTGGGCGTTGGAGCTGCTGCCGTAGGTGATGGTCCGGCCGGACGGCAGGGTGCTGAGGCTGTAGCCGCCGGCCTTCTGCAGGGCGACGCCCCACGAGGACAGCGCGCCGGTCCAGTCGGTCTCGGCGCTCGGCGTGGCGTCCTGGCCGAGCGGGTCGGGCTGGCTGGTGCTGATGATCCAGTCGGCGTTGCCGGCCGTCTCCGCCTTGGTGTTGTCGAACAGCACCCGGTGGGTGCCGGCCGCGGCGGGGGCTGCGGCGGCCGGCGGCGCGGCCTGCGCGCTGCCGGTGGCGACGCCGGCCGCTGCCAGGGCGATCACGCCCAGGGCCGCGGTCGCGCCGAGCGCGATCCTGCTGCGGGACGTACGGGGACCAGGCATCCGTCAACCTCCAGGTGGGGGGCGGTGAATGGGGTGCGGGAAACGATTCTGCGCGCGTAGAACCTGTGACTGATGTGTCGGGCGTTACCAATGGATGAACGCTGCAGGTCAGCTCCTTCCCGGCGGGGTGCCGCCGGTTGCGGGATCACCCGGACGGAGGTAGGTCCGGCGGCCGGGTTGCGCCGGGCGGGTGCCGTGCGCCCGTGCGCGGGCGCAGCGCCGCCGCCCGGCGCGGCGGTCGGGGGCAGGATGGCGGCGCAGCCGCATGGACACGGCAGGCGCGGGTACCCGCGCCTCGTGGGCGCCCGGCCCGCGCGCCCGCCCGGCCGGCCCGCGGCACGAGGAGGAGCAGCATGCCGATCGCCACCGTGAACCCCGCGACCGGGGAGACGGTCCGTACCTTCGACCCGCTCGACGCGCAGGGCGTCGAACAGCGGATCGCCGCCGCGGAGAGCGCATTCCGCAGCTGGCGGGAGACCGACTTCGGGACCAGGGCGCGGCTGCTGGACGCCGCCGCCGACCTGCTCGACAAGGAGCGGGACGAGATCGCCCGCACCATGACCACCGAGATGGGCAAGACGCTGGTCGCCGCCCGCGCGGAGGCGGCCAAGTGCGCCAAGGCGATGCGCTGGTACGCCGCCCGCGCCGAGGGCCTGCTCGCCGACGAGCACCCCGACCCCGCCGACGTCGAGGACAGCGGCGCCGCCCGGGCGTACGTCCGCTACCGCCCGCTGGGGGTGGTGCTCGCGGTGATGCCGTGGAACTTCCCGCTCTGGCAGGTGGTCAGGTTCGCCGCGCCCGCGCTGATGGCCGGCAACGTCGGGCTGCTCAAGCACGCGTCCAACGTCCCGCAGACCGCCCTCTACCTGGGCGAGCTGTTCCACCGCGCCGGCTTCCCCGAGGGCTGCTTCCAGACCCTGCTGGTCGGCTCCGGCGCGATCGAGGGTGTCCTGCGCGACCCGCGGGTGGCCGCCGCGACCCTCACCGGCAGCGAGGGCGCGGGCCGCGCGGTCGCCTCGGTCGCGGGCGACGAGGTCAAGAAGACGGTGCTGGAACTCGGCGGCAGCGACCCCTTCGTGGTGATGCCGTCGGCCGCCGCCGACCTCGACCGGGCGGTCCAGGTCGCGGTCACCGCCCGGGTGCAGAACAACGGCCAGTCCTGCATCGCGGCCAAGCGCTTCATCGTCCACACCGACGTATACGACGACTTCGCCGAGCGCTTCACCCGGGCGATGAGCGCCCTGCGGGTCGGCGACCCCACGACCCCGTCCACCGACGTCGGCCCGCTGGCCACCGAGCAGGGCAGGGCCGACCTGGAGGAGCTGGTCGACGACGCGCTCTCCCGGGGCGCCGAGGCGCTGTGCGGCGCCCGCCGCCCCAAGGCGCTGCCGCCCGGCTGGTACTACGAGCCGACCGTGCTGGCCGGGGTCACCGAGGCGATGCGCATCCACCGCGAGGAGGCCTTCGGCCCGGTCGCCACCCTCTACCGGGTGCGGGACCTGGGCGAGGCGGTGGCGCTGGCCAACGACACGCCGTTCGGCCTGAGTTCCAACGTGTGGACCACCGACGAGGACGAGCAGCGGCGCTTCGTGCGCGACCTGCAGGCGGGCGGGGTGTTCTTCAACGGCATGACCGCCTCGCACCCGGCGCTGCCCTTCGGCGGCGTCAAGCGCTCCGGCTACGGCCGGGAGCTGTCCGAGCACGGCATCCGCGAGTTCTGCAACACCACCACCGTCTGGTACGGCCGCTGAACCCGCACGCCCCTGCATTGTCATGTACATCTGCCTCCCCACGGGGAGTCGTCTTCACCCATGGGGAGGCAGAATCCGTGGGCCGGCCCGCGGCTCGGCGAGCCGCGGGCCGGACCGTCAGGTGACCGTCCAGACGAAGGTCGCGGTGTCGGCCGCGCCCTGCCCGTCCGAGGCCGTCACGTCGACCGTGCTGGTCCCCTTCGCCTCCGGGGTGCCCGAGATCACCCCGTCGCCGCCGATGGCCAGCCCGGCCGGCAGCCCGGTCGCGGTGAAGACCGGGGCACTGCCGCCCGTCGCCTTCGCCGTGACCGCAAGACGCACCGGGACGCCTGCCGGGCTGCTCATGCCGTGCGGGTTGGCCACCGTGACCGAGGCCGCCGCGGTCGCCGCCGCGCCCACGGTCTTCGCGCTCATCGCGGTCGGCACGTTGAGCGTCCCGGTCAGCGGCAGGTTCCGCGACGAGTCGCCGACCATGACCTGGTAACCGCCGGCCGCCGTGGTCCAGTTGTTCGCCGTGGTGTTCCAGTACGCCAGGTCGTGCGCGGTCACCGTGAAGGTCACCTTCGCACTCGCGCCCGGCTGCAGGTCCACCCGCTGGAAGCCCTTGAGCTGCTTGGCGGGCTCACCGGTGGACGCCGGGTCGCCGACGTACAGCTGGGCGATCTCGGCGCCCGCCCTGCTGCCGGTGTTGGTGACCGTCGCGCTCACCGTGGCGTTGCCGCTGCCGTCGAGCGCGCCCACCTGCAGCCCGGAGAAGCCGAAGGTGGTGTACGACAGGCCGTACCCGAACGGGAAGAGCGGGGCGATGTTCTGCGCGTCGTACCACCGGTAGCCGACCTTGAGGCCCTCGCTGTACTGCACGTTGCCGTTGCCCGGCCACTGCGCCGCGGTGTGCGCCGGCACGTCGCCCAGCGAGGCGGGGAAGGTCACCGGCAGCTTGCCCGACGGGTTGACGTCGCCGAACAGCAGCGCGGCAAGGGAGTTGCCGACCTCCTGGCCCGCGTACCACTCCTCGATCACGCCCTTGACCTGCCCGAGCCACGGCATGGTCACCGCGGAACCGGTGTTGAGCACCACCACGGTGTTCGGGTTGGCCGCCGCCACCTGCTGGACCAGCTGGTTCTGCGTGCCGGGCAGGTCGATGTCCGCCAGGTCCGCGCCCTCGTTCTCGCCGTAGCCGACGCAGACCACCGCCACGCTCGCCGCACGCGCCGCGTTCACGGCCGCGTTGACGTCGTTGCCGTCGTTGTACGTCACCGTGGCGCCGGCGCCGGCACGGGCCTTGATCGCGTCGATCGGTGCCTTCGTGCCCGAACTGGTCGCGGTGGCGCTGCCGCCGCCGACGCTGCGCACCCCGGCGCCGCCGTCCGGGCCGATCACCGCGATCGAGGTGGCGTTCGCCCCCGACAGCGGCAGCACGCCGCTGTTCTTCAGCAGCACCGAGCCCTGCTCCGCGACCTGGCGCGCGGTGCTCTGGTGCGCCGCGCTGGTCACCACCGAGTCGCGGTTGCCGGTCTTGACCTTCTCGAAGATCCCGAACGCGAACATCTGCGTCAGCACCCGGCTGACCATCGTGTTCAGCGTCGCCTGGCTGACCGTGCCGTTGGCGAGCGCCTGGGACAGGAAGTCGGCGTAGAAGTAGCCGCCCGGCATCTCGACGGTCATGCCGTTGTTGGCCGAGTCCACCGTGGAGTGCGCGCCGCCCCAGTCGCTGGTGACGAAGCCGCCGAAACCGGCCTGCTGGTAGAGCGCGTTGTTCAGCAGGTTCGCGTTCTGGCACGCGTAGACCCCGTTGACCGTGGAGTACGCGCACATCACCGACGCCGACGCGCCCTTGCCCACCGCCGCCTGGAAGGCCGGGAAGTAGATCTCCTGCAGGGTGCGCTGGTCGACGATCGCGTTGTCCTGCGGCCCGTTGCGGTTGGTCTCCTGGTTGTAGACCGCCACGTGCTTGGCCTCGGCCATCACGCCCTGGCTCTGGATGCCCTGGATGCCGGCGGTAGCCATCTGGGCGCTCAGATACGGGTCCTCGCTGTACGTCTCGAAGGCCCGGCCCCAGCGCGGGTCGCGGACGATGTTCATCGTCGGGCCGAGCGCCACGTCCGCGCCCTTGCCCGCGAACTCGGCGCCGGCGACCGTGCCGTAGCTCTTCTGCAGAGCGGTGTCCCAGGTCGCCGCGGACGACACCGCGGACGGCAGTTGCGTCACCCCGCCGAAGCCGTCGCCGACCCCGCTCGGGCCGTCGTGGAAGCCCATCGCCGGGATGCACAGCGACGGGATCGCCGCGGTGTCGCCGATGTAGGGCGAGCTGGCACCGGTGCCGTGCAGCATCTGGATCTTCTGCGCCTGCGTCATCTGCGCCAGCAGCTGCGCGACCCGGGTGGCCACCGGGGCGGTCGAACCCACCCACGGGCAGTCGCCGTTGCCGCCGCCCGGCGGCGTCGTGGCGTCACCCGGCGTCAGCACCGTGAAGTCCCACAGCGAGTAGCCCCACTGGGTCGCCCTGGCGGTGCCGTACATCCGCACGTAGCGGCCGGTCGCGGTGAAGGAGTGCGTCTCGGTGCCGCCCGCGCCCGCCGTCGTGGAGTAGACGGTGTTCCACGTGCTGCCGTTGTCCGAGACCTGGATCTGGAACGCGGTCGCGTACGCCGCCTCCCAGGTCAGGCTCACCCCGCAGACCGGCTGCGAGGAGCCCAGGTCCACCTGGACCCACTGCGGGTCGGCGGCGGCGCTGGACCAGCGGGTGCCGGGGTCGCCGTCGAAGGCCGCGGACGCCGGGGTGCCGGCGTTCTCCGTCGAGGAAGCGGTCGCCGGCTTGCCGACCGCCGCCGTGGTGTTGCCGCAGGCGGCCGGCTGGGTGCCGGAACCGCCCCAGACCTGGAACTCCCAGAGCGAGTAGCCGTACTGCGTGGCCCTGGCGGTGCCGTACATCCGCACGTAGCGCCCGGTGCCGGTGACGTCCAGGGACTGGGTGCCGCCCGAGCCGGCCGTGGTGGTGTAGACGTCGGTCCAGGACGCGGCGTTGTCGGAGACCTGGATGCGGAAGGCCGTCGCGTAGGCGGCCTCCCAGTTCAGTACGACCTTGCTGATCGGCTGCGACGAGCCGAGGTCGACCTGCAGCCACTGCGGGTCGGCGAACGCGCTGGACCAGCGGGTGCCGGTGTTGCCGTCGACAGCGGCGGAGGCGGCGGTGCCGGCGTTCTCCGCGGAGGACGCGGTGGCCGCCTTGCCCTGGGAGAGCAGCACCGGGTCGGCCGCGCGGGCGATCCTGGGCGTGGCCACCAGGGCCAGCGCGACGACCAGGACGAAGCCGATGACGGCGGCGAGCCGGGACTGGGCGGCGGTCAGCCGCCGTCGCCGAAGCGGTGGGGGAGCGCCGAACGAGGCTTGCAGCATGGGGGTCGCCTCTCTCACCCGTCGGCCCGGGGCCGCCGGGTGGTGTGGGGGGAAGGGCGGATGCCCGGGTCCCGTGCTGCGTGGGACCCGGGCATCCGGGGGTGTGCGCTACTGCGAGACGCGCACGTAGTCGATCAGCATGCGCTGCGGGAAGACCGTGCTGGCGTCCGGTGCACCGGGCCAGTCACCGCCCACCGCGTTGTTGAGGATGATGTAGAACGGGTGGTCGTACACCCACGGGCCCCGGGTGGACTCCACCGTCGCCTTGTCCGCGGTGAAGAAGGCGTGGCCGTCCACCGAGAAGGTCATGTGGCTGGAGTCCCAGTCCACGGCGTAGGTGTGGAAGTCGTTCGCGAAGTCCGAGCCCGCGATCTGGTACGGCTGGCCGTAGCCGTTGCCGCCGTTGTAGGCCGGCGCGTGCAGCGTGGAGTAGACCGAGTCCGGGACCTTGCCGACGTGCTCCATGATGTCGATCTCACCGGAGTTGGGCCACGGGGTGCCGGTCTTGAAGTTGGAGCCCAGCATCCAGAAGGCGGGCCACAGGCCCTGGGTGCCGGACACCTTGATCCGCGCCTCGACGTGCCCGTAGGTGAAGTTGAAGTGGTCCGAGGTGTTGATCCGGCCCGAGGTGTACTGGTGGCCCTGGACGTTCTCCTTCCTGGCCTCGATGACCAGGTTGCCGTTGCCGTCCATCGAGGTGTTGTCCCCGTTGGTGTAGTACTCCAGCTCGCCGTTCTGGCCGCCGCCGACGTCCTGGGTCCACTTGCCGGTGTCCGGCTTGGTGCCCGTGGCGCCGTTGAACTCGTCGCTCCACACCAGGTGTTCGGGGTTGCCCGGGTTCGGCGGCAGGGCGGGCGGCGCGGTGGGGTTGCCGCCGGTGCCGTAGACGTCGAAGGTCCACAGCGAGTAGCCGTAGCCGTTGCTGCGCGCGGTGCCGTACATCCGCACGTAGCGGCCGTTGCCGTCCACGGTCAGGGTCTCCTTGAAGCCCTTGCCCGTGGTGGTGGAGTAGATGCTCGTCCAGTTGGTGCCGTCGGGCGAGGTCTGGATCTGGTACGCCGTCGCGTAGGCCGGGTCCCACTGGAGCACGACCTTGGTGATGTGCGCGGTCGCGCCCAGGTCCACCGCGATCCAGCCCGGGTCGACCCAGCCGTTGGTGTCACTGGTCGCCCAGCGGGTCGCCGGGTCCTCGTCGAACGCCTTGGACGGGGTGCAGCCGGTGCAGCTGTTGGCGTCCTGGTACGTCGAGGAGGTCGCGGGCTTGTTGTACGACAGGAGCTTCGCGCCGTCGGTCGGGGGAGTGGTGGTGCCGCCGGTCGTACCGCCGTTCGCGGCACCGCCGTTGCCGCCGGTACCGCCGGTGAAGACCTGGAACTCCCACAGCGAGTAGCCGTACTGGGTGGCGCGCTGGGTGCCGTACATCCGCACGTAGCGGCCGGTGCCGGTGAGCGTGATCAGCTCGGTGGCGCCGGGTCCGGTGGTGGTGGAGTACGCGTTGGTCCAGCTGGTGCCGTTGTCCGAGACCTGGATCTGGTAGGCCTTGGCGTAGGCGTTCTCCCAACTGAGCTGGACGCCGCAGATGTTCTGCGACGAGCCGAGGTCGACCTGCAGCCACTGCGGGTCGGCGGCCGCGCTGGACCACCGGGTGCCGTTGTTGCCGTCCACGGCGGAGGAGGCCGGGGTGCCGGCGTTCTCGGTCGAGGAGGCGGTCGCGGTCTTGTTCAGCGCCGCGTTCGTGGTGCTGCAGGCGGCGTTGCCTGTGCCGGTGCTGCCGTAGACCTGGAACTCCCACAGCGAGACGCCCCACTGGGTCGCGCGCTGGGTCGTGTTGATCCGGACATAGCGCCCGGAACCGTTTACGGAAAGTGTCCCGTTGCCACCGGTCGCGGTGGTGGTGGAGTAGACGGTGGTCCACGTGGTGCCGTTGGCCGAGGTCTGGATCTGGTAGGCCGTGGCGTAGGCGTTCTCCCAGTTCAGCGTGACCTGGGTGATGTCGGAGGTCGCGCCGAGGTCGACCTGCAGCCACTGCGGGTCGGCGGCGGCGCTGGACCAGCGGGTGCCGGTGTTGCCGTCGACCGCGGCCGAAGCGGGGGTGCCGGCGTTCTCGGTCGAGGACGCGGTGGCGGTCCTGCCCTGCGAGAGCAGGGTGCCCGCGGCCTTGGCCTGGCTCTGGGTGACCGCGAGTGCGAACGCCGCGAGCACGGCGGCGACGAACGCGAAGACGAGGGAGCGGGGTATGCGTCTGGACAGCTGTGGGGGGTTGCCGGTCACGGCGTCTCCTGGGTGCGTGTGAGAGCGCTCTCTGGTTGCTGTGATGATTACGGCGCTGTTGCTGACCCGTCAAGAAAGTGAACGAGATTGGTACTACTGTTTCGGCGCGTTCCGGCTTGCCGTCGATCTCCGAACGATCAGCGAACTCCTTGCCCGTAAAGGTGAGTTATGCGGCATCTCGTTGCGTGCAATGTCTTGACACGCCGTCCGGTGCCGCCGGCCCCATGGCTCCGGGGGTGTGAACCCGCCTTCCCCCGACGTGCCGAACGGCCGTGACGGGCTCCTTCGTGCCTAGGCTGTGCCGGGCCAGCGAGATCGCCAGGAGCGGGAAAGGTCATGGATGCCCGACGTTCCAGAACCCATGGTCAAGCTCGTCCGGTGGTCGGCGGAGCCGGCCTCGGCGCAGATCCTGCGGTCCACGGCGGCCTCCGTCATCTCCTATGTCGTCGCCGTGTGGCTGCTGCCCAACCCGGCCCCGCTGACCGCGCCGCTCACCGCGCTGCTGGTGGTCCAGGTGACGCTGTACTCCACGCTCACCACCGGGATCAGCCGGGTCAACGCGGTGGTCGCCGGCGTGCTGATCGCCATCGGCTTCAGCGCGCTGGTGGGCCTGAGCTGGTGGAGCCTCGGCCTGATCATCCTCACCTCGCTGCTGATCGGCAGGTTCGTGCGGGCCGGCGAGTTCGAGATCGAGGTGGCGATCAGCGCGATGCTGGTCCTCGGGGTGACGCAGGTGGCCAACACCGCCTGGGACCGGATCTGGGAGACGCTCATCGGGGCGGGCGTGGGGCTGCTGTTCAACCTGCTCGCGCCGCCGGTGTGGGTGCAGCCGGCCGGTGAGTCGATCGAGTCGATGGCCCGCCGGATGGGCCGGCTGTTCCGGGACATCGGCGGCGAGGTCGCCGGGCATCTGCCGGTCGCCCACGCCGCGTCCCGGCTGCACGAGGCCCGCCGGCTCGACCACGACATCGCCGAGGTGGACGCCTCGCTGCGGCAGGCGGAGGACAGCCTGCGGTGGAATCCCCGGGTGCGCGAGGGAGCGCTCTCCCGGATCGTGCTGCGGACCGGTCTGGACACCCTGGAGATCTGCGCGGTCGTCCTGCGGGTGCTGTCCCGCACCCTCACCGACCTCGCCAAGCACCGCACCGACGAGCCGCTGTTCCCCGACGACGTGTCGGATCAGCTGGAGCAGCTGTTCGACCACATCGCCTATGCGATCGAGAGCTTCGCGGTGGTGATCACCAGCCAGGTCTCGGCCAGCGCGGAGACCGCGGAGGAGCGGCTCACGAAAGCGCTCGCCGACAGCGAGCAGAGCCGGGACCGGATCGCCGACCTGCTCCTGGTGAAGGTCCAGGAGCACCCCAGGCAGTGGCAGCTGCACGGCGCCCTGCTGGCCGAGGTGGACCGGATCCTGGACGAGCTGGGGCTGGAGAAGCGGTCGGAGCGGCTGGTGGAGGAGCTGGACAAGACCGGCCGGGAGCTGACCGAGCGTTACCCGCGGCTGGCCCTGGTCAAGCGCCGGCTGGGCGACATCGGGCTCTACCGGCGCTCGTCCGCGGCCGTCCGCGACGCCTTCAAGTAACCCGCCGCCGGCGCCGCAAGGAAAACGCTCTCCGGCGCCGCACGGGCCGCGCCGCGAGCGCGGGTGCGCCAACTCGCTTCCCCCGCACACGAATCGTTGCCTTCCGAGGCGTAGACGCCGCCGTAGCGCGTCTGTAACACTCTGCCAACACGTACGCAAATATTGAGCAGAACAACGATGGATCTGCATGGGATGAGCGCAACTTCACATGCTCATCCCGCACGTTTCGGATAGCCCGTCTCGCCCTTCCCCTGATCTTCCCCACACGACACAGAGGGACGTTATGAGAACGAAGCGCTCGATCCCACGGCTGACAGCGGGGGTGGTCGCCACCAGCCTGCTGCTGCTCGGCGGCTCCGCCCTGCCGGCCGTGGCCGCGGGAGTGCCGGACCTTGCCGCAGGCAGGGCCGCCTCGGCCAGCAGCACCGGCGGCGGCAACACCGCCGACCGGCTCAACGACGGCGACCAGAACTCCTACTGGGAGAGCTCGGGCACCGCCCTGCCCCAGTGGGCGCAGGTCAACCTGGGCAGCAGCACCCTGATCGACAAGGTGCAGCTCAAGGTGCCGGCGTCCTGGAGTGCGCGCACCGAGACCCTGTCGCTGCAGGCCAGCGACGACGGCACGCTGTTCTCCACGGTGGTCGGCTCGAAGGCGTACACCTTCACGCCGGCCAAGGACAACACGGTCACCATCAGCTTCCCGGCCACCCAGGCGCGCTACCTGCGCGCCGACGTGTCCGCGAACTCCGCGGGCAGGACCGCCCAGCTCTCCGAGATGACCGTGCAGGCCGCCGCGGCCGCCACCGACAACCTCGCCGCGGGCAAGCCCACCGCCGAGTCCGGCCACGCCGACGTCTACGGCTCGGGCAACGCGGTCGACGGCAACGCCAACTCCTACTGGGAGAGCGCCAACAACGCCTTCCCGCAGTGGCTGCGGGTCGACCTGGGCTCCGCGGTGCCGGTCAACAAGGTGGTGCTCAAGCTGCCGCCCGCCACCGCGTGGGCGACCCGCACCGAGACGCTCGCCGTCCAGGGCAGCACCGACGGCACGACCTTCAACGACCTGGTCGCGTCCACGGGCTACACGTTCAACCCGTCCACCGGCAACACGGTGACGATCACCTTCAACACCGCCACCACGCGCTACGTCCGGCTGAACATCACCGGCAACACCGGCTGGGCGGCCGGCCAGATATCCGAGTTCGAGGTGTACGGGCCCGCCACCGGTGACGTCACCGCGCCCTCCGCGCCGGCCAACCTGGCGTACACCCAGCCCGCCTCCGGCCAGGTCAAGCTGACCTGGAGCGCGGCCACCGACGACACCGGCGTCACCGGCTACGACGTCTACGCCAACGGCCAGCTGCGCACCTCGGTCGCCGGCAACGTGCTGACGTACACCGACAGCCAGCCCGACACCGCGACGGTGTCGTACTACGTACGGGCCAAGGACGCCGCGGGCAACCAGTCGGCGAACAGCAACACCGTGACCCGTACCGGCACCTCCGGCGACACCCAGGCGCCCACCGCGCCGGCCAATCTGGCGTACACCCTGCCCGCCTCCGGCCAGGTCAGGCTGACCTGGAGCGCGGCGAGCGACAACACGGCCGTCACCGGTTACGAGGTCTTCGCCAACGGCAGCAAGATCGCCACGACCGGCGGCAGCACCCTCAGCTACACCGACAGCCAGCCCGACACCGCCACCGTGGCCTACTTCGTCCGCGCGATCGACGCGGCGGGCAACGAGTCGGGCAACAGCAACACGGTGACCCGCAACGGCACCACCCCGCCCACCGGCGGCACCAACCAGGCGGTGGGCAAGCCGATCACCGCCACCTCCACGGTGCAGACCTTCGTCGCGGCCAACGCCAACGACGACGACGTCACCACCTACTGGGAGGGCAGCGGCACCAGCTCGCTGACCGTCTCGCTCGGCGCCAACGTCGACACCGGCTCGGTCGTGGTCAAGCTCAACCCCAGCTCCGCCTGGGGCCCGCGCACCCAGACCATCGAGGTCCAGGGCCGCGAGCAGAGCGCGAGCGGCTTCACCCAGCTGGTCGCCCCCAAGAGCTACGCCTTCGACCCGGCCTCGGGCAACACCGTCACCATCCCGGTGACCGCCCGGGTCGCCGACGTCCGGCTGGTCTTCAGCAACAACTCCGGCGCCGGCGGCGGCCAGGCTGCCGAACTGCAGGTCATCGGCGTGCCGGGACCGAACCCCGACCTCACCGTGACCGGGCTGACCGCCTCGCCCGCGGCGCCGGTCGAGACCGACCCGATCACGCTCAGCGCGACGGTGAAGAACATCGGCACCAACGCCTCGCCGGCCAGCAACGTCAACCTCTACCTCGGCACCGTCAAGGTCGGTACCGCGAACGTCGGCGCGCTGGCGGCCGGCGCGAGCAGCACCGTGACGGCCGGCATCGGCGCCAAGGACGCGGGCAGCTACCAGCTCACCGCGAAGGTCGACGAGGCCGGCACGGTCGTCGAGCAGAACGAGACCAACAACTCGTACACCAACCCGACCGCCCTGGTGGTCAAGCCGGTCGACACCTCCGACCTGGTCGCCTCCCCGGTGGCCTGGTCGCCGGGCAACCCGTCGGCGGGCAACGCCGTCAACTTCTCGGTGGCGATCAAGAACCAGGGCACCGTCGCCGCGGCGTCCGGTGCGCACAACGTCACCTTGACGGTGGCGGACGCCACCACCGGCAGCGTCGTCAAGACGCTCACCGGCTCCTACAGCGGCGCCATCGCGGCCGGGGCCACCACCAGCCCGGTCAGCCTGGGCAGCTGGACGGCCGTCAACGGCAAGTACACGGTCAAGACCGTGATCGCCGCCGACGCCAACGAGCTGTCGGTCAAGCAGGCCAACAACACCAGCACCCAGTCGCTGTTCGTGGGCCGCGGCGCCAACATGCCGTACGACACCTACGAGGCCGAGTCCGGCGTGCTGGCCGGCGGTGCCACGGTGCTCGGGCCGAACCGCACCATCGGCGACCCCGCGGGCGAGGCCTCGGGCCGCAAGGCCGTGCATCTGGCGTCCAACGGCGCCTCGGTCGAGTTCACCACCCTGAACAGCACCAACACCCTGGTGACCCGGTTCAACATCCCGGACGGCACCGACTCGACGACCCTTGACATCTACGTCGACGGCACCTTCCTCAAGACCATCAGCCTCACCTCGAAGTTCGAGTGGCTGTACGGCGACGAGGCCAGCCCCGGCAACTCGCCCGGCGCCGGCGCCCCGCGGCACATCTACGACGAGGCCAACGTGCTGCTCGGGACGACCGTCCCGGCCGGCCACAAGATCCGGCTGCAGAAGGACGCGGCCAACTCCGCGGCCTACTACAACATCGACTCCGTCGACCTGGAGCAGGCCACCGCGATCGCCAACCCGGACCCGGCGAAGTACGTCGTGCCGGCCGGCTTCACCCAGCAGGACGTGCAGAACGCGCTGGACGCCGCACGGCAGGACACCACCAAGCTCGGCGTCTACCTGCCCGCGGGCGACTACCAGACCGCCAGCAAGTTCAACGTATACGGTCGCGCCATCAACGTGCTCGGCGCCGGCCCCTGGTTCACCCGCTTCTACACCCCGACCGGGCAGGAGAACACCGACTCCGGCTTCCTGGCCTCCGCCAGCGGCACGAAGTTCAGCGGCTTCGGGATCTTCGGCAACTACACCAGCCGCATCGACGGCCCCGGCAAGCCGTGGGACCTGACCGGCGTGTCCGACATGACCATCGACAACGTGTGGATCGAGCACACCATCGTCGGTGTCTGGGGCACCAACGTCGACAACTCGACCATCACCAACCTGCGCATCCGCGACACCTTCGCGGACGGTGTGAACCTGACCAACGGCAGCAGCGGCAACACGGTCAGCAACATCGAGGCCAGGTCCACCGGTGACGACAGCTTCGCGCTCTTCCCGGCGACCGACCACTCCAGCGAGCAGGAGGTCAACAACACCTTCCAGAACCTGACGGTGAAGAACGTCTGGCGCGCGGCGGGCCTCGCGGTCTACGGCGGCGGCGGCAACACCTTCAGCAACCTCTACATCGCCGACAGCCTCACCTACCCGGGCATCACCATCGGGTCGCTGCAGTTCGGCGGCATCCCGGCGCTCGGCTTCGAGTCCTCACCGGGGACCACGTTCTCCAACATCTCGCTGGCCAGGGACGGCGGCCACTTCTGGGGGCAGCAGGCCTTCCCCGCGCTGTGGATCTTCTCGGCGGAGTTCAAGCTCCAGGGGCTGCGGCTCAACGACGTGGACATCACCGACCCGACGTACGCGGGAGTGATGTTCCAGACCAAGTGGAACGGCAGCACCTCGCTCAACCCGATCAGCGACACGGTCTTCACCAACCTGTCGGTGACCGGCGCCCACAAGAGCGGCGACGCCTTCGACGCCAAGTCGGGCTTCGGGCTGTGGGCCAACCCGCTGCCCGAGCCGGGACAGGGTCCGGCCGTCGGCTCGGTGACCGTCAACGGGCTGCACGAGAGTGACAACGCGGTCGACATCCAGAACACCACGTCCACCTTCACCATCAACGTCAACAACTAGGGCCGCAGGCCAGGGGCGGTGCCCGCGTTCGAATCCTGAACGCGGGCACCGCCCGCTGCCCGTGACGGACCGTGAGTCCGGCAAACCCGTCTTCAGTTGATGAACGTGGGGGCCTTGACGGGGCATTGGTCTAGTCCTACGGTCACCGATGCGCCGATATTCAGGTCGGCGTCCACCGTTCATTCATCTGAATGGCGGTTCGGGCTGTCCGCTACCGGAAGGCCTCCCCCCCATGCAAAGACCGCGCATCGAGCTGAAGAGACTCGGCGCCCTCACCGCAGTCCCCGCCCTGGCGGCCGGCCTGCTGCTCGCCGCCGGCGCCCCCGCGCACGCCGCGGCCAACCCAGGACCCGGCTTCCCCGCCCAGTACGCCGCGCCCTACGCCGAGGTGTGGAACTCGCCGTCGGCGCTGACCAACGCCAAGAGCGCCACCGGCATCAAGTACTTCACCCTCGCCTTCGTCATCGACGGCGGCGGGTGCAACGCCACCTTCAACGGCGACACCTCGATCACCGACGCGAGCTGGACCTCGGCCATCAACAGCCTGCGGGCCGGCGGCGGCGACGTCATCGCGTCCTTCGGCGGCGCCTCCGGAACCGAGGAGGCCCTCGCCTGTACGTCGGTCTCCGCGCTGGAGACGCAGTACCGGCGGGTCATCGACGGGCTCAACCTGACCCGGGTCGACTTCGACATCGAGGGCGGCGCGCTCGACAACACCGCCGCCAACGACCGCCGCAACACCGCACTGGCCGACCTCCAGCAGAGCTACGCCGCCCAGGGCAAGCGCCTGGACGTGCAGTACACCCTGCCGGTCAGCCCCGGCGGCCTGGAGTCCAACTCCATCAGCCTGCTGAACAACGCCAAGAGCCACAACCTGAACGTCAACCTCGTCAACATCATGACGATGGACTACGGGTCCGCCATGGACATGGGCAACGCCGCCATCAGCGCGGCCCAGGGCCTGCACGGCCAGCTCGGCCAGATCTGGAACACCAAGACCTCCGCCCAGCTGTGGGCGATGGAGGGCAACACCCCGATGATCGGGGTCAACGACACCTCCAGCGAGGTCTTCTCCACCTCGGACGCCACCGACGTGGAGAACTTCGCCAAGGCCAACGGCATCCAGGAGCTGTCCTTCTGGGCGCTCGGCCGCGACAAGGCCTGCGCCACCAACGGCGGCTCGGCGCAGAGCGGCTGCAGCGGTACCTCGCAGTCCGCCTGGCAGTTCTCCGCCGTCTTCAACGCCGTCACGGGCGGCGGCACCACCCCGCCGCCGACCGGCGGCAGCGGGCCGATCACCTCCGGATACGCCGGCAAGTGCGTCGACATCGCGGCCGCAAGCAGCGCCAACGGCACCGCCGTCCAGCTCTACGACTGCAACGGCACCAGCGCGCAGAACTGGTCCGCCGGCTCCGGCGGCACCCTCCAGGCCCTCGGCAAGTGCATGGACGTCGCGGCGGCCGGCACCGCCAACGGCACCAAGGTGCAGATCTACGACTGCAACGGCACCGGCTCCCAGGTCTGGCAGAAGGGCACCGGCAACACGCTGGTGAACCCGCAGTCCGGCAAGTGCCTGGACGCCACGGGACCCAGCTCGGCCAACGGCACCCGGCTGCAGATCTGGACCTGCGCGGGCGGCACCAACCAGCAGTGGACGCTGCCGTCCTGACGGGAGGGCGGCAGCGGTGAGACGCCCGGCGCCGGGCGGGTCGGCGGACCCGTCCGGCGCCGGAGCACGTACCGGAGCACGTACCGGAGTGCATATCCGCCCTCTCGCGGCGGTCATCGGCGAAGATCGGATCATCAGGCCGCCCGACGGGGCCTCGCGCCCCGCGGCCGGCACCGCCCCGCGCCGCGAGGAGTCCCATGAACACCGCAGAACTGCTGGAGGACGGCTACGGCCGGATCAAGGAGGCCGTCCACGAGGCCGTCGAGGGCCTGACCGCCGACGAGCTGGCCGACCGCCTCGACCCGGCGGCCAACTCCGTCGGCTGGCTGGTCTGGCACCTCACCCGGGTCCAGGACGACCATGTCGCCGGCGTCGCGGGCCGCCCGCAGACCTGGACGCAGGAGGGCTGGGACGAGCGTTTCGACCTGCCCTTCGACTCCTCGGAGATCGGCTACGGGCAGAGCTCCCACCAGGTGGGCGAGGTCACCGTGGCCTCCGGCGACCTGCTGACCGGCTACTACGACGCGGTCCACGAGCAGACCCTGGCCTTCCTGCGCGGCCTGACCGACGCGGACCTCGACCGGATCGTGGACCGCCGCTGGAGCCCGCCGGTGACGCTGGGCGTGCGGCTGCTGAGCGTCGTCAACGACGACCTCCAGCACGCCGGGCAGGCCGCCTTCCTGCGCGGGCACCTGCTGCGCCGCCGCGGCTGAGCGGGGCGTCCGCGGTACTCGTCCGACAGGCCGCGGGCACCCGCCCGATGCTAGAGTTACTTAACCTAAGTTAATTAACTGACCCGGGCGGGGTGTGAAGGGCCTGAT
Source organism: Actinacidiphila cocklensis (assembly GCF_907177275.1). Taxonomy (GTDB): domain Bacteria; phylum Actinomycetota; class Actinomycetes; order Streptomycetales; family Streptomycetaceae; genus Actinacidiphila; species Actinacidiphila cocklensis. The sequence continues at coordinate 26,671 of NZ_CAJSLV010000055.1, forward strand.
GGCGACGGACGACGCGACCAAGCGAATACAGCGGCGGGCACCGCGCATCGCGGCCGACCATCCGCACTACAAGTGGGTGGCGCTGTCCAACACCACCCTCGGCATGCTCATCGCCACGATCAACTCCTCGATCGTGCTGATCTCGCTGCCCGCGATCTTCAACGGCATCAGGCTCGACCCGCTCCAGCCGGGCAACGTCAGCTACCTGCTGTGGATGCTGATGGGCTACATGCTGGTCACCGCGGTCCTGGTGGTCACGCTCGGCCGGCTCGGCGACATCCTGGGCCGGGTCAAGATCTACAACGCCGGCTTCCTGATCTTCACCGTCACCTCGGTGATCCTCTCCGTCGACCCGCTGCACGGCGGCGGCGGAGCGCTGTGGCTGATCGGCTGGCGGGTCGCCCAGGCCGTCGGCGGGTCCATGCTGATGGCCAACTCGGCGGCGATCATCACCGACGCCTTCCCGGCCCGGCAGCGCGGCATGGCCCTCGGGGTGAACATGGTCGCCGGCATCGCCGGCTCCTTCATCGGCCTGGTCCTCGGCGGCCTGCTCGCCGAGTGGAACTGGCGCTCCATCTTCTGGGTCAACGTGCCGATCGGCATCGTCGGCACCGTGTGGGCGTACCGCTCGCTGCACGAGACCGGGATACGCCGCCCGGCGAAGATGGACTGGTGGGGCAACATCACCTTCGCGGTCGGCCTGACCGCGCTGCTGGCCGGCATCACCTACGGCATCCAGCCCTACGGCGGCCACACCATGGGCTGGACCAACCCCTGGGTGCTCGCCGGGCTGTTCGGCGGCGTCGCGACGCTGGTCGCCTTCTGCCTGATCGAGAACAAGGTCGCCGAGCCGATGTTCCCGCTCAAGCTGTTCCGCAACGCGGCCTTCGCCGGCGGCAACGCTGCCACCCTGCTGGGCTCCATCGCCCGCGGCGGCCTGCAGTTCATGCTCATCATCTGGCTGCAGGGCATCTGGCTGCCGCTGCACGGCTACAACTACGCCGACACCCCGCTGTGGGCCGGCATCTACCTGCTGCCGCTGACCGTCGGCTTCCTGGCCGCGGGACCCGTCGCCGGCGCGCTGTCCGACCGCTACGGCGCCCGGCTCTTCGCCGCCTCCGGCTTCGTGGTGATGGCCGGGTCCTTCGCCGGGCTGCTGCTGATCCCCACCGACTTCAGCTACTGGGTCTTCGCGCTTGTGGTCTTCCTCAACGGCCTCGGCGGCGGCCTGTTCGCCGCGCCCAACACCTCGATCATCATGGCCAGCGTGCCCGCGGAGTCCCGCGGCGCCGCCTCCGGCATGCGCGCGACCTTCCAGAACGCCGGCATGGTGCTCTCCATCGGCGTGTTCTTCTCGCTGATGGTCGCGGGCCTGGCCCGCTCGCTGCCGCACACCCTCAGCTCCGGCCTGACAGCCCAGGGCGTGCCCGCGGCCAACGCCCACGCGGTCGCCAACCTGCCCCCGGTCGGCACCCTCTTCGCGGCCTTCCTCGGCTACAACCCGATCCAGCAGCTGCTCGGCCCCGACCTGCTCGGCAGGCTGCCCGCGGCCAACGCGCACACCCTGACCGGCCGGGAGTTCTTCCCGCACCTGATCTCGGGTCCCTTCCACGACGGCCTGGTCGTGGTGTTCGCCCTGGCGATCGTGATGTCCTTGGTCGCAGCAGGGGCGTCGCTGATCCGCAGCCGCCGCACCGGCACGGACAGCTGACCGCGGCACACCCAGGAGGCGCCCCGCCATGACCGACACCGACGGGCGCGGGGCGCCCTCCTCGACGGCCGTGCCCCGGCTGCGGCTGGTCATCGCCCGGCTCTACCGGCAGCTGGCGCAGGCCTCGGGCGACGACCTCAACCTCACCTACGCCCAGCTGTCCGCGCTGGCCAGGACCCAGGAGCACGGCCCGCTGCGGATCGGCGAGCTGGCCGCGCACGAGCAGGTCGCGGCGCCCTCGCTGACCCGTACGGTGGCGCCGCTGGCCGCCGCCGGCCTGGTCAGCAAGCAGCCCGACCCCTCCGACCGCCGCTCCTGGCTGGTCACCATCACCCCGCAGGGCGCCGACCTGCTCGGCCGCATCCGCCGCGAGCGCTCCGAGCTGCTGGCCCGCCGTATCGCCAGGCTCGACCCCGGCCAGCTCGACGCGCTGCTCGCGGCCCTGCCCGTACTGGAGCAGCTGCTGACCGAACCGGAGCCGGAAGGCGACCCCGATCCCGCGCCCGGGGCCGACTCGCCCGGGGCCGACCGGGCCTGACCGGTCACTGCCGGCGCGCGCCGCTGGTGCCCGGCTCCAGCGGCGGAGCCGAGAAGCCGCAGTTCGCCCGGCACTCCGGCAGCACCCCGGTAGCGCCCTCCTCCTCGCCCAGCCCGCCCTTCGGCACCAGCGTGAAGGCCAGCAGCGCCGCGAGCAGGCACAGCCCCGCGCAGATCAGCATCGACGAGCTGAAGGCGTCGTTGACCTTCTGCGGCGAGCGGTAGGCCTGGTCGGAAAGGCCCACCGCGAGCGGCAGCGCGGCGACGATCAGCAGCTGCGCCACCCGGGCCGCCGCGTTGTTCACACCGCTGGCGATCCCGGCGTGGTCCACGTCCACCGACGCCAGCACCGTGGCCGTCAGCGGCGCCACGAACAGGCTCATCCCCAGCCCCTGCACCACCACGGCGGGCAGCACGTCCACCCAGTACGACGAGGAGTCAGGACTGAGCCTGATGAGCAGCAGCAGCCCTGCCGCCGTCACCAGCGGCCCCACCGTCAGCGGCAGCCGCGGCCCGATCCGCTGGGCCAGCGCGCCGGCCGGCGCCGACAGCAGCAGCATCAGCACCGTCACCGGCAGCGTCGCCAGCCCCGCCCGCAGCGCGCTGTAGCCGGCCGCGATCTGCAACTGCACCGGCAGGATGAAGAACACCCCGCCGATCGCCGCGTACAGACACAGCGTCACCACGTTTATCGAGGTGAACAGCCGGGAGGAGAACACCGACAGCGGCAGCATCGGATGCTCGCGGCTGCGCTCGGTCCGCACGAAGGCCACCCCGCAGGCGACCCCCGCCACCGCGGGCAGCGCGACCGACGTCCACGACGGATGGCTCGACGCGGCGATCAGCGCGTAGGTGATGCCGGCCAGGCACAGTGCGGCCAGCGCCGCGCCGCGCACGTCGAAACTGCCGGTCGCCGTACGGTCGCGGCTCTCCGGTACGTGGCGGACCGCGATGGCCACCACCGCGGCGGCCAGCGGCAGGTTGACCAGGAAGATCCACCGCCAGCCGGGGCCGTCGACCAGCCAGCCGCCGAGGAACGGGCCGACCGCGCCCGCCACCCCGCCCAGGCCCGACCAGGCGCCGACCGCCTTGGCCCGGTCCTCGGGCCTGAAGGTCGACTGCACCAGCGCCAGCGAACCCGGCGTCAGCAGCGCACCGCCCACGCCCTGCAGAGCCCGGGCGGCGATCAGCACCCCGCTGCCGGGCGCGGCCCCGCACGCCGCGGAGGCCAGCGCGAACCACACCACGCCGATGACGAAGACCTTGCGGCGCCCGTAGCGGTCGCCGAGCCCGCCGCCCAGCAGGATCAGGCCGGCCAGCGTCAGCAGATAGCCGTTCACCGTCCACTGGAGGTCCGCAAGTGTGGCGCCGAGGTCCTCGCCGATCCGCGGAAGTGCGATGTTCACGATGGTGCCGTCGAGCAGCGCCATCCCGGAGCCGAGAACGGTACAGGCCAGTACCCAGCGGCCGGTTGCGGACGCCAGCGGTACACCGGCGGCGGACTCGGAAGGCATAGCCGCACTCTATGGTGTCCGGCCCGGTGGCCGGGGGTAGGCCCCCCGCGGGAGCGTCGTGGCTCGCGAGGGCGGTGCGGTGCGACGACGCGGGCCCGGCACGGACAACAATGGACGCGCAGGACGAAGCAAGCCGTAGCGAAGGAGACGAGGATGCCGCACCAGCGTGCCGGGACACCGGCTCGGCCGGAGGACCTGGTGGACGTACCCCGCCTGATCACGGCGTACTACGCGCTGCACCCCGACCCGGCCGACCCCGGGCAGCAGGTGGCGTTCGGCACGTCGGGCCATCGCGGCTCGTCGCTGGACACCGCGTTCAACGAGGACCACATCGCCGCCACCAGCCAGGCGATCTGCGACTACCGCAGCGCGCAGGGCACCACAGGCCCGCTCTTCCTCGGCGCCGACACCCACGCGCTGTCAGAGCCCGCCCGGGTCACCGCCCTTGAGGTCTTCGCCGCCAACGGCGTCACGGTGCTGCTGGACGAGAACGACGGCTGGACGCCGACCCCCGCGGTCTCGCACGCCATCCTGGCCTTCAACAACGGCCGCACCGGCAACCTGGCGGACGGCGTCGTCGTCACCCCGTCGCACAACCCGCCGGCCGACGGCGGCTTCAAGTACAACCCGCCGACGGGCGGCCCCGCGGCCTCCGACGCCACCGGCTGGATCCAGGACCGGGCCAACCAGCTGATCGCCGACGGCCTCAAGGGCGTCCACCGGATCAGCTACGCGCGGGCGCTGGCCGCGCCCACCACCGCCCGCTACGACTTCCTCGGCCGCTACGTCGACGACCTGCCCGCCGTGCTCGACCTGGTGGCGGTGCGCAGGGCGGGAGTGACGATCGGCGCCGACCCGCTGGGCGGCGCCTCGGTCGAGTACTGGGGCCGGATCGCGGAATGGCACGGCCTCGACCTGACGGTGGTCAACCCGCAGGCCGACCCGACCTGGCGGTTCATGACGCTGGACTGGGACGGCAAGATCCGGATGGACTGCTCGTCGCCGTACGCGATGGCCTCGCTGATCGCCCGCAAGGACGAGTACGCCATCGCCACCGGCAACGACGCCGACGCCGACCGGCACGGCATCGTCACCCCGGACGGCGGGCTGATGAACCCCAACCACTACCTGGCGGTCGCCATCGGGTACCTGTCGGCGCACCGCGAGCAGTGGCGCCCCGACCTGGCGATCGGCAAGACGCTGGTGTCGTCCTCGATGATCGACAAGGTCGTCGCCGACCTCGGCCGGCCGCTCACCGAAGTCCCGGTCGGCTTCAAGTGGTTCGTCGACGGGCTGCGCGGCGGCACCCTGGCCTTCGGCGGCGAGGAGTCGGCCGGCGCGTCCTTCCTGCGGCGCGACGGCGGCGCCTGGACCACCGACAAGGACGGCATCCTGCTGGCGCTGCTGGCCGCCGAGATCACCGCGGTCACCGGACGTACGCCGTCCGAGCACTACAACGACCTCACCGAGCGCTTCGGGTCGCCCGCCTACGCCAGGATCGACGCGCCCGCCGACCGCCGGCAGAAGGCCGTACTGGCGAAGCTGTCGGCAGGCCAGGTACCGGCCAGGGAGCTGGCAGGCGAGCCGGTCACCGCGGTGCTCACCGAGGCGCCGGGCAACGGAGCGGCGCTCGGCGGCATCAAGGTGTGCACCGACAACGCCTGGTTCGCCGCCCGCCCTTCCGGCACCGAGGACGTCTACAAGATCTACGCCGAGTCCTTCCTCGGCGCCGACCACCTCGCCGAGGTGCAGCAGGAGGCGCAGGCGATCGTCGGCGCCGCACTCGGCAGCTGACCGCGGCCGTATCGCCGGGGGTCCCGTGCGCGGGACCCCCGGCGGCGGTCAGGCCAGCTGGGCGGCCTGCAGGCCCGCGTACGCGCCGCCGCCGCGCAGCAGTTCGGCGTGCGAGCCGATCTCCGCGATCCGGCCCCCGTCGAGCACCACGATCCGGTCGGCGTTCCTGATGGTGGACAGCCGGTGCGCCACCACGAAGACCGTACGGCCGCGCACCAGGCGGGTGAGCGCCTGCTGCACCAGCGCCTCGGAGCGCGAGTCGAGCGCCGAGGTGGCCTCGTCGAGGATCAGCACCCGGGGGTCGCGGATCAGCGCCCGGGCGATCGCCAGCCGCTGCTTCTGCCCGCCCGACAGCCGGGCGCCGCGCTCGCCGACGACCGTGTCGAGGCCGTGCGGCAGCCGGTCGATGAACTCCAGCGCGTTGGCGTCCCGCAGCGCCGCCCGCACCCGCTCCTCCGGCACGTCGTCCATGCCGTAGGTGACGTTCTCGCGGATGCTGCCCTCGAACAGGATCGACTCCTGCGGTACCACGGAAAGCCAGCTGCGGTAGTCGCGCAGATCCAGTGTCTCCATGTCGACACCGTCGAGCAGGATGCTGCCCTCGGTCGGCCGCAGGAAGCCGATCACCAGGTTCAGCACGGTCGACTTGCCCGCTCCCGAGCCGCCGACCAGCGCGATCGTCTCACCGGGCCGCACATCCAGGTCGAAGCCGCTGACCGACGGCCGGTCCGCCTCCGGGTAGGTGTGGCCGACGCCGCGGAACTCGAACCGCCCCAGCACACCGGCCACCGGCGCCTTGCCGTTGTTCTGCTCCAGGTCGGGCGCCTGCAGCACCTCGCCGATCGAGCGGACCGACTCCAGGCCCTTGCCGATCTGCGGGGTCAGGGTCAGCAGCGTGGTGACCGAGCCGGTGAGGCTGGAGAAGTACGCGCTGAGCATCACCACCGTGCCGGGCGTGATGCTCAGCCAGCCGTAGTACGCGACCAGCGCCGAGCCCGCCAGGCAGGCGACGCCGATCGCGTTGAGCAGGATCCAGGCCAGCGAGCCGAACCAGCCGTTGAGCCGGTCCAGCCGCAGGCCGGCGTGCAGCACCTCGCCCAGCGTGCGGTCCACCCGGTGCAGCGCGGTGTTCTCCAGGCCGTGGGCGCGGGTGATCGGGATCAGCGCGGTCATCTCGTTGACCCGCGAGGACAGTTGCTCGACCTGCTGGCGGAAGGACTCGTTGCGTTCCCGCAGCCGGCGCCGCAGCTTGACCACCAGGACGGCGGAGGCGGGCACCACGACCATGTAGACCGGCAGGAAGGCCGGCGCCTGGATGCCGATCACCACCAGCCCGCCGGTCAGCGTGGCTATCGCGGCCAGCCCGTTGTCCGCGGTCTGCTGCGCCGCGGTCTCGATCGCCTCGACGTCCCTGATCACCTTGGCCTGCAGCACACCGGCGCTGACCCGGGAGTGGTAGCCGATGGACAGCTGCTGCATCCGGTGGCAGAGCGCGGTCCGCAGCCGGGTGCCGGTGCGGCGGATGGAACCCTGCATGCAGCGGACGTACGCCATGTGCAGCGGCAGGTTGAGCACCAGGATCACCAGCAGCACGGCGGAATTCCACCACAGCACGGAGATCGGGCGGTGCTGGACGACGACGTCCACGACGTTGGCGGTGATCAGCGGCAGCAGCCACACCGGGGTGTGCTTGCCGAAGAACGCGGCGACGGCCAGGGCGACCCGGCGCCGGTCGGGGTGGAAGAGGTAGAGGAGGGTTCTTACGGGGTGCTCGCCACGGTAGCGGTGGCTGAGCGTGCCTTGCGGCAACGCCATTGCAGGCTCCTCGAATCACGTCTTCGCGGTGATGCGGTTAAGTGCGGTTCCGGGCGCACCGATCGGCACCTCGGCGCTGAGGTGCTGAAGGCGTTCATGTGCGCGCATCCACCCTATGGCCCGGGCGGCCTGCGGCGCCCGGGCCTTTACCGGCGGGACCCGCTGGTCGGGGAGCCGCCCGCGGTCACATCACCACGACGGAGCGCAGCACGTCGCCGGCCTGCATGCGGGTGAAGGCGTCCTCGATCTCGTCGAGCGCGATGGTCTCGCTGACGAACGCGCCCAGGTCGAGCCGCCCCTGGAGATGCAGGTCGATCAGCATCGGGAAGTCGCGCGAGGGCAGGCAGTCGCCGTACCACGACGACTTGAGCGCGCCGCCGCGGCCGAAGACGTCCAGCAGCGGGATCTCCAGCTGCATCTCCGGGGTGGGCACCCCGACCAGCACGACGGTGCCGGCCAGGTCCCTGGCGTAGAACGCCTGCCGGTAGGTCTCGGGGCGGCCGACCGCCTCGATCACCACGTCGGCGCCATGGCCGCCGGTCAGCCCGCGGATCGCCTCGACGGGGTCCCGGTCACGGGAGTTGACGGTGTGGGTGGCGCCCAGGGCGGAGGCGGTGGCGAGCTTGCGGTCGTCGAGGTCCACCGCGATGATCCGGGCGGCGCCGGCCAGCCGGGCGCCGGCGACCGCCGCGTTGCCCACCCCGCCGCAGCCGATCACCGCGACCGAGTCGCCGCGGCCGACCGCACCGGTGTTGACCGCCGCGCCGATCCCGGCCATCACCCCGCAGCCGAGCAGCCCGGCCACCGACGGCGACACCGACGGGTCGACCTTGGTGCACTGCCCGGCCGCCACCAGGGTCTTCTCCGCGAAGGCGCCGATACCCAGGGCCGGGGTCAGCACCGTGCCGTTCGCGGTGGTCATCTTCTGCCGGGCGTTGTGGGTGTCGAAGCAGTACCAGGGCCGCCCGCGCCGGCACGCCCGGCACCGGCCGCACACCGCACGCCAGTTGAGGATCACGAAGTCGCCGGGCGCAACCTCGGTGACGCCGTCCCCGACCTCCTCGACCAGGCCGGCGGCCTCGTGCCCGAGCAGGTAGGGGAAGTCCTCGCCGATCCCGCCCTGCCGGTAGTGCAGGTCGGTGTGGCAGACCCCGCACGCCTGGACCCGCACCACCGCCTCGCCGGGACCCGGGTCAGGCACCGTGACCGTCTCGATCCGCACCCGCTCGCCCTTGCCGGGCGCGAGCACCCCGCGGACTTCCTGTGCCATGGCTGAGCCCTCCTTCGCGACGTCCCACCGCCGACCATAGGCGCCGGGGACGCCCCTTCGGCAGTACGCGGCGGCGGCCGACCGGGTGGTGCCGCGCCCGCCGGACGTGCCGGGCGCGGGCGGCCGCCGCGAACCCCGCGGTCAGCGCCGGGCGGTGGCCCTGGCCCTGCGGTAGAGGACCGTGCCGCCGAGCAGCAGCGCCAGGCTGCCGCCGACCGCGGTGCCCACGCCCTCGGCGCCGGTGTGCGCCAGCGTCGGCGCCGCGGGAGCGGCGGGCGACACCGGCTCGGGAAGGTCGGCGGGCGGTGCCGGGATCGGAGCGTGGGCCGGCGGGGCGGGCGGCGCGTCGTCGTTGACCGCGGTGTTGCCGAAGGACGGGTTGCCGATGCCGACCACGTTCACCGAGTTGCCCGACACGTTCAGCGGCAGGTCGACCGGCAGCTGCAGCCCGTTGCCCGACAGCACCCCCGGGGAGCCGTGCGTGCTGCCCGCGGCGTGCGCGCCGCCGCCCGAGCGGCTGCCCGCCGCGGCCGCCGACTCGTCGGCCGCGGCACCGGCGTGCCGGGCCGGGCGGGCGGCGCTCTTGGACCCGGACGCGCCGGACGTCCCCGACACCGAGGACGTGGCCGACGAGGACCGGTTGGCGCACGCGTTGCCCGACACCGGGTTCAGCAGGCCGACGACGTTGATCGTGTCCCCGCACACATTCACCGGCACATGCACGGGAACCTCTACCGAATTGCCCGACAGGACTCCCGGCGAACCCGCGGTGTCCCCTTCGGCGGCCGCATCGGCCTGCGCGTATCCCGCGGAGGCGAGTACGCCGCCGGCGACCATCGCGGAGACAAGTCCCTTTCGGGCGAGCCTGTTCATACGATTCCTGCCTTCCGGACATCATCACGGGCCGTATGCCCGCACCGTGACAACGCCCCGGAGGGCCAATCGGGTCATGCCGCCGGGCAATTTCATCCCAACGGGTTTCTTCTGCCCGCCGGTTGTGACAGCCGGATATTCACACCGGAAGAGGTGGGGAGGTGAAATTCCGTACCGCCGATCGGAAGTGGTGGACCGTCAGGCAGCGGCCGCGTCCTGGTCCTCGATACGCTCCCGGGCCGCGGCGAGCGCCGCACCGATCTCCCGGGTGCCGGTTGTCACGCACAACGTGTAGGCGGTGTCCCGCAGCTGCTGCTCGATGCGTGGGTCGGTGCTGTCGGGGCCTGCGGCGCCTGCGGTCAGCGACTCGTAACGTGCCACCAGGTTCCGCAGGACGGTCGGGTGGGCCATCAGCATCGTGGTACTCCTCGAAGATCGGTGAAGTCGCCCCCCGTATGCCCGCTCCCGGCAGTGTGCATGCGCGATACACGCGCAGTGTCGCGCAGGTCTCATCGGCTCCTCCCGCCCCCGGCCGGCGCACCGGCGCGGCCCGGAGGCCGCGCACGGCTGCGGGCCGGGCGGGGGACCTGGATGAATGTCCCCCGCCCGGCCCGCGGGAGCCTGGCGCTGTTCGCCGTTCGTGGATTGAGTCGACTAGTCGATACTGCGCAGGATGTGCGTCTCCGACAGATCGTCCTCGTATCCCGCGAGACGGATCGGTGCGCACCTGGACCAGGTGTCCAGGGGGCCTTCGTCCTCGAGGAGCGTGGCGGTCTCGCCGCCCTGCTCCGCCGATGTCTCTTTGCGCTTGAGCTGATCTCGTGACACCGCGCACTCCTTAGCGTCGCGTCGACCGGTTGCGCCCTACGCGGCCATGGCCCTGCGTCGGACGCCCGGATGGATTCCAAATTCGGGCGGTGCGGACGCGGTGGCGCCTGTTGCGGTAGCCGGAGTCGTGGCCGAGGTGGCGACTCGCTCCGGGACGGGGGCGCCCGAGGGGCCGGTACTTCCCCTGGGGCCTGCTCGTCACGCACAGCGTATTCCCGGCGACCCCGCTGCCACCAGCCGGTTTTGCCTCCGGTTCAACCGCAGGGCGCCGTCCGTACAACCGCCGGGAGACGACCCGGCCGCCGCAGCACTGGGCACTGTTGCTACCGTTTCCCGTGCTCAAGAGCGAGAAGGACCGCAAAAACCGGACTGGGCCATCCGGGTCAGCGATACCGGCCCAGGCGTCCACCGGGCGCAGAAACCGGCTGCTCGCCGATATCGGCCCGCTGCGCGAGCACGCGGACTTCCGGCGGCTGTGGTTCGGCAACACCGTGTCGTACATAGGCCAGCAGATGACCGCGATGGCCGTCGCGCTCCAGGTCTACGCGATCACCGGCTCCAGCTTCTACGTCGGCCTGGTCGGCCTGTGCTCGCTGGTCCCGCTGATCGTCTTCGGGCTCTACGGCGGTGCCGTCGCCGACGCCGTCGACCGCCGCAGGCTCGGCCTGGTGACCGCGACCGGCGCCACCGTCCTGTCGGCAGCGCTCGCCGCGGTGGCCATCGCCCACGTACGGTCCGTCGGGGTGCTCTACGCGATCGTCGCCCTGCAGGCGGTCTGCTTCGCCATGAACTCCCCGGCCCGCTCCTCCATGATCCCCCGGCTGCTGCCGCCCGAGCAGCTGCCCGCGGCCAACGCGCTGGCCTCGCTGGCCGGCGGCGTCGGCCAGATGGCAGGACCCATGCTCGGCGGCCTCTTCGTCGGCCTGTGGGGCTACCAGGCCGCGTATCTGATCGACGCCGCCGCCTTCACCGCCTCGCTCTACGCGATGTGGCGGCTGCCGTCGATGCTGCCGGGCGACGGCGACGGGACCGCCAAGCGGCGGCCCTCGGTCATGGAGGGCCTGCGCTACCTGGGCGCCCGGCCCAACCTGCGGACCACGTTCGTCTCCGACCTGGCGGCCATGGTGCTGGCCCAGCCCCGGGTGCTCTTCCCCGCGGTCGCCGGGCTGTGGTTCGGCGGCGACACCCGCACGGTCGGCCTGCTGGCCGCCGCGCCGGCGGTGGGCGCCCTGCTGGGCAGCGTCTTCTCCGGCTGGTACGGGCGGGTACGCCGCCAGGGCATGGCGGTCCTGGTCGCGGTGGCCTCCTGGGGCGCCGCGGTCGCCGTCTTCGGCCTGACCCGCAACCTCTGGCTGGGCCTGTGCTTCCTCGCCCTCGCCGGCTGCGCCGACACCGTCAGCATGGTCTTCCGCAACACCATGCTCCAGTCCGCCGCCCCCGACGACATGCGCGGCCGCCTCCAGGGCGTCTTCCTCGTGGTCGTCGTCGGCGGCCCCCGTCTCGGCGACTTCCTCGCCGGCACGACGGCCGACGTCTTCTCCCCGACCACCGCCGTCGTCGGCGGCGGCCTGGCCTGCATCGCCGCGATCACGCTCATCGCGCTCTTCCAGCGCAGCTTCGTCTCCTACGACTCCCGCCGCCCGGTCGCCTGACCCCTGCGGGCGGGCGGCCCGCGGCCCGCGGTCACCGCCCGGGGCGCGCCGCCTCGCCGACGTAGACCCAGTTGCCGTCCTCCCGGACGAAGCGGCTGTCCTCGTGCTGCTCGCCCGCCGCTCCGCCGCTGCGGTAGTGCGCCCGGAACTCCACCGTGCCCTCGGTGTGGAAGGCGCTGCCCCCGGTGGAGCCGAGGATCTCCAGGCCGGTCCAGCGCACGTCCCGGTCGAAGGCCAGCTCGCGCGGCCTGGTCGAGGAGTGCCAGCTGCGCAGCAGATAGCCGGCGTCGCGTACGGCGAAGGCGCTGTAGCGCGACCGCATCAGCTGCTCGGCCGTCACGGCCGCACCGCGGCCGGCGTGCAGAGCACCGCAGCAGTCGTCGTACGCGGCGGGCAGGCCGCAGGGGCAGGGGGCGGGCATGCGTGCAGACATGCCCCCGATTGTCGCGGACGGGCGCTGCGCCATTCGCAGCAACAGGTGTTTCGTCCGCGCCTGAGCGGAAATGCGCTGAGCGGGACAGCAGCATCCCGCACAACGGAAGGACACCCCCGTGAGTACGGCATCAGAGCAGCCGGCAGAGCCCTCGGCCCAGGTCACCGTCACCCTCGACAGCTGCGCCAAGGAGGACGCCGGGACCGTGCTCGACGCGCTGCACACCAGTTTCGCGTGCGACCGGGACGCGGACGACGCGCCCGGGGAGGCGCCGGACGGCGGCCCGATCGTCTGGACCGCCACCTTCGACGTGTCCCGCACGCTCGCCCTCCCCGGCGGCCAGGCCCATCTCGGCGAGCCGGTCACCCTCAACGCGCAGGGCGGCTACCACGCGGTCGACCGCCTCCGCGGGGCCCTCGCCGGGTCCTTCGCCGTCACGGTCGTCGGCACGGCCTCAGGCGACCAGGAGGAGGAAGTCACCTTCCGCCTCCGCTGAGCCCCTGCGGGGTTGCCCGCCCGTGAGGGGGTGCCCCTTGCGGCGGCCTGCCGCCTTCCCCCGGCGGTGGGTCGCGCGCGCAGTTCCCCGCGCCCCTTCAGGGCTTGCCCCTTGCGGTGCGTTGCCTGCGTGCGGTCGGTCGTGGCTTGTCGCGCAGTTCCCCGCGCCCCTGGAAAACGCGTGCCCTCTGCGGCAGGCGGCAAGGCACCTGGCAGAAGCCCTCGCCTGGCCTAGGAGGACGCAGGCCCAAAGCGGCGCGGGGAACTGCGCGAGGAGCCGCAGCGGAGCGGCGCTGTGAACGTAGCGGGAGGGGGCTGCCACCCAGGGGCGCGGGAACTGCGCGACCAGCCGAGGCGGCGGGAAGAAGGCACCGCCACAGCAACTGGCAGCCGCCCCAGGGGCCGGGCGGGAGCCCGGGGGGAGGGTCAGGGCGGCGCGTGCGCCGCGCGCACCGCGTCGATCGTGTCGGCCTCGTCCGCCGACTTGTCCTCCCGGTAGCGCACGACGCGCGCGAACCGCAGGGTGAGCCCGGCGGGATAGCGCGGCGAGGTCTGGACACCGTCGTAGGCGATCTCGACGACGAGTTCCGGCCGGACGGTCACCACGTGACCGTCGTCCCGGACGGCGAGCCCGAGCAGCCGCTCGGTCTGCCACGCGAGCACCGCGTCGGTGAGCCCCTTGAAGGTCTTCCCCAGCATGACGAAGGCCCCGTCCTCGCCCCGCGCCCCGAGGTGCAGGTTGGACAGCCTGCCGGTCCGCCGCCCGTGCCCCCACTCGGCGGCGAGGACCACCAGGTCCAGCGTGTGGACGGGTTTGACCTTGATCCACGAGGCCCCGCGGCGCCCTGCCGCGTAAGGACCGCCGTCACCCTTGACGACGACCCCTTCGTGGCCGCGCCCCAGCGTCGCCGTCATGAAGTCCTCCGCCGCACGCAGCGCCGCCGGGTCACCGGGATCGGCGACGACGGCCCGCCGCACCCGGACAGGCTCGGGGACGAGCCTGTCGAGCTCCGCCCGGCGCTCCGCGTACGGCAGGTCCAGCAGGTCCCGGTCCTCCGCGTACAGCACGTCGAAGAAGACCGCGCGTACCGGCATGGCGCGGGCGGCCGCGGCCACGTCGACCCGGGAGCCGACCCGGCCCGCGGTCTCCTGGAAGGGCCGCGGGCGCCCGTCGGCGTCGAAGGCGAGCACCTCCCCGTCGAGGACGAACCGCCGGCCGTGGAGTTCGCGCACGGTCGCGACGACCTCGGGCAGCCGGTCGGTGACGTCGTCGAGCGTGCGGGTGAACAGCCGCACGTCGTCGCCGTCGCGGTGCGCCTGGACGCGGATGCCGTCGAGCTTCTCCTCGACGGCGCACGGCCCGCCGGCCTTGGCGACGGCCTCGGGCACGGATTTGGCCGACGCCGCCAGCATGGGCAGCAGCGGCCGGCCCACGGCGAGCCGGAATTCGGCCAGCGCTGCGGGGCCGCGGGCCAGCAGCGCCTCCGCGACCGGTTCGAGCGCCCCGGCCAGCATGACCGCACGCCGGACGTCGGCGGAATCCGCACCGGTGGCCGCCGCCAGGCCTTCCGCCGCGGCCGCGTCGAGCGCGCCCTGCCGGACCTCGCCGGTGACCAGGCCGATCAGATACTCCTGCTCCGCCGCGGTGGCCGCGGCCAGCAGGTCCTGGAGCAGGCCGCGCCGCCCGGCCTGCGCGCCCTGGCCGGAGACCGCGGCGACCGCGGTGAGCGCCGCGTCCACCTCGGCGACGGTCAGCGAGGGGACGGCCGCGGGGGCCGCCCGGTCGCGCAGCGCGGCCCAGCCGACGCCGAGCCGGCCCTGGGGGAGCCGTCCCGCGAGGTAGGCGATGGCGATCGGCGCGTCCTGCGGCCCGACGTCGCGGAAGAAGCCGGCGAGCAGCGCGGTCTTGCGGGACCGCGACGACGTGCCGGCGACCTCCCGCGAGACCCGGGCGACCTCGGCGAAGAGCATGTCTCCATCCTGCGACGCCCCGGGACGAAGCGCGCGGGTTCACTCGAACGGGTAATCGAAATGATGTGCGAATGGAGGTTATGGTGGAGCCATGGCCCATCAGCAGACATCCCTCTTCGCCACCGGAGCACCGGTCCTCGGCAGCCTGGACGAGGCGCGGCGCACCGAGCTGAGCCGCGGCGCCTGGACGGACGTGCTGCCCGGCTGGCTGAGCGGTGCCGACGACCTCTTCGCCGAGCTGGCCGCCGGGGTCCCGTGGCGCGAGGAGCGCCGCACCATGTACGACAACGAGGTGGCGGTGCCGCGGCTGCTCGCCCACTACGGCGAGGGCGAGCCGCTGCCCGACCCGGTGCTCACCGAGGCCCGCGACCTGCTGAGCGCGCACTACGCGGCGGAGCTGGGCGAGCCCTTCGTCAGTGCGGGCCTGTGCTTCTACCGCGACGGCCGGGACAGCGTCGCCTGGCACGGCGACCGCTTCGGGCGCGGCGCCACGCACGACACGATGGTCGCGATCCTCTCGCTGGGCGACCCCCGGCCGCTGCTGCTGCGCCCGCGCGGCGGCGGCGCCCCGGCCTCCCGGGTGCCGCTGGGCCACGGCGACCTGATCGTGATGGGCGGCAGCTGCCAGCGCACTTGGGACCACGCGATACCCAAGACCCGGGCGGCGGTCGGCGGCCGGATCAGCGTGCAGTTCCGCCCCCGCGGCGTGGCCTGACGGTCCCGGTCCCGGCCGCCCGGGAGGCGTCCGCAGGCGCGGGGTGCGGGTTCGCGCGCATGATGGAGGGGGGCCGTTCGGAGTATTCGCCGGGCGGTGGCCCAGGCCGGTTTCCGCCCCGGACGGGCGGGCAGGCGCGCGGGTGGACGAGGCTGTCGTGGTGACACGAGGCGTGGCCACCCCGAGCAGGAAGGACGTGGTGTTCCGTGCGAACCGCATCCCCCGCAGCAGACCAGGCCGCCGTCCTGCGGGCGGTGGCGGCCGGCGTACACCTTCGGCCGCCGGGTGAGGCAGGTGCGGCGACATGAGCGAGCGGATCGACGGCACCATGGGCGACGACGTGTACCAGCCGGACGGCAGCGAGATCCAGGAGGACACCGGGCCGCTGGAACCCGAGGACACCCTGGACGACCGAGGGATCGCCGAAGTGCTCGACGAGGGCTACTCGCCCCCGGAGCGGCCCTTCGGCGTGGACGAGATCGGCACCACGGCGGCCGAGCAGCAGGCGGGCGAGACCCTGGACGAGCGGCTGCCGCGCGAGCGCCCCGACATCGGGGTGAGCGCGGACGACGGCCTGGGCGACGCGACCGACACCGACGGCGAGCTGGTCGACATCGAGGCGGGCGAGCTGCGGTCCGGCCGGCTGGTCGGCCCCGACGAGGGGGTGCGCGGCCGCCTGGACGGCATGGTCGGCGAGGACGTCGGCATCGACGGCGGCGCGGCCTCCGCCGAGGAGGCGGCGGTGCACGTGGTGCAGGACGCGGACTGGCCGCTGGAGGAGGACGACGACGAGGCGTGACCGCGCGTCCCGCTCGCGGCCCGGCCGGCGACGGCCGGGGGCGGAGCGGGGCGGGCGGTGCGAGTCCGTGACGCCGCAGGAAGGCAAGGAGCCGGTGCTATGAGCGAACTGTTGAAGCCCCAGGACACAGCCGGTGTTCCCGCCGGCCACGAACGCATCAGCGGGCCGGCGAACGTCCGGGCCGAGGCCGAGTTCTTCGACGACCGGGCCCGGGCGGACTCGCATGCCGTCGTGGAGGCCCGAACGCACCACGAGGGCCTGTCGGCCCGGGTGGTGGCGTCGGGCGCGGGCGTGCACACCCTGCTGGAGCGGTTGCGGCACCGCGGCACCCCGTCCCGCGGCGAGCTGCGGCCGCTGGCCGACGCGCTGGCCAGGCACTGCGAGGCCACCGAGGTCACCGCCCGCCAGGCGCTGGAGGGCAAGCACGGCGAGACGGGCGCCGTCGTGCGCGAGGACCGCGCCGAGGGCGAGGAGCTGCAGCGCGAGCTGGCCTACCTGATATCAGGCAAGCTCCCCGAGGGGACCTACCCCCTGACGGCGGGCGGCACCTTGTCGGCCATCGACCAGTACGTCGGCCACGAGCAGCGCGGTCTGGTCCCGGCGATCGACCGCGAGCTCTCCCCCTTGGAGAGCGCCCGGCTGGCCAGGGCCTTCCCCGGCTGACGGCGCCGGCCGCCGCCGGGGCCTGTCACAGGCCGATGAACTGGTAGTCCGTCGCGATCCGCCCGTCAGGGCCGAGCAGCAGCACCTGCAGCCCGCCGCCCTGCGGTTCGCCACCGTCCAGCGGTGCCCACACCCAGCTGAACCTGACCAGGTCGTGCAGCCGCTGGACGTCACCGCGGACCCGGAAGTCCGCGGCGCCGGGCGCGACGAACTCCTCGTACGCCGTCCGCACCCGGAATTCGAGCGCGTCATGGCCGCGCGCCTCCATGACGACGGTCCGCATCCCCACCTTCTCCGCCGCCTCCCGCATCACCTGCGGCGGCTGGAGCAGCTGGAGCGCGTCCTCGCACCACAGCTCCTCGACGGCCTTGCGCCGCGCGCCGGGGTCCGGTTCGTTCCACACCGCGATGTAGCGGGATGCGAACGCGTCGAGATCGATGTCGGCCATCGGTACCACCTTGCTGGGAGTCGTCGTGCGCTGTGTCGCGCCTGACGACTGTGCTGCGCCCGCGCGGGCCGGACAATTCCCGCCCGGGAATGGCCCGCCCTCCCAGCCGGCCCGCGGGACCCGCGGGAAATCCGCTGGCCACCGGAGCCGGCCCGCGGCCATCCTGGGAGCATGGCACGCGAATTCGACGACCTGGTGGCCGAGGCCGACGCGGTGTCCGTGGACGGCTGGGACTTCTCCTGGCTCGACGGGCGGGCGAGCGAGCAGCGCCCCTCCTGGGGCTACCAGCGGGCGATGGGGGAGCGGCTGGCGGCGGCCACGGCCGCGCTGGACATCCAGACCGGCGGCGGCGAGGTGCTCGCCGGCGTCCCGCGGCTGCCGCCCCTGATGGCCGCGACCGAGTCCTGGCCGCCGAACCTGGCCAAGGCCACCGCGCTGCTGCACCCGCGCGGCGCCGTCGTCGTCGCCGACTCCGACGAGCCGCCGCTGCCCTTCGCCGACGCGGCCTTCGACCTGGTGGTCAGCCGGCACCCGGTCACCGTGTGGTGGGACGAGATCGCCCGGGTGCTGCGGCCCGGCGGGAGGTACTTCTCCCAGCAGGTCGGCCCGGGCAGCGCGGTGGAACTGACCGAGTTCTTCCTCGGGCCGCAGCCCGGCGCGCTCGGCGGCCCGCGGCACCCGGACCGGGCCAGGGAAGGCGTGGCCGCGGCCGGCCTCGACCTGGTCCAACTGCGCCCGGAGACGCTGCGGATGGAGTTCGGCGACATCGGCGCGGTGGTCTACTACCTGCGCAAGGTGATCTGGATGGTGCCCGGCTTCACCGTCGACCGCTACCGCGACCGGCTGCGCGACCTGCACGACCGCATCACGGCCGAGGGCCCGTTCGTCACCCGCTCCACCCGCATGCTGGTCGAGGCCCGCAAACCGGCGGCGTGAACCCGCCGGTGGGGTCTTGCCGCGCCGGGCGCGGCGCCCGGACACGGAGCAGGGGCCGCCGTCCTGTGGCAGGACGGCGGCCCCTCGGGTCACCGCATCGGATCAGGCCGTCGGTCGCCCGGCCGATCGGTTACGGGTACGACGTCACCGTCGAGGGCGTCGTGCCGGTGCCGGACGTTCCCGGACCGGTGTTGTTGATGACATGGGCGTATTGGCCCATGCCGCCGAGCGAGACCACCAGCAGGTCGTGGAACTTGACCCCCGCGGTGGTCGGCGCCTCGAACCCGTGGTCCTGGATGATCGTCGGGTCCGCGGTGTAGTTGCAGTAGCTGCCCAGGCCCCAGCCCTCGTGCGTGGTGACGTTGTCGTCCACCTTGTACGCGGCGAAGCCCCGGACACTGCCGTTCTGCACCGCCGCCTGGTTCGGGGCGTCGTACGCCTTCTCGTTCTGGAAGAAGATCGTCCTGCCGCCCTGGCCGGACCACTCCACGTCGTACTTCTTGAAGTGCTCCACGAACAGCCCGGTGGCCAGCACGTTGTTGCCGTTCACCTTCAGGCCGATGTCGGCCGGGTTGACCGTCCAGCCGGTCGGTGCGCTGCCGTGGTCGGCCCGCCAGATCCAGGTGTGGTCGATGATCACATCGTTGCTGTTGATCTCGAACGCGGTCTGCGCCTGCGCCGGACGGGCGCCGCCGACCCGGACGAAGACGTCCTGGATGGTGGTCGGGTTGGCCGCGTGGCTCGCGGTCGAGCCCTGCGCGCCCACCTGCAGCAGCTGCGGCGAGTTGCCCGCACCCGCGTCGATCAGGAAGCCGGCCAGCCGCACGCCGTCGACGTCCGAGACCTTGACCGCGTCAACGCCGTTGTCCGGCACGACGGTCGCGTAACCCAGGCCCAGCACCACGGTGTTGGCGCGGGTCACGTTGATCGGCTGGTCCACGTGGTAGATGCCCGGCGTGAAGACCAGGTTGAGGCCCTGGGCCAGCGCCGCGTTGATGTGCGCCGCGGTGTCGCCCGGGTGGGCCACGTAGAACTGGCTCAGCGGGATGGACGTCCCCGGGGTGTTCGGCCACGACACGCCACTGGCGTTGGTGCGCAGGTTCGGCACGAACACCGCGTAGTTGCCGCTGCCGTCCAGGTACATGTACGGCTTCTCGCGCGACTCGGGCGTGGTGTTCAGCGTCGTGTAGACCGGGTTCGGGAAGCCCTGCGCCGGAGCGCCCTGGACACCCGAGAACACCATGTTCCACACGCCGTTGGTCCAGCCCTGGATGGCGCTGTCGCGGGTGTACCACTGCTGCTGCGAGTACGGGCCGACGGTGCCGTCGATCTTGCTGTCGGCGATGTAGCCGCCGGAGGCCCAACCGTAGCCGTTGGGCGCCAGGTTCAGGCCGCCCTCGACGTGGATGCGGCGGAAGGGAGCCGCCTGCGCGACCGCCCAGCGGTCGGTGCCGTTGACCGGCTTGACCGCCAGGTTCTCCACCGAACGCCAGAAGTTCTGGGTGGCGTTGCCGTTGAACCAGCCCGCGTCCACGGTGATGTCACCGTTGATCTGGACGTCGTCGGGGTTCTTGCCCAGGCCCGAGACCGAGGTGTAGAAGCCGACCTGGTCGTTGAGCCCGTTGTAGGTGCCCGGCTTGAAGAACACCTGGTAGCGGGCGTCGCCGAACTGGTTGCTCTCCTGCTGCTGGAAGATCGTGTCCAGCTGGCCCTGGATGTTCGGGGTCGAGGGGTCGAAGACCTTGACGTTGGGGCCGAGGTCGCCGCCACCCTGGATCGGGCCGCCCGGGTCGGTGGGCGGAGTGGTCGGGCCGCCGTCACCGGCGGTGCCGAACACCTGGAACTCCCACAGCGAGTAGCCGTAGCCGGTGCCGCGGGCGGTCCCGTACACGCGGACGTAGCGGCCGGAGCCGGTGACGTTCAGCGTCTGGTTGCCGCCGGTGCCGGTCGTGGTGGAGTAGACGTCGGTCCAGTTCGAACCGTCCGCCGACGTCTGGATCTTGAAGGCCTTGCCGTACGCGGACTCCCAGTTGAGCGTCACCGAGCTGATGGTGTCGGTGGCGCCGAGGTCGACCTGCAGCCACTGCGGGTCGGCCGCCGCGCTGGACCAGCGGGTGCCGGTGTTGCCGTCGACGGCCGCGGACGCCGGGGTGCCGGCGTTCTCCGTCGAGGACGCGGTGGCGGTCTTGCCCTGCGAGAGCAGGGTGCCCGCGGCCGGCGGGGTGCCGCCGCCCGTGGAGCCGTAGACCTGGAACTCCCACAGCGAGTATCCGTAGCCGGTGGCGCGGGCGGTCCCGTACATCCGGACAAAGCGCCCGGAACCGTTTACGGCGAGCGTCTGGACGCCGCCGGTGCCGGTCGTGGTGGAGTAGACGTCGGTCCAGTTCGAACCGTCCGCCGACGTCTGGATCTTGAAGGCCTTGCCGTAGGCCGTCTCCCAGTTGAGGGTGACGGACGAGATGGTGTCGGTGGCGCCGAGGTCGACCTGCAGCCACTGCGGGTCGGCCGCCGCGCTGGACCAGCGGGTGCCGGTGTTGCCGTCCACCGCGGCGGACGCCGGAGTACCGGCGTTCTCCGTCGAGGAGGCGGTCACGGTCTTGCCCTGCGACAGCAGGGTGTCGGCGGCATGCGCGGAGCGCATGGGCACGAAGAGCAGCAGCGAGGCGATCAGCGCCGTGATGACCGCCGCGGCCGTCTTGCGCCGGTTCGACAACACCGAGGTTCTCAGTGCGGCCGTACCGGTGGGGGGAGCGAGCATGGGCAACTCTCCTGGTTCCACAGGTGGGGGAGCAGTGGGGTGCGCGTC
Source organism: Actinacidiphila cocklensis (assembly GCF_907177275.1). Classification (GTDB taxonomy): domain Bacteria; phylum Actinomycetota; class Actinomycetes; order Streptomycetales; family Streptomycetaceae; genus Actinacidiphila; species Actinacidiphila cocklensis. The sequence continues at coordinate 47,931 of NZ_CAJSLV010000055.1, forward strand.
CGGCCGTCGCGCGGCCGGACGAGGAAAACAGGGCAGTTCACGTCCCGGTGAGCGCTCTCCCGGTGGAAACCGGGTAGAAATGAGAGCGCTCTCCCGACGCACACGGCGATGTTTCTCCCTGTGTTTCATCCATGTCAAGAGTTGTGCACAAAGCAGGGGTGGCGAAACGGTGAAGCGTCCACAACTCAGGCAAATGTCCCGTAACTTGCGACAGGGTTTGAACTTGACGCGGTGACCAGCGCGTATCGCTGAGGGTGTTCGGAAAACGCCTCCGCCGTCACTCTTGCCGCACCTCGCTCGGGCAAGTGGCGGGTCGCGGCCGGGTCGTGAGGTGCCTTCAGTTCATGAACGCGGAAGCGGCGGGTCCGTTCCGCCGGCCCGGGTCAGGCGACCAGTGGCCCGCGCAGCGCCGCGCCCGCCGCCTCCCGGTCGCCCTTCCACACCAGGCCCGGGTCGCCGGCCGGCAGCCGGCCCCAGAGCATGAGCAGCAGGTCGCCGGCCGCCCCGCTGACCGACGCGGCCGGCGCGCCGGGCCCGTACGTCCAGGAGCTGCCGGTGTCGGTCGCCTCGAACCCCACCGCGCACGCCGGGGCCGCGGCCCGGCCGGCCTCGATCTGGCGGGGTGCGAAGGTGTCGAAGACCTCGGCGATCCCGTCCGCCGCCAGTTCGGGGTCCAGCGGTTCGGTGGCGCCCAGTGCGTGCTGGGCGTCCCAGCGGTGCACCAGGGTCTCCAGGCACCGCCGCCGCTGCCAGAAGCCCACGGTGTGCGGCGGGTGGAAGGTCCAGGCCGGGGCGGCCGTGTCGCCGTCGAGTACGTCGAGCAGCACCGCCGTCTGCCGGTCGAACCAGCTAAGCAGCGCGGCCGGTTCGCGCGGTGCGGCGGGGGAGCGGTGCCCGGGGTGGTGGGCGGTGATCGCGGTGGCCGCCCACCGGTTGCCCGCGCCCAGGTGGTTGGCCAGGTCGTACAGCGTCCAGCTGCCGCAGTGCTCGACCTGCGCCGTCAGGTCGCCGAGCAGGGTGCCGCGGAAGGCATCGGTCTCTCGGAGCAGCGCGGGGAGATATCCGGCGGTTTCCATACAGCTGAGCCTAAACCCGGCGTGTCGTGAGGCCCTGTTGCGACGCGGCCGTTGTGTCGCCGCGGCGCCCCGGCCGCGGCGACACGCCAGCGGTGCCCGCCGCGCGAAGGCCGCCCCGGCGGTGCCGGGGCGGCCTTGGTGAACCGGCGTGAGGGTGCCGGTTCGGTGTGCGTGGTGCTGCCGGGCGCTGCCGGCGTGTCGTCAGGCGGTGGTGACGGCCTGACGGCGGTGCCTGCGGGCGTAGTAGAGCGCGCCGCCGCCGACCAGCAGCACGCCGGCGGTGATGCCCAGCGGCATGACCGGCGAGGAGCCGCCGGTCTCGGCCAGGGTCTGGGTGACGGCGTTGTTGCCCGAGCCGCCGGTCGCGGAGCCGTGGCCGCCGGTGGAGCCGCCGTTGCCGTTGCCGCCGCCGTTGGCGTTCGAGCCCCCGTTGGAGCCGCCGTTGCCGTGGCTGCTGATCGGCTTGACCGACTTGACCGAGCCGTCGGTGTTGAGCAGCACCTGCTTGTTGTTCGGGTGCTTGAAGTCGAAGGCGCCGTACAGCGAGTTGGCACGGCTGTCGAAGGCCGCGTCACCGATGCGCCCGGTGTTCCAGTTGTCCTCGATGAACTTGGTGATCGAGGTCTGCTCGGTGCGGGTGTGGTCGACCGAGTTGACCTTGCTGTAGGGCGAGACCACCAGCAGCGGCTGCCGGGTGCCCGGGCCGCAGCGGTCGGCGTAGCCGCCGGCCGACGCGGGACCCGCCTGGCAGGCGGGGCTGTCGACGGTCTTGCCGTTGGAGCCGACCGTGGTGTCCTTCGAGCCGTTCTGCGGCTTGGCGTACGCGTGGTCGTACCAGCCGTCGGAGTCGTCGTAGGAGATGACGACCGCGGTGTCCTTCCACTCCGGCGACTGCTGGAGCTGGTTGATCTCCTTGATCAGGAAGTTCTGCTCGTCGATCGGGTCGGAGTACGCCCCGTGGCCGTCCTGGAACTCGGCCGCCTTCAGGAAGCTGACGGCCGGCAGGTTGCCCGCCTTGAGCGTCGCGTCGAAGTCGGTCAGGTCGTAGTTGTGGTTCGCCTGGCCGTTGTGGCCGATCTCGGCGGTGTTCTTCGGCGCCAGGTGGTGCGGGTTCGACGTCGACTTGTAGTACTGGAACGGCGAGTGGTGCGGGCTGTAGTCCACCGAGGAGGCGCCGCCCACGTTGGTGTGGGTGCTGGCCTGGCAGCTGGCGTAGTCGCCGGACTTGCCGTCCCACGGGGTGGACGGGCGGAAGCCGCCCTGGAACCAGCCCCACGTCACACCCTGCTTGTTGAGCAGGTCGCCGACGTTCTTGCCCTGCATCACGGCCAGCGCGTTGCTGCCGGCGTGGCTGGCGTCCGAGCAGTCGTCGAAGGCCGGGTCGGGGTCGTTGATGACCGTGCCGACGCCCTTGGCGTCCGGCGAGAGGACCGTGTACGGGTCCGGCTTCGCGGTCTGCTGGGGGTTCTCGGTGCCCGACTTGGGGTCGACCGAGATCACGCCGTGCGTCTGGCCGGAGATCAGGTTCAGCGCACCCGGGGTGGAGGGACCGTACGTGGTGCTGTACGAGTTGTCGCCGAGCGAGTAGTGCTGGGCGTAGTTCCACAGACCCGTGACGGTGTTGCCGTCGTAGTAGTCCATCACCAGGCCGGGCTCGCCGAACAGGCCGCCCGAGCAGGTGCTGGTCTCGGTGTTCTGGACGTACGAGTCGGCCTTGCCGCCGTTGGCGGCGTACTGCTCGGCCCCGTAGTTGTGGTTCTGGTCGCAGGTCACGGCCTGCTGGGGGGTGAGCCGCTTGGGGGCGTACTGGTTGGGGTTGTTCTTCAGCAGGCCCGCGTGGCTGAGGGTGTCGATGTCCTTCGGCGTGTTCTTGGCCGCGGTGAACTTCGTGCCGTCGGTGTTGGCCGCGACCGGGTAGCTGCCGAAGTAGTGGTCGAACGAGATGTTCTCGTCGAAGATGACGACCAGGTGCTTGATCGGCGTGGCGGTCTTGCCGCTGCCGCCGCCGTGGTTGTCCGAGTCGGCGTAGGCGGGGGCCGCGCCGCCCGCCAGTACGAGTGCCGCAGCCCCGGCGAACGCCGCCAGGCGTGCCGCGCGCTTGCGCGAACCGGCCCCTCTTCTCCTGCTCGTACCGCCCGTGGTGCTCATGCTTTCTCAGCCTCCGCTAAGTGGCGCTTTACGCGTGCCGCTGTGGATTCGTGCACGTTGTCGAACGCGATCGTCCGGTCGGTCCGCGACATGGCAACGGCACGGTGGTGGCGCCCGGGTGAACAGCGGGTCAGTAAATCCAGGGCAAGTCTTGACCTGCCTTTTGCCCATCGGGCGCCGGCCTCAGGCGAGCAGGGCGCGCCCGAGCCAGTCGGTGCGGTCGCGCACTCCCGGCAGAGCGTAGAAGTAGCCGCCACCGAAAGGTGAGATGTAGTCCACCATGGGTTCACCCGCGAGTCGCTGCTGCACGGCGGCGAACTGCCGCTCCAGGTCCTGCTGGTAGCAGACGAAGACCAGCCCCATGTCGAGGTTGCCGTTGCTGTCCATGCCCCGGTCGTAGTTGTAACCGCGGCGCAGCAGGCGGGAGTTCTCGGTCTTCGCAGTCCGCGGGTTGGCCAGCCGGATATGGCTGTCCAGCGGGATGACGTCGCCGGCCGGGTCCTGCGAGAACTTCGGCGTGTCGAACTCGTGCGAGCCGTCCAGCGGGGCGCCGGTGTCCCGGGTGCGGCCGAGCATCCGCTCCTGCTCGGTGATCGAGACCCGGTCCCAGAACTCGACCAGCATCCGGATCAGCCGCACCACCTGGTACGAGCCGCCCGCCGTCCAGGCCGGCTCCGCCCCGGCGCCGACCCACACCAGGTGGTCGGCGACCGCCGGGTCCGCGACCTCGGGGTTGGCCGTTCCGTCCTTGAAGCCCAGGTGGTTGCGCGGGGTGCCGCTGGGCCGCGGCGGGCTGGTGAAGCCGTCCATCCGCCAGCGCACCTGCATCCCGCCCCTGGTGTTGCGGGCGATGTCGCGCAGCGCGTGCAGCACGGTGTCCGCGTGCGGCGCGCTGAGCTGGAGGCTCAGATCGCCGTGGCACCAGGCCTCGTCGAGGTCGTCGTCGTCGAAGGCCGGCATCCGCGTCAGCCGCAGCGGCTTGCGGTCGGCGAGCCCGAACCGCCCGTCGAAGAGCGACGCGCCCACGCCCGCGGTCACCGTCAGCCCGTCGCCCGGCACCTGCGGCCCCAGCGTGCCGCTGTCCGACGGCGAGTCGGTGATGCCCAGCGCCGCGGGCGTACCGCCCGAGGTGAGGAAGCGCGCCCGCTCGGTGACGGTGTGCAGCAGCTCGGTCAGCTCCCGCCGGTCGGCCGCGGTGACGTCGAGGGACAGGAAGGCGGTGGACAGCTGGACGTCCTCGACGATGCCCGCCTGGTGCACCCCGTGGAAGCCGGCCTTGCGCCGGGCGGGCGCGGCGGGCGAGGTCGCCGAAGGGGTGGCGGCGGTGGCGGCCGAACCGGCCAGGACCGTTGCGCCGCCGGCCACCGCGCCGACCGCGCCGACACCCAGGGCCGCGCCGCGCAGGAAACCGCGCCGGTGCAGGTCGCTGTGCGGGTTGTCGGTCATGCCGTCCTCCGTACTTCGAAGATCGCCGCCACCGGGGCGAGTTGTTCGAGCAGATCGCCGAAGTCGGCGTTGATCTGCTGGCGCTGGGCGTGGGTGAGCCTGTCCACCGGCGTCCAGGTGCCGCCGTGCTGCTGCGCGTCGAGCGCGGCCTGCGTACGGTCCAGCGCCGCGTCGAGCTTGGCCAGCCCGGCGTCGCGGGGCACCAGCAGGCTGCGCAGTTGACCGAGGATCGCCCTGGTGCCGTCGACGTTGGCGCGGGCGGTGGCCAGATTCGTCCCGCTGCCGTAGTCGGTGCGGGCGGTCAGCTCGAACTGCTCGGCGTTCTCGATGATCTCGTGGGCGCGCAGGCCCATCGCCGCCGGGTCCATCCGCGCCTCGGACCAGCCGTCCCGCAGGGTGCGCACCGCGCTGTCCAGGGCGGCGGCCGGTGCGCGCAGCGAGGCCGCGGACTCGCCGTGCCACAGGCCGTACTCGATCCGGTGGAATCCGGCGAAGTCCGGGTCGTCGACGGCGCCCGGGGTACGGGCCACGGTCCCGTTGATCGCCGCGTCCGCGTCGCCGAAGGTGTCGTAGGCGGCGCCCATCCGCTCGTAGACCAGGTGCGCGGGCAGCCAGTCGCGGCGGGCGGCGGCCAGGTCGCCGCGGTCGATGTCGGCCTTCAGGGTGCCGGTGCCGGCCGCCAGCTCGCCGATCCGCTGCCCCACCCACTTCTGGTACGCCAGCGTCGGCGGGATCAGGTCGTGCTGGTTGACCGGGGCGGCGGCGGGTCCCTGCGGCTGCCTGCCGGCCACCACGACGGTCGGCCCGGTCACCGCGTCGGTGTCGTCCTGCAGGCACTTGAACGCGTAGCTGCCGCTGCCCAGGTCGACGGTCATCGGCCGGGTCGTGCCCGGGGCCAGGCCCTCGACCTCGCCGAAGATCCTGCCGGTCCGCGGGTCGGTGAGGTCGACCTCGGAGGCCGTGCCCGACGTGTTGTGCAGGTCGAAGACCTGCGTGCCGGCCTGCGGCCGGCTCCAGCCGCGGCCGCAGGTGCCGGTCGAGACCTCGACCGCGGTGTGCCGCAGCCCGTCGGCCGGGGCGGTGGCCTTCGCGTCGGTCCGCGGGGAACCACCCCCGGAGCCGGCGGCCAGCACGGTGGCGGTCACCGCGGCGGCGACCACGACGACCGCGGCTGCGGCCTGCCACCGGCGGACGAGGTGCGTCCGGGAGGACGAGGGCGGGTGTGGCGGTTCTATGCCGTCAGGTTCGGCGGACACGCCGGACCTCCAGTTTCGGTGCAGTGGATCGGTGCGGCTCATGCTAAGCACCGGTTGGCTGCGCCATGCGGTTGGTGACGGGCGGGAATCCACAATTCCGCGCCAGTTCACCAGCCAGCCACCTAAGGGTGCCCTTACCGGGGTTTTCGGCCCCCGCGCTGTCCGCCCGGCTCAGGTGAATGCTCCTGGCGCGGGGCGCGCGGTCTCCGGGTGCGTCGTGGTCGGGCTCGCCGTCCGCAGGTGGGTGCCCCTTGCGGTGGGCGCCGCTTTTCGCCCGGTGGGGGTTGGGCGCGCAGTTCCCCGCGCCCCCGGGTGATGGCCCCTTGCGGGGGTGCGTGCCTTTCCGTGCGTTGTGGCTGGGCGCGCAGTTCCCCGCGCCCCTTTGGGGCTTGGCCTCTGCGCGGAGGGCGGGCGTTTTTCAGGGGCGCGGGGAGGGGTCAGCGGAGGAGGGTGGCGGACAGGTGGTGCCAGGTGGTGGTGGCGGGGGTGGGGCGGAAAGTGGGGCGGTCGTCGGCGAGGAAGCCGTGGGGGGTGTCGGGGTACACCACGATCTCGTGCGGGACCCCCGCGGCGGCGAGCCGCTGCCCGACGAGGCGGGTCTGGTCCGGCGTGATCACGTGGTCGTCCGCGCCGACCACGTACAGCAGGCGGCAGCCCTGCTCGGCGATCCGCGGCGCGAGATCGACCAGCGGCCCGGGCCGGCTGAGCGCGGTGCCGGCGACGTCCAGCCAGCCCGGGTAGACCGTCGCGACCGCGGACAGCGGCAGCTGGCTCGCGGCGTAGAAGGCGATGTGGCCGCCGAGGCTGAAGCCGACCATCCCCGGCCGCCCCGCGGTGTCCTCGCGCTGCTCCAGATGGGTGAGCGTGGCCAGCAGGTCCGCCGTGACCTCCTGCCGGGTGAGCCGGTCGAGCAGCGCGAACGCCCGGGCGCGCCCCGGCTCGTCAGCGGTGCCGGAGAAGCCCGGCTCGGTCCGGTGGTAGAAGTCCGGTACGACCGCGAGCAGGCCGAGCCCGGCCAGCCGGTCCGCGGTCCTGCGGATGTACGGCGTCAGGCCGAACATCTCGAAGCCCACGATCACCGACGGCCACGGCCCGTCGCCCGCCGGCCGGCTGACGTACGCGGCCATCGGTTCGGCCGAGCCGGCCACCGGGATGCCGACCGTGCCGCCGGCGGCGGGACGGGATGTCGCTTGCATGACGATGCCACTCCTCGTACGGATCGGATGATGCGACCGAGTCTGCGATCGCGCAGGCAGCCGCGTCCAAGACCCGTTCCGGCCGCGGCGATACCCTCGGCGCATGGCCGTGGCACCGCACACCAGGCGGCGCCGCGGCGGGAAACGGGGGCGGCAGTGGATCTCGACCTGCGCAAGCTGCGCTACTTCGTCGCGGTGGCGGAGCGCCTGCACTTCAGCCGCGCCGCGGAGGACCTGCTCATCGCACAGCCGGCGTTGAGCCGGCAGATCCGCGCCCTGGAGAAGGAGTTGGGGACCGAGCTGTTCGTCCGGGACAGCCGCCGCGTGGCGCTGACCCCCGCGGGACGCCAACTGCTGGACGACGCCCGGCCGCTGCTGGCCTCGGCCGATGCCGCCCGCCGCCGGGTCGCGCGGGTGGCCGAGGGGGCCGGCCGGCTGGTGGTCGGCTTCCGTACCGGCATCCGGGTGACCGACGCGGTCCGAGCGTTCGGCGCCGACCACCCGGCGGTGACGGTCGAGGTGCGCCGGGTGGAGTGGGACGACCAGGCCGAGGCCGTACTCGACGGCCGTGTCGACCTGGCGTACGTACGGCTGCCGGTGCTGGAGCCCGGGCTCCGGCTGACCCCGCTCTACGGCGAGCCGCGGATGGCCGCGCTGCCCGCCGGGCACCCGCTGGCCGCCCGCGAGCAGCTGACCGCGGCCGAGTTCGGCGCGCAGACCGAGATCCTGCACCTGTGCGGCAACACCGAGGCCGCCGGCCCCGGGCAGGTCTCCGCCGTCCGCACGGTCGAGGAGAAGCTGGAGTACGTGGCGGCCGGCCGCGGGGTGACCTGCCTGCCGCGCTCGGCCGCGCTGCTGCACCGGCGCCCGGACGTCGTCTACCGGCCGGTGGCCGACCTGCCGCCCGACCAGGTCGCGCTGGCCCGCCCCGCGGGGCGGCGCTCGGCGCTGGCCGACGCCTTCACCGCGGCGGCGCGGCGCACCGCGCCGCCCGCCGCGGGCTGAGCGTCAGCAGGTCAGCAGGCCGGCGTTCTGCTTGGCCGTCAGGACGCGGGTCACGCTGTCGAAGACCGCGCTGCGCAGCGCGGCGTCCTGCGGCATCCGGCTGAGCACCGCGGCGGTCATCGGCACGATGTCGCTCGGCTTGACGGTGAGCAGCAGGTTGCCGCCGGCCTTGAGGAAGTCCACCGCCCGCTGGGCGGGGGTGTGGTCGCTGACCGCGACGGCCGCGCCGAGGTCGTCGGAGATGATCGCGCCCTTGAAGCCGAGCGAGCCGCGCAGCAGGTCGCGCATCACCGCGGAGGAGAAGGCGGCCTGGGTGTGCGGGTCGATCTTGGAGTAGATCGCCGACGACACCATCACGAACGGCGTGCCCGCCTGGATCGCGCTGCGGAACGGCTCCAGGAACGGGTCGGTGCGGGTGGTCGTGGAGTCGGTGACGCCGGAGCTGAAGTCGGTGTTGCCGGTCACCCGGCCGAGGCCGGGGAAGTGCTTGGCGCTGGTGATGACGCCGGCCTGGAGCATGCCGCGTACGAAGGCGGTGCTGTGGGTGGCCACCGTGGTGGGGTTGGTGCCGTACTCGCGCTGCAGCTTGCCGATCGGCGCGTTGATGTCGACCAGGTTCGGCGGCACGGTGTCGGCGACCGGTGCCAGATTCATCGTGACCCCGGCCGCCCGCAGCTGCCGGCCCCAGGTCTTGGCGTCCTTCTGCAGGGTGCTCGTGGACAGCTTGCCCTGCTGCAGGGCCGTCGGGATGGCGCTGAAGCCCGGGCCGCTGAGTACCTGGACCTTGCCGCCCTCCTGGTCGGTGGAGACCAGCATGCTGACGGTGGCGCCCTTCACCGACGGCGCCAGCTTCCTGACCTGGTCGGTGACCCGCTTGACCGCCGCGGTGCCCGCGGTCGTGTGGCCCATCAGGAAGACCGAGCCGACCCGGCCGCCGGTGATCGCGGCGGACTGCGCACCGGTCATGCCCGAGCTGCTCACCGCGCTCATGAACAGCTGGCCGACCTGCTGCGACTGGCTCATGCCGGAGACTGCCCGGCTCACGCAGCCGGCCGGCTTGGCGGTGGTGGTGTGGGGCGGCGGCGGCACCGCCGTGGTGTGCGAGGCGGACGGCGAGGCCGACGTGGTGGTCGCGCTGGGCGTGGCGGTGGTGGTCGCGGGGGAGGAGCCGGGGGCCGACGCCGACGTGGTGCTGCCCGAGGAGTTCGAGCCGCCGTCGCCGCACGCGGTCAGGCCCGCGGTCGCGGTGGCGAGCAGGCCGAGGACGAGTCCCGCCCTGCGGACGCCGCCGGACAGGAGGCCGCCGCGCGATCCGGTACGGATCGGCGCGCGGCGGGATCGCGGAGCGTCGGGGGAACGTGTCGGCTGGCGCACGGTGGGACCTCACACCTCATCAGTCGTTCGGGAGGGCCGGAGACGGCGGTCGCGTCTCCCCTTCTTCCTGCCACCCGAGACACCAGTCATCTCATGTGAAGAAAAGAAACCCTCGTGAGTGGATCAGCATGCCCCCTGATGGCCCTGTCGCGCATCTCCTGAGCTGCCGTATGCAGGGTGCTTGACGGTGCGCAACGCCCGGGGCGAGCATGTGGGAGCGCTCCCATAGGCGGACGGGCGGACAGCGACTCCCGGTTGGCCGACCGCCCGCCCGCGGGCGCGCTCCCCCCACCACAACCATCGCCCTCCCAGGAGGACGCGTGCCCATATCAGGAAAACCGCCCGTGCGCGCCGTCGGCCGCGTCCGGGCCGCTGCCGTGACCGCCGTCGCCGCCCTGCTGCCGCTGGCGATGGCGGCGACCGCGGGCGCCCCCGCGGCTCGCGCCGCCACCCCGGCCGCCGCCCCCGCCGCCGCCGGCGGCTACAACTACGCCGAGGCACTGCAGGACTCGATGCTCTTCTACGAGTCCCAGCGCTCCGGCAGACTGCCCGCCGACAACCGGGTCACCTGGCGCGGCGACTCCGACCTCACCGACGGCGCCGACGCCGGCATCGACCTGACCGGCGGCTACCACGACGCCGGCGACGAGGTGAAGTTCGGCTTCCCGATGGCCTTCTCGATGACCATGCTCGGCTGGGGCGGCATCGACGAGGCGTCCGGCTACACCAAGAGCGGGCAGAACACCTATCTGCTGCGCAACCTGCGCTGGGGCGACGACTGGCTGCTCAAGGCGCACCCGTCGGCCAACGTGCTCTACGGCCAGGTGGGCGACGGCGGCAGCGACCACTCCTTCTGGGGCCCGCCCGAGGTGAACCCCTCGCCGCGGCCCTCCTTCAAGATCGACGCCTCCTGCCCGGGGTCCGACCTCGCGGGCGAGTCCGCCGCAGCGCTCGCCTCCTCCTCCATGGTGTTCAAGGCCGGCGACCCCGCCTACGCCGCCACCCTGCTGACCAACGCCAAGCAGCTCTACACCTTCGCCGACACCTACCGCGGCACCTACGACAAGTGCATCACCGCCGCCCAGGGCTACTACAACTCGTGGAGCGGCTACTGGGACGAGCTGGTGTGGGGCGCGCTGTGGCTCTACCGCGCCACCGGCGACAGCACGTACCTGGCGAAGGCGGAGACGTACTACGCCCAGCTGCCCAAGATGAACCAGACCACCACGCCCGAGTACAACTGGACGCTGGCCTGGGACGACAAGTCCTACGGCGACTACGTGCTGCTCGCGGAACTCACCGGCAAGCAGGTGTACATCGACGACGCCGAGCGCTGGCTCGACTGGTGGACCACCGGGGTGAACGGCCAGAAGGTGACCTCCTCGCCCGGCGGCGAGGCCTTCCTCGACACCTGGGGCTCGCTGCGCTACTCCGCCAACACCGCATACGCGGCACTGCAGTTCTCCGACTGGCTGAACGCGCAGGGCAAGGACGCGGCCAAGTCGCAGACCTACCACGACTTCGGCGTGCGGCAGATCGACTACGCCCTCGGCGACAACCCGGCCAAGGAGAGCTACGAGATCGGCTTCACCAACTCGGGCAAGAACACCAAGTGGCCGCAGAACCCGCACAGCAGGGCCGCGCACGGGTCCTGGTCGCAGTCGATGACCGAACCCGCCGCGACCCGGCACGTCGACTACGGCCTGCTGGTCGGCGGACCCGGCTCCGCGGACGACGGCTTCTCCGACGAGCGGTCCAACTACGGGGAGACCGAAGGGGCGTTGGACTACAACGCCGGCTTCTCCTCAGCACTCGCCGCGCTGACCGACGAGTTCGGCGGCACCCCGCTGGCGAACTTCCCGCCGAAGGAGACCCCCGACGGGCCTGAGGAGTTCCTGCAGGCCGCGGTCAACGCGGCGGGCACGAACTTCTACGAGATCAAGGCGCAGGTGGTCAACAAGTCCGGCTGGCCGGCCCGCCACCTCACCCACGGCAGCTTCCGCTACTACTTCACCCTCGACTCCGGCACCAGCCCGTCGCAGGTCACCGTGACCTCGGCGTACAACCAGTGCCTGGCGCCGAGCGGTCCCACGCAGTTCTCCGGGAACGTCTACTACGTCACGGTCAGTTGCGAGGGCCAGGACATCGCCCCCGCGGGGCAGTCCGCCTTCCACCGCGAGGTGCAGTTCCGGCTGACCTTCCCCGGGCCGCACAACCCGGCCGGCGACTGGTCCTACCAGGGGGTGTCCACGGTGCCGGGCTCCACCCCGGTCACCGTCAACGACATGGTGCTCTACGACGGTTCCACCGCGGTGTGGGGCACCGCGCCCAGCGGTTCGGGCACCACCGACCCGCCGGCGACCCCGCCGGGTGCGCCGGGCACCCCCACCGCGTCGGCCGTCACCGGCACCTCGGTGACCCTGACGTGGCCGGCCGCCACCCCCGGCAGCCTGCCGCTGGCCCGCTACCAGGTCTACGCGGACCACGGCACCGGGCCGTCCCTGGCCGGGACCACGACCGGTACGAGCCTGGTCGTCAGCGGGCTGACTGCGGGGACGGCGTACGCCTTCACCGTGAAGGCGGTCGACACGGCGGGGAACCTGTCCGCGGCGTCCCCCGCGGTCACCGCGACGACCACCACCGGCTCGACGACGCCGCCGCCGGGCGGTGCGGCGTGCACGGCCGTCTACAGGGTGACCAACGCGTGGTCCGGCGGCTTCCAGGCGGACATCCTGGTCACCAACACGGGTGCGGCTGCGCTGAGCGGGTGGACGCTGAGCTTCACCTTCGGCGGCGATCAGAAGGTCGGCAGCGGGTGGAACGGGACGTTCGCCCAGACCGGGCAGAAGGTCACGGTGACCAACCCCTCCTACGCGCCCACCCTCCCGGCGGGCGGCACCGTCGATCCGGGCTTCACGGCGACGTACTCCGCCGGCAACGCGGCGCCGACCGGCTTCGCGGTGAACGGGGTCGCCTGCACATAGCCCCTCCGGGGCGGTAGCCGGGGATCCGCGTGCACCCCCTGCCTCTCCCTCCGGGCGGCCGGTCGTCCTGCCCCTTGCGGCGACCGGTCGCCTTTCCCCCGGCGGGGGCGTGGCTCGCAGTTCCCCGAGCCCCCGGGGTGGTGGCTGCCGTTTCCACGCGACGGCTGCATCGTGGCTTGTCGCGCAGCTCCGCCCCCAGAGCTTCGCCTGGGGGTACCCCAGCGCCGCCTGAAAACGCTCACCCTCTGTGCAGAGGGCAAGCCACCAGGGGCGCGGGGCTGCATCTGATCTGCGGCGAGCGCTGCACCGGACAGTGCGAGCGCACCGCAAGGGGCACTTACCCAGGGGCGCGGGGAACGGCGCGCGCGACCACGACGCGGCCGCATGCGAGGGACGCACCCCAAGGGGCAGCTACCCAGGGGCGCGGGGAACTGCGCGACCAGGCACGATGGCGCGGCAGACGGGCGACGCAGCGTAAGGGGAACCCCCTTACGGAAGTGCGGCCAGGCGGGACGCCAGGTAGTGGCGTTCCGCCTCGGTCGGGGCCAGGGCGAGGGCCTCGCGGTAGGCGGACGCGGCCTCCCGCGGGCGGTCCAGCCGCCGCAGCAGGTCCGCCCGGGTCGCGGGGAGCAGGTGGTAGCCGGCAAGCGCACCCGACGCCGCGATCGCGTCGACCAGGGCCAGGCCCGCCTCCGGGCCTTCGGACATCGCGACGGCCACCGCCCGGTTCAGCTCGACCACGGGGCCGGGCGCCATGCGGGCCAGCTCCCCGTACAGCAGCGCGATCTGCGGCCAGTCCGTGGCCGCCGCGTCCGCCGCCTCCGCATGGCACGCCGCGATCGCGGCCTGCACCTGGTAGGGGCCGGGCCGCCTGGCGGCGAGCGCGGCCTCCAGCACGGCGGTGCCTTCCCTGATGCGTTCCCGGTCCCAGCGGGAGCGGTCCTGCGCGTCCAGCGGCACCAGCTCGCCGGCCGTGTCGGTCCTGGCCGCGTGCCGCGCGTCGTGCAGGAGCATCAGTGCCAGCAGCCCGGCCGCCTCCGGCTCGTCGGGCAGCAGTGCCGTGAGCAGCCGGGCGAGCCGGATCGCCTCCGCGGTGACCCGCCGCTGGTCGAGGCCTGCGGCCCCCGGCGCGTAACCGGCGTTGAAGAGCAGGTAGAGCACGGCGAGCACCGCCGCGGTCCGTTCGGGCAGCAGCTCGGGCGGCGGCACCCGGAAGGGGATGCCGGCGTTCCTGATCTTGTTCTTCGCCCGGGTGAGCCGCTGCGCCATCGTGCCCTCGGGCACCAGGAAGGCGCGGGCGATCTCCGCGGTGCCGAGCCCGGTCAGGGTGCGCAGCGTGAGTGCGACCTGCGCGGGCAGCGGGAGCGCCGGGTGGCAGCAGGTGAAGATCAGCCGCAGCCGGTCGTCGGGCAGCGGATCGCCGTCCCGCAGCTCGTCCGGCGGCGCCGGGTGCGGCGCGTCCGGGGTGAGCCGGGCCGCCTCGCGCAGCTTGACGCTCTCGTTGGCCGCCCTGCGCAGCCGGTCCAGCGCCCGGTTGCGCGCCGTGGTGGTCAGCCACGCGCCCGGGCGGTTGGGCACCCCGTCGCGCGGCCAGCGTTCGAGCGCCCGCTCGAACGCGTCCTGCGCGCACTCCTCCGCCAGGTCCCATTCCCCGGTCTGCCGGATCACCGCCGCCACGACCCGGCCCCACTCCTGGGACCAGGCCGTGGCGACGGCCTCCTTCACCGCGTCGCGCACGCCGGCCTCAGTCCGTCCAGAACGGCCGGACCTCGACCATGCCGAACTTCGCCACCGGGTGCTTCGCGGCGATCTCGATGGCCTCGTCCAGGTCGGCGCAGTCGATGATGTCGAAGCCGGCCATCTGCTCCTTGGTCTCCGCGTACGGCCCGTCGGTGAGCAGCTGGGCGCCGTTCCTGACCCGTACGGTCGTGGCGTCCTCCGCGGGGCGCGTCCTGTTGCCGTCGAGGCGGACGCGCCTGCGGGTCATCTCCTCGACCCACGGCTCGGCGTCCAGCTCCTCGGGCGTGGCGCCGGGGAAGCCGTCGGCGGTCTCACTGCAGATCAGCAGCAGGTACTTCATGGCACATCTCCTCGTGTGTTCCGTTGCCGGGAGGATTCCCGGTCTCATCCCTACGACGATCGGGAACCGCCCGGATGTACACCCCGCGGAAGATCCGCCGGAGGTTTTTTCGCGGAGGCCCCGCTACCCCGCCCACCTGCGGGTCGAACGCCGCTGCGTGAACAGCGCGGCCGCCACGGCGGCCAGCACCGCCGCGGCCGCGGGCAGCGGCAGCTCGCGGCCCGCGTGGCCGATCAGCGCCGCCCCGGCCAGCGCGCCGAGGAACATCGCGGCCGCCGACAGCAGCCTGCTGCCCACCTTGGCGTCCGAGCCGCCCGCGAGGCGCCCGTCCGACGCCATTCCGGTGATGGTCATGGTCAGCACGGTGGTGGTCAGGTCGGGCACCGCCAGCCGCCGTACCACCGCGTTCTGCCCGCCCATGGCGAGGGCGAGCAGCACGATCAGCGCCGCCCGCGCGCCGCCCCGCGCGGGCAGCTCGGCCAGTGCGGCCAGCACCCAGGCCGCGGCCACCAGCGCGGTCTGCGCGGCGGTGACCGCCAGCAGCAGCCGCCCGCGGTGCCCGGGCACGGCGTGGGCGAGCCGCCCGCCGAGCAGCGCGCCGACGGCGAAGGCGGCCAGCGACAGCACGGACGCCGTCACCGAGAAGCCGCTCGCCCCGGCCAGCGAGAAGCCCATGAAGACCACGTTCCCGGTCATGTTCGCCACGAAGACCCGGCCGAGCACCAGGTAACTGAAGGCGTCTACCAGGCCGGTGACCAGCGTCAGCGCCAGCAGCAGCGGGGGCAGCGGGCCGTGCGGACCCGCCAGGTCGGGGACGAGGGTGCCGCGGGCTTCGCGGAGCGTGGGGTGCACGGCAGACGACCTCCGGGGGCGTACTCACGGGCGTACGGGCAACACGTACACACCGGAGGCCGGGCCTGCGGCCCCCGGGGCGGAGAACCTGACGCACCATCGTGCCCGGTCAGGGGCGACGGGCGTGGCAGCCGCGCGCGGGCCGCGGGCCGTGTGGGACTTCGAGGCGGAGATGATCTCGATGGCCGCAGCGGTGACCGGACCCGCCGAGGACTCGGGCGACACCCTCACCACGGACGTGCACGCACGGCTCGACCGGCTGCCGCGGTCGCGGTGGCACTGGATGATCGCCATCGGGCTCGGCACGGTGTGGATCCTCGACGGCCTCGAAGCGACGACCGTCGGCCAGGGCGTCATGTCGCCGTCCCTGGGCGGCGGTTCGCCGGTCACCGTCGACAACCACGCGCCGAGCCGCAACGCGTCGGGCGTGGTGTGGGCCAGCCCGCAGCCGGGCGCGGGGCGGCACACCCTCACCATCACCATCGCCAACACCGGTCAGCGCAACCGCGCGAGCGGCGGCACCGGCATCGCGCTGGACCGGGCGGACGTCACCCCGTCCTGACCGCGCACGTACCCGACCCCCCGGCCCGTGCGGGCCGGGGGGTCGGGTACGGCGGTCAGTCCTGGACCAGCAGTCCCGAGCGGAGCCGGGCGACGACCCGGCTCAGCAGGCGGGACACGTGCATCTGCGAGCAGCCCAGCTCCTCGCCGATCTGCGCCTGCGTCAGCTCCTCGCCGAACCGCAGCCGCAGCAGCAGCCGGTCGCGCTCCGGGAGCTTGTCGATCAGCGGCGCCAGAGTGTGGAAGTCCTCGAAGAGGTCGAGGGCCGGGTCGCACTCGCCGAACGTCTCGCCCAGCGTGCGGCCCTCGCCGTCGGTGGCGCTGTCGGAGTCGCTGTACGGGGTGTCGATGGACCCGGCGGTGTAGCCGTTGGCGGCCACCAGCCCCTCGATGACCTCCTCCTGCGCCAGGTCCAGATGCTCGGCCAGCTCCGCCACCGTCGGGTCGCGGTCCAGCCTCAGCGACAGCGTCTCCTTGGCTTTGCTCAGCTCCACCCGCAGCTCCTGCAGCCGGCGCGGCACGTGCACCGCCCAGGTGGTGTCGCGGAAGAAGCGCTTCATCTCCCCGACGATGTACGGCACCGCGAAGGTGGTGAACTCCGTCTCGCGGGACAGGTCGAAGCGGTCGATCGCCTTGATCAGGCCGATGGTGCCGACCTGCACGATCTCCTCGTGGTCGGTGGCGGGGCGGTTGCGGTACCGCCCGGCCGCGAAATGCACCAGCGAGAGGTTCATCTCGATGAGGGTGTTGCGTGCGTAGCTGTAGGGCGCGGTGCCCTCTTCGAACTCCTGCAGGCGGTCGAAGAACAGCTTCGACAGCATGCGTGCGTCCTGCGGCGCCACGGCTGTCGCGTCGTCGATCAACGGCAGTCCGCCGGTGGCCGATTCCGGTCCGCTCGGCCACCGTGCGGACTGCGGCGCGGTGAGCGCCGCCGTAGCCGACCTGCCCGTGCCTTCCGTCTGCTCAACCTTTGCGGTCACGTCATCGCCTCGCACTCGTACGACTGGTGACGTATGGCCTTCCCAGTCGCGCCGGGCCTATGCCTTTTCGTTACCCGCCAACTTGCCGGGCAGCCACCGCAGCTGGGCCGACTGCTGGTGGGGGCCGCCGCCCTCGTGGCCGTTGAAGTCGTAGACCTCTATCTGCTTGTCCTGCCCCGCATAGGCGTTGAAGGCCGCGAACACGGTGGACGGCGGGCAGGTCTCGTCCTCCAGGGCGGTGGAGAACAGGGCGGGCGCCCGGCCGCGGGCGGCGAAGTGCACTCCGTCGAAGTACGCCAGGGTGTCCAGCACCCGCGCCTTGCGGTCGCGGTGGACCGACAGGTACCTGCCCACCTCGCGGTAGGGGAGCGTGTCGGTGATGGTGACGGCCCGCGGGAAGTCGCACAGGAACGGCACGTCGGGCGCGATCGCCGCGAGGTCGGGAACCAGGCCGCCGACCGCCACCGTGATGCCGCCGCCCTGGCTGATCCCCGCCGCCACCGTGCGCGAGGCGTCGACCAGCGGGTGCGAGCGGGCCGCCTCCACCGCGCGCACCGCGTCGGTGAAGACCCGGCGGTAGTAGAAGTCGTACGGGTCCTCGATGCCGCGGGTCAGGAAGCCGGGCACCGCCGGGGTGCTGCCGACCGGGTCCTCGGTGTCGCCGACCGACCAGCCGCTGCCCTGGCCGCGGGTGTCCATCACGAAGTGCGCGTAGCCGGCCGACGCCCACAGCAGATGGCTGTGCGCCAGGCCCCGGCCGCCGCCGTAGCCGACGAACTCCACCACCACGGGCAGCGGTTCCGTGCTGCCCGCGGGCACCGTGAACCAGCCCCTGACCGGGTGCCCGCCGAAGCCGGCGAAGGTCACGTCGTAGGTGTCCAGGGTCGTCAGCCCCGTCGCCGTCCGCTCGAAGCGGGCGGCGAGGTCGTACTGCCGTGCCTGGCCGAGGGTGTCGGTCCAGAACTGATCGAAGTCCGCCGGCTCCACCGAACTGCTGCGACGGTCGCGCAGCTGGTCGAGCGGCAGGTCGAAGAGGGCCATGCGGAGTCCTTCGCGGCTGGTGGCGGACGATCAGTGACACCGTACGTCCTGCCGGGCCTGCACAGAAAGCCCCCACTTAACCGGTTGAGGGGCGGGTTGCCGCAAGGGTCGCCGCAAAGGCCGCCCGGGCGGCTCCCGCGCGAAGCGCTGCGGGGGCGGCCCGGGCGTCCGGGTCGTACGGAATCGCGAAGAACGGGGGACAGATCGGCCGTCAGCGCTTGGTGGAGCCTTCGCCGGCGGGCCGGCCACGGTCCGGGTCGGTCGTGCAGCCGCCCTTGCGGCAGTTCACGTCGGGGCAGGACATGGTGCTCACCTCTTCCTTGCGAGGTCGTCTCTACTCTGCGAGGTCGTCGGGCACGCAGTCGAACAGGAGCTTGTCGACCCGCGTGCCGTGCCACAGGGCGGCACTGCGCAGCCGCCCTGCGGTCCGGAAACCGGCTTTGAGGTAGGCGTGGACCGCGGTGGTGTGGGGTGCGGGCACCTCTAGCCACACCGAGTCGAGCGAGGCGATCGTGAACGCCCATTCGAGGGTCAGCGCGGTGGCCTCCGCCGCGTAGCCCCGGCCGCGCTGCTCCGGGGCGATCACCAGGGTGAACTCGGCGCTGTTGACGGACTGGTCGACACTGAGGGCGGTGGTGCCCACCGGGGTGCCGCCCGGTGCGGTGATCACTTCGAAGAGCTGGTAGTGAGCCGACGTGTGGCTGGTGCGGAAACGAGCTCGGAAGACCTCCCAGGACACCGGCCAGCGGGCACCGAAACCGACGACGGTCGCCGGGTCGGTCTCCCACCGGTGGTACTCCTGCATCATTTCTTCTCTCGCCAGTGCCAACGCCAACCGTGTCCCGGCGCGCAGTGGTACGGGTGCGGTCAGTGGGATGTTGGTCATCACGTGCTGTCTCTCCTACGTGTGCCCGGTTCCGGCCCTCGCAGCCGTCCATAAAGCGTCAATCCGCCGCCGGACCGACCGGGGCAGATCCGCGGTATTGCCGCCGTCCGGGCCGTCATGTGCTTGGGCGCCCGCGACCGCGCGGTCGCGGTGTGCGACCGGCGGTTCGCCGCCGGTGCACGCCGCGGGTCCCAGCAGTCGCTTCGATAGGCTGACACCTCATCAGTCGGGGTTGACATAAAAGGAGAGCCGAATGAGCGGGGAGACGGACTACAACGCGGTGATTGTGGCCGAATTCCGTGCCAACCACGGGAAGGTCGGCGGCGCTTTCGAGGGCGCCCCGCTGCTGCTGCTGCACAACACCGGAGCCCGCAGCGGGCGCCGCTACGTCAAGCCGCTGATGTACCTGCCCGACGGCGACCGCTACGTGGTCTTCGCCTCCAAGGGCGGCGCTCCGGAGAACCCCGCCTGGTACCACAACCTGCTCGCGAACCCCGAGGCGGAGATCGAGGTCGGCGACGACACGTTCACGGTCAGGGCCGAGGAGGTGACCGGCGCCGAGCGGGACCGCAAGTACGCGGAGCAGGCCGCCGCCTGGCCCGGTTTCGCCGCCTACCAGCAGAAGACCGAGCGGACCATTCCTGTCGTAGTACTGACCCCTGTCGGCCCTGTGCGGTAAGCCGGCCGCCGATCGGGGAAGGGAACAGGCACGCGATTGTCGAGGGCGGGAGTGTACCGATGAAGGTCGGGCTGCTGACCCGGGAGTATCCGCCGGACGTCTACGGCGGAGCCGGGGTCCATGTCGAGTTCCTGGCACGCGAGTTGCGCGAACTGATCGATGTGGACGTGCACTGCTGGGGTGACGCGCCGCCCGAGGGAGGCGTGTTCAGGCACCGGGCGCCTGCGTCGCTGGACGGCGCGAACGACGCCCTGCGCACCTTCTCCGTCGACCTGGAGATGGCCGCCGCGCTCCAGGGCTGCGACCTGGTGCACTCCCACACCTGGTACGCCAACCTGGCCGGCCACGTCGGCAAGCTGCTGCACGGCGTCCCGCACATCCTCACCGCCCACTCCCTGGAGCCGCTGCGGCCCTGGAAGGCGGAGCAACTGGGCGGCGGCTACGCCCTGTCCAGCTGGGCCGAGCGCACCGCGATGGAGTCGGCCGACGCGGTGGTCGCGGTGTCCGACGGCATGCGCCGCGACATCCTGTCCTGCTACCCGGCGCTCGACCCGGCGGACGTCCACGTCATCCGCAACGGCATCGACACCGCCGCCTACCGCCCGGACGAGCGCACCGACGTCCTGCGCAGGATCGGCGTCGACCCCGACCGCCCCTACGTGGTCTTCGTCGGCCGCATCACCCGGCAGAAGGGCGTACCGCACCTGCTGCGGGCGGCCAGGGAGCTCGACCCCGCGGCGCAGCTGGTGCTGTGCGCGGGCGCTCCCGACACCCCCGCCCTCGACCGGGAGTTCAGGGCGCTGTTCGACGAGCTGAGCGCGGTGCGCGACGGGGTGCACTGGATCCCGGCGATGCTGCCGCGGCCGGCCGTCGTCCAACTGCTCACCCACGCCGCGGCGTTCGCCTGTCCGTCGGTCTACGAGCCGCTGGGCATCGTCAACCTGGAGGCGATGGCCTGCGGCACCGCCGTGGTCGCCTCGGCGGTCGGCGGTATCCCCGAGGTCGTCGTGGACGGCGGCACCGGACTCCTGGTGCCCTACGACGAGGAGCGGCCCGCGGAGTTCGAGGCAGGCCTGGCCGCCGCCCTCAACCGGCTGATCCGCGACCCCGCCCAGGCCGCCGCCTTCGGCGCTGCGGGCCGCGAGCGCGCGGTGCGGGAGTTCGGTTGGGACACCGTCGCCCGCCGTACCGTCGAGCTTTACGAGAAGGTGCTCGCCGCCGGGTAGTGAGCAGGGTAGGAACGGGGCAGACGGCACGGGCGGTACGTACGACAGGGCAGGGCGGTAGGCGGCAGGGCGGGACCACGACCCAAGGGGGACGTCGATGCGCGGTGGACCATCGGTGCTGGGCATAGTGCTGGCAGGGGGCGCGGGCAAACGGCTGATGCCGCTGACAGCCGACCGGGCGAAACCGGCGGTGACCTTCGGCGGTACCTACCGCCTGGTGGACTTCGTCCTGTCCAACATGGTCAACGGCGGGATGATGCGGATCTGCGTGCTGACGCAGTACAAGTCGCACTCGCTGGACCGCCATGTGACCACCACCTGGCGGATGTCCAGCCTGCTGGGCAACTACGTCACACCGGTGCCGGCGCAGCAGCGGCTCGGCCCGCGCTGGTATCTGGGCAGCGCCGACGCCATCCTGCAGTCGCTCAACCTGGTGTACGACGAACAGCCGGACTACATCGCGGTGTTCGGCGCCGACCACGTCTACCGGATGGATCCGCGGCAGATGCTCGCCCAGCACGTCGAGAACGGAGCGGGAGTGACCGTCGCGGGAATCAAGGTGCCGCGGGCCGACGCCGCGGGCTTCGGGGTGATCTCGCCGGCCGCCGACGGCGTCGCGGTGGAGCGCTTCCTGGAGAAGCCCGCGGACCCGCCGGGACTTCCCGGCGACCCCGGGCACGTCTTCGCCTCGATGGGCAACTACCTGTTCACCACCAAGACCCTGATCGACGCCCTCCAGGAGGACGCCGAGGACCCGCAGTCCGTCCACGACATGGGCGGCAGCATCCTGCCCCGGCTCACCTCCGCCGGGGTCGCCCAGGTCTACGACTTCGACACCAACCACGTGCCCGGCGAGACCGCCCGCGACCACGGCTACTGGCGCGACGTCGGCACCCTGGACACCTACTACGACGCGCACATGGACCTGATCTCCGACCAGCCCGCGTTCAGCCTGCACAACAGGAGCTGGCCGATCTACACCCACTCCGGCCAGCTGCCGCCCGCCAAGATCGCTGCGGGCGGCATCGTGGGGGAGTCGGTGGTCAGCCCCGGCTGCGTGATCCGCGGCCAGGTCACCCGCTCGGTCCTGTCGCCCGGGGTGGTCGTCGACGCCGGCGCGGTCGTCCAGGGCTCGGTGCTGCACGACGGCGTACGGGTCGGGCGCGGCGCGATCGTCCGCGGCGCGGTGCTCGACAAGAACGTCGACGTGCCGCCCGGTGCCACCATCGGCGTGAACCCCGACCGCGACCGCGAGCTGTACACGGTGTCCGCGGCCGGGGTCATCGCCCTGGGCAAGGCCCAGGTGGTCGGCTGACCTACCCGGTGGCAGGGGGCGGCGTCAGCTCACCGACCAGTTCTGGTTGGCGCCGCCGTTGCAGGTCCAGACGTCCAGCTGGGTGCCGTTGGCGGTGTTCGAGCCGGGCACGTCGAGGCACTTGTTCGCCGCGGCGTTGACCAGCGTCTGGCCGCTCACCGTCCACTTCTGGGCGTTGGTGCCGTTGCAGTCCCACAGCTGCACCAGGGAGCCGTCCGCGGTGCCGCTGTTGGCGTCGTCCAGGCACTTGCCGAGGGCGGTGACGGTGCCGTCGGTGCCGACCGTCCACTGCTGGGCGCCGCTGCCGTTGCAGTCGTAGAGCTGCACGTGGGTGCCGTTGGCGGTGCCGGAGTTGGCGATGTCCACGCACTTGCCGGCCAGGCCGGTGATGGCGTGCGCACCGGCGCCGCTGGACTGGCCGTAGACCTCCAGTTCGTAGATCCGGGCGGCGGTGTCGCCGCCGGTGTTGGTGGGTGCGGAGATGGCCAGCCGGACGTAGCGGGCCTGCCGCGGGGTGATGGTGTGGTAGGTGCGGCTGGAGCGGCTGCCGCTGACGGACACCGCCGAGGACCAGGTGCTGTTGTCGGTGCTGGTCTGGATCTGGAAGGCACCGGTGTTCCAGCTGGTGTTCTCGCCGCCCAGGCCCGCGTGCTTGACCACGAAGGACCCCACGGTCTGCGCCGAGCCGAGGTCGACGGTCAGGGTCGGGTTCGTCGCGTTCGAGCACCACTTGCTGTTGTTCTTCAGCGAGCCGTCGACCGCCTTGTCACCGGACTCCGCGGTCGCGCACGCCGCCGAGGTGGTGGTCGCCTTGCCCTTCGCCAGGTTGGTGCCCAGGCTCGGCGCGGTCGGCACCGGGGTGGCACCGTCCTGGAAGGACGGCGGTACGTCGCCGGCGCCGGTGCCCCAGCTGGTGCTCGGGGAGCCGCCCATGGTGTAGTCCAGGGTGCCGCCGCCGGCGATGTCCGGGTAGCGCAGGAAGTTGTGGCTGGTGGCGGTGCCGTTGACCTTCAGGCCCTGCACGTAGCCGCCGCTGCCCGCGGAGTTGATGGTGATGTTGCCGCCCGGGCGCTGCAGCAGCACCGAGGGGAACTGCGGGCCGTTGACGGCGAGCGTGTCGGCGCCCGGCGTCGCCGGGTACATCCCCAGCGCCGCCCACACGTACCACGCCGAGGTCGCGCCGAGGTCGTCGTTGCCCGGCAGGCCGCCGGCTCCGGTGGTGAACGACTCGGTCATCACCTTGCGCACCGCGTCAGCGGTGCCCGCGGGGTCGCGGGCGAAGTTGTACGCCCACGGCACACCGTGCTCCGGCTCGTTGCCGATGTAGTAGTACGGCAGGCTCTGGCCCGCGTTGACCTGCGTGAAGTGGTGGTCCAGGCGCTGCTGCGCGGTGGCCGGGCCGCCCATGTAGTTGATCAGGTCGGCGAAGTCGTACGGCACCATCCAGGTGTACTGCGCCGCGTTGCCCTCGGTGAAGTTGCTCTGGCTCGCCGGGTCCAGCGGCCACGACCAGCTGCCGTCGGAGTTGCGCGGCTGCACGTAGCCCGACTCGGTGCTGTAGGTGTTGCGCCACCACTGGGCGCGGGTCATGTGCGTGTCGTAGCTGGTGGTGTTGCCCAGCGCCTTGGCGAACTGCGCGACGGCGAAGTCGGACGCGCTGTACTCCAGCGAGTCGGACGGCTCGCTCAGGAAGTGCTGGCTGGTGTACGGCCCCTGGTTGCCGCGGATCGGCGAGCCCTGCGCGGTACCGCCGTTGGAGGCCTTCTCCATCAGCGACAGCGCGGCGGCGGTGTCGAAGTCCCGCACGCCGAAGGCGTACATGCTGCTGACGATGATCGGCCCGGGGTCGCCGGTCATCACGAAGTCCTCGTTGGTCTGCTGCGACCACTTGGGCAGCAGGCCGCCCTGCTGGCCGTCCAGCACCATGGACTTGGCGATGTCGGCCGCCTCGGTCGGTGCGATCAGCGCGACCAGCGCCGCCCACGAGCGGTAGATGTCCCAGCCGGAGTAGTTCTGGTAGACCGGCCGGGTCGAGTTGTGCACCGCGCCGTCGAAGCCGCGGTAGTCACCGTTGGCGTCGCTGGAGATGTTCGGGCTCTGGAAGACGTGGTAGAGCGCCGTGTAGAACTTCTTCAGGTCCGCGGTCGCGCCGCCGGTGACCTGCGCGCGGTTGAGGATCGAGTTCCAGGACGTGTCGGCCGCGGTGCGGGTGGCGTTGAAGTCCCAGCCGTTGTTCTCCGAGGTCAGGTTGGCCTGCGCGCCCGCGATGCTGACGTAGCTCAGACCGATCTTGGTCTGCACCGTCTGGTTGCCCGTGGTGTCGAAGGTGACGTAGGCCCCGGTGTTGGTGCCCGAGGTGCTCGTCGAACCCGAGGAGACCGTACCGCCGCTCCAGGTGCCGAAACCGGAGGGGGCGCGGTCGAAGCGGATGTCGAAGTAGATCTGGTACGTCTTCGAGGAGCCGCAGAAGCCGCCGGCTGTGACGCTGCCGGTCACCTCGGACCCGCTGATCTTGACGTTCCCGCTGCGGTTGCCGGTCGCGCTGCGCCCGGTGTTGATCAGCAGGCCCGCGCTGGTGGTCGAGGGGTAGGTCAGCCGGGCCATGCCGGTGCGGGTGGTGGCGGTCAGCTCGACGCCGGTGCCGTACTTGTCCAGCCGGTTCTTGTAGTAGCCGGGTGCGGCCGACTCGTTGGACTTGGTGTACGCCGAAGCGTAGCTCGTCCAGTTGCTGCCGGGGGAGGTGCCGACCGCGCCGGTGATCGGCATCAGCGGCAGGTCCTCGTTGTTCGGACAGCCCGCACCGTCGAAGTGGGTGAGGCTGAAGTCCTCGATCGAGCCGTCGGAGTAGCGGTAGCCGGACGGCGAGGCGGTCGGCGTGTCAGGGCTGAACTGCACCCCGCCGAAGGGCGCCACGGCCCCCGGGTAGGTGCTGCCGCCGGCGCCGCCGCCCACCGGGTTGGGGGCGTTGCTGTCGTCGGAGCCGACGAAGGTGTCGACGTACTGCGTGAGGTTGGCCGTGGCGGCGTGCGCGGGGGCCGAGGTGAGGCCGCCGACGCCGAGGGCGGCCAGTAACAGGGCGCTGACAGCGCCCGCGGTTCTGCTGCGGAGCACGGGAGGGAGCACGGATGACCACCTTCTCGCGGAGGCGGCAGGCCATGAGATGACGCACGGCGAGCGGCCTCGGGGCACGGGGGGGATGCTCGAACTGAATGCGAACAGCGCATGTGAACGTTACCAAGCGAATCAGCATCTTGATGTGTACCTGAGGTGATGTCAAGGGTGCGCGCGACCCGCTGAATTCCGCTTGATTCCCGCTCCCCGGGCGATGCCTGGCTGGCGATGCGCGACGTATTGACACGCCGTCAGGACGCCAGCACAATCCCGGAACGCTTGCGAACGTTACCAAGGCACCGCGTTACCACGACGCTGGGAGACAGCCGATGGCACAACCACTCCTGGAAGCCCGAGGCCTGACCAAGCGGTTCGGTCACGTCAGGGCGCTCCAGGACGCCGACTTCACCGCCTACCCGGGCGAGGTCGTCGCCCTGATCGGCGACAACGGCGCCGGCAAGAGCAGCCTCGTCAAGACCCTGTCAGGCACCATCCGACCCGACGGCGGCCAGATCCTCGTCGACGGCAGCCCCGTCGACCTGTCGAGCCCGCTCGACGCCAGGCGGTACGGCATCGAGACCGTCTACCAGGACCTCGCCCTCGCCCCCGACCTCGACGCCGCCGCCAACCTGCATCTGGGCCGGGAGCTGTACCGCGGCGGACTGCTCGGCCGGCTGGGGGTCCTCGACCACGCCGCCATGCGCCGCTCGGCCGTCACCGCCTTCGCCGAACTGGGCGTCGACCTGCAGGACGTCGGCGCCCCGGTCGCCACCCTGTCCGGCGGCCAGCGCCAGTCCGTCGCCGTCGCCCGGGCGGTGGCCTTCGCCAACCGCATCATCTTCATGGACGAGCCCACCGCGGCCCTCGGCGTGGTCCAGCGCGGCCGGGTGCTCGACACCGTCAGGCGGGTCCGCGACCGCGGCATCTGCGTCGTCCTGATCAGCCACAACATGCCCGAAGTGCTGTCCGTCGCCGACCGGGTCGAAGTCCTGCGGCTCGGCCGCAGGGTCGCCCGCTTCACCGCCGCCGACACCACCGTCGAGGAACTGGTCGGCGCGATGACCGGCGCCCTGGACGCAGAAGCCGCCGAAGCCGAGGCCCGAGCAGAGGCCGCCCGGAGCGCACCGGCCGGCCCAGGACCGGGCGCCGACGCCCCACGAAAGGACGGCGCGCAATGACCGCCCAGGCCCCCGCCCCCGTCAAGGACCGGCAGGAGACCACCCGCAGGCCCCCCGTACCCTCCTGGCTGCGGCGGCTGGCCGCCGCCAACGAGGCCTGGACCTTCGGCGTGCTCGCGCTGCTCGTCGCCTTCTTCACCGCCGCCCGCCCCAGCACCTTCCTGACCCGCTACGACATCACCCAGATCGCCACCAACGCGGCCATCTACCTGGTGCTCGGCGTCGGCATGACCTACGTGATCATCGTCGCGGGCATCGACCTGTCAGTCGGCTCCGTGCTGGTGCTGTCCGCCGTCCTTTCCGCCGAGTACACCATCCACCACGGCGGAGCGAAGTCCGGCTGGGGCACCATCGCGGTCAGCACCCTCATCGCCCTGGCCACCGGCCTGCTGTGGGGTGCGCTCCAGGGGTGGCTCGTCGCCAAGGCCAGGGTCCCCCCGCTGATCGTCACCCTCGGCGGCTTCGGCGCCGCACTCGGCGCCGCCCAGATCATCACCGGCGGCCAGGACCCCGCGGGCGCGGTGTCCGGCAAGCTCCAGCGCAGCATCGGCTTCGGCAAGCTCTTCGGCCAGATCCCCTGGCTGGTCGTCATCGCCTTCGGCGCCACCCTGGTCTTCGGCCTGGTCCTCGCCTTCACCCGGTTCGGCCGCTACACCTACGCCATCGGCTCCAACCCGGAGGCCGCCCGCCGCGTCGGCATCAACGTCGACGCCCACCTGGTCAAGGTCTACGCGCTGGTCGGCCTGCTGTCGGGGCTCGGCAGCGTGATGTGGCTGGCCTACTTCGGCACCACCTCCATCGCCGGCCACTCCACCGACAACCTCAAGGTCATCACCGCCGTCGTGCTCGGCGGCGCCAGCCTCTTCGGCGGGCGCGGATCCGTACTCGGCACGGTCATCGGCGTCTTCATCCCCGCGGTGCTCAGCACCGGCCTGATCATCATGGGCGTCCAGCAGTACTGGCAGGACGTCGCCATCGGCGTCGTCCTGGTCGCCGCTGTCTACCTCGACCAGTTCCGCCGACGCGGCAGGGACCACGGCTGACCCTCACCGCGCCCACCCACGTGCCCTCCACGGAAAGGCTCTCCGCCATGCGCCCGACCAACCCGACCGGAAGATCGACGGCCTTCGCCGGATTCTGCGCGGTCCTCGCACTGACCGCCGCGACCACCGCCGGCTGCGGCGGCGACTCCGGCGGCTCGGGGTCGAAGTCCCTCGACCTGATCACCGGCGTGAAAAGCGACCCCTTCTACATCACCATGACCTGCGCGGCCCAGCAGGAGGCCAAGAAGCGCGGCGTCAAACTCACCGTCAACGGCTCCGCCCAGTGGGACGTCGCCGTGCAGCGCCCGATCATCGACTCGGTCGCCGCCACCCACCCCGGCGGCCTGCTGATCTCCCCGGTCGACACCGCGGCCCTGACCCCCTCGCTCCAGCAGATCCAGAACGCCGGCACCAAGGTCGTGCTGGTCGACACCGAGGTCAGCGACGCCTCCATCGGCGTGTCCCGGATATCGTCGGACAACGAGGCCGGCGGCAGGACCGCGGCGAAGTCCCTGGCCCAGCTCATGGGTGACAAGGGGTCGGCGATCGTCATCAGCGTCAAGCCGGGCGTGTCCACCACCGACGCGCGCATCAAGGGCTTCAACGAGGAGATGAAGGCCAACCACCCCGGCATCACCCTGCTCCCGGTGCTCTACGACAATGACCTGCCGGCCACCGCCGCCTCGCAGATCCAGTCCACCCTGGCCGCGCACCCCGACCTCGGCGGGGTCTTCGCCGGCAACACCAACACCGCCCAGGGCATCTCCACCGGCCTGCAGGCCGCGGGCAAGCAGGGCAAGGTCAAGGTCGCCGCCTTCGACGCGGAACCCGACGAGATCACCGCGCTCACCAACGGCACCCTCGACGTCCTGGTCGCCCAGGACCCCGGCGCCATCGGCCGGCAGGGCGTCGACCAGGCGCTCGCGGCGATCGACAAGAAGAAGGTCACGGCGCACATCGGCACCGACATGGTGGCCATCACCAAGGCCAACATGGACCAACCCGACATCAAGAAGTTTTTCTACCAAGCCGCCTGCTGATCGGGGGGAGCCCGGTCACGCGCCCGGAGCCCGCCTGCCATCATCGACGCACGAGCCGGCCGGCCGCCGGCCACCAGCCGTCCGCCGGTCACCGGCGGCCGGCCGGCCGTCGGCCCGTACGGCCGGCACAGCGACGAGGAGGCCCGTGAAACGCCCGACGATGAAGGACGTGGCCCGCGCAGCCGGGGTCAGTCCCATGACGGTCTCCCGGGTCGTCGCGGGCGAAGCGGGCGTCGCCCCCGAGACCGCCGCCCGGGTCGGCCAGGCGGTGCGCAAGCTCGGCTACCAGCGCAACGACAACGCGCGCAGCCTGCGCCAGAAGAACCTCGGGACCTCCACCATCGGCCTGGTCGTGGACGACCTGGCCAACCCCTTCTACGCCCTGATGGCCCGTTCGGTCGAGGACGAGGCCCACCGCCGCGGCCACGTCGTCCTGGTCGGCAGCACCAACGACGAACCGCAGCGCGAACGCGAGGTGATCGCCGCCTTCACCGCCCGCCAGGTCGACGGCCTGATCATCGTCCCCACCATCGGCAGCCATGCCTTCCTCAAACGCCAGATGGCCGGCGGCACCCAGGTGGTCTGCGTCGACCGCCCCGCCAGGGGCCTGGCCGTCGACACCGTCACCGTGGACAACCGCGCCGCCGCCATGCGGGCCGTCACCCACCTGCTCGGCCACGGCCACACCCGCATCGCCTACCTCGGCGACCGCTTCGACATCTGGACCCAGGCGGAGCGCTACGCCGGCTACCTCGACGCGCTCGCCGCCCACGGCATCCCCGAGGACCCGGCCCTGGTACGGCACGAGTTGCGCTCGCACCCGCAGGCCCGCGACGCGCTCGCGGTGCTGCGCACCCTGCCCGAGCCGCCGACCGCGCTGTTCACCAGCAACGACCTGATCACCCTCGGCGTGCTGGACGGCCTGGACCACCCGGCGCCGCTCGCGCTCGTCGGCTTCGACGACCTCCCGCTCGGCGAGCGCCTCACCCCGCCGCTGACCGTGGTCAGCCAGGACCCGGTCGCGCTCGGCGGCACCGCCGCCAACCTGCTCTTCTCCCGGATCGCCGGCGACCGGTCGGCGCCGCGCTCCGTGGTGCTGCTGACGCGGTTCGTGGTCCGCGGCTCGGGCGAGTTCCGGACGGCCGCCGGCTGAGCGGACGGCCGGCCCGGCACCGGGGAACCGGGTCAGTCCGGAATCCAGTTGAAGGTGTCCGGGTCGGGGCCGGTGCGCTCGTCGCGGTTGAGCCCGGTGATCGCGGCCACGTCCTCCGGGGTCAGCTCGAAGTCGAAGAGCCGGAAGTTCTCCTCGACCCGGGCGGGCGTCACCGACTTGGGGAAGACGATGTCGCCGCGCTGCAGGTGCCAGCGCAGGGTGACCTGCGCGGGAGAGCGCTCCACCCGCTCGGCGATCGCGGTGATCACCGGGTCGTCCAGCACCTTGCCCTGCGCGATGGGCGACCACGCCTCGGTCGCGATGCCGTGGTCGGTGCCGAAGGCGCGGACCTCGTCCTGCGTCAGGTACGGGTGCACCTCGATCTGGTTGACCGCGGGGACGGTCGCGGTCTCCCGCAGCAGCCGCTCCAGGTGCGACGGCTGGAAGTTGGACACCCCGATCGCCCTGACCCGGCCGGAGCGGTGCATCTCCTCCATCGCCTTCCAGGTCTCGACGTAGTCCCCGACGGCGGGCAGCGGCCAGTGCACCAGGAAGAGGTCGACGTACTCCAGGTCCAGGTCGTCCAGGGTGCGGGCGAAGGCGGCGAGCGCGTCGCCGTAGGCGTGGTAGCCGTTGTTGAGCTTGCTGGTGACGAAGACCTCGCCGCGCGGCAGCCCCGAGTCCCTGACGGCCTGGCCGACCTCCTTCTCGTTGCCGTACATCTGCGCGGTGTCGATGTGCCGGTAGCCGGTGTCCAGCGCGGCGCGCACCGCCTCGCGGGTGTCCTGCGGCTCGATCTGGAAGGTCCCGAAGCCGAGTTGGGGGATCGAGATGCCGTTGTTGAGCGTCAGACTGGGGATCTGGGTCATGGGTGTGTTCCCTTGCTCTCCTTGGCTGTGTCCCTGCCGCACTGCCGCGGCCGCCCTCATCGCCGCCCCCTCACCCACCGTAGCGGCGGCCCGCTGGATCGTCCTGCCGGACCGGGCGCCGGAAACCGGGCGGTGCTCGGCCCGGGCGGTGGCGCGGGGGTCGTCGGATGTCTCCGGAGAGCGCTCTCACGGAGTGTGCGGAACCGATACGCTGTGGCCTGCCCGGCCGTCGCGCCAAGGAGACATCCCGTTGCCCGTGCCGCCCTCCGCCCCACGTCCCACGCTGGAAGCCGTCGCGGCCCGGGCCGGGGTGTCGCGCGCCACCGTGTCCCGGGTCGTCAACGGGGGAGCGGGGGTGCGCGGGCCGCTCGTGGAAAGGGTGCGCGCCGCCGTCGAGGAGCTGGGCTACATCCCCAACCAGGCCGCCCGCACCCTGGTCACCCGGCGCAACGGCGCCATCGCCGTGGTCGTCGCCGAGCCCGAGTCGCGGTTCTTCACCGACCCCTTCTTCGCCCAGCAGGTCCGCGGCATCAGCCGGGAGCTGGCCGCGCACGACAACCAGCTGGTGCTGCTGCTCACCGGCGGCGCCGCGGACCACGAGCGGGTCGGCCGCTACCTGACCGGCGGGCACGTGGACGGCGCGCTGATCTTCTCGCTGCACGCCGACGACTCGCTGCCGGTGCTCGCCCGCAAGGCGGGCGTGCCGACGGTGATCGGCGGCCGCCCCACCTGGCCCGACCCCGACACCCGTCGCCGCACCCTCTACGTCGACTGCGACAACCGGGGCGGCGCCAGGGACGCGGTACGCCGGCTGCTGGCGCTCGGCCGCCGGCGGATCGTGCACATCGCGGGACCGCTGGACCAGCCCGCCTCGGTGGACCGGCTCGACGGCTTCCGCGACGTCCTGCCCGGCATCGGCACCGCGATGATCGCCGAGGGCGACTTCACCCCGGAGGGCGGCGCCCGGGCGATGGAGAAGCTGCTGGAGCGCTCTCCCGATCTCGACGGGGTCTTCGCCGCCTCCGACGTGATGGCGTCGGGCGCGCTGCGGGTGCTGCGGCAGCGCGGGCTGCGGGTGCCCGACGACGTGGCGGTGGTCGGCTTCGACGACATGGTCTCGGTGGCGGAGTGGACCGATCCGCCGCTGACCACCATCCGGCAGGACATCGAGGAGATGGGCCGGCTGATGGCCCGGCTGCTGCTGCACGCCCTGGAGCCGGCCACCGACCAGGACGGTGTGCCCGCGGTGTCCTCGATCATCACCCCGACCCGGCTGGTGGTCCGCGACTCCGCGTGAGGGGCGCCGCTCGTGCGGCGGGACCGCGCGCCGCGCGCGATGATCGGAGGATGAGGCGTAGCGGCCAGGACACGGGTGTGCCCGAACTCGAACCCGAGGTGTTCGACAGCGCCGTCGTGTCCATCGCGATGACGGCGGGCGAGGATCACGTGCTGGTCTACTACAACGACGCCTTCCGTGCCCTCTTCGGCCCGCGCCCGCTGGGCGTCCCGGCCCGCCAGGCCTTCGCGGAGGACTCCGCCACCTCCTTCATCACCATGCTCGACGACGTCTACCGGGACCGCACGGCCCGCCAGGTCACCTCGCCGCGCACCACCGAGGCCGGTACGCCCGGCGCCCCCGGGGTGCGGCACTTCGTCTACAGCTGCTCGCCCATGGTGTCCCGGCACGGCCCCGGCGTGCTCGCGGTGGCCGTCGACACCACCTCCGCGGTGGAGGCCGCCGAGCGGGCCGAACTGCTGTCCGAGCAGCAGCACCAGGCGCTGCAGCGCTACGAGGCGCTGATGTCGGCGGTCAGCCAGATCGTCTGGCTGATGCAGCCCACCGGCGAGATCGAGGAGCTGGTCGGCGGCTTCCAGGAGTTCACCGGCATCCCGTGGCGGCCCAGGATCGACCAGGACTGGCTGTCCGCGGTCCACCCGCACGACCGAAGCCGGCTGGTGCGCGACTGGCGGGACTCGGCCGAGGGCGCCCCCTCGATGTTCGTGTGCACCTTCCGGATGCGGACCGCGTCCGGCGCCTACCGCCATGTGCAGTCCCGCGCGGTACCCATCGTGCGCGACGGGGTCACCGTCGAGTGGATCGGCGCCACCGCCGACGTGGAGGACCAGTGGCGCAACCGGCTGCGCGAGCGGCTGCTCGCCAGGGTCGCGCAGGTGGTCTCGGCGAACGACGTACCGGAGGCCTTCGCCGCCGTCACCGAGGCGGTGGTGCCCGACCTGACCGACGTCTGCTCGGTCTTCCTGCTGCCGCCGACCGGCCTGCCCGGCTCCACGGGCGCCGCCGGCACCCTGACGGCCACCCGGATCGCCTCCACCGCCCGCGAGGGGCTGCCCTCGCTGCCGCCGCTGAGCGGCGAGCCGCGGCAGCTCGGCCCGGTCGCCCAGCAGGTCGTCGACAGCCGCCGCCCGCGGCTGTTCACCTTCCCCGCGGGCGAGCCGCCGCCGGGCGTGCTGCCCGACCTGTCCACGGCCTGGCTCCGGGAGGCCCGCGCCACCAGCATCACCATGGTGCCGATCGTGATCGACTCCGCCGTCGTGGCCTTCGCCGTCGCCGCCGGCTGCGTCGACAGCCCGCCGCCGGGACCCGCCGACCTGCAGATGCTCGGCGAGGTCCTGCACGAGGTGCGCGACCCGCTGCGGCAGGCGCTGGAGCTGCAGCGCACCCGGCACACCGCGCTGACCCTGCAGCGCGCCCTGCTCACCCCCACCCCCCGGGTGCCGGGCGCGGAGCTGGCCGCGCAGTACCAGCCGGCCAGCAGGACCGCCGAGATCGGCGGCGACTGGTACGACTCGCTGCTGCTGCCCGACGGCTCGGTCACCCTGACCATCGGCGACATCGCAGGCCACGACCTGGAGGCGGCCACCTCGATGAGCCAGCTGCGGAGCATGTTGCGGGTCATCGCCTACGACCGGTCGCACCTGAACACCCCGTCCGAGAGCCTGACCCGGCTCGACCGGGTCGCGGAGGGACTGGACATAGCGCCGCTGGTCACCGCCGTGCACGCCCGCCTGGAGCGGCGGCCGGGCGGCGGCTGGCACGCGTCCTGGGCCAACGCCGGGCATCCGCCGCCGCTGCTGCTTCCGGCGTCGGGGCAGCCGCGCTTCCTGGAGGGCGAGGGACCCGACCTGCCGCTGTGCGTGGCCCCCTGGATGAGCCGCACCACCTTGCACTACGACCTGCACGCCGGCGACACGCTGCTGCTCTACACCGACGGCCTGATCGAGGTGCCCGGCACCGACCTGACCGAGGGGATGGCCGCGCTGGCCGCGCATGCGGAGCAGGCGCGGCTGCGCGGCCTGCCGCTGTCCACGCTGTGCGAACGGCTGCTGGCCGCGGCGGCCGACCGCCGCGACGACGCGGCCGTGATCGGCTTCCGGCCGATCGCCCAGGGCCGGGTGTGGACCGGCCGGCGGCCCTGACGCCGGGGGCCGCGCAGGTTCGGGCTCAGGTCCTGGCCACCATCAGGACGCCCAGGGTGATCATCGTGCAGGCGATCACGACGTCCAGCACCCGCCAGGAGCCCGGCCGGGAGAAGGGCCGCTGGAGCAGCCGGGCGCCGAAGCCGAGGCCGCTGAACCACAGGACGCTGCCGGCCGCCGCCCCGGCGCCGAAGGGCCAGCGCGAGCCGCCGTAGCCGTTGGCGACCGACCCGAGCAGCAGCACGGTGTCGAGGTAGACGTGCGGGTTGAGCCAGGTCATCGCCAGGCAGGTGAGCACCGCGGTCTTCAGCGAGCCGCCCGCGGTGCCCGCCGGGTCCAGCCGCTCGGGCCGCAGCGCCCGGCGGGCGGCCAGCACACCGTACGACACCAGGAAGGCGCCGCCGATCCAGCCGGTCGCGGTGACCGCGGACGGCCAGGCCCTCAGCACGGAGCCGATCCCGCTGACGCCCACCGAGATCAGGACGGCGTCGGACACCGCACAGATCGCGACCACCGCGGTGACGTGCTCGCGGCGGATGCCCTGGCGCAGGACGAAGGCGTTCTGCGCGCCGATCGCGACGATCAGCGACAGGCCGGTACCGAGGCCGGCCAGGGCCGCCGGCAGAGCGGGGTTCATGGGCCGAGGCTAGGAAGTGCGGGCACCATCAGTCCAGCTCATGTTTCTTAGCTAAGGTTAGCGATTGTGATGACGACCGCCGGGCTGCCGCTCGACCAGGTGCGTACGCTGCTCGCCGCCGTCGACGAGGGCACCTTCGAGGCGGCGGCCGCCCGGCTGCATGTGACGCCGTCCGCGGTCAGCCAGCGGATCAAGGCGCTGGAGCAGCGCACCGGGCGGGTCCTGCTGCTGCGGTCCAAACCGGTGCGGCCGACCGCGTCGGGCGAGGTCGTGGTGCGCTTCGGGCGGCAGCTCGCCCGCCTTGAGCAGGACGCGGCCGCGGAGATCGGCCTGACCGGTGCCGCGGGGCCGACGACGCTGCCGATCGCGGTCAACGCCGACTCGCTCGCCACCTGGTTCCTGCCCGCCCTCGCCGAGACCGCGCGCAGCCTCGACGTGTGCTTCGACCTGCACCGCGACGACCAGGACCACACCGCGCTGCTGCTGCGCCAGGGCCGGGTGATGGCCGCGGTCACCTCCTCGCCGGAGCCCGTGCAGGGCTGCTCCGTACGCCCGCTGGGCCGGATGACCTACCGGGCGTACGCGACCCCCGCCTTCGCCGCGCGGCACCTGGCGGACGGGCCATTGGCGGAGCTGCTGCCCGCCGCGCCCATGGTGGTCTTCGACCGCAAGGACGACATCCAGGACGCCTTCCTGCGCCGGCTGGCCCCCGGCCGCGCCACCGGCGGCCAGCCCAGGACGTACGTCCCCGCGTCGGAGTCCTTCGCGGCCGCCGTCGCCGCGGGCCTGGGCTGGGGCATGGTGCCCGAGGGGCAGGCCGAGCCCCACTGCCGCGCGGGCGCCCTGGCCGAACTCGCCGCGGACCAGGCCATGGACGTGCCGCTCTACTGGCAGCAGTGGAAGCTGGACTCGCCGCCGCTGGCCGCCCTCGCCGCAGCTGTCAGCCGGGCCGCCGCCACGGCCCTGGCGCCGCCGCGGCGGGGGCGGGCCGGCGGGTCATGACCAGGTCATGGTGACGGTGCGTTCGAAGTCGACGTAGCCGGCGCGCGCGAAGGCGCGGGCCATCGGCGTGTTGCCCAGGTCGGTGGACGCGCGGATCCGCGGCACGTCCTGGGCCGCCAGGACGCGGGTGCCCTCGGCCAGCAGGTCGTCGATGTAGCCGCGGCCGCGGTGGGCGGGGAGCACGGCGACGTAGGCGATGATCGCGTTGTAGTCGTTGCGGGCCGGGAGGACGAAGCCGACGGGGTCGCCGCCGGGCAGCGTCGCGACCTGCCACCACTCCCGCGGGCTGGAGTAGCCGGCCAGCTCGCCGTCGAAGTGGGCGGCCGCCGCCTCGCGCGGCGTCATCGTGGCCAGGTCGGCGCGGCTGTGGGCGTCCAGCGTGCCGTCGAGCACCGCGGCCATCATGGCGGTGATCTCCCCGGTGTCCCGCACCGGCCGGAAGGCCAGCCGCCCGCTGCCGGCGGGGACGGCCGTGCCCGGCCGCCACTCCAGCCGCAGCCGTTCCACGAAGAGCTGCGCCCCGGTCCGTCCGAGCACCGCCATGCGGTCCTCGACGGCCTGCCGGGTCGCGGTGTCCTGCCGCCAGCCGGGCGGCAGGAAGCGGTTGTACTCCGGCGGCTCGGCGCCGGCGGGAAGGACCGCCGCCGTCGCGGTGCGCAGCAGCTGCTCGGCGACGTCCAGCCGGTCGGGGTCGGGGGCGTCGTCCGCGATGTCGAAGACGTCGAGGTAGAGCGGGGTGTCGCCGCCCCGGCTCCACCAGGCGGCCCTGGCCAGCACCCGGTCGCCGCGCAGCGCGACCCACATCCAGCCGGGGCGCCGCCGGCCGGCGGCGAGGTCGTCGGCGAGCTCGTCGTCGAGGACGTATTCCAGCCGGGTGAAGAGCCCCAGCTCCTCCGGTCCGCTGATCGGGCGCACGATCACGCTCAAGCCGTCCACCCCGCGAGTTCGATCCACTTGCTCGTCTGCTTGTTCATCCGCTTGTTCATCGGCGGCAGTCAACACCGCGTGCCCCGGCCGTGCCAGCGCTTTTCCTGCCCAGGGGCGCCCCCTCCCCGCCCCCGGGCAGACCGCGGCACGCCTTACCCCCCGGACACGCCCTACTTCCCGGGCTCGTCCTGCTCCGGCGGCGTGTCCTGCTCCGGCGGTGCGTCCTGCGCGGCGGGCGGGGAGTCCGCCGGGCGCCGGGCGTGCGCCGGTCCGTGCCGCATCGCGCCCGGCCCCGTGAAGTGCGGGCTGGTGAAGTGCGGGCTGGTGAAGTGCGGGCCGTCGGGACCTGCCTCCTCCGGGACCGGCTCGGACTCGGCCAGGAACTCGGCCTCGCTCTCGGAGTCGGGGCCGTGGAAGGGCGGCACGACGTAGTCGGGCGGGGTGTAGTCGTGGATCGTGGACTCGGGGCTGGTGAAGTGCGGGCTGGCGAAATGCGGGCTTGAGTAGCCCGGGTGGAATTCCGTCTCCTCCGCCTCCTCCGCCTCCTCCGGGGGCTGCGAACCGTCGCTCATGCCGTCTCCTCCGCAGGGGCTGTACCCCGCGGAATGAATGCGGGGCCACTGCCGTTGTGGTGCATGCGAAACGAGTATGACCAGACCACCAGGAGAAGGGCGCGATCCATGAAAGTACGCAACTCACTGCGTTCACTGAAGAACCGCCCGGGCGCGCAGATCGTGCGCCGGCGCGGCAAGGTGTACGTGATCAACCGCAAGGACCCCAGGTCCAAGGCCCGCCAGGGCTGAACCCGCACTCGCGTGCGGGCGGTACGGGCCGCGGCTTGGACGCCGCGGCATCGCACCGGCATGTGGCGCCGGTGCGATGCCGGAAGGCCCCCTGACCGCCGCGGCCGCGCGCCGGGTGTTCGGCGCGCGACACCGCAGGCGGGGGTCGGTGAGGATCACCGCGGCGCCCCGGAAGACCGCGGATCGTCCGGCCGGTGCCGGCCGTTGATCTTGCACTGCCCACTATGCCGTGCCGGGTCGGGTGGGGTCTAGACCACCTGGAGTGAATATTGGGATGCGGGACGACGGCGCGTTGTCGCCGGTCGTCCCCGTCGCGTACTCCTGTACCGGAACCGGACGTCAGGACTCCGCGCCGTGGGTGCACTCCGTGTCCGAGGTGCGGTTGCCCGTGCCGATCCGCCGCAACTGCGCCCGGGTCACCGCCGGCGGGCTGTCCCGCGGCACCTCGGCGGCCCGCAGCCCCGCCAGCTGGATGTCCAACTGCCGCCGCCAGGCGTCGGGTACGACCGCGCCGCTGGTCTCCACGATGCCGCGCAGGCCCCAGATCAGCGCCATGATGTCGCCCAGCTCCACACCGGCCGCGATCCGCCCCGACTCCTGCGCCTGGACCAGCAGTTCCGCGACCCGGTCGCGCAGCAGCTCGACGCAGGCCGTCTTGGAGTGGCCCACCAGCTTCTCCGCGTAGCCGCGGTGCTCGGCCAGCGAGCTGCCGATGACCCGCAGGAACCGTTCGAGGCCCGTGCCGTCCGGCAGGGTGAGCGAACTGCGCGCCACCTCGGTGAGTTCGTGCAGCATCAGCCCGGCGATCTCGTCCACCAGCGCCTCCTTGTTGGGGAAGCGCCGGTAGACCGTGCCGACGCCGACGCCGGCCCGGGAGGCGATCAGCTCCATGCTGGCGTCGGTGCCGAACTCCGAGAGGACCTCGCGGGCCGCCTCGATCACCAGCCGGTGGTTGCGGACCGCGTCCCGGCGCAGCGGCCTGGCGGGCGGGTCCTGTTCGGGCGCCGCCGCCGGCGCCGGGCCTGCTGTCGGCGCCGGCGCCTTCGGGCGCGCGTGTCCTGTCATCGTCGCTCGCTCACTCCCGCCGGGCCCCCCGCCCCGCAGCTCATTCCGGCTTGTCACCCACGACGGTACCTCCGGGGACCGCCGCCAGTTCCGCCTGCTGCGGTCCGTCGACGAATTCGACCCTGGTACTGCGCCGGACGACGGGGATCAGCGTCGCCGCGACGGCCGCCAGGACCATGGCGGCGCCCAGCATGGCGAACCCGTGGGTGTAGCCGGCCTCCCGCGGCAGGCCGTCGGCGGCCGGGCTCGCGGTGACCACGCTGGCCATCAGGGCGGCGCCGATGGAGCCGCCGATGGTGCGGATGTTGGCGTTCATGCCGCTGGCCACACCGGTCTGCGCCGGCGGGACCGCGCTGACGATCAGGCTGGACATCGCCGCGAAGGTCAGTCCGAAGCCGGCGCCCATGACGGCGGTGGCCACGTACAGCTCCCAGGTGCTGGTGTGCGCGAAGGCCAGCAGCGCCATGGAGACGGCGCCGATCAGCGAGCCCGTCACGACGACCTTCTTGCCGCCTATGCGGTTGGCCAGGCCGTTCGCACCGAGGCCCACGATGAACATCATCACCGACATCGGCAGCAGGATCAGCCCGGACTGGGTGATGCTCGCGCCGAAGCCGTAGCCGGTGGACTTCGGGGTCTGCACGAACTCCGGCAGGAAGGCGAAGACCGCGTACATCCCGACGCCGACCAGCAGCGCCACCAGGTTGTTGGTCCACACCGCCGGGCGGGCCATCATCTTCATGTCGATCAGCGGCGTCGCCGCCCGCAGCTCGACCAGCACCCAGGCCACGGCCAGCACGACGGCCGCCGCGATCAGGCCGAGCACCTTGCCCGAGCCCCAGCCCCACACCGGGGCCTGGCTGAGCGCGACCAGCAGCGCCACCAGCCATGCCGACAGCAGCACCGCGGGTGCCCAGCTGATCCGGCCCGCCGTGCGCACCGGCGACTTCGGCACGAAGAAGTGCGCGGCGATCGCCGACACCAGGGTCAGGATCATCGGCAGCCAGAACAGCCAGTGGTAGTCCAGCGCGTTGACGATCGGTCCTGCCAGCACGATGCCCAGGCCGCCGCCGACCGCGAGGATCGAGGCGATCAGGCCGACCGCACCGCTGAGCTTCTCGCGCGGGAACTCGTCGCGGATGATGCCGAACGCCAGCGGCAGCACGCCGCCGCCGATGCCCTGGATCGCCCGGGCGACGATCATCGTCGTCACGTTGGTCGCAAGCGCGGCGAGCAGCGAGCCCGCGGCCAGCGCGCCGAGGGTGGCGACGAAGACCCGCTCCTTGCCGATCATGTCGCCTATCCGGCCCATGATCGGCGTGAATATCGAGGCCGACAGCAGGTAGGCGGTCAGCACCCAGGTCACGGTGTTCTGGTTGGTGTGCAGGTCGGCCTGGATCGTCGGCAGCACCGGGGTGACCAGGGACTGGAGCAGCGCGTACGCGGTCACACCCGCCGCAAGGACCGCGAACGTGACCTGGTGGTGTGTGCGCCGGGTCTCGGACGCCATGGAACTCCTTAGAAGATGAAACGGAACGATCATTCCGGAACAACAGGATAAGGGATCAGGAATGACGGTTCCGTTTCCTGACGATGAGGGAAAGCGCACACCCCGGCGGGGAATTTTCCGGGCGCCCCGCGCACACCTGCGATGACCTGAGCCTTTGTGCCCCGGCCCGCGAAGCTGTGGCTTCGGGGTCGGTGGAAGCGCTCTCAGAGCGTCGCACTCCCCGGAACCGGTCTCCATGTCCCGCCCGGCGGACGGGCGGTGGTGCCCTAACCTCGGCTGACGGGAAAGGACATCACCATGCGGATCGTCTCTCCGGCCTACGCGCTGTACGCCCGTCGGCTGCGCCGGCAACTGCGCGGCAGTGCGCTGCCCCGGCACATCGGCCTGA
The DNA here is from genome assembly GCF_907177275.1 of Actinacidiphila cocklensis. Lineage (GTDB taxonomy): Bacteria > Actinomycetota > Actinomycetes > Streptomycetales > Streptomycetaceae > Actinacidiphila > Actinacidiphila cocklensis. The sequence continues at coordinate 88,200 of NZ_CAJSLV010000055.1, forward strand.
TCATGGACGGCAACCGCCGCTGGGCCAGGCAGGTGGGCCTGGCCAGCCCCAGCCTCGGGCACAAGGCGGGCGCCGAGCACGTGGACGACGTGCTGTCCTGGTGCGAGGCGCTCGGCATCCGCCACGTCACCGTCTTCGTCTGCTCCACCGAGAACCTCAGCCGCCGCGGCGAGGGCGAAGTCGCCTTCCTGATGGGCCTGATCGAGCAGATCGTCCTCGACAAGCTGGCCAGACCCGGCGCCCGCTGGCAGCTGCACGTCGCCGGCAGCCTCGACGTGCTGCCCGACCGTACCGCACACGCGCTCAAGGTAGCCGTGGCCGCGACCGAGGGCTGCACCACCGGCGCCCACGTCACCCTGGCCATCGGCTACGGCGGCCGGCAGGAGGTCGTAGAAGCGCTGCGCGAACTGCTCACCGAGCGCGCCGAGTCGGGCCAGACGCTGGCCGAACTCGCCGCGGAGGTCGCCCCCGAGGACATCGCCCGGCACCTGTGGACGGCCGGCCGCCCCGACCCGGACCTGGTGATCAGGACCAGCGGCGAGCAGCGCATGTCCAACTTCCTGCTGTGGCAGAGCGCTTACTCCGAGCTGTACTTCTGTGACGCGCACTGGCCGGCCTTCCGCGAGGTCGACTTCCTGCGGGCGCTGCGCAGTTACGCCGCCCGGCAGCGCCGCCAGGGCGCCTGACCTGCCGGGCCGCTCGGAGCGGCCTATTGTGGCCGGGTGTTCTCACCCGAGGGACCCACCCTGCGCGAGCTGGCCGTCCAGGCGCTGTCCTCCGTCGACCGCGGCTACGACCTGCTCGCCCCGGCGTTCGACCACACGCCCTTCCGCACCCCCGACCGCTTCCTCGACGCGACCGCCGCCGCCCTCGCCCCGCTCGGCCCCTTCGACGCCGGGCTCGACCTGTGCTGCGGCACGGGCGCGGGCCTGCGGGTGCTGGCCCCGCTGTGCCGCAAGCGGCTGACCGGGGTCGACTTCAGCGCCGGGATGCTGGCCCTGGCCGCCGCGGCATTGCCGCCCGCCGGCGGCCCGCGGCCGCAGTGGGTGCGGGCCGACGCCCGGGCGCTGCCCTTCGCCGGGGCCTTCGACCTGGTGGTGAGCTTCGGCGCCTTCGGGCACTTCCTGCCCGCCGAGCGTCCTGGCCTGTTCGCCCAGGTGCACCGGGCGCTGCGCCCCGGCGGCCTGTTCGCCTTCCCGATCGGGGCGCCGCCGCCGATCACCTCGCCCTGGTACTGGGCGATGGCCGGCTTCGACGGCGCCATGCGGGTGCGCAACGCGCTGTGGCGCCCGCCCTTCGTGATGTACTACCGCACCTTCCCCTTCTCCGCGGTGCGCGACGACCTCGCGGCGGCCGGCTTCGACGTGGCGCTCGACGCGCTCGACGCGCTCGACGAGGTCGGCCGCCGCGAGGACGGCAGCCCGCGGGCCGGGCTGGTGCTGGCCCGCAGGGCCTGAGGTCACCGCGGCGCGGTCAGCAGCCGCCGTCCGCGATGACGTAGTAGTCCGTGCCGGTCTCCTTGAGGGTGTGGGTGGTGTAGAGGTTCCACAGCCCCATGTTCTGGTTGGAGCCGTCGGCGTACGTGTAGCCGCCGCTCTGGTGCGCGCGGCCCGCCGCGACCTGGTCGTAGTTGCTGTCGGTGAAGCACTGCCCCGAGCCGCCGCCCGACCCGGTGGTGGTCGCGGTGACCGCCGCCGACGCCGGCCCCGCCGCGCCCGAGGAGTCCACGGCGGCGACGGCGTAGCTGTACGCCGTACCCGCGGTCAGGCCGGTGTCGGTGTAGGAGGTCGCGGTGGGCGAACCGGCCTGGGTGCCGCCGCGGTAGACCCGGTAGGAGGCCGCGCCGGTGACCGCGCCCCAGCTCAGCGAGACGCTGCTGCCGGTGGTGCCCGAGACGGCCAGCCCGGTGGGCGCCGGCAGCGTACCGCCACCGCCGCCCGGCGGGGTCGAGCCGTCGAGACCCCAGAAGCGGGCGGTGTAGTAGCTGGAGCAGATGGTGTCCAGGTAGTACGAGCCCGTCGAACCGCACTGCTCGGTTCCTGAACCCGGGTCCACGGCCAGGCCGTGGGCCATGCCGGCGATCTGGTAGAGCTGCACCGCCGGCTTGCCCGAGGGGTCGTTGTAGACGCTGAGTGTGGTGCCGCCCGGCAGCGACTGGGTGGACGACGCGGTCTGCCCGATGCCCCACACGTCGGTCCACTGGTCCCGCAGCTCGGTGCCGTTGACCGGGTAGACGGTGTAGTCGGAGGCGCCCTGCCAGATCGCCACCCGCGGCCAGGGGCCGGTGTGACCGGGGTCGGACGCCCGCACCTTGTCGCCGAGCTGGGCGGGCGTCAGGTTGACGCTGCCGTACTGGCACGTCGACGCGGCGGCCTGGGAGGTGGCGCACTGCGCCGGCAGGCCCGAGTCGACCGCGCCGCCGGCGAAGACGTCCGGGTAGTCGGCGAGCAGGTCGGCGGTCATCCCGCCGCCCGCGGACAGCCCGGTCACGTAGACCCGGCCGCTGTCCGAGCCGTACTGCGTGACGGCGTGCGAGACCATCGAGACGACCGAGGCCGCCTCGCCCTTGCCGCGGGCGTCCTTGGCCGGGTCGAACCAGCTGAAGCAGGACAGCGAGTTGTTGGACGTGCCGGTCTGCGGCAGGACCAGGGCGAAGCCCCACAGGTCGGCGTACTTCTGCCAGCCGGAGTGGGCGAAGTAGTCGCTCGCCGACTGGGTGCAGCCGTGCAGGGCGACCACCACGGGGGCGCCGGCCGGCAGCCCGGCCGGCGCGTACTCGTACATCGCGAGAGCGCCCGGGTTCGAGCCGAACGAGGTGACCTGGGTCAGGCCCGCCGCGGCGGCGGGTTCCGCGCTCGCGACGGCGCCCAGGCAGGCGGCGACCAGGGCGAGCACACCGGTCACCGCGGTGGCGACCCTGCGGCGGACGGTCGCGGGGCGGTGCGCGGTTCCTCGGGGGCGGGGGAGCGGAGAGCTGTTCATGTGCACTCCTATGGGGGGATCCTTTGGCGTTGGACGGTAGGACCGCGCTGTGGCCGCAGACACGTGAGGGACCGCCATGGCCGTACGCCGGAAGTGGCGGGCACGGCCATTGCGGTGCCGCGGCCGCGCGGGCGGCGGCCGCGCCGGTGTGCGGGCGGCCCGCGGTGCAGCCCGGGCGGCCGCCGCGACATGGGTGCGGACGCCACCACCGGCGGGGGAAGTATGGGCGCAGGACACGTGTGCGCTGTGCCGCAACCTTCCTAGCGTGGCCGCCATGGAGAGCACTCAGCGCCCCGGCCGGGACCAGGTCCCCGCCGCGCCACCGGCCGACGCCACCGCCGCGGTACCGGCCGGCGGGCACTTCCTCGCCGGCCGCACCGCCCTGGTCACCGGCGCCGCCGCCGGGATCGGCCGGGCCTGCGCGGTGGCCTTCGCCGCGGCCGGCGCGACCGTCTACATCGTCGACCGGGACGCGGCGGGCGCCAAGGACGCCGCGGCCGAGACCGGCGGGATCTGCGTGGTCGCCGACCTCTCGGAGCCCGGCGCGGTCGACGCGCTGCCCGCCGACGCCGACATCGTCGTCAACAACGCCGGCCTGCAGCACATCGCCCCCGTCCACGAGTTCCCGCCGGAGCGCTTCACTCTCATCCAGCGGGTGATGGTCGAGGCGCCCTTCCGCATCCTGCGCAGGAACCTGCCGCACATGTACGCCCGCGGCTGGGGCCGGGTCGTCAACATCTCCTCGGTGCACGGCCTGCGGGCCAGCCCGTACAAGTCCGCGTACGTCGTCGCCAAGCACGGCCTCGAAGGGCTCAGCAAGACCGTCGCCCTGGAAGGGGCCGAGTTCGGCGTCACCAGCAACTGCATCAGCCCCGGCTACGTCCGCACCCGGCTGGTCGAGGACCAGATCGCCACCCAGGCGCTCGCGCACGGCATCCCCGAGGCCGACGTCATCGCCCAGGTGATGCTGGACCGCACCGCGATCAAACGGCTCATCGAACCGGTCGAGGTCGCGGCCGCCGCGCTGTGGCTGTGCTCCCCGCACACCGGCTACATCACCGGCACCTCGCTGCCCCTGGACGGCGGATGGACGGCGCACTGACCCCGCACGGGGCCGGGACGTGCGGTTATTCGTGCGTACTTCGTGCGGTACGAGGTCTGGGACGCCGCACCGCAAGGTGATTGGATGACGCCCCATGGCAGACAGCCCCGCCCCCGCCCCCATCGCCCGCCCGCTCCGCCGGCTGCTCGAACTCATCGCGGAGGACGCGCCCGCCGAGGCCTACGGGGCGCTCGCCGCGCAGGCCAGGGCGGGCGGGGCGGACGCCGCCGACCTCGCCGAGCTGGAGCAGGCCACCGCGACCGCCCTGCGGGTCCGCGGCACCCTGCGCCAGCACCGCCGCCGGGAGACCGAACTGGCCGCGCTCTTCGACACCGCGGGCGATCTCGCGGCGCTGCGCGACCTGGACGCGGTGCTCCAGTCCATCGTCCGCCGGGTGCGGATGCTGCTCGGCACCGACACCGCGTACCTGACGCTGCGGGACGACGAGGCCGGCGACACCTACATGCGGGTCACCGACGGGTCGGTGTCCCCGCTGTTCCAGAACCTGCGGCTCAGCTACGGCGACGGGCTCGGCGGCCTCGTCGCCCAGACCGCGCGCCCCTACGCCACCCCCGACTACCGCACCGACGAGCGCTTCCGGCACACCGGTTCCATCGACGAGGGCGTCCTCGACGAGGGCCTGGTCGGCATCCTGGGGGTGCCGCTGCTGCTCGGCGCCCGCGGCGGTGCGCCCGGCGGTGCGCCCGGCCGGGCCTCCGGCGGGGGCGACGTCATCGGGGTGCTGTTCGCCGCCGACCGCACCCCGCGGCCCTTCTCGCCCGACGAGGTCGCGCTGCTGTGCTCGCTGGCCGCGCACGCCGCCATCGCCATCGACACCGCCCGGGCCATCACCGACCTCGCGCAGGCCGGCGCCGTCATCCGCGAGCACGCCGCCGCCATGCAGCGCGCCGAGGAGGCCCACGACCGGCTCACCGACCTGGTGCTGCGCGGCGGCGACCTGTCGGAGGTGGCCGCGGCCGTCGCGGGGCTGCTCGACGGCGCCCTCACCATCCACGACCCCGACGGCCGCACGCTGGCCGCCGTCGGCCGCGGCGGCGCACCCTTCGACGGCGGCCCGCCGCCCGCCCCCGCGGCCGCCCCCGGGGGCCGGGCCGCACCCACCGCCAGGGCCGAGCACCGCGACGGGCGCTGGACCTGCGCGGTGCTCGCCGGCCAGGAACTGCTGGGCAGCATGGTGCTGCACGGACGCGACCGGCTCGACGACTCCGACCGCCGGCTGTTCGAGCGGGCCGGCGTCGTCACCGCACTCCTGCTGCTGCTCAGCCGCTCCGTCGCCGAGACCGAGAACCGGGTGCGCGGCGAACTGGTCACCGACCTGCTCACCGCCCCCGGGCGCGACCCGGTCGGCCTGGTCGTCCGCGGCCGGCGGCTCGGCGTCGACCTCAGCAGGCCGTGCCTGGTGCTGGTCGCGCAGAGCGCGGCCGGCTCCCACGACCGGCTGGCCGGCGCCGCGGGCCGCTACCTCTTCGGCAGCGACGGGATCAGCGCGGAGCGCTCCGGCACGGTGGTGCTGCTGCTGCCGCACGACGGCGCCGCGCCCGGCGCCGTCGCCCGGGGCGCCGCGGCCCAGCTCACCCAGCTGGTCGGCGCCCCCGTCACGGTCGCCGCGGCCGGACCGGCGTCCGGGCCGCAGGCCCTCGCCGACGCGCACGCCGAGGCGGTGCGGTGCCTGCGGGCGCTGTGCGCGCTCGGGCGCGTGGGGGACGGGGCCGGGGCGGCCGAACTCGGCTTCCTCGGGGTGCTGCTGGGCAACGAGCGGGACGTCGAGCCGTTCGTCGGCGCGACGCTCGGGCCGCTGCTGGAGTACGACGCCAGGCGGGGGACCGAGCTGGTCCGTACGCTCGGGGCGTACTTCGCGTGCGGGGGCACGCTGACGCGCACCAAGGACGAGCTGCATCTGCACGTCAACACGGTGGTCCAGCGGCTGGACCGCATCCAGGCGCTCCTCGGCCCGGACTGGAACGAGCCCGAGCGCGCGCTCGAACTCCAGCTGGCGCTGCGCCTCCACATGCTGGCGGCGCCTTCTTGAGGGTGCCCCTCCCCCCTGCCCCTGCGGGCCGCCCCGGGACCTTCCCCCTGTGGTGGGCTCGTCGTGCAGCCCCTCGCGCCCCTGGGGGGTTGCCACTTGCTGTGGCGTTGCTTTCTTTCCCACCGTTCGGGCTGGGCGCGCAGCCCGTGCCCCTTTTTGGCCTGCGTCCTCCTCCGCACAGGGTTCGCCCCTCGCAAGGGCTTGCCCTCTGCGCAGAGGGCAAGCCATCAGGGCCGTCAGGCGAAGGTGGCGGCCAGGTGGGTGGCGAGGGTGGTGGGGGAGGGCCGGTGGAACCGGGCTGAGATGTGGGCGTCGGGGCGGATCACGATGGCCTCGGGCGCACGCGCAGCGTACTGGCGGCGGAAACCGTCGTCCCGGTCGTGGACGCGCGGCACCCCGAGCCCCTCGCCGGGCGCACCTGGCGCGAGGACCGCGAAGACGTTGAGGCGGCCGTGGGCCGCCGCCCGCGCCGCGGTCGCGCAGGCCCGCAGCTCCTCCGCCGCCGAACCCGCGTCCGCGTAGAGCAGCAGCGTGTGGTGCGAGCTGCGCAGCAGGTCGAACAGCCGCACCGGATACGCGGCGATGTCCCCGGTGAGCCCCCGGCAGTCCGGCGCCCGGTCGCCCGGCCGCGGCTCGGGAGCGCCGGGCCCGGGGTCGGGCTCGACCAGCGGGCTGTCCCGGTAGCGGACCAGCAGTTGCGCCTCGCGCAGCACCTCCACCTCGATGCCCTCCCGGGCGTGCCGTACCGTCCGCGCGACGACCTCCTCGCCGACCGGGTGCCGCTCGGCGTGGTAGCTGGCGAGCAGCCCGTCCGCGGCGACGCCCTGCGTCGCGAGCGCCAGCTTCCACGCCAGGTTGTACGCGTCCTGCACGCCGGTGTTCATGCCCTGCGCGCCGGTCGGCGGGTGGATGTGCGCGGCGTCGCCCGCCAGGAAGACCCGGCCGGCGGCGTACCGGTCCACCAGCCGGTGGCTGATCCGGAAGACCGACGACCAGCGCATCGACCGCGCGGTCGTCGGCCGGGGCGAGAGCCGGTCCAGCACCGCCTGGATGTCCCGCAGCTCAGGTGCGCGCCCGGACTCCAGGCCGTGCGCCACCTCCTCGCCCGCCGCGGGCGCCGGCACCGACAGTTCGGGCGGGACGAGCATGGACATCCGGTAGCGGCCCCGCCCGGGCAGCGGGACGCAGACCAGCACGTCGTCGGTGGCACCGCCCGCGTCCTGGTGGACGGAGCGCACGGTGTAGCCGGAGGGCAGGTCCCAGTCCACCTCGACGTCGGCGAGCATGTACTCCTCGGGGAAGGCGTCGCCCTCGAACGACAGCCCGAGCACCTGCCGGGTGCGGCTGTGCGCGCCGTCGCAGCCGACCACGTAACGGGCCTGGACCGTCTCGGTGCCGCCGGGTGTGCCGAGCCTGGCGCGTACCGCGTCGGCGTCCTGTTCCAGGCCGAGCAGTTCCGTGCCGCGTTCGATCCGGCCGCCGTACGCCTCCAGGCGCGCGGTCAGCAGGCGCTCGGTCTCGTACTGCGGCAGCGCCGCGAAACCGTACGGCACGTCGGGCGGGAGTTTCAGGTCCACGCGCTGCCCCGGCTCGCCGTTGACGTAGCCGAGCCGGCCGTAGAGCGGCACCGCCGCGTCGAGGGCGTCGCGCACCAGGCCCATCGCGTCCCACACCTCAAGGGTGCGCGGCTGGATGCCGACGGCCCTGGCGCACGGCTGCGGCTCGTCGAGCCGGTCCACGACGCGGCAGCCGACACCGCGGCGGCGCAGCTCCACCGCCGCTGTCAGCCCCACAGGACCCGCCCCCACCACCAGTACCTCGGTGTCGCCCATGATCACTCCCCGGCGTCGGGAGGGTGCGGCCCCGCACCGCTCGTTCATCCCCTCACCCAGCTTGCTCCCGGCCCCGCGGCGACGCATCTTCGTCCCCGCCGGACGCAACCGACACGCCCCTGCGCGCATCAGATATAAATGGGCCTTCGCGTGGGACGGCACCGCCGGTTCGCGTGCTTGTCCATGGGTGGGGACCGAGAGTCCGGGGGGTTTGCCATGAGCTGGAGCCAGCAGGGCGGGAACGGCGGTTACGGCGGCGGGGGCGGCTTCGGACCGCCGCCACCGCCCGACGGCGGCGGCTTCGGACCGCCCCCGCCCCCGCCACCGCCCGGCGGAGGCGGCGGCTTCCCGCCCCCGCCGCCGTTCGGCCCGCCGCCGATGCCCGCCGCGCCGCCGGCGCCCCGCGAGCCGGCCGACCCGCTGCGCGCGATAGCCGTCGGCGTGCTCAACCTCAGCGGCCTCGGGATCGGCTACCTGCTGACCCGCCGCTGGATCGGCTTCGCCGTCGCCCTCATCGGCACCGGCGTCTTCCTGGTGAGCGCGCTGCCCGCCGACCCCGACGGCGTGTCCGGCGGGGTGCTGGTCAGCTACCTGGTCTTCCTGGTGCTGACCGCCCTGCACGGCGCCCTGCGCGGCCTGCGCACCCGGATGTCCTTCCCGCCGCAGGCGCCGCTGGCGCTGCTGCTCGGCCTGGTGCTGCTCGCGGTCCCCGCGGGCGCGGTCGTCTACTACGACGGCGCCAAGGACGACGCCACCCAGAAGATGCTGCTCGACCGCCTCGACAAGGCCGACCAGCTCGTGCAGGCGGCGAAGGCCAAGCCCTTCGCGAGCGCCAAGTCCGACTACAGCTCCGCGCTCGGCTCCTACCAGGACCTCGACAGCAAGCACCCGGGCTCCAAGGCCGCCAAGCAGGTGCCCGACCGGCTGCAGACCTTCTACACGGCCGTCGGCACCCCCTACGACCAGAAGAAGTTCTGCGACGCGATAGAGCCGCTCAAGTACCTGCGGACGGTGCCGCAGCACATCGACGGCAAGGCGCTCGGCTCGCTGGCCGGCTGGCCCGACGACCGGCTCGCGACCTCGCTCTACGAGTGCGGCATGACCGAACTGACCTCGCCCGCACCGGACTCCGCGTCCGACACCGGCAAGCTCGGCGAGCTGCTCACCACCTTCCCCAAGTCGCCGCAGGCCGCCAAGGTCGAGCCGGCGGTCAGGGCGAACATCGACGCCACCGCCAAGGGCCTGGGCGGCTCGGACCCGTGCGGGACCACCGAGAAGCTGCGCACGCTGGGCACGAACGCGGCGGCCCTGCCCGGTGACAAGGCGGGTGTCGCCGACGCTCTCAAGGCCGACTCCCAGCGGGTCGACGGCTACGTGGAGACCGGCACGTACAACTGCGGGCTCTCGCAGTACAAGAGCGGCAACTTCGACGACGCCCTCACCACGCTGAACGGCTTCACCGGCAAGTACCCGCACGACAAGCACCGCCCGCTCGCACTCAAGATCGCGATCGCCGCGGAGATCGCGACCAAGGTGCCCGCGGCCGGCAAGAAGGTGCCGACGATGGGCTCCGGCGGCTCCATCAGCGTGACCTTCACCAACGACAGCCCCGACGCGGTCGAGATCCTCTACACCGGTCCGGTCACCGGCAGCTTCACCCTCAAGGGCTGCAGCTCCTGCTCGCGCTACTCCAGCGAGTCGCTGGCGCAGTCCCTGGCGTGCAAGGCCACCAACAAGAACTACGCGAAGCGGACCCTGCACCTGCCGACCGGCACGTCGTACATCATGCAGAAGCCCATCGACGACGCCGACTCCGCGACGCCCATCGCCGACACCCACCAGTTCAAGAGCGGCTACATCTATACGGAATGCGCGTACGTACTGGAGTCGCCGTTCAGCTTCTGACCCGTTCAGCCTAACCGTCCAGGTCCGCAGGCAGCCCTGGCCGTGGAGCCCGCGCCGCCCGTCGATGCGCAGCCGTTGGCGTGAAAACGTCCCCCGTGCGGCTGCCGCGGCGGGCGGCGCGGGCGTGCCGGGCGGAAGGTGGCGGTGAGGCGGCCGCCGGGTCGCGACGACCGGTGAGGTGGCCATGGCGGGTGCGGCGATGCGAGGTCTCGGCGCGCTGTCGCTGGGTGTGCTGGGCGCGGTGAGCCTGCTGCCGGCGCTCGCCGGCTGCTCGGACTCGAACTCCGGCGGCTCCGGTGCGACGCCGAGCGCGTCGGCGCCGGCCTCCTCGCCGGCCGCGGGCGGCGGCGCCGACCGGATCGACATCAAGGACTTCGCCTTCGGCCCGGCGGCGCTGACCGTCAAGCCGGGCGCCGTGGTGACCGTCACCAACAGCGACTCGACCACCCACACGGTCACCGCGACCGGCGCGAAGGCGTTCGACACCGGCGACATCGCACCCGGGAAGACGGTGACCTTCACCGCGCCCTCGAAGGCCGGCTCCTACCCGTACACCTGCACGATCCACCCCTTCATGAAGGCCAACCTGACCGTCGGCTGACGCCCTGGCAGCGACCGACGACGACGCGAAGGAGCCGTGATGCAGGTCCGTACGGCGGTCTGGACCGCCCGAGTGCTGGCCGCGGCCGGGCTCGCGGTCGACGCGTATGTGCACGCCGACCTCGCCCAGCAGTACGACGCGGTGAACGCCACCATCAGCCAGGGCGACCTCTTCCGCATCGAGGCGGCGATCTCGGCGCTGGCCGCGCTGGTGGTGCTGGTCTGGCGGCGCTTGCCCGGCGACGCCTTCGCCTGGCTGGTCGCGGCGGGCGGCTTCGCGCTGCTGATGATCTACCGCTACGTCGACGTGGGCAAGTGGGGGCCGTTCCCCGACATGTACGAACCGGTGTGGTTCACCGAGAAGTGGGTCGCCGCCGTGGCCCAGCTGGTGACGGTCGTCGCCGCGGGTGGGCTGATGGTCGTCGACCTGCGCGACCGGCTGCACCGGCGGCACCTGCGCTGAGGCCCTGCCGCTCTCAGTGCTGAGCCCCGGGCGGGGCCAGCGAGCCGCCGTGCAGCACCAGCAGGGCGACGGCGGTCACGGCCATGGCCAGTGTCGCCAGGAACGGCAGCCGGCTGCCCGGCCTGGCGCCCTGCGACGTCGCGGCGGTGGTCGCTGCCGCCAGCGCCGCGGTCACCACGAGCGCCGCCCAGCCGGCCCGCCCGGCCGGCCCCGGCGGGCCGACCACCAGCACTGCGGACGCGGCGAGCAGCGGCAGCGGGGCCAGTACGCGGGTACGCCGCCGGCCCAGCCGCTGCGGCAGGCCGCGCACACCCGCGGCCAGATCCGCGTCGATGTCCGGCAGCACGTTGGTGAAGTGGGCGCCCACGCCGAGCAGTGCGCCCGCGGCCATCGCCCAGGCGGGCGGCCACGGCTGCCCCGGCAGTCCCAGCGTGACGAACGCGGGCAGCAGCCCGAACGCCAGCGCGTACGGCACCCAGGAGGCGGCCGTGCGCTTCACCCCGAGGTTGTACGCCCAGGCTGCCGCCACGCCCGTCAGATGCGCCGCCCCGGCCAGGCGGCCCGCGGCCAGCGAGAGGACGACGCACGCGGCCAGCGCGGTGGCCGCGGCGGCGGCCACCGTCTGCGGGGTCACCGTTCCTGCGGCGAGCGGCTTGTCCGTGCGGCCCGCCGCGGTGTCGCGGGCGGCGTCCACGAGGTCGTTGCTCCAGCCGATCGACAGCTGCCCGCACAGGACGGCTGCGCCGAGCAGGGCGCAGGCGGTCGGGGTGCGGCCCGACGCCGCCGCCAGCGCGGTCACCAGCACGGTGACCGCGACGGTCGGCTCCGGATGACACGCCCTCACGACCACCACGCCGCCACGCTAGGCGGTGCCATCCCCCCGGCCACCCCGCCATGCCCGCGCTTCCCCTGTCCGGGTGACCTTCGCTGCGGCCTGGTGGCGGGCAGGCCGCGCCCTGCCGGGTTGGGGGCCGGCGGCGGTGCGATGACCGTGCGGTGCCCGCAGCGATCGTCTTCGCTGCCAGATCGGTACACCGTCTGCCAGAACGCATCGAAGACCGGCGGCAACTGCCGCCAGGTGCAGCCCGAGGCAGCGTCATCAAGGACGCCCGGAGCGCGGTGCCGGACCTCATCGACTGAGACGACCTCCCAGCCGGGGTTTCAACGAGCGGGCCCGGTTTCCACGGGGCGGGACCCGTCACGGCTGTAGGCGGACCACCCCCCGACGAAGAGTCGGCCAGAACGCAGACCTGCGTATTCAAGGGCCAGGAGGTTGTGACAGGCCGTCACTCCCGAGCCGCAGTACGACACGACCTTCGGCGAGGAGTCCTGGTCCACTCCCGCGGCCGCGAAGTTGTCCCGGATCTGCTGCACGGGCAGAAGGCGGCCCCGGTCGTCCAGGTTCTCCCGGCACGGGACGTTCACCGCACCCGGGACGTGGCCCGGGCGCGGGTCGACCGGGTCCTGCGCGCCTGCGAATCGGTCACGATTGCGGGCATCGACCGCCAAGTCGTCCGGTCCCGCCGCCTCGTCGGCGGCCGCCAGGGCTTCCGCCGGCCAGGGGCGCACGGAGAAGTCGGCGTCGGCGGGCGCCGGTTCCACCACTGTCAGGGAGCCGGGGTGGGCCTCGACGTAGGCGGCGAGTCCGCCGTCGAGGATCGCTGCGCGGCGGCCCGTGCTCCGCAGCATCCACACCAGCCTGGCGGCGATGACTCCGCCTTGATCGTCGTAAGCCACGACGATGTCGGTGTCGTTGATCCCCAGCGCCCGCATGCCCTCGGTGAACACCTCCGGCGATGGGAAGGGATTCCGTCCGCCCTCCGGCGTTGCGCGCCCCGACAGCCAGCGGTCGAGGTCCACGAACACCGCGCCCGGCAGATGTCCCCCTTCGTACGCTGCTCGCCCGGAACGACCATCCAGATACCACCGCACGTCCGCCAAAACCACGTGCCCTGGCAGGTCTTTCAGCTCTTCAACCTGCGCGAACGGCGAGACATCCACAAGTTCACTCATGCGGCGAACGTAACCATCGTCCAGTATATGAGCAATAATGTTTCATATAATGAGAAGCCTGTGCCTGGTCGGCGGCCTGGGCGCTGGCGCTCAGTGACGACTTGGAGGAGGGGCTGCGCGGCCTGAGGCGAACACCCCGGCTGTGGACGTGCGCGTCTGTGGCTTCCGCATGACGTGGCAGCGCGTACCTGTCCGCCTTGTGGCGTTCCCGGCGACTGGTGCGGCTCCGACCTGACGGCGTGGTGGTCGACGAGGTGAGAGTCGCTCGCGCCGTGAGTGAGGCTCTGATCGGGCGGCTTGTGCCGGCAAGTCGTCCTCACGGCAGGCCATGCACCGCACTGGGCGGTCGCCCAGGGGCGCCCCAGTCGTCGGGGACGACACGCCGAGGGAACCCGGAGGGAATGGCACGGGTCGTACGTAAAGTGGGTGAATGACGCGAATCGGCGCCGTGCATGCGGTGCTTCCGCCGCATCAGTACGAGCAGTACGAGATCACGGAAGCACTCGCGGGGCTGTCCGCGGCCCCTTCGGCGGCGCGCGGGGTGCTGGAGCGGGTGCACGCCGCATCCGCCGTGCGAACGCGCCGGCTCGCGCTGCCCCTGGAGCGCTACGCGACCCTGCGCGGATTCGGCGAAGCCAACGACTGCTTCATCGAGGCCGCCCAGGAACTGGGCGAAGAGGCCGTCACGGGTGCCCTGCAAGCCGCCGGCATCCGGCCCGACGAGGTGGACCTCGTCATCTCCACCTCCGTCACGGGCATCGCCGCCCCCTCCATCGAAGCCAGGATCGCCGGCCGGATCGGGCTGCGGCCCGACGTGAAGCGGGTACCGGTGTTCGGCCTGGGATGCGTGGGCGGGGCCGCCGGCCTGGCGCGGCTGCACGACTACCTGGAGGCCCGCCCGCAGGGCGTCGCCGTCCTGCTCTCGGTCGAGCTGTGCTCGCTGACGCTGCAGCGCGACGACACCTCGACGGCCAACGTCGTCGCCGGCTCGCTGTTCGGCGACGGCGCCGCGGCCGTCGTTGCGGTCGGCCGGGACCGGGCCGCCACGGGGCCCGAGGTGGTGGCGACCCGCAGCCGGCTCTACCCGGACACCGAGCACCTGCTCGGCTGGGACATCGGCGACGGCGGCTTCCGGATCGTGCTGGGCAGCGACCTGCCCGACCTGGTCAGGCGCCATCTCGGCCCCGAGGTGAGGGACTTCCTCGCCGACCACGACCTCAAGCCGCACGACGTGACCGGCTGGGTGTGCCACCCGGGCGGCCCGAAGGTGCTCGAAGCGGTCAGGGAGACGCTGGCCCTGCCGGCCAGGGCGTTGGAGCCGACCTGGCGTTCGCTCGCCGAGGTCGGCAACCTCTCGTCCGCCTCGGTGCTGCACATCCTGCGCGACGTCCTGGCCGGCGACCGGCCGCTGCCGGGCAGCCCCGGGCTGCTGATGGCGATGGGCCCCGGCTTCTGCTCAGAACTCGTCCTCCTGCGCTGGTAGGTAACGCCTTGATGCCTCCTTACACCCTGCTCGTCCTGCTGGTCGCCTTCGAGCGGATCATCGAGCTGAACACCGCCCGCCGCAACGCCGCGTGGAGCTTCGAGCGCGGCGGCACCGAGCACGGCGGCGGCCACTACCCGGTGATGGTGCTGCTGCACACCGGGCTGCTGGCCGGCTGCCTGGCCGAAGTGCACTTCGGCGGGCGGCCGTTCACCGCGGCACTGGCCTGGCCGATGCTCGTACTCGTGGTGGCCGCGCAGGCGTTGCGCTGGTGGTGCATCGCCGTGCTCGGGCCGCGCTGGAACACCCGGGTGATCGTCGTGCCCGGGATGCCGCTGGTCGACCGCGGGCCGTACCGGCTGATGCGGCACCCCAACTACCTTGCGGTGGTGGTCGAGGGCGCCGCGCTCCCGCTGGTGCACGGGGCGTGGATCACCGCGCTGTGCTTCACGCTGGCCAACGCGCCGCTGCTGGCGGTCCGGCTGCGCTGCGAGAACGCCGCGCTCGGCCTGGCCCCGGCGTGATCGACCTGCTGGTCGCGGGCGGCGGCCCCGCCGGGCTGGCCACCGCGATCCACGCTGCCAGGGCGGGACTTGACGTGGTGGTCGCGGAGCCGCGCCGCGCTCCGGTCGACAAGGCGTGCGGCGAGGGCCTGATGCCCTCGGCGCTACGGTCGCTGGCCGCGCTCGGCGTCACCGTCGCCGGCCGGCCGCTGCACGGCATCGCCTACGTCGACGAGCGGCACCGGGCCGAGGCCCGCTTCCGCGCCGGCCCCGGGCGGGGCGTGCGGCGGACGGAACTGCAGGCGGCGCTGGCCGCCACCGCGGCGGAACTGGGCGTGCCCGTCCTGCCGTTGCGAGTCGACGGGGTGCGGCAGGACGCCGACGGCGTGACCGCCGCCGGGATCACCGCCCGCTACCTGGCCGCGGCCGACGGCCTGCACTCGCCGATCAGGCGCGGCCTGCAGCTCGGTGCGGGTCCCGACCCGCGCCCCGCCCGCTACGGGCTGCGCCGGCACTTCGCCGTCCGCCCCTGGTCGGACTGCGTCGAGGTGCACTGGTCGGCGCGCGCCGAGGCGTACGTCACCCCGCTCGGTCCCGAGCTGGTCGGCGTCGCGGTGCTGACCTGCGACCGCGCGCCCTTCGCCGGCCAGCTGGCCGCCTTCCCCCGGCTGCTGGAGCGGCTGCCGGCCGACGCGGTGACGCCCGCCCGGGGCGCGGGTCCGCTGCGGCAGCGGGTCCGCGCCCGGGTGGCGGGCCGGGTGCTGCTGGTCGGCGACGCGGCGGGCTACGTCGACGCGCTGACCGGCGAGGGCATCGCGGTCGCGCTGGCCTCGGCCCGGCAGCTGGTGGACTGCGTGCTGGCCGACCGGCCGCAGGACTACGACCGGGCGTGGCGGCGGGCCTCGCGAGACTACCGGCTGCTCACCACCTCGCTGCTGTGGCTGCGCGGCCGTGCCTGGTCCGCCCGCCGCATCGTCCCGGTTGCGGCTCGCTGCCCCGGGCTCTTCGCGGCCGCGGTCAACCGGCTGTCCTGACCGGAGGCCGGGTCAGGCGGGGCCGTAGCGGAACCAGTCGTAGTCGGCGTGACCGGTGCCGCCCGCGGGGCCGGTGGCGTACGGGCCGAGGTAGACGCCGGTGAAGCCGCCGGCGACCTGGCTGCTGAGGAAGCGGCCGTCGACGGTGCCGACGTCGCGCGAGCCCTCGGGGGACTGGCTGCAGGAGAAGGTGTAGTCCTGCCCGTCGGTCCGCACGGCGAGCCGCAACGGCCCAGGACCGAGCGGGAGTTCGCCGCGTACGGTGTCGGTGCCCGCATTGCGCTCGGTCAGCCGGACGACGGTGCCGCCGTCCGCGGCCGCCGTCACCAGCAGCGTGATGTGGTAGCCGGGGGCCTGCAGCACCGCGAGCCCCGCGGCCTCGCCCGGGGCGCCCGGCGTGAAGTCCAGCGCGGTCTCCGCGGCGAAGTCGATGTGCTGCTGGCGGCGCCCGACGAAGGCCGGGGTGCTCTGCTCGGCCAGGGTCTGCGGCAGCAGCCGCAGCCGCAGGTGGCCGGGCCGCTCGGTCAGGCTGTACGCGTCGGCCGCGGCACCCCGCAGCAGGTTCCAGCCGGTGTCCAGCGCCTCGGTGTCGAAGTGGTCCACCGGGTCCGCCGCCGGCCACGGGTGCGCGGGCAGGGCGACCTCCGTCTGCTCGGTGAGCAGGCCCACGCCCGGGTTGAACACCGGCCAGCCCTGCTCCCACTCGACCCGGGCCAGATGCGTCTCGCGCCCCAGGTTGGCGTAGCGGCCGCCGTACATCCGGGAGGCCAGCAGCAGCGCGTACCAGTCGCCGCCGGGCGTCTGCACCAGGTCGGCGTGGCCGACGCCGGACAGCGGGTAGCCGAGGCCGAGGTGGCGGTGGGTGAGCACCGGGTTGCCCGGGTGGTTCTCGTACGGCCCCTCGACCTGCCGGCTGCGGGCCACGGTGACCGCGTGCTCGTACTCGGTGCCGCCCTCGGCGAGCAGCAGCACGTACCAGCCGTCGTGCCGGTAGAGGTGCGGTCCCTCGGCCCAGCGGGCGTCGACCAGCGCGCCGCGGAAGAGCACCCGGTCGGGGCCGGTCAGCTTGCCGGTCGCGACGTCGAAGCCGCGCATCCAGACCTCGGTGCGGCCGCCGGTGCCGGGCAGTTCGCGGGTGCCGAGCAGATACGCCGAGCCGTCGTCGTCGAAGAAAAGCGACGGGTCGAAGCCGGGGGCCTCCGGCAGCCACACCGGGTCCGACCAGTCGCCGGCCGGATCGTCCGCGGAGACCAGGAAGTTGCCCGAGGTGCCGAGCCCGCCGACCAGGGTGCACACCAGGTGGAAGCGGCCCGCGGCGTGGCGCAGCGTCGGCGCGTACAGCCCGCCGCTCGCGCGGACCCCGCCGAGGTCCAACTGGTCCGCCCGGTCGACGGCGTGGCCGATCGGCCGCCAGTTGACCAGGTCCCTGCTGTGGTGCAGCGGGACCCCGGGGAAGTAGGCGAAGGAGGAGCAGGCGAGGTAGTAGTCCTGCCCCACCCGGATCACCGAGGGGTCGGGGAAGCAGCCGGGCAGGACGGGGTTGGTGGCGGTGACGGTCATCAGCGGTGCGTGTCCTTGCGTGGGTTGACGCGGTGGCTCTCCGGTGGACTTCCGTGCGCGCCGGCCGGATCTTCGAAAGTTGCGTAATCCCTCCGGAAGTTTCGAGTGACGTTAGAAGCGCCGGCGGACCGCGTCAACCCTCGGGGCGCGAAGCGGGCGTACGCGTGCCGGAATGGTGTGCCCCTTCTCCGCGGGACGGGGGCGCTGCCTATGCTGAAACCCCACTGCGACAGGAGGCACCGGTGGCGTCAGACAGCGCGGGCCGGGTCACGATCGCCGACATCGCCCGCGAGGCGGGGGTGTCGCTGCCCACGGTCTCCCGCGTGCTCAACGGGCGCAGCGACGTCGCGGCGGCGACCCGCCGCCGGGTCGAGGACCTGCTGGCCGAGCACGGCTACCGGCGCCGCGCGGCCGGCACCGCGAGCCGGGCCAACCTCATCGACCTGGTGTTCAACGACCTCGACAGCCCCTGGGCGGTGGAGATCCTGCGCGGCGTGGAGAAGGTCGCCCACGCCGCCGGGGTCGGCGCGGTGGTCTCCGCGGTGCACCACCAGGCGGCGTCCGCGCAGCAGTGGCTGGTCGGGGTGCGCTCGCGCAACTCCGACGGCGCGATCCTGGTCACCTCGGAGCCGGCCCCGCAGCTCAACGCGGAGCTGCGCCGGCTGGGCATGCCGCTGGTGGTCATCGACCCCGCGGGGGTGCCCACCTTCGACATCCCGACCATCGGCGCGACCAACTGGGCCGGCGGCCGCAGCGCGGTGCTGCACCTGCTCTCGCTCGGGCACCGCAGGATCGGCATGATCGCCGGGCCGCCCGCGCTGCTGTGCAGCCGGGCCAGGCTGGACGGCTACCGCTCGGCCCTGGAGTCGGCCGGCGTCGAGGTGGAGGACGGCCTGGTGCGGGTGGGCGACTTCTCGCACGAGTCCGGCTTCGCCCAGGGCTCCGCGCTGCTCGGCGGCCCCCGGCCGCCCACCGCGGTCTTCGCCTCCAGCGACCAGATGGCGCTGGGCGTCTAGGAGGCCGCCAGGCAGTCCGGCCTGCGGGTGCCCGACGACCTGAGCGTCGTCGGCTTCGACGACCTGCCGCAGGCCCGCTGGTCACCGCCGCCGCTCACGACGGTGCGGCAGCCGCTGGCCGAGATGGGCGCCGCGGCTGCCGACATGCTGCTCCAGCTCGTCCAGGGCCAGACCCCCGACGTGCTGCGGGTGGAGCTGTCCACCCGCCTGGTGGTCCGGGACAGCTCCGCCGCGCCGCCTCTGGCCCCCGCGGCTGCCAGGTAACGCCTCGCGGGCGGTTTTCCACCGACCGGACGACAGGACCACCCCGATGGATCTCCTCCTGCCGACATATCCACAGAAGAGCGATATTCCTGTGCTATGCCGACAAAGGAGAGATCCGATGGCTGAACGCACCGCGGTACGACGCGGTTATCGAGAAGGAATCGGCGGCGAGATGCTGGCCGAGTTCCTCGGAACATTCGTGCTGATCCTGCTGGGCGTGGGCTCGGTGGCCGTCGCGGTCGTCGGCCTGCCCGGATCAGGACGACAAACCGTGCCCTTCGGCGCCGCGAACTGGCTCATCATCTCGTGGGGCTGGGGACTCGCTGTGGTCTTCGGCGTGTACGTGGCCGGCGGCATCAGCGGTGCCCACCTCAACCCCGCGGTGACTCTCGGCTTCGCCGTCCGGAAGGACTTCCCCTGGCGGAAGGTCCTGCCCTACTGGCTCGCCCAGGTCGTGGGCGCCTTCGTCGCCGCCGCTCTCGTCTACGCCACCTACCGGTGGGCGATCGAGGCGGCCGACGGGAAGGCAGGACTTCCCCGGGACAAGTCGCTTTCGACGTACTCGATCTTCGCCACGTTCCCCGCCGAGTACTTCGGTGACTCGTGGTGGGGGCCGCTGCTCGACCAGATCGTGGGGACCGGGATCCTGCTGCTGCTGATCTGCGCGCTCATCGACCTGCGCAACACGGCACCGATGGCGAACCTCCACCCGTTCATCATCGGTCTGGTGGTCGTCGCGATCGGCCTGACGTACGGCACCAACGCCGGCTACGCGATCAACCCGGCGCGCGACTTCGGCCCCCGGTTGTTCACCTTCTTCGAAGGCTGGGGTTCCATCGCCTTGCCGGGGTCGTTCCAGTGGTTCGACCACTACTGGTGGATCCCCATCGTCGGCCCGCTCATCGGCGGAGTCGCCGGCGTGCTCGTCTACGACCTGATCATCAAGCCGGTGATCAGGGCCAGGAAGGGCGAGGCCGCCGAGGAGGGTCCTGCTGTCGAGGAGTTCTAGCCGCGGTCACTGCGGCACCCCCGGCGTACGACCGCGCCGGGGGTGCCTCCATGGGCGGCGCCGGTGTGCCGGGGCGTCACGCGGGCGGCGCCGGGCCGGGACGTCACGCGGGTGGCAGCGGGCCGGGCCGCCACCGGGCACGGGCACGTGCGAACCCCCTCGTCGAGGTCCCGACGAGGACGGGATATCTTGATATCAAGCAATGTTTGTCATGGTGGAATCTGGAGCGGAGTAACCGGTGGCTGACTCGACCATCATCTATACGCACACCGACGAGGCGCCGGCCCTGGCGACGTATTCGTTCCTGCCGGTGATCGAGGCCTACGCCTCGACGGCCGGCGTCGCGGTGGAGAGCCGTGACATCTCGCTGGCGGGCCGGATCATCGCCGCGTTCCCTGAGTTCCTTCAGGAGGCGCAGCGGATCGACGACGCCCTGGCGGAGCTGGGCCGGCTGGCCGGCACGCCGGAGGCGAACATCATCAAGCTGCCGAACGTCTCGGCGTCGATCCCGCAGCTCAAGGCCGCCGTCGCCGAGCTGCAGGAGCAGGGCTACGCGCTGCCGGACTACCCGGACGACCCGAAGAGCGACCAGGAGCGCGACGTCCGCGCCCGCTACGACCGGATCAAGGGCAGCGCCGTCAACCCGGTGCTCCGCGAGGGCAACTCCGACCGCCGCGCCCCCGCCTCGGTGAAGAACTACGCCAAGGCCCACCCGCACCGGATGGGCGCCTGGAGTCCCGAGTCGAAGACCAACGTGGCGACCATGGGCGCCGACGACTTCAGGAGCACCGAGAAGTCCGCGGTCATCGCCGCGGACGGCGCCCTGCGTATCGAGCTGGCCGGCGACGACGGCAGCACCACCGTGCTGCGCGAGTCGGTGCCGGTGCTGGCCGGCGAGGTCGTCGACGCCTCGGTCATGCGGGTCGCCGCGCTGCGCGAGTTCCTCACCGCCCAGGTCGCCAGGGCCAAGGCCGAGGGCGTGCTGTTCTCCGTACACCTGAAGGCCACCATGATGAAGGTCTCCGACCCGATCATCTTCGGCCACGTCGTCCGCGCCTTCTTCCCCGAGACCTTCGCCGCGCACGGCGCCGCCCTCGCCGCGGCCGGCCTGACCCCGAACGACGGCCTCGGCGGCATCCTCAAGGGCCTGGAGTCGCTGCCCGACGGCGCCGCGATCAAGGCGTCCTTCGAGGCGGAGCTGGCCGCAGGGCCGCCGCTCGCGATGGTCGACTCCGACCGCGGCATCACCAACCTGCACGTGCCGAGCGACGTGATCGTGGACGCCTCGATGCCGGCCATGATCCGCACCTCCGGACACATGTGGGGACCCGACGGCCAGGAGGCCGACACCCTCGCGGTGATCCCGGACAGCAGCTACTCCGGCGTCTACCAGGTCGTCATCGACGACTGCCGCGCGCACGGCGCCTTCGACCCGGCCACCATGGGCTCGGTGCCCAACGTCGGCCTGATGGCGCAGGCGGCCGAGGAGTACGGCAGCCACGACAAGACCTTCGAGATCCCGGTCACCGGCACCGTCCGGGTGGTCGACGGCAACGGCGACGCGGTCATCGAGCAGGTCGTCAGCGCCGGCGACGTCTTCCGGATGTGCCAGACCAAGGACGTCCCGATCCGCGACTGGGTCAAGCTCGCCGTCACCCGCGCCCGCGCCACCGGCAGCCCCGCGGTCTTCTGGCTGGACGAGAGCCGCGCGCACGACGCCAACCTGATCGCCAAGGTCGCGCAGTACCTGCCCGAGCACGACACGGACGGGCTGCAGATCGAGATCATGACGCCGCAGGCCGCGACGGCCTTCTCACTGGAGCGCATCCGCCGCGGCGAGGACACCATCTCGGTCACCGGCAACGTGCTGCGCGACTACCTGACCGACCTCTTCCCGATCCTGGAGCTGGGCACCAGCGCCAAGATGCTCTCGGTGGTCCCGCTGATCAACGGCGGCGGCCTGTTCGAGACCGGCGCGGGCGGCTCGGCGCCCAAGCACGTGCAGCAGCTGGTCAAGGAGAACTACCTGCGCTGGGACAGCCTCGGCGAGTTCTTCGCGCTGGCCGCCAGCTTCGAGCACCTGGCCACCTCGACGGGCAACGCGCGGGCGCAGATCCTCGCCGACACCCTGGACCGCGCCACCGGCACGTTCCTCAACGAGGACCGCTCGCCCAGCCGTCGCCTCGGCGGCATCGACAACCGCGGCAGCCACTTCTACCTCGCGCTGTACTGGGCGCAGGAGCTGGCCGCGCAGACCGGGGACGCGGCGCTCGCGGCTGCGTTCGAGGGGCTCGCGAAGACCCTCGCCGAGCAGCAGGACGCCATCGTTACCGAATTGATCGCTGTCCAGGGATCGCCGGTCGACATCGGCGGCTACTACCAGCCCGACCCCGCCAAGGCGGCCGCGGTGATGCGCCCGTCGGCGACGTTCAACCAGGCCATCGCCTCGCTCGCCTGATCGAACGCACGCGGCGAAACCGCCGCAACACCCCCGTCACCCCGGCCGGATCGTCACCGAGCCGGGGTGACGGCGTCTCGGTCCGTGATCATTTTTGCGGTCTACTTCTTGACGCGCAGGCCGGGGCACGGGTTGACTGCCCCGCACTTGGGCCGCGTCGTGGCGGCCCTCTCAGGGGAGGCACCGCCGCAATGAACGCGATAGCGCGCCGTCTCGTCGTGGGAAGCGCAGTGATCACTCTTGCGCTCACCATGGCTGCATGTGGCAAGGCGGGCGACGACAAGTCGTCTTCGGACAGCACGGACAAGACCATCGGTCTCCTGCTGCCCGACACCGTGACGGCACGGTACGAGAAGTTCGACAGGCCCCTGATCACGAACAAGATCAAGGAGCTGTGCTCCGACTGCACCGTCGACTACGACAACGCCGCCGGTGACGCCGCCAAGCAGGCCCAGCAGGTCAGCAGCATGATCGCCAAGGGCGTCAAGGTGCTGATCCTGGACGCGCAGGACGCGGTGGGCATCAAGTCCTCCGTCCAGGCCGCCGTGGACAAGGGCATCAAGGTCGTCGCCTACGACCGGCTGGCCCAGGGACCGGTCTCGGCGTACGTCAGCTACGACAACGAGAAGGTCGGCGAGCTGCAGGGCCAGGCCCTGCTCGACGCGATGGGCGCCAGCGCCACCCCGCAGAGCAAGATCGTGATGATCAACGGCGACGACGCCGACCCCAACGCGGCCGAGTTCAAGGCGGGCGCGCACAAGATCCTCGACGGCAAGGTCACCGTCGCCTACGAGCAGTCCGGCCTGTGGAAGGACACCGTCGCCAACCAGAAGGTGCAGGCGGCGATCACCTCGGTCGGCAAGGCCAACATCAAGGGCGTCTACTCGGCCAACGACACGATGGCCGGCGGTATCGCGACCGCCCTCAAGGCGAACAGCATGAGCGTCCCGCTGACCGGGCAGGACGCCGACCTCACCGCGATCCAGCGGATCCTGCTCGGCACCCAGAGCTCCACCGTCTACAAGGCGGCCAAGCCCGAGGCCGAGAACACCGCGCAGATCGCGGTGGACCTGCTGCAGGGCAAGGACTTCAAGTCCCTCGCCGACACCACCAAGAAGAGCGGCTCCGGCAACGACGTGCCGTCCAAGCTGCTCGAAGCGGTCTCGGTGACCAAGGCCAACATCAAGGACACCGTGGTGGCCGACGGTACGTACACCGCGGGCCAGATCTGCACCTCGGACTTCGCCGCGGCCTGCACGGAGGCCGGCATCAAGTAGGGGCGGGCGTCACGCAGCCAGGGACCGGGTCGGCCGCCGAGCGGCCGGCCCGGTCCGCTGTGCGCCGGGGGAGCGGAGCGGGCCGGGCGCGTTCAGCGCGTGAATCCCGTTCATCTTCTTGACGGCCCGCCATGCCCCCCTGACACTGCCTTACGGATCGGGGGTATCCCCTATCCGCAGATTGAGAGCGGTTTCAATCAGCTGAATCAAAGGGTCATGCCCCAACCATGGCCTGATATGTGCAGTGCTGAGCGCGATTCCACCCCCACATCCGCGCTGACCTGGCGTTCACTGCGTGAACCCAGGGAAAGGACTCCACTCATGCGCAGGACCTTCCCCCCACACGGGGCCGGGCACCGTATCCGCCGGCGGCCGGTCGCCCTCCTCGCCGCCTTCGTCCTGGCCCTCGCCGGGATGCTGGGACTGATCGGCACCATCGGCAGCGCGTCGGCTGCCTCCGACTACACCCAGAGCGTCAGCGAGCCGAGCAGCACCCAGGCGAAGCTGACCTTCACCCCGACCACGCCGGCGACGTACGTGATCGTCCACTACGCGGTGGGCAGCGGCGGCCAGCAGAACGTCCAGATGGCGGCGTCCGGCAGCAGCTGGACGTACACCGTCTCGCCGATCCCGGCCGGGACGGTGCTCACCTACTCGTTCACCTACACCAAGAACGGGCCGCAGTACGACACCCCGCAGTTCACGTACACCCAGGGCAGCGGCGGCACCACCAGCACCGGGACCAGTACGGGGACAAGTACGGGCACGAGCACCGGAACCAGCACGGGCACGACCACCGGCAGCACCGGCGGCTCCACCACCCCGCCGCCCGGCAACTGCCCGACGCAGTCCGACACCCCGAACTTCGGCCCCAACGTCCACATCTTCGACCCGTCCATGGGCAACGCCGCCATCCAGGCGCAACTGGACGCGCAGTTCAACCAGATGAAGGACACCGGCAGCGCGCAGTTCAGCGAGAACCGGGTCGCCGACCTGTACAAGCCGGGCACGTACACCGTGCAGGACAACGTGGGCTTCTACACCTCGGTCGCGGGCCTGGGCCAGAACCCCGACGACGTCACCATCAACGGCGACGTCACCGTGGACGCCTTCAACGCCTCCGACGCGGGCAACGCCACCCAGAACTTCTGGCGCAGCGCGGAGAACCTGGCGATCAACCCCTCCAGCGGCACCGACCGCTGGGCCGTCGCCCAGGCCGCGCCCTTCCGCCGGATCGACGTGCACGGCAACCTGGCGCTCTACCCGGCCAGTTACGGCTGGGCCAGCGGCGGCTACGTCGCCGACACCAAGGTCAGCGGGCAGGCCGCGTCGGTCTCCCAGCAGCAGTGGTACACCAGGGACAGCAACCTGGGCAGTTGGGCCGGCGGCGTGTGGAACATGGTCTTCTCCGGGGTCAACGGCGCCCCCGGCAACAGCTTCCCCAACCCGCCGGAGACCACGCTGGGCACCACCCCGGTCTCCCGTGACGTGCCCTACCTCTACATCGACGGCAGCGGCAAGTACCGGGTCTTCCTGCCGAGCCTGCGCACCAACGCCTCGGGCGCGAGCTGGGCGAACGGCAGCACCCCGGGCAGCTCGCTGCCGATGAGCCAGTTCTACGTCGTCAAGGCCGGCGACACCGCCGCGACCATCAACAACGCGCTGGCCTCCGGCTGCAACCTCTTCGTCACCCCCGGCGTCTACCACCTCGACCAGACGCTGAACGTCGCCAAGGCCGGCACCGTGGTGCTCGGCATCGGCTACCCGACCTTCGTCCCCGACAACGGCGTCACCGCGATGCAGGTCGCCGACGTCGACGGAGTGCGGCTCAAGGGCCTGCTGTTCGACGCGGGCACCACCAACTCGCCGTCCCTGCTGACCGTCGGCCCCTCGGGATCGTCGGCGAACCACGCCGGGAACCCGACCACGATCCAGGACGTCTTCTTCCGGATCGGCGGCGAGCGCGCCGGCAAGGCCACCAACAGCCTGATCGTCAACAGCAGCAACACGATCATCGACCACATCTGGGCCTGGCGGGCCGACCACGGCACCGCGGGCACCGTCGGCTGGACCACCAACACCGCCGACACCGGCCTGACCGTCAACGGCAACAACGTGCTGGCCACCGGGCTGTTCGTCGAGCACTACCAGAAGTACGAGGTGGTGTGGAACGGCCAGGGCGGTAAAACGATCTTCTTCCAGAACGAGAACCCCTACGACCCGCCCGACCAGGCGGCCTGGAAGAACCCGGCAGGGCAGAACGGCTACGCGGCCTACAAGGTGGCGTCCGACGTCACCACCCACGAGGCCTGGGGGCTCGGCAGCTACTGCTACTTCAACGTCAACCCGGCGGTGAACAACTACCACGCCTTCGAGGTGCCCAACACCTCAGGGGTGCGGTTCCACTCCGCACTGACGGTCTCGCTCGGCGGCGTGGGCACCATCAGCCACGTCATCAACGACACCGGTGCGGTCACCGCGTCCAACACCACGCCCAGCAACGTCGTCAGCTTCCCCTGACGGCGGGCTGACGGCACACGGGTTGTCCGCCCGGCCCCGACGGCCGGGCGGACAACCCGTGCACGACCCCCGCCGCTTCCCGGCAGCCGGGCGATAATGCCGACCATGACGTCGGTGATCACCGTGGTGTCCGTGACGCTGGTGATCGCGGGCGCCGCGGCCGCCCTGTTCTGGCTGGTCCGCGGCCGGCGCGGCTTCGGGACCCCGGTGGAGCGGGCCGCGTTCGCGGCGCTGCACGAGGCCTCGCTCGCCGCCCCGCTGCTGCGCGACGGGCTCAACCCCGACTCGGCGCGCAAGGCCGCCCGCCATCTGCGGGCACTGCTGGCCACCCCCGCGCTGGCCGTCGTCGGCGACGGCGAACTCCTGGCCTGGGACGGCGCGGGCCGCCACCACACCGCGCAGGCCGTCGCCCACACCCGGGACGCGATCGACGCGGGACGCCCCTGGCTGGTGCCCGGCGACGCCATAGACTGCGGCGACCTGGACTGCCCGGTCCGCGCCGCCGTCGTGGTGCCGCTGGTCGTCGACGGCCTGGTCGCCGGTGCCCTGGCGGTCTACGCCCGGCAGGTCTCCGCGGGACTGGTACGGGCTGCCGGCGAGGTCGCGCACTGGGTGATCGCCCAGCTCGAACTCGCCGAACTCGACCGCTCCCGCACCCGGATGATGGAGGCCGAACTGCGCGCCCTGCGCGCCCAGATCTCCCCGCACTTCGTCTACAACTCGCTCACCGCCATCGCGTCCTTCGTCCGCACCGACCCCGCCCAGGCCCGCGAACTGCTGCTGGAGTTCGCCGAGCTGACCCGCTACAGCCTGCGCAAGCACGGAGAGTTCAGTACCCTCGCCGAGGAGTTGCGGTCGGTGGACCGGTACTTGCGGCTGGAACGCGCCCGCTTCGGCGCCCGGCTGCGGGTCGACCTGCTGATCGCACCGGAGGTCCTGCCGGTCGCGGTGCCCTTCCTGTGCCTCCAGCCGCTGGTGGAGAACGCGGTACGCCACGGCCTCGGGCCGAAGGCGGCACCCGGCCTGATCACCATCAGGGCCGAGGACGCGGGCGCGGAGTGCCGGATCAGTGTGGAGGACGACGGGGTGGGCATGGACCCGGAGGAGGTACGGCTGCGACTCGCCGGGGAGGCGAAGGGGGACTCGCTGGGCCTGGGCAACGTCGACGAGCGGCTGCGGGCGGTGTTCGGCGACGAGTACGGCCTGGTCGTGGAGACCGCCCCCGGCGCCGGGACGAGGATCAGCGTCCGGGTGCCGAAGTACCGGAACGGAGTGCACGCTTCATGAGACCGCTGCGGATCCTGGCCGTGGACGACGAGCCGCCCGCACTGGACGACCTGTGCTACCTGCTCCGCGGCGACCACCGGGTCGGCCGGGTGCTCGCCGCCGACGGCAGCGACGCGGCACTGCGGCTGCTGGAGGCCGAGCAGATCGACGCGGTCTTCCTCGACATCAGGATGCCCGGGCTCGACGGCCTCGACCTGGTCCGGGTGCTGAGCCGCTTCGCCCGGCCGCCCGCCGTCGTCTTCGTCACCGCCTACGAGGACTTCGCCGTCGACGCCTTCGCCCTGAAGGCCTGCGACTACCTGCTCAAACCGCTCGGCGCGGAACGCCTCGCCGAGGCGGTGCGCCGGGTGGCCGCCCTGCTCGACGGCGAGGCGGTGCCCCAGCAGCCGGCCGCGCCCGACCCCGCACCCGAGCGCATCCCGGTGGACCTCGGCGGCATCACCCGCTTCGTGTCCCGCGACGAGGTGGCCTACGCCGAGGCCCAGGGCGACTACGTGCGCCTGCACACCGCCGGCCACGCCCCGCTGGTGCGGGTACCGCTCGCGGTGCTCGCGGAACGCTGGGAGCCGCACGGCTTCCTGCGCATCCACCGCAGCTACCTGGTCTCGCTGCGGCACGTCGAGGAACTGCGCTCGGACGCCGGGCACTGGACGGTCAGGGTCGCCGGCAGCGAACTGCCGGTCAGCCGCCGCCACACCCGCGAGCTGCGCGACGTCCTGGTCCGCTGGGCGCCCGCGCCGGGACCGGGCCCGTCATGACCGGGCCGAGCGGCCCGCGCCGCCCCGTCAGGCCGCAGCAGAGGCAGCAGCCCAAGTCGCCGCCGCGCCCCCGGCAGCAGCCAGGGCCGCCCGAGAAGGCCGAGCCCCAGGAAGGGCCGCCCGCCGCGCAGCCCGCGCCCCGCCGGGTCGCCGTCTCCGCGCCGCGCCGCCACCGCACCGGCGGCTACTCCGCCCGGGCCGGCGCCGCCGACCTGCACGCCCAGCCGCGGCTCGGCCAGCTCTACGTACGCTCCCTGGTCCGCAACCAGCTGCGGCTCTCGCTCGGCGTGCTGGCCGTCCTGGCCGCGGTCCTGGGCGGGCTGCCCGCCGCCTTCGCGCTGCTGCCGGGGCTGCGCACCGCCGAGGTCGCCGGCATACGGCTGCCCTGGCTGCTGCTCGGCGTCGTCGCCTACCCGCTGCTGGTGGGCGGCGCCTACTTCCACGTCAGGCACGCCGAGCGGGTGGAACGCGACTTCACCGACCTGCTCGGCGGTCCCGACGCACCGCCCCCCGCACCCCCGCGCGACGCCCGGTGAACCCCGGCCTGGGCCTGGCGGCGCTGGCCGTGGTGCTCGTCGCCACCGTGGCCTTCGGCGTCTACGGGCTGCGGCTGTCCCGGGGCACCTCGGACTTCTACGTCGCCTCCCGCGAGGTCTCGCCGCTGTGGAACGCCTCCGCGATCGGCGGGGAGTACCTGTCGGCGGCCTCCTTCCTCGGCGTCGCGGGCCTGGTGATGGCCTACGGCGTGGACATGCTGGCCTACCCGGTCGGCTACACCGCCGGCTATCTGGTGCTGCTCCTGCTGGTCGCCGCCCCGCTGCGGCGCTCCGGCGCCTACACGCTGCCCGACTTCGCCGAGGAGCGGCTCGGCTCGCTCGCGGTGCGCCGGGTGGCCGGCGTGCTCGTCGCCGTCATCGCCTGGCTCTACCTGGTGCCGCAGCTCCAGGGCGCGGGACTGACCCTGCAGACGGTGACCGGCGCCCCGCGCTGGGCCGGCGCGGTGGTCGTCGCGGTCGTCGTGGTCGGCGTCGCCGCGGCCGGCGGCATGCGCAGCGTCACCCTGGTGCAGGGCTTCCAGTTCTGGCTGAAACTCACCGCCATCGCGGTGCCCGCGCTCTTCCTGGTCATGGCCTGGCACTCGGCCGGGGCGCCCGCGCTGACCGGACCCGACATCCCCCGCTTCGAGCGCACCACGGTCGTGTCGCTGCAGGACCCGGTCCGCTTCGACGTCACCCGGCCGGTGACCGTGACGGTCAGCGGCAGCCTCGACGGGACGGTGTACGCCGGCGGCCGGGTACGCCTCGGCGACGGCGGGCACACCGCGGCGGCCGGCACCGACCTGACCTTCCCGCGCGGCGCCGCCGTCCCGCACAAGCACGGCCTGGCGCCCTCCTCAGGCGCCCGCTGGGCCAACCCGCTGTCCGGCGCCGGCGGCAGGTCCCACCCGCTCTACGCCCTCTACTCGATCCTGCTGGCCACGCTGCTGGGCACCATGGGGCTGCCGCACGTCCTGGTCCGCTTCTACACCAACCCCGACGGGCGGGCCGCCCGCCGCACCACCTTGCTGGTGCTGGTGCTGCTCAGCGGCTTCTACCTGCTGCCCACCGTCTACGGGGCGCTGGGCCGGGTCATGGCACCGCAGTTGCTGCTCACCGGGCAGACCGACACGGCCGTCCTCGTCCTGCCGCAGCTCACCCAGGCCGGCGAGGGCGGGCGGCTGCTCGCCGCGCTGGCCACCGCGGGCGCCTTCGCCGCGTTCGTGTCCACCGCGTCGGGCCTGACCGTGTCGGTGGCCGGCGTGGTCTCGCAGGACCTGCTGCGCGGCTCGACCCGCGGCTTCCGCTGGGCGTCGCTGGTCGCCGGCATCCCGCCGCTGGTGATGGCCACCGCGACCGACGGGCTGCCGGTCGCCGACGCGATCGGCCTGGCCTTCGCGGTCGCCGCCTCGTCCTTCTGCCCGCTGCTGGTGCTCGGCATATGGTGGCGCGGCCTGACCGACCTGGGCGCGCTGCTCGGCCTGGTGGCCGGCGGCGGCCTGGCCGCCGCCGCGGTGGTGCTGACCAGCGTCCGCGGGCCGGGGCGCGGCTGGAGCGCGGCCCTGCTCGAACAGCCCGCGGCCTGGACGGTGCCGGTCGCCTTCGCCGTGATGATCACCGTGTCGCTGCTCACCAGGCACCGCCTGTCACCGGCCGCGGTGGACCGGGTGATGCTGCGGATGCACCTGCCGGAGGAGGTCGCCTCCGGCGACCTTCCACTGCCGGCGGTCCGCCCGCCGACCGCTGGGCGCACCTGACGTACCGTCCGCCGTACCCACCGCACCGCCCGCCGTGCCGACCGCACCGCTCGGCGACCGAATGTGACGGGCGTCTCGCCGGGCGTACGGCCCGGTCCTAGCGTGTGCCGCGACCGAGACGGTCTTCCCCACCGCCCTGCCGTTCCTCAATGAGGAGGGAAACCGCAGATGAGCACTTCTGCGCCCGCGCCCACCATCGCCGACCCCGGCCCGCTGGGCCTGGCCGGCTTCGCCGCCACCACCTTCGTCCTCAGCTCCTTCAACGCCGACCTGATCGACGGCAGCCTGCTGCCGGTGGTCCTGCCGCTCGCGCTGTTCTACGGCGGCCTGGTCCAACTGCTGGCCGGCATGTGGGAGTTCAGGAAGGGCAACACCTTCGGCGCGACCGCGTTCTGCTCCTACGGCGCCTTCTGGCTGTCGTACGCCGCCTACGTGAAGTTCGTGGCCGGCGACCTGCCGGCCGACACCGCCCACCAGGCGACCGGGCTCTTCCTGCTGATCTGGGCGATATTCACCGTCTACATGACGATCGCCGCGCTGCGGACCAACGGCGCGCTGCTCGCGGTCTTCGTGGCGCTGTCGGCCACCTTCGTCGTGCTGACCGTCGCCGAGTTCGCCGAGTCGACCGGCGCCACCAAGATCGGCGGCTGGCTCGGCCTGATCACCGCGCTGCTCGCCTGGTACGCCTCCTTCGCCGTGGTCACCAACAGCACCTGGAAGCGCGGCGTCCTGCCGCTCTTCGCCGACGCGACGGCGGGCGGCGGGCGGGGCGGCCCGGCCGAGGCCGAGGTCTCCCACTCATGAGTGACGAGACACTGTCCAACCTGCTCAGGGAGGAGCGGCGGTTCCCACCGCCGCCCGACCTGGCCGAGCAGGCGAACGCCACCGCGGCGGCCTACGACGAGGCCGCCGCGGACAGCGAGGCCTTCTGGGCGGCCCAGGCCGCCCGGCTGGACTGGGCCGAGCCGTGGACGCAGGTCCTGGACTGGAGCCGGGCGCCCTTCGCCCGCTGGTTCACCGGCGGCCGGCTCAACGTGACCGAGAACTGCCTGGACCGGCACGTGCGGGCCGGACGCGGCGACCGGGTCGCCTTCCACTGGGAGGGCGAGCCGGGCGACACCCGCACCCTGACCTACGCCGACCTCAAGGACGAGGTGAGCAGGGCCGCCAACGCGCTGCTCTCGCTCGGCGTGCAGGCCGGCGACCGGGTCGCGATCTACATGCCGATGATCCCCGAGACCGTGGTGGCGATGCTGGCCTGCGCCCGCATCGGCGCCCCGCACACGGTGGTCTTCGGCGGCTTCAGCGCCGAGGCGCTGCGCGGCCGCATCCTGGACTGCGACGCGCGGGTCGTCATCACCGCCGACGGCGGCTACCGCAAGGGCGCCGCCTCCGCGCTCAAGCCCGCGGTGGACGAGGCACTGGAGCAGTGCCCCGACGTCCGCAGCGTGCTGGTGGTCCGCCGCACCGGCCAGGACGTCGGGTGGACGCAGGGCCGCGACGTGTGGTGGCACGACCTGGTCGCCGCCCAGCCGGCCGAGCACACCCCGGAGGCGTTCGACAGCGAGCACCCGCTCTACATCATGTACACCTCGGGAACCACCGCCCGCCCCAAGGGCATCCTGCACACCACCGGCGGCTACCTGACCCAGGTCGCGTGGTCGCACTGGGCGGTCTTCGACGTCAAGCCGGAAAGTGACGTCTACTGGACCGCCGCCGACATCGGCTGGGTCACCGGCCACTCCTACATCGTCTACGGCCCGCTGGCCAACGGCGTGACGTCGGTGCTCTACGAGGGCACCCCCGACACCCCGCACCAGGGCCGCTGGTGGGAGATCGTGCAGAAGTACAAGGTCACGATCCTCTACTGCGCGCCGACCGCGATCCGCACCTTCATGAAGTGGGGCGACGCGATCCCGGGCGGCTACGACCTGACGTCGCTGCGGCTGCTGGGGTCGGTGGGCGAGCCCATCAACCCCGAGGCGTGGATGTGGTACCGGCGGGCCATCGGCGGCGACCGCACCCCGGTCGTCGACACCTGGTGGCAGACCGAGACCGGCGCCCACATGATCAGCCCGCTGCCCGGGGCGAGCACCTGCAAACCGGGCTCCGCGCTGCGCCCGCTGCCCGGCATCTCCGCCGACGTGGTGGACGACGCCGGCCACCCGGTGCCCAACGGCTCCGGCGGCTACCTCGTGCTCACCGAGCCGTGGCCGGCGATGCTGCGCACCATCTGGGGCGACGAGCAGCGCTACCTGGACACGTACTGGTCGCGCTTCCCGGGCCGCTACTTCGCCGGTGACGGTGCCAAGAAGGACGAGGACGGCGACATCTGGCTGCTGGGCCGGGTGGACGACGTCATGAACGTCTCCGGGCACCGGATCTCCACCACCGAGGTGGAGTCGGCGCTGGTGTCGCATCCGCTGGTGGCCGAGGCCGCGGTCGTCGGCGCGACCGACGCGACCACCGGGCAGGGCATCGTCGCCTTCGTGATCCTGCGCGGCGACGCGGCCGCCAAGGGCGCGGACGAGGACCCGGCGCAGGAGCTGCGCGCCCATGTGGCACGGGAGATCGGGCCGATCGCCCGGCCCCGGCAGATCCTGGTGGTCGCGGAACTCCCCAAGACCCGCTCCGGCAAGATCATGCGCCGGCTGCTGCGGGACATCGCGGAGAACCGCGAGCTCGGCGACGTCACCACGCTGACGGACTCCTCGGTGATGGACGCGATCCGCGAGCGGCTGCCGGAAGGCTCCTGAGCGACCGCAGACGTCCCCCGGGTGGACCCGCTGCCTGAGAGCCGGGGTCCACCCGGGGGAGCCACCCCCTCAGACGGGCGGCTCGCGCCCCCTGACGCCGGGCCTGGGCGGCCGGTCCGCCACCGGCGGCGGACCGGCCGCCCACGCATGCGCCGCGCGGGCCGCAGAGCTCAGCAGCCGATCGGCGCCGAGCCGACCGCCACGTCGTCGAACCACAGCGTGTCGTCACCGGTGCCGTAGCTCTCCCAGCCGAGCCGCAGCGCGGTCGGCCGCGGCGGGGTGGTGCGGGACAGCCACTGCTGGTCGATGTCGGCCGTCGGCACACCGTCCACCCGCAGGCCAGGCACGTCCTGGTCGTTCAGCCAGGTCTGCAGGTTCGGCGAGGTGGTGCCGATGGCGAACCGCAGGCACTGCCAGCTGCCGGTGGGCAGCGGGGTGCTCAGCGCGACGCCCGCCGGGCTCTGGGCGGGCAGCGTCGCGTCGTCGCTCTCGCGGTTCCACTGCAGGGCGCCGTTCTGGCCGCCGATCCGCAGCGCGCGGCCGGACTGCGAGGAGTCCGGCATCGAGACGAAGGCGACATGCGCGGCCGGCAGCGCGGTGGTGTGCCGCACCCACATCCGCAGGTACATCACAGGGCCCACGGACGACAGGTCCTGGGTGTCGGCGAGGAACATGTGGTTGCAGTAGCCGGCGTGGCCGTCCACCCGGATCGACCTGCTGCCGCTGTGCGCGACCGCGGTGTCGACGGTGGCGGTGCCGCTGCCCGAGCAGTCGGGTGCGGCGGTCGTCCACTGGCCGGAGGGTGCGGTGCCGGTCTGGTCCTCGAAGTCCGAGCAGATCACCGCACCCGAGCAGCCGGCCGGCGGCTGCGTGGTGGGCGGGGTGGTGGGCGGTGTCGTCGGCGGTGTCGTCGGCGGCGTGGTCGGGGGTGTGGTGGGCGGTGTGGTCGGGGGTGTGGTCGGCGGCGTCGTGGAGGGCGTGCCGTTCCCGGTGCACGCGACGCCGTTGAGGGTGAAGGCGGTGGGCGTCGGGTCGGCCGCGCTCCAGGTGCCCTGCACCCCGAAGCCGGCGGTGCCGTTGGCGGCGATCGCCCCGTTGTAGGCGAGGTTTGCGGCCTGCACGTCGGCGCCGCTCTGGGTGACGGTGGCGTTCCAGCCGGAGGTGATGTGCTGGTCGCCGCCGTAGGTCCAGGCGAGCTGCCAGCTGCTGACGGCGGGGCCGAGGTTGGTGATGTCGATCTGGGCGGTGAAGCCGCCGGACCACTGGTTGACCGTGTACTTCACCGAGCAGCCGGCCGCCGCGCCGTGGGCGGCGGGCAGTGCCACCAGGGCGGACAGCAGCAGCGCCACGGCCGCCACCGGCCACAGCCACGGTCTGACGATTAACCGCCGCGAGGATGCGCGCACGGGGACCTCCTGGGCATGTGGGGGGAGTTCCGCTCCCGAGCAAGGGTGTGGGAGCGCTCCCACACTATGGAAGCGGGTCAAGCCCCTGTCAATGCCTCCCGCCGCCGCGGCCGGAACACGGCGGCGGGGCCGGCGGCGCACTCGCGCCACCGGCCCCGTCCGTGGAACCGCCCTGCCGCTCAGCCCTTGCTGGCGCCCAGCGACAGGCCGGCGATGAACTGCTTCTGCAGCAGGATGTAGACCACCAGGGTCGGCACCGCCGCGATCATCGCGGCGGCCGCGATGAGGTTCTGGTTGCTGACGAACTGGCCCTGCAGGTTCGCCAGCGCCGAGGTCACCGGCCGCTTGTCGCCCGACGACATCAGGGTGATCGCCCAGAAGAAGTCGTTGTAGATCCAGGTGGTCAGCAGCGTGGCCAGCGCCGCGAGTGCCGGGCGGCACAGCGGGATGGTCAGCCGCCAGAAGCGGGTCCACAGCGACGCCCCGTCGACGAGCGCGGCCTCGTACATCTCCTCGGGCACCGACTTCATGTAGTTGCTCAGCACGAAGACGCAGAAGCCCAGCTGGAAGGCCACGTTGATGGCGATCAGGCCGAAGATGGAGTTGTACATCAGGCCGCTGTCGCTGACGAAGTGCGGCAGCGTGATCTTCAGGTACAGCCGGTACAGCGGGGTGATGATCACCTGCTGGGGCAGCAGGTTGCCGGCCGTGAACAGGATCAGCAGCGCGACGTTGAACTTCACGTCCACCCGGGTCAGCACGAAGGCCACACCCGACGCCAGTGCCAGCACGATGATCACCGCGGGCACCGTGATGAGGACCGAGTTCCAGAAGAAGTGCAGCATGTCCGACTGCGTCCACGCGTCGCTGAAGTTCTTCAGCGTCAGGTGGTGCGGCAGCGAGACGTAGCCGTACTTCCGGGTGTCGCTGTACGGCCGGACCGCCACGTACAGCGCGAACGCGATCGGCAGCAGCCAGAGCACGGACGCGGTGATCAGGAAGGCCTGGGAGGCGACCTGCCCCCACGGCCGGGTCCTCTTGCGGCCGGGGGCGGACGGCGTCGCCGCCTTCCCCGGCGCGGTGAGGGCTTCGGTCGTCATGACGCTTCCTCCCGGCGGAACGTCTGGTAGAGGAACACCGAGATCGGCACCAGAGAGATGATGAGCAGCACCACGCCGAGCGCGGAGCCGAAGCCGACCCGCTGGGTCTCACCGACGATGTTCGAGGTGACCAGCACCGACAGCAGTTCCAGGCCGTTGATGCCCTTGTTGGTGATGTAGACCAGGTCGAAGGCGCGCAGCGACTCGATGACGGTGACCACCATGACGACGATGTTGATCGGCTTCATCACGGGGAAGATCACCCGCCAGAACGTCTGCCAGGCGTTGGCGCCGTCCATCAGCGCCGCCTCGCGCAGCGTCGGGTCGACCGCCTTGAGGCCGGCCAGGTACAGCACCATCACGTAGCCGGACTGCCGCCAGGTCGCCTCGACCAGCACCGACCACAGGTTCAGATGGGGATTGCCCAGCCAGTCGATGGCGTTGCTGTCGCTGGTCCGCCCGATGACGGTGTTGATCAGGCCGTAGTTCTGCGAGTACATGAACTCCCAGATGATCCCGACCAGCGCCAGCGAGAGCATGACCGGCAGGAACAGGATGCTCTGGTACATACGGCTGCCGCGGATACCGCGGTCGATCAGCACCGCGAAGAGCATGCCCAGCGGGGTGGCGATCAGGACGAACACGGCCAGCCAGATGAGGTTGTGGCGGACCGCGGGCCAGAACTCGGGGTAGATCGTGGCTGCCTGGTGGTAGTTCTGCACCCCGTACCAGCAGCCGTTGTTCAGGATCGATGGGACGTTGGGCTTGCAGGTCTCGGTGTGCAGGCTGCCGACGCCGTTCCACTTGGTGAACGACAGCAGCGCGGTCCCGATCGCCGGGAACCACACGAAGGCCAGGTCGAGCAGCAGCGGTATGCCCAGCAGCAGGGCGACCGCTATGCGGTCGCGGAGGCTGAGCCTGCGCACACCGCGGCGGCGGCGCGAGGCCGGGGCCGGAGCCCCGTCCTGCGCCGCTGCCGCGGTGTCCACGTGGGACGTCGAACTCATGAGGTATAGATCGCCTTCGCCTGCTGCTCCGCGCTCTTCTGCAGCGAGGCGATGTTGCCGGAGCTCGGGTCGTCGATGAACTTCTGGATGATCGAGATCATCGCCTTGGCCATGGCCGGGTCGGCGTCACGGTCCATGAACTGCGCGACCGCCTTGCACTTGCCGATCTCGGTGACCGACTTCTTCTGGATCTCGTTGTACGTCGGCACCTGCACGCCGTTGGCCAGGCCGACGTCCCACTGGTCGGTCTTGAGGTACCCGGCCTCGGCCGGGCCGGTGCCGATGTACTCCAGGACCGCCTTGGCCGCGTCCTTGTTCTTGGCCTTCTTGCTCAGCATGAACCCGTCGGTGGGCGCGTCCATGTAGTCCTGGCCCCACTTGGGGTTGATCTCGGGGAAGACGAAGAAGTCCAGGTCCGCCAGGTTCGCCTTGTCCGTCACGTACTGCGCGGCGACCTGGTTGGTGCCCTGGAACATCATGCCGGCCTGCTTGGCCTCCAGGGTCTTGGCGGCGTCCTGCCAGATGCGGCCGTTGGCGCCGGACTGCATGTACGGCATCAGCTCGGCCCAGTGCTGGAAGACCGTGGCCACGCCCGCGTCGGTCCACGGGATCTTGTGGGTCATCAGCTGCGTGTGGTAGTCGTACCCGTTGATCCGCAGGTTGAGGATGTCGAAGGTCCCCAGCGCCGGCCAGCCGTCCTTGTCGGCGAACGCGATCGGGATCAGCTTGTCGGTCTTCATCTGCTTGGCCAGCGCGATGTACTCGTCCCAC
Source organism: Actinacidiphila cocklensis (assembly GCF_907177275.1). Classification (GTDB taxonomy): domain Bacteria; phylum Actinomycetota; class Actinomycetes; order Streptomycetales; family Streptomycetaceae; genus Actinacidiphila; species Actinacidiphila cocklensis. Next base: position 125,649 of record NZ_CAJSLV010000055.1, read on the forward strand.
GTGGTCGGGACGGTGTAGTTGTGCTTGGCGAACTCGCTCTTGTTGTAGAAGACCACCCACGGGTAGTTGTAGAGCGGCACCAGGTACTGGTGGCCGTCAAGGCCGGTGGACAGCTGCTTGGCGGCAGGCCCGAAGTTGCCGCCGATCTTCTCCCAGACGTCGTCGAGCGGCTCGGCCAGGCCCTGCGCGGCGAAGTACTGCATGCGGTAGCCGGCGAACCAGGTGAACAGGTCGTCCGGGGTGCCCTGCAGGTAGCTGGTGATGTTGTCCTGGAAGGTGTTGTGGTCGACCGTGTTGACGGTCACCTTCACCTTGGACGACGCGGTCGCCGCGGAGGTGAGTGCGGCGAACGCGGTCTTGGCCGCCGGGTCGGAGTAGTTCGACCCGAAGGTGACGGTGCTGCCGGCCACCGAGGCGGGGCTCTTCGAGCTGCTGGACTTGTCGTCAGAGGAGTCCGAGCTGCACGCCGTCAGCAGGCCGCCGGAAACTGCCGCGAGCCCTGCGGCACCGGCCGCGCCCCTGAGCAGATTCCTCCGCGACGGGGACGGGCTGCTGCCCGTACCGGTTCCCGACGTCTCGACGTCCGACATGGTGCCTCCATGTGTGTGTGGGCGCTTATAGGGGACTTGTGGGGAGAGCTGAAGGCGAAATGCTGACGGAGCGGAGGCTCTGACCGGACTACTAGCGCCGAGCCGTTTCCAACAGAAGTCACCAAGATGAAACGCCATCGCAACTGCAGAGCAGTTCTACGCCACATGCAGGGGGCCGTCAACGCCCTGATCCTGATGCGTTGCCGGACCGTGATGTCCAGTCGGTGTTGAAACATGTTCGCTTCGGTTGGCATCGCGCAGCACCACGCACAGTGGCCGCTGTACGCCCCGTGAAGGGCGTACAGCGGCCACTGTGCGTGGCAGGTCACCCGATGAGCAGATCGGCCGTCCTGCTTGCCAGCGGGACCCCGCCCTGGCTCACCGTGACGGTCAGCCGCAGCCGGTCCGCCGTGCAGCCGGGGAAGACAAGGTAGCCCGTCGACGTCGCGACCTGCTCATGCGGGGCGAAGGTGACGGACCGGGGCAGCGGGTCGATCACCGGGCAGCCGGCCGGGTAGCCGGTGGAACTGCCGGACAGGAACCGGCCGGCCCACGTCTCGCTGACCGTCCGGTCGACACCGGTGCAGTTGGTCGCGGTGAGGGTGGCCGTCGAGGTCCCGCCGGCGGGCACGGACGGCGGGTCGAAGGCGAGCCCGTCGATCCTGATGACGGTGGTGGCGCTCGAGCAGGGCGCACCGGTGGTGGGGGGAGCGGCTGCCGCGGCGGGGCCGCCGGCCGACACCGCGGCGGCGGTGGCGACGGCGGCGGCGGCCGTCACGAGGGCGGAGAGTCTGCGGGGCACATCGAGTCCTTTCCCTGACCCGGGCGTGGGGGGGCCGCCCGGAACCCGACCATGACGGCACCAACGTGAGGCCCGCAGGCGCGCGTTGGCAATGCCCGGGACGTCGGGGGCGGCCCGCGCAGACCCGAACCGGCCGTCCTGCCGGACCGTTGCGCCGCCGCGCGCCGGTGACCGGTCGAACACCCGCGGAACATACGCTCGCCATACAATGGGTGCCCGGTCGGACGCCGTCCCGGCAGCAGCCCGGCAACCGGCAGCATCCGCTGCGGATCGGAGAGATCATGCCCCGGTACCGTGGTCCGGTCCCGTCCCGGCCGAAGGCCTGAAAGGCTCCCATGAAAGCTGAGATCGCCGTGTCCGCAGGCGCGCGGTACACCCGGATCCTCGGGGTCGGTGCATACCGCCCCCGCCGGGTCGTCGACAACGCCGAGGTCTGCCGGCACATCGACTCCACCGACGAGTGGATCCGGTCGAGAACCGGCATCGTCACCCGCCGCTGGGCGGGACCCGACGAGACCCTGGGCGTCATGGCGGAACAGGCCGCGAGCAAGGCGATCGCGGCGGCCGGGCTCACCCCCGACGCCATCACCTGCGTGATCGCCGCGACCTTCACGCACCTCAAGCAGACCCCCGCGATCGCCACCGAGATCGGCCACCGCATCGGCGCCACCGGTGCGGCGGGCTTCGACATCTCGGCCGGCTGCGCGGGCTTCGTGCACGGCATCGCGCTGGCCTCCGACGCGGTGCGCGCCCGCGGCGGCCACGTGCTGGTCGTCGGCGTCGAGCGGATGACCGACATCCTCGACCTGACCGACCGCTCCACCGCGTTCATCTTCGGTGACGGCGCCGGCGCGGTCGTCGTCGGCCCGTCCGAGACCCCCGGGATCGGCCCCGTCGTGTGGGGCGCCGACGGCTCCCAGGCCGACGCCATCACCCAGAGCGTGCCGTGGGACGCGCTGCGGGACGCCCCGGGCCAGCCCTTCCCCGCGCTGCGGCAGGACGGGCAGCGGGTCTTCCGCTGGGCGGTCTACGAGATGTCCAAGGTCGCCGTCCAGGCGCTGGAGGCGGCCGGCATCACCGCGGACGACCTCGACGCCTTCGTCCCGCACCAGGCCAACGAGCGGATCATCGACTCGATGACCCGGTCCATGGGCCTGCCGGCCCGGGTCGCGGTCGCCAAGGACATCGTCACCACCGGCAACACCTCGGGTGCCTCCATCCCGCTCGCGATGGAGTCGCTGCTCGCCTCGGGGCAGGCCGCCACCGGCGACACCGCCCTGCTGCTCGGCTACGGCTCGGGGCTGTCCTACGCGGCCCTCGTCGCGACCCTGCCCTGACCCCCGGTGCGCCCGCCCGGCCGCCGGTCCGGCGGCCGGGCGGTCAGGGGCGCGGCGACTCGGCGGCCAGGAAGCCGTCGACCACCGCGCGGACCACGTCGGTGCCGAACGCGCCGCCGGCCAGCAGCCGCCGGTAGACCAGCGGCCCGGCCAGCCGGTCGATCGCCAGGTCCACATCCAGGCCGGACGGCAGCTCGCCCGCCGCCCGCGCCCGCTCCAGGATCTCCCGCTGCACCCGCGAGCCGGCCGCGTACAGCTCCTGCTTCAGCGCGGCGAACTCCGGGTCCGCGCCGGCCCTCTCGATCACCGCCCGCATCCCGTGCTCGCTGACCGGGTCGTGCAGCAGCCTGCGCAGCGCGTCCAGCTCGCCCACCAGGTCCGCGCGCAGATCGCCGCTGGGGGTGATGTGCGCGGCCTGTATCCGCTGCACGATCGCGTCCCTGAGCATGCCGGAGGTGTCCGGCCAGTGCCGGTACAGCGTGGTGCGCCCGACCCCGCTGCGGGCGGCGACCGCGACATGCGTCACCGCCGCCCACCCTTGCTCCACCAGCAGCTCCTGCGCGGCGGTGAGGGCCGCTGCCCTGCTCCTGGCCGCCCGTGGATCGGGACCGCGCCCGGGCGGCCCCTGCGGGCCGTACGCAGCCGACGACGTGGACATCACCGCTCCCCTTCGCCTCGCCCGCCCGGGCCGACTCCGGGCGGCTCCCTACGGTAGGGGACGCGCCGCGGCCGCCGTGTCAGCGGCCCGCGCGGGTCACGGCAGGGCGGGCGCCGCCGCGGCCCGCTGCCCGGCCGGCACCCGGAGCACGGC
>NZ_CAJSLV010000056.1 GCF_907177275.1 Actinacidiphila cocklensis
GGCCTGCGGGGCGAGCGGCCCGAGCGGGCGGCCGACCCAGCGGCGCCCACCGTCCCCGCCGCCACCACCGTCCTGGCCGACCGGCCCGACGGCACCGTCGTCCGGGTCGGCGCCGTCGTCGCCAAGGCCCACGCACCCGGTACGGACGCCGCCGCGCTCGCCGTACGGATCGCGGTGGCCGGCCACCCGCTGCTGCGCGGCGTCCTGCTGGCGCCGCTGCCACCGGCAGGCCCTTCCGCCGAGGCCGGCCGGGAGGGCGCGGCCGGCTCCGGCGGCGGTGCGGTGCGCGGCCGCCCCGTCACCGCATGGCCCTACGGCGTCCCGGTCGACCGGCACGACCCGGCTGCCGCGCCCTGGGCCGAGGCGGCCGTCCTGCTGGCCCGGCTGCACAGCGTGCCCGAGGCCGCGCTGCCCGGTCCGCTGCCGCCGATGCGCGGCCCCGCCAAGGCCGCGCTCGCCGTCGCCCGGCTGCGCGGCATCGCCGACTCGGCCGAGGCCCGTACCGTCCGCAGGGCCTGGCGCCGGCTGCCCGCCTGGGCCAGGGACGAGGCCCCGTACCCGGGGCCGGCCCCCGCCGCGCTCTGCCACGGAGACCTGCACCTGGGCCAGCTGGTCCGGCACCCCGTGCCGGACGGCGACTGGCTGCTGATCGACGTGGACGATCTCGGCACCGGGCCGGCCGCCTGGGACCTGGCGCGACCGGCCATGTGGTTCGCGGCGGGACTGCTCGCCCCGGAGGCCTGGGCGCTCTTCCTGGCGGCCTACCGCGCCGCCGGCGGCCCCGCGGTCCCGGAGAGCGGCGACCCGTGGGCACAACTCGACGTCCCCGCCCGTGCGCTGGCCGTGCAGACCGCCGCGATCGGGGTGGCGAAGGCGGCCAGGGACGGCCGTGACCTGGACGAGGCCGAGACCGAACTCGTCGCCACCTGCGCCCGTATCGCCCAACTAGAGTGAACTCATCTGCCAACGCGAGGAGATGAGGCGACCATGGTCTGCCCCAAGTGTCACGGCCACATGCAGACGTACAACCGCAGTGGCGTCCAGATCGAGCAGTGCGGCAACTGCCGCGGCATCTTCCTCGACTACGGCGAGCTGGAGGCGCTGACCCAGCTCGAAGGCCAGTGGAACCAGCCGGCCCCGCCGCCGCAGGCCTACCCCGCGCCGCACGTCCAGCCCGGCTACCCACAGCCGCCCGCCCCGGCCTGGGGCGCCCCGCAGTACGGGCACGGGCACGGCCACAAGAAGCACCACGGCCACAGCTTCGGGCACATGCTCTTCTCGTCCTGACGACGACGGAGGGCCGGAAGCAGAAGCTTCCGGCCCTCGGGTGCGTGGACGATACTGGGATTGAACCAGTGACCTCTTCCGTGTCAGGGAAGCGCTCTCCCGCTGAGCTAATCGTCCTCGGGCGGCGCTGTGCGCCGGTGGTGCGTGCGCGATACTGGGATTGAACCAGTGACCTCTTCCGTGTCAGGGAAGCGCTCTCCCGCTGAGCTAATCGCGCGGGCGTCCTGTTGTGGACTCGGACCCTGTGGGGTCCAGTGGACGATACTGGGATTGAACCAGTGACCTCTTCCGTGTCAGGGAAGCGCTCTCCCGCTGAGCTAATCGTCCTTGGAGGTGGAGACGGGATTTGAACCCGTGTAGACGGCTTTGCAGGCCGTTGCCTCGCCTCTCGGCCACTCCACCAACACAGCAGGGGAGGATGATCCCCCACGTCGAGCGGACGACGAGATTCGAACTCGCGACCCTCACCTTGGCAAGGTGATGCTCTACCAACTGAGCCACGTCCGCACGCCCCCCGAATCAAACTCCCGGGGCGACGGGTTGAACTCTAGCGGATTCCCCGGCCAGCTCAAAAACCGGTTTCCGCAGCGTGCCGGGCCAATGACGAGCAGTTGACGTGCCGGGCACCGCCTCACCCCCCGTGACCTGCCCCGCCTAGACTCGGCCCCGCCCCGCTCCAGTCCCCCAGGGAAACACCGTGCGCGATCTCGCCCCCATGGCCCGTTTCGGCGGTCTTGTCGCCTCCGACCTGCGCGATGTCACCGCGGACCCGGCCGCTCTGGACTCCGCGGGCTTCTGGGCGGTCGCGGTGGACTTCGAGGGCCGTACGGTCTGCGCCCGCTTCGGCGACGTACGCCGCGGCCCGCGCGAGCCCGCCGCCCTCGGCGCGAGCGCCGCCGGATGGCGCGGACCCGACCCGGCCTCCTGGACCAGCTCCATGGACCGGCAGGCGTACGAGGCCGGCGTCCGCACGATCAGGCAGCGCATCGCCGCGGGCGACGTCTACCAGGTCAACCTCTGCCGGGTGCTCACCGCGCCGCTGCCGGCCGCCCCAGGCTCCGGCCCCGGTCCCGACATCGACGCGCTCGGCGCGGTCCTCGCGCTCGGCAACCCCGCGCCCTACGCCGGTACGATCCGGCTGCCCGCGCACGGCGTCGAGATCGCCACCGCCTCGCCCGAGCTCTTCCTCAGCCGGCACGGCCGCACCGTCGAGTCCCGCCCGATCAAGGGCACCGCACGCACCGCCGACGCCTTCCTGCCCAAGGACGACGCGGAGAACGTCATGATCGTCGACCTGGTGCGCAACGACCTCGGCCAGGTCTGCACCACCGGCTCGGTCACCGTGCCCGCGCTGTGCGCCGTCGAACCGCACCCCGGCCTGGTCCACCTGGTCTCCACCGTCCGCGGTGAGCTGCGCCCCGGCGCCGGCTGGCCTGAGCTGCTCGCCGCCGCGTTCCCGCCGGGATCGGTCACCGGCGCACCGAAGTCCAGCGCGCTGCGGATCATCGGCGAGCTGGAGACCGCTGCCCGCGGCCCCTACTGCGGCGCGGTCGGCTGGGTCGACGCCGACCGCGGCACCGCCGGGCTCGCCGTCGGCATCCGCACCTTCTGGATCGACCGCGGCACCGCGGGACGCCCCGAACTGCGGTTCGGCACCGGCGCCGGCATCACCTGGGGTTCCGACCCGGCGGGTGAATGGGCGGAGACGGAACTCAAGGCCGAGCGGCTGCTGGCGGTAGCGTCGGAGGTACACGAGGCAAGGGGAAGGACACTTCGGTGAAGATCTGGGTGGACGGCGGACTGCGGGAGACCGCGGACGCCACGGTGTCGGTACTGGACCATGGGCTGACCGTCGGGGACGGCGTCTTCGAGACGCTCAAGACCACGCAGGGGCGCGCGTTCGCCCTCACCCGGCACCTCAGGCGGCTGGCGCGCTCCGCCCGCGGCCTCGGCCTGCCCGAGCCCGACCGGGACGAGGTGGCCCGGGCCTGCCAGGCGGTGCTCGACGCCAACCCGATGCCGCACGGCCGGCTCAGGATCACCTACACCGGCGGCGTCTCCCCGCTCGGCTCCGACCGCGGCGACGCCGGTGCCACGCTGGTGGTCGCCATGAGCGCGGCCACCCCGAACCCCGGCCCGACCGCGATCGTCACCGTGCCGTGGACCCGCAACGAGCGCGGCGCGCTCACCGGCCTGAAGACCACCTCGTACGGCGAGAACGTCGTGGCGCTGGCCCGCGCCCGCGAACAGGACGCCACCGAGGCGGTCTTCGCCAACACCACAGGCCGGCTGTGCGAGGGCACCGGCTCGAACGTCTTCGTCGTCCTCGACGGCCGGCTGCTCACCCCGCCGCTGTCGTCCGGCTGCCTGGCCGGCATCACCCGCGAACTGGTCGTCGACTGGGCCGGCGCGGAGGAGGAGGACCTGCCCTACGAGGCGCTGGCCGAGGCGGAGGAGGTCTTCATCACCTCCTCGCTGCGCGACGTGCAGCCCGTCCACCGCGTCGACGCCCGCGAACTGCCGGGCGCACCAGGCCCGGTGACCGCCAAGGCCATGGAGGTCTTCGCCGAGCGCTCCGCGGACCACCCCAACCCGTAGGCCCTCCCCGCCGCGTACCGCCGGCGCCCCCTGGCGGTACGCCCGCGGGACCGTACACTCGACCGCACCCCGCGCTGGGGAACCGCGGGTGGGGGGACGGGAGCGCGACGCATGACGACGACCCTGAGACCGGCAGGACCCGAGCGGCGCCGGCAGGACGGTGCCCGGTCGCGGGACTACACCGTCTGCGTCAACGGGCGGCCGGTCGGCAGCGTACGGATCGCCGCCGAGCCGCACGGCGGCCCCGGCCGGATCGACGCGCTCGCCGTCGACGAGCAGGACCGGCGGCGCGGCCGCGGCACGGTCGCGGCGCTCGCCGCCGAGGAAGTGCTGCGGCAGTGGGGCTGCACCCGGGTGCTGGTCTCGGTGCCCGACGAGGCCGAGTACGCGCTGCGGCTGGCCACCGCGCTCGGCTACACCGAGACCAACCGCACGCTGCACAAGGACCTCGCGCCGGGCGCGGGGCGCCACCAACTGCCGCCCGGCAGCGTGCTGCGGGAGCTGACCGCGCAGGACCGCCAGGACTGGCTGGCGCGGCAGCGGAACGGCTTCGTGGCCGCCCTCACCGCCGCCGGGGTGCCCGCGGACCACGCGGAGGCCCATGCCGCGGCCTCCTACGCCGAGGCCCTGCCCGGCGGCGGCCCGGCGCCCGGCGCCGCCCTGCTCGCCCTCGACCACGAGGGCGCCACCGTCGGTCGGCTCTGGCTGCACACGGCCCCCGGCCCCGGGTGGGTCCAGGCGGTCGAGGTCCCCCCGGCCCACCGCGGACGCGGTCACGGCCGCACGCTGATGCTGGCCGCCGAGGCCGCGTGCCGCATGGCGGGCACCACCGCGGTCGGCCTGAACGTCTTCACCGCCAACGAGGTGGCGATCCGCCTCTACACCTCCCTGGGCTACCGCGTGCAGCTGCGCCAGCTCTGGAAGCCACTCGCCTAGCGGCGCGCTGTCACCGAGGGGGTGGGTGCCCCCTGCGGTGGCCGGTCGCGTTTCCCCTGCGGCGGGTTGCCCGCGCTCCCGGAAGAGCTCACCCCCTCCGCGGAGGGCAAGCTCTCAGGGGGAAACCGAGCACCGGGCGCCGCACCGGGACAGACGTCCCGCCACCGCGAAGAGCGATCGCCTACGCGAGGAGGCCGTCCGCCAGGGACTCGATGCGGGCGCGCAGGCCGTCCTGGGACTTGCCGCCGTCCAGGCGTTCGCCGGCGATGACGTACGTGGGGGTGCCGGTCACGCCGATCGCCTTGCCCTCGGCAAGGTCCGCGTCGACGACCAGCAGGTGCCGCCCGTCGATCAGCGCGGTGTCGAACTCCTCGGCGTCGAGGCCGAGTTCGCCGGCGATCTCCACGAGCAGCGGTTCACCGGCGGTGCCCAGGTCCTCCGCGCGGGCGAGTACGGCCTCGGCGTACTCCCAGCCGCGGCCCTGCGCGTACGCCTCCTCGTAGGCCTGCGCCGCCGCGACGGCATGTGCGTGCTTGGGCAGCGGGAAGTGCCGCAGCTGGATGTCGAGGGCGTCGCCGTACCGCTCGCGCAGCGCCCGCAGGTCGCCGAGGGCGGTGCGGCAGTCGGGGCACTGCAGCTCGCACCAGACGTCGAGGACGGCGCGGCGGCCGGCCGGGGGAGGGGGAAGATCCATGCGGCCAGTCTCCCACTCGGGGAGGAGGCACCCCGGAGATCCCCCTGAACCTCGGCCTGCACCGTGGCCCTACCCGCCCGCCCGGGGGCACGATGGAAGGATCGACCGACGGGAGCCGCAGGATGCTGACCACGACGCTATGTGCCGCGCTGTCCGCGGGCGGCCTGGCCATCGCGATGCTGACCGCCTACCGGCGGCGCTTCCTGGCGGCCACCAGGATCGCCGCGGCGTCCCTGGTGCCGGTCGGGCTGGCGATGGCCGGCCTGGTCACGCTGGGCCGCAAGGTCGGCACCGCCACCGGCCACTGGGCCGCCGACCTGGTCCTCAAGCCGACCGTGTGGATGGGCTTCGGCGTCCTCGCCGTCGCCGCCATGCTCTACGGCATCACCCGGCTGATCTCGGCCCGGCTGCCGGAGGGCCAGGACCGCGCACCGGCCGCGGTGCCCGGCGCGTCCACCCCGGCGATACCGCCCGGCCGCCCGGCAGCGGCCGGGCGCAGGGGCGGCTCGGACAGCGGCCTGTCCGACTTCGCGGACGTCGAGGAGATCCTCAAGCGCCGCGGCATCTGACGCGGCGGCCGGCACGGCTGTCCACCGACCGGACGGCTTCTGCCCGCATGCTGGAAGATCCCCTGGGAGTCCGCGTGTTGGGCCACGAGCGCCCCCGCGCTGCGCAAAGATCATCGTGTGCTGCCCACCACCGGCGACTGCGTCGCCGCTGCGCGGCCGGACCGTGCCGGACCGACCGCCTCCGATGTCATCCCTGCTCCCCGAACCGCTCCCCGAACCGCTTCTCGCCCCGCCCCCCGCGCCTCCGGCGCCGCAGTGCCCCTGGAGCCCCTGGAGCCCCTCCAGAGCCTGCGGCCCCCGGCTGCGGGCTCCGCGCCCGCGCACGAGCCGCAGGGCTGCCTCTACGCCCTCTCCCAGCCCCCGCTGATGCTCTTCCTGCTGGTGATCGGCGGCCTGCTGGGCCTGGGCGCGGCGTACGACCTGCTGTTCCTCTGACGGCCCGCGGCAGGTCCGGGCGCCCTCAGGACGCGGCAGCGGCCTCGTCGGTGCCCGCCTCGCCGGCCTCGCGGCGCCTGGCCCGGTAGGCGGCCACGTGCAGCCGGTTCCCGCAGGTGCGGCTGTCGCAGTAGCGGCGGGAACGGTTGCGGGACAGGTCCACGAACGCGTGCCGGCAGTCCGGCGCGTCGCAGCGCCGCAGCCGCTCCCGCTCGCCGGCCACGATCAGGAAGGCCAGCGCCATCCCGCAGTCCGCGGCCAGGTGGTCGGACAGCGAAGCGCCCGGCGCGAAGTAGTGCACGTGCCAGTCGTAGCCGTCGTGGTCGGTGAGCCGGGGTGTGGTGCCCGCCTCGGCGATCATCGCGTTGAGCATGGTGGACGCGGTCGCGTCGTCGGTGGTGGCGAAGACCTCGGTGAAGCGGGTGCGCACCGCGTGGACCGCGCTGATGTCGAGCCGGTCGAGCCGGCCGATCTCGCTGACCTTGTTGCGCTCCACGAAGGCGCGCAGGTCGGCCACCTCGGCCAGCGACTCGCGGCCCGCGATCGCGGGCGCGGTGTTGATCAGGTCGACCACACTGTCGAGCGCGCACCTGGTGTCATGGTTGATCAGCACGGAACGCTCCCTGCCGGCGTCGTCGAGCGGCTGCGTCCCGTGACTCTAGCGCGCGAGAGCCGCCGCCGTGGGGGTGCGGGTCCCACGGCGGCGGCTCTCGTTCCTGCGGTGTCAGGCGGCCGGGCACTGCCCTGTGCCGCCTTGGGTGTCCGGGCTGTCCCCCCGAGTAGGACGGCCGCGGACGGTCGGTGACCGGTCTCAGCTCTCCGCGAGGATGTGGGAGAGCTCGGTGTCGAGGTCGAAATGGCGATGCTCGGTACCCGGCGGCACCGCGGCGTCCGTCCGCTTCAGGAAGGACTCCAGGGCACGCGCCGGGGCTTCGAGCAGGGCTTCGCCCTCGGGGGAGCTGAGGGCGATGCACACGACGCCCTGACCGTGGCTGCGGGATGGCCAGACTCTGACGTCTCCGGTGCCGGTGGGCCGGTGCAGACCCTCGGCGAGCAGGTCGCGGGCGAACACCCATTCGACCGTCTCTTCGGCTCCGGTGTGGAAGGTGGCGTGCACGGCATACGGATCGGCCGTGTCGTACCGCAAGCCCGCGGGTACAGGCAGTGAGGATTCGCTCGACACAACGAGGCGCAGGTGCAGCTCGCAGCTGACCGTGGTGTTCATAAGCGCCAGGGCCTTTCGCTCAGTGTGCGCTCGGGGATTCGCACGTCGGCGAAATCGACATGCCACCTGCAAGGACGTTGTAAACCCCTCTGAGAAGTTTGTGAGGCTTCCCGTACCTCGTACGGGCTAGTCACGAGAAGGGCGGAACGACCATTTCAGTGATCGTGGTGCCGTCCGGTACGTTGGCATATATGACCGCGGAGAGTGACGAGACGGACAGAGCCGTGGCCAGCGATTCACGGCTCGGTTCGCGAGCCCCCGCCTTCGTGCAGCGATCACGACCGCTGCACGCGGTGTGGCGTGCCGGAATCTTCCTGGTCGGCCTCGCTGTGATCGGCGGCGGCGTGATCCTGCTGCCGCTGCCGGGACCCGGCTGGCTGATCATCTTCGGCGGCATGGCGATCTGGGGCACCGAGTTCGTCTGGGCGCAGAAGGTGCTGCGCTGGACCCGCCGCAAGGTCACCGAGGCCGCCAGGGCCGCCGCCGACCCCCGGGTCAGGCGGCGCAACCTGGTGATCGGCACGCTGGTCGTGGCCGCCCTGATCGGCCTCGCGGTCTGGTACGTGTGCAGCTTCGGCTTCACCGTGCCGTGGCGGGCGGGCTGATCCCGCGGGGTCGCGGGTTGGTCCGAAGGCCTGCTCGGGTGCGGTAAAGTAGTGCGCACGCCGGGGCGATTAGCTCAGCGGGAGAGCACTTCGTTCACACCGAAGGGGTCACTGGTTCGATCCCAGTATCGCCCACCCGGACCGAGGGTCCCGGAAACCGTTCAGACGGTTTCCGGGACCCTCGGCGTTTCCCGACATACGCCCGGCGCCTCCGCGCACACTGGGCCGTATGGACTGGAGTCACTACCGATTCCGCAGCACCTGGCGGCTGGACTCACCGCCCGACGCCGTCTACCGGGTCCTGGAGCGCCCCGACTTCTACCCCCGGTGGTGGCCGCAGATCCGCGAGGTCCGGCAGACCGGCGACACCACAGGAGTGCTCCGCTTCCGCTCCGTCCTGCCCTACGACCTGGTGGTCACCGCCCGCTCCACCCGCCAGGACCCCGAGCGCCGGATCCTCCAAGTCGCTCTGGCCGGTGACCTGGAGGGCTGGGTCCGCTGGACGGTCACCCCCGACGGCCCCGGCACCCGGCTGCTGTTCGAGCAGGACGTGGTCGTGCGCAAGCCGCTGATGCGGCGCCTTGCCGTCCCCGGCCGGCTCTTCTTCGTCGCCAACCACGCCCTGATGATGCGCAGCGGCCGCACCGGCCTGCTGGCCCGGCTCGCCGCCGCCGAGCGCGGCGATGTCGTTTGAACGCCGGGCGCGTTCGCCTGTAGGGTTCCACTCGTCCCGGGCGATTAGCTCAGCGGGAGAGCACTTCGTTCACACCGAAGGGGTCACTGGTTCGATCCCAGTATCGCCCACCACCACAGGCGGTTGCCGCCTGGAGGCAGCAAAGGGGCCGCCCCTCGGGGCGGCCCCTTCTGCATGCTCCGGTGCGGGCGTGCGTCACTCCTGGACGGGGATGGTCGCCGTCTCCAGGAAGAACTGGTCGATGCTGCGCACCGACTGCAGGAAGTCGTCGAGGTTGACCGGCTTGGTCACGTAGGCGTTGGCGTGCCGCTGGTAGGCCGCGCTCACGTCGTCCGGGGTGGCCGAGGTGGTGAGGACCACGACCGGGATCGTGCACAGGTCGGCGTCCTCCTTGAGCACCGCGAGCAGCTCCCGGCCGTTCATCCGCGGCATGTTGAGGTCGAGCACGATGAGATCGGGCCGCGGCCGCTCGGGGTCGCGCAGATACTCCAGCGCCTCGATGCCGTCGTCGGCCCGCCCGATGGCGCGGGCGACGCCGCCCTCGCTGAGGGCCTCCTCGATCAGCAGGGCGTCGGCAGGGTCGTCCTCGACGAGGAGCACGTGATAAGCGCGTTGGGGGACAAGGGCATTCACAGCGGTGCTCCTGGTGTTCCGGTCGGTGATCGGACGGGGCTGCGGCGGTGTGGCGAAGACCAGCCCCGGCCAGCGGCGGCGGGCGCCCTGGCGGGTGATGCCCCATGCGCGTCCGAGGTCGGGGTAGCCGGCGCCGCCGAGTGCGGCGGCCGACGCGGCCTGTGCGGCACGGTTCCGGGCCGCGTTCAGGATGTAGGAGAGCGCCTGGAGCCGGGCCAGCGCTTCGCCGGCGTCCCCGTCCCGCGCCGGGCCCTCCCGGCCGCGCAGCGCCTCCGCGGCAAGCCGGCCCGCGAGTTCCTCCACCGCCTGCTCGGCAAGTGAGACGAGCTCGTTGTGGCGGGGAGGGACAACGGACGACGTGCCGTGCACCACTGGACTATAGGCAGCCGCCTGATCGCCTGACAACCGGAGTTGTCCTGTGGATACGATGTCGCCGCCGACCACTGCGGGTCGTCGCCGGGTCCCTCCAGCGACGTGGCATGCGATGTGCAGGAGGTAAGGGTGACGGCGGCGACCGACGCGCGCGAGGCGGCTCCCGAAGCCCGCGAGCGACCGCGGGCAGGGACCGGGAGCAGATGGCGGTGGACGACGCGGCGCTGGCTCTCGGTCGGCGTCGCGATGGCGCTGACGGTCCTGCTGGCGCTGGGGATCGCGGGCGGCTTGGCGCTGCACCGCGCGTCCGCTCTGGACCGCACGGTGATCGAGGTGGACACCCCGGCACTGGTCTCCGCGGTGCGGCTGGAGAGCGCGCTGACCGACCAGGAGACCGGTGTCCGCGGCTACGGCCTGACCGGGCAGGAGTCCTTCCTCGACCCGTACCGCACCGGCGTCGACGACCAGCGGACGTACACCGCCAGGCTGCGCACGCTGGTGGCGGACGACCCGGCGGCCGGCGCGGACCTCGACGAGGTCACCCGGCAGGCGGCGGCCTGGCAGCAGCTCATCGCCCTGCCCGTGGTCGCGGCCCCGCCCGGCGGGCCGGTCGCGCTGGCCGTGGAACGCGCCGACGAGGGCAAGCGCGCCTTCGACAAGGTGCGCGCCGCGACGGCCGGCCTCCAGCAGACGCTCGCCCAGCACCGCGACCGCTCCCGCGCCCAGCTGCGCGACGCCGGGCGGATCCGCGACCGGACCCTGCTGCTCATCGCGGCGCTGATCCTGGGCCTGACCGCGGCGGTGTTCGCCGGCCTGCGCCGCGGTGTCACCCGCCCGCTGGACCAGCTGTCGAGCGACGTACGCAAGGTCGCGGGCGGCTCGTTCGACCACGAGGTGATCCCGACGGGACCCGCCGACCTGCGCATGCTCGCCGCCGACATCGAACTGATGCGCGGCCGGATGGTCCGCGAGCTGGCCTTCTCCGACGCGGTGCGGCAGCAGCTGGACGAGCGCGCCAGGGATCTGCGCCGGTCGAACGAGGAGCTGGAGCAGTTCGCCTACGTGGCCTCGCACGACCTGCAGGAGCCGCTCCGCAAGGTCGCGAGCTTCTGCCAGCTGCTGGAACGCCGCTACGCCGACCAGCTCGACGAGCGCGCGGGCCAGTACATCGGCTACGCCGTCGACGGCGCCAACCGCATGCAGACCCTCATCCAGGACCTGCTGTCCTTCTCCCGGGTGGGACGGCTGCACGCCGAGACCTCGCCGGTGGACCTGGAGGAGCTGTTCACCCGCACCGCGGACGCCCTCAGCATCGCGATCGAGGAGTCGGGCACCGATCTGAGCCACGACGAACTGCCCACCGTGACCGGCGACCCCACGCAGCTCGGGGTGCTGCTGCAGAACCTGCTGTCCAACGCGGTCAAGTTCCGCAGCCCTGACCGTCCGGCACGCGTCCAGGTCACCGCCGCCCGCCACGACGACGGGATGTGGCACTTCGCGGTCGCCGACAACGGCATCGGGATCGACAAGGAGTTCGCGGAACAGGTCTTCGTGATCTTCCAGCGGCTGCACACCCGCGAGACGTATCCCGGCAACGGGATCGGCCTGGCCCTCTGCAAGAAGATCGTCGAGTTCCACGGCGGATCCATCGCGGTCGACACCGGGTACGCCCCCGGTACGCGCATCACCTTCACCTTGCCCGGGTCCGCCGCCGGTCAGGACCCCGCTGCGCCCGAGGAGAGCCAGGAGTGACGCAGGCACAACCCGGTACGGCAGCCGAGCCGGCCGGCGGCAGATTCCGCATTCTGCTGATCGAGGACGACCCGGGCGACGCGCTGCTGGTCGAGGAGTACTTCGCGGACTCCACGCTGGACGTCGACATGCGGTGGGTGCAGAACCTCGCCGACGGTATGGCCGAGGCGGGCCGCAGCACGCCCGACTGCATCCTGCTCGACCTGCACCTGCCCGACGCCATGGGCCTGGGAGCGGTGGGCCGGATCCAGTCGGCCAGCCCCACCGCGGCCGTCATCGTGCTGACCGGGCTAGCGGAGGACAGCGCGGGTCCCGAGGCCGTCGCCTCGGGCGCGCAGGACTACCTCGTCAAGGGCTCGGTCACCGGTGAGCTGCTGGACAAGGCGGTCCGCTACGCCGTCCACCGCAAGCAGGCCGAGCGCACCGCGGCGGAGCTGCGCGTCAACCAGCAGCGCGCGCAGGAGAACCAGCGTCTGGAGCGCGGGCTGCTGCCGGTGCCGATGCTCTCCGCGAGCGCGCCCGTCGCACCGAGGTCCTGCTACCTGCCGGGCCGCGAGGGAGCGCTGCTGGGCGGGGACTTCCTCGACGTCGTGGAGACGGCGGACGGCACCGTCCACGCCGTCATCGGCGACGTCAGCGGCCACGGGCCCGACGAGGCCGCGATCGGGGTGTGCCTGCGCATCGCCTGGCGCTCGCTGATCCTCGGCGGCCACCGGGCCGGCGAGCTGCTCGCGCTGATGGACCGCATCCTGGTCGCGGAGCGCACCTATCCCTCGATGTTCGCCACCGTCGCGACGCTGTCCATCGACCGTGCGGTCGGCCGGGCCGACATCACGCTCGCCGGGCACGACACGCCGCTGCTCCTGGAGAACGGGCTCGCCACCCCGGTGGACGCGCAGCCCGGCATAGCCCTCGGCATGCTCCCGGGCGCCGACGACTGGACCACCACGAGGATCAAGCTCCCGCCGGCCGGCGCGCTGCTGCTGCACACCGACGGGCTGGTCGAGGGCCATGCGGGCAGCGGTTCCGAGCGGCTCGGGACGGAGGGCCTGATCCGTGTCATCGGGACGGCGCCCGCGCCGTGGGACCGTACGCTGATCGACCACCTGACCACCGTCACCCGCCGCCTCGACGGGGGGCGCCATCTCGACGACGTCGCCGTGCTCCTGCTGAGCTGGGGGTCCCCCGGTCCTGCGGACGGCCGGCCGCAGGACGCGGTCCCGCCGCCGCGGAGTGCGTGACGGGTTTTCCACAGGCCCGGCGGCGGGCTTCGCGGGGAGAGCTCCCGGCTCGGTACGATTCAGCGGTGCGGCGAGCGCTCGCCGCACCGTCCCGTACGACCTCAGTCAGGAGCAGACCGGTGTCAGACCTCCGTGTGATCATCAAACGCGATTCCGCCGAACCGGAAGAGCGGACGGTCACGACGGGCACGACCGCGGCCGAGCTGTTCCAGGGCGAGCGGTCGGTGATCGCCGCCCGCGTCGGCGGCGAGCTGAAGGACCTGGCCTACGCCGTGGCCGACGGCGAGGAGGTCGAGCCGGTCGAGATCAGCAGCGAGGACGGGCTGAACATCCTGCGGCACTCCACCGCGCACGTCATGGCGCAGGCGGTGCAGGAGCTGTTCCCCGACGCCAAGCTGGGCATCGGCCCGCCGGTCAGGGACGGCTTCTACTACGACTTCGACGTCGACAAGCCCTTCCACCCCGATGACCTCAAGGCCATCGAGAAGAAGATGCAGGAGATCCAGAAGCGCGGCCAGCGCTTCTCCCGCCGGGTCGTCACCGACGAGCAGGCCCGCCAGGAACTGGCCGGCGAGCCGTACAAGCTGGAGCTGATCGGCCTCAAGGGCTCCTCGGCGACCAGCGACGACGGGGCGGACGTCGAGGTGGGCGGCGGCGAGCTGACCATCTACGACAACCTGGACGCGAAGACCGGCGAGCTGTGCTGGAAGGACCTGTGCCGCGGCCCGCACCTGCCGAGCACGCGGAACATCCCGGCGTTCAAGCTGATGCGCAATGCCGCCGCCTACTGGCGCGGCAGCGAGAAGAACCCGATGCTGCAGCGGATCTACGGCACCGCGTGGCCCACCAAGGAAGAGCTCAAGGCGCACCTGGACTTCCTGGAGGAAGCCGCCAAGCGCGACCACCGCAAGCTCGGCTCCGAGCTGGACCTGTTCTCCATCCCCGAGCAGATCGGCTCCGGGCTGGCCGTCTTCCACCCCAAGGGCGGCATCGTCCGCCGGGTCATGGAGGACTACTCGCGCCGCAGGCACGAGGAGGAGGGGTACGACTTCGTCTACACCCCGCACGCCACCAAGGGCACGCTCTTCGAGATCTCCGGCCACCTGGACTGGTACGCCGACGGCATGTACCCGCCCATGCAGCTCGACGAGGGCACGGACTACTACCTCAAGCCCATGAACTGCCCGATGCACAACCTGGTCTTCGACGCGCGCGGCCGCTCCTACCGCGAACTGCCGCTGCGGTTCTTCGAGTTCGGCACGGTCTACCGCTACGAGAAGTCCGGCGTCGTGCACGGCCTGACCCGGGCACGCGGCTTCACCCAGGACGACGCGCACATCTACTGCACCAAGGAGCAGATGGCCGACGAGCTCGACTCGACGCTGACCTTCGTGCTCAACCTGCTGCGGGACTACGGGCTCACCGACTTCTACCTGGAGCTGTCCACCAAGGACCCGGAGAAGTACGTCGGCTCCGACGAGGTGTGGGAGGAGGCGACCGAGACGCTGCGCAAGGTCGCCGAGAAGCAGGGCCTGCCGCTGGTGCCCGACCCGGGCGGCGCCGCCTTCTACGGCCCGAAGATCTCCGTCCAGACCAAGGACGCAATCGGCCGCAGCTGGCAGATGTCCACCGTGCAGCTGGACTTCAACCTGCCCGAGCGCTTCGACCTCCAGTACACCGCCCCCGACGGCTCGCGCCAGCGCCCCGTCATGATCCACCGGGCGCTGTTCGGCTCGATCGAGCGCTTCTTCGCGGTGCTGCTCGAGCACTACGCGGGCGCCTTCCCCGCGTGGCTGGCCCCGGTTCAGGCGGTCGGCATCCCGGTCGGCGACGCGCACGTGCCGTACCTCCAGGAGTTCGCCGGCGAGGCCAAGCGCAAGGGGCTGCGGGTCGAGGTGGACGCGTCCTCGGACCGGATGCAGAAGAAGATCAGGACGCACCAGAAGCTGAAGGTGCCGTTCATGATCATCGTCGGCGACGAGGACATGACCAACGGCACGGTCTCCTTCCGCTACCGCGACGGCTCGCAGGAGAACGGCATCCCGCGTGACCAGGCACTGGCCAAGCTGGTCGACGTCGTGGAGCGCAGGGTCCAGGTCTGACGCGACGGCCGCCCCCGGGTCTCAGCGACCCGGGGGCAGTTCTCCCTCGCGGGCGAAGGCCTGGTAGAGCCAAGACGAGAAGGAGCCGGTCACCGCGCCCAGCAGGGCCAGGCCCATCAGCATCAGGAACGCCGCGATCCACCTGCCCGCGGCGGTGACCGGGGTGACATCGCCGTAGCCGACCGTGGTGAGCGTCTCGCATGCCCACCACACCGAGTCGCCGAAGGTGCGGATGGTCGCGCCGGGGGCGTACCGCTCCTGCTGGTAGACCGCCAGCGCGCCGGAGAAGCCGAGCAGCAGCGCCGCCATGCCCGCGTACGCGATCACCCGGCCGTACAGGCTCAGCCGCGGCTGCTCGTGGCGGCGCTGCACCACCTGGTAGATGTGGACCGCCCGCAGCGGGCGCAGCAGCGGCAGCACCAGCACGACCGTTTCGAGCAGGTGGTGGGCGACGTAGTGCGGGCCGAAGCGCCCGCCGCTGAGCCGCAGCCGCACGACGTAGTCAACGGCGAAGCACGCCCAGGTGGCGCCGATCACGGACAGCAGCGCGTCGTGCCCGGCCTGCGGCAGGCCGGGGTCCAGTACGTGTGCCGCGTAGGCGCTCAGAAAGATCAGCGACAGGAGGAACAGCGGGCCCTCGCTGCGGTTCTCCCAGCGGGTCAGCCGGCTGCCGTCGTCGTCCATCCGGCCAGGATTGCGGTACGCGGGCGGTGGCAGGCCCGGCGACACGCGTGCGTGCGGCGAAGTCCTATGCTGATCGGCATGACGAGTGAGCCGCAGCAGGGGCAGGGAGCGGGGGTACCGGACGCGTTCCAGCGGCTGTGGACCCCGCACCGCATGGCGTACATCCAGGGTGAGAACAAGCCCACCGGGCCGGGCGCCGGCGACGGATGCCCCTTCTGCGCGATCCCGTCCGAGTCCGACGAGGACGGCCTGGTCATCAGGCGGGGCGAGCACGTCTACGCGGTGCTGAACCTCTACCCGTACAACAGCGGGCACCTGATGGTGGTCCCGTACCGCCATGTCGCGGACTACACCGAGCTGGACGCGGCCGAGACCGTGGAACTGGCCGAGTTCACCAAGCGGGCGATGACCGCGCTGCGGTCGGCGTCGGCGGCGCAGGGCTTCAACATCGGGATGAACCAGGGCGACGTGGCAGGGGCCGGCATCGCCGCGCACCTGCACCAGCACGTGGTGCCGCGCTGGGGCGGCGACGTCAACTTCATGCCGGTGGTGGGCCACACCAAGGTGCTCCCGCAACTCCTCGCCGACACCCGCAAGATGCTCGCGGACGCCTGGCCGCGGTAACCCCGGGGGGCTACGCGTCGTAGGCGTCCGCCTTCCGCGGCTCCACGCCCTGGACGAGGCCGCTGAGCACCATCGAGCGGTTGGTGAAGTGCGAGGTGTCCACACCGTTCTCGGTCATCACCTGGATCGCGGCGGAGTGGACCGCGCGCAGCACCGGGGTCGCCGCGCGCAGCGCGTCGTCGGCCATGAAGCGGTGCTGCCAGGGCTTGTCGACCCAGGTGTGCCGCAGCCCGAACGGCTCGGGCAGCGTCAGGGTGCCGCCGAAGTAGTCCAGGATCGGCGGGAACCAGGTCAGCGGTGCCCGGGCGGCGAGCCTGACGACCTCGCCCGAGTCGATCAGCGGCAGCTGCACGGTCTTGGTCTCCCAGAACTTGACCGGCTTGCTGACCGTCTTCTCCTTGTCCGGCGGCCCGTCGGTGAACAGCGAGTTGATCGGGCCGAGCGCGTGCGCGGTGACGTCGACCCGCAAGGTGTGGGCGAGCACCGTGACGGTGACCAGCAGGGTGATGACGAGGTTGCCGTCCCACAGGGTGAACTGGATGCCCAGGTAGTGGCGGTTGCCCTTGCCGAACTGCTGGGTGTTGCAGATCCGCTGGATCTCGAAGTCCTTGACGGAGAAGGAGTCGACCTCCGGTCCCGTGGGGCGGACGATCTTCTTGGCGCCCTCACCTATCGGGGCCACCACCCAGTGCCGTATCGACGGCTTGGTGAAGCCGCCGGTGTGCAGCGGGCCGCGCTCCAGCATGCGCAGCTTGTCGTGGATCGCGCGGATCACGTCCCAGCTGCGGAAGGGGTTGATGTCGGTGACGCCCTCCGCGGGGATGAGCTCCTCGGCCATGTGCCAGCTGCCCCAGCGGGTGCCCATGCCCAGTATTCCCTTGGGCCCCGCGTAGAAGACGACGTTGCTGCTCTGCTCGGCCGACAGCTTCGCCAGCGACTGCCGCAGGCGCTCCGCGCGGACCTGGTTGGGGTTGCGGGGGACCGCCTCGGGGATCTTGGCGCCGACCGCGGTGCCGCCCACCAGGCCCTTCCAGCGGTCGCGCAGGTCCTTCGCGGTGCGCTCGCAGATCCGCTTGGCCCAGAACCAGCCGATGACCGGGGCGATCATCATCACCCGGAAGTACTGCTGCCAGAAGCCGGAGAAGGGCGGTTTGATCGCGAACAGCACGGTCAGCGCGATCGCGACCGCCAGCACGGCGCCGCCCAGCGCCCCGTAGCGGTTGCCGCCCGCCTTGAGGGTGGCGAGCGACCGGCGCAGCTGGAAGGCGCCGAGCCACAGCAGCATGCCGGGCAGGAAGAGCAGCCCGCAGACGCCCATGACGACGGTCAGCCGGGTGTCGCGCTCCTGCCGGATGCGGTTGGCGGCCAGGCAGTGCTCGACGACGGTCTGCGGCTCGATGCCGAAGGACTGCACCAGCTCCTTGCGCGCGGCGCCGAGCATGCGGACCTGGACGGCCCGCGCCCAGGCCTCGCCGAGGTTCGGCTCGAACAGCGACAGCCGGGGGGGCTTGACCGAGGCGGCGTCGTTGATGCCGACCAGCGCCCCGACCTTCGAGTCGCGGTAGGCCGCGGACGCGAGCGCCTGCGTGGCGCCGGTCTCGCCGTCGGTGCCCGTCAGCGGGATCTGCGCCCCCGGGCTGAAGTCGAACCCGTCCGTCACCGAAGCCCCCAGTCCGCCGTTCCGCCCGCCAGCACGCGGCTCCGACCGGCCCATTCCCCGCCGGGGTGCGCATCACACGTTCGGAGCACTCACCAGATTAGCGGCGCGGCGGCCCGCGGGGTGCCCACGAGCCGCCAACAGGTCGTCACCATGCGTGCCACGAGGCCGGATTGCGCCTGCTCGGGGCCTTACGCCGACGCTTTCCGGCCATCCGAGGGCCGCCGCCGCACAGCGGCCGCGGCGGCCCTCGCCGCTACCCGGCCCGCTCCTCCTCCTGCTGCCGCATCCTCGCCGCCAGCGCCGCGGGCATCGGCTCGTGCCTGGCGTAGTGCCGGCTGAAGCGCCCGGTGCCGTGCGAGAGCGACCGCAGGTCGACCGCGTAGCGCCCGATCTCGATCTCGGGCACGTCCGCGCGCACCAGCGTGCGCCCGGGTCCCGCGGGTTCGGTGCCCAGCACCCGCCCGCGCCGCCCCGACAGGTCGCTCATCACCGGGCCGACGTACGCGTCGGGCACCTGCACCCCGACCTCGGCGACCGGCTCCAGCAGGTGGATGCGGCAGAGCGCGGCGGCCTCGCGCAGCGCCAGCGCGCCCGCGGTCTGGAACGCCGCGTCGGAGGAGTCGACCGAGTGCGCCTTGCCGTCGGACAGCGTCACCCTGATGTCGACCACGGGGAAGCCGAGCACCACCCCGCGGGCGGCCTGGGCGCGTACGCCCTTCTCCACCGACGGGATGAACTGCCGCGGCACCGAGCCGCCGATCACCTTGTCCACGAACTCGATGCCCGAGCCGACCGGCAGCGGCTCCACCTCGATGTCGCAGATCGCGAACTGCCCGTGCCCGCCTGACTGCTTGACGTGCCGGCCGCGTGCGGTGGCGGCCTCGCCGAAGGTCTCGCGCAGCGACACCCGGTAGGGCACCGCGTCGACCCGCACGCCGTAGCGGCTGCGCAGCCGCTCCAGGGCCACGGCGGCGTGCGCCTCGCCCAGGCACCACAGCACGACCTGCCGGGTCGCCGGGTTCTGTTCGAGCCGCATCGTCGGGTCCTCGGCGACCAGTCGGGACAGGCCCTGGGACAGCTTGTCCTCGTCCGCCTTGCTGTGCGCCTCGATGGCGACCGGCAGCAGCGGGTCGGGCATCCGCCAGGGCTCCATCAGCAGCGGCCGGTCCTTGCCCGACAGCGTGTCGCCGGTCTCGGCGCGGGAAAGCTTCGCCACGCACACCAGGTCGCCGGCCACCGCTGAGGGCACCGGGCGCTGGTGCTTGCCGAACGGCGAGGACAGTGCGCCGACGCGCTCGTCGACGTCGTGGTCCTCGTGCCCGCGGTCCTCCATGCCGTGCCCCGACACGTGCACGGTCTCGTCGGGGCGCAGGGTGCCGGAGAAGACCCGCACCAGACTGATCCGGCCCACGTAGGGGTCGGAGGAGGTCTTCACGACCTCCGCGGCCAGCGGCCCCTCCGGGTCGCAGGACAGCGTCGTGCGCCCGCCGTCCAGCGAGGTGACCGGCGGCACCGCCCGCTCCAGCGGGGTGGGGAAGCCGCCGGTGATCAGTTCCAGCAGTTCCACGGTGCCGATGCCCTGCCGGGCGCCGTCGACGGCGGGGGCCGCGGCCACCACCGGGTGGAAGGTGCCGCGGGCGACGGCCCGCTCCAGGTCGGCCACCAGCGTGTCGACGTCGATGTCCGCGCCGCCGAGGTAGCGGTCCATCAGCGTCTCGTCCTCGCTCTCGGCGATGATCCCCTCGATGAGCCGGTTGCGGGCCTCGGTGAGCAGCGGCAGCAGCTCGGGGTCCGGGTCGCGCTCCACCCGCTCGCCCGAGGAGTAGTCGTGCACCCGCTGCGACAGCAGCCCGGCCAGGCCCGTCACCGGGGCGTGCCCGTCGGGTCCCTCGGGGCCGTGCACCGGCAGGTACAGCGGCAGCACCGCGTCCGGGTCGTCGCCGCCCAGCTCGCGGGCGAACTGCGCGGCGGTCTCCTCGAAGCCGGCCCTGGCCGACTCCAGGTGCGTGACGACCACCGCCCGCGGCATGCCGACCGCGGCGCACTCGTCCCACACGATGCGGGTCGCGCCGCCGATGCCCTCGCCGTCCTGCGCGGCCGAGACCACGAAGAGGGCCGCGTCCGCCGCGCGCAGACCGGCCCGCAGTTCCCCGACGAAGTCGGCGTATCCGGGGGCGTCCAGCACGTTGATCTTGATGCCGTCCCATTCGACCGGCACCAGCGACAGCTGGACCGAGCGCTGCTGGCGCTGCTCGATCTCGTCGTGGTCGGAGACCGAGCCGCCGTCCTCGACCCGGCCCGCCCGGTTCACCGCTCCTGTGGTCAGCGCGAGCGCCTCCACCAGCGTCGTCTTCCCTGCTCCGCTGTGGCCGACCAGCACCACATTGCGCACCTTGTCGGGGCGGTCGGCCGTCGGTGCCCTTCCGGCGGCCCCTGGTTGTCCGTCTCTCCTGTCGGCTGCACTCACGTGCACTCGCCTCCCGGGTCCTGCCCGCATGGAGTCCGCGCCCTCGTCGGGGGCGCGCGCCAGGGACGCCACGGGAGACCGCGTACAGGCGAGGCGGCCTCGACGACGCCCGCGGTCTTTCGACCTTCCCACGACCGTCAGGTCGCGTCCATACGTCGCACGGGTGCCGGTCGGCTCGCTCTGCTGCGGGGGCGCCCGCGGCGGCCCCGGCGGTGCCTGCCGCGTCGGCCCGTCGGCGGCTGGCTACGATGGGCCATCCGGTGGCGGCCTCGGGCCGCCGCGACCCACATCCTCCGACCCGTCGGGAAGGCCATGCTGAACAAGTACGCGCGTGCGTTCTTCACGCGTGTTCTCACGCCGTTCGCCGCATTTCTCCTGCGCAAGGGGGTCAGCCCCGACACGGTGACCCTGATCGGTACCGCGGGAGTGATGGCAGGTGCGCTGGTCTTCTACCCCAGGGGCGAGTTCTTCTGGGGCACCGTCGTCATCACCCTGTTCGTCTTCTCCGACCTGGTCGACGGCAACATGGCCCGGCAGGCCGGGGTCTCCAGCCGCTGGGGCGCCTTCCTGGACTCCACCCTGGACCGGGTCGCCGACGCGGGGATCTTCGGCGGCCTGGCCATGTGGTACGCGGGCAACGGCGACAACCTCCCGCTGTGCGCGGTGTCCATCTTCTGCCTGGCCAGCGGCCAGGTCGTGTCCTACACCAAGGCGCGCGGCGAGGCCATCGGCCTGCCGGTGAACGTCAACGGCCTGGTCGAGCGGGCCGAGCGGCTGGTGATCACCCTGGTGCTGTGCGGCTTCTCCGGCCTGCACAAGTTCGGCGTGCCCGGCATCCAGTACCTGCTGCCGATCGCGCTGTGGGCGGTCGCGGCGGGCAGCCTGGTCACCCTGATCCAGCGGGTGGTGACCGTACGCCGGGAGTCCGCGGAGGCGGACGCGGCGGCGCTGGCCGAGCACAGGAGCGGCGTGTGAGGGGTGAGGGCGGCTCCCAGGCCGCCAGGCTCAGGGAGAGCCTGGTCGACGGCCTGTACGGGGCCGGGTGGGGCGCGGTCAAGAAGCTGCCGGAGCCGGCGGCCACGGCGCTCGGCCGTACCGTCGCCGACGCGGCCTGGCGGCGGCGCGGCAAGGGCGTGCTGCGCCTGGAGTCCAACCTGGCCCGGGTGGTGCCGGACGCGGACGAGGCCCGGCTGCGCGAGCTGTCCAGGGCCGGCATGCGCTCCTACCTGCGGTACTGGATGGAGTCCTTCCGGCTGCCGGCCTGGAGCAAGGACCGGGTGCGCGGCGGTTTCGCACCGGCCGACGTGCACTACCTGACCGGCGGCCTGGCCACCGGCAACGGCGTGATCCTGGCGCTGCCGCACATGGCCAACTGGGACCTGGCGGGCGCCTGGGTCACCACCAAGCTGGAGACGCCGTTCGCCACCGTCGCCGAACGCCTCAAGCCCGAGACGCTCTACGACCGCTTCGTCGCCTACCGCGAGGGCCTGGGCATGGAGGTGCTCCCGCACACCGGCGGCAGCGCGTTCGGCACCCTGGCCCGGCGGCTCCGCGACGGCGGCCTCGTGTGCCTGGTCGCCGACCGCGATCTGTCGTCCTCGGGCGTCGAGGTCGACTTCTTCGGAGAGAAGACCCGGATGCCGGCGGGTCCCGCGCTGCTCGCCCAGCAGACCGGGGCGCTGCTGCTGCCGGTCACCCTCTGGTACGACGACTCGCCGGTGATGCAGGGCAGGGTGCACCCGCCCATCCCGGTGCCCGACAGCGGCAACCGCGGGTACCGCACCGGCGTGATGACCCAGGCGCTCGCGGACGCGTACGCCTCCGGCATCGCCGAGCACCCGCAGGACTGGCACATGCTGCAGCGGCTCTGGCTGGCCGACCTGGAACCGCGGGCGGCCGCCGTACCCGTGGCGGGCACCGACGGCAGCGGAACGGGGAAAGCGTGAGGATCGGGATCGTCTGCCCGTACTCCTGGGACGTCCCCGGCGGCGTCCAGTTCCACATCAGGGACCTCGCCGAGCACCTGACCGGCCTCGGCCACCACGTCTCGGTGCTCGCGCCCGCCGACGACGAGACCCCGCTGCCGCCGTACGTCGTCTCGGCCGGCCGCGCGGTCCCCGTGCCCTACAACGGCTCGGTGGCCCGGCTGAACTTCGGCTTCCTGTCCGCGGCCCGGGTCAGGCGCTGGCTGCACGACGGCGGCTTCGACGTCGTCCACATCCACGAGCCGACCTCGCCCTCGCTGGGGCTGCTCGCCTGCTGGGCCGCGCAGGGGCCGATCGTGGCGACCTTCCACACCTCCAACCCGCGCTCGCGGGCGATGATCGCCGCGTACCCGATCCTGCAGCCCGCGCTGGAGAAGATCAGAGCGCGCATCGCGGTCAGCGAGTACGCCAGGCGCACCCTGGTCGAGCACCTGGGCGGCGACGCGGTCGTCATCCCCAACGGGGTCGACGTGGACTTCTTCGCCCGCGCGGAGCCGCGCAGGGAGTGGCAGGGCGACACCATCGGCTTCATGGGCCGGATCGACGAGCCGCGCAAGGGCCTGCCGGTACTGATGCGGGCGCTGCCGGCGATCCTCGCGGAGCGCCCGCAGACCCGGCTGCTGGTCGCCGGCCGCGGCGACGCGGAGGAGGCCGTCGCCACGCTGCCCGAGCACATGCGCGGCCGGGTCGAGTTCCTCGGCATGGTCAGCGACGAGGACAAGGCCAGACTGCTGCGCAGCGTCGATCTCTACCTGGCGCCCAACACCGGCGGCGAGTCCTTCGGCATCATCCTGGTCGAGGCGATGTCGGCCGGCGCCGCGGTGCTGGCCAGCGACCTCGACGCGTTCGCGCAGGTGCTCGCGCAGGGTGAGGCGGGCGAGCTGTTCGCCAACGAGGACGCCGGCGCGCTGGCGTCCGCCGCGCTGCGGCTGCTCGCCGACCCCGCGCGGCGCACCGCGCTCAGCGAGCGGGGCCGGGCGCACGTGCGGCGCTTCGACTGGACGTCGGTCGGCGCGGACATCCTGTCGGTCTACGAGACGGTCGCCGACGGCGCCGCGCGCGTCGCCACCGACGAGCGCACCCGGTCGCGCGGCTTCTTCGGCCCCACACGCCGGTAGCCTTGCCGCCCGTGACCACCACCATCATCTGGATCGCGGTGGCGCTCGTCGCTGTCGGCCTGTATCTGAGCTGGACCGCGGGGCGCCTCGACCGGCTGCACGCCCGTATCGACGCGGCCCGCGCCGCGCTGGACGCCCAGCTGCTGCGCCGCGCCTCGGTCGCCCAGGAGCTGGCGACCGCCGGGGTGCTCGACCCGGCGGCGTCCATCGTGCTGTACGAGGCCGCGCACGCCGCCCGGCAGGCCGACCCCGAGCAGCGCGAGGTGGCGGAGAGCGAGCTGAGCCAGGCGCTGCGCGCGGTCTTCCCCGACCCCGACGCGGTCGGCGAGGTCAGCGGCGCCCACGGCGGCACCGAGGCGATCGGCGAGCTGACCCAGGCGGTGCGGCGGGTGCCGATGGCCAGGCGCTTCCACAACGACGCGGTGCGCGCCGCCCGCGCGGTCCGCGAGCACCGGGTGGTGCGCTGGCTCCGGCTGGCCGGGCACGCGCCCTTCCCGCTGGCCTTCGAGATGGACGACGAGCCGCCGCTGCCGCTGACCACGGAGGGCGCGGGCGCGCGCTGACCGGCCCGCGCCACGCGCGCGCGGGGCCACCGGACCCGGGCGGGAGCCACCTGCGGCGAATTGGCCCTTTTCCGCCGCCGCCCGGCGCCGGAACATGGCAGTGGCCCTGGTGGTAAGCCCGGGCGACAACTGCCGTTCACCAGCGAGTGAGGTCACTGTGTCCACCACACCGTCCACCGCCAGCAGCCCCGAGACCGGTACCGCGCGCGTCAAGCGCGGCATGGCCGAGCAGCTCAAGGGCGGTGTGATCATGGACGTCGTCACGCCCGAGCAGGCCAGGATCGCCGAGGACGCCGGAGCCGTCGCCGTCATGGCGCTGGAGCGGGTCCCCGCCGACATCCGCAAGCACGGCGGCGTGGCCCGCATGTCCGACCCCGACATGATCGACGGCATCATCGCCGCCGTGTCCATCCCGGTGATGGCCAAGTCCCGGATCGGCCACGTCGTCGAGGCCCAGGTGCTGCAGGCGCTCGGCGTGGACTACATCGACGAGTCCGAGGTGCTGACCCCGGCCGACGAGGTCAACCACTCCGACAAGTGGGCCTTCACCACCCCCTTCGTCTGCGGTGCCACCAACCTCGGCGAGGCGCTGCGCCGGATCGCCGAGGGCGCGGCCATGATCCGCTCCAAGGGCGAGGCCGGCACCGGCAACGTCGTGGAGGCGGTCCGCCACCTGCGCCAGATCAAGGGCGAGATCGCCCGCCTCAAGGGCCTGGACAACAACGAGCTGTACGCCGCCGCCAAGGAGCTGCGCGCCCCCTACGAGCTGGTCAGGGAGGTCGCCGAGCTGGGCAAGCTGCCCGTCGTGCTGTTCTCCGCCGGCGGTGTCGCCACCCCCGCGGACGCGGCCCTGATGCGCCAGCTCGGCGCCGAGGGCGTCTTCGTCGGCTCGGGCATCTTCAAGTCCGGCGACCCGGCCAAGCGCGCCGCGGCCATCGTCCGCGCCACCACCTTCTTCGACGACCCGAAGGTCATCGCGGACGCTTCCAGGAACCTGGGCGAGGCCATGGTCGGTATCAACATCGACACCCTTCCGGAGTCCGAGCACTACGCCAACCGCGGCTGGTAAGCAGCGATGAGCCGTCCCACCATCGGCGTGCTGGCCCTGCAGGGCGACGTACGCGAACACCTCACGGCGCTGGCCGCGGCGGACGCCGCGGCCGGCCCGGTCCGCCGCCCCGAGGAGCTGGCGGGCCTCGACGGCCTGGTCATACCGGGCGGCGAGTCCACCACCATCTCCAAGCTGGCGGTGCTCTTCGGGGTGATGGAGCCGCTGCGGGCGGCGATCCGCGCGGGCCTGCCGGTCTACGGCAGCTGCGCCGGGCTGATCATGCTGGCCGACAAGATCCTCGACCCCAGGTCGGGCCAGGAGACCTTCGGCGGTATCGACATGATCGTCCGCCGCAACGCCTTCGGGCGGCAGAACGAGTCCTTCGAGGCGTCCGTCGAGGTGGCGGGCGTCGAGGGCGGCCCGGTCGAGGGCGTCTTCATCAGGGCGCCCTGGGTCGAGTCGGTCGGTGCGCAGGCCCAGGTGCTGGCAGAATACGGCGGCCATATCGTCGCCGTCCGGCAGGGCAACGCGATGGCCACGTCCTTCCACCCGGAGCTGACCGGCGACCACCGGGTGCATGAACTCTTCGTGGCCGCCGTGCGCGCCGCGGGCTGATCCGATCCCGGTAGGATCGCCTGGCGACGAAGAACAGCAGCACTGGGTGACGCGAAGGAGACTGTCGGATGTCCGGCCACTCTAAATGGGCTACGACGAAGCACAAGAAGGCCGTGATCGATGCCAAGCGCGGCAAGCTCTTCGCGAAGCTGATCAAGA
This sequence comes from Actinacidiphila cocklensis, assembly GCF_907177275.1. Classification (GTDB taxonomy): domain Bacteria; phylum Actinomycetota; class Actinomycetes; order Streptomycetales; family Streptomycetaceae; genus Actinacidiphila; species Actinacidiphila cocklensis. The sequence goes on from NZ_CAJSLV010000056.1 coordinate 26,070, forward strand.
ACATCGAGGTCGCGGCCAGGACCGGCGGTGCCGACCCGGACGGCAACCCGACGCTTTTCGACGCCATCCAGAAGGCGAAGAAGAGCTCGGTCCCGAACAAGAACATCGACAGCGCGGTCAAGCGCGGTGCCGGTCTCGAAGCGGGCGGCGCCGACTACCAGACGATCATGTACGAGGGCTACGGTCCCAACGGGGTCGCGGTCCTGATCGAGTGCCTGACCGATAACCGCAACCGTGCCGCCTCCGACGTCCGCGTCGCCATGACGCGCAACGGCGGCTCGATGGCCGACCCGGGCTCGGTGTCGTACCTGTTCAACCGCAAGGGCGTGGTGATCGTCCCGAAGGGGGAGCTGGGCGAGGACGACGTGCTCGGCGCGGTCCTGGACGCCGGCGCCGAGGAGGTCAACGACCTCGGCGAGTCCTTCGAGGTGATCAGCGAGGCCACCGACCTGGTGCCGGTGCGCAAGGCGCTGCAGGAGGCGGGCATCGACTACGACTCGGCCGACGCGAACTTCCTGCCCACCATGCAGGTGGAGCTGGACGAGGACGGCGCCCGCAAGATCTTCAAGCTGATCGACGCGCTGGAGGACAGCGACGACGTGCAGAACGTCTTCGCCAACTTCGACGTCTCCGACGAGGTCATGGAGAAGGTCGACGCCTGACGGACGGTCAACTCGCCTTCACGAGGGCGGGCCGGCGGGACATCCCCCGCCGCGCCCGCCCTCGTTGTCGGTGCGACCGGCTAATCTCCAGGTGAGACCGGACGGCAGTGCGATCAGCGGTGCGAGGGAGGGGGCGCGGTGCGGGTGCTCGGCGTGGACCCGGGGCTGACCCGGTGCGGTATCGGCGTGGTGGACGGCACCGCGGGACGCCCGCTGGTGATGGCCGGCGTCGGTGTCGTACGGACCCCGGCCGACGCGCCGATCGGCGAGCGGCTGGTGCTGATCGAGCGGGGCATCGAGGCCTGGCTCGACGAGCACCGGCCCGAGGCGGTCGCGGTGGAGCGGGTCTTCAGCCAGCACAACGTGCGCACGGTGATGGGCACCGCCCAGGCCAGCGCGGTCGCCATCCTGTGCGCCTCCCGCCGCGGCCTGCCGGTCCACCTGCACACCCCCAGCGAGGTCAAGGCCGCCGTCACCGGCAGCGGCCGGGCCGACAAGGCCCAGGTCGGCGCGATGGTCACCCGGCTGCTGCGGCTGGACGCGCCGCCGAAGCCCGCGGACGCCGCCGACGCCCTGGCGCTGGCCATCTGCCACATCTGGCGGGGACCCGCGACCGACCGGCTGCGGCAGGCCGTCGCCGCACAGAACGCGGCGGCGGCGACGCGTACCGCACCGTCCGCCGGGACCACCGCGGCCCGAGCCGCCCGCAGCGCCACCGCAAGGAAACGGGAGTCCGCCACGTGATCGCCTTCGTCAGCGGCCAGGTCGCCGCGCTCGCCCCCGACACCGCCGTCATCGAGGTCGGCGGCGTCGGCATGGCCGTGCAGTGCGCGCCCAACACCCTGGCCGCACTGCGGATCGGCCGGCCCGCCCGGCTGTCCACCTCCCTGGTGGTCAGGGAGGACTCGCTCACCCTCTACGGCTTCGCCGACGACGACGAGCGGCAGGTCTTCGAGCTGCTGCAGACCGTGAGCGGTGTCGGCCCCCGGCTCGCCCAGACGATGCTGGCCGTCCACTCGCCCGACGCGCTGCGCGCCGCGGTGGCCGCGGGCGACGAGAAGGCGCTGACCGCCGTCCCCGGCATCGGCAAGAAGGGCGCGCAGCGGCTGCTGCTGGAGTTGAAGGACCGGCTCGGCGCACCGCTGGGCGGCGCGGCCGCCACCGTGGCCACCCCGGCCGCCGCCTCCTGGCGCGAGCAGTTGCACGCGGCACTGCTGGGCCTGGGCTACGCCGCCCGGGAGGCGGACGAGGCCGTCGCCGCGGTCACCCCGCAGGCCGAGGCGGCAGCCGAGCCGAATGTCGGCGCCCTGCTGCGCAGCGCCCTGCAGTCGCTCAACCGCACCCGCTGACCGCACCTCCACCGCGGCCGTCCGGGCCGCCACCGTACGCACCCGACCGCCGCTGACCCGAGAGACCTTCCATGAACTGGGACGACGCCGCACAAGCCGCACCCGACCACCTGCTCGGCGCCGCGGCGGACAGCGAGGACCAGGCGGTAGAGGCCGCGCTGCGCCCCAGGGACCTCGGAGAGTTCGTCGGCCAGGAGCGGGTCCGCGAACAGCTCGGCCTGGTGCTGCAGGCGGCCCGGCAGCGCGGTGGCACCGCCGACCACGTCCTGCTCTCCGGCGCCCCCGGCCTGGGCAAGACGACGCTGTCGATGATCATCGCGGCCGAGATGGGGGTCCCCATCAGGATCACCTCGGGCCCCGCCATCCAGCACGCGGGCGACCTCGCCGCGATCCTGTCCTCGCTCGCCGAGGGGGAGGTGCTCTTCCTCGACGAGATCCACCGGATGTCCCGGCCGGCCGAGGAGATGCTCTACATGGCGATGGAGGACTTCCGGGTCGACGTGATCGTCGGCAAGGGACCCGGCGCCACCGCCATTCCGCTGGAGCTGCCGCCCTTCACCCTGGTCGGCGCCACCACCAGGGCGGGACTGCTGCCGCCGCCGCTGCGGGACCGCTTCGGCTTCACCGGGCACATGGAGTTCTACACCCCGGTGGAGCTGGAAAGGGTGATCCACCGCTCGGCCGGCCTGCTGGACGTCACCGTCGACGCGGGCGGCGCCGCCGAGATCGCCGGGCGCTCCCGCGGCACCCCCCGGATCGCCAACCGGCTGCTGCGCAGGGTGAGGGACTATGCGCAGGTCAGAGCGGACGGGCTGGTCACCACGGAGACCGCCGCCAAGGCCCTCGACGTCTACGAGGTCGACGCCCGCGGCCTGGACCGGCTGGACCGGGCGGTACTGCGGGCTCTTCTGACACTTTTTGGTGGTGGTCCTGTGGGTTTGTCCACACTTGCCGTCGCAGTGGGGGAGGAGCGTGAGACCGTGGAGGAGGTCGCCGAGCCCTTCCTGGTAAGGGAGGGGCTGCTGGCCCGCACCCCCAGGGGTCGGGTGGCGACCGCCGCGGCATGGACGCATCTGGGTCTGGTACCCCCGCAAGCCGGCGGGGGAGCGGGACCGGGGACAGGACCGGGACAGACCGGGCTGTTCGGTCCGTGACGCGGTTGAACTCGCCGCTTCAGGAACCTCGGTGCCATGCTTGGCGTTGTTCCAGCGGCGAGCCAGCGCTTAGACTCCGCCGACGCCCTTCCTCCGGATCGGCACTCACATCCCGAAACCCAGGCCAGCCCCCGCTGGCCGTGCGAAGGAACGCCCCACCGTGAATCCCCTGATCCTCATCTTCATCGTCCTCATCGGCGGCATGCTGCTCATGACCAGGTCGGCCAAGAGTAAGCAGCGCCAGGCCCTGGAGATGCGCAACAAGATGGAGCCCGGCTCCGGCATCCGCACCATCGGCGGCATGTACGCCGTGGTGAAGGAGGTCAACGAGGAGACGGTCCTGCTGGAGCTCACGGACGGCGTCCACGCGCACTTCACCAAGGGCGCCATCTCCACCGTCCTGTCCGAGGAGGAGTTCAACCGGATCGTGCACGGCATCGAGCCGGAGGACCCCGAGGACGACGCCGAGACCGCGCAGGACGCGGACGAGGCGACCGGCACCGCCGACGCGGCCACCGGGGAGACCGCGGCGACGGACGACGACGCTCAGGAGTCGGACGACGACCGTGTGGAACTGAAGAAGGCCGAGGAGGGGTCCGCGCTGGGCGGCGCCGACTCCACGACCTCGAAGTAAGGGTCCGGTTCGCGCAACACTCGTCACCACCCGTGAGCGCGCAGGCTCCGGTGCGGTAGGACAGGGAGAAACAAGAAGGTGGCAGCAGCCAAGAAGGGCCGCAGGTCCTCGGGGAGTCAGGGATACCCCGGGCGCGCTCTGGCCGTGATCCTCATCGCCCTGGTGGCGTTGACCGGAGGCATTTTCCTCTCCGGGGACCGCACACCCCGGCTGGGCATCGACCTGGCGGGCGGCGTCAGTATCACGCTGCAGGCCAAGCCGAACCAGGGCGGCGCGGTGACCAAAGCGAACATGAACACCGCGGTCAGCATCATCAGCAACCGCGTCAACGGTCTGGGCGTCTCGGAAGCGGAGGTGCAGACCGAGGGATCGAAGAACATCATCGTCAACATCCCGAAGGGCACCAACGCCGACCAGGCGGAGAAGCAGGTCGGTACCACGGCCCAGCTCTTCTTCCGCCAGGTGCTCGCCGCGGACATGGGTGTGCCCGCGGCCACCCCGAAGCCGACCCCGTCGGGCAGCGCCACCCCGTCCGGCACTCCGTCGACCACTCCCAGCGGCACGGCGACGCCGAAGTCCTCCGCCACCCCGTCCGGCACCCCGTCGGCCAGTTCCACCGCGCAGGGCCGCGCCGTCACCGGCGCGCTGACCTCCGGCGTGAACAAGGCGCCCACCCCGCTGCCGACGACGCCGCCGGCCGCCGACCCGGGCACCTCGGCCGGTTCGAGCACCTCGTCGAGCGACGTGTCGGTCCCGGCCGACCTCCAGGCCAAGTTCGCCGCGCTCGACTGCTCCAACGACGCGGCACGGCACGCGATCACCGAGGGCGCGAAGCCGACCCAGAAGGTCATCGCCTGCGGCAAGGAGGGCGGTGTCTGGGAGAAGTTCGTGCTCGGCCCGTCCCTGATCGACGGCAAGCGGATCTCGGGCGCGAGCGCCGCCTTCGACACCCAGCAGGGCAACGGCTGGGTCGTCAACCTGAACTTCGACTCCAAGGGCGCCAGCCAGTTCACCAAGGTCACCGGTGACCTGTCCAGCGCGGCCGACCCGAACAACCGCTTCGCCATCGACCTGGACGGCAACGTCCAGTCGGCCCCGGTGGTGCACCAGGCACTGACCGGCGGCAGCGCCCAGATCTCCGGCAGCTTCAAGCAGGGCGACGCCGAGGACCTGGCCAACGTGCTGAAGTACGGCTCGCTGCCGCTGGCCTTCGACACCATCGACCGCACCACCGTCTCCGCCGCCCTGGGCGGCGAGCAGCTGCACGGCGGCCTGATCGCCGGTGCCGTCGGCCTGGCCCTGGTCGTGCTCTACATGTTCGCCTACTACCGCGGACTGAGCCTCGTGGCGATCGCGAGCCTCCTGGTGTCGGCAGGGCTGACGTACACGATCATGTGCCTGCTCGGCCGGGCCATCGGCTTCGCGCTGAACCTGCCGGCGGTCGCCGGTGCCATCGTGGCCATCGGTATCACCGCCGACTCCTTCATCGTGTTCTTCGAACGCATAAGGGACGGGTTGCGTGAGGGCCGGTCGCTCCAGCCGGCCGTGGCCGTCGGCTGGCCGCGTGCCCGGCGCACCATCCTGGTGTCCGACTTCGTGTCCTTCCTGGCCGCCGCGGTCCTCTATGTGGTGACCGTCGGCAAGGTCCGCGGCTTCGCCTTCACCCTGGGTCTGACGACCCTGCTCGACGTCGCCGTGGTCTTCCTGTTCACCATGCCGCTGATGACGATCCTGGCCCGCCGCAAGTTCTTCGCCCAGGGCCACAAGTGGTCCGGCTTGGACCCGAAGAGCCTCGGAGTCAAGGCGCCGCTGCGCCGCGTCCGCCGTACCCACAGCTCCGAGACGAAGGAAGCCTGATGTCCAAGCTCGGCACTCTCGGTCACCGGCTGCACCGGGGCGAGGTCAGTTACGACTTCGTGGGCAAGCGCAAGCTCTGGTACGGGGTCTCGATCCTGATCACGGTCGCCGCGATCGTCGGCCTTGCCGTGAACGGCCTCAAGCTCGGCATCGAGTTCTCCGGCGGCGCGGTCTTCACCACGCACACCTCGTCGGTGTCGGTGTCCGAGGCGCAGGACAGGATCGCCGGCGACACCGCGGGCCACCACGCCACCATCCAGAAGCTCGGCAACGGCGGGCTGCGGATCCAGGTCAGCGACATCGACACGACGACCTCGAAGCAGGTCCAGCAGAAGATCAGCGAGGATCTCAAGATCCCCACGTCGAAGATCGACGCGGAGATCGTCGGCCCCAGCTGGGGCAAGGAGATCTCGAAGAAGGCCCTGCAGGGTCTGATCATCTTCCTGGTGCTGGTCGTCATCTACCTGGCGATCGCCTTCGAGTGGCGGATGGCCGCGGCCGCGCTGGTCGCGCTGCTGCACGACATCACCATCACCACCGGCGTCTACGCGATCGTCGGCTTCGAGGTCACCCCCGGCACGGTGATCGGTCTGCTCACGATCCTCGGTTACTCCCTCTACGACACCGTCGTCGTCTTCGACGGTCTCAAGGAAGCCACCCGGGGCATCACCAAGCAGAACCAGAAGACGTACAGCGAGCTGGCCAACCGCAGCCTCAACGGCACCCTGGTCCGGTCGATCAACACCACCGTGGTGGCGCTGCTGCCGGTCGCCGCGCTGCTGTTCATCGGCGGCGGCCTGCTCGGCGCCGGTGTCCTCAACGACATCGCGCTCGCGCTGTTCGTCGGCCTCACCGCCGGCGCCTACTCCTCGATCTTCATCGCGACCCCGATCGTGGCGGACCTCAAGGAGCGCGAGCCGCAGATGCGGGCGCTGCACAAGCGGGTGCTGGCCAAGCGGGCGTCCGACGCGCAGAAGGCCAAGGAGGCCGAGGCCCGCGGCGAGGACCCGGACGCCGCCGCCGACGCCGACCCGCAGGACGACGACGAGGCCACCGCGTCCGCGGCGGCCGGCGTGATCGCCCCCCGCGCCCAGGGTGGCGCCTCGCGCACCCAGCCCGGCAGCCGCGGACGCGGCGGCCGGAACCGGCCCTCGGGCAAGCGGCGCTGAGCCGTAGCAGGACACTCAGGTGGTCGCTCACAGGCCGCCCGGCCGCCACGGCCGGGCGGCCTGTGCGTGCCGCGAGGGGCACAATCGGGGGGAGAAGCCGATCAGGAAGCCGAGGAAGACACCGCGATGACCACCACGCCGACCGCGTCCGCCGAGCTGCGCGAGCTGCTGCTCGCCCACATCAGGGACGTACCGGACTACCCGGAGCCCGGGGTGATGTTCAAGGACATCACCCCCCTGCTGGCCGACGCGGCGGCCTTCGGCGCCCTGGTGGACGCGCTGGCCGCGCTGTGCACCCGGCACGGTGCCACCAAGGTCGTCGGCCTCGAAGCGCGCGGCTTCATCCTGGCCGCGCCGGCCGCCGCCCGCGCCGGCCTGGGCTTCGTACCGGTCCGCAAGGCGGGCAAGCTGCCCGGTGACACCCACGGGCAGGCGTACCAGCTGGAGTACGGCACCGCGGAGATCGAGGTGCACACCGACGCCTTCGCCGCCGAGGACCGGGTGCTGGTGATCGACGACGTGCTGGCCACCGGCGGCACCGCGGAGGCCAGCCTGGAGCTGGTCCGCCGCACCGGCGCCACCCTCGCCGGCGTGGCGGTGCTGATGGAGCTGTCCTTCCTGGGCGGCCGCGAGCGGCTGCTCCCGGCCCTGGGAGACACCCCTCTGGACGCGCTGGTCGTCATCTGACCCAGGAGTGCCCCCGGGGCCGCGCAGGCCGCCACGCGCCCGCACAGCGCCGTACGGGCCGCGGCGGGCGCTGCCGGCCGCCCGCACGGGCGCCCGGGGGACTCCGCGCGCCCCGGTGTCGGCGCAGGTCGATACCATGGGATTTCTACCCCGCGTGAGGAGTGCTCTTGCCAGACAAGGCCCAGCCACTCGACGCCGCGGGCGGTACCGAACCCGCCGCGCGGGGCACAGGCGCGTCCGCTGAGGCCGCCACCGACCAGGCCGCGTCCAAGCCCGGCGCCCCCGCCGTCCGGCCGGTGCGCACCCCGGGCAGCGTCGCGCCGACCCGCCCGGGCGCCTCCTCCAGCCGGGTCCGCGCCCGGCTGGCCAGGCTCGGCGTGCAGCGCTCCAGCCCGTACAACCCGGTGCTCGAACCGCTGCTGCGGGTCGTGCGGGGCAACGACCCCAAGGGCGACACCGCGCAGCTGCGGCAGATCGAGGCGGCCTACCAGGTCGCCGAGCGCTGGCACCGCGGCCAGAAGCGCAAGAGCGGCGACCCGTACATCACCCACCCGCTGGCCGTCACCACCATCCTGGCCGAGCTGGGCATGGACCCGGCCACGCTGATGGCCGGGCTGCTGCACGACACCGTCGAGGACACCGAGTACGGCCTCGACCAGCTGCGCAGGGACTTCGGCGACCAGGTCGCGCTGCTCGTGGACGGCGTCACCAAGCTCGACAAGGTCAAGTTCGGCGAGGCCGCGCAGGCCGAGACGGTCCGCAAGATGGTCGTCGCCATGGCCAAGGACCCGCGGGTGCTGGTCATCAAGCTCGCCGACCGGCTGCACAACATGCGCACGATGCGCTACCTGAAGCGGGACAAGCAGGAGAAGAAGGCCCGCGAGACCCTGGAGATCTACGCCCCGCTGGCCCACCGGCTGGGCATGAACACCATCAAGTGGGAGCTGGAGGACCTGGCCTTCGCCATCCTCTACCCCAAGATGTACGACGAGATCGTCCGGCTGGTCGCGGAGCGCGCCCCCAAGCGGGACGAGTACCTGGCGATCGTCACCGACCAGGTCCAGCAGGACCTGCGGGCCGCGAGGATCAAGGCCACCGTCACCGGCCGGCCCAAGCACTACTACAGCGTCTACCAGAAGATGATCGTCCGCGGCCGGGACTTCGCGGAGATCTACGACCTGGTCGGCATCCGGGTGCTGGTCGACACGGTCCGTGACTGCTACGCGGCGCTCGGTACGATCCACGCGCGATGGAATCCGGTCCCCGGCCGGTTCAAGGACTACATCGCGATGCCGAAGTTCAACATGTACCAGTCGCTGCACACCACGGTGATCGGCCCCAGCGGCAAGCCCGTCGAGCTGCAGATCCGTACGTTCGACATGCACCGCCGCGCCGAGTACGGCATCGCCGCGCACTGGAAGTACAAGCAGGAGGCCGTCGCCGGTGCCTCCAAGGTGCGCACCGACAGCCCGCGTTCCGACAAGAAGGACGACGCGGTCAACGACATGGCGTGGCTGCGCCAGCTGCTGGACTGGCAGAAGGAGACCGAGGACCCGGGCGAGTTCCTGGAGTCGCTGCGGTTCGACCTGTCGCAGAGCGAGGTCTTCGTCTTCACGCCCAAGGGCGACGTCATAGCGCTGCCGGCCGGTGCCACCCCGGTGGACTTCGCCTACGCGGTGCACACCGAGGTCGGCCACCGCACCATAGGCGCCAGGGTCAACGGCCGGCTCGTACCGCTGGAGTCCACCCTGGACAACGGCGACCTGGTCGAGGTCTTCACCTCCAAGGCGGCCGGCGCCGGCCCCTCCCGCGACTGGCTCGGCTTCGTCAAGTCGCCGCGGGCGCGCAACAAGATCCGCGCCTGGTTCTCCAAGGAGCGCCGCGAGGAGGCCGTCGAGCACGGCAAGGACGCCATCGCGCGGGCCATGCGCAAGCAGAACCTGCCGATCCAGCGGGTGCTGACCGGCGACTCGCTGGTCACCCTGGCGCACGAGATGCGCTACCCCGACATCTCCGCGCTGTACGCGGCGATCGGCGAGGGCCACATCACCGCGCAGTCCGTGGTGCAGAAGCTGGTCGACGCGCTCGGCGGCGAGGAGGGCGCGACCGAGGACGTCGAGGAGATCACCGCCCCGTCGCCCGGCCGCAGCAAGCGCCGCGCGAACGCCGACCCCGGTGTGGTCGTCAAGGGCGCCAGCGACGTGTGGGTCAAGCTCTCGCGCTGCTGCACCCCGGTGCCCGGCGACCCGATCATCGGCTTCGTCACCCGGGGCAACGGCGTCTCGGTGCACCGGGCGGACTGCGTCAACGTCGACTCGCTGTCCCAGCAGCCCGAGCGGATCATCGACGTCGAGTGGGCGCCGACCCAGTCGTCGGTCTTCCTGGTCGCCATCCAGGTCGAGGCGCTGGACCGCTCCCGGCTGCTGTCCGACGTCACCCGGGTGCTGTCCGACCAGCACGTCAACATCCTGTCCGCGGCCGTCCAGACCTCCCGCGACCGGGTCGCCACCTCCCGCTTCACCTTCGAGATGGGCGACCCCAAGCACCTGGGGCACGTCCTGAAGGCCGTCCGCGGAGTCGAGGGCGTCTACGACGTCTACCGCGTCACCTCGGGCCGCCAGCGCTGAGCGGCGCACACACGGCGAACGGCCCCGGTACCTGCTACCGGGGCCGTTCGCCGTACCGCGGGCGGTGACTAGCCGCCGAACTCCTGCATGCCCTTGAGCGCCTGGTCCAGCAGCGCCTGGCGGCCGTCGAGCTCGGCCGAGAGCTTGTCGGCCTTCGCGGTGTTGCCGGCCGAGCGTGCCGCGTCGACCTGGGTGCGCAGCTTGTCCACGGCCGCCTGCAGCTGGCCGGTCAGGCCCGCGGCCCTGGCCCGCACCTCGGGGTTGGTGCGCCGCCACTCGGCCTCTTCGGAGTCCGCCAGCGCCCGCTCCACGGTGTGCATCCGGGCCTCGATACGCGGCCGGGCGTCCCGCGGCACGTGGCCGATGGCCTCCCAGCGCTCGTTGATGCCGCGGAAGGCGGCGCGGGCCGCCTTCAGGTCGGTCACCGGCAGCAGCTTCTCGGCCTCGACGACCAGCTGCTCCTTGACCGCCAGGTTGTCCCGCTGCTCACCGTCGCGCTCCGCGAACACCTCGGTGCGGGCGGCGAAGAAGACGTCCTGGGCACCGCGGAAACGATTCCACAGGTCGTCCTCGGCCTCGCGCTGCGCGCGCCCGGCCGCCTTCCACTCCGTCATCAACTCCCGGTAGCGGGCCGCGGTCGGACCCCAGTCGGTGGAGCCCGACAGCGACAGCGCCTCGGTGACCAGCTTCTCCTTGGTCCGCCGCGCGTCCTCGCGCTGCGCGTCGAGCGACGCGAAGTGCGCCTTGCGGCGCTTGGAGAACACCGAACGCGCGTGGCTGAAGCGGTGCCACAGCTCGTCGTCGGCCTTGCGGTCCAGACGCGGCAGACCCTTCCAGGTGTCCACCAGCGCCCGCAGCCGCTCACCCGCGGTGCGCCACTGCTCGCTCTCGGCCAACTGCTCGGCCTCGGCCACCAGTTGCTCCTTGGCGGCCTTCGCCTCCTCGCCCTGCTTGGCCCTGGCCGCGCGACGCTCCTCGCGCCGCGAGTCCACCAGCGCGACCAGCGCGTCGAGGCGGACGCCGAGCGCCGCGAGATCGCCCACCGCGTGGGCCTCGGTCACCGAGGTCCGCAGGTGCTCGATCGCGGCCAGCGCGTCCTTCGGGGCGAGGTCGGTGGTCTGCACCCGCCGTTCCAGGAGGCCGATCTCCACGACGAGCCCCTCGTACTTGCGCTCGAAGTAGGCGAGCGCCTCCGCGGGGGAGCCCGCCTGCCACGAACCGACCTCCTTCTCCCCGTCGGCCGTACGCACGTACACGGTCCCCGTCTCATCGACGCGGCCCCACGGGTCGCTGCTCACAGCGCCTCCTCCACGTGATGCCCTGCCGGCCGGCGGCTGACGGGCATCGTCCACAGTGTCTCTCCGGCCGGGCTGTACGCACTGGCCGGTCCAACGCCAACATAGGCGACCATCGCCCCGGCTGTCCGCATCCGATGCGGGGGCAATCAGGATTTGGTGACGGTCGCCTTGTTGATCACGGCGGTGGCGTTCGGAGCGCCGTCGCCCTGCCCGCCGCTGTTCTCACCCGCGGCGGCGATCTTGTTCAGCACCTTGAGACCGTCCGCGCTCATCGTGCCGAACGGAGTGTAGTTCGGCTGCAGCGGGCTGTCCTTGTAGACCAGGAAGAACTGGCTGCCGCCGGTGTTGGGGCCGCTGTTGGCCATCGCGACGGTGCCGGCCGGGTAGGTCACCATGCCCTGGGCGCCGGCCTTGCCGAAGGCCGTCAGGTTCTCGTCCGGGATCGTGTAGCCGGGACCGCCGCTGCCGCCCTGGGTGGTGGCGCTCGCCGTCGGGTCGCCGCACTGCAGCACGAAGATGCCCGCGGTGGTGAGGCGGTGGCAGCGGGTGTGGTCGAAGAAGCCCTTGTCCGCGAGGAACTTGAACGAGTTCACCGTCGCCGGCGCCTTCGCCGCGTCCAGCGAGATCGGGATGTCGCCGCAGGTCGTGCCGAGCGTGAAGGTGTACTTCGCGCCCTTGTCGATCGACATCGCCGGCGCCTTCTTCCAGGTCGCCGTGGCCGGGCTGCCCGCAGTCGGCTTCTCGCACGGGTCGGGGACCTGGCTGGCCGCCGTGGTCGGTGCCGTGGCGCTCGGGGCGGCGCCCGCGGCGTCGTCCTTCTTCTTGCTGCTGCCGTCGAAGGCGCCGGCCGCCCAGGCGGTCCCGGTGCCGGCGACCACCACCGCGAGAACCACGGCGGCAACCGCGTTGCGCCTGCGCGACTTGCGGTGGTGATCCACCCTGCGCGCCTGCTGCCGCTCGAACTTCTCCCGGGCGAGCTGCCTCCGCCGCTGATCCTTGGTGACCACTTCGCCGTCTCCCGCTCGCTCGTGTCGTCTGCCGTCTTGATGCGTCTGGTGCGGTGTTTCCATCGCCCCGTGGCGTATTGTGCCGCAGGCCGTGTGAGCTGTGCATTTACTGTGTGCACGCGATGCGTCGCGCGTCGCGGCACGGTGTGTGCGCAAATCTTGACGTCCTGCGGCGGGTCCAGTCCAGTCCGCCGGCCGGCCGATACGCGCCCGATACGTGTTCGCGACCGCGATGTGCTCGCCGGTAGGCTCGTGAACTGCCCACACCGCTCGCGGACGACAGAAGGACGAACGTGCTCATTGCCGGGTTCCCCGCCGGGGCCTGGGGGACCAACTGCTACGTGGTCGCCCCCGCCGCCGGTGAGGAGTGCGTGATCGTCGACCCGGGCCACCTCGCCGCCCAGGGCGTCGAGGACATGCTCGCCAAGCACCGCCTCAAGCCGGTCGCCGTCATCCTCAGCCACGGCCACATCGACCATGTCGCCTCGGTGGTCCCGGTGTGCGGCGCGCACGACGTGCCCGCCTGGATCCACCCGCAGGACCGCTACATGTTCGCGGACCCGGAGAAGGCGCTCGGCCGGAGCATCGGGCAGCAGCTGCTGGGCGAGTTGACCATCGGCGAGCCCGACGACGTGCGGGAGCTGTCCGACGGCGGCACCCTGGCGCTGGCCGGCCTGGAGTTCGGCGTCGCGCACGCCCCCGGCCATACCAGGGGGTCGGTGACCTTCCGGCTGCCGGAGGCCGCGGACATCCCGTCCGTGCTGTTCTCCGGCGACCTGCTGTTCGCCGGCTCCGTCGGACGCACCGACATGCCCGGCGGCTCCACGGCCGAGCTGTACGAGTCGCTGGCCCGCGTGTGCCTGCCGCTCGACGACTCCACCGTGGTGCTGTCGGGACACGGCCCCCAGACGACCATCGGCCGCGAGCGCGCCGCCAACCCCTACCTGGCCGAGGCGGCCCGCGGCTCAGGAGCCCCGCACCCGGCGGCTCCGCGACGAGGATTGTGACGACTGCTGACGTGAGCACGTTCCAGGCCCCCAAGGGCACCTACGACCTGCTGCCGCCCGACTCCGCGGTGTACCTCGCGGTGCGCGAGGCCATCGCGGCACCCGCGCGCCGCGCGGGCTACGGCTACGTCGAGACCCCCGGTTTCGAGACCGTCGAGCTGTTCTCCCGCGGCGTCGGCGAGTCCACCGACATCGTGACCAAGGAGATGTACACCCTCACCACCAAGGGCGGCACCCAGCTCGCGCTGCGCCCCGAGGGCACCGCCTCGGTGCTGCGCGCCGCCCTGGAGGCCAACCTGCACAAGGCCGGCAACCTGCCGGTCAAGCTCTGGTACTCGGGCTCGTACTACCGCTACGAGCGCCCGCAGGCGGGCCGCTACCGGCACTTCTCGCAGGTCGGCGCGGAGGCGATCGGCGCCGAGGACCCGATGCTCGACGCCGAGCTGATCATCCTGGCCGACGAGGCGTACCGCTCGCTGGGCCTGCGCGGCTACCGGCTGCTGCTGAACTCCCTCGGCGACCGCGAGTGCCGCCCCGCCTACCGGACCGCGCTGCAGGACTTCCTGCGCGGCCTGGAGCTCGACGAGGACACCCGCCGCAGGATCGACATCAACCCGCTGCGGGTGCTGGACGACAAGCGCGAGGCGGTGCAGCGCCAGCTCGAAGGAGCGCCGCTGATCGCCGACCACCTGTGCGAGGCGTGCAAGGCCTACCACGAGCAGGTGCGCGAGCTGCTGACCGCGGCCGGGGTGGCGTACGAGGACGACCCGCGGCTGGTGCGCGGCCTGGACTACTACACCCGCACCACCTTCGAGTTCGTCCACGACGGGCTCGGCTCGCAGTCCGCGGTCGGCGGCGGCGGGCGCTACGACGGCCTGTCGGAGATGATCGGCGGCCCGTCGCTGCCGTCGGTCGGCTGGGCGCTCGGCGTGGACCGTACCGTGCTGGCGCTCCGGGTGGAGGGTGTGGAGCTGGCGCTGCCCGCGGTCACCGACGTCTACGCGGTGCCGCTCGGCGAGGAGGCCAGGCGGGCGCTGTTCCGCGCGGTCACCGAGCTGCGCAGGGCCGGGGTCGCGGCGGACTTCGCCTACGGCGGCAAGGGCATGAAGAACGCGATGAAATCAGCCAACCGTTCGGGCGCCCGGTTCGCGCTGGTCGCGGGCGACCGGGACCTGGCGGAGGGCGTCGTCCAGCTCAAGGACCTCGAAAGCGGCGACCAGGCACCGGTCGCCCTCGACGGGATCGTGGCGGCCGTCAAGGAGCGGCTGGCGTAAACCCCTCATCCGTGTACCAGGGTGGCGCAGGCTTATTCCAACCTGACCGCCCTGGTGCACAATGAGGGGTGCCCGCCCCCACGGACCTAGAGATCGGCCATCATGACGACTTCCGCCCTGGACGAGACGCGAACGGACGGCGAGCCTGAGCAGCGGCCGGCCGACGGCATCGCGGCGGGCAAGCCTTTCACGTGGCTGCTGCTGATCTGCGGAGCGCTCGGCCTGTGGGCGTCCTTCGTGATCACCGACGACAAGTTCCGGCTGCTCCAGGCGAAGCTCGACGGCAAGACGCTGCATCTTTCCTGCAGCCTCAACCCGGTGATCTCCTGCGGCGACGTCATGCAGAGCGACCAGGCGCACGTCTTCGGCTTCCAGAACCCGATCATCGGCCTGGTCGCCTTCCCCGTGCTGATGACGCTGGCCATGGGCATGTTCGCCGGCGCCCGCTACAAGGCGTGGTTCTGGTACGGCCTGCAGGCCGGCGGCCTGTTCGGTGTGTGCTTCATCTCCTGGCTCCAGTACCAGACGATCTACAACATCAACGCGGTCTGCCTGTGGTGCTGCCTGGCCTGGGTCGTCACCATCGCGGCGTTCTGGTACACCGCGGTGCACAACATCAAGCACGGCCTGATCAAGATCCCCGCCAAGGCCCGCGCGCTGGTGCTGGAGTTCCACTGGGTCGTGCCGGTGCTGTGGTACGGCGTGATCGCGATGCTGATCCTGGTGCACTTCTGGTACTACTGGAAGACCGTCATCTGACCGCTGCGGCACCGCCAGCCGGCCGTCCCCGGTGACCACTCCCGGCGGGCGGCCGACGCGGCTGTCGTACCGGTGACCTACGCTGCAATGCGTGGAGCCAGACCTTTTCACCGCCGCCGCCGAGGACCTCAGGGAGCGCGACCCCGGGGCCAGCCCGCTCGCCGTACGGATGCGCCCGCGCGTCCTGGAGGAGGTCGTCGGGCAGCAGCACCTGCTGCGGCCCGGATCGCCGCTGCGGCGGCTGGTGGCGGAGAGCGGCGGGGGACCCGCGGGACCCTCCTCGGTGATCCTGTGGGGGCCGCCGGGCACCGGCAAGACCACCCTGGCGTACGTGGTCAGCAAGGCCACCAACAAGCGCTTCGTGGAGCTGTCGGCGATCACCGCGGGCGTCAAGGAGGTCCGCACGGTCATCGAGAGCGCCAAGCGCCAGTCCGGCGGCTTCCAGCGCGAGACCGTGCTCTTCCTCGACGAGATCCACCGCTTCAGCAAGGCACAGCAGGACTCGCTGCTGCCCGCGGTGGAGAACCGCTGGGTCACCCTGATCGCGGCCACCACGGAGAACCCGTACTTCTCGGTGATCTCCCCGCTGCTCTCCCGCTCCCTGCTGCTCACCCTCGAACCGCTCACCGACGACGACCTGCGCGGGGTGCTGCACCGCGCGCTGGACGCCGAGCGGGGCCTGGCGGGCGCGGTGAGCCTGCCGAAGGACGCGGAGGAGCACCTGCTGCGGATCGCCGGCGGTGACGCCCGCCGGGCGCTGACCGCGCTGGAGGCCGGTGCGGGCTCGGCGCTGGCCAAGGGCGAGGACAGCATCACGCTGGCCACCCTGGAGGAGGCCGTCGACCGGGCCGCGGTCACCTACGACCGGGACGGCGACCAGCACTACGACGTGGCGAGCGCCCTGATCAAGTCCATCCGCGGTTCGGACGTGGACGCGGCACTGCACTACCTGGCCCGGATGATCGAGGCGGGTGAGGACCCGCGCTTCATCGCCCGCCGGCTGATGATCTCCGCCAGCGAGGACATCGGGCTCGCCGACTCCACCGCCCTGCCGACCGCGGTCGCCGCCGCACAGGCGGTGGCGATGATCGGCTTCCCCGAGGCGTCGCTGATCCTCTCGCACGCCACGATCGCGCTGGCGCTGGCCCCGAAGTCCAATGCCGCGACCACCGCGATCGGCGCCGCGCTCGCCGACGTACGGGCGGGCAAGGCGGGACCGGTGCCCGCCCACCTGCGCGACGGGCATTACAAGGGCGCGGCCAAGCTCGGCCACGCCCAGGGCTACGTCTACCCGCACGACGTGCCGGGCGCGGTCGCCGCCCAGCGGTATCTGCCCGACGAGCTGTCCGGCCGGCGCTACTACGAGCCGACCCGCTACGGGGCCGAGGCGCGCTACGCCGACGTCCTGGACTGGGTGCGCGAACGCCTCGCGGGCCGCGGCGAGTAGCGCCCGGCACGGTTCCGGCTCAGCCCTCGCGCGCCGCCGCGAACAGGTCGCGCATCGCCCGCTGCGCCCCGTCGAGCCCCCGCACGGGCGCGGGGAAGTCGAAGCGCGCGTCGAAGCCGCCGTCCTCGCCGCGGAACCGCACCCGCAGGCCGAACCGGTCCAGGGCCACCGGCACCGCGCCGGTGGTGCAGCGGTCCGCGCCGGACACCAGCGTGCACAGCGTGCCGACCTCGTCGGTGTGCGCGGCCGCCAGGTGCTGCAGGATCTCCGTCTCGTGCGCCGCCAGCGGGTCGGCGGCGGCGTCCGCGAACTCGTCGGGGTCGACCTGCGCCGCGCCCCACAGGTCGTCGAGGGTGATCTCGCCGACCTCCAGGCGCAGCAGTTCGGCGCCCGCCTCGAAGGACCCGCCGGGCACCGCGGTCAGCCAGCCGGCCACCCAGGCCCGGCCGCGGATGCGGTGCGGCACCGCGACCGGGGCGACGTCAGTGATCTCCAGCACAGCGGCCGCCTCGTCACCGGCGGCCGCGCGCACCGCGCGGACGGAGGGTGAATCGCACGGGAACAGCAGGAAGACGTCGCCGGCCGGCCCGACGGAGCGCCGCAGCGGCACCAGCGGGGCGGTGGGCGCGGGGGACAGGCCAGGAATGACCAGCGCGGCGGACGGGTTACCCTCGACCAGAGTGCGTGCGCGCTCCGCGGCCGTGGGCTGCCGGGGCGCCTCCTCCTCTTCGGGACGCGGCTGACCGTGCGGCGACCGCTCCGACCGCTCCTGCGGGCCGGACACGTCGGGTACGGGGTTCCCGGGTCGAATCATGCGCACTCCTCAGTTAAGGTAAGCCTTACCTAATTTACACGGAGGTTCGACGCACGTG
This sequence comes from Actinacidiphila cocklensis, assembly GCF_907177275.1. Lineage (GTDB taxonomy): Bacteria > Actinomycetota > Actinomycetes > Streptomycetales > Streptomycetaceae > Actinacidiphila > Actinacidiphila cocklensis. The sequence continues at coordinate 43,873 of NZ_CAJSLV010000056.1, forward strand.
AATCAGTCGCGTCCCAAGGTCAAGAAGTCCAGGGCGCTGGGTATCGCGCTCACCCCCAAGGCGGTCAAGTACTTCGAGGCCCGCCCCTACCCGCCGGGTGAGCATGGCCGCGGTCGCAAGCAGAACAGCGACTACAAGACCCGGCTGCTGGAGAAGCAGCGGCTGCGTGCGCAGTACGACATCAGCGAGCGGCAGATGCAGCGCGCCTACGACCGCGCCAAGAAGGTGGCGGGGCTGCGTACCGGCGAGGCGCTGATCATCGAGCTGGAGCGCCGCCTCGACGCCCTCGTGCTGCGCTCGGGCCTGGCCCGCACCATCTACCAGTCCCGGCAGATGGTCGTGCACGGCCACATCGAGGTCAACGGCCGCAAGGTCGACAAGCCCTCCTTCCGGGTCACCCCCGACGACGTCGTCCAGGTCCGCGAGCGGTCCCGCGAGAAGACCCCGTTCCTGGTCGCCCGCGAGGGCGGCTGGTCCGGCGAGGGCGAGTCCCCGCGCTACCTCCAGGTCAACCTGCAGGCGCTGGCGTTCCGCCTGGACCGCGACCCGAACCGCAAGGAGATCCCGGTGATCTGCGACGAGCAGCTGGTCGTGGAGTACTACGCCCGCTGACCGCCGCACGTCGGACGGCTACTGGCCCGCCGCCTCAGGAGAGGCGGCGGGCTCGTGCGTGCGCGGCGCGGGCGTACGCGGCACGGCGCGCTGCTCGCCCCGCAGCGGGCCGCGCGGACGGTTCAACGCCCGGTGCGCCGCCGCGTCCAGGCCCAGCAGCGCGCCCTCGCCGAGCGCCGCCGTGTACGCCGTCTCGCCCAGCGCCGCCCGTACCCGCTGCTCGCACACCGCGTGCGGCGCGTTGAAGTACCGCGAGCCGAACAGCCGCAGGCCCACCGACCCCCACAGCCGCCCGGCCGCACCCTGCAGCACCGCCGCCTCGTACGGCGCCCCCTCGCCTTCGGTGATCAGCGCCAGCAGCTCCAGCGCCAGCACCGCGCCCACCAGGTCGTCGAAGGCGTGGTCGATGGCCAGCGACTCCTCGGCCAGCCGCCTGGCCCGCCCGGGCTCACCGGCCAGCCAGGCCGCGTACCCCAGCACGTACAGCGCGTACGCCAGCGTCCAGCGCTCACCGTGGTCGCGGCAGATGTCCCTGACCTCCTCGGCCAGCCGCACCGCCTGCTCCACGTCGCCCTGGAAGGCCACCGACATCGCCAGTTCGACCTGCGCCATCAGCACGTTGCTGTTCAGCTCGCCGACCGAGCGGTAGCGCAGCAGCGCGTCGTCGATGAAGCGCTCGGCGCGCGGCATGTCGTCGGAGACCAGCGCCAGGCAGCCGAGCCGGTGCAGCGCGTACGCCTCCGCCACCGCGTTGCCCGCCGCCCGCGCCTCGTCGCGGCACTGCTGGAGCACCGACAGCGCCGCCGCCGAGTCGCCCTGGAGCAGCGCCACGTAGCCGTACACCCACATCGCCTTCGCCCGGGCCTCGGAGTGCTCGGCCGGCAGTTCCAGCGCCCGCCCCAGCCAGTGCCTGCCCTCGGCCAGCCGCCCGCAGCCCACCCAGCAGAACCACAGGGTGCCGGCCAGGTACTGGCCCACCGCCGGGTCCTCGGCCGGCTCGCCGAGAATCCCGTCCAGGCTGAACTCCAGGGCCAGCCGCAGGTTCGGCAGGTCCGCAGCGACCCGGGCGGCGACCTCTGCCTGGCGCGGGCTGAACCAGTCCAGCTCGCACCAGGTGGCGAGCCCCAGGTACCAGTCCCGGTGCCGGCGCCTGACCCTGGCCTCCTCGCCGAGCTCGGCCAGCCACCCGGCGCCGTACTCGCGGACGCTGTCCAGCATCCGGTAGCGCGCGTGACCGCCCTCGCCGTCCTCCTCGCGGCTGAGCACCGACTGGGCGACCAGCGCGGCGACCGCCTCGACCACCTCGGGTTCCGCGATGCCGCTGCCGGCGCACACGTACTCGACCGCCTCCAGGTCGAAGCGCCCCGCGAAGACCGACAGCCGCGCCCACAGCAGCCGTTCGGCCGGGCTGCACAGCTCGTGGCTCCAGCCGATCGCGGTCCGCAGCGCCCGGTGCCGCGCGGGCGCGCTCGGGTCGCCGCCGGTCAGCAGCCGGAAGCGGTCGTCGAGGCGGTCGAGCACCTGCTCGACCGACAGCGCGCGCAGCCGGACCGCGGCCAGTTCCAGCGCCAGCGGCAGACCGTCGAGCCGGGAGCACAGCTCCGCCACCGCCGCCGAGTTCGCCGCCGTCACCGCGAAGCCGGGCACCACCGCGGCCGCCCGCTCAGTGAACAGCCGCACCGCGTCCGAGGCGACGGGCAGCGGTTCGAGCGGCAGCAGCAGCTCACCGGTGATGCCCAGCGGCCGCCGGCCCACCGCCAGTACCCGCAACCCCGGCGCCCGGCGCAGCAGATCGGCGACCAGCGCCGCACACGGCTCGGCCAGCCGGTCGAACCCGTCGAGGACCAGCAGCAGTTCGCGGTCGGCCAGGTGTTCCGCCAGCGCCTCGCGCGGCGCCCGACTGGTGTGGTCGGGCAGCCGCAGCGCCTCGGCGACGGTGTGGTCCACCAGATCCGCGCCGTGCAGCCCGATGAGTTCGACGAACCGGACGCCGTCGCGGAAACGGTCCTGCAACCTCCGGGCGGCATGCAGGGCGAGCCGGGTCTTCCCGACGCCGCCCGCACCGGTGACCGTCGCCAGCCGTGATCCGGTCACCAGCGCGGTCAACCGGTCGAGTTCCGGCACTCTGCCGACGAAACCGGTCAGCTCGGACGGGAGGTTACCCGCAGTCTCCATGGTGCACGGAGCGTACTTGAATGCTCGCGCTACGTACAGCGGGCCGTCCCAGGGGTTGCCAGACGGCCTGACCTCTGCTCAGGAGGGTGAGCGTCGGGACGCCACGCCACGGCAAGGGGCAGCCGGGAATGCGGTACGGCGGCGGCCGGGTGGCGCGATAGGCTCAGGGATCAACCGACCTGGTGACGAGAGGGAGCGCGGCAAAGTGTCCGGTGGAGAAGTGGCCGGCGTGGCCGGCCTCGTCGTCGCGGTGTTCTGGGCGATCCTCGTGTCGTTCCTGGCGCTCGCGCTCGCGCGCCTGGCAGGCACCCTGCGCCGCACCACGGAGCTGGTCGCCGGTATCACCGAGCAGGCCGTACCGCTGCTCGGCGAGGCCTCGGACGCGCTGCGCTCCGCGCACACCCAGCTCGACCGGGTCGACACGATCACCGCCGACGTGGCCGAGGTGACCGCCAACGCCTCCGCGCTGTCCTCCACCGTCGCCAGCACCTTCGGCGGCCCGCTGGTGAAGGTCGCGGCCTTCGGCTACGGGGTGCGGCGCGCGGTCGGGCTGCAGGCCGGCGGCGCAGGCAAGGTGGTGCCCGGGCAGGCGCCCGCCGCCCGACGAGGCCGCCGCCGCAACCGCTCGAAGGACTGAGGCCCCATGTTCCGCCGTCTGTTCTGGTTCCTTACCGGTGCCGCCACCGGAGTGTGGGCCACCACCAAGGTCAACCGCGCACTGCGCCGGCTCAGCCCGGAAAGCCTCGCCGCGACCGCGGCCGACCGCGCGCTGGAGACCGGCGCCCGGCTGCGCACGTTCGCCCACGACGTCAGGGCGGGCATGACGCAGCGCGAAGGGGAACTGCACGACGCCCTCGGGCTGACCGGCGCGGACGACCCCCGCCGCGCCGCCCCGCGGGAACTCGACACCGACCTCCCGGCACCGCGCCGGGGCATTGCGTACAACGCGTACGACCGGAAGGACGATCACTGATGGAGTCGGCAGAAATCCGCCGCCGCTGGCTGCGCTTCTTCGAGGAGCGCGGGCACACCGTTGTGCCGTCGGCGTCCCTCATCGCCGACGACCCGACGCTGCTGCTGGTCCCGGCGGGCATGGTCCCCTTCAAGCCGTACTTCCTCGGCGAGGTCAAGCCGCCCTTCCGGCGGGCCACCAGCGTCCAGAAGTGCGTCCGCACCCCGGACATCGAAGAGGTCGGCAAGACCACCAGGCACGGCACGTTCTTCCAGATGTGCGGCAACTTCTCCTTCGGCGACTACTTCAAGGAAGGCGCCATCCGCTACGCCTGGGAGCTGCTCACCCTGCCCCAGGACCGGGGCGGTTACGGCCTGGAGCCGGAGAAGCTCTGGATCACCGTCTACGAGCAGGACCCCGAGGCCGAGCAGATCTGGCGCGACGTGATCGGCGTGCCCGCGGAGCGCATCCAGCGGCTCGGCATGGGCCCCAACTTCTGGTCCATGGGTGTCCCGGGACCCTGCGGCCCCTGCTCCGAGATCAACTACGACCGCGGCCCGGAGTTCGGCGTCGAGGGCGGCCCCGCCGTCAACGACGAGCGCTACGTGGAGATCTGGAACCTGGTCTTCATGCAGTACGAGCGCGGCGCGGGCGAGGGCAAGGAGGACTTCCCGATCCTCGGCGACCTGCCCGCCCAGAACATCGACACCGGCCTCGGCCTCGAACGCCTCGCGATGATCCTGCAGGGCGTGCAGAACATGTACGAGACCGACACCCTGCGGGTCGTGATCGACAAGGCCACCGAGCTGAGCGGCGTGCGGTACGGGCAGGCGCACGACACCGACGTGGCCCTGCGGGTCGTCGCCGACCACATGCGCACCTCGATGATGCTGATCGGCGACGGCGTCACCCCCGGCAACGAGGGCCGCGGCTACGTGCTGCGCCGCATCATGCGCCGCGCCATCCGCAACATGCGGCTGCTCGGCGCCCACGACGCGGTCGCCGCCGAGCTGATCGACGTGGTGCTCACCACCATGGGCGAGCAGTACCCGGAGCTGCTGACCGACCGCAAGCGCATCGAGACCGTCGCGCTGGCCGAGGAGGCCGCCTTCCTCAAGACGCTCAGGGCCGGCACCAACATCCTCGACACCGCCGTCACCGAGACCAAGCAGGCCGGCGGCACCGTGCTGTCCGGGGACCAGGCCTTCCTGCTGCACGACACCTGGGGCTTCCCGATCGACCTCACCCTGGAGATGGCCTCGGAGCAGGGCCTGTCCGTGGACGAGGACGGCTTCCGGCGGCTGATGAAGGAGCAGCGCGACCGCGCCAAGGCCGACGCCCGCGCCAAGAAGACCGGCCACGCCGACCTGTCCGCCTACCGCGAGGTCGCCGACCGCTCGGGCACCACGCTCTTCACCGGATACACCGACAACCAGAACGAGGCCACCGTCGTCGGCCTGCTGGTCGACGGCCTGCCCTCGCCCGCCGCCACCGAGGGCGACGAGGTCGAGGTCGTCCTCGACCGCACGCCCTTCTACGCCGAGGGCGGCGGCCAGCTCGCCGACACCGGCCGGATCAGGGTCGACGGCGGCGCCGTCGTCGAGGTCAGGGACGTCCAGCAGCCGGTGCCCGGCGTCAGCGTGCACAAGGGCGTCGTCCAGGTCGGCGAGATCGCCCTGGGCTCCGCCGTGCTCGCCCAGATCGACCTGGTCAGGCGCCGCGCCATCGCCCGCGCCCACAGTGCCACCCACCTCACCCACCAGGCGCTGCGTGACGCCCTCGGCCCCACGGCCGCCCAGGCCGGCTCGGAGAACTCGCCCGGCCGCTTCCGCTTCGACTTCGGCTCGCCGGCCGCCGTGCCCGGCACCGTGCTGACCGACGTCGAGCAGAAGATCAACGAGGTGCTGGCCCGCGAACTGGACGTCACCGCCGAGGTGCTGCCCATCGCCGAGGCCAAACGGCAGGGCGCCATCGCCGAGTTCGGCGAGAAGTACGGCGAGCACGTCCGGGTCGTCACCATCGGCGACTTCTCCAAGGAGCTGTGCGGCGGCACCCACGTCCACAACACCGCGCAGCTGGGCCTGGTCAAGCTGCTCGGCGAGTCCTCGATCGGCTCCGGCGTGCGCCGCGTCGAGGCCCTGGTCGGCGTGGACGCCTACAACTTCCTCGCCCGCGAGCACACCGTCGTCGCCCAGTTGACCGAACTGGTCAAGGGCCGGCCCGACGAGCTGCCCGAGAAGATCTCCGGCATGCTCGCCAAGCTCAAGGACGCCGAGAAGGAGATCGAGCGCTTCCGCGCCGAGAAGGTGCTGCAGGCCGCCGCGGGCCTCGCCGAGACCGCGCAGGACGTCAAGGGCGTCGCCCTGGTCACCGGTTCGGTGCCGGACGGCACCGGCGCCGACGACCTGCGCCGGCTGGTGCTGGACGTGCGGCAGCGCATCACCGGCGGCCGGCCGGCCGTCGTGGCGCTGTTCACGGTGGCGAACGGCCGCCCGCTGACCGTGGTGGCCACCAACGAGGCCGCCCGCGAGCGCGGCATCAAGGCCGGCGAGCTGGTCCGTACCGCCGCCAAGGCGCTCGGCGGCGGCGGTGGCGGCAAGGACGACGTCGCCCAGGGCGGCGGGCAGAACCCGGCCGCCGTCCAGGAAGCCGTCGAGGCCGTGCAGCGGCTCGTCGCCGAGAAGGCGTGAGCGTGCACGACCCCGAGCAGCACGAGGGCGCCGAGCCCGCCGGCAGGCCCGCGATACGGCGGGGCCGGCGGCTCGGCGTCGACGTCGGGGACGCCAGGATCGGGGTCGCCTCCTGCGACCCGGACGGCATCCTGGCGACCCCGGTCGAGACGGTGCCGGGCCGCGACGTCCCCGCGGCCCTGCGCAGGCTCGCCGCGCTCGTCGCCGAGTACGAGCCGATCGAGGTCGTCGTCGGGCTGCCGCGGTCGCTCAACGGCACCGAGGGGCCGGCCGCGGCCAAGGTGCGGACCTTTGCGCAAGGTGTGGCGAAAATCATCACACCGGTGCCGGTACGCCTGGTGGATGAGCGGATGACCACCGTAACGGCCACACAGGGGCTGCGCGCTTCCGGCGTGAAGGCGAAGAAGGGACGCTCCGTGGTCGACCAGGTTGCGGCCGTCATCATTCTGCAGAGCGCGCTGGAAGCCGAACGGCTGTCGGGTAAAGCTCCCGGGGAGAGCGTCCAATCCTCCATCTGATCGCGATACGGTAACGTTCCGCGCGACACGGCGGCGCCTCCTGGCGCCGCCCGTTTCGCAAGGTCGGCAGCCCGATGCCGACCGCGTACCAAGGGGACCGATGACTGACTATGGCCGGGGCTCCGGCTCCGAACCGTGGCACCCGGACGACCCGCTGTTCGGCGACGCGTACGACGGAGGCCAGGGCTACCAGCAGCCCCAGCCCCAGCAGCCGCAGCAGCAGGGCGGTGAGTGGCAGGACCCGTACGCCACAGGTCAGCATCAGCAGCAGTACCCACAGCAGGGCACCGGCCAGTACCCGCAGCAGCCCCAGCAGCAGTACCCGCAGCAGCAGTACCCGATGCAGCACCCGCAACAGCAGCAGCACACGGGCCAGTACCCGCAGCAGCAGTACCCGCAGCAGGGCGGCTACGACGGCTACGACACCGGGTCGCACCAGACGTACGACACCGGATCGCACCCCACGGGCGGCTACGGCACCCAGGACCCGTACGGCGGCCGCCCGCAGCAGGACCCCTACGGTGGCCAGCAGCAGCCCGGCTACTACGGCCAGGGCGGCTACCCGCAGCAACAGCAGCCCCAGCAGCAGTACGGCCAGCAGCCGCAGCAACCCCAGCAGCCCGGCCCCGGCATGCAGCAGCCGCAGCCGCCGCAGCAGCCGCAGCAGGGCGCCCAGCAGGGCCAGCACCCGGGCCAGCCCGCGCCCGGCCAGACGCGGCTCCAGCAGCCGGCACCCGGCGCCCGCCCGCAGGAGCCCGGCGCCCGCCCGTTGCGCACCGCCCCCGCCAACACCGGCGACTGGGATGCGGACGACGACGCCGACCCCCGCGAGCACGCCTTCTTCGCCGGCCGCGACGACGACGACGATGACGACGACCGGCCGGCCGGCAACGAGAGCGGCGGCCGGCGGGCCGGCAGGAACCAGCAGCCCAAGGGCGGCAAGAAGCGCCGCAGCGGCTGCGCCTGCCTGACGGTGCTGCTCGTGCTCGGCGGCGGCCTCGGCGGCGCGGTCTACTACGGCTACGGCGTCTACCAGGACCACTTCGGCCCCGCCCCCGACTACACGGGCAACGGCACCCCCTCGGTCCAGGTCGAGATCCCCAAGGGCTCGACGCTGACCACGATGGGCAACCTGCTCAAGAACGCCGGCGTGGTCAAGAGCGTCGACGCCTTCACGGCGGCGGCCCGCAACAACCCCAAGGGCCAGTCCATCCAGGCCGGCGTCTACGTGCTGAACAAGAACATGTCCGCGGCCGCGGCCGTCACGATGATGCTCGACCCGAAGTCGCAGAGTGCGCTGATCATCCCCGAGGGGCTGCGGGCCACCCGCATATACGCCGATATCGACCACAAGCTCGGCCTCAAGGCGGGGACGACCGCCCAGCAGGTCAAGGGTGTCGACCTCGGCCTGCCCGCCTGGGCCAAGGGCAACGTCGAGGGCTTCCTCTTCCCCGCCAAGTACAGCGTGGGCAAGGGTATGAAGCCGGTCGACGTCGTCAAGCAGATGGTCAACCAGGCCAAGGCGGAGTACACCGAGGACGGCCTGGAGGCCGGTGCCGCGAAGATGGGCAGGACACCGCTGGAGATCATCGAGATCGCCAGCCTCGTCCAGGCCGAGGCCCAGGAGGCGGACGACTTCGGCAAGGTGTCCCGGGTCGTCTACAACCGGCTCAGCCAGGGCACGATGCTGCAGTTCGACTCGACCATCAACTACGCCATGGGCCGGTCGACCCTGAACACCAGCAACAAGGACATCCACTTCAAGTCGCCGTACAACACCTACACGCACAAGGGCCTGCCGCCAGGACCGATCGACAACCCCGGGCATGACGCCATCAAGGCCGCGCTCAACCCGACGGACGGCAACTGGATCTGGTTCGTGACGGTCAAGCCCGGCGATACGCGCTTCACCGACAGCTACGCCGAGCACCAGAAGAACGTCGCGGACTTCAACGCCTACCAGAAGGCCCACGGCGGGTGACCGGCACCCGCCGTGCCGCCGTGCTCGGCTCGCCCATCGCGCACTCGCTGTCCCCGGTGCTGCACCGGGCCGCGTACGCCGCGATGGGCCTGACCGGCTGGCGCTACGACCGCTTCGAGGTCGACGAGGACGCGCTGCCCGGCTTCCTCGACGGCCTCGACCCGGCGCAGTGGGCGGGCCTGTCGCTGACGATGCCGCTCAAGCGCGCAGTGATCCCGCTGCTGGACAGCGTCAGCGACACCGCCGCGTCGGTGGAGGCCGTCAACACCGTCGTCCTCGGCGCCGACGGCCGCCGCAGCGGCGACAACACCGACATCCCCGGCATGCTCGCCGCCCTGCGCGAACGCGGCGTCACCTCCGTGCCGTCGGCGGCGATCCTGGGTGCCGGCGCCACCGCGTCCTCTGCCCTGGCCGCGCTCGCCCGCATCTGCACCGGCGAGGTCACCGCGTACGTCCGCGGCCCGGCCCGCGTCGCGGAGATGCGGCAGTGGGGAGAGCGCCTCGGGGTGACCGTACGCACCGCCGACTGGGCCGACGCCGCGAAGGCGCTCGACGAGCCGCTGGTCGTGGCCACCACCCCGGCCGGCGCCGCCGACCACCTGGCCGCCGCCGTCCCCGGCCACCCCGGCACCCTCTTCGACGTGCTCTACCACCCCTGGCCGACCGCACTGGCCGCCGCCTGGTCCGACCGGGACGCCCCGGTCGTCAGCGGCCTCGACCTGCTGGTCCACCAGGCCGTCCTCCAGGTCGAACAGCACACCGGCCACACCCCGGCCCCGCTCGCCGCAATGCGCACCGCGGGCGAGGCCGCACTCGGCACGCACTGACCGCGGACCCGCCGGGAGGCGTCCCGCACCCTGGACGCCGGTCCTGGCCGTCAGGGGAAACGTGGGAGGATCGGGGCGAGAGACGGCAGGCGTTTTCGAGGGAGCACCGTTGAGCAGGTTGCGCTGGCTGACCGCGGGGGAGTCGCACGGACCCGCACTCGTCGCGACGCTGGAGGGGCTGCCCTCCGGGGTGCCCGTCACCACAGAACTGGTGGGCGACGCGCTCGCCCGGCGCCGGCTCGGCTACGGACGCGGCGCGCGGATGAAGTTCGAGCGCGACGAGGTCACCTTCCTCGGCGGGGTGCGGCACGGGCTGACCATGGGCAGCCCGGTGGCCGTGATGGTCGGCAACACCGAGTGGCCCAAGTGGGAGCAGGTCATGGCCGCCGACCCGGTCGACCCCGAGATCCTCGCCGGCCTCGCCCGCAACGCCCCGCTCACCCGGCCGCGCCCGGGCCACGCCGACCTGGCGGGCATGCAGAAGTACGACCTGGACGAGGCCCGCCCGGTGCTGGAGCGCGCCAGCGCCCGCGAGACCGCGGCCAGGGTCGCGCTCGGCGCCGTCGCCCGCTCCTACCTCAAGGAGACCGCGGGCATCGAGATCGTCTCCCACGTCGTCGAACTGGGCGGCGCCAAGGCCCCCTACGGCGTCCTGCCGGTGCCCGCCGACGAGGCCAGGCTCGACGCCGACCCGGTGCGCTGCCTCGACGCCGACGCCAGCGAGGCGATGGTCGCCGAGATCGACCAGGCCCACAAGGACGGCGACACCCTCGGCGGTGTCGTCGAGGTCCTCGCCTACGGCGTGCCGGTCGGCCTCGGCTCGCACGTGCACTGGGACCGCAGGCTCGACTCCCGGCTCGCCGGGGCGCTGATGGGCATCCAGGCGATCAAGGGCGTCGAGGTCGGCGACGGCTTCGACCTCGCCCGCGTCCCGGGCTCCCAGGCGCACGACGAGATCCTGCCAGGACCCGACGGCGTCCGCCGGGCGTCCGGCCGCTCCGGCGGCACCGAGGGCGGCATGAGCACCGGCGAACTGCTCAGGGTGCGCGCCGCGATGAAGCCCATCGCGACCGTGCCGCGCGCGCTGGCCACCATCGACACCGTCACCGGCGAGGCCGCGCAGGCCCACCACCAGCGCTCCGACGTCTGCGCGGTGCCCGCCGCCGGCATCGTCGCCGAGGCCATGGTCGCCCTGGTGCTCGCCGACGCGGTCGCCGAGAAGTTCGGCGGCGACTCCGTCGCGCAGACCCGGCGCAGCGTCCGCGGCTACCTCGACCACCTGGTCGTCCGGTGAGCGCCCCGGCGGGACCGCCGGCGGTCGTCCTGGTCGGCCCGCCGGGAGCGGGCAAGAGCACCGTCGGCCGCATCCTCGCCGACCGGCTCGGCGTCGGCTACCGCGACACCGACGCCGACATCGAGGCCGCCGCGGGCAAGCCCATCCCCGACATCTTCATCGACCAGGGCGAGCCGCACTTCCGGGACCTGGAACGCACCGCCGTACGGGACGCGCTGGCCGGCCACGACGGGGTGCTGTCGCTCGGCGGCGGCGCGATCATGGACGCCGCCACCCGGGAGCTGCTCGGCGGGCTGCCGGTGGTCTTCCTGGACGTCGGCCTGCACGCCGCCGTCCGCCGGGTCGGCCTCGACGCCCCCCGGCCGCTGCTCGCGGTCAACCCGCGGCAGAGCTGGCGCGAGCTGATGGAGGCGCGCCGCCCCCTCTACACCGAGGTCGCAAGGGCCGTCGTCGCCACCGACGAGGACACCCCGGAGGACGTGGCCGAAGCCGTCCTCGACGCACTCCAGTTGAAGGACGCATGAGCAGCGAGAACCGTCCCCAGACCGCGCCCCCCGTACGTATCGCCGTCGCCGGCACCGCGGGCACGGAGAGCTACGACGTCCTGATCGGCCACCAGCTCCTCGGCGAACTGCCCGGGTTGATCGGCCCTCGGGCCAAGCGGGTCGCCGTACTGCACCCCGAGGCGCTGGCCGGCACCGGCGAGGCGGTACGCGAGGACCTCGCCGAGCAGGGCTACGAGGCCATCGCCATCCAGCTGCCCAACGCCGAGGAGGCCAAGACCGTCGAGGTCGCCGCCTACTGCTGGAAGGCCCTCGGCCAGACCGGCTTCACCCGCACCGACGTCATCGTCGGCGTCGGCGGCGGCGCCACCACCGACGTGGCCGGCTTCGTCGCCGCGACCTGGCTGCGCGGAGTGCGCTGGATCGCCGTCCCGACCACCGTGCTCGCCATGGTCGACGCGGCCGTCGGCGGCAAGACCGGCATCAACACCGCCGAGGGCAAGAACCTGGTCGGCGCCTTCCACCCGCCCGCCGGGGTGCTCTGCGACCTGGCCGCGCTCGACTCGCTCGCCGAGAACGACTACGTCAGCGGACTCGCCGAGATCATCAAGGCCGGCTTCATCGCCGACCCGGTGATCCTCGACCTGATCGAGGCCGACCCGCAGGCCGCCCGCAGCCCGCAGTACGCGCACACCGCCGAGCTGGTCGAACGCGCCATCCGGGTCAAGGCCGACGTCGTCTCCAGCGACCTCAAGGAGTCCGGGCTGCGGGAGATCCTCAACTACGGCCACACGCTCGCGCACGCCATCGAGAAGAACGAGCGCTACAACTGGCGGCACGGTGCCGCCGTGTCCGTCGGCATGGTCTTCGCCGCGGAGCTGGGCCGGCTCGCCGGCCGCCTCGACGACGCGACCGCCGACCGGCACCGCGCCGTCCTCGGCGCGGTCGGCCTGCCGCTGACCTACCGCGGCGACCAGTGGCCGCGGCTGCTGGAGACCATGAAGGTCGACAAGAAGTCCCGCGGCGACCTGCTGCGCTTCATCGTCCTCGACGGCCTTGCCAAGCCGACCGTCCTGGAAGGCCCCGACCCCGCGGTGCTGCTCGCCGCGTACGGGGAGGTGTCCGCGTGACCCGCCCCGTCCTGGTCCTCAACGGCCCCAACCTCGGCCGCCTCGGCTCCCGCGAGCCCGACGTCTACGGCTCCACGTCCTACGCCGGTCTCGTGGAGGAGTGCCGCAAGGCCGGCGCGGACCTCGGCTTCGACGTCGAGGTCCGCGAGACCAACGACGAGGCCGAGCTGATCGGCTGGCTCCACGAGGCGGCCGACGGCCGCATCCCCGTGGTCCTCAACCCGGGTGCCTTCACGCACTACTCGTACGGTCTGCGCGACGCCGCGGCGCAGCGCACGGCGCCGTTGATCGAGGTGCACATCTCCAACCCCTACGCCCGCGAGGCCTTCCGCCACACCTCGGTCATCGCGGCGGTCGCCTCCGGCACGATCGCCGGCTTCGGCCTCAACTCGTACCGCCTCGCCTTGCACGCCCTGGCGGACCCCCCTTCGTAAGGGGACGCGCTTCCGCAGGCCGCGGTGGCTGGGGGGTTCCCCTCGGCAGGGGTGTGCTCCCAGGGGCGCGGGGAACTGCGCGCTCAGCCCCGACCGGGGCGCGGGTCGCCACTGTCCGGAAGGGGCTGTTCGGTCCGTGCCGGACCAGCGGCCGGTGGCGGGCCGGCACCGCCCGCCGCAAGGGCACCCCCGTGAGGCCGCGCCCCGCGGAAGAGCACCGCCCGCGGGCAGCGGAACCGCGATCCCCGCGCCCGGGGGAGGGCAGGGGCACCCGGGAGGATTCCAGGGCGTTCACCAAAGAACGGCCGGGGACGGTACCGTTCCATGTCAACCCGCGCGGCAGCGCACACCGCACCGAGATGGAGCCGGCCGACATGCAGCACGCTGTGGGCGCACCGCAGCCCGGCGGCGGGCCGACGCCGCCCGTCGTAAGCGTCACCGGGCACTTCCCGCTGCCCGCCGCGGCGCCCGTGCAGGTGCCCGCGCCGGACGGCAACGGCTCGTTGTCGGGCGGCGCGCACGGCCCGGTGGCCGTCCTGCTGATCGGCGCGGCGGGCGCGGGCAAGACCACGATCGCCCGGCACTGGGCGGACAACCGCGGCGCCCCGACCGCGCACATCAGCCTCGACGACGTACGCGAATGGGTCCGCGCCGGCTTCGCCGACCCGCAGGCCGGGTGGAACGAGCACTCCGAGGCGCAGTACCGCCTCGCCCGCCGCACCTGCGGCTTCGCCGCCCGCAACTTCCTGGCCAACGGGGTGTCCTGCATCATCGACGACGCGGTCTTCCCCGACCGCCCCGCGGTCGGCCTCGGCGGCTGGAAGCGGCACGTCGGCCCCGGGCTGCTCCCGGTGGTCCTGCTGCCGGGCCTGGACGTCGTGCTCACCCGCAATGCCGAGCGCAGCGGCAACCGGCGGCTGTCGGACGAGGAGGTCGCCCGTATCCACGGCCGGATGGCCGGCTGGTACGGCTCGGGCCTGCCGATCATCGACAACTCCCAGCTGGACGTCGTCTCCGCCGCCGCGGCCCTGGACCGCGTCGTGGCCCGCAGCATCCAGGGTCCGCCCGTCTGGTAGGGCGGCCCGTGGCCGGTCCCCGTGGGCAGAACCCCCTTCGGAGGGCGAAAAGGGGCGGCGTGAGGGCGTCCGCCATAAGCTCGCGACATGGCCGAGGTGCATGCGACTCGCAGGGACCGGCTGCGCGAGCGGTGCGCGGCGGCAGGGCTGGGTGCCGCGCTGGTGACGCGGCCGGCGAACGTCCGCTATCTGGCGGGCTGCGCGCCGCCGGGCTCCGCGCTGCTGGTCGGCCCCGGCTCCGAGGACATCCTGGTGCATCTGCGCACGCCGCCTGACGACCAGGGCGAGAGCGGCCCCGACGACCTGCGCTCGACGGTGCTGCCGTCGCCCGACGGCGACGCGGCCGTGGCGGCGGCGAGCCTGGCGCGGGAGCGGCACGCGGGGTCCCTCGCCGTCGAGGAGCACCACCTGACCGTGGCGCGGCACCGTGCCATCGGCTCGGTCGCCGACGCCCTGCCGCTGTCCGACCTCGGCGGAGCCGTCGAGCAGCTGCGGCTGGTCAAGGACGAGCACGAGATCGCCGCCCTGCGGATAGCCGCGGAGATCGCCGACCAGGCGCTCGGCGAGTTGCTGGAGTCGATCCTGGTCGGCCGCACCGAGCGGCACCTCGCGCTGGAGCTGGAGCGGCGGCTGGTCGACCACGGCGCCGACAGCGCGGCCTTCCCCACCTCGGTGGGCACCGGGCCGCACTCCGGCACCGCACGCCATGTGCCGACCGACCGGCGGGTCGAGGAGGGCGACTTCCTCACTGTCCGTCTCGGCGCGTGCTACCGCGGTTACCGCTGCGAGGTGGGCCGCACCTTCGTGATCGGTACGGCTCCGGCCGGCTGGCAGATCGATCTGTACGACCTGGTCTTCAACGCCCAGCGGGCCGGCCGCGAGGCCCTGGCACCCGGTGTGGCCTGCCGCGACGTCGACCGGGTGACCCGCCAGCCGCTGGTCGCCGCGGGGCATGCGGACGGTGTCGCGCAGTGGTCGGGGCACGGTGTGGGCCTGGAAATCGACGAGGACCCTCAGTTGTCACCTGCGGCCATGGGTAAACTGGACGCTTGCGTGCCGGTCACCGTCGAACCGGGGGTCCACCTTCCGGGCCGCGGCGGCGTCCGCATCGACGACACACTCGTCGTACGCCCCCTGGCGGACGGCGGGCCCGAGCTACTCACCATCACGACCAAGGAACTCCTCGCCCTGTGACGGGCGCGGGTCTCCGCGGTCCCCGAAGCAGCACTTTCAGGAGATTCCGCAACCGTGGCCACCACGAACGACCTCAAGAACGGCCTCGTGCTCAAGCTCGACAGCGGCCAGCTCTGGACCGTAGTCGAGTTCCAGCACGTCAAGCCCGGCAAGGGCCCCGCCTTCGTGCGCACCAAGCTGAAGCACGTGCTCTCCGGGAAGGTCGTCGACAAGACCTTCAACGCGGGTGTGAAGGTCGAGACCGCCAACGTCGACAAGCGCGGCATGCAGTTCTCCTACAAGGACGGCAGCGACTTCGTCTTCATGGACACCGAGACCTACGACCAGATCACGGTCACCCCCGAGGTCGTCGGTGACGCTGCGAACTACCTGCTCGAGGGCTTCGAGGCGGTCGTCGCGATGTACGAGGGCTCGCCGCTGTACATCGAGCTGCCTGCCTCCGTCGAGCTGGTCATCGAGTACACCGAGCCCGGCGTGCAGGGCGACCGCTCCACCGGCGGCTCCAAGCCGGCCCGCCTGGAGACCGGCTACGAGATCGGCGTCCCGCTGTTCATCACCACGGGTGAAAAGGTGAAGGTCGACACCCGTACGGGCGACTACCTCGGCCGGGTGAACAGCTAACCGTGGCTGCCCGGAACAAGGCCCGAAAGCGCGCCTTCCAGATCCTCTTCGAGGCGGATCAGCGGGGTGCAGACCCGGTGACCGTCATGGCGGACTGGATCCGGCTCGCCCGGACCGACGACCGGCAGCCGCCGGTCACCGAGTACACGATGCAGCTGGTCGAGGGGTACGCGGCACACGCCGAGCCGATCGACGACCTGCTGTCCGCGCACGCGGTGGGCTGGACGCTGGACCGCATGCCGGTCGTGGACCGCAACGTGCTGCGGCTCGGCGCGTACGAGCTGATCTGGGAGGACGACGTCCCGGACGCCGTCGTGCTGGACGAGGCGGTGCAGCTCGCCAAGGAGTTCTCCACCGACGAGTCCCCGTCGTTCGTCAACGGCCTGCTCGGCCGGCTCATGGAGCTGAAGCCGACGCTGCCGCGCTAGGCACACTGCCCTGACCAGGCCCGACAGCAGAAGGTGAACAATATTCTGCTTCGGGCCTGGTGCCTGCCGCGGGTCCTGGCCTAGATTCCGCCGCATGGAAGAAGCGGCAGGCCCCGGCGCCGACGACACGATCCTGGCCCGCCTCGACCGGCTGCGGGCCGCCGACCTGCCGGTGCACGGCGGCCGCACGATGGCGTACGTCTACGACTCCGGGCTCGCCGGCCTCGACGATCTCGCCGCCAGGGCGCAGGCCGCCTTCGCGGGCGTCAACGGCCTGGACATGACCGCCTTCCCCAGCGTCGTCACCCTCGAGAACGACGTCGTGCGGCAGGCCGCCGATCTGCTCGGCGGCGGCCCCGCCACCGCGGGCACCTTCACCAGCGGCGGCACCGAGAGCTGCCTGCTGGCCGTCCTGACCGCCCGCGAGCACGCCGCCAGGACCCGCGGGGTCACCGCACCCGAGATCGTCCTGCCGCAGACCGCGCACGCCGCCTTCCACAAGGCCGCCGCGCTCTTCGGGCTCACCCCCGTCACCGTCCCCGTCGACCCCGGCACCTTCCGGGTACGGCCGCAGGACGTCGCCGCCGCCCTCACCCCGCGCACCGCCCTCGTGGTGGCCTCCGCGCCCTCCTACGCGCACGGCGTCGTCGACCCGGTCCCGGAGGTCGCCGCGGCCGCCGCCGAGCGGGACGTGCTGTGCCACGTCGACGCCTGCATCGGCGGCTGGTACCTGGGGCACCGCAGGCTCGCCGACGGCATCGCACCGCCGCCGCCCTTCGACCTGGCGGTACCCGGCGTCAGCTCGCTCTCCGTCGACCTGCACAAATACGGCTACACCCCCAAGGGCGCCTCCGTGCTGCTCTTCCGGGACGCCGAGCTGCGCCGCCACGGCTGGTTCGCGCACGCCTCCTGGCCCGGCTACCCGGTGGTCAACGCGACGCTCCAGGGCACCAAGTCCGCCGGGCCGCTCGCCGCGGCCTGGGCGGTGCTGCAGCGCGTCGGCACCGCCGGATACGCCGAGCTGGCCCGCCGGGTGCACGAGGCGACCGCGCTGCTGGTGGACGGCATCGGGCGGATCGACGGCCTGCGGGTGCTCGGCGCCCCCGACGCGTCCCTGGTCGCGGTCGCCGCCGACGACCCGGGGCCCGACCCCTTCGTGGTCGCCGACGAGATGCGGCTGCGCGGCTGGTACCTCCAGCCGCAGCCCGCCTTCGCCGGGTCGCCGGCGAACCTGCACCTGACGGTGACCGCGGCGGTCGCGGACCCGGCCCGTATCGCCGAACTGCTGGCCGAACTCGCCGCCGCCGTGCAGCGGGCGCGCGCGCTCGGCCCCGCCACCGTCGACCCGGGCATCGCGGAGGTGGCCGCCGCCCTCGACCCCGCCACCCTCGGCCCCGCGGAGGTCGCACTCGCCCTCGAGGTCGCCGGGGTGGGCGCCGACGGCAGCCTGCCGCAGCGGATGGCGCCGGTGCTCGCGGTGCTCCAGGCGCTTCCGGCGCCGCTGACCGAACGGCTGCTGCCCGAGGTGATCTCCCGGCTCTACGCCGGCTGAGCCGCACGGGCCGCAACCGAAAACCGGGTGCCGCCGCCCGCGCCCCTCCGATACGCTCCCCGTGGAATCGCGCGCCGACGACACCGTGTGGCGCGCGCGTTGACGAGTGAGGGGAGCCGGCCGTGCGCGAGCGCACCGCTGTTGTCGTCCCCCCGTCACGGCACAAGGTGATTCTGGTGTCTTCGCGCCTCCGGCGCCGGCTGCGCGGCCGGCCCCGGACCCCCTGACGCACCCCTGTCCCGACCGCCGGCCCGCTGCCGGTGCCAGGAGCCCGGTGCGCCCGGGGAATCGCGCCCGCCCTTTTCCCTGATCACCCGAAAGGCTCAGGGCCGTGCGCAGCACCCACGACCGCCAGACCGCCAACCCGCTCGCCGCCGTCCGCAACCTCGGCATCCTCGCCCATGTGGACGCGGGCAAGACCACCGTCACCGAGCGGGTCCTCTACCTCACCGGCGCCACCCACAAGCGCGGTGAGGTCCACGACGGCACGACCGTCACCGACTTCGACCCGCAGGAGCGCGACCGTGGCATCACCATCTTCGCGGCAGCCGTCAGCTGCGACTGGGACGGCCACCGCATCAACCTGATCGACACACCCGGGCACATCGACTTCGCCGACGAGGTCGAGCGCTCGCTGCGGGTCCTCGACGGCGCCGTCGCCGTCTTCGACGCCGTCGCGGGCGTCGAACCGCAGAGCGAGTCGGTGTGGCGCCAGGCCGACCGCCACGGCGTCCCGCGGATCGCCTTCGTCAACAAGCTGGACCGGGCAGGCGCCGACCTCGACACCGCGGTCGACTCCATCCGGCGGCGGCTGCACACCGTACCGCTGGTGGTGCAGCTGCCGATCGGGCGCGAGGACGGCTTCACCGGCGTGGTCGACCTGCTCGCGATGCGCGCGCTGGTCTGGGCCGACGGCGCCGACACGTACGCCGAGAGCGACGTGCCCGGCGACCTGCTGGCCGAGGCGCGGCGCCGCCGCCGGCTGCTGGAGGAGGCGGTGGCGGAGCTGCACCCTGCCGTGCTGGAGGAGTTCTGCACCGGCGCCCCGGTGGGCGCGGCGACGCTGGCCGCGGCACTGCGCGACCTCACCCGCAGCGGTGAGGCCGTGGTGGTGCTGTGCGGCTCCGCCTACCGCAACCGCGGTGTCGAGCCGCTGCTCGACGCCGTCACCGCCTACCTGCCGTCGCCGCTTGACGTCCCGGCGGTACGCGGCACGGACGGCGACCTGCCCGTGGAACGGCCCGCCGACCCGGCGGCGCCCTTCGCCGGGCTGGTGTTCAAGGTCAGCGCGACCGCCACCGGGCGGCTGACGTACCTGCGGATCTACTCGGGAACGCTGCGGAAGGGGGACACGGTGCTGGACGCGGGAACAGGCAGGAACGAACGGATCGGCCGCATCCTGCGGGTCCAGGCCGACCGGCACGCGGAAATGGACAACGCCGTCGCCGGCGACATCGTCGCCGTCGTCGGACCCAAGGCCGCGCGGGCCGGCGCGACGCTCTGCACGCCGGGCGCCCCGCTGGTGCTGGAACCGCCGGTGGTGGCCGCGCCCGTGGTCGCCATGGCGGTCGAGGCCGGCCGCAACGCCGACACCGAGCGGCTGGTCGCCGCGCTGGCCCGGCTGGTCGAGGAGGACCCCTCGCTCGCGGTGCGCACCGACCGGGAGACCGGCCAGCTGGTGCTCGCCGGCATGGGCGAACTCCACCTGGAGGTCGCGGTGGAGAAGATCCGCCGCGCCCACGGCCTGGAGGTCGCGGTCGGCCGCCCGCAGGTCGCCTACCGGGAGACCGTGCTGCGCGGGGTGACCGGCCACGTCCACCGGCACATCAAGCAGGACGGCGGCGCCGGGCAGTTCGCACATGTCGTGATCGACGTGCAGCCGGGAGAGGAGGAGTTCGTGTTCGCGTCCACCGTGACCGGCGGGCGGGTGCCGCGCGAGTACGTGCGGGCGGTCGAGGACGGCTGCCGCGACGCGCTCGTCGAGGGTCCGCTCGGCGGCCACCCGGTGACCGGGCTGCGGGTGACCCTCACCGACGGGGCGACGCACCCGAAGGACTCCTCGGAGATGGCCTTCCGCACGGCGGGCCGCTTCGCCCTCCGGGAGGCGCTGCGGGCGTGCGCGATGCAGCTGCTGGAACCGGTGGTCGAGGTGACCGCCACGGTGCCGGACGACTGCGTCGGGGGAGTGCTGGGCGATCTTGCGGCACGCCGCGGGCGGGTCTCGGGTTCCCTCGCCCTGGCCGGCAGCTCGGTCGTCACGGCGACCGTGCCGCTGGCCGAGCTCTTCGGCTACGCCGGGTCCCTCCGCAGCCGCACGCAGGGCCGCGGTGCCTTCACCACCCGGCCCACGGGTTACGCCCCCGCCCCGCCCCGCTGATGCGGCGAGCCCCCTCCCCCCCGGCCCCCAGGGGGGAGGGGGTGCCCCTCCCCCCGGTGGCCTGTCGGCCTGCACCTCGCCGCGTCCGGCGCGCCCCGCCCCCCGCTGACGCGGCGAGCCCCCGGCCCCGGTGCGGGGGTGCCCCTTGCGGTGGGCTGCCCGCCTGCGGTCCGTCGTGGCCGGTCGCGCAGTTCCCCGCGCCCCTTTTGGCCTGCGCCCTCCTACGCCAAGCGTTCGCCCCTGCCAGCGGCCTTGCCGTCTGCCGCAGAAAGGCACGCGTTTTATCAGGGGCGCTGGGGGTACCCCAGGTGAAGCTCTGGGAGCGGAACTGCGCGACCATCCCACCACCACCACCACCACCGGCGGCAGGCGGGCAGCCCACCGCAAGGGGCGATCACCCGGGGACCCCCGGGGCACTCGCCGAGGCCCGGCGGAAAAGGGCCGCCCGGGGCGGCGCCCCGGCGTGAGGGGGTGCCGCCCCGGGCGGCGGGACGTTTCTGCAGGTTTGCGGATAAAGCCGGGCGCTAGCCCTCTTCGTGCTGAACGGCCCGCCGGGCGTCCGCGTCGAGGACGCCCCACCCGATGAGCTGCTCGGTGAGGACCGACGGCGACTGGTCGTAGATCACGGCGAGCGTACGAAGATCGTCCTGCCGGATCGACAGCACCTTGCCGTTGTAGTCGCCGCGCTGGCTCTGGATCGTGGCCGCGTAGCGCTGCAGCGGCCCGGCCTTCTCCGGCGGTACCTGGGAGAGGCGCTCGAGGTCGAGCACGAGCTTCGGCGGCGGCTCCGCGGCCCCGCCGGGGGTCGTACCCGGCAGCAGTTCCTGAACGGGCACGCCGTAGAAGTCGGCCAGTTCGGCGAGGCGCTGCACGGTCACGGCACGGTCGCCGCGCTCGTACGACCCCACGACCACTGCCTTCCAGCGGCCCTGGGACTTCTCCTCGACGCCGTGCAGAGAAAGGCCCTGCTGCGTGCGGATGGCGCGGAGCTTCGCTCCGAGCTGTTTGGCGTAATCGCTGGACATATGGCTCCCCGGACGGAAACTCGGTGACTCACTGTGAGGTTACGCAGCGTAATCCATGCTCGTCAAGCCGAAAGGGTCCGACCGGTCTCTGACCTGCGCGGTCTGTGTCACCTGATACCGTGATGTCGTACCCCCGACGTCCTTTAATGCCCGTCCCGTGAGGCGGGGAAGGAGGTCCCCGACCCATGGTCGAAGACCGCACGACAGCAGGACCGCAGGACCGCCCGGTGCTCGAGGCACCCGACATCGCCCGCGTCCTGACCCGTATCGCCCACGAGATCGTCGAGCGCGCCAAGGGCGCGGACGACGTGGTGCTGCTGGGCATCCCCACCCGAGGGGTGTTCCTGGCCCGCCGGCTGGCCGGCAAGCTCGCCGAGATCACCGGCCGGGAGACCGCCGTCGGCTCGCTCGACACCACCATGTACCGCGACGACCTGCGGCTGCACCCGCCGCGGGCGCTGGCGACCACCGACATCCCCGGCGACGGCATCGACGGCCGCCTCGTCGTCCTCGTCGACGACGTGCTCTTCTCCGGCCGCACCATCCGCGCCGCCCTGGACGCGCTGAACGACATCGGCCGCCCCCGCGCGGTGCAGCTCGCCGTCCTGGTCGACCGCGGCCACCGCGAGCTGCCGATCAGGGCCGACTACGTCGGCAAGAACCTCCCGACCTCGCAGCGCGAGACCGTCAGGGTCCTGCTCGCGGAGCAGGACGGGCGCGACAGCGTCCTGCTCGGCGAGCGCGAGCCCGGCGCACGCAACGGCAGGGCCGCGGACGAATAGCGCCGCCACGCCAGGACCCCGGCCAGGGGTCCTGCGCCGCCGCATGCCCGCTCTCGCCCGCCCCGCCAGGCCCCAGCACCCCCGGAGACCCCGATGAAGCGCCACCTGATCTCGGCCGCCGACCTCACCCGTGACGACGCCCTGCTGATCCTCGACACCGCGGAGGAGATGGCCCGCGTCGCCGACCGGCCGATCAAGAAGCTGCCCACCCTGCGCGGCCGGACCGTCGTCAACCTGTTCTTCGAGGACTCGACGCGGACCCGTATCTCCTTCGAGGCGGCCGCAAAGCGGCTGTCCGCCGACGTGATCAACTTCTCCGCCAAGGGCTCCTCGGTGTCCAAGGGCGAATCCCTCAAGGACACCGCACTGACCCTGGAGGCGATGGGCGCCGACGCCGTCGTCATCCGGCACCACTCCTCCGGCGCCCCGCACCGGCTGGCCACCTCGGAGTGGATCAACGCCTCCGTCGTCAACGCCGGCGACGGCACCCACGAGCACCCCACCCAGGCGCTGCTGGACGCCTTCACCATGCGCCGCCACCTGTCCGGCGTCGGCCGCGACCTGGAGGGCCGCAGGGTCACCGTCGTCGGCGACATCCTGCACAGCCGGGTCGCCCGCTCCAACGTCCTGCTGCTGACCACGCTGGGCGCCAGGGTCACCCTGGTGGCCCCGCCCACCCTGCTGCCGATCGGCGTCGAGAAGTGGCCCTGCGAGGTCTCCTACGACCTCGACGCGGTGCTGGCGAAGTCCGACGCCGTCATGATGCTGCGGGTGCAGCGCGAGCGGATGAACGCCGCCTACTTCCCCACCGAGCGCGAGTACGCCCGCCGCTACGGCCTGGACGGCCAGCGGATGGCGGCGCTGCCCGAGCACGCCATCGTCATGCACCCCGGGCCGATGAACCGCGGCATGGAGATCACCGCCGAGGTCGCCGACTCGCCCCGCTGCACCGCGGTCGAGCAGGTCGCCAACGGCGTCAGCACCCGCATGGCGGTGCTCTACCTGCTGCTCGGCGGCTCAGAGCCGGCCATCAGCACCGACCGATCCGACAGCGCCCGCACCGAGGAGAGCAAGTGACCATGAGCGAGACCATCCTGATCCGCGGGGCGCGGGTTCTCGGCGGCGCGGCCCAGGACGTCCTGATCAGCGGCGAGACCGTCACCGCGGTGGGCGCCGACCTCGAAGCGCCCGGCGCCACCGTCGTCGAGGCCGGCGGCCACATCCTGCTGCCCGGCCTGGTCGACCTGCACACCCACCTGCGCGAGCCCGGCCGCGAGGACTCCGAGACCGTACTGACCGGCACCCGCGCCGCCGCGTCCGGCGGCTACACCGCCGTGCACGCCATGGCCAACACCTTCCCGGTCGCCGACACCGCGGGCGTCGTCGAGCAGGTCTGGCGGCTCGGCAGGGAGTCCGGCTACTGCGACGTCCAGCCGGTCGGCGCCGTCACCGTGGGCCTCGAAGGCAGGCAGCTCGCCGAGCTGGGCGCGATGGCCGACTCCGCCGCCCAGGTGCGGGTCTTCTCCGACGACGGCAAGTGCGTGGACGACGCCGTCATCATGCGCAGGGCGCTGGAGTACGTGAAGGCCTTCGGCGGCGTCGTCGCCCAGCACGCCCAGGAGCCGCGGCTCACCGAGGGCGCGCAGATGAACGAGGGCACCGTCTCCGGCGAGCTGGGCCTGACCGGCTGGCCCGCGGTGGCCGAGGAGTCGATCATCGCCCGCGACGTCCTGCTGGCCGCGCACGTCGGCTCCCGGGTGCACATCTGCCACCTGTCCACCGCCGGCTCCGTCGAGATCGTCCGCTGGGCCAAGTCCAAGGGCTGGGACGTCACCGCCGAGGTCACCCCGCACCACCTGCTGCTCACCGACGAGCTGGTCCGCTCCTACGACCCGGTCTACAAGGTCAACCCGCCGCTGCGCACCGAGGCCGACGTCATGGCGCTGCGCGAGGCCCTCGCCGACGGCACCATCGACTGCGTCGCCACCGACCACGCCCCGCACCCGCACGAGGACAAGGACTGCGAGTGGGCCGCGGCCGCCATGGGCATGGTCGGGCTGGAGACCGCGCTGTCGGTGGTCCAGCACACCATGGTCGACACCGGCCTGCTGGACTGGGCCGGCGTCGCCGACCGGATGTCGGCCCGCCCGGCCGCCATCGGCCGGCTCGAAGGCCACGGCCGCCCGATCGCCGCCGGCGAGCCCGCGAACCTGGTGCTGCTCGATCCCGCATACCGTGGTGTGGTCAATCCCGCGGGCTTCGCCTCCCGCAGCCGCAACACCCCCTACGAGGGCCGCGAGCTGCCGGGCCGCGTCGTCGCCACCTTCCTGCGGGGCCGCGCCACGGTCATGGACGGGAAGCTCACATGACACCTGTTACGCAGCTCGCCGCCGCGCTCGCCACCGCACAGGGCGAGGGCAAGCACTCGGCGAAGGTCACCGACTGGACCGACAGGATCGGCTGGATCGTCGGCCTGCTCCTGTTCGTCGGCCTGGTCTACTGGCTGATGCGGCAGGGCTGGCAGTGGCGCCGCACCCTCCAGGGCGGCCTGCCCGCCCTCCCGCAGGCCCCTGAGACCACCGGCGAACCCCTCCGTACCGACCCGTCGCCCACCACCACCCTCAACGGAGGCGGCAAGCCGCCGCTGCTGACATTCCAGGGCCGCTACCACGGCAGCACCACCGCGGGGCAGTGGCTCGACCGGATCGTCGCCCACGGCCTCGGCGTACGCAGCAGGGCCGCACTGACCCTCACCGAGCAGGGCCTCGACGTGGACCGCACCGGCGCCCCCGGCTTCTTCGTCCCCGCGGCCGCCCTGCGCGGCGCCCGGCTCGACAAGGGCATCGCGGGCAAGGTGCTCACCGAGGGCGGCCTGCTGGTCGTCACCTGGGAGCACGGCGGCACCCTCATCGACTCGGGCTTCCGCTCCGACCGCGCCGCGGACCACCCGGCGTGGGTCGAGCACATCAACCGGCTCAGTGGCGACAGCGTCGTCGTCTTCACCGACACCAGGCCGGGCAGCAGGCAACACGAGAAGGAAGGCGCACAATGACGACCTCCACCCGGGCGGCCACGACGCCCGCCGTACTCGTCCTGGAGGACGGCCGCACCTTTGGCGGCCGCGCCTACGGAGCGGTGGGGGAGACCTTCGGCGAGGCGGTCTTCTCCACCGGCATGACCGGCTACCAGGAGACCCTCACCGACCCCTCCTACCACCGCCAGGTGGTCGTCATGACCGCCCCGCACGTCGGCAACACCGGCGTCAACGACGAGGACTCCGAGTCCTCGCGCATCTGGGTCGCGGGCTACGTCGTACGCGACCCCGCGCGCGTCCCGTCCAACTGGCGCTCGCAGCGCTCGCTGGACGACGAGCTGACGGCGCAGGGCGTCGTCGGCATCAGCGGCATCGACACCCGCGCCCTGACCCGGCACCTGCGCGAGCGCGGCGCGATGCGGGTCGGCATCTTCTCCGGCAACGCACTCGCCGACGAGGGCACCCTGATCGCCCGGGTCCGGCAGGCCCCCGAGATGACCGGCGCCGACCTGTCCTCCGAGGTCGCCACCGAGCAGGCCTACGTCGTCCCGGCCATCGGCGAGAAGCGCTTCACCGTCGCCGCGCTCGACCTCGGCATCAAGGGCATGACCCCGCGCCGGATGGCGGAACGCGGCATCGAGGTCCACGTGCTGCCGGCGACCGCGACCGTCGAGGACGTCTACGCCATCGCCCCCGACGGCGTCTTCCTGTCCAACGGCCCCGGCGACCCCGCCACCGCCGACCTCACCGTCATCCAGGCGGTACTGGAGCGCGGAACCCCGCTGTTCGGCATCTGCTTCGGCAACCAGCTGCTCGGCCGCGCGCTCGGCTTCGGCACCTACAAGCTCAAGTACGGCCACCGCGGCATCAACCAGCCCGTGCAGGACCGCACCACGGGCAAGGTCGAGGTCACCGCGCACAACCACGGCTTCGCCGTGGACGCCCCGCTCGACAGGGTCAGCGACACCCCCTACGGCCGCGCCGAGGTCAGCCACGTCTGCCTCAACGACCAGGTGGTGGAGGGGCTGCGGCTGCTCGACCGGCCCGCGTTCAGCGTGCAGTACCACCCCGAGGCCGCCGCAGGCCCGCACGACGCCGCGTATCTGTTCGACCGCTTCACTCAGCTCATGGAGGCCCAGCGTGCCTAAGCGCACCGACATCCGGTCCGTTCTGGTCATCGGCTCGGGTCCGATCGTCATCGGCCAGGCCGCGGAATTCGACTACTCGGGTACGCAGGCGTGCCGGGTGCTGAAGTCCGAGGGTCTGCGGGTGATCCTGGTCAACTCCAACCCGGCCACGATCATGACCGACCCGGAGATCGCCGACGCCACGTACGTCGAGCCGATCACCCCGGAGTACGTCGCGAAGATCATCGCGAAGGAGCGCCCCGACGCGCTGCTGCCCACCCTGGGCGGCCAGACCGCGCTGAACACCGCGATCTCGCTGCACGAGGACGGCACCCTGGCCGAGTACGGCGTCGAGCTGATCGGCGCGAACGTCGAGGCGATCAACAAGGGCGAGGACCGCGAGCTGTTCAAGGGCGTCGTCGAGGCGGTCAACGCGAAGATCGGCTACGGCGAGTCCGCCCGTTCGGTGATCTGCCACTCCATGGACGACGTCCTGTCCGGTGTGGAGACCCTCGGCGGATACCCCGTCGTGGTCCGCCCCTCCTTCACGATGGGTGGCGCGGGTTCGGGTTTCGCGCACGACGAGGAGGAGCTGCGCCGGATCGCCGGGCAGGGCCTGACGCTCTCGCCGACCACCGAGGTGCTCCTTGAGGAGTCGATCCTCGGGTGGAAGGAGTACGAGCTGGAGTTGATGCGCGACAAGCACGACAACGTCGTGGTCGTGTGCTCCATCGAGAACTTCGACCCGATGGGTGTGCACACCGGGGACTCGATCACGGTGGCGCCGGCGATGACGCTGACCGACCGGGAGTACCAGGTGCTGCGGGACATCGGTATCGCGGTGATCCGCGAGGTCGGCGTCGACACCGGCGGCTGCAACATCCAGTTCGCGGTGAACCCCGATGACGGGCGGGTCATCGTCATCGAGATGAACCCGCGCGTCTCCCGCTCCTCCGCGCTCGCCTCCAAGGCGACGGGGTTCCCGATCGCGAAGATCGCCGCGCGGCTCGCGGTGGGCTACACCCTCGACGAGATCCCGAACGACATCACGTTGAAGACTCCTGCGTCGTTCGAGCCGACGCTGGACTACGTGGTGGTGAAGGTGCCGCGGTTCGCGTTCGAGAAGTTCCCGGCTGCGGATGCTGCGCTGACCACGACGATGAAGTCGGTGGGTGAGGCGATGGCGATCGGCCGGAACTTCACCGAGGCGCTGAACAAGGCGTTGCGGTCGCTGGAGAAGAAGGGCTCGCAGTTCGACTTCGTGTCCCCGGTCGGGGACAAGGACGAGCTGCTGGCGCTGGCGGGGGTGCCGACCGACGGGCGGATCAACACCGTCATGGACGCCATCCGCGCCGGTGCGAGTCCGGTCGAGGTGTTCGAGGCGACCCGGATCGATCCGTGGTTCGTGGACCAGCTGTTCCTCATCCACGAGCACGCCCAGGCGCTGGCGGGCGCCGGCCGGCTGGACCCGGAGCTGCTGGCGGACGCCAAGCGGCACGGCTTCTCCGATACGCAGATCGCCGGTATCCGGGGGCTGCGGGAGGATGTCGTCCGTGAGGTGCGGCATGCGCTGGGGATCCGCCCGGTCTACAAGACCGTCGACACCTGTGCTGCCGAGTTCGCCGCGGACACCCCGTACTTCTACTCCTCCTACGACGAGGAGTCCGAGGTCGCGCCGCGTACGAAGCCCGCGGTGATCATCCTGGGGTCGGGGCCGAACCGGATCGGGCAGGGCATCGAGTTCGACTACTCCTGCGTGCACGCCTCCTTCGCGCTGCACGACGCCGGGTACGAGACGGTGATGGTCAACTGCAACCCCGAGACCGTCTCCACCGACTACGACACCTCCGACCGGCTCTACTTCGAGCCGCTGACGTTGGAGGACGTGCTGGAGATCGTGCACGCCGAGACCACTGCCGGGCCGGTCGCCGGTGTGATCGTGCAGCTGGGCGGGCAGACGCCGCTGGGTCTTGCGCAGGCGCTGAAGGACAACGGCGTCCCGGTGGTGGGCACCTCGCCCGAGGCGATCCACCTGGCGGAGGACCGCGGGGCGTTCGGGCGGGTGCTGGCCGAGGCGGGGCTGCCCGCGCCGAAGCACGGCACGGCGACGTCGTTCCCCGGGGCGAAGGCGATTGCGGACGAGATCGGCTACCCGGTCCTGGTCCGGCCCTCCTACGTCCTGGGTGGGCGGGGGATGGAGATCGTCTACGACGAGAACCGCCTTGCCTCCTACATCGCGGAGTCCACCGAGATCAGCGCGGACCGCCCGGTGCTGGTCGACCGGTTCCTCGACGACGCCATCGAGATCGACGTCGACGCCCTCTACGACGGCCACGAGCTCTACCTCGGCGGCGTCATGGAGCACATCGAGGAGGCCGGTATCCACTCCGGTGACTCCGCGTGCGCGCTGCCGCCGATCACCCTGGGCGGCCACGACATCAAGCGCCTGCGCGCCTCCACCGAGGCCATCGCCGCCGGTGTCGGGGTGCGGGGGCTGATCAACATCCAGTTCGCGCTGGCCGGGGACATCCTCTACGTCCTGGAAGCCAACCCGCGGGCGTCGCGCACCGTCCCCTTCACCTCGAAGGCGACGGCGGTGCCGCTGGCCAAGGCCGCCGCGCGTATCTCGCTGGGCGCGACGGTGGCAGAGCTGCGGGCCGAGGGCATGCTGCCCGCCACCGGCGACGGCGGCACGCTGCCGCTGGACGCGCCGATCTCGGTCAAGGAAGCCGTCCTGCCCTGGTCGAGGTTCCGTGACCCGCAGGGTCGCGGGGTCGACACGATCCTCGGGCCGGAGATGCGCTCGACCGGCGAGGTCATGGGCATCGACACGGTCTTCGGGACGGCGTATGCCAAGTCCCAGGCCGGTGCGTACGGTGCGCTGCCGACCAAGGGGCGGGCGTTCATCTCGGTCGCCAACCGGGACAAGCGGGCGTTGATCTTCCCGGCCCGGGCGCTGATCGAGCACGGCTTCGAACTCCTGGCGACCTCAGGGACGGCAGAGGTCCTGCGCCGCAACGGCATCACCGCCCGGGTGGTGCGCAAGCAGTCAGAAGGCACCGGGCCTGCCGGTGAGCCGACCGTGGTGACCCTCATCCACGAGGGGGAGATCGACCTGATCGTCAACACCCCCTTCGGGACCGGGGGCCGCCTGGACGGCTACGACATCCGCACCGCCGCGGTCTCCCGCGGCATCCCCTGCCTGACCACCGTCCAGGCACTCGCCGCAGCGGTCCAGGGCATCGACGCGCTGACCTCCGGCGGTATCGGGGTGTGCTCCTTGCAGGAGCATGCGGCTCGCCTCATGGCCGGCCGGGGGGAGTAGCTCCCCCGGGCGCCCCTCCGCCGGCCGCGGTGGCTGAGGGGCGCGGGCCGGCACCGACCCGAAGGGGCTTGTCGCACCGGCCGACCGGGTGGCTGGTCGCTCCGTTCTCCCCCAGGAGCTGCGCCTGGAGGTACCCCCACGCGCCCCTGAGATGCCCTCCTACGCAAGGGGCAGCGCACGCCCACCGCAGCCGGCGGAAGCGCACCCCCCGGTCGTGGGGGGAACAGATATCGCGCGCCCGGACGGGCGTACCGTACGAGACAAGGCGAAGCCATGTACCACCTGTTCTTTCGGCTGGTCTTCCGCAGGATGGACGCCGAGAAGGCGCATCACCTGGCGTTCCGGTGGATCAGGGCCGCCGCCCGCGTCCCGGGGGTGCGGGCGCTCGTGGCCGCCGTGCTGGCCCCGCGGCATGCCGGCCTGGCGACGACCGCGCTGGGGCGCGAGATGAGCGGGCCGTTCGGGCTGGCCGCCGGGTTCGACAAGAACGCCGTCGCCATCGACGGCATGTCGATGCTGGGGTTCGACCACGTCGAGATCGGCACCGTCACCGCTCAGCAGCAGTCGGGCAACCCGACCCCGCGGCTGTTCCGGCTGGTGGGCGACCGGGCGCTGATCAACCGGATGGGGTTCAACAACGACGGCTCCGCCGCCGTCGCCGCCCGGCTCGCCACGCGGCGGCCGGTCTTCCCGACCACCGTCGGCGTCAACATCGGCAAGACGAAGGTCGTCCCCGAGGGCGAGGCCGTACAGGACTACGTCACCTCGGCCGAGCGGCTGGCCCGCTACGCCGACTACCTGGTCGTCAACGTGTCCTCGCCGAACACCCCGGGGCTGCGGAACCTGCAGGCGACCGAGGTCCTGCGGCCGCTGCTCGCGGCCGTACGCGAGGCCGCCGACCGCTCGGTCACCGGGCGGCGGGTGCCGCTGCTGGTGAAGATCGCGCCCGACCTCGCGGACGACGACGTGGACGCGGTCGCCGACCTGGCCGTGGAGCTGGGGCTCGACGGCATCATCGCGACCAACACCACCATCGCCCGCGAGGGCCTCGGCCTGACCTCCGACCCGGCGGCGGTCGCCCAGACCGGCGGGCTGTCCGGCGCCCCGCTGGCGGACCGCTCGCTCGAGGTGCTGCGGCGGCTGTACGCGAGGGTCGGCGACAGCATCACCCTGGTCGGCGTCGGCGGCGTGACGACCGCGGAGGACGCCTGGCAGCGCATCCTCGCCGGTGCCACCCTCGTACAGGGATACAGCGCCTTCATCTACCAGGGCCCCTTCTGGATGCGCACGGTCCACAAGGGGCTGGCCGCCCGTCTTGCCGCGAGCCCGTACGCCACCCTCGCCGACGCGGTCGGCGCCGACACCAGGAGGGCCACCTCATGACGACCGAGTACCCGGAAGCCTTCGGCGCGCGGCTGCGCCGCGCCATGGACACCCGCGGGCAGCTCTGCGTGGGCATCGACCCGCACGCCTCGCTGCTGGCCGGCTGGGGCCTGGACGACGGTGTCCCCGGCCTTGAGCGCTTCACCATGACCGTGGTGGAGGCGCTGGGGGAGCAGGTCGCTGTCTTCAAGCCGCAGTCGGCGTTCTTCGAGCGCTTCGGCTCGCGCGGCATCGCGGTGCTGGAGCGGGCGGTGGCCGAGGCGCGGCAGGCGGGCGCGCTGGTGCTGATGGACGCCAAGCGCGGCGACATCGGCTCGACGATGGCCGCGTACGCCGCCACGTATCTGGACAAGGACTCGCCGCTGTTCAGCGACGCGGTCACGGTCAGCCCCTACCTGGGCTTCGGCTCGCTGCGGCCGGCGCTGGACGCGGCGCGGATCTCCGGCTCCGGCGTCTTCGTGCTGGCGCTGACCTCGAACCCGGAGGGCGCGCAGGTGCAGCGGGCCGCGACGGGCGACGGGCGGTCGGTCGCGCAGTTGATGCTCGACGAGATCGCGGCGGAGAACTCCGGTGCGGCCCCGCTCGGCTCGGTCGGTGCGGTGGTCGGCGCGACGCTGGGCGAGGCGGGCGTGGACCTGGCGGTGAACGGCCCCCTGCTGGCCCCCGGCGTGGGCGCCCAGGGCGCGACGCCTGCCGACCTCCCGGGTGTCTTCGGCGCCGCCCTCGGCAATGTGCTGCCGAGTGTGAGCCGCGGGGTGCTCAGGCACGGCCCCGACGCCGGCGCACTGCGTGATGCGGCCCTGCGGTACGCCGACGAGGTGCGTACGGCCCTCGAAGGGGTCTGAACCGATCGCCGGGAGGCCCGAAGGGCGGGGCAATAGTGCGGTAATACCGTCCGGTAATGCGGTCGAATATCGGACCGAAAAAGGGCCGGTTTCAACCACCGGAGGGATTGAGGCCGCAAGGTGTTCCGCTTTGTCCCAAATATCCCCTCGGATCAAGGCTGACCAGGACTTTTCGTCTGTTCTCGCTGACTTGAGCCGTCCGGACCGCTAGTCTCCGACAGGAGCGCGCAGTTCACCCGCGCGGCTCTTCATCCCGCAGGTGCGGGGTGAGTGTGTTTCACACGGTCCATATCCGATTGCTCTACATCCGAGGTGACGTAGGCGTGGCTCTTCCGCCCCTTACCCCTGAACAGCGCGCTGCCGCGCTCGAAAAGGCCGCCGCGGCTCGCCGGGAGCGCGCCGAGGTCAAGAACCGACTCAAGCACTCCGGTGCCTCCCTTCACGAGGTCATCAAGCAGGGCCAGGAGAACGACGTCATCGGCAAGATGAAGGTCTCCGCCCTGCTCGAATCCCTCCCCGGTGTCGGGAAAGTGCGCGCCAAGCAGATCATGGAACGGCTCGGCATCTCCGAGAGCCGCCGAGTGCGCGGTCTTGGCTCGAACCAGATCGCGTCTCTGGAGCGCGAGTTCGGCGGCGCCCCCGCCTGAGGTCCCGGCACCTCCGGGAACCAGGGATAATCGCTCCATGAGCAATGCAGTCTCCCGGGGGGCAACGCGCCCCCTCGCTTCGCAGGGGGTCGCGCCGACCCCCCCGGTCAGACGTCCGCGGCTGACCGTGCTCTCCGGCCCCTCGGGGGTCGGCAAGAGCACGGTCGTCGCACATCTGCGCACCGTGTATCCCGAGGTCTGGCTCTCGGTGTCGGCGACGACCCGCAAGCCGCGACCCGGCGAGCAGCACGGTGTGCAGTACTTCTTCGTCGACGACGACGAGTTCGACAAACTCGTCGCGAACGGCGAACTGCTGGAGTGGGCCGAATTCGCCGGCAACCGCTACGGCACACCCCGCAGGGCGGTGCTCGACAAGCTCAGTGCGGGCGAGCCGGTGCTGCTGGAGATCGACCTCCAGGGCGCCCGGCTGGTCCGCGAGTCGATGCCGGACGCTCACCTGGTCTTCCTGGCGCCGCCCAGCTGGGACGAGCTGGTCCGCCGGCTCACCGGCCGCGGCACCGAGTCCGCCGAGGTGATCGAGCGGCGGCTGGCCGCGGCCCGGATCGAACTGGCCGCCGAGTCCGAGTTCGACCAGACCCTTGTCAACACCTCCGTCGAGGATGTAGCGCATGAGCTGCTAGCCTTGATGGAGATTGTCTGAACGTCTTGAGTCTGTCCCAGCCGGCCGTTTCCCGGCCGGCACCATCCAATCAGTAGGGGTAGGTAGAGCGTGTCCTCTTCCATCACCACGCCCGAGGGCATCATCAACCCGCCGATCGACGAGCTGCTCGAAGCCACCGACTCCAAGTACAGCCTGGTGATCTACGCGGCCAAGCGCGCCCGCCAGATCAACGCGTACTACTCCCAGCTCGGCGAGGGCCTGCTGGAGTACGTCGGCCCTCTGGTGGACACCCACGTCCACGAGAAGCCGCTCTCGATCGCGCTGCGTGAGATCAACGCGGGTCTGCTGACCTCGGAGGCCGTGGAGGCCCCGGCGCACTGAGCGCTCGCGCCCGTACGGCATCCCGTACGGCAGCACACCACAGGCCCGGCGGCGCGTCCGCCGGGCCTGTGGTGTGTCATGGGGGAGAGCGGTTCCTTCGACACCCGCGGGAGAGACGATGACGCGCGAGGCTGGCAACGGGCACACGGCGGGCGACACGCCACGGGTGGTGCTCGGGGTGAGCGGCGGCATCGCCGCCTACAAGGCCTGCGAGCTGCTGCGCCGGCTCACCGAGTCCGGACACGACGTCACCGTGGTGCCGACCGACTCGGCCCTGCACTTCGTCGGCGAGGCCACCTGGTCCGCGCTGTCCGGCAACCCGGTCTCCACCCGGGTCTGGGACGACGTCCACGAGGTGCCGCACGTCAGGATCGGCCAGCACGCCGACCTGGTGGTGGTCGCCCCCGCCACCGCCGACCTGCTCGCCAGGGCCGCTCACGGCCTGGCCGACGACCTGCTCACCAACACCCTGCTCACCGCCCGCTGCCCGGTCGTCTTCGCGCCGGCCATGCACACCGAGATGTGGGAGCACGCCGCCACCCAGGAGAACGTCGCGACCCTGCGCCGCCGCGGCGCCGTCGTCATCGAACCCGCGGTCGGCCGGCTCACCGGCGTCGACACCGGCAAGGGCCGGCTGCCCGACCCGGCCGAGATCTTCGAGGTCTGCCGCCGGGTGATGGCCCGCGGCACCCTGCCGCGGGACCTGGAGGGCCGCCACGTGGTGGTCAGCGCGGGCGGCACCAGGGAACCCCTCGACCCGGTGCGTTACCTCGGCAACCGCTCCTCCGGCAAGCAGGGCTACGCGCTGGCCCGCACCGCGGTCGCCCGCGGCGCCCGGGTGACCCTGGTCGCCGCCAACACCGCGCTGGCCGACCCGGCCGGCGCCGACGTGGTACCGGTCGGCACCGCGGCGCAGCTGCGGGAGGCGGTGCTCAAGGCCGCGGGCGACGCCGACGTGGTGGTGATGGCCGCCGCGGTCGCCGACTTCCGGCCCGCCGCCTACGCCGCCGCCAAGATCAAGAAGAAGGACGACGAGGAGCCGCCGCCGCTCGCGCTGGCCCGCAACACCGACATCCTCGCCGAGCTGTCGGCGGACCGGCCGCGTCCCGGGCAGCTGGTCGTCGGCTTCGCCGCCGAGACCGACGACGTCCTCGCCCACGGCCGCGCCAAGCTCGCCCGCAAGGGCTGCGACCTGCTGGTGGTCAACGAGGTGGGGGAGAACACAGCGTTCGGCAGGGAGGACAACGAGGCGGTGGTGCTCGGCGCCGACGGCAGCGAGACGGCGGTGCCCTTCGGCCCCAAGGAAGCTCTCGCCGACACGGTGTGGGACCTGGTCGCGGCCAGGCTGCCGGGGCGTGCCGAACGGAATTCCACCGATCGGGGGTAACGAAACGGACAAATCATCCGTTACGGTGTCTCTGCAGGGCTGATCGTCCTACTGCGGGATGCCGCCGCGCCCGGGTTGGCATATCCAAGGAACGAGATGCCGTGCCCGTTCGAGCGGTCCGCCCGATAAACTGGCCGCCGGAGTGCCGGGCGCAGCCCTGTGCACCCCACCAAGAAATAGCCAGCAGCCGCTGCAACCCCAGGGAGCGATGTGTCCCGCCGCCTCTTCACCTCGGAATCTGTCACCGAGGGCCACCCCGACAAGATCGCTGACCAGATCAGCGACACGATCCTCGACGCACTCCTGACGGCCGACCCCGCATCCCGGGTGGCCGTGGAGACGATGATCACGACCGGCCAGGTGCATATCGCGGGCGAGGTGACGACGACCGCCTACGCGGACATCGCCACCCTGGTACGCAACAAGATCCTCGACATCGGGTACGACTCGTCCAAGAAGGGCTTCGACGGCGCCTCCTGCGGCGTGTCGGTGTCCATCGGCGCGCAGTCCCCCGACATCGCGCAAGGCGTCGACACCGCGTACGAGAAGCGGGTCGAGGGCGCCGCGGGCGCGGGCGAGGACGACGAGCTGGACAAGCAGGGCGCGGGCGACCAGGGCCTGATGTTCGGCTACGCGTCCGACGAGACGCCCGAGCTGATGCCGCTGCCGATCACCCTGGCGCACCGGCTCTCCCGGCGCCTCACCGAGGTCCGCAAGAACGGCACGATCCCGTACCTGCGCCCCGACGGGAAGACCCAGGTCACCATCGAGTACGACGGCGACAAGGCGGTACGCCTCGACACCGTCGTCGTCTCCTCCCAGCACGCCTCCGACATCGACCTGGAGTCGCTGCTCGCCCCCGACATCCGCGAGTTCGTGGTCGAGGTGGAGCTGAAGGCGCTCCTCGACGACGGCATCAAGCTCGACACCGAGGGCTACAAGCTGCTCGTCAACCCGACAGGTCGCTTCGAGATCGGCGGCCCGATGGGTGACGCGGGCCTCACCGGCCGGAAGATCATCATCGACACGTACGGCGGCATGGCCCGCCACGGCGGCGGTGCCTTCTCCGGCAAGGACCCGTCCAAGGTCGACCGCTCCGCCGCGTACGCGATGCGCTGGGTCGCCAAGAACGTGGTGGCGGCCGGCCTCGCCGCCCGCTGCGAGGTCCAGGTCGCCTACGCCATCGGCAAGGCGGAGCCCGTCGGGCTCTTCGTCGAGACGTTCGGCACGGAGAACGTCGACGTCGAGAAGATCGAGCAGGCCATCGCCCAGGTCTTCGACCTGCGCCCGGCCGCGATCATCCGCGACCTCGACCTGCTCCGCCCGATCTACGCGCAGACGGCGGCCTACGGCCACTTCGGCCGCGAGCTCCCCGACTTCACGTGGGAGCGCACCGACCGCGTCGACGCACTCCGCACAGCCTCGGGCCTCTAGCCACCGGCCCCCAGTTCCCCGCGCCCCCGAAAACGCCCACCCTCTGCACAGAGGCCAGGCCAGGGGCGCGGGGAACTGCGCGTTCGGCCCCGGCGGCGGACAAGCCGACCGCCCACCGCAGGTGGCACTCTCTCGCGGCGCTGGGGGTACCCCCAGGCGAAGCTCTGGGGCGGAACCGCGCGCTCGGCCGCGACGGCGCGGAGGGCAAGCGCGCAGCGCAAGGGGCCAGGGGCAATCACCCGGGGGCGCTGGGGGTACTCCCAGGCGAAGCTCTGGGGGCGGAACCGCGCGCGCAACCCGCCACCGGTGGGAAGCCGACCGTCCACGGCAAGTGGCACCCACCTGGGTTGTCGGAGCGGTCTGCGAGACTCAGGGGGTGAGCCCAGAAGAACCCCCTGCGGCCGAGCAGCTGGCTCTGATCCGCGCCACCACCCGCAAGGCCAAGGCCAAACCCCGTACCTGGCGCGGAGCGCAACTGGCCGAGGGGCTCCCGGTGGCCCGGGTGCTGGTGGACAAGGGGCTGCTGCACCTGGACCAGTTCTTCGACTACGCCGTACCCGCCGCGATGGACGCCGACGCCCAGCCCGGCGTGCGGGTGCGGGTGCGCTTCGGCGCCCGGGTCGTCAAGGGGCGCCGGGAGGGCGGCACCCTGCACGACGGCTTCATCGTCGAGCGCCGGGCCGACAGCGACTACGCAGGCCCGCTCGCCCCGCTGGCCCAGGTGCTCTCCGCCGAGGTCGTGCTGACCCCGCCGCTGCTCAGCCTGTGCCGGCACGTCGCCGACCGCTACGCCGGCGCGCTCGCCGACGTCGTCCAGCTCGCCGTACCGCCGCGGATGGCCCGCGCGGAGAAGGACCCCTCGCCCGACCCGCTGCCCGCCCCCGCGGCGCCGGAGCCCGGCAGCTGGTCGCGTTACGCCACCGGCCCCGCCTACCTGCAGGCCCTCGCCCGTGGTGACACCCCCCGGGCGGTCTGGCTGGCGCTGCCGGGACCGCACTGGCCCGCGGAACTGGCCCGCGCCATCGGCGCCACGCTGGCCTCCGGGCGCGGCGCCCTGGCCGTCCTGCCCGACGGGCGCTCCGCCGCCCGCGCCGACGCGGCCCTCACCGAGCTGCTCGGCGAGGGCCGCCATGTGATGCTCACCGCCGACGCAGGCCCCGAGGAGCGGTACCGCCGCTGGCTCGCGGTCAGCCGCGGCGCGGTCCGCGCGGTCGTCGGGACCCGCGCGGCGATGTTCGCCCCCGTCGCCGACCTCGGCCTCGTCGCCCTGTGGGACGACGGCGACTCCAGCCACGCGGAACCGCACGCCCCGCAGCCGCACGCCAGGGACGTCCTGCTGCTGCGGGCCGCCGAGGAGCGCACCGCCTTCCTTCTCGGCGGCCTCACCGGCACCGTCGAGGGCGCGCAGCTCGTCGACAGCGGCTGGGCGCTGCCGCTGGCCGCCGCCCGCGACCAGGTGCGGGCCGCGGCGCCGCTGGTCCGTACCGTCGGCGACGCCGACCAGGCCAGGGACGCCGCCGCCCGCGCCGCCCGGCTGCCCTCCCTCGCCTGGCAGGTCACCCGCGACGCCCTCGCCCACGGGCCGGTCCTGGTCCAGGTGCCCAGGCGCGGCTACGTCCCCAGGCTCGCCTGCGACTCCTGCCGCAATCCCGCGCGGTGCGCGGCCTGCGCGGGGCCGCTGGAGCTGCGGGAGCGCGGCGGTACGCCGTCCTGCGGCTGGTGCGGGCGGCCCGCGGCGGACTGGCACTGCCAGGAGTGCGGCGGGTTCCGGCTGCGGGCACAGGTGGTGGGGGCGCGGCGCACCGCCGAGGAGCTGGGCCGGGCCTTCCCCCGGGTGCCGGTGCGGACCTCGGGGCGCGACACCGTGCTGCCGTCGGTCGGCGCCGCGCCCGCGCTCGTGATCGCCACGCCGGGTGCGGAGCCGGTCGCCGAAGGGCCTGGTTACGCGGCCGCGCTGCTGCTCGACGGCTGGGCGCTGCTGAACCGCCCCGACCTGCGGGCCGGTGAGGAGGCGCTGCGGCGCTGGGCGGCGGCGTCGGCGCTGGTCAGGTCCGCGGGGGAGGGCGGCACCGTACTGGTGCTCGCCGAGCCGACGCTGCGGCCGGTGCAGGCGCTCGTGCGGTGGGACCCGGCCGGGCACGCCGTGCGGGAGCTGGCCGAGCGGGCGGAGCTGCGGTTCCCGCCGGTGTCGCGGATGGCGTCGGTCAGCGGGCCGGCCGCCGCGGTGGCCGAGCTGCTGGCGCTGGTGCGGCTGCCGCCGGACACCGATCAGCTCGGGCCCGTGCCGACGCCGGCCGGCGGCGAGCGCCTGCTCCTGCGGGTGCCGCCGGGCAGCGGTGCGGCGCTGGCCGCGGCGCTCAAGTCGGGCCAGGTGGCCCGGGCCACCCGCGGCGGCGGCGACCCGGTCGCCGTCCGCCTCGACCCGACGGACATCGGCTAGGGCCCGCTAGGGCGGGTCCGCAAGGTCCCGTCGTCCGCCCGAGGGGCGGGGCCGACGGCGTCGGGTGCGTGCGATCGCACGGCGGAGGGTCGTCCTCGTAGCGGGACTGCTCGGACGAGCCCGACAACGCCGGGGGCTCCTCCCGCCGAAGGCAGGGGGAGAGCGCGCGTGCCGGGCGCCGTCGGCCGGACGGGACCTTGCGGACCCGCTCCAGGCACCCCCGCGCGGGCTCGCCGGGTCAGCCGTTGCGCGGACTGGGAAGCACGGGATCCGTCGGCATGGAGCGGGCCGCAGGCACGGTGGGCAGGGCCTCCTCCTCCGCCGGGGAG
This sequence comes from Actinacidiphila cocklensis, assembly GCF_907177275.1. GTDB lineage: Bacteria > Actinomycetota > Actinomycetes > Streptomycetales > Streptomycetaceae > Actinacidiphila > Actinacidiphila cocklensis. The sequence continues at coordinate 82,998 of NZ_CAJSLV010000056.1, forward strand.
GCGGGCGGCACGGCCGGCCGCCGGCCGCCGTAGCGGCGGTGCACCGCCTGTTTGGTCACCCCGAGCGCGGAGCCCACCGCGTCCCAGGAGAAGCCGAGCGAGCGGTCGAACTCGACCGCCGCGGTGACCAGCGTCTCGACGCTGTCCCGAAGCTCCTGCGCGAGCCGCACCGTGGGGGCGGGCGCCCGCCCGTAGACCACGAAGCCGGCCGTGGGGCCGCTGCGCCGCGGACGGTAGACGTTGCCCAGCTGGGCGGTGAGGGTCCGCAGCGCATCCACCTGCCGGCGGACTCTTTCGATGTCCCGCACGAGCAGGTGCAGGCTTGCCCGCGCCTGGGCGTCAGGGGTTGCGTGGTCGGGCATCTACAGGCCTCTCCAACCGACGGTTACAGAACTCTCATGACCAACGCGCCACCACCCTCGGAGTCACGCCCCAGGGGCGCGCGGCCGGGTGTGCACCCCTGGGGCGGGCCCGAACTAGAATCGGCAGTCGTCCCCGTCCGGCAGGAGAAGCGACCCGTGACCGTCAAGCCCATCCGCATGTTCGGCGACCCCGTGCTGCGCATGACGGCCCAGCCGGTCACGACGTTCGACGCGGAACTGCGCACTCTGGTCGAGGACTTGACCGAGACGATGCAGGCCGCCCCGGGCGCCGGTCTGGCCGCCCCGCAACTGGGGGTGTCGCTGCGGGTGTTCACGTACTTCGTGGAAGGCGAGCTGGGCCATCTGATCAACCCGGACCTGACGTTGAGCGCAGAGGAGCAGGACGGCCCCGAGGGCTGCCTGTCGCTGCCCGGGCTGACGTACGACTGCCGCCGGGCGTACGGCGTCGTCGCCCGGGGCGTGAACATGTGGGGCGACCCGGTCACGGTGGAGGGCACCCAGCGGCTGGCCCGCTGCATCCAGCACGAGACCGACCACCTGGACGGCATCATCTTCGTCGACCGCCTCGACCCCGAGCAGCGGGCCGCGGCGCTGCTGGCGGTCCGGGAGGCCGAATGGGCGGGGGAGCCCGCGCCGCAGGTCAGGACCTCCCCGCACGGCACGTCCGGCCGCGCACTGTGACACCGTCGATCCGAGAGGCACACCCCGCACGATGAAGCTCGTCCTCGCCGGCACCCCCGAGGTCGCCGTACCCGCGCTCGACGCCCTGATCGCCTCCGGGCGGCACGAGGTCGCCGCCGTCGTGACCCGGCCGGACGCGACGGCGGGCCGCGGGCGCAAGCTCGTCGCCAGCCCCGTCGCCGAACGGGCCGCGGCCGCCGGGATCGAGGTGCTCAAGCCGGCCAGGCCGCGCGACGAGGACTTCCTCGACCGGCTGCGGGAGATCGCCCCCGACTGCTGCCCGGTCGTCGCCTACGGCGCGCTGCTGCCGAAGGTCGCGCTGGACGTGCCCGTGCACGGGTGGGTCAACCTGCACTTCTCGCTGCTGCCCGCCTGGCGGGGTGCCGCGCCGGTGCAGCACGCGGTGATGGCCGGCGACGAGGTCACCGGCGCGTCGACCTTCCTGATCGAGCAGGGCCTCGACTCGGGGCCGGTCTACGGCGTCGTCACGGAGGAGATCCGCGGCACCGACACCAGCGGCGACCTGCTCGGGCGGCTGGCGGTGAGCGGCGCCGGCCTGCTGGTGGCGACCATGGACGGGATCGAGGACGGCCGGCTGTCCGCCAGGCCGCAGCCCGCGGAGGGGATCACCCTCGCACCCAAGATCGCCGTCGAGGACGCGGCCGTGGACTGGACAGCCCCTGCGCTGCGGGTCGACCGGCTGATCAGGGGCTGCACCCCGGCCCCCGGCGCCTGGACCCTCATCGGCGGCGAGCGCCTCAAGCTCGGCCCGGTGTCCCTGGCCCCCGAGCGCACCGACCTGCGCCCCGGCGAGCTGTCGGTCGGCAAGAACTCCGTGCACGTCGGCACCGGAAGCCACGCGGTGCTGCTGGGCGAGGTCCAGCCGCAGGGCAAGAAGCGGATGCCCGCCGCCGCCTGGTCCCGCGGCACCCACCTGCCCGCCGAGACGGTTCTGGGGCGTTAGTCCCCGCCCCGCGCCCGGGACGTAGGCTGGCGGGAGCCGAGGACGAGGATGCGGAGCACATTGAACGCGAAAGACCAGCAGCGACGCCCGCAGGGCACACCGTACCGGCGCCCGCAGCGCGACCCGGTGCGGGTGCTCGCTTTCGAGGCGCTGCGCGCCGTCGACGAGCGGGACGCGTACGCGAACCTGGTCCTGCCCGGGCTGCTGCGGGCCGCCGAGCGCGAGGCGGCGGCCAAGGGCCGGGAGTTCGACCGGCGGGACGCGGCACTCGCGACGGAACTGGTCTACGGGACGCTGCGGCACCAGGGGACGTACGACGCGGTGCTCGCCGCGTGCGTGGACCGGCCGCTGCGCGAGGTCGACCCGCCGGTGCTCGACGTCCTCGCGCTGGGCGCGCACCAGCTCCTCGCGACCAGGATCCCGCCGCACGCGGCGGTCTCCGCGACCGTCGACCTGGCACGGGTGGTGCTGGGGGAGGGCCGGGCGCGCTTCGTCAACGCCGTGCTGCGCCGGGTCGCCGCGCAGGACCTGGACGGCTGGCTCGAACAGGTGGCGCCGCCCTACGACGAGGACGCCGAGCAGCACCTCGCCGTCGTGCACTCGCACCCGCGGTGGATCGTCTCCGCGCTGTGGGACGCGCTCGGCGGCGGTCGGGCCGGCATCGAGGACCTGCTGGCCGCCGACAACGAACGGCCCGAGGTCACCCTGGTGGCCCGGCCGGGCAGGTCCAGCGCGGCGGAGGTCGCCGCGTCGCTGCCCGACGGTGCCACCGAGCCGGGCCGCTGGTCCCCCTACGCGGTGCGCCTCGCCGAGGGCGGCGACCCCGCCGCGGTCGAGGCGGTGCGAGAGGGCAGGGCGGGCGTCCAGGACGAGGGCAGCCAGCTGGTGGCCGCCGCCCTGGCCGCGGTGCCCGTCGAGGGCCGCGACGAGCGGTGGCTCGACGGCTGCGCGGGGCCCGGCGGCAAGGCCGCGCTGCTGGCCGGCCTCGCGGCCGGGCGCGGTGCCACGCTGGTGGCCGCGGAGAAGCAGCCGCACCGGGCGAGGCTGGTGGCCCGCGCGCTGGCCGGCAACCCCGGCCCGTACCAGGTCGTCGTGGCCGACGGTACGCATCCGGCGTGGGCGCCGGGGTCCTTCGACCGGGTGCTCGTCGACGTGCCGTGCACCGGTCTCGGCGCGTTGCGCCGCCGGCCAGAAGCCCGGTGGCGGCGGCGCGCGGAGGACGTACCGGGCTTCGCGCCCCTGCAACGCGGGCTGCTGACCGAGGCGCTGCGGGCGGTGCGGGTCGGCGGCGTCGTCGGCTACGCCACCTGCTCGCCGCACCCGGCCGAGACGCGGGCGGTCGTGGACGACGTCCTCGCCAAGGTCCCGGGCGCGGAACTCCTCGACGCCCGCGCTTTCTTCCCCGACGTCCCGTCCCTCGGCGACGGCCCCGACGTCCAGCTCTGGCCGCACCTGCACGGCACGGACGCGATGTATCTGGCGCTCTTGCGCCGCGTTGCTTGACGGTGGGTCAGGAGCTGCGCCTTGCGGTGGGCGGTCCGCTTTCCGCCGGTGGCCGGTCGCGCGCGCAGTTCCGCCCCCGGAGCTTCGCCCGGGGGTACCCCCGGCGCCCCTTTTGGCCTGCGCCCTCCCACGCACAGCGCTCGCCCCTGGCAGGGGGTCACCCTCTGCGGAGAGGGTGAGCGTTTTTCGGGGGCGCCGGCTGCTAAGCCGGTGGCTCGGGGAGGTGGGAGGGGAGCCAGATGCGGTCGCCCAGGTCCAAGGCGATCGCAGAGACGAGCACCGACCGTACGACGAACGTGTCGAGCAGCACGCCGAAAGCCACGGCGAAGCCGATCTCCGCGAAGGCGACGACCGGCAGCGTGCCGAGGACGGCGAACGTGCCGGCCAGCACCAGGCCGGCCGAGGTGATGACGCCGCCCGTGGCGGCAAGCCCGGTGCGCACCCCCTCCCGCGTGCCCAGAGCGGCGCTCTCCTCCCGGATGCGGGTCATCAGGAAGATGTTGTAGTCGATGCCAAGCGCGACCAGGAAGACGAAGACGAACAGCGGGAACGCGGTGTCCTCGCCGGCGTAGCCGAAGACGTGGCGGAAGACGACCGAGCTGACGCCCAGCGCCGCCGCGAAGGACAGCACCACCGTCGCGATGAGCACCAGCGGTGCGACCAGGGCGCGCAGCAGCACCGCCAGGATGAGCATCACGACCAGCAGGATCACCGGGATGAGCAGCTTGTTGTCCCGCGCGGACGCCTGCGCGGTGTCCTTGAGGACCGCGGTCCCGCCGCCGACCTTCGCGTCGGCGCCCGGCAGCTGGTGCAGGGTGGTCCGCGCCCGGTCGACCGTGGCGCGTGCGGCGCTGCCGTCGGGGCGGTCGGTGAGGGTCGCCTCCAGGTAGACGCGGCCGTTCTTCTGCGGGGTGACGCCCGGCGGGGTGCCGACGGAGCCGGGGACGACGCCGGGGATCGTCCGGAGCGCCGCGGTGACCTGCGTCGCGGAGCCCGCGTCGGCGACGACGATCATCGGCTGGCCGCCGCCGGCCGGGAAGTAGCGGTCCTGGAGGCGCTGGCCGACGACCGAGTCGGGGGTGTCGGTGAAGGTGTCGGCACTGGCGAGGCCGACCGCGTTGAGGGAGAACAGGCCGAAGCAGAGCGCGCCGAGCACGACCACCGTGGTCACCCACACGGCGCGCGGGCGGCGGCTGATCCGCTGCCCGATCCGCGCCCACACCCCGGTCCTGGTCGGCTCGGGGGTGCCGACGTGCGGGACGACCGGCCAGAAGACCCAGCGTCCGACGATCACCAGGAGCGCGGGGAAGAGCGTGATCATCGAGATCAGGGCGACCGCGACGCCGATCGCGGCGACCGGGCCGAGGCCCGAGGTGGAGTTCATGTCGGCGGCCAGCAGGCACAGCATGCTCAGGGCGACGGTCGCGGCGCTGGCGATGACCGCGGGGCCGGCCCGGTGCAGGGCCATCGCCATCGCCTCGTGCCGGTCCTCGTGGCGGCGGAGCTCCTCCCGGTAGCGGGCCACGAGCAGCAGCGCGTAGTCCGTACCGGCGCCGAAGACCAGCACGGTGAGGATGCCGGCGCTCTGCGCGTTGACCACCAGTCCCGCGTGCCTGGCCAGCAGGTAGATCAGCGCCTCCGCGGTGAAGAGGGCGGCGACCACCGCGAGCACCGGCAGCACGAGCAGGCTGAGGCTGCGGTAGGTGATCAGCAGGATCACGACGACGACGGCGAGTGCCGCGTAGAGGAGGGTGCCGTCGATGCCGGCGAAGGCCTTGCTGGAGTCGGCCGCGTAGCCGCCGGGTCCCGTGATGTGGACCTGGAGCCCGTCGCCGCCCTGTTCCGCGGTGGTCCGCAGGTCGTCGACCGCGTCCTGGATCGAGGTCCAGCCGCTCTCCTCGATCGCGATCGGCACGATCACCTGGGCGGCCCGCGGCGACTGCTCGCGGTCCAGCCGGGGGCCGGCGGTGCGGGAGCCGATGATGCCGTGGGCGGTCATCGTGCGCATGGCCGCGGTGTTGCGGCCGATCGTGGCGACGTCGGCCGGGGTGAGCCCGCCGGGCCGGGTGTAGACGATCACCGCGGGTGCGGACTCGGGGACGAACTCCTTCTGGATCTGCAGGACTTTCGTCGACTCCGCCTGTCCGGGCAGCCAGCTCGCCGCGTCGTTCTTCTCCGCGTCCATCAGCTTCTGCGCCAGCGGCGCGAGCGCCACCAGCACGACCACCCACAGCACCAGCACGACCCATTTGCCGCGCCGCCCGCACACCAGGTGCGCCAACCGTCCCGCTTCGCCCGCCATCTGCGCGATCCCCCGATCCGCTCGGTGGTGGCCCCCGTGCTCTCCCATGGGCGTGCGGAGAGCGGCCAGGCAACAGCATCGCACCGGTGTTCCGTTCCCGCGCGGTGGTTCCGCGGAGCACGAGTGGTCGGTCACGCAGCGCGATCTGCGCCTTGGACGCGGTTTTCCCCGCCGGTCGGTGATCTGGTTTGCTGGGCGCATGAGCGTGCAGATCAGCCCCAGCATCCTTTCCGCGGACTTCGCCCGGCTCGCCGAGGAGGCGAAGGCCGTCGAGGGCGCCGACTGGCTCCATGTCGACGTGATGGACAACCACTTCGTGCCCAACCTGACGCTGGGTCTGCCGGTGGTGGAGTCGCTGCGCAAGGCGACCGACACGCCGCTGGACTGCCACCTGATGATCGAGAACCCGGACCGCTGGGCGCCGGCCTACGTCGAGGCGGGCGCGTCCTCGGTGACCTTCCACGCCGAGGCGGCCACCGCCCCGGTCCGTATCGCCCGGGAGATCCGTGCCAAGGGCGCCCGCGCCTCGATGGCGCTGCGGCCCGCGACGCCGATCGAGCCGTACGAGGACCTGCTGCCCGAGCTGGACATGCTGCTGATCATGACGATCGAACCGGGCTTCGGCGGGCAGCCGTTCCTGGACATCATGCTGCCCAAGATCCGCCGCACCCGGGCGCTGATCGACAAGCACGGCCTCGACCTGTGGCTGCAGGTGGACGGCGGGGTGTCGGCCGAGACCATCGAGCGCTGCGCGGAGGCCGGCGCCGACAACTTCGTCGCGGGCACCGCGGTCTACGGCGCCGACGTCCCCGCGGCGGCGGTACGGGCGCTGCGCGAGCAGGCCGCCGCGGTCCACCGGCACTGACCGCGGCCCCGGGCTACGCGCCCGTAACCCCCGGCGTCTGCGAGGATGAACGCGGAGCCGATCAGCTGGGCAACTGGGGAGAACCGACGTGAGCACAGGTCGCACGCACGTGCGCATGGGCCCCGGAGAGATGGTCCAGGCGGCGGCGATGGCGCGTCGCTTCTACCTGGAGGGCAAGTCCAAGATCCAGATCGCCGAGGAGTTCGGGGTAAGCCGCTTCAAGGTGGCCCGGGTGCTGGAAACGGCGCTGGAGCGCGATCTGGTCAGGATCGAGATCCGGGTGCCCGCCGAGCTGGACGCCGAGCGCTCCGACGCGCTGCGCGCGCACTACGGGCTGCGGCACGCGGTCGTCGTGCAGACCCCGCCGGACCAGGCCGACGCGCCCGACCCGGAGAACCTGGGCGCGGTCGCCGCGGGCCTGCTCGGCGAACTGGTATCCGACGGCGACGTGCTGGGCCTGGCGTGGGGCCGGTCCATCATCACCATGGCCAACGCCCTGGACCGGCTCGCCCCCTGCACGGTCGTCCAGCTCACCGGCGTATACGACGTCGGCACCACCGAGCGCGGCTCGGTCGAGGCGGTCCGCACCGCGGCCGCGGTCTCCGGCGGCGAGGCGCACCCGCTGTACGCGCCGATGGTGCTGGCCGACCCGGCCACCGCGGCGGCGCTGCGGGCGCAGAGCGGTATCGCCGCGGCCATGGGCTACTACGACAAGGTGACCGTCGCCGTGGTGTCGGTCGGTTCGTGGGAGGCGGGCGTGTCCACCGTCCACGACGCGCTCACCGACGCCGAGCGCGAGCACTACGCCGGGCTCGGGGTGGCCGCCGAGATGTCCTCGCACCTGTTCGACTCCCAGGGCCGCCGGGTCGGCCGCGACCTGGGGGAGCGCTGCATCACCATCGAGGCGGACCGGCTGCGCCGCATCCCCGAGGTGCTGGCCATCGCCGGCGGTACGCGCAAGGCCGCCGCGATCGACGCGGTGCTGCGCTCCGGCCTGGTCACCAGCCTGGTCACCGACACCGCGGCCGCCGACCAGATGCTGCGCTCCACCGCGGCCGCCCGCCGCCCGGCCCTGGACCGCGCCGACCCCGACGGGTCCTGAGGCCCGCCTGATCGCCGCGCGGGACCCGGGCGCGCTGCCGTGCCGCCGGTGACCTGCTGTGGCAGCATCGGCGCATGCGCGTGCTCGACCTGACCGGCGTCGGCGACCGGCAGGGTTTCATGGATCGGTGCACCGCCGACCTGGGCCTGCCCGACTGGTTCGGCCGCAACTGGGACGCCCTCGCCGACTGCCTCACCGATCTGTCCTGGTGGCCGGCGGAGCCCGGCGGCCGGCGGCTGGTCGTCAGGGGATGGCACGGGTACGCGGCGCTCCTGCCGCGCGAGTGGCGGATCGTGAAGGACATCCTGCGGGACGCCGAGCTGTTCTGGCAGGACACCGACACCGAGCTGCGGGTCGTCCTGGAAGACTGAGCGGCCGCGGTGGCCGGGGGAGCGTCCGCCGGGGGAGCGTCTGGAGGAACCGACAGCCGCCCGTCCGAAGTGCCGGATGTTCGTCCGTAGGCAGCGCACGCCCACCCGTGCAAATATGAAGTACGTGCGTTTCCTCAATGATGTTCAGCCTCCGTACGACCTGACGTACGACGACGTCTTCATGGTGCCGACCCGCAGCGCGGTGGGCTCCCGCCAGGGGGTGGACCTCAGGTCCCCCGACGGGACGGGCACCACCATTCCGCTGGTGGTCGCCAACATGACCGCCATCGCCGGCCGCCGGATGGCCGAGACCGTGGCCCGCCGCGGCGGCCTGGTCGTCATCCCCCAGGACATCCCGATCGATGTCGTCGCCGACGTCGTCGGCTATGTCAAGCAGCGCCATCTGGTGCTCGACACCCCCATCACGCTGGCCCCCGGCCAGACCGTCGCCGACGCGCTGGCGCTGCTGCCCAAGCGGGCGCACGGCGCCGCCGTGGTGGTCGAGGACGGCCGCCCGGTCGGCGTGGTCGTCGAGTCGGACCTGACCGGGGTGGACCGCTTCACCCAGGTCTCCGAGGTGATGTCCGCCGACCTGCTGGTGCTGGACGCGGACATCGACCCGCGGGACGCCTTCAACCGGCTGGTCGACGCGCACCGCAAGCTCGCCCCCGCGGTCGACGCGGACGGGCGGCTGGCCGGCATCCTGACCCGTACGGCCGCGCTGCGCGCCACTCTCTACGAGCCGGCCGTCGACGCCGAGGGACGGCTGCGGATCGCCGCCGCCGTCGGCATCAACGGCGACGTGGCGGGTAAGGCCGCGCAGCTGCTCAAGGCCGGGGTGGACACCCTGGTGGTGGACACCGCGCACGGCCACCAGGAGTCGATGATCGCCGCGGTCCGCGCGGTCCGCTCGCTCGACCCGGCGGTGCCGCTGGTCGCGGGCAACGTGGTCGCGGCCGAGGGCGTGCGCGACCTGATAGAGGCGGGCGCCGACATCGTCAAGGTCGGGGTCGGCCCGGGCGCGATGTGCACCACCCGGATGATGACCGGGGTGGGCAGGCCGCAGTTCTCCGCCGTCCTGGAGTGCGCCGCGGAGGCCCGCAAGTACGGCAAGCACGTCTGGGCCGACGGCGGGGTGCGGCACCCGCGGGACGTGGCGATGGCCCTGGCGGCCGGCGCGTCCAACGTGATGATCGGCTCGTGGTTCGCCGGTACGTACGAGTCGCCCGGCGACCTCCAGCAGACCGCGGACGGGCGGCTGTACAAGGAGTCCTTCGGGATGGCCTCGGCCCGCGCGGTCCGCAACCGCACCAGCGACGAGTCGGCGTACGACCGGGCGCGCAAGGCGCTGTTCGAGGAGGGCATCTCGACCTCACGGATGTTCCTCGACCCGGCGCGGCCCGGGGTGGAGGACCTGATCGACTCGATCATCGCCGGGGTGCGCAGCTCGTGCACGTACGCCGGCGCCGCCTCGCTGGCCGAGTTCGAGCGCAACGCGATCGTCGGCATCCAGAGCGCCGCGGGATACGCCGAGGGCAAGCCCTTGCACGCCAGCTGGCAGTAGCCGGCGGTAGCGTCGGGGCTCGTGCCGCTGAACGAACTCGACGAACGCATCGTCCACGCCCTGGCCGCCGACGCCCGCCGCTCCTACGCCGACATCGGCGCCGAGGTGGGACTGTCCGCGCCCGCCGTCAAACGCCGGGTCGACCGGCTGCTGGCGGCGGGCGCGATCACCGGCTTCACCGTACGGGTCGACCCGGCCGCGCTCGGCTGGCAGACCGAGGCGCTGGTGGAGCTGTACTGCCGCCACAACACCTCGCCCGCCGACATCAGGCGCGGCCTGTCCCGCTACCCCGAGGTGGCGTCCGCCTCGACGGTGACCGGCGAGGCGGACGCGGTGGTGCAGGTCTTCGCCGCCGACGTGCGGCACTTCGAGCAGGTGCTGGAACGGATCGCCGGCGAGCCGTTCGTGACCCGCACGAAGTCGGTGCTGGTGCTCTCGCCGCTGCTGCGCCGCTACGGCGCGGGCAGCCCCGGCTGATCCGACCTGCGGCTTTACCGGACAGGTCGACTGTTTGCGCATTTTGTCGGGATTCCTAGGTTTTGCCGGAATCTCCCGGGTAATCCGTTCATTGACCGTTCCCAGGTCACGGCAGCCCCGAGGAGGCAACATGATCACGCGCGAACAGATACCCCAGGTGGTGGGCCATCCGGTCCATGACACCGAAGGCAAGAAGGTCGGTGATGCCAAGCACATGTACCTGGACGACAAGTCCGGAAACCCCGAGTGGGTGACGGTCAAGACCGGGTTCTTCGGCAGCAACGAGACCTTCGTACCGACCCGTTCCGCGCGACTGGTCCAGGACCACCTGGAGGTGCCCTACCCGAAGGAGAAGATCAAGGGCGCACCCAACGTGGACGTCGACTCCGGCGGCCACCTGTCCGTGGAGGAGGAGCAGCACCTCTACCGTTACTACGGCATCGAGCGGACCGGCGACAAGGGCATGTCGCCCGACAAGTCCGCGGGCGCGGCGGGCGCGGCAGGGGCTGCAGCCGGGGCCGGAGCCGGGACCGCGGCGGCCGCCAAGTCCGGTGGTGACGCGGGCACCGGTATGAGCCGCGGCAGCGACAGCGGCGGCACCGGCATGGACAAGTCCGCGGGCGCGGGCTCGGGCGCCGCCTTCGCGTCCGGCGGCAGCGGCTCCCCCGAGCGCATGGCTGCGGGAGACGTCGCGGCCGAGGGCGAGTCGATGACCCGCTCCGAGGAGGAGATGCACGTCAAGGTCGAACGCCATGCCTCGGGGAAGGCCAGGCTGCACAAATACGTGGAGGTCGAGGAGGTCGAGCAGACCGTGCCGGTGCGGCACGAGGAGGTCAAGCTCGAACGCGAGCCGCTCAGCGCCGCCGACCGCGAGGCGCTGCGCTCCGGAGCGCAGATCAGCGAGGCGGAGCGCTTCGTGACGCTGCACGAGGAAAGCCCCGTGGTGGAGACCGAGGTCGTCGCCAAGGAGCGGGTCAGGATGCGCGTCGAGGAGCACGTCGAGCAGAAGAAGGTGCACGGGCGGGTCCGCAAGGAGCGGATCGAGGCCGACATGGAAGGGCCGAGCGACACCCTTCCCGGCGACAGCCCCAGCCGCGGCGGCCGCCCCGAACGCTGAGACCGCACGCCGTACGACGCCCGGCCCCCGGCAACGGGAGCGCCGGGCGCCGGTGCGCCCGGCCCGGCCCCGCCCTTGGCCCGCGGCCCCGTGTCACAGGCCGCGGGGCTGTCTCGTCCCAGGTGGTGTCACGACACCGCCGAACAAGACAAGGGACGCACCCATGGAACCCCGAGTGAACCTCGCCGACATCCCCTTCGCAGGCCGGGCCATGAAGTACCTGGCCTCGGCGAGCCGGGTGGTGATCACCGAATCGACGCTGCCGAAGGCGACGCAGGACCTGGTGGTGCTGCGCGCCAGCCAGATCAACGGCTGCGGCTTCTGCACCGACATGCACACCAAGGACGCCGCCCAGGCCGGCGAGACCGCGCAGCGCCTGCACCTGGTGGCCGCCTGGCGGGAGACCGACGTCTTCACCGAGGCCGAGCGCGCCGCCTTCGACCTGGCCGAGGAGGGCACCCGGATCGCCGACGCGGCAGGGGGTGTCCCGGACGAGGTGTGGGCGAACGCCGCCAAGCACTACGACGAGCAGCAGCTCACCGGCCTCGCCCTGCTCATCGGCCTGATCAACGCCAGCAACCGGATGTGCGTCATCACCCGGCAGCAAGGCGGCCACTACCAGCCGGGACAGTTCGACTGACCGTCTCCGCTCCCCTCGGCGCAACAGATCGCCGGGGGGAGCGGGCAAGACGCAACGAATCGCACGGGTAGGCGCAATGTTCGGCTCTTCCGCCGGTCGGCTGCGGCGATTAGCGTCGGGGGAGTCCCCCCGATACCCCGCTGACCAGGTGAAAGAGGCCCCCTTGCGGATCGCGGTAGCCCAAGGGTGCGCACCCGGGCTCGACGCGCTGGACGCCGCCGCGGCACAGGCCGCCGAGCGCGGCGCCCGGCTGCTGATCACCCCCGAGCTGTCGCTGACCGGGTACGTGCTCGGCCCGCAGGCCGCGGCCCTGGCCGAACCTGCGGACGGCCCGGCCGCCCGCCAGGTCCGGCGGATCGCCGCCCGGCACGGCGTCGCCGTCGTCTACGGCCACCCGGAACGGGACGGCGCCGCCGTCCACAACACCGCCGGCCTCGTCGGCCCCGACGGCACCCTGCTCGCGGCCTACCGCAAGACCCACCTGTACGGCGACCAGGAGCGTGCCGCCTTCACCCCCGGCACGCAGCAGGTCGTGCAGGCCGACCTCGACGGCCTCAGGATCGGGCTGCTGATCTGCTACGACGTCGAGTTCCCCGAGACCGTCAGAGCGCACGCGCTGGCCGGCACCGACCTGCTGGCCGTGCCCACCGCCCTCATGCGGCCCTACGAGTTCGTCCCGCGGGTCCTGGTACCGGCCAGGGCGTACGAGAACGGCCTGCACCTCGCGTACGCCAACCGCTGCGGCCCGGAGGGCGACCTCGACTTCGCCGGGCTGAGCTGCCTGGCGGGACCCGACGGCGAGGTACGCGCCAGGGCCGGCGCAGGCCCCGAGCTGCTCATCGCCGACGTCGACCCCGAACGCAACGCAGCCGCGCGGGCGGTCACCCCGTATCTGACCGACCGCCGACCCGACCTCTACCGCACCATCGCCAGGAGCCCCCGCCCATGACGTCCGTGCCCACCGCCGTCCACGACGAGCAGCACATCCAGGCGCAGACCGAACCGCCCATCACCATGTTCGGCCCCGACTTCCCCTACGCCTACGACGACTTCCTCGCCCACCCCGCCGGGCTCGGCTCGGTGCCGCCCACCGAGCACGGCACCGAGGTCGCGGTGATCGGCGGCGGGCTGTCCGGCATCGTCACGGCGTACGAACTGCTCAAGATGGGCCTGCGGCCGGTCGTCTACGAGGCCGACCGGATCGGCGGGCGGCTGCGTACCGTCGGCTTCGACGGATGCGACCCCGAGCTGACCGCGGAACTGGGCGCGATGCGCTTCCCGCCGTCCTCCACGGCCTTCTGGCACTACGCGGACCTGGTGGGCCTGCACAGCACGCCCTTCCCCAACCCGCTGGCGCCCTGCACCCCCTCCACGGTCGTCGACCTCAAGGGCGAGTCGCACTACGCCACCTCGGTGGACGACCTGCCCGAGGTCTACCACCAGGTCATGCACGCCTGGAACGCCTGCCTGGAGGACGGCGCCGACTTCTCCGCCATGCAGCGGGCGCTGCGCGAGCGGGACGTGCCCGAGATCCGGCGGATCTGGTCGGCGCTGGTCGAGAAGCTGGACAACCAGACCTTCTACGGCTTCCTGTGCGACTCGCCCGCCTTCAAGTCCTTCCGGCACCGGGAGATCTTCGGGCAGGTCGGCTTCGGTACCGGCGGCTGGGACACCGACTTCCCCAACTCCATCCTGGAGATCCTGCGGGTCGTCTACACCGGCGCCGACGACGACCACCGCGGCATCGACGGCGGCAGCCAGCAGCTCCCGCAGCGGCTGTGGGAGCGCGCACCGGACAAGGCCGTGCACTGGCCGCGCGGCACCTCGCTCTCCTCGCTGCACGGCGGCGAGCCGCGCCCCGCCGTCACCGGGCTGCACCGCACCGCGGGCAACCGGATCACCGTCACCGACGCCACCGGCGACATCCGCACCTACAAGGCGGCGGTCTTCACCGCCCAGTCCTGGCTGCTGCTGTCGAAGATCGCCTGCGACGACGCGCTCTTCCCGATCGACCACTGGACGGCGATGGAGCGCACGCACTACATGGAGTCGAGCAAGCTCTTCGTGCCCGTCGACCGGCCGTTCTGGCTCGACAAGGACCCGCGCACCGGCCGCGACACCCTGTCGATGACGCTCACCGACCGGATGACCCGCGGCACCTACCTGCTCGACGACGGCCCGGACCGGCCCGCCGCGATCTGCCTGTCGTACACCTGGTGCGACGACAGCCTCAAATGGCTGCCGCTGAGCGCGCACGAGCGGATGGAGGTCATGCTCAAGTCGCTCGGCGAGGTCTACCCGGGCGTCGACATCAGGAAGCACGTCATCGGCAACCCGGTGACCGTCTCGTGGGAGAACGAGCCCTGGTTCATGGGCGCGTTCAAGGCCAACCTGCCCGGCCACTACCGCTACCAGCGGCGGCTGTTCACCCACTTCGTGCAGGACGCGCTGCCCGCCGACCGGCGCGGGCTCTTCCTCGCGGGCGACGACATCTCCTGGACCGCGGGCTGGGCCGAGGGCGCGGTGCAGACCGCGCTGAACGCGGTGTGGGGCGTCATGCACCACCTCGGCGGCAGCACCGACCCGCTGAACCCGGGACCCGGCGACCGCTACGAGGAGATCGCGCCCGTCATGCTGCCCGAGGACTGACGCCCGCAGCCGACCGGCGTCAGCAGCAGCCGCCCGATCAGGCCGACACCCGCGTCGAGCCGGCTCACGCACTCGTCGCGGGCGTCGTCGGTCCCGCGCAGCGCCCACAGCAGCCGGGCCGCCGCCCACGCGGCGTCCCTGGCCCTGGCCAGCGACCACGAGCCGACCAGGTGCGTCAGCGGGTCGGCCGCCTCCAGCAGGTCGGGTCCGGGCATCAGCAGCTCCCGCACCTCCCCCTCGATCGCGGTCAACGCCTCGCCGACCCGGTCGAAGTCCGCTTCGAGGTCCTGCAGCGCGCGTCCGGTCTCCCGGCAGGTGTCCACCACCGCGAGCGCCAGGTCGTGGCCCACATGCGCGTTGATGCCGGCCAGCGCGAACTGCAGCGGCCTGATGCCCGGGTGGGCGCGCATCACGAACAGCGGGCGCCAGCAGGCCGGCGGGCGGCGGCCCGCCGCGTCGTCCGCCACCGCGGCCAGATACCGTCCCGCGAACCGCACGGCCAGCTCGCCGGCCGCCGCACGGTCCGCGAACTCCCCGGCGGCCAGCCGCCGCCGCACCTCCTCGGTCACCGCGGCATAGACCCGGTTGAAGACCGCGACGCCGTCGTCGTACGGCAGCACCTCGTCCACGCGCCGCATCCGGTCCAGGACACCGGCCACATCGATCACCATGCGCCCCAGTGTCCCCACCCGCCGGTTGCGCGCCACGCGGCACGCCGGACCCGGCGGGCACGCCCGCCATGCGACCGGTTCCCCGGCCTCCCCGCCGACGCGCCGCGCTATCGGGGGAGTGGCACCGCCTGGATAGCCGGCCGCCGCGGCCGCATGCTGGAGGGGTGGACCGACCAGAACTCGCCGACTTCCTCCGCCGCAGCCGCGACCGGCTCAACCCCGCAGACGTGGGGCTGGGCGGCGGCGCCCGGCGCCGCACCCCGGGACTGCGCCGCGAGGAGGTGGCCCAGCTCGCCGGCATGTCCGTCGACTACTACACCCGCCTCGAACAGGCCCGCGGCCCGCGCCCCTCCCGGCAGATGCTCGGCGCGCTCGCCCGCGCGCTGCGGCTGACCTCCGACGAGCGCGACCACGTCTTCCACCTGGCGGGCGAGGAGCCGCCGCGGGAGACCGGCGGCAGCGGCCACGTACGTCCTGGGCTGCTGCTGGTCCTGGACCGGCTGCACGACACGCCCGCCCAGGTGGTCAGCGACATCGGCGACATCCTCGTGCAGAACACCATGGCGTCCGCCCTGCTCGGCGACGTCTCGGCCCGCCCGCCCGAGATGCGCAACTCCGTACGCCGCGCCTTCACCGAGCCCTCGGCGATGGACATCTTCCCGCCCGAGGACCACGAGACGCTGCTGCGCACCCATGTCGCCCACCTGCGCGCGGTCCTCGCCGCCCGCCCCGACGACCCGCGCGCCGCGAGCCTGGTCGCCGAGCTGCGGGCGCGCAGCGAACCGTTCGAACGGCTGTGGTCCGAACACAAGGTGGCCGTCCGGCGCTCCGACACCAAGCGCTTCAGGCACCCGGTGGTGGGAGACATGGAGCTCGACTGCGAGGTGCTGCTCAGCACCTGGCACGACCAGCGGCTGATCGTGTACACCGCCCGCCCCGGCACCGAGGCCTACGAGCGGCTGCAGCTCCTGCGCGTGGTCGGCCTGCAGGACCTGACGGTCGGTTGAGGTGCCGAAACCGGTCAACTCCTGCCAAGATCACGAGAGATGACGGCGCGCGCGTGCCATGGCGTAATCCCGCGGAATGAATTGCCCGTTCCGTGCTCCCCGGGAGGGCCGACGCGCCGGTAACGTAGTTCTCGGTTCGGCGGGCGCGATTCCCCCGTGCGCGTCCGCCGAACTCCCCCCACCTGCCGCGATGCGAACCTCCCGCGGCACCTTCACCCCCTGCGCCGACCGTGTGACCCACCGGCCGCGCGCGCCCGCCCCGCACACGACGGCCCTCAGGGCTGTCCCGTAATCCGCGGTGGACCAGCGGGCGGCGTCAGATGCGGTGCATCGCAAGGCGAAGGGTCGCCCTCATACCGGGTCGTATTCGGGCGAGCCCGGCAACGCAGCGAGGTGCCGTAGCTGTCGTCGCGCGCCCGCCGGGGATTGCGGGACAGCCCTGAGCGTGAACCGCACGATTCCGCGGCGGCGAGGAGCAGGTACAGGGTGCGCGGTACGGGCTGGACGGTGCACGGCGACGTCCGCTGCCCGCTGCCGGGGGCGGTGGTCCGTCCCGAACCGATCGCCGGCGGCGTCGTGGCGGGCATCGGCGACGTGACGCTGCGGATCACCGACACCCGTCTCGCTGAGCGGCATCGCGCCCGGCGCGATCCTCGTCCTGGCCGGCTACCACGCACTGCACCTGGTGGCGCCGCCCCACCTGCGCGAAAAGGCGCCGGGCGGCGGGTGACACCGGACCGGCTCCCACTCCGGTCGGGGCCACCCGCCGCCCGGCGGGCTCGGGGGACTACTCGGCGGGGACGCCGGCCGGCGCGGGCGAGCCCGCCACCTTGACGGGGGCCGGCCTGACCACGCCCGCTCCCACCACCAGCCCCAGCGTCAGGACCGTGACCAGGCAGAAGGACGCCGTGAGCGACGTCGCCCCGGCGATCCCGCCGATCGCCGCCGGTGCGACGAGTCCCGAGGTGTAGGTGACGGTCGCGACGCCCGCGATGGCCTGGCTCGGATTGGGCCCGCTGCGTCCGGCCGCAGCGAAGCACAGCGGCACCACCACGGATATACCCACGCCGATCAGCGCGAAGCCGGCGATCGCCGGAGCCGGCGCGTGCGCGAGCACCACCAGCAGCCCGCCGGCGGTCGCGACCACCCCGCCGGTCCTGATCGCGTTCACCGCGCCCAGCCGGCGTACCGCGAGGTCGCCCAGCAGCCGGGCGGTCGCCATCGTGCAGGAGAAGGCGGTGTACGCCAGCGCCGCGACGGCCGGCGAGGCGTTGGCGACGTCCCGCAGGTAGACCGCGCACCAGTCGGCGCTGCCGCCCTCGGCGAAGACCCCGCAGAAGCCGATCGCGCCGATCACCAGCGCCGCACGCGGCGGCAGCGCGAAGCGCGGCGGCGCGTCCTCGTCGGCCGCGGGGTGCAGGTCGGGCACCTTGGCGCACACCAGGAAGCCGAACACCACCAGGAAGGCGGCCACCGCACCGAGGTGGACGCGGCCGTCGAGCCCGGCGTGCGCGGCCGGCACGCCGATCGCGGCGCCGACCAGGGTGCCCACGCTCCACATCCCGTGCAGCCCGGACATGATCGACTTGCCCTTGTGCTCCTCGACCTCCAGACCGATGGCGTTCATCACCACGTCCGCCATGCCGGCGCTGCCGCCGAAGACCAGCAGCGACAGGCACAGCCACGGCAGGCCCGGCGCGAGCGCGGGCAGCGAGAGCGCCGCGCACCACAGCGCGAGCAGCAGCCGCATCGCGGTGCGCGAGCCGAGCTTGTGCATCAGCCGCCCGGCCAGCGGCATCGTCACCATCGAGCCGATCGCTGGGCACACCAGCGCGATGCCCAACGCGCCCGCGCTGAGCCCGAGATGGTCCTTGATCCAGGGGATGCGGGTGGCGAACGTGCCCTGCACCGCACCATGCACGGCAAAGATCGTGGCAATGGCCATATGGGCGGTACGGACCCTGGCGGGAGACCACCGTGCCCCGGGAGCGTTCGTCGTCATGGTGGGTAAACTATCAGGAAGCCTGCCTGAAAGTTAAGGCATCTGGGGCCACCGGCTTTCTGGGAGGATCGCCCGCATGACCGTCACCCGCGCGCAGCCCGGCAGGAACGCGTCACCGCGTACGGCCAGGGCCATCAACGACCGGCTCGCCCTGCGCCTGCTCCAGGACGAAGGGCCGCTCACCGCCGCGCAGTTGAAGGAACTCACCGGCATGTCCCGGCCCAGCGTCGCCGACCTCGTCGAACGCCTCCAGGACTCCGGCCTGATCGAGGTCGTCGGCGAGTCCGGAGCCGCCAGGCGCGGTCCCAACGCCCGGGTCTACGGCATCGTCGCCGACCGTGCGCACGTCGCCGGGCTCGACGTACGCGTCGACAGCATCGGTGTCGAGATCGCCGACCTCCTCGGCCGCACCGTGGCCAGGGCCGACCTGGCGGTCTCCACCGACGCCGATCCGGCCCGCACCATCGAGAGCGGCATCGGCCTGCTGCTCGGCGCGGTCGGCGACCGGCCGCTGCACACCGTCGCCTTCGGCGCCCCCGGCCTGATCAACCCGGTCACCGGCCGGCTGAGCACCACCGGCGAACTCCCCGCCTGGCACGGCGACCTGGTGGACGAGGTACGCAACCGGCTCGGGGTGCCCGTCCTGCTGGAGAACGAGGTCAACCTCGCGGCCGTCGCCGAGCAGCGGGTCCGCGGCGCCGCCGCGGGCGACACCTTCGTGCTGCTCTGGATCGGCGGCGGCGTCGGCGCCGCCCTCGTCCTCGAAGGGCGCCTGCGGCGCGGCAACTCCGGCGGCGCCGGCGAGGTCGGCTTCCTGCCGATCTCCCTGACCGGGCGGCTGCCGACCTCCACCAACTGCGACGACGGCTTCCACGGGCTCGCCGGGAGCCGGGCCGTCTGCGACCTGGCCCGCGCGCACGGCCTGTCCGTCGACGGGTGCGACGCGGCCGCCGCGGCCGAGGCCGTGCGGGTCGGCACCCCCGCCTTCCTCGACGAGCTCGCCGCCAGGATCGCCGTCGGGGCGGCGGCCGTGTGCGCCGTGCTCGACCCCGGGCAGGTCGTCCTCGCCGGCGAGGTCGGCTCCGCCGGCGGGTCCGACCTCGCCTCGCGCGTCGCCGCCACCCTCTCCCGGCTCTCCCCGCTGCGCACCGAGGTGCGCCCCACCGCCGTACCCGGCGGCCCGATCCTGCGCGGTGCGGTGATCACCGCGATGGACTCCGCCCAGAACGCCCTCTTCGCCCCCGCGGGGTGACCTCCTTCCCGGGTGCCTGGACCCGGCGGCGGGGACGGGGAAGGCAGAACCCCCTGGAGCGCGGCGCGGAACTCGTGGCAGACTGGACCCCGTACCAGTGACGTTTGCGCACTCCGGGGTCGGTGTAATTCCGAACCGGCGGTTACAGTCCGCGACCCGTCCGCATCCAGCGGCCGGTTGACCAGGTGAAATTCCTGGACCGACGGTGAAAGTCCGGATGGGAGGCAGTGCGCGGCGGACGTTCACCACGGTGCGCCGCCATGGGACGGGCCGCTCAGGCCCGCGTGAACGCGGTGCGCCGGACGTGGGAGACGTCCGCTTGCCCCGGAGTCCGTGCCCGATGCGGCAGGAGGACCCGGTGGCCACCACCAATGAGACCGACGCGATGCGCCGAGCGATCGCGCTGTCCGCGCGCGCCCTCGGCGCCACCGCCCCCAACCCCGTCGTCGGCTGTGTGATCCTCGACACGGCCGGCGCCGTCGTCGGCGAGGGCTGGCACCGCAAGGCCGGCGGCCCGCACGCCGAGGTGCACGCGCTGCGCGCCGCGGGCGAGGCGGCCCGCGGCGGTACCGCCGTGGTGACGCTGGAGCCGTGCAACCACACCGGCAGGACAGGCCCGTGCGCCCAGGCGCTGATCGAGGCGGGGGTCGCCCGGGTGGTGCACGCGGTGTCCGACCCGAGCCCGGCCGCGTCCGGCGGGGCGGCGACGCTGCGGGCGGCGGGCGTGGACGTCGAGAGCGGGCTGCTGGCGGACGAGGCCGCGGCGGTCAACGTCGCGTGGCTGACGTCGGTCCGCCGCGGGCGCCCCTTCGTGCGCTGGAAGTACGCGGCCACGCTGGACGGCCGGATCGCCGCGGCCGACGGCAGCAGCCGCTGGATCACCTCGGCGGAGTCCCGCGCGGACGTGCACCGGCTGCGGGCGGAGGCGGACGCGGTGGTGGTCGGCTCCGGCACGCTGCTGGCCGACGACCCGCACCTGGCGGTCCGCGGCGTCCCGGACGCGGTCCAGCCGCTCCGGGTGGTGGTGGACTCCCGGGCGCGGATCACGACGGCCGCCCGGGTGCTGGACGACGCGGCCCCGACCCTGATCGCGGTGTCCAAGGACGCGGACACCGGCCACCTCCCGGCGGTGGACGTCATCCGCCTCCCTTACGCCCAGGAAGTGCTCCCGGCAGCCGGCATCGCCGAGGAGACCGCCCCCGTGGAACCGCCCCCGGCGACGGGTATCGCCGAGATCACCGCCCCCACCGAGCCGCCCGCCGCCCCCGTGCCCGCCCCGGCCCCCGCGGCCGTCGGCAGCGGCGCCGGGCTCGACGTGCACGCGCTCCTCGCGGAGCTGCACGCCCGCGGGGTCCGCTCCGTCCTCCTGGAGGGCGGGCCGACGCTCGCCGGCGCGTTCGTGGCCGCCGGGGCCGTCGACGCCGTCGTCGGCTACCTGGCACCGGCTCTGCTCGGCGCCGGAGCCACCGCGCTCGGCGACGCAGGAATCAGCACCATCGCGCAGGCGTTGCGGCTCGACGTGACCGATGTCGCCCGCCTCGGGCCCGACCTGCGTATCACCGCCGTCCCCACTGCTGCACAGGAGAAGTGACGTGTTCACCGGAATCGTCGAAGAACTGGGTGAGATCACCGCTGTCGAGGAGCAGTCCGAGGCCTCGCGCTTCACCGTGCGCGGCCCGGTCGTGACCGAGGGCGCCAAGCACGGCGACTCGATCGCGGTGAACGGTGTGTGCCTGACCGTGGTCGAGTTCGGCGACGGCGCCTTCACCGCCGACGTGATGGCCGAGACGCTGAAGCGGTCCAGCCTCGGCGCGCTGCGCCCCGGCTCGCGGGTCAACCTGGAGCGCCCGATGGCGCTCGGCGGGCGGCTCGGCGGGCACCTGGTGCAGGGCCACGTGGACGGCACCGGCACGGTCCTGGACCGCACGCCGGCCGAGCACTGGGAGATCGTGAAGATCTCGCTGCCCGCGGAGCTGACCCGCTACGTGGTGGAGAAGGGCTCGATCACCGTCGACGGCATCAGCCTGACCGTCGTGGAGGCCGCCGCCGACTACTTCACCGTCAGCCTCATCCCGACCACCCTCGCGCTGACCACCCTCGGCCTCAAGGAGCCCGGCGACCCGGTGAACCTCGAAGTCGACGTCATCGCCAAGTACGTCGAGCGCATGCTCGGCGCGACGGCCGCACCCGGGTCCGATCCGACACCCCGGGACGCGCGATGAGCGCACTGCACTGGCTGAACAGCGAGGCCTTCACCGCGTTCGACCAGCACGTCATGTGGTCGGACATGATCGGCAACCTGCTGGGCCTGGGCGCGCTCGCGCTGGGCTGGCGGCGGGCCATGCTGACCTGGCCGGTCCAGCTGCTGTCCGGCGTCGTGCTGGTGGCGGCGTTCTGGTCGGCGCACCTGGGCGGCGGCGTCGGCAAGCAGTTCGTGGTGATCACCGTCGCCGTGTGGGGCTGGTTCCAGTGGCGGCGCGGCCGGGCCGGCAGCGGGCGGCTGGCCATCCGGTTCGCCACCTGGCGTGAGCGGGCGGTGCTGGTGGCGGCCACCGCGGTCGGCACCGTCGCGGTCGCCTCGCTCTTCCTGGCGTACCCGAAGCTGTCCTGGAACCCGTGGCCGGACGCGTACATCTTCGTCGGCACGCTGGCCGCGATGTACGCGCAGGCCCGCGGCTGGGTCGAGTTCTGGTTCGCCTGGCTGGCCGTCGACCTGGTCGGGGTGCCGCTGAACTTCCACAGCGGCCTGCCCTTCTCCGGCCTGGTCTACATCGTCTACTTCGTCCTGGTCATCGCCGGGATGTACGCCTGGTGGCAGCAGACCCGCAGGGGCGGGGACCTGCGCCGGGCCGAGCCGAGCAGCACCGTCGCGGAAGGAGTGACGGCATGAGCGCCGTGACCGCACTGCAGGACGACTGGTACGACGAGGCCGACCTCGTCCTCGACCCGGTGGAACGGGCCGTCGCCGACATCGCCGCGGGCCGCCCGGTCGTGGTGGTGGACGACGAGGACCGGGAGAACGAGGGCGACCTGATCGTCGCCGCGGAGAAGATCACCCCGGAGATCGTGGCATTCATGATGTCCGAGTGCCGCGGGCTGATCTGCGTACCGATGGAGCCGCAGGAGCTCGACCGCCTCGAACTGCCGCAGATGGTGGACGCCAACACCGAGTCGATGCGCACCGCCTTCACCGTCTCGGTGGACGCCGGTGCCGCGCACGGGGTGACCACCGGGATCTCCGCGGCCGACCGCGCCGCGACCATCCGGCTGCTGGCCCAGCCGTCGTCGGTGGCCGCCGACTTCGTCCGCCCCGGGCACGTCTTCCCGCTGCGGGCCAGGAGCGGCGGGGTGCTGACCCGGGCCGGCCACACCGAGGCGGGCGTGGACCTGGCCAGGCTCGCCGGGCTGCGGCCCGCAGCGGCCATCGTGGAGATCGCCCGCGAGGACGGCACGATGGCCCGGCTGCCCGAGCTGGTGCCCTTCGCGCGCAAGCACGGCCTGGCCATCATCTCCATCGAGGACCTGATCGCCTACCGCCGCTCCGCCGAGCCGACCGTCCGCCGGGAGGCGTCGACCACGCTGCCGACCGCCTTCGGCGACTTCCGCGCCCACGGCTACCGCAGCACCGCCGACGGCGTCGAGCACATCGCGCTGGTCGCGGGCGACCTCGGCGACGGCACCGACGTGCTGGTGCGGGTGCACTCCGAGTGCCTGACCGGCGACGTCTTCGGCTCGCAGCGCTGCGACTGCGGCCCGCAGCTGCAAGGAGCGCTGCGCCGGGTCGCGGAGGAGGGCCGCGGGGTGGTCCTCTACCTGCGCGGCCACGAGGGGCGCGGCATCGGCCTGCTGCCCAAGCTGCGGGCGTACGAGCTGCAGGAGCGCGGCCGGGACACCCTGGACGCCAACCTCGAACTCGGCCTGCCCGCCGACGCCCGCGACTACGGCGCCGCCGCGCGCATCCTCGCCGACCTCGGCGTGCGCTCGCTGCGGCTGATCACGAACAACCCCGCCAAGACCGGTGCGCTGGTCGGCCACGGCCTCGAAGTGCTGGGCCGCGAGCCGATGCCGGTCGGGGCGGGGGAGCACAATCTGCGGTATCTGCAGACCAAGCGCGACCGGATGGGGCACGACCTGCCCTGGCTGGAGAGCGCCGGCCGCAGCCACGCCGCCGTCGGCACCGCAGGCGGCAGCACAGTCACCGAGCAACGAGGAGAGAAGTGAGCGGTAAGGGCGCCCCCGAGCTGACCGTCAAGAACTGCGGAGACCTGCGGGTCGCGGTGATCGCGGCCCAGTGGCACCAGCAGGTGATGGACGGCCTCGTCGACGGCGCGATGCGCGCCCTGCACGACCTGGGGATCGAGGAGCCGACCCTGCTGCGGGTGCCGGGCAGCTTCGAACTGCCGGTCGTCGCCCGGGCAGTGGCCGGTCGCGGCTACGACGCGGTCGTCGCGCTCGGTGTGATCATCCGCGGCGGCACGCCGCACTTCGAGTACGTCTCGCAAGGGGTCACCGCGGGCCTGACGCAGGTCACCGTGGACAGCGGTGTCCCGGTCGGCTTCGGCGTGCTCACCTGCGACACCGAGGAGCAGGCCCTCGACCGGGCCGGACTTCCCGGGTCGAACGAGGACAAGGGGCACGAGGCGGTCACCGCGGCGGTGGCGACCGCGGCCGTCATCCGCTCACTATCCGAACCGTGGCGCTGAAGGGCGGGCTGTTCCCCGTAGGCTAGGACCACCATGGCCAACAAGACATTCGAGCAGCTCTTCACCGAGCTGCAGCACAAGGCCGCCACCGGCGACCCCAGCACGTCACGCACCGCCGAGCTGGTCGGCAAGGGCGTGCATGCGATCGGCAAGAAGGTGGTCGAGGAGGCCGCCGAGGTGTGGATGGCCGCCGAGTACGAGGGCGCCGACGCCACCGCCGAGGAGATCTCCCAACTGCTGTACCACGTTCAGGTGATGATGGTGGCCCGGGGCATCTCCCTGGCCGACGTCTACGCCCATCTGTGAGCCGTACGGCCCGCGCGACACACCGCACGGGCCGTACAGTCGCGTCCGCACGTCCGCCGGTCCCGCACCACCCCAGTCCACCGCACCGCACCCACAGCGAAGGAACCCGACCCCATGCTGCGCATCGCCGTCCCGAACAAGGGCTCACTGTCCGGACCCGCGGCGGCCATGCTCCATGAGGCCGGCTACCGCCAGCGCAAGGAGTCCAAGGAGCTGGTGCTGTTCGACCGCGCCAACGACGTGGAGTTCTTCTACCTGCGCCCGCGCGACATCGCCATCTACGTCAGCTCGGGCCGGCTCGACATCGGCATCACCGGGCGCGACCTGCTGCTGGACTCCGGGGCGAGCGCCGAGGAGATCCTGCAGCTCGGCTTCGCCCGCTCGACCTTCCACTACGCCGCCAGGCCCGGCACTGCCGCGAGCGTCGCCGACCTCGGCGGCATGACGGTCGCGACCTCGTACGAGGGCGTCGTCGAGAAGCACCTCGCCGACAACGGCGTGGCCGCCACCGTCGTCCACCTCGACGGCGCCGTCGAGACCGCCATCCAGCTCGGCGTCGCCCAGGTCATCGCCGACGTCGTGGAGACGGGCACCTCGCTGCGCAACGCGGGCCTGGACACCTTCGGCGAGCCGATCATGGCCTCCGAGGCGGTCGTGGTGCGCCCCACCGGCGCCCCCGCCGACGAGCCCGAGGTGCAGAAGTTCCTGCGCCGCCTGCAGGGCGTCCTGGTCGCCAGGCGCTACGTGATGATGGACTACGACATCCGCGCCGAGCACGTCGACAAGGCCGTCGCCCTGACCCCGGGCCTGGAGTCGCCGACGGTCTCCCCGCTGCACCACGAGGGCTGGGTCGCGGTCCGCGCCATGGTCCCCACCAGCGACGCCCAGCGCATCATGGACGAGCTGTACGACCTGGGCGCCCGGGCCATCCTGACCACCGGCATCCACGCCGCCCGGCTGTGACCGCCGCCGACGACGACCGCGCCGAGGCCGCCGTCGCGCAGCTGCCCGTCACCTTCCGGCCGCTGCTCACCCGTGTGGTGCTGCTCACCATGGGCACCCTGCTGCTCGGCGTGCTCAGCACCCTGGCCGTGGTGATGCCCTACGAGGGCGCGTCCCCGTGGAGCACCGGCGACCGGGTCACCCTGGTCGTCGTCGGGGTGCTGGCGCTGGCCCTGCTGGCGCTGCTCAGCCGCCCCAAGGCGGTCGCCGACGCCGACGGCCTCACCGTGGTGAACCTGACCGTCAAAAGGCGGCTGGCCTGGGCGGAAGTGCTGGCCGTACGGCTGCGGCAGGGTGACGCCTGGGTCCATCTGGACCTCGCGGACGGCACCACGCTGGCCGTGATGGGCATCCAGCCCGGCATCGCCAGGCGGCAGGCCATCGGCGACGCCCGGCGGCTGCGAGCTCTGGTCGAAGCGCTCGGCGAGGCCCGCGGCGACGGCCCGGGCGAGCGGGGCGGCTCCCGCTGAAAGGGGCGCCCGCCGTCCTTCGCTGCTGCGACCGCAATGACTAGTCTTGTTCCGGGCGGTGCCGTGACGGCGCCGCCCGCTGAACCGCCCGACCGACCGAGGAGTGACACTCACACCCCGATGGACGCACCGTCCGGTAGTACCTGCGCCGCCCCTCCCGCCCAGTCCCATGGAGCGGCGGCCTCATGAGCACGTCACTGCTGCTGCTCGCGGCAGCCCTTGTCCTGATCCTCGCCAACGGTTTCTTCGTCGCCGCCGAATTCGGCCTGGTGACGGTGGAACGCCCGGCGGCCGAACGTGCCGCCGCCGCCGGCGACCGCAGAGCGGCCGGCGTCGTCGCGGCCCTGCGCCGGCTGTCCTTCCAGCTGTCCGGCACCCAGCTCGGCATCACCATCACCTCGCTGGTCGTCGGCATGCTCGCGGAACCCGCGCTGGCCGACCTGCTCACCGGCCCGATCAGAGCCGTCGGCATCCCGCACGGCGCCGCCCCCGGCGTCGCGGTCGTGGTCGGCATGATGGCCGCCTCCGCCGTCCAGATGGTGATCGGCGAGCTGGTCCCGAAGAACTGGGCGGTGTCCAGGCCGCTGGCCGTCGCCCGGGTGGTCGCGGGGCCGCAGCGGGCCTTCTCCCGCGCCTTCCGGCCGGTCATCGAGGTGCTCAACACCGCGGCCAACCGCCTGGTGCGGATGCTCGGCGTGGAGCCCGCCGACGAGCTGGCCTCAGCCCGCACCCCCACCGAGCTGGTCTCGCTCGCCCGGCACTCGGCACTGGCCGGCACGCTGGAGCAGGACACCGCCGACCTGTTCGTCCGCACCCTCTCGCTCGCCGACCTCACCGCGGAGAACGTGATGACGCCCCGGGTCAGGGTCAGCGCCCTGGAGGACACCGCCACCGCGGCCGACGTCCTCAACCTCACCCGCGCCACAGGACTGTCCCGCTTCCCGGTCTACCGCGCCCGCCTCGACGACATCGTCGGCATGGTCCACCTCAAGGACGCCCTCGCCGTCCCCGCGGAACTGCGCGACCGCACCGCGGTCGGCCGGATCGCGGTCGTCCCGCTGCTGGTCCCCGAGACGCTGGCCGCCCAGCCGCTGCTCGAACTGCTCCGCAGCCAGCAGCCCATCGCGGTCGTCGTGGACGAGTACGGCGGCACCGCGGGGGTGGTCACCCTGGAGGACATCGTCGAGGAACTGGTCGGCGAGGTGCGCGACGAGCACGACGCCGTCGACCTGCCCGACCTGGCGCAGGCCCCGCCGGAGAACGGCAGGCCGGCCTGGGACGCCGACGGCAGCTGCCGCATCGACACCCTGGCCCGTATCGGCCTGGAGGCGCCGGAAGGCCCGTACGAGACGGTCGCGGGACTGGTCGCCGACCTGCTGGCCCGCATTCCCGAGATCGGCGACACCGCGGAACTGCCCGGCTGGCAGCTGCGGGTCGCCGAGGTCGGCCACCACCGGGCCGAACGGGTCAGGATCGTGCGTACGGCGCCGGCCGCGGGGGAGGAGAGCGACCGATGAGCGCACTGCAACTGCTCTTCGCCCTGCTCCTGGTGCTGGGCAACGGCTTCTTCGTCGGCGCCGAGTTCGCCCTGGTGTCGGTCCGCCGCAGCCAGATCGAACCGCTGGCCGCCGTCCACCGCAGGGCGCGCACCGTGCTCTACGGCCTCGAACACCTGCCGCAGATGATGGCCGCCGCGCAGTTCGGCGTCACCGTCTGCTCGCTGACCCTCGGCGCGGTCGCCGAACCCACCGTGGCGCACCTGCTGGAGCCGGTCTTCGTCGCCGCCCACGTGCCGGACGACCTGGTGCACGCGATCGGCTACGTGCTGGCGCTGGCCCTGGTGGTCTTCCTGCACCTGGTCATCGGCGAACTGGTGCCGAAGAACCTGGCCATGGCCGACCCGGAGAAGACCGCGCTGTGGCTCAGCCCGGGCCTCGTCGGCTTCGCCCGGGTCTTCCGGCCGGTGATCGTGGTGCTCGGCGCCTGCGCCCGGGTGATCCTGCGGGCCTGTGGCGTCGAGCCCAAGGACGAGGTCGACGCGGTCTTCACCAGCGCCGAGCTGACCGTGCTGGTGGAGGACGCCCGGCGGGCCGGGCTGCTGGACTCCGACGAGCAGGAGCGCCTGGAGGACGCGCTGGAGCTGGGCACCCGCCCGGTCACCGAGGTGCTGCTCACCCCGGACCAGCTGATCACCCTGGCGCCCACGGCGACCGCCCGCGAGGTCGAGGAGCTGACCGTACGCACCGGCTACTCCCGCTTCCCGGTCGCCGAGGAGGCCGGCGCCCGCTACCTGGGCTACCTGCACGTCAAGGACGTGCTGGACCTGGAGGACCAGGACCGGCCGGTGCCGCAGCGGCTGTGGCGGCCGATCACCACGCTGCGCGCCGACCTCCCGCTGGACGACGCGCTGACCTCGATGCGGCGGGCCGCGTCCCACCTCGCGGCGGTCGCGGACCCCGCGGGGCGGGTGCTGGGCCTGGTCGCGCTGGAGGACGTGCTCGAAATGCTCGTCGGCGAGGTCCGCGACCCCTCGCACCGCTCGGCGCCCGGCGAACTGGTCGGCTGACCGCGGCTCCCGCGCCCGCCCCGGCTACTCGGCCGGGTCGGGCGGCGGGACGCCGGGGCCGCGGCCCGACAGCACCTCGCCGTAGGCCTGCATCAGGTCGGGCAGCCGCAGGGTGGACAGCTCCTCGCGGCTCGGCGTCGTCCGGTACTCCGACAGCCGCAGGTCGCGGTAGGCGCAGCTCTTCTCGTACAGCGTGCGCAGCAGCCGCCCGTTGCCCAGCTCGTCGATCCAGCCCTGGTCGACGACGTGGCCGCTGATCGCCCCCAGCTCCTCCAGCGCCTCGTCGTCCCACTGGTCGCCGTTCTCCGCGGCCAGCACCTGGCCGATCCTGGTCAGTTCGAGCGGGCGGTAGCTGGGGAAGTCCACCCGGGTGGTGAAGCGCGAGCTGAGACCCGGGTTGGCGGCGAGCAGCCGGTCCATGCCCTCGGGGTAGCCGGCCAGGATGACGACCAGCCGGTCACGGTTGTCCTCGGCGCGCTTGAGCAGCACCTGCAGGGCCTCGTCGCCGTACGCGTCGCCCTTGCTGTAGCCGGAGTTGGACAGTGCGTAGGCCTCGTCCACGAACAGCACACCGCCCAGCGCGGAGTCGATCAGCTCGTTGGCCTTCACCGCGGTCTGCCCGAGGAACTCGCCGACCAGGTCGGAGCGCTGGGCCTCCACCAGGTGGTCGCCGCCCAGCAGGCCGAGCGCGTAGAAGACCCGGCCCAATATGCGGGCCACCGTGGTCTTGCCGGTGCCGGACGGACCGGAGAAGACGAAGTGCCGTTTCGGCGGCTGCACCGGCAGCCCCTGGCCGGCCCGCAGCCTGGCCATCCGCAGCTGTGCCGACAGCGCCCTGACCTGCCGCTTGACCGGTTCGAGGCCGACCATGCCGTCGAGCTCCGCGAGCGCCTGGGCGAGCAGCACCGGATCGGAGCCGCCGAGCGGCAGCTGGGCGGGCAGCGAGCCGGTCAGCGGGGCGACGGCCCGGTCGCGTATGTCGTCGTCCAGCGCGCCCGCCGACGCCAGCAGCGCGTCGTCCAGGTCGGGGTTCCCCGGCGGGCGGCCGTCGCCGGGGTCCGGGTACATCCCCGGGTCAAGGTCGGCCGCGCCCTCGGGCACCGCCTGCCCGCCGCCGCCCGCCAACGACACGGCGGTGGCCAGGCCCGCGCTCTCGTCCAGGCCGTCGTCGGTCTCGTGGATCGCGGCCAGCCGCGCGGCGGTGTCCATGAACGCCGGGTCCACCCGGTGCACCGCCCGGTACAGAGGTACGGCCGCGGCGGTCCGCCCGGTGCCCTCGTACGCCCGGGCCAGCCAGTAGCGCAGCTCCTTGCGCTGCGGCTGCTCGCTGCGGCACCGCATCAGGGCGGCGGCGAGCAACGGCTCGGCCTGCCCGCACATTTCGAGCCGCACCCGGGCCATACCGCCGAACAGGCCCGCCTCGATGCCGAGCAGGGGGTCGCCGAGCAGCGGTTCCGTATGCCGGACCAGGTGCTCCCAGTCCTTGACCAGATACGCCCGGCAGGCGTGCAGGAAGCGCACCTGCGGGTCGGTGTCGACGGGCGGGCAGTCGGCGAGCGCGCGGTCCAGCTCGGCGACATGGCGGCCGTCCAGCCAGTGCGAGGCGTGCGCGAGCAGCAGGTCCCTGCTGGTCTCCAGCACCGGCTGCACCCACCAGCCGAGCCAGTACCAGGAGTTCAGGGTGCGGCGGTGCGCCGCGCGCTGCTCCCCGAAGCGGTCGCGGTGCCGGTACATCTGCAGCAGCGCGGTCGCGGTGTCGGCCCGCAGCGCGTGCAGCCCGAGCCAGGCGTCGGCCATGCCGGGGTCGATGCGGACCGCGGTCTTGAACTCCTCCTCGGCCTGGACGTAGGCGCCCATGGTGTACGCGTCGATGCCGCGCAGCCACGCGAGATCGGCCGGGGCGCCCGCGCGGTCGGTGCCGAAGTCCATCTAGTCCCCACCCATCATTCCCCCGCCAACCGCCTGGCGGCGCACAGGAGTTGAAGCACGCCACACCCCCTGCGGCCCCCGCCCGCACCCTCCGGCATCGTACCCGCGAAGAGGTCAACTCCGTAGAGTGCGTTTCCCTGCGGGGCTTTGAGGGGTGGGGCCACGTGCGGGTGGATTCGCTTCCACGCCCGCCGGCGGGGGGTGTGCGCGCGGTTCCCCGCGCCCCTGAGGTGGGTGCCACTTGCTGTGGCGTTGCCTCTTTCCCGCCGCGCGGGCTGCGCGCGCAGCCCGCGCGCCCGAGGTGGGCGCCGCTTGCTGTGGCGTTCAGAGTTCCGGCGCGTCGTGGCTTGTCGCGCGGTTCCTCGCGCCCCTAGGCGGTTGCCCCTTGCGGTGGGCTCGCACCTTCCGGTGCGTCATGGCTTGGCGTGCAGTGTTCCGGGCCCCCATGGGCTTGCCCTCTGGGGGAGAGGGTGGGTGTTTTCAGGGGTGCGGGGAACTGCGCGCCCGGCTGCCACGGAGTGCGACGGCGAAGGCCACCGCAGGGGGCAGTCACCGGGCGGCCGGAGGGCGCAAGGGGAGGGTGTGACGGGGGTGTCGGGGGAAGACGAAGCCCCCGGTCACGGGGGAACAACCGGGGGCTTCGTGCTACGTGGCGGCCTTCCGGGGCCGCTTGGTTGAAAACGTAATTGCTCCGCGCGAAGCGGTCAAGTGCGTCACCCCGTGTGACCGTACGGACCGGGAGCGGCGCGATAACCGGCCTCCGTCTGGTGGACCAGAAGGTCCGCGAAGGGGCGCGTGGGGTCCTCCGCGAAGTGCTGGTCCTCCGCCGCGGACCACCCGGTCCAGAAGTGTTCGAGCGCCGGGCCGTCCCGGCGGATCCCGCGCTGCCTGGCGGTGGCGGTGTCCACCTCCAGCCACAGGGTCAGCGCCAGCAGCGGCCGCAGCGCCCGGCGCCCGCTGGCGACGCCTTCGAGCAGCACCACCGGCGCCGCCGGCACGAGCCGTTCGCCGGTGAACCGCCGCGCGGTCCAGTCGTAGACCGCGTGCCGGGCCTCCCGGCCCTCCCGGAAGGGTGCCAGCAGCTCCGCGTCGAGCCGTTCGACCCAGTCGAACGGCCGGTCGTGCGTGGCGAAGTCGTCGGTGTGCACCACCGGCGCCCCGCGGGCCTCCGCCGCGAGCCGCTGCGCGAGCGTGCTCTTGCCGGCGCCCGCGTGCCCGTCGACGGCGACCAGGCGTACCGGACCGCAGGACGGCGGCAGCAGGTCGAGCGTGCCGGCCAGTTCGCGCAGCGAGAGACCGGCCGGGCCGTGAGTGTCCATGAAGCCGGAGCATAGGCCCCGCCCGTACGGTGGCCCGGCGCGCGCAGGCCGTAAAAGGTGACCGTGTCGGGCGGCGCTGCCGACTACCGTGGTCGGCGTGACCGACTCCGAAGACTCCGCCGCCGCGCTCCATCCCGCGGAGCGCCTCGAACTCGCCAGGAAGGCCACCGCGGACGCGGGCGTGGACGCGCTGCTGGTCTCGCCGGGCGCCGACCTGCGCTATCTGACCGGCTATCAGGCGCTGCCCCTGGAGCGGCTGACCTGCCTGGTGGTGCCGGCCGAGGCGGACCCCTTCCTGGTGGTGCCGGCCCTGGAGCGGCCCGCCGCGCAGGCCTCCCCGGCCGGCGGCCTCGGCCTGGAGATCGCCGGCTTCGCCGAGACCGACGACGCCTACGCGCTGATCGCCCGCCGGCTGCCCGCGGGGGTGCGCCGCTTCGCGGTCGACAACCACATGTGGGCCGAGAAGCTGCTGGCCTTCCAGGCCGCGCTGCCCGACGCCCAGGCGTGCCTGGCCGGCGACGTGCTGACGGAGCTGCGGATGCGCAAGAGCCCCGCCGAGGTGGCCGCGCTGCGCCGGGCGGGCGGCGCCATCGACCGGGTGCACCGCAGGGTGGGGGAGTGGCTGCGGGCCGGGCGCACCGAGCGCGAGGTCGCCAGGGACATCGCGGACGCCATCCTGGCGGCCGGCCACGAGACGGTGGACTTCGTCATCGTCGGCTCGGGGCCGAACAGCGCGAGCCCGCACCACGAGGTGTCCGACCGGGTGATCCGCAGCGGCGACCCGGTGGTGGTGGACATCGGCGGCACCACCGCCGACGGCTACTGCTCCGACTCGACGCGCACCTACGCGGTCGGCGAGCCGCCCGCCGCCTTCCGCGAGCTGTACGAGGTGCTGCTGCGCGCGCAGACCGCGCAGACCGAGGCGGTGTGCCCGGGCATCACCGCCGAGCAACTGGACGCGATCGGCCGGGACATCATCACCGCGGCCGGCTACGGCGAGCACTTCATCCACCGCACGGGCCACGGCATCGGCCTGGAGGGCCACGAGGAGCCGTACATCGTCGCGGGCAGCAGGCGGGCGCTCGCGCCGGGCATGGCCTTCTCGATCGAGCCCGGCATCTATCTGCCCGGCACCTTCGGCGCGCGCATCGAGGACATCGCGGTGTGCACCGAAGGCGGCGGCGAGCGGCTGAATCTGACCGGGCGTGACCTGGTGGTCCTGCCCGACTGAGCGCCACAGGAACAGACCAATGTTGGTCCCGCCACGCGGTCGGAAAACCTGGTGGAAAGGGTGTCCCGCCTGCAATGGTGGTGCGACCTGCCGCCGGGCGGCGCGCAGGGGTGTCCCGTACCCGTCGAGGGAAAACGAGGGGATTGAGCCATGACCAGTAACGCCCCCCGCCGTGCCGTGATCGCCGCGGCGCTGGCCGCCGCCGCGACCGCGGCGACCACAGCGGCCGCGCAGTCCGCGTCGGCCGCGCCGTCCGGGGCCGCCGCTCCCGGCGCCGTGCCGCAGCGGTCCGGCAGCGACGGCGCGACCGACAGTGCCCCGGTCGACTACCACGGCTGGACGTCCTTCGCCGACTGGTTGTTCGGCGCGCACGCGGGCACCCGCCCGGTGCCCGGCCCGCGTGCGGGGCTGGAGATCGGCCGGGCCACCGGCACCCTGGACTACACCGACCCGCACACCGGCGTCACCGCCACCTGGGAGTCGGCGTCCTGGACCTCTCCGGTGCGCGAGGTGCCGCACCCGGCGAGCGAGCTGATCTCGTCGTGGAACGCGCACACCCCGGCCGGCACCTGGATCCAGGTGGAGCTGCTCGGCACCTACACCGACGGCACCGAGACCCCGGCCTACGTCATGGGGCGCTGGACCGCGGGCGACGGCGACGAGGACATCAGGCGCACGTCGGTGGATGACCAGACCGACGGCAAGAGCAGCATCTGGACCGACACCTTCTCCATCGACGACGCGACGGCGGGACCGCTGCTCGCCTCGTACCGGCTGCGGCTGACGCTCTTCCGCAAGCCCGGCAGCAAGCTGACGCCGACCGTGTGGCGGCTCGGCGCGATGGCGTCGAACATCCCGGACCGCTTCACCGTGCCGGCCTCGGTGCCGGGCGAGGGCGCGGGCGTGGAGCTGCCGGTGCCGGCCTACTCGCAGAACATCCACAAGGGCCAGTACCCGGAGTACGACAACGGCGGCGAGGCCTGGTGCAGCCCGACGTCGTCCACCATGGTCATCGAGTACTGGGGCCGCGGCCCGACCGCGGAGCAGCTGGCCTGGGTGAACCCGGCGTACGCGGACCCGCAGGTCGACCAGGGCGCCCGCTACACCTACGACTACCAGTACGAGGGCTGCGGCAACTGGCCGTTCAACGCGGCCTACGCGGCGACGTACAAGGACATGCAGGGCGTCATCACCCGGCTGCACTCGCTCAACGACGTCGAGAAGCTGATCAAGGCCGGCATCCCGGTGATAACGTCACAGTCCTTCCTGGCCTCCGAGCTGGACGGCGCCGGGTACGGCACGTCGGGCCACCTGATGGCCCTGGTGGGCTTCACCGCCGAGGGCGACGTGGTCGCCAACGACCCGGCGAGCAGCAGCGACGCGGTGGTCCGCAACGTCTACAAGCGAGCACAGTTCGAGACGATCTGGCTGCGGACGAAGCGGATCAACGCCAGCGGCGGGGTCAGCGGCGGCACCGGCGGTGTCTGCTACCTGTACTTCCCCGCGAAGCCGAGCCCGGGGCAGCGGCGGGCGCTCGCGGCGGTCGGTGTGGTGTGAAAACGGGGCGCTCCGGGCGCCCTTGACGTGCGGCGGCCTGCCTGAGGCCCCGGATTGGTAGAGACCAATTTGTGGGTTGCTCTAAAGGTCTGGACCAACTCATTGACGGGTTCGCGTCAGAGCAGGATTCTGCTGGCACGTTCCCCCACAGGAGGTCCAGACGTGAAGCGTCTCCAAGCACTGGGTTCCGGCGTGGCCGCCGCCGCCCTTGCCTTTGCCGGGCTCGGCGCCGCCGCCGTGCTCGGCACGGGACAGGCCAGCGGCGCCACGGCGGCGTCGAGCGCGCTGAGCAACCAGTGGTACGCCGCCGCCCCCTATCTGATGCCGACCGACAACAACCCGCCGGACGCGACCGCGATCATGGACGCCACCGGCCTGAAGGC
Organism: Actinacidiphila cocklensis; assembly: GCF_907177275.1. Taxonomy (GTDB): domain Bacteria; phylum Actinomycetota; class Actinomycetes; order Streptomycetales; family Streptomycetaceae; genus Actinacidiphila; species Actinacidiphila cocklensis. Next base: position 118,014 of record NZ_CAJSLV010000056.1, read on the forward strand.
CTTCCAGCTCGCCTTCATCCTGGCCCCCAACGGCGGCGGCTGCAGCCCGACCTGGGGCGGCACCAGCGCGGTGTCCTCCGACACCGCGGTCGGCGGCGTCATCTCGGCGATCCGGGCCAAGGGCGGTGACGTCTCGGTCTCCATCGGGGGCTACGGCGGCACCAAGCTCGGCCAGGCCTGTTCCGACGCCTCCTCCACCGCGGCCGCGTACCAGCAGGTGATCACCAAGTACCAGCTGCACGCGATCGACTTCGACCTGGAGGAGCCGGAGTACGAGAACACCGCGGCCGTCGCGCACGAGATCGGCGCGGCCAAGATCCTGCAGCAGAACAACCCCGGCCTGTTCGTGTCGGTGACCACCGCGGGCACCGCGGCCGGCACCGGCTGGTTCGGCCAGCAGATGCTCAACGAGGCCAAGTCGCAGGGCTTCACGCCCAACAACTTCTCCATCATGCCCTTCGACGGCGGCTTCAACGGCGCCGCGTCGCAGACCGCCGCGCTGACCGCCTTCAACGGCCTGCTCAAGACCACCTTCGGCTGGGACACCGCCACCGCGTACGCCCACGAGGGCTTCTCCGGCATGAACGGCCGCAGCGACTCGGGCGAGTACTTCTACCAGGCGGACTTCCAGACCGTGCTGGACTACGCGACCAGCCACGGCATGGGCCGCTTCACCTTCTGGTCGCTCAACCGGGACCGCCAGTGCAACCCGCCGGACAACGGCACCACGTCCGGCGTGTGCAGCAGCGTGCCGCAGTCCAGCTGGGAATTCGCCAAGTACTCGGTGAAGTTCGCCGGCGCCACCCCGCCGAGCACCCCGCCGCCCACCACCCCGCCGACCAGCCCGCCCGGCGGGACCTGCACGGTCGGCGAGTGGACCGCGTCCGCCGTCTACGTCGGCGGCAACGAGGTGGCGCACAACGGCCACAAGTGGAAGGCCAAGTGGTGGACCACCAACGAGGAGCCCGGCACCACCGGTGAGTGGGGGGTCTGGCAGGACGAGGGCGCCTGCTGACCGGCCGCCCGCTGTCCGAAAGACGATGGTGGACCCGTGACGACGACCGTCACGGGTCCACCATCGTTTCTGCGCTTGCCCTGCACAGCGTGCGCAGATTCGCCGTGGCGCGTTTTCGCACCTGTACATGCCGGTGGTTGTTGACCGAAAACGGACGTCACATCTCCGGTTGCGTGTTTCGCTCCGAACACGTGATCAGTAGCCTCGCAGAGTAAGCGGCCCACCGTCCGCGAGAGTTGACTCCGGACGCGTCCACCCGGCCCCACGACCTGGAGATCTCCACTGTGACCGACCGTCCTTCCTGGGCACCGCCCGGCATCGACATCACCGTGCCCAGCGTGTCGCGGGTGTACGACTACTTCCTCGGCGGTTCGCACAACTTCGAGGTGGACAGGGAAGCGGCCAGGGTCGCGCTCAAGGCCATCCCCGCCATCCCCAAGGTCGGCCAGGCCAACCGGGCGGCGATGCGCAGGGCAGTGCGCCACGCGGTCGGCCGCGGCATCGACCAGTTCCTCGACATCGGCTCCGGCATCCCCACGTTCGGCAACGTGCACGAGGTCGTGCACACGCTGAATCCGGCCGCGAACGTCGTCTACGTCGACAACGACCCGGTCGCGGTGGCCCACAGCAAGGCCGTACTCGACGGGAACGAGCACGCCACGATCGCCGCCGCCGATCTGCGCGACCCGCGGTCGGTGCTCGACCACCCCGAGACGCAGCGGATGCTGGACCTCGACCGGCCGGTCGCCCTGCTGCTCGTGGCGGTGCTGCACTTCCTGCGCGACACCGACAACGCCTACGCCGTCGTCGGCGAGCTGCGCGACGCCCTCGCGCCCGGCAGCGTCCTGGTCATCACCCACGCCACCCCGCAGGCCGGCCTGCTCAGCGACGACCAGCGCCGGGTCCAGGACGTCTACCAGCGCACCAGCACCCCGCTGATCATGCGGACGGTGCCCGAGGTGGAACGCTTCTTCACCGGCTTCGAACTGCTCGACCCCGGCGTCGTCCCGCTGAACCACTGGCGCCCCGACACCCCGCCGAGCGACGACGACGATCCCGCACTGCTCACCGGACTCGCCGGCGTGGGGCTGAAGGCGTGACCGCGCAACCGGCCGCCCCCCGGTGCAGGGCGGCGGGCGGAACGGCGAGGGCGGTCGGCCGCACCGGCGGCGGACCGGCCCTGTCGACGAGCCGGGACAACCTGGCGCGGTTCGCCGCGATCTGGAGCCGGGCGATCTACCCGGTCACCGCCACCTCCATGACCAGTGCGGAGTTCGAGCAGCACCTGCTGCCGCTGGCCCGCCTGCTGCGGGACACCCTGCACGCCGAGCGCTTCGACCCGCGGGCCGCCATCCGGGTCGGCGAGGGCCTGGTCGCGGCGCACTGCACCGACCCCGAGTCGCTGCCCAGCATCCTCGGCGTCATCGACGCCTACCTGGTGCTCTACTGCGGCCCCGGCCTCGACCTGCCCGCCGAGGAGTGCCGGGTGCGCTGCTCCCGGCTCCAGCACGCGGTCGCCGTCGGCTTCTCGCACGCGCTGCGCGAACGCACCCTGTACGAGCAGGAGTCGATCTCCCGCGCCGCGCTGAACGCCAAGACCGAGGCGGAGAGCGCGCTGGCCGCCAGCGAGGCCCGCTTCCGCGCCGTCTTCGAGACCGCCGCGGTCGGCATCGGCATCGCCGACCTCGAAGGCAACGTCCTTGAGGTCAACGAGTCGCTCACCCGCATGCTCGGCAGCGAGTCCTACATCAGGCACCGCAGGGCCGGCGACTGGACGCACCCGGACAACGGCCCGGAGGGCGACAGCCTGAACCGCGAACTCGCCCGCGGCGAGCGCGACCACTACCACATCGAGAAGGCCTACCCCCGGGCCGACGGCTCGGTGCTGTGGGCCGACGTCCAGGTCTCGCTGCTGCGCGACGCCGCGGGCCGCCCGCAGTACCAGCTCGGCCTGCTGGAGGACATCACCGAGCGCCGCCGGCTGCTGGAGCGGCTGCGCCACCAGGCCACCCACGACGCGCTCACCGCACTGCCCAACCGGGCGCTGTTCTTCGAGCGCCTCGACCGCGCGCTGAGCACCACCGACGAGCACGGCGCCGACCGCGCCGACCGCAGGATCGGCGTCTGCTACCTCGACCTGGACGGCTTCAAGGCGGTCAACGACAGCCTCGGCCACGCGGTGGGGGACCGGCTGCTGGTCGCCGTCGCCGAGCGGCTGCGCCGCTGCGTGACCTCGCCCGACCAGCTGGTGGCCAGGATCGGCGGCGACGAGTTCGTCGCCGTCTACGCCGACCCGCCGAGCCTGGCCGCCGTCACGGAACTGGCCGGCCGCATCCTCAAGGCCCTGTCCACCCCGGTGCTGCTCGACGACCGCCAACTGCCGGTGCACGGCAGCATCGGCGTCGTCCACGGCCCGGTCGGCACCCGCGGCGCCGCCGATGTGCTGCGCAGCGCCGACATCACGATGTACCGCGCCAAGGAGCTGGGCGGCAACCGCTACGAGGTCGCCGACCCCGACGCCGACGCCCGCGCCATCACCCGGCACGGGCTGACCAACCAGCTGCCCAGCGCGCTGCGGCACGGCGAGTTCTTCGTGGAGTACCAGCCGCTGATCGGGCTGGAGGACGGAGTGGTCCTGGGGGCCGAGGCGCTGGTGCGCTGGTGCCACCCGGTGCACGGGGTGCTCGGCCCCGACCAGTTCATCCCGCTCGCCGAGAGCACGGGCCAGATCGTGCCGCTGGGCCGCTGGGTGCTGGAGCAGGCCGCGCAGCAGGCCCGCGACTGGCAGGACCGGCGGTTCACCGGCCCGGCGCCGCGGATCAACGTCAACCTCTCACCGGTGCAGCTGACCCACCCCGACCTGGTGGCCGAGGTCGCCGCGGTGCTCGACGAGACCGGGCTGCCGCCCAGCGCGCTGTGCCTCGAAGTCACCGAGAGCGCCCTGATCGGCGCCAACGAGGACGCGCTCAAGCCGCTGCGCAGGATCGCCGACCTCGGGGTCGCGATCGCGCTCGACGACTTCGGCACCGGGTACTCCAACCTGTCCTCGCTGCGCTGGCTCCCGGTCAGCGTGCTGAAACTCGACAGGTCCTTCACCCGCGGCATGCGGCAGCACCCCGCAGACCCGGTCGAGATGAAGATCGTCGAGGGCATCGTCTCGCTCGCCCACACCCTCAACCTCACCGTGACCGTCGAGGGCGTCGAGACCCGCACCCAGGCGGAGCACCTGCGCGCGCTCGGCTGCGACACCGCCCAGGGCTGGTACTACGGCAAGGCAGGCCCCGCCGACCAGCTGCACGCGCTCACGCTGGCCGACGCCGTCTGACCCGTCAGTCCTTCTTCTCCGGGGTGGCCGGCCCACCGTGCTGCCGCGCGAGCCGCCGGTCGGCGTGAGGGTGACCTTGACGTCGTCGCTGCCCTCGCCCGGGCTGCCGGGACCCTCGCCGCGGGTGCGGGCAGGGTCGGCGGGGGACCGCCGGGCGGAGCGTAGGCCGTACTGCCCGGGCCGTACGGCGACGGGCCGAGGCCCGCGGGCGGCGCACCCAGCGCGGCCCGCATCATCGCCTCCCTGGCCGCCACGTCGGCCACGAGCCGCGAAGCGTACGACGGCTCGCCCGTCCGGCCCCGCGGCTTCGCACAAACCGCCCGCCACGCCCCGGCCCCCGCCGCCCGTGCTCCGCCGGGGCGGTGACGGGGCGTTGCCCGATCGGGCATACTCCAACCCGCCGGTCGCGTTGATCAGCCCGTGCCGTGATCCGGTACGGGAGCTTCGTGTCCGGGTATGCCCATCGGACGGCACCGCCCACCCACGGTGACTGCCGCCGTCGCCCCCGAAAGGGAGGAGTGCGCCGCCATGCAGAGTTACGGCCCGCAGCCGGTGTCCCGCCAACTGCCCACCGAGGAGGCGCGGGACCTGCTCGCGCTCACCCGGGACCTGGCCCAGCGGGAGATCGCCCCCGGCGCCGCCGCCGAGGAGGAGGCGGGACGCTTCCCGCGTGAGACGTTCACCCTGATCGGCGAGGCAGGACTGCTCGGCCTGCCCTATCCGGAGGAATACGGCGGCGGAGGCCAGCCGTACGAGGTCTACCTGCAGGTCCTGGAGGAGCTGGCCGCGGCCAGGCTGACCGTCGGCCTCGGGGTCAGCGTCCACACCCTGGCCTGCCACGCGCTCGCCCAGTACGGCAGCAAGGAGCAGCGCGCCGAGCACCTGCCGGGCATGCTCGGCGGCACCCAGCTGGGCGCCTACTGCCTCTCGGAGCCGACCTCGGGCTCCGACGCCGCGGCTCTGCGGACCCGGGCGGCGCGGGACGGCGACGGCTGGACGATCGAGGGCACCAAGGCGTGGATCACCCACGGCGGCGTCGCCGACTTCTACACGGTGCTGGCCCGCAGCGGCGGCGGGGGCGCGCACGGCATCTCCGCGTATCTCGTCCCGGGCGACGCCCCCGGCCTGTCGGCGGCCGTGCCCGAGCGGAAGATGGGCCTGAAGGGCTCACCGACCGCGCAGGTGCACTTCGACGGCGTCCGGGTGCCCGACGCCCGCAGGATCGGCGAGCTCGGCCAGGGCTTCGCCATCGCGCTGGGCGCCCTGGACTCCGGGCGGCTGGGCATCGCCGCGTGCGCCACCGGCGTGGCACAGGCCGCACTGGACGCGGCGCTCGGCTACGTCCTGGAGCGGCGGCAGTTCGACCGGCCGGTCGCCGACTTCCAGGGCCTGCGCTTCATGCTCGCCGACATGGCCACCAGGATCGAGGCGGGCCGGGCGCTCTACCTCGCGGCGGCCAGGCTGCGCGACGAGGGCCAGCCCTTCTCCGCGCGGGCCGCCATGGCGAAGCTCTTCTGCACCGACACCGCGATGCAGGTGACCACCGACGCCGTCCAACTGCTCGGGGGGTACGGCTACACCGCGGACTTCCCGGTCGAGCGCTACATGCGGGAGGCGAAGGTGCTGCAGATCGTGGAGGGCACCAACCAGATCCAGCGGATGGTCGTCGCCCGCCACCTCGCGGGCCCCGAGTCCAGGGGCTGAGCCGCGGCCGGGATAGTGCCGGGCCGGCGTCGTCCACGCCGGCCGGGCGCTGTGGCGGAAGGGGTACGCGCCTAGGCCGCGAGCCCCTGCTCGGGCAGGTGGAACGGCCGCGACTCGGGGCCGCCCACGTGCGAGAACGGCTGCGTACGCCAGTCGAGGCCGGCGGGCAGCGTCAGCAGCGCCGCCAGGTCCTGCCGGTCGCCGCCGGCCAGGCCGTCGGCCGGGCGGGCGTCGGCCACCGCGCGTCCCGAGCCGCCGCAGACGGTCAGGCCGAACGGGTTCCACGGCGTCGCGCACAGGGCGTGCTGCGGCAGCCGCTCCTCGTCCGCGAAGACCGCGATGGGCCGGCCGCAGTCGGGGCAGGACAGCCGGACGACGTCGCCGAAGTCCTCCTCGAACGCCTCGTCGGCGTCGATGCCGTCGATACCGTCCATGAGGTCGTCCGACGCGTCGGCGTCGGAGCCCGCCGGCTCACCGGCGGGGTAGGCGAACGCGGCGTCGCGTTCGTGGCCCTCCTCGAACGCGGGCCTGGTCCGCTCGCTGCGGCTGTGGCGCACATGGTTACGCATGCTGCGTCTCCCCCTCGGGTGGGATGCCCTTCATCGGGTCGGCCCGGCGTCACGCCCAGGGCCATAGCGAGCACTTCCCGCCACGCTACGCGGGTAACCGCGCCATTGCGGACAGAGCCGCGCGCTCGATGTGGCCTTCGTCACACCGGCCCCGGTGGCTGGTTCATGCGCCCCCGCAGTGCGCCCGCGCACCCCCCTGCGCCCCCGCGCGGCGTGTTGCCGTCCGGCCGGATAAGGTGCCAACGGGCGAGGCCAGGACGGGTCCGCCGGACAGCGGGAAGCGTGGCGTGATGCAAAGCAACTGGGCGGGGAACCTGACCTTCTCCGCGGCCGAAGTACGTCGTCCTGCCACCGTCGCGGAGCTGCGCTCGCTGGTCGCGTCGAGCCGCCGGGCCAAGGCGCTCGGCAGCGCCCACTCCTTCAGCGACATCGCCGACACCGACGGCACCCTGATCGAACTGTCCGCGCTGCCGCCCGAGATCGACATCGACACCGCCGCCCGCAGCGTCCGGGTCGCCGCCGGCGTGCGCTACGCGGAACTCGCGGCACACCTGCACGCCCGCGGCTTCGCGCTGCCGAACATGGCGTCCCTGCCGCACATCTCGGTCGGCGGCTCCGTCGCCACCGGCACCCACGGCTCGGGCGACGCCAACGGCGGCCTGGCCACCTCGGTCTCCGCGGTCGACCTGGTCACCGCGGACGGCGGCATCCACACCGTCAGCCGGGCCGCGGACCGCGACACCTTCGACGGGACCGTCGTCGCACTGGGCGCCCTCGGTATCGCCACCCACCTCACCCTGGACCTGCGGCCCGCCTTCGAGGTGCGCCAGCGGGTCCTCACCGGCCTCGAACTCGCCGACGCCACCGCGAACTTCGACGCGATCACCTCGGCCGCGTACAGCGTCAGCCTCTTCACCGACTGGCGCGGCCCGCGCTTCAACCAGGTCTGGCTCAAGCAGCTCGCCGACGCCCCCGACGCCGAATTCCCGTGGGCCAAGCCCGCCGACACCAAGCTGCACCCGGTGCCCGGCGTCGACCCGGTGCACTGCACCGAGCAGTTCGACGTGCCGGGACCCTGGCACGAGCGGCTGCCGCACTTCAGGCCCGGATTCACCCCGAGCAGCGGCGAGGAGCTGCAGTCCGAGTACCTGGTGCCGCGCAGCCACGCGGTCGCCGCGCTCACCGCACTCGACGGCATCCGCGAGACCGTCGCGCCCGTCCTGCAGGTGTGCGAGGTCCGCACGGTCGCCGCGGACCGCCTCTGGCTCAGCCCCGCCTACGGCCGCGACGCCGTCGGCCTGCACTTCACCTGGGTCAAGGACACCGCCGCCGTGCTGCCGGTGCTCGCCGTGCTCGAACAGGCGCTGGCGCCCTACGAGCCCCGCCCGCACTGGGGCAAGCTCTTCACCACCGACCCCGCCGAGGTCCGCGCCCGCTACCCCCGGATGCCCGACTTCCTGGCCCTGGCGGCCGCCACCGACCCGGCCCGCACCTTCTCCAACGGCTTCCTCGATCGGATGCTCCACGCATGACCGAAACCGGCGGCGGGCCGGTAAGGTCGTCGGCTGTGGAAGAGCTGGATCGGCAGATCGTGGACCTGCTCATGGCCGACGGGCGCATGAGCTACACGGACCTGGGCAAGGCCACGGGCCTTTCCACCTCCGCGGTCCACCAGCGGGTGCGCCGGCTCGAACAGCGCGGTGTCATCCGCGGGTACGCCGCGATCGTCGACGCCGAGGCGGTCGGGCTCTCGCTGACCGCGTTCATCTCGGTCAAGCCGTTCGATCCCAGCGCGCCCGACGACATCCCCGAGCGGCTCGCCGACGTGCCCGAGATCGAGGCGTGCCACTCCGTGGCGGGCGACGAGAACTACATCCTGAAGGTGCGCGTCTCCACTCCGATCGAGCTGGAGCACCTCCTGGCGAGGGTGCGCACCCTCGCCGGCGTCTCCACCCGCACCACGGTCGTCCTCTCGACCCCGTACGAGTCCAGGCCTCCCCGCATCTGACGGCGTCGCGCCCCGGGGCGACCGGCCCTTTGCGGTGCGTCCCTTGTCCGCGACGGGCCACCCGCCGGGGGAAGGTCCCGGGAGACCCCCTGGCACGGGGGAGAGGAGGCGGGGGAGAGACTGGGGGGATGCACCAGAGCTCGCCCATGACCAGCCCACCGCCGGAGGCCACCGTGCTGCTCCGCGGGGGGTTCGTGTACACGCCCACCGACCCCTTCGCGACAGCGGTCCTCATCGACGGCGACACCGTCGCCTGGGTCGGCGAGGAGTCCGCCGCCGACTCCTTCGCCGACGGCGCGGACGAGGTCGTCGACCTCGACGGCGCCCTGGTCACCCCGGCGTTCACCGACGCCCACGTGCACACCACCGCCACCGGCCTGGCACTGACCGGCCTCGACCTCACCGGCGTCGGGTCCCTGCCGGAGGCCCTGGCCAGGACCGCCGCGTACGTGGCGGCGCACCCCGCCGACCGCGTCATGCTCGGCCACGGCTGGGACGAGAGCCGCTGGCCCGAGCGGCGCCCGCCGACACGGGCGGAGCTGGACCGGGCGACCGGCGGCCGCCCGCTGTACCTGTCGCGTACCGACGTGCACTCCGCCGCCGTCAGCAGCGGGCTGGCCGCCCTCGTGCCCGGCCTCGCCGGGCTGCCGGGACACGACCCGCAGGCGCCGCTGACCCGCGACGCGCACCACGCCGTACGCCGGGCCGCGTACGCCGCGGTGACGCCCGCCCAGCGGGAGGCCGCCCAGCGGGCCGCGCTGCGGCACGCGGCCGCCCAGGGCATCGGGTCGCTGCACGAGTGCGCAGGCCCCGACATCTCCTCGCAGGACGACCTGACGGGCCTGCTGGCGCTGGCCGCGGCCGGTGACGGCCCTCGGGTGCTCGGCTACTGGGCCGAGCCGGTCCGTACGCCCGCCGACCTGGACCGCCTCCGCGACCTCGGCGCGGTCGGCGCCGGGGGCGACCTGTTCGTGGACGGCTCCCTCGGCTCGCACACCGCCTGCCTGCACGCGCCCTACGCCGACGACGCCGCCGTCACGGGCGTGTCGTACCTGGACGCCGACACCATCGCCCGGCACCTGCTGCTGTGCACCCAGGGCGGTGTACAGGCCGGTTTCCACGCCATCGGGGACGCGGCCGTCGACGCCGTCGTGGCGGGGGTGCGGGCCGCGGCCGAGGCCGTCGGCCTGGACCGGGTGCGGGCGCTGCGGCACCGGGTCGAGCACGCCGAACTCCTCACCGACGCCGCCATCGCGGGCTTCGCCGAATTCGGCCTGGTCGCGTCCGTGCAGCCGGCCTTCGACGCGGCCTGGGGCGGCCCCGACGGGATGTACGCGGCCAGGCTCGGCCCCGAGCGGGCCGCGGCGCTCAACCCGTACGCGGCGCTGACCCGCGCAGGGGTGCCGCTCGCGCTCGGCTCGGACAGCCCGGTCACCCCGCTCGACCCGTGGGGCGCGGTGCGGGCCGCCGCCTTCCACCGCACACCCGGGCACCGGATCTCCGCCCGCGCCGCCTTCACCGGGCACACCCGCGGCGGCTGGCGGGCGGTCGGCCGGGACGACGCGGGCGTCCTGGTGCCGGGCGCACCGGCCGACTACGCGGTGTGGAGCGTCGGCGACCTGGTCGTCCAGGCGCCCGACGAGCGGGTCGCCAACTGGTCGACCGACCCGCGCTCCGGCACCCCCGGCCTGCCCGATCTGACCCCGGGCCGTGACCTGCCGACCGCGCTGCGTACGGTCGTCGGCGGCCGGACGGTCCACTCACGCCCGAACGGGTGACCGGCGGCGTCGCGCGATGCGGCCGAACGGTGCGCCCTCGGCGCGCGGCGGCGTGTCGCGTGCTGGTCGGCCGGTCCGCACTGACCTGCTGATTTGGTGAAACCCCGCAGGTCAAAGCGCTGTTGACAGTTGCCGGTCGGGGGCGAGTAGGTTCGGCGAAGTCCACCACAGGACGTCGAACCGGGGCCCTCCGCGGTCGCGTCGACCGCCGCTGGGCCATGGGGTGTCGCGCCGCACGTGCACGCCGCCACTGGCAGCCAGGTCCAGCGCGCACGACGCAGTACGCGGCTCGCCAGTGGGGCCTCTCCGCCCGAGAGGGTACGGAGGGTGAGCGCCGCCCGATCGGCAGGTGGTACCCGGGAAGGGTCCGGACGCCCAGTAGACAACGGCCTTGGTCCGATTCGCAGCCGGCGAGTCCCAGGTCGGCCCGAAGGGCGTTCGGACCCGTTCCGCAGCATCGCCGGTGGAGAGCGGCGAATTGGGGCCGGGCGCGGTGGGATGGGAAGCTTTGCACATCCGCGGCTCACCCTCGCGTCATCGCAGGGTACGGTCGCCTTCACCATCCTCCACCTGCAGGAAGGCCGCGACCGTGCGCCTGCGCCCCGAAGCCGCCCCCGCGGCGCCCCCGGCGGAACCCGGCGTGCCGGAGACGGCGGCCGGCGGCCCGCCGGCCGAACCGGCCCGCGGCCCCGCCGCGGAGACGCCGGAGC
>NZ_CAJSLV010000057.1 GCF_907177275.1 Actinacidiphila cocklensis
GCCGGGCGCCGCGGGTGTGCAGCCACAGCAGCCGGCGGCCCAGCGCGACGCCGCTGCGCCAGTCGCCGGGGTCGGCGGGCAGCGGCACCTCGCAGCCGCCGGGGGCGGGCCTCGCCGCGGCGGCGACCCAGGCCGCGATGTCCTGCGCGGTGACCTCGGCGGTCAGCCGCGTCGACAGCAACTCGGCGAGACCGGGCGCGAGGTTGGGGTCCCTGCCACCCGGCTGCCGGAACAGCGGGCGTATCCGGCCAGGGCGGCCCGCGGGAACGCTGCCGTCGGGCAGCAGCGCGCTGAAGGCCACGGCCGGCTCGTGCGTGTCGGGCAGCCAGGGCTGCTCGACGGCGAAGACCTGCCGGTCGTCGAGCACCCGCCACAACTCGGGCCGTGCGGCGTCGATCAGCCGGTGGTCGGGTATCAGCCACTGCCGGTCGTAGGCCCCGTGCTGGATCTCCACAGGTTCGGGGCAGGAGCCGTCCTCCCCGGCCAGGGCGGTGGTCGGGGTGCGGTGGCCGGGCAGTTGGGCGACCCGGGTGTGCAGCCCGCGTGCCCGGGTGGGGTGCAGCAGCGCCGTACGCTCCGCCTCGCCGACCGCCGCGGTGAACAGCGCCCAGCGGTCCCGCAGCGTGGCGGCGTCGGGGGCCGTCGGCCAGCCGCGGCCGATGCGCAGCGGGCGCACGGACCACGGCATCAGATCGTGCAGCAAAGGCGCGTCGTCGCTCACCGCATGCATGCTACTGACGCCGCTCAGGGTGCCTCCATCGTGACGGTGAAGGAGAAGCGGTCGCCGCGGTAGTGGATGCGCACCACGTCCACCGCCCGCCCCGACTCGTCGTAGGTGACTCCCGTGTAGTGCAGGATCGGGCTCAGCAGCGGCACCTGGAGCAGCCGGGCGGTCTCCGGGGCGGCAAGCCGCGCTTCCACGGTGTCGGTGATCCGGCTGATCCGCACCCCCAGTACGTCCCGCAGCACCTTGGTCATCGGCCAGCGCTCCAGGTCGGCCAGATCGATCCTGGCGGCAAGCTCGGGCCGGACGAAGTTCTCCGCCCAGTTGGTGGGTTCGCCCGTCTCGTCGCAGCGCAGCCGCCGGTAGGCGACCGCCTCGACCAGATCAGGGAAGTGCTCGCCCACCTCGGGCGGCAGCGCCGCCGGGCCGTGCTGGAGGACCGCCGTGTGCCCGCCCGACTGCTGGGCCACGATCGCGTCGACCGATCCCAGCAGCTTGACCGGTGCGCCGCGCAGCGCCGCCGGCTCTATGAAGGTGCCGCGCCTGCGATGCCGCGATATCAGGCCCTCCTCCTCCAGCTCCTTCAGCGCCTGGCGCATGGTGAGCACGCTCACGCCGTAGTGCCCGGCGAGGTCGTCCTCGGTCGGCAGCCGCAGCGGGTCGTCCGGGCGGCGGCCCAGTATCGAGGCGCGCAGCGACTGGGAGACCTGGTACCACAGCGGCAGTTTGCGGTTCAGGACCACGGAGTCGGGGGCGAAGGAGGTCACGGACGTCACAGTTGGAAGTTTCTCGCAAGTCCCTCCCACACCGTGTCGTAGCCCTGCTGCCGGTGGCTCGCGGACAGCGCGAACTCGGTGGGCACGACCGGCCAGCGGGTCTCGAACATGAACGCCAGCCCGTCGTCGACCCGTTGCGGTGTCAACTCCGCGGTGCTGGCCCGGTCGAACGTCGCCCGGTCGGGGCCGTGCGCCGACATCATGTTGTGCAGCGAGGCGCCGCCGGGCACGAAGCCCTCGGCCTTGGCGTCGTAGGCGCCTTCGACCAGGCCCATGAACTCCGACATCACGTTGCGGTGGAAGTACGGCGGGCGGAAGGTGTCCTCGCCGACCAGCCAGCGCGGCGCGAAGACCACGAAGTCCGCACCGGCCAGCCCGGGGGTGTCGGACGGCGAGGTCAGCACGGTGAAGATCGACGGGTCGGGGTGGTCGTAGCTGATCGAGCCCAGCACGTTGAAGCGGCGCAGGTCGTACAGGTAGGGCACGTGGCTGCCGTGCCAGGCGACCACGTCGAGCGGCGAGTGGTCGTAGCGGGCCGACCACAGGTTGCCGCCGAACTTGTTGATGACGTCGGTCTCCTCGTCCCCCTCCTCGTACGCGGCGACGGGGGCCAGGAAATCCCGGGCGTTCGCCAGCCCGTTGGCGCCGATCGGCCCCAGCTCGGGCAGCTGGAAGGGCCGCCCGTAGTTCTCGCACACGTAGCCGCGGGCGGTGCCGTCGGGCAGTTCGACCCGGAAGCGGACGCCGCGCGGGATCAGCGCGACGTGACCCGGCTCGGCGCGCATCACCCCCAACTCCGTGCGCAGCAGCAGCGCGCCCTGCTGCGGCACGATCAGGAACTCCCCGTCCGAGGAGGAGAACACCCGCTGCCGCATGGGGCGGTTGGCGGCATACCAGTGGATGCCGATGCCTTCGCGGCGCAGCACATCGCCGTTGCCGCCGACGGTGACCAGGCCCTGAACGAAGTCGGTCGGCGCCTCGGGCAGCGGCAGCGGACCCCAACGCAGCCGGTTGGGATCGGGCTCGACGTCCTGGAAGGGACCGCTGCGCAGCGACCCGTTCGGCACCCGGTGGAAAGGGGGGTGCGCGGCGGACGGGCGGACCCGGTAGAGCCAGCTGCGCCGGTTGTGCGCGCGTGGCTCGGTGAAGGCGGTACCGCTCAACTGCTCGGCATACAGCCCGAAGGGGGCGCGCTGCGGTGCGTTGCGCCCGACCGGGAGTGCGCCGGGCACGGCCTCGCTGCTGTGCTCGTTTCCGAAGCCCGCCGAGTAGTCGAGGTCCTTGCCGTCCAGGCTGATGTCCATGGTGCGCTCCCCGCGTCGTCGTCCTGATTCCTATGCTGAACCATAGGAATCAGGACGGCAACCCCCGCCTCAGGCCTGTGGACAACTCTCCCCACCGGTCGCGATCCGCCTGCTCAGCGCCCGTATCGTGGCCGCGGCGATCACCGCGTGCCCGCGGGCGGTGGCGTGGACGAGGTCGGCGGAGTAGAGGTCGCGGTCGCCGACGGCCGGGTGGTCGTACATATCGACCAGCACCGCCCCGTGGCGCTCCGCGGACCCGCGGACGATGCCGTTGAGCAGCGCGACACCCTGCTCCAGCGGCCCGCCGCGCAGTTCGGGCACCGCGGCGGCCACGTTCGCCAGCGCGAAGGCGAGCAGCGTGGTGCCGGGGGCGGCGAACCGGTCGAAGAGCAGGTCCATCTCGCGGGTGACGGCCGCGGGGGAGAAGCCGGGCAGCAGCAGGTCGTTGCCGCCGCAGACCACCGCGACCAGGTCGGGTGCGAAGGCCGCGGCGCGATCCGCCTGTTCCGCGCGCACCTGCGCGGTGGTCAGGCCGCGCAGGCCGAGATTGGTGTACACCGCGTCGGGTGCGGCGGAGCGCAGCGCCTCCGCGATCCGGTCCGCCCAGGAGGCCGCGCGGTAGCCGGGCAGCGGGTCGCCCAGGCCTTCGGCCAGGCTGTCGCCCACCACGGCGAAGCGCCGCCAGGGTGCGCCGCGCAGCAACTCCCCTCCCTCGTCCTCGCCCAGGCAGTGCGGGTCGGCGGCCTCGGCGGGATACGCGGCCGCCCAGCCGGTCGCGGCGAGCCGCGGGGTGCTCGGTTCGTGGATCACCTCAGGACTCCTTCACCAGGGTGCGGGCCATGGCCAGGCCCGCCAGGGCGGCGACCGCGGCCACCGCGCCGCAGGTCAGGAACACGTCGCGGTACGCCTGCGGTCCGGCGATCCCGTGCGCGGCGATCACCGACGCGGTGGCCGCCACCCCCAGGGAGCCGCCCAACTGCCGTGCGGTGGTGGTCATGCCGACGCCCGAGGCGAACTGCTGGGGCGGCAGCGACCTGGCGGCCGCGGTGGACAGCGCGGTCAGGGTGGCGCCGAAGGCCGCGCCGCCGATCAGGCCCATCGGCAGCCACAGCGCCAGGAACCGGGTGTCCGCACCCAGGCCGAGATATGCCCACACGCTCACCGCCGCGAAAGCGGCCATGGACACCCCGACCACCGCGGGCAGGTGGTGCGGCTTGGCCCGCTTGCCCACTGCCACGGCGGCGATCGCCGAGGTCAGCGCCCCGGGCGTGACGGCGAAGCCGGCCTTGAGCACCGAGTAGTGCCACACCGTGGTCAGGAACAGCGGGCTGCTGAGCAGCCAGCCGAAGAGCGCCGCGCCGGTGAAGGCGGCCGCGGTCGAGGCCGTCGCGAAGGTGCGGTTGCGGAACAGGGCTGTCTCGACGGCGGGCGCGGCATGGCGGGTGGAGCGCACCAGCGCGACGGCGATCAGGGCCGCTCCGCCCGCCACGCTCGCCACCGTGGCCGCCTCGGTCCAGCCCCAGTCGCTGCCCTTGGTGAGTCCCAGCACCAGCAGGGCGATGCCCGCCGTGACCGCGAGCGTGCCCAGCGGGTCGGGGAGCCGCCTCCGGGCTCCGGTGCTCTCGGGCAGGCCGCGGATTCCGGCGAGGACCAGGGCCGCGCCGACCGGCACGTTGATCAGGAAGACCGCCCGCCAGCCGAAGACGTCGACCAGGACGCCGCCGAGCGCGGGTCCTGCCGCGGTGGCCAGCGAGCCGGCCGCTCCCCAGGCGCCTATTGCCGCGGGGAGCCGCTGCGGCGGGGTCGTGGCGAGCAGCAGGCCGAGCGCGGCCGGGATCATGCCCGCCGCGGTCGCGCCCTGCAGGGCGCGTGCGGTGATCAACCACGGCAGGTTCGGCGCGCACGCGCAGAGGGCGGAGGTGACGGTGAAGCCGGCCAGCGAGGACAGGAAGAGCCGTTTGCGTCCGAAGGCGTCGGCGATCCGGCCCGCGGGGGTCAGCAGCGCGGCGAAGAGCACCGCGTAGCTGCTGACCACCCAGGACAGGTCGGAGACCCGGTCGGCGGGGAAGCTCCGCGCCAGGTCGGGGAAGGCGACGTTGACGACGGTGGTGTCGAGGAAGGCGATGAAGGTCGCCCCCGCGCTGAGCAGCAGGACGACACCGGGGCGCACGCCGGTGCCGGACGGGGACGGCTGCCCTGCCGCGGGTGGTGCGGGGGAGGTGGACGTGGGTGAGGACATGGCAGTCCTTGCCTTGGCGACAGAAACATACTGACGGTATGAAACATACATACCGAAGGTATGTGGATGTCAAGCACCGCCTTTGGCTAGGGTGGGCAGCACATCGACGAGGACGGGGGCAGGGCGGCACCGCTGCGGGCGGCGCCGCGGGCCGGCAGAGGAGGGTGGCCGTGGCGACAGCGCGTACGGCGGCGGCAGACGGCACCGGACGGCAGCCGCGCGCCCGCCCGACGCAGCAGGAACGCTCCGACGCGACCGTCGAGGACCTGCTGGCCGCCGCGCGGGCGCTCTTCGCGACCGCCGGCTACGCCGCCACCTCGCTCGACGCCGTCTGCGAGCGGGCAGGTGTCACCAAAGGCGCCCTCTACCACCACTTCGCCGGCAAGAAGCAGCTCTTCAGCGCCGTCTACACCCGCGAGCAGGAGCGCCTGGCCGCCCGGATCAGCAGCGCCTACCTCGCGGTCGCCGCGGACCCGTGGGAAGCGGTCTTCGAGGGCTCCCGGGCCTACCTGGAGGCCTCCCTCGACCCTGAGGTGCAGCGGATCACCCTCTTCGACGCGCCCGGCGCGCTCGGCTGGGAGGCGATGCGCGACCTGGGCGTCAACTGCCGCGAGCTGACCTACAAGGGCATCGCACGGGCCATCAGGAAGGGCGCCATCCCCGACCGCCCCGCCGACCCGCTGACCTCGATGCTCTACGGCGGCCTGAGCGAGAGCGCCATGGCCGTCGTCAGGGCCGCCGACCCGCAGGCGGCGCTGGCCGAGGCGCTCACCGACCTGCGCAGGCTCTTCGACGCGCTCGCCGCCGGGAGCTGACCGGTGGCCGGCGCCGCGGGCGCGTCCGGCGCCGACGGCGGGCTGCTGCGACGCGCGCCCGTGCAGCGGCGCAGCACCGAGCGGCTGGAGCGAATCCTCGACGCGTGCGCCCAACTGCTGGACGAGGCGGGCTACGAAAGGCTCAGCACCAGGGCGGTCGCCGCCCGTGCCGGTGTGCCGATCGGCTCGGTCTACCGCTTCTTCGCCGACAAGCGCGCGATGGCCGACGCGCTCGCCCACCGCAATCTCGACGACTTCCTCGACAGGACCGCGGCGCGGCTGGCCCGGCCGGACACCGGTGACGGCTGGCGTGCGGCCGTCGAGGTGCTGGTCGAGGAGTACACCGCGATGAAGCGCACCGCGCCCGGCTTCGCGCTGCTGGACTTCGGGGTGCCGGGCGAGACCAACCACGACCTCGCCGACCGGCTGCCCGCACTGCTCGGCGACCGGCTCACCACCGACCCCGCCGACCCCCGGCTGCGGCTCGCGCTGGTGATCGCCGTCGAGGCCGCGGACGCCGCCCTCCACCTGGCCTTCCGCACCGACCCGGACGGCGACCCCCGGGTCGTCGCCGAGGCCAAGCAGCTGGTCCTGGCCTATCTCGCCACGGTGCTCGACTGACCCGCGGCGGCCTCGGCCACCGCCGACCGCACGACGGCGTACCGATGTCCGCCGCTCCGGGCGGTGCCGATGTCAGTACCGGTCGGTAGTGTCGGGGACGAACGCGCGCCAGTGCCGTCGCCGTCCAGGGGAGTCACCGATGACCCGTACCGCTCTGCGTATCTGCCCACTGTGCGAGGCCACCTGCGGCCTCGTCCTGACGATCGACCAGGAGCGGGTCACGCACGCCCGCGGTGACCGCGACGACGTCTTCAGCGCCGGCTTCGTCTGCCCGAAGGGCGCCTCCTTCGGCGCGCTCGACGCCGACCCCGACCGGCTCACCCGCCCGCTGGTGCGCAGGGACGGCCGCCTGGTGGAGGCGAGTTGGGCCGAGGCGTTCGAGGCCGTCGCGGCGGGCATCGGCGCGGTCACCGCGGAGCACGGCGGCGAGGCCGTCGGCGTCGTCCTGGGCAATCCCAACGTCCACACGATGGCCGGCGGGCTCTACCCGGCGCAGCTGGTCGCCGCGCTGCGCACCCGCAGCGTCTTCACCGCGAGCACCCTGGACCAGATGCCCAAGCACGTCAGCTGCGGCTACCTCTTCGGCGACCCCAACGCGATCCCGGTGCCCGACCTCGACCGCACCGACCACCTGGTGCTGATCGGTGCCAACCCGCTGGTCTCCAACGGCAGTCTGGCCACGGCGGCGGACTTCCCCGGCAAGCTCAAGGCGCTGCGGCGGCGCGGCGGCCGGCTGACCGTCGTCGACCCCAACCGCACCAGGACCGCCGCGGCGGCCGACCGCCATGTCGCGCCCCGGCCGGGCACCGACGCGGCGCTGCTCTTCGCCATGGTCCAGGTGCTCTTCGCCGAGGGCCTCGCCGACCCGGGCGAGCTTGCACCGCATCTGAGCGGCGTGGCGGAAGTCCGCGCCATGGCCGCGGATTTCACCCCCGAGTCCGTCGCCGCATATTGCGACGTGCCCGCCGAGGACATCCGCACCCTCGCGCGGGAACTGGCCGCCGCGGAGCGGGCCGCGGTCTACGGGCGGCTGGGCAGCACCGCCGTGGAGTTCGGCACCCTGGCCAGCTGGCTGGTCGACGTCCTCAACGCGCTGACCGGGAACCTCGACCGGCCGGGCGGCGCGATGTTCCCGCTGTCGGCCACCGCCAGGGCGCCGCGGCCGCCGCGTCCCGGCCGGGGCTTCACCACCGGGCGCTGGCACAGCCGGGTGTCGGGACACCCCGAGGTCAAGGGCGAACTGCCCGCCGCCGCCCTCGCCGAGGAGATCGACACGCCGGGGGAGGGCCGGCTGCGCGCCCTGGTCGTCGTCGCGTCCAACCCGGTGCTCTCCGCACCCGACGGCCTGCGCACGGACCGCGCGCTGGCCGGGCTCGACTTCATGGTCAGCGTCGATCCGTATCTCAACGAGACGTCACGGCACGCCCACGTCGTCCTGCCGCCGCCCCCGCCGGCCCGCAGCGCGCACTACGACTTCGCGTTCAGCACCCTCGCAGTCCGCAACACCGTCCGCTACAGCCCGCCCGCCGTCCCGCTCGCCGCCGGTACACCGGACGAACCGGAGATCCTGGCGCGGCTGATCCTCGCCGTCCTCGGCCAGGGCGGCCCCGACGCCGACCCGGCACTCGTCGACGGGCAGGCGGTGATGCGCAGGCTCGGCTCCGAGACCGCGGACGCGGACTCGCCGGTCCACGGCAGGGACCCCGCGGACGTGGCCGCACTGCTCGGCGGGCGCACCGGCTACGAGCGGCGGCTCGACCTGATGCTGCGGCTGGGCCCTTACGGCGACGGCTTCGGCGCGGAGCTGGACGGCCTCACCCTGGCCACGCTCCTCGACCACCCGCACGGCATCGACCTGGGGCCGCTGGGCTCCCGGCTGCCCGCCGTGCTGCGCACCGCCTCCGGCACCGTCGAGCTGGCCGCGGCGCCGATCGCCGGGGATGTACCGCGGCTGCTGGCGGCCGTGGCCGGTGGCGACGAGCGGCGGTCGCTGGTCCTGATCGGGCGGCGCCACCTGCGGTCCAACAACAGCTGGATGCACAATGTGCCGGTCCTGACCGGTGGCAGCAACCGCTGCACCGCCCAGCTGCACCCCGAGGACGCCGCCCGGCTGGGCCTGGCGGACGGCGCGCTGGCCCGCATCAAGGGCGACGGCGGCGAGATCACCGCCCCGGTGGAGATCACCGACACGCTGCGCCGCGGAGTGGTGTGCCTGCCCCACGGCTGGGGCCACGACCGCACCGGCACCCGGCTGACCGCCGCCTCGCGCGAGCCGGGGGCCAACGTCAACCAGCTGCTGGACGGCAGCCGCCTCGACCCGCTGTCCGGCACCGCGGTGCTCAACGGCTTCCCGATACAGGTGGAGCCGGCCGGCTGACCGTTCCGTCCGCAGCCGGTGCGGCGGGCGCACGTACGTCCGGGCGGCTTTCGTCCGTGCGTGGCGCACAGGTGACCCAGGGCACGCGACGGACCCTGGCAACCTAAAACTATCGGCGCTAGTTTGGGCGTCGGACGCAGTGGCGACTCGGAGGGCGGCAGGTGGACGGCATGGCTGACGGCGGCGGCACGGACAGGTCGGACGTGGCGGGCGGCGCAGGCGGCGCGGCCCGGGGGAGCGGCGGCGGGATCTACCGCGGGCAGGAGGCGGTCTTCGTCGACGGCCGGTGGCGGCCCGCCGCGGGCGACGGCACGATCGACGTCGTGGACCCGGCCACCGAGCAGGTCATCGGCCGGGTCCCGGCCGGCACCGCGCTCGACGTGGACACCGCCGTACGGGCCGCCCGTACCGCGCTGCCCGGCTGGGCGGCCACCCCGCCCGCCGAGCGTGCCGCGGTCCTGGCCGCGGCACGCGACCTGCTCGCCGCCCGCCGGGAGGAGATCGCCGCCACCGTGTCCGCGGAGCTGGGTGCGCCGCCGGCCTTCGCCACCGCCGTGCACGCCGACCTGCCCACCGCCGTGATGGCCTCCTACGCCGAACTGGCCGCGGCGCACCCCTTCGAGGAGCGGGTCGGCAATTCACGGGTGCTCCAGGAGCCGGTCGGCGTGGTGGGCGCGATCACGCCGTGGAACTACCCGCTGCACCAGATCGTCGCCAAGGTCGCCCCCGCACTCGCCGCCGGCTGCACCGTGGTGCTCAAGCCCGCCGAGGACACCCCGCTGGTGGCGCAGCTCTTCGCCGACATCCTGGCCGCCGCGGGGCTGCCCGCCGGGGTCTTCAACCTGGTCACCGGGCTCGGCCCGGTCGCGGGCCAGGCGCTCGCCGAGCATCCCGGCGTGGACCTGGTGTCCTTCACCGGCTCCACGGCAGTCGGGCGGCAGATCGGTGCGACGGCGGGCGCGGCCGTCAAGCGCGTCGCCCTCGAACTGGGCGGCAAGTCGGCGAACGTGATCCTGCCGGGCGCCGACCTTGCCCGCGCCGTCAACGTCGGCCTGGCGAACGTCTTCGCCAACTCGGGCCAGACCTGCAGCGCCTGGACGCGGATGCTGGTCGACGCCGCGCGCTACGACGAAGCCGTCGCCATTGCCGCGGCCGCCACGGCGAAGTACGTGCCGGGCGACCGGCTCGGCCCGGTCGTCAACGCCAGGCAGCGCGACCGGGTGCGCGGCTACATCCGGCGCGGGCAGGAGGAGGGCGCCAGGATCGTGGCCGGCGGCCCCGACGCCCCGGAGGGCATGGAGACCGGCTACTACGTGCGTCCCACCGTGTTCGCCGACGTGCGGCCCGACATGGCGATCGCCCAGGAGGAGATCTTCGGCCCGGTCGTCGTCATGATCCGCTACGAGGACGAGGAGGACGCGCTGCGGATCGCCAACGGCACGGTCTACGGGCTGGCCGGCGCGGTCTGGGGTGCCGACGAGGAGTCCGCCGTCGCCTTCGCCCGCCGGATGGACACCGGCCAGGTGGACATCAACGGCGGCCGCTTCAACCCGCTGGCGCCCTTCGGCGGCTACAAGCAGTCCGGCGTCGGCCGCGAGCTGGGCGCGCACGGCCTGGCCGAATACCTCCAGACCAAGTCGCTGCAGTTCTGACACCAGAGGAGGCCCGGGGCGGCCCGGGACTGCCGAGGACCGCCCCTGAGCCCCGCCCGGGCCGACAAGACGCCCCACCGACACGTCGCCGAACCGATCAGGAGACCCCGTGGTCCGCGCAGCCGTCCTGCCAGCCGTCAACGCACCCTTGGTCGTCACCGAGATCGACCTGCCGGAGCCCGGTCCCGGCCAGGTGCGGGTACGGCTGGCCGCCGCCGGCGTCTGCCACTCCGACCTCTCGCTGTCCAACGGCACCCTGCGCCAGCCGGTCCCCGCCGTACTCGGCCACGAGGGCGCGGGCACCGTCACCGCCGTCGGCGACGGCGTCGGCCATGTGGCCCCCGGCGACAAGGTGGTGCTCAACTGGGCGCCCGCCTGCGGCAGCTGCCACTTCTGCGGGCTCGGCGAGGTGTGGCTGTGCGCCAACTCGGGCAACGCCGCCGCGACCCCCTACGCCACCCTCGCCGCCGACGGCAGCGCGCTCCACCCGGGCCTGGGCACCGCCGTCTTCGCCGAGGAGACGGTCGTGGCGGCCGGCGCCGTCCTCCCGCTGCCCGACGGAGTGCCGCTCACCGACGCCGCCCTGCTCGGCTGCGCGGTGCTCACCGGCTACGGGGCGGTCCACCACGCCGCCGCCGTACGCCCCGGCGAGTCGGTGGCCGTCTACGGCGTCGGCGGGGTGGGCCTCGCGGTGCTGCAGTCCGCCAGGATCGCGGGCGCGGAGCGGATCGTCGCCGTCGACGTTGCCCCCGGCAAGGAGGAGCTGGCCAGGGCCGCGGGCGCCACCGACTTCGTCGTCGCGGGCGAGGACACCGCCCGGCAGGTCCGCCGCCTCACCGGCGGCCACGGAGCCGACGTCGCCATCGAGTGCGTGGGCCGGGCCGACACCATCCGCACCGCTTGGTCCTCCACGCGGCGCGGCGGCCGTACGACCGTGGTCGGCATCGGCGGCCAGGACCAGAAGGTCACCTTCTCCGCGCTGGAACTGTTCTACTTCGGCCGGACGTTGTCCGGGTGCGTGTACGGCAACTGCGACCCGGCGCAGGATCTCCCCGTGCTCGCCGGGCACGTCCGCGAGGGCCGCCTCGACCTGTCCGGCATGGTCACCGAACACATCGGGCTGGACGGCATCCCCGCCGCGTTCGAGGCGATGACCGCGGGTCGCGGCGGCAGGGCGCTGGTCGTCTTCTGAGCGCCCGCCGCCGCCCTGCGGAGCCCTTAGGCCGCCCCGCCGACCATCGCCAGCCATCCCCGGTGGACCCCGTCGAAGGGGCCGCGGGCCGCCGCGATCGCGTCCATCAGCCAGCCCGCCGACTCCTGGGCCGAGGAGATGACGTCGGCCGAATAGCCGTAGTGCACCTGGTGCTCGGCGAACTCGTCCTCGTCGACCAGGATCGGCCCCGGCGCGGAGCGCCTGAGCAGCACGTCGAGGTCGAGGTCGACCATGGTGACCTCGTCCGGCGACGGCCACTGCGGCGGGGTGGTGATGTCGCAGTAGATCTCGGTGCTGCGCGGCGCCGCGTTGAAGGCCGCCGTCCACCACGCCTCGCGCGGGAAGAGCAGCACATGCGCCTCGGCCATCGCTATCTCGGGGTTGTGGCCCTTGCGCATCACGCTGTCCGCGGGCAGGCCGAGCCAGATGCCGTGCTCGTCCTCGCCGAGCCGGTGCATGCGCAGGTTCCAGTGCAGGGAGCCGTCGTACTTGCGGTAGTTGACCTGGACGAGCCGTCGCGTGCCCGCCTGAGCTGAATCCGGTGTCGACATGGCGCCATCCTGTCAGCCGCCACCGACCGGACGTCAGCCGTTATTGCCCGCGTCCGACTGCCCGTTCGCACGCCTGCCAGGCCAAGCGTCCTGCTGCCCGTCCGCACGCCCGTCCGGCTGCCCGCCGGGCCGTCCGCCCTGCCGCGCGTCCGCGAACTGCAGCGCCAGCCCGTCGACCAGTGCCCGCAGCCCGGTCTCGAAGGCGCCCTCGTCGACCCGTTCGCGGTTCCTGGCCAGCAGATGCGCCTGACCCAGGTGCGGGTAGTCGGCGGGGTCGTAGGCGTCCGCGTCGCCCACGAAGCCGCCCGCGAAGGAGCCGAGCGCGGAACCGGTGACGAAGTACCGCATGAGCGCGCCGATCCGGGTGGCCTGGGCCGGCGGCCAGCCCGCCTCCACCATGCCGCCGAAGACGGCGTCGGCCATCCGCAGTCCCGCCGGGCGCAGGCCGGGTCCCGTGGCGAGGAGAGGGACGATGTTCGGGTGCTCGCTCAGGGCCGCGCGATAGGAGCGGCCCCAGTCGAGCAGCGCCTGACGCCAGTCCCGGCCGCCGCTGAACATCGACAGGTCGACCTGGCCGACCACCGCGTCGGCGGCCGCGTCCAGGATCGCCTCCTTGGTGGCGAAGTGGTTGTAGAGCGAAGGGCCGCTGACGCCCAGCTCCGCCGCCAGCCGCCGGGTGGACAGCGCGGCCAGGCCCTCCCCGTCGACGAGCGCGAGCGCCGCTGTGACGATGCGGTCGCGGCTGAGCAGGGGCTTGCGGGGGCGGGCCATGCGGCACATAGTAGAGGCTTCCCCGCCGAAAACTAGCGGCGGTAGTTTAGGTGCCGGACCGCTGGACGGCACAGATGGCACAGATGGCACACGAGAGCGTGCGGATGAGGGTGCGGATATGGCAGTGAGTTTCGGGCTGTCCGCGGAACAGGCCGACATCAAGGCCCTGGCGAGGGACTTCGCCGACCGCGAGGTCGCTCCGCACGCCGCGGAGTGGGACCGCGCGGAGGCCGTGGACCGCGCCGTCGTGAAGAAGCTCGGCGCGGTCGGCTTCCTCGGCCTGACCATCGACGAGGAGTACGGCGGCTCCGGCGGCGACCATCTGGCCTACTGCCTGGTCACCGAGGAGCTGGGCCGGGCGGACTCGTCCGTGCGCGGCATCGTGTCCGTCTCCCTCGGCCTGGTCGCCAAGTCGGTCGCGCACTGGGGCACCGAGGAGCAGAAGCGGGCCTGGCTGCCCAGGCTGACCTCCGGCGAGGCGATCGGCTGCTTCGGCCTCACCGAGCCCGGCACCGGCTCCGACGCGGCCAACCTGACCACCCGCGCGGTCCGCGACGGGGACGCGTACGTCATCACTGGCGGCAAGACCTTCATCACCAACGGGACCTGGGCCGACGTCGTCCTGCTCTTCGCCCGCACCGGCAGCGCGCAGGACGGGCACCGGGGCGTCAGCGCCTTCCTGGTGCCGGCCGACACGCCGGGCCTCACCCGCCGTGCCATCCACGGCAAGCTCGGCCTGCGCGGCCAGGCGACGGCCGAGCTCGTCCTCGACGGCGTACGGGTGCCGGCGGACGCCATGCTCGGGCCGGCGGGCAAGGGCTTCTCGGTGGCGATGTCGGCGCTGGCCAAGGGTCGGATGTCGGTGGCCGCCGGCTGTGTCGGCATCGCGCAGGCGTGCCTGGACGCGGCGGTCGGCTACGCCGGGCAGCGCGAGCAGTTCGGGGTGCCGATCGCGGGGCATCAGCTGGTACAGGAGCTGCTGGCCGACATCGCGGTGGACGTGGCCACCGCCCGGCTGCTGACCTGGCAGGTCGCCGACCTGATCGACCGCGGGCTGCCCTTCGCGACCGAGTCGTCGGTGGCGAAGCTGCACGCGAGCGAGGCGGCGGTGCGCTGCGCGAACAACGCGCTCCAGGTCTTCGGCGGTTACGGCTACATCGACGAGTACCCGGTGGGCAAGCTGCTGCGGGACGCCCGGGTCATGACCCTGTACGAGGGCACGAGCCAGATACACAAGCTGCTGATCGGCCGGTCGCTCACCGGCGTGTCCGCCTTCTGAGGGGAGGCCGGGCGAGGCGGCGGAAAGGCCGCAGGCCCTAAGCGCTTGCTCACCCGCCAGGTAGGGTGTGACCCTGTCAACCGACCGGGTCAGAGGAGCGTGCGATGAGTGCCGAGGCGGCAACCGGCGAGGCGTGGGAGGACATCACCCCCGACGCCGCCAGGCGGCTGGTGGTCGCGGCGGTGCAGGCGTTCGCGGAACGCGGCTACCACGCCACCACCACCCGGGACATCGCCGGCCGGGCCGGGATGAGCCCGGCGGCGCTGTACATCCACTACAAGACCAAGGAAGAGCTGCTCTACCAGATCAGCAGGGTCGGCCACCAGCGCTCGCTCGCCATGCTCGGCGAGGCGCGGGACGGCGGCGGCACCGCCGCCGACCGGCTCGCCACGGCGGTGCGGGCCTTCGTCCGCTGGCACGCGGAGCACCACACCACCGGGCGGGTGGTGCAGTACGAACTCGGAGCGCTCGCGCCCGACCACTACGCCGAGATCGTCGTCCTGCGGCGGCAGAGCGAGGACGCGATCCGCACGATCATCGCCGACGGTGTGGCCGCCGGCGAGTTCGACGTGCCGGAGGTGTCCGGTACGACGCTGGCCGTGCTGTCGCTGTGCATCGACGTGGCCCGCTGGTTCAACCCGGCCGGCCGGCGTACGCCCGACGAGGTCGGCGCGCTCTACGCCGACCTCGTGCTGCGGATGGTCGGCCCGGGTCAGAGGTAGCGGCTCGGCGGCCGGCCGGCGGCGGTCAGAGGTAGAAGCGTGCGACCGTCTCGGCCACGCAGACCGGCTTGTCGCCGCCCTCGCGCTCGATGGTCACCCGGGTGACCAGCTGCAGGCCGCCGCCCGCCTCGGTCAGTTCGGCCACCACCGCGGTCGCGCGCAGCCGGGAGCCGACCGGGACGGGGGAGGGGAAGCGCACCTTGTTGACCCCGTAGTTGACGCCCATCCGCACGCCCTCGACCCGGAAGAGCTGCGGGGTCAGCGACGGGATCAGCGACAGCGTCAGGAAGCCGTGCGCGATGGTCGTGCCGAACGGGCCTGCCGCGGCGCGCTCCGGGTCGACGTGGATCCACTGGTGGTCGCCGGTGGCCTCGGCGAAGGCGTCGATGCGCTTCTGGTCGATCTCCAGCCAGTCCGTCCAGCCGAGCTGCTCGCCGACGGCGGCCCGCAGTTCGTCGGGCGAAGCGAAGACGCGGGGCTGCTGGGACATGGTCGGGGCCTCCGGGGTCCATAGGTTTCCAAGCGCTTGCTCAGCATGGTTCCGGCGACCCCGGCTGTCAACGGCGCCGCACGCCCGCCGCGTCCGGCCGCGGACCTTCGCCACCGGCTGCGCCGGGAGCCTCGGGTACGCCGGCGAGCAGGGCGTTCAGCGCGGGCCGCAACGCCACCAGCCGGTCCAGCTGGGCGAGCTGGGCGGGGATGTCGGGGGCCGCGATCCGGATCACCAGATGCCGCGCGCCCTGGGCGACGTAGCGGCCCAGCTGCTCCACCACCGCCTCCGGCGTGCCCGCCGCGTTCGCCTGGATCTTCTCCATCTCCTCCACCGGCAGCCCGTAGTTCGCCCTCGCGTACGCGTCCAGGGCCGCGCGCCCGCCGTCCGCCGCGTCGGTGACCAGGGTGTTCACGAACAGTGCGGGCGTCAGCGGGGCGTCGGCGCGGCCCGCCCCGCCCGCGGCGGCCCGGATCGCGGCCAGCCCCGCGCCGTAGTCGGCCGGGTCGGGGGGATACGGCAGCCAGCCGTCGTAGAGCCGCCCGGTGCGGGCCAGTGCGGCGGGGGTGGCGCCGCCGAGCCAGACCGGCGGGCCGCCGGGGCGGAAGGGGCGGGTGGCCGGCAGGAGGTCGTCGAAGTGCAGCACCTTGCCGTGGAAGGACAGCGGACCCTCGCTCGTCCACAGCCGGCGCCACAGCGCCACCGTCTCGTCGAGCCGGGTGAAGCGGTTCTCCCAGGGAGTGCCCGCCATCGCGTAGACCGGCCGCCCGAAGCGGCCGGGGAAGCCCGCGCCGACGCCCAGCACCAGCCGTCCGCCGGACAGCAGGTCGACCGACGCGATGGTTTGTGCGGCCTGGACGGGCGTACGCAGCGCGGGCAGCAGCGCGCCGGTGCCCAGCGTCACCCGTTCCGTCACGGCGGCGAGCGCGGCCAGCGCGGTGAGCGCCTCCAGCCGCGGGGTGAGCAGGGAGTCGGTGGTCCACAGCGAGTCGAAGCCGGTGCGCTCGGCGCGCACACCGAAGGCGACCGCCTCCCGGGGATCGGTGTGCTCGCTCCACTGGGCCTTCGTGCTGGGGACGAAGACGCCCATCCGGACGGTGTCGCCCGAGGCGTCGGCGTCCGGGGCGGGGCCGTCCGGGGCGGGGCCGGTGCCCTCGCGGGTCTGCGTGGTTTCGGTGAACGCGCTTGTCATGCCGCAGATCGTGAGCCGAGCCGGGCATCGCCTCAATTCCCGGCAGGGAATGGCCGCTGCCCACCGACCGGGCTAGAAAGGAGCCGTGAACGCCCCTCGGACCCTCGCCCCGCCCACTCCGCAGCCCTTCCCGCAGGCCCTGCGTGCCAGCCGCAGCCGCCGCCGGCTGAGCCAGCTGGAGCTGGCGCTGCGCGCGGGCACCACCCAGCGGCACATCAGCTTCATCGAGAACGGCAGGTCGACACCGGGGCGCGCGCTGGTCGCCAGGATCGCCGACTCGCTCGCCCTGCCCCTGCGGGAGCGCAACGGCCTGCTGCTGGCCGCCGGATACGCGCCCGTGCACCCGCAGCGCGACCTCACCGACCCCGCGCTCGCCCCGGCACTCGAAGCGCTCGACCACATCCTGACCGGCCATCTGCCGTATCCGGCGATCGTCGTCGACCGCTACGGCGACCTGGTCGCCGCCAACTCCGCCTTCGGCGTGATGACCGAGGGGGCCGACCCGGCGCTGCTCGGCCCGCGGCAGAACATCCTGCGGCTGGCGCTGCACCCGAGGGGAATGGCGCCGCGCATCCGCAACTTCCCGCAGTGGGCGCTCCATGTCATCGAGGCGCTGCGCGAGGAGCAGCGGCGCAATCCGGACGACCGGCTGGCCGCGCTGCACGACGAACTCGCCGGCTATGTACCGCCGCTGACGCCGTCGCCCGGTTCCGCGGCAGGGCAGGGGGCGGGCACCGAGGCGCTGCTCGGCTTCACCGTGCCCATGGAGCTGGAGTCCGCCGGCCGCGGGCTGCTGCGGCTGATGACCACAGTCGCGGTCTTCGCCACCGCCGCCGACGTGACCATTGCCGAGCTGAAACTGGAGGCGTTCCTGCCGGCCGACCGTGCCACGGCGGACGCGCTGCGGAAGGATGCCTGACACACCGGCCGGAGTGCCGGGCATCCGACCGAGGAGCCGTATGAGCCTGCGCCACCACGAGATCGCCGAGTCCCGGCACCGCATCCTCAACCCCATCACCGAGGAGAAGCTGATGCTGCTCGGTGAGATCTGCCGGTTGCAGCCGGGCCGGCGTCAGCTCGACCTGGCCTGCGGCAAGGGCGAGATGCTCACCCGGTGGGCGGAGCGGCACGGCATCGGCGGGGTCGGCGTCGACCTCAGCGAGGTCTTCCTGACCGCCGCCAGGGAGCGGGCGGCCGAACTCGGCGTCTCCGAAAGGGTGAGTTTCGAGCGCGGAGACGCCGGTAAATACCAGGCGGAAGCCGCCGACTTCGACGTCGTGTCCTGCATCGGCGCCACCTGGATCGGCGGCGGCCTGGCCGGCACGATCGAGCTGTTGCGCCCCGCCCTGCGGCCCGGCGGCCTGATGCTGATCGGCGAGCCGTACTGGACGGAACCCGCCCCCGAGGCGGCGCTGGAGGCGATCGGCGCCGAGGCCGACGACTTCACCTCGCTGGTCGGCACCCTCGACCGCTTCGAGGCGGCGGGCATGGACCTGCTGGAGATGGTGCTCGCCGACGGCGACAGCTGGGACCGCTACGCCGCTGAGCAGTGGTTCGCGATCGCGGACTGGCTGCGCGACACCCCGGCCGACCACCCCGACGCGGCCGACATGCGCGACTTCCTCGACCACGGCCGCCGTACCCACCTGGAGTGGAACCGCCGGTATCTGGGCTGGGGCGTGTTCGTGCTGCGCGCGGCGGGCTGAGGGCGGCCGCCGCGGGCCGTGCTGCGCGCGGTGGCCGGAACGAGCCGAGTTGTGAGGAATCCGAAAACCTGACGCATGTTCATCTTCCGGGGTCGATGTACCGGCGGTAACCTCCGCGCACCGGCTTCCGGAAGGAGCAGACATGCCGCTACGGACCCCACGACGGATCGGCAGGATCGGCACGCTGAGAACGGCCACCGCAGGCGCCCTGCTGGCGCTAGCGGCGACCCTGGTGGCCCCGGTGCCACTGGCAGCGCACGCCGCAGACCCGGGCGACTACTGCGCAGGGCAGTGCGCCGACATCCTGCCGCCAGGCGAGAACGGCAACGCCACCCTTGCCGACATCCTGGCGAACAAGGCGCTCGGCACCCGGCCCGCGCACACCTC
This sequence comes from Actinacidiphila cocklensis, assembly GCF_907177275.1. GTDB lineage: Bacteria > Actinomycetota > Actinomycetes > Streptomycetales > Streptomycetaceae > Actinacidiphila > Actinacidiphila cocklensis. Next base: position 18,820 of record NZ_CAJSLV010000057.1, read on the forward strand.
GGACCAGCTCGGCCCGTACGCCGACCTCGCGAACGGGTACCAGAACCTCACCGACGCCACCATCACGTCCTTCTTCAACGACTCGTCCTTCGGCGTACCGCCGAGCCAGATCGCCTCGATCTCCAGTCCGCGGTCCGACGTGACGATCACCCGGGACAAGAACACCGGGGTGCCGCACATCAAGGGCACCACCCGGCAGGGCACCGAATTCGGTGCGGGATACGCGGCCGCGCAGGACCGGCTGTGGCTGATGGACCTCTTCCGGCACGTCGGCCGCGGCGAGCTGTCGTCGTTCGCCGGCGGCGCCGCCGCGAACCGCGGCCTTGAGCAGGAGTTCTGGAAGCAGGCGCCCTACACCGAGGCCGACCTCCAGACGCAGATCGACCAGCTGGCCAACTCCGGCGGCGCCCGCGGGCAGCAGGCACTCGCCGACGCGCAGGCCTACGTCGACGGAATCAACGCGTACATCACCGCGTCGAAGAACGGCCGGTACTTCCCCGGCGAATACGTACTCACCGGGCACGTCGACGCCATCACCAACGCCGGCACCATAGACCCGTTCAAGCTCACCGACCTGATCGCACTCGCCTCGGTCGTCGGCGCGCTGTTCGGCACCGGTGGCGGCGGCGAGGTGCAGTCGGCGCTGTCCCTGCTGGCCGCACAGCAGCAGTACGGCGTCACCGAGGGCACCAAGGTCTGGGAGTCCTTCCGCGAACGCGACGACCCCGAGGCCACCGCGACCGTCCACGACGGCACCAGCTTCCCCTACGCGGGCAAGCCCGCCGTCGCCCAGGGCCAGGCGCTGCCCGACCCCGGCTCGGTCGTCGCCGAGCCGCTGGTCTACGACGCCACCGGCGGCGCCACGCTCGCCGGCACCGCGAGCCCCGGCGTGCTGCCGGGCAACCTCTTCTCGACCAAGAAGGGCATGTCCAACGCCCTGGTCGTCAGCGGCGCCCACACCGCGAGCGGCCACCCGGTCGCCGTCTTCGGCCCGCAGACCGGTTACTTCGCCCCGCAGTTGCTGATGCTCCAGGAATTGCAGGGTCCCGGCATCAGCGCCCGCGGCGCCTCCTTCGCCGGCTTGGGAATGTACGTCGAACTGGGCCGCGGGCAGGACTACGCATGGAGCGCCACCTCCGCGTCCCAGGACGTCACCGACACCTACGCCGTGGAGCTGTGCCAGGACGCCACGCACTACGTCTTCCACGGCAATTGCGTCGCCATGGAGAAGCTGGAGCGCACCAACTCCTGGAAGTCGACGCTGGCCGACTCCACCGCGGCCGGCTCCTACCGCATGCAGGTCTGGCGGACCGCCTACGGCCCGGTCGAATACCGCGCCACGGTCGGCGGCAAGGCCGTCGCCTACACGCAGCTGCGCAGCTCCTACCGACACGAGGCCGACTCGATCCTGGGCTTCCAGGAACTCAACGACCCCGGCTTCGTCCATGACGCGGCGTCCTTCCAGAAGGCCACGCAGGACATCAACTACACCTTCAACTGGTTCTACGCGGACTCGCGGCAGACCGCGTACTACAACAGCGGCACCAACCCGGTGCGGGCGGGCGGCGTCGACGCGTCCTTCCCGGTCTGGGCGCAGGCCGCGTACGACTGGCGCGGCTGGGACCCGGCGACCAACACCGCGTCCTACACGCCGCCTTCGCAGCACCCGCAGTCCGTCGACCAGGACTACTACGTGTCGTGGAACAACAAGCAGGCCGCCGGATACACCGCGGCGGGCTTCGGCGACGGCGCGGTCCACCGCGCCGACCTGCTCGACGACCGCGTCAAGGCCCTGGTCCGCACGGGCGGCGTCACCAGGTCGGCCCTGGTCAAGGCGATGGACGACGCGGCCCTGACCGACCTGCGGGGCGAGGACGTGCTGCCGGAGCTGCTCCAGGTCATCAACAGCGCGCCCGTGACCGACCCGCAGGAGGCCACCGCCGTACAGCAGCTGACCGCCTGGAGCGCGGCGGGTGCCAAGCGCCACGAGACGTCGGCCGGCTCCCACACCTACGCGAACGCCGACGCCGTCCGCGTCATGGACGCGTGGTGGCCGCTGCTCGTCCAGGGCGAGTTCCAGCCGGGCCTGGGCGGCGGCCTCTACACGGCGTTCACCGCCGACCTCGCGGTCGACGAGTCGCCCTCCGCCGGGCACGGGCCGACCGGGTCGCACGCAGGCAGCGCCTTCCAGTACGGATGGTGGAGCTATGTCGACAAGGACATACGGCAGGTGCTGGGTGGGCAGGTGGCCGGGCCGCTTGCCCGCACGTACTGCGGCGGCGGGCAGCAGGCCGCGTGCCGCGACGTGCTGCTGAACGCGCTCAAGCAGGCGGCTGCCGTGCCGGCCACGACCGTCTACCCGGGTGACGACGGGTGCGGGGCCGGGGACCAGTGGTGCGCCGACTCCATCGTCCAGCGTCCGCTCGGCGGCGTCACGGACGACCGGATCAGCTGGCAGAACCGGCCGACGTATCAGCAGGTGGTCGAATTCCCTGCGCATCGCTAGGCGCTGGGCCTTAGGGGGTGGGCGCGGTCTCGGCTGCGCCTGCCCCTCCCTCCCCGGGTGGCGCTGCGGTTGCGCGGTTCTCCCCCAGAGCTTCACCTAGGGGTACCCCCACGCGCCCCTGAGGGGTTTCCCTCTTGCGCAGAGGGGCTGTGGGGCGGTCAGAGGAGGGTGGCTGCGTGGAGGGTGAGGTGGGCCAGTTGGGGGTGGCAGATGTCGCTGTGGGCGCCGGACGGGGGGCCGCCGGCGCGGACGACGGCGGAGGCGTCGACACTGACGCAGGACGCGGGGAAGGCCGCGGCCAGGGCCGCGGAGAGGGGCAGTGCGGGGGCGCCGGACAGGCCGTGGAAGCCGTCGTGGCCCAGGGCGCCCCAGCGGTCGTCGCCCAGCAGGGACCTGTCGTCGCCGGACAGGCGGGACGCGAGCGGGTAGAAGACGCCGAGTGCCTGGTCGTGCGAGGAGTGGCAGGCCACCACGGGGCCGTTGACCCGGGCCTGCAAGCCGGCGAGCGCGCCGCCGGGGGAGTAGGCGGAGTGTGAGAAGGCGCCCTGCAGCAGGGTGACGGAGGCGACGTTGCGGGCCTCGGGCGGCAGCCCGGCGAGGGCGAAGGAGACCAGCCGGGCGCCGAAGCTGTGCCCGACCAGATGCACCCGGGTGCCTGGTGCGCGGGCGGCCAACTGGCCGAGCAGCGGCCCGAGTCCCGCCTTGCCGACCGTCCCTGCGCGGCCCTTCATGGCGAAGTACGTGGCCTGCCGCAGTAGTTCTCTGGCCCCCGACCAGACCTTCTTGCCCAGCCTCCCCAGCCCGCCCAGCAGGGCCTGCTCGCCCTGCTCGCCCTGCACGGCCGCTACGGCGTCGCCCAGCGCCTCGCACACGGCGGCCGGGTCGCCGGTCAGCAGCTCGGGCGGGGCGCCGTCCTCGCCGGCGTCCTGGGCGAGCAGCGCGGCCTGCGGCGACGTACAGCCGGTCAGCGTGCGGACGAGCGACACGAACTCCTCGATCGCCGCCGGGTCGTCCGGCTGCAGCGCGAGCAGTTCCGCGATCCGGTCGGCGGCCGCGTCGTGCCCCGGCAGCACCCGCTTGAGCGCGGCGATGTCCGCGCCGAGCGGATCCGCGGCGATGGCCGTGGCGTGCGGGAAGTCGGGGATGGGCTCGTCGGAGAACCGCATCGAGGGCCAGTGCACCCCCGCGTACCCGAGGCGTACGCCCGCGGTGCCGGCCAGCAGCGCGGGGAAGGGCGCGAAGAAGCGGTCGTAGAGGGCCGACGCGGTGGACAGGTCGTTGTTCCAGCCGTGCGCGAAGAGCACGAGGTCGGTGAGTTCCCCGGCGTGCGCCAGCAGGGCGTCGCGCTGCGCGGGCTCCGCGTCGCCGTGTGTGTCGAAGGTCAGGTCCCAGTACGGCTGCACACTGGCCACGGCCATGGCTCCCCCTTGCCCGGCGACCGCCGGAAACACCCCCTCGGCGACAGCCGAAAGGCCCGCGAATGTCCGCTCTGCGCGCATCATCCCGGCGGGCCCGGGCGGCGTCCATCCCCCTGGTGGGTGAATACGCATCAGCTACGCCGCCAGGCGGGTCCGGCCCTTCCGGATTGTGTGACCGACTGCTTAGTATGCCAGCACGGGGCAGCCCGGAGTCGAGTCGAAGGAGACACGGTTGTGGTGGAAGCACTGCGCGACGCCCGAGTGGTGGTCACCGGAGCGGGCGGCGGCATCGGCGCCGCCCTGGCGCGCGCCTTCGCGGACCAGGGTGCCCGGGTGGTGGTCAACGACCTCGACGCCGAGGCCGCGCACAAGGTCGCGGACGGCATCGGCGCGGCAGTGGTCGCGGGCGACGCCTCAGGCATCGTGCCCGCCGCCCGCACCGCGCTCGGCGGCCGTATCGACGTCTTCTGCGCCAACGCCGGTGTGGGCACCGGGGGTGGGGCGGACGCCGACGACGCGGCCTGGGAGCTGGCCTGGGACGTCAACGTCATGGCACATGTCCGCGCCGCCCGCGCCCTGCTGCCCGAGTGGCTGGAGCGCGGCAGCGGCCGCTTCGTGTCCACCGTGTCCGCCGCAGGGCTGCTGACGATGATCGGCGCGGCGCCGTACTCCGTCACCAAGCACGGCGCCCTGGCCTTCGCCGAGTGGCTCTCGCTGACCTACCGGCACCGCGGCATCGCGGTGCACGCGGTCTGCCCGCAGGGCGTGCGCACCGCCATGCTGGACGCCGCCGGCGCCGCGGGCGACCTGGTGCTCGCGCCGAACGCCATCGAGCCCGAGGACGTGGCCAAGGCCGTGCTCGACGGCATCGCAGCCGAGCGCTTCCTGATCCTGCCGCACCCCGAGGTCGCCGGGTACCACGCGGCCCGCGCCGCCGAGCCCGAACGCTGGCTCCGCGGGATGAACAAGCTCCAGCGCAGCTACGAGGACCTGCGGGCGAAGGCGGGCGAGGACGCATGAGCGGATACGCCGACCAGCCGTGGCTGCGGTTCTTCACCGAGGAGCAGCGCAGGGACACCGACTACCCGCCCTCCGTGCTGCACGGCTTCCTCGCCGCCGCCGAGGCCGACCCCGACCACCGGGCGCTGGCGTACTTCGACGGCGCGCTGACCTACCGCGAGCTCGACGCCCTCTCCGACGGCCTGGCCCGCCACCTCGCCGCCCGCGGCTTCGCGCCCGGCGACCGGCTCGCCGTCATGCTGCAGAACGTGCCGCAGTTCGTGGTGGCGCTGTTCGCGGCCTGGAAGGCGGGCGGCGCCGTCATCCCGGTCAACCCGATGTACAAGCAGCACGAGCTGGCGCACATCCTCACCGACGCGGGCGCGACCGCCCTGGTCTGCTCGGAGCGCGGCTGGCAGGACTACGTACGGGCGACGGCCGCGTCCTCGCCGGTGCGTATCGCGCTCACCGCCTGCGAACTCGACCTCCAGACCCGCGACGACCCGCGGGTCCTGACCGCGGGCCGGCTGCCCGCGGACGACGCGCAGGACCTGCTCGCCGCGGCCCGTGCCGCCGCCGGGCCGCGCCCCGACGTCCCGCTGCCGGCCGCCGGCGACACCGCCCTGGTCAGCTACACCTCGGGCACCAGCGGACGGCCCAAGGGCGCGCTGAACACCCACGGCAACATCTCCTTCAACGCCCACCGCCAGATACGCGTCCAGGAACTGCCCGGCGACGCCGTGGTCTTCGCGCTGGCCCCGCTCTTCCACATCACCGGCATGGTCTGCCAGCTCTCCGCGGCCCTGGCCGCCGGCCACACCGTGGCGCTGGCCTACCGCTTCGAGCCCGGCGTCGTCCTCGACGCCTTCCGCGAGCACCGCCCCGCCTACACCGTCGGCCCCGCCACCGCCTTCATGGCGCTGCTGGCCAGGCCGGACGCCACCGCGGAGGACTTCGCGTCCTTCCGGCTGATCTCCTCGGGCGGCGCCCCGCTGCCGCCCGCCGTCGTGGAGTCCTTCCGCGCCCGCTCCGGCGGGCTCTACCTCGCCAACGGCTACGGCCTCACCGAGTGCACCGCCCCCTGCGCCAGCGTCCCGCCCGGCCACGAGGCACCGGTCGACCCGGCCTCCGGCACCCTCGCGGTCGGCGTGCCGGGGCCTGGCACGATGGTGCGCATCCTCGACGACAGCGGCGCCGAGCTGCCGTTCGGCGAGGCCGGCGAGATCGCGGTCAGCGGCCCGATGGTCGTACCCGGCTACTGGAACCAGCCGGCCGAGTCGCGGGCCGCCATCCCCGGCGGCGAACTGCACACCGGCGACATCGGCTTCATGGACCCCGACGGCTGGCTCTACGTGGTCGACCGCAAGAAGGACATGATCAGCGCGTCCGGCTTCAAGGTCTGGCCGCGCGAGGTCGAGGACGTGCTCTACACCCACCCGGCCGTCCGCGAGGCCGCGGTCGTCGGCGTCCCCGACGCCTACCGCGGCGAGAGCGTCAAGGCGTACGTCAGCCTGCGCCCCGGCGCGGCCGCGGACCCCGCGGAGCTGGTCGCGCACTGCAAGGAGCGGCTCGCCGCGTACAAATACCCGCGCGAGGTGGAGGTGCTGCCGGAACTGCCCAAGACCGCCACCGGCAAGATCCTCCGCCGGGAGCTGAAAGCGGCGGCCGGATAGGGTCCATACCGGCCGGAATGCCGGTGGGCGCGAGAGAGGGGCAGGTCATGGCACGCAGCACGACGGGCGACGACGGCGGTACGGGGACGGCCGCGGGCACCGCTTCCGGCGGTGGCCCCGGTACCTCCTCCGGCAGCGGCTCGGCCGCGTCGGTGCCCGAGCGGCTGCTCGCCGAGGCCACCCGGCTCTTCGCGGAGCGCGGCTACGACCGCACCTCCGTCCAGGAGATCGTCGAGGCGGCGGGGGTCACCAAGGGCGCCCTCTACCACTACTTCGGCTCCAAGGACGATCTGCTGCACGAGATCTACGGCCGGGTGCTGCGGCTGCAGACCGAGCGGCTCGACGCGATCGCGGCCCGCGAGGGCGACGTGCGCGAACGGCTCGCGGAGGCCGCGGCCGACGTCGTGGTCACCAGCATCCAGAACCTGGACGACACGAAGATCTTCTTCCGCTCGATGCACCAGCTCAGCCCGGAGAAGCAGAAGGCCGTACGGGCCGAACGCCGCCGCTACCACGAGCGGTTCCGCTCGCTGGTCGAGGAGGGCCAGCGGGACGGCCACTTCCGGCCCGGGCTGCGGCCCGACCTGGTGGTCGACTTCTTCTTCGGCTCGGTGCACCACCTCGGCACCTGGTACCACGCGGACGGTCCGCTGTCCGCGGAGCAGGTCGCCACCGAGTTCTCCGACCTGCTGCTGCACTCGGTGCGGCAGCCCTGACCCCATGGGGAGTCCAGCGTGAAGGCATGGCGCGTCCACCACAACGGCGAGCCGCGAGAGGCGATGCGCCTCGACGAGGTCCCGACCCCCGTGCCGGGCGCCGGCGAGGTGCTGCTGCGGGTACGGGCGGCCGGCGTCAACTTCCCCGACGCGATGCTGTGCCGCGGGGAGTACCAGATCCGGCCGCCGCTGCCCTTCACGCCGGGCGTGGAGATGTGCGGCGAGGTCGCCGCGCTCGGCCCGGGGGTGACCGGCCTCGACGCCGGCGCCCGGGTCATCAGCCCCGCCGCGCTGCCGGGCGGCGCCTTCGCCGAATACGCCGTCGTGCCCGCCGCGGGTGTGCTGCCCGCGCCCGAGGCGCTCGACGACGCCGAGGCGGCGGTGCTGCACATCGGCTACCAGACCGGCTGGTTCGGCCTGCACCGCAGGGCCGCGCTTCGGCCCGGCGAGACACTGCTCGTGCACGCGGCGGCCGGCGGGGTGGGCAGCGCGGCCGTCCAGCTCGGCAAGGCCGCGGGCGCCACGGTCATCGGGGTCGTGGGCGGCCCGGAGAAGGCGAAGGCCGCGCGGGAGCTGGGGGCCGACGTCGTCGTCGACCGGCACGCGGAGGACTTCGTGGCGGTCGTCAAGGAGGCGACGGGCGGTCGCGGCGCGGACGTCGTCTACGACCCGGTGGGCGGCGACGCCTACACCCGGTCCACGAAGTGCATCGCCTTCGAGGGGCGGATCGTGGTGGTCGGCTTCGCCGGCGGTACGGTGCCGGCGCCCGGCCTGAACCACGCGCTGGTCAAGAACTACTCGATCCTCGGGCTGCACTGGGGGCTCTACGCGGCGCGCGAGCCGGACGCCGTGCGGCGCGCGCACGCCGAACTCACGCGGCTCGCCGCGTCGGGGGCGGTACGCCCCCTGGTCTCGGCCCGGCTGCCGCTCGCTGACGCGGCGTCCGCGGTCCAACGCGTATCCGACGGCCTCACCACGGGCCGCCTCGCCCTCCTCCCCTGACGCCCCCCGGGACCTTCCCCCGGCGGATGGCTCGTCGCGCCGTTCCCCGCGCCCCTGGAAAACGCTCACCCTCTGCACAGAGGGCAAGCCACCAGGGGCGCGGGGAACGGCGCGACCAGCCACGACGGCGGGAAGAAGGCAACGCCACAGCAAGTGGCAATCACTCCGGGCGGCGCTGGGGGTACCCCCGGGCGAAGCTCTGGGGGCGGAACCGCGCGCGAAACCACGACGCAGCCGCAGGCAGGCAACGCACCGCAAGGGGCAGCCCCCCAGGGGCGCGCGGAACTGCGCGCGTAACCACGACGTACCGAAGGATGCGCGCCCCCAGCAGGGGGCACCCACCCAGGGGCGCGGGGAACCGCGCGACCAGCTACCCACCGGGGGACAGTCCCGGGCGGGCCGCATGGGGCACTAGGCGTAACGAGCGAGCTCGCGGCGAGCGAGTGAGCGGCGGTGCACCTCGTCCGGCCCATCAGCGAGCCGCAGGCTCCTCGCTCCGGACCACAGGCGGGCCAGGGGGAAGTCCTGGGAGACCCCGCCGGCGCCGTGCGCCTGGATCGCGCGGTCGATGATCCGCTGCACCCCCGCCGGCGTGGCGATCTTGATCGCCTGGATCTCCGTGTGCGCACCCTGGTTGCCCACCGTGTCCATCAGCCACGCCGTCTTCAGCACCAGCAGCCGCAGCTGCTCGATCTCGACCCGCGAATCGGCGATCCACTCCTGCACCACGCCCTGCGCGGCGAGCGGCTTGCCGAAGGCGACCCGGGCGTTGGCGCGGCGGCACATCAGTTCCAGGGCGCGCTCGGCCATGCCGATGAGCCGCATGCAGTGGTGGATGCGGCCGGGGCCGAGCCGGGCCTGGGCGATGGCGAAGCCGCCGCCCTCCTCGCCGATCAGGTTCTCCGCCGGCACCCGGACGTCGCGGAAGACGACCTCCGCGTGCCCGCCGTGGTCGGCGTCGTCGTAGCCGAACAGTCGCATGCCGCGGCGCACTTCCACGCCCGGGGTGTCCCGCGGCACCAGGATCTGGCTCTGCTGGCGGTGCCGCTCGGCGCCCGGGTCGGTCTTGCCCATGACGATGAAGACGGCGCAGTCGGGGTTCATCGCCCCGGAGATGTACCACTTGCGGCCGTTGACGACGTAGGAGTCCCCGTCGCGTTCGATCCGGGTCTCGATGTTGGTGGCGTCGGAGGAGGCGACGTCGGGCTCGGTCATGGCGAAGGCCGAGCGGATCTCGCCGGCGAGCAGCGGCTCCAGCCACTCCTTGCGCTGGGCGGGGGTGCCGAACTCGGCGAGCACCTCCATGTTCCCGGTGTCGGGGGCGGCGCAGTTGAGGGCGGTGGGGGCCAGGAAGGGGCTGCGGCCGGTGAGTTCGGCGAGCGGGGCGTACTGCAGGTTGGTCAGCCCGGCGCCGTGCTCGCCGGGCAGGAAGAGGTTCCACAGGCCCTGCCGCCTGGCCTCGGCCTTGAGCCCGGCGACGACCGGCGGTACGGACCAGTGCGCGTCGGGACCCGCCTGCTCGTGCTGCTCGGCGAAGACGGCCTCGGCCGGGAAGACGTGCTCGTCGAGGAAGGCGGCCAGCCTGGACCGCAGCTCCTCGGTACGGGTGTCGAAGGCGAAGTCCATCGTGCTCAGTCCTCCTGGTGCGATGCGGCCCGGTCGCGGGCGTGGTCCTGGAGTTTGCGGAGTCCGCGCTCGATGAAGAGCGGGACGACGGCGCCGATCCGGTCGAACCCGCCGCCGAGGGTCTGGCCGAGGGTCCAGCGGTAGTGGATGCCTTCGAGGATCACCGCGATCTTGAAGTACGCGAACGCGGTGTACCAGTCGACGGCCGAGACGTCGCGGCCGGACCGGGCCGCGTACCGCTCGACGAGCTCCTGCGCGCGGGGGTGTCCCGGGGCGCCGCCCGCGGTGGGGACGGGGAAGCCGGGGATGTCGTGCTGCTCGCCGTACATGACCAGCAGCCCGATGTCGGTGAGCGGGTCGCCGAGGGTGGACATCTCCCAGTCCAGGACGGCGGTGAGCCGGTCGGCGTCGTCGAAGAGGACGTTGTCGAGCCGGTAGTCGCCGTGCACGACGGTCGGGGCGGGGGACTGGGGCAGCGCCCGGCCCAGGGCGGCGTGCAGCTCGTCGATGCCGGGCAGCTCGCGGCTGCGCGAGGCGTCGAGCTGCTTGCCCCAGCGCCGCAGCTGCCGGTCGAGGAAGCCCTCGGGCCGTCCGAAGTCGGCGAGCCCGACCGATCCGGGGTCCACCGCGTGCAGGTCCACCAGGGTGTCGACCAGGGTCAGCGCGACCGCCCTGGTCCGCTCGGGTCCCAGCGCGACGAGCTGGTCCTCGCCGCGGTAGGGCGTGCCCTCGACGAAGTCCATCACGTAGAAGGGGGCGCCGATGACCTCGGGGTCCTCGCAGAGCAGCACCGTGCCCGGCACGGGGACGGGGGTCGGGGCCAGGGCGCTGATCACCCGGTGCTCGCGGCCCATGTCGTGCGCGGTGGCCAGCACATGGCCGAGCGGCGGGCGGCGCACCACCCAGGTGGAGCTGCCGTCGGTGACCCGGTAGGTGAGGTTGGAGCGCCCGCCCTGGATCAGCGTGGCCCGCAGCTCGCCGGCCGCGAGACCGGGGCGCTCCCGGTCCAGATGGCGGCGTAGCCGGTCCAGGTCCAGGCCCCTGGGACTGTCGGTTTCACTCATACGCGAATCGTACCGACTGGTCGGTATGCCGTCCAGTTCCCCGGTCGGCGCCGCCGTCCGCGTTGACGGGCCAGGGGTGTCGCACCTAGGCTCCGGTCTTATGGGTGAACGTAATTCATATATGCAAACAGTGGACCCGGTGGGTCCTTCCGACGCGTTCACCGTCGCCGAGGTGCGGCTGACCCCCATCCTCATCGCCGACCCGCCGCTGCTCAACACCCAGGGCGTCCACCAGCCCTACACCCCCCGGCTCATCATCGAGGTCGTCACCGCCGACGGTACGTCCGGAGTGGGTGAGACGTACGGCGACACCCGCTATCTGGACCTCGCCGCACCCCTGGCCGAGGCGCTGCCCGGGCACCGGGTCACCGATCTGAACGGGCTCTTCACCTTGGCGGAGCAGGTCTGCGGCGACCCGGCCGACGTGTCGGACTCCGTCGACGTCGGCGGGCTGCGCGGGGTGCAGACCGCGGACAAGCTGCGCCTGTCGGTGATCTCCGGCTTCGAGGTGGCCTGCCTCGACGCGCTCGGCAAGCAGCTGGGCCTGCCGGTCCACGCGCTGCTCGGCGGCAAGGTCCGCGACGCGGTCGACTACAGCGCCTACCTCTTCTACCGGCTCGCCGAACACCCCCAGGGCCAGGGCGAGCCCGACGACTGGGGCGCCGCGCTGGACCCGGCGGGCGTGGTCGCCCAGGCCCGCCGCTTCGCCGACCGCTACGGCTTCGGCTCCTTCAAGCTCAAGGGCGGCGTCTTCCCGCCCGAGCAGGAGATCGCCGCCGTCCGCGCGCTGGCCGACGCCTTCCCCGGCAGACCGCTGCGGCTCGACCCGAACGGCGCCTGGTCGGTGGAGACCTCGCTGCGGGTCGCCCGCGAGCTGGGCGGGGTGCTGGAGTACCTGGAGGACCCGGCCAGCGGCACCGGCCGGATGGCCCAGGTCTCCGAGGGCACCGCGGTGCCGCTGGCCACCAACATGTGCGTGACGACCTTCCAGGAGATCAAGGAGGCCTTCGCGCGCGACGCCGTCCAGGTGGTGCTCTCCGACCACCACTACTGGGGCGGCCTGCGCAACACCCAGCAGCTCGCCGCGATCTGCCGCACCTTCGGCGTCGGCCTGTCGATGCACTCCAACACCCACCTGGGCATCAGCCTGGCCGCGATGACCCATGTCGCGGCCACCGTGCCCAACCTGGACTTCGCCTGCGACTCGCACTACCCCTGGCAGACCGAGGACGTCATCACCGAGCGCCATGTCTTCACCGGCGGCGCCCTGACCGTCTGCGACCTGCCCGGGCTCGGCGTGGAGCTGGACCGGGACGCCCTCAAGGCGCTGCACCAGCGCTGGCTGGACGACGACGGCACGATGCGCGACCGCGACGACGCCGCCGCGATGCGCAAGGCCGATCCCGACTGGCGCACCCCGGCCGTACCGCGCTGGTGACCGGCCGGTGACGCGCGCCGAGGGGCGGCGGGCCGCTACGGCCCGCCGCCCCTCACGCATGTGCGGGCGCGTCACATCACCAGCGACAGCAGCATCACGAAGCCGAGCGCCACCACCGAGATGACCGTCTCCATCACCGACCACGTCTTGAGCGTCTGCGGGACGTCCATCCCGAAGTACTCCTTCACCAGCCAGAAGCCGGCGTCGTTGACGTGCGAGAAGAACAGCGACCCGGCGCCGACCGACAGCACCAGCAGCGCGGTGTGCGTGGACGACATGCCCTCGGCCAGCGGTGCGACCAGGCCGGCGGCCGAGATGATCGCCACCGTCGCGGAACCCGTCGCGACCCTGATCAGCACCGCGATCAGCCAGGCGAGAAACAGCGCGGAGATGTGCCAGTCCTTGGACCAGTCCAGGATCATCTGCCCGACGCCGCAGTCGATCAGCGTCTGCTTGAAGCCGCCGCCCGCGCCGACGATCAGCAGGATGCCGGCGATCGGCCCGAGCGAGGAGTCCACCGTCGAGGAGATCCGGTCCTTGGTGAAGCCCGCGGCCCGGCCGAGGGTGAACATCGCCACCATCACCGCGGCCAGCAGCGCGATCAGCGGGGTGCCGATGACGTCGAAGACCCGGTACGCCAGGCTGCTCTGGTCGTCGATGATCACGTCGGCCAGCGCCTTGGCCAGCATCAGCACCACCGGCAGCAGCATCGTGCAGACCGTGGCGGCGAAGCTCGGCCGCCGGTCCAGCTCGTCGGAGGCGCGGGCCGGCGTCATCCGCTCCGGCGGTGCCACGTCCACCCAGCCCGCCGCGACCCTGCCGAACAGCGGTCCGGCGATCGCCAGGGTGGGCAGCGCCACCAGCACGCCGAGCGCGAGGGTGATGCCCATGTCCGCGTGGATCGCGCCGATCGCGGCCAGCGGCCCCGGATGCGGCGGCACCAGACCGTGCATCACCGACAGGCCGGCCAGCGCGGGGATGCCGATCCTGATCAGCGACTGGCCGCTGCGCCGGGCGACCAGCAGCACCACCGGGATCAGGATGACGATGCCGATCTCGAAGAACAGCGGCAGCCCGACCAGGCCCGCGATCAGGGCCATCGCCCACGGCAGCCGCTTCTCGCTGGTCCTGGCCAGGATGGTGTCGACGATCTGGTCGGCGCCGCCGGAGTCGGCGAGCAGCTTGCCGAGGATCGCGCCCAGCGCGATCAGCGTGCCGACGCCCGCCACCGTCGAGCCGAGCCCGGTGGAGTAGCTGGCGACGGTCTTGGCCAGCGGGGCGCCGGCGACGGTGCCGAGCACGCCGGAGCCGATGGTCAGGGCGAGGAAGGCGTGCACCTTCCAGCGGGTGATGAGCAGGACGATGACGGCGATGCCGGCGAGCGCCGCCAGCGCGAGCCGGGTGTTCCCGGCGTCGGCTATCGGCGGTGGCGTGGCGGCGGCCAGCAGCTCGACGCTGAGTGCGGACACAGGTGCTCCAAGGGGGGACGGGGGTACGGGTGATGAGGGGGGTGGCGCCGGGTCAGCGGGGGAGTGCGGCCAGCGCGCGTTCGGTGATCTGCTGCGGGCCGCCGTCGATCGGGACGACCGCGCCGGCCTCGTCGGGGTCCAGCGGTTCGAGCGCGTCGAACTGCGAGGCGAGCAGCCCCGACGGCATGAAGTGCTGCATCCTGGCGGCCAGCCGGGCGGCGATCAGCTCCGGGGGGCCGTCCAGGTGGAGGAAGAAGACCGAGGGCGCGTCGGCCCGCAGCCGGTCGCGGTAGCGGCGGCGCAGCGCGGAGCAGCTGACGACGCCGCCCCGGTCGCCGCGCCCGGCGATCCAGGCGGCTATGGCGTCGAGCCACGGCGCCCGGTCGGCGTCGTCCAGCGGGTGGCCGGCCGACATCTTGGCGATGTTGGCCGGCGGGTGGAAGTCGTCGGCCTCGGCGTAGGGCACCCCGAGCCGCTCGGCCAGCAGCCCGCCGACGGTCGACTTGCCGGAACCCGACACTCCCATGACCACGATCACCGGCCGCGGTGCCGGTCCAGGCGTCATTGCGTGTGCCTCCACGTCATACGTATGTGCCGCGTGCCGCGTCCTGCGGTGCGTGTAGCGACCACTGAACACCTTAAGTACTACTTATTCAAGTAGCTGTGACACAAAAGTCATATGACAGTGCCGCCGCTTAGGCTGTGGTCATGCCACAGCAGGAATCCCGGCGGGACGGGCAGGACGAAGGCGGCGGCCTGCACTCCCGGGTCCTGGCCGAACTCGGCCCGGCCATCGCCTCGGGCGCCTACCCGCCCGGCACGGTTCTGCGTATCGACGAACTGGAGGGCCGCTACGGCGTCTCCCGTACGGTCGTCCGCGAGGCCGTCAGGGTGCTCGAAGCGATGCATCTGGTGGAGACCAGGCGCCGGGTCGGCATCACGGTGCGCCGCACCGAGGAGTGGAACGTCTTCGACCCGGCCGTCATCCGCTGGCGGCTCGCGGGCGCCGACCGCTCACGCCAGCTGCGCTCGCTGACCATGCTGCGGACCGCGGTGGAGCCGGTCGCCGCCGGGCTGGCCGCGGCCGCCGCCACTCCCGCCCAGTGCCGCGAACTGACCGTGCTGGCCGCCGAGATGGCCGCCGCCGGCCGGGCCGCCGACCTGGCGGCGTACCTCGTCCACGACATCGCCTTCCACCGGGTGATGCTGGAGGCGTCGGGCAACGAGATGTTCGCCCGGCTCGGCGACGTGGTCGCCGAGGTGCTGACCGGGCGCACCGAGCACCACGTGATGTTCACCGCGCCCGACCCGGCCGCCGTCACCCTGCACGTCAGGATCGCCGAGGCGGTACGCGCCAGGGACGCGCGCGCCGCCGAGGACCTGATGCGGGAGGTCTGCGTGGGCGCGCTGCGCGAGCTGGACATCCTGGCGCCCTGACCCCGCCGCCGGGCGCCCCGGCCCGACCGTTGTGCGGGACCGCTCAGCGCGCCCGGCGGCCCCGGCGGGTCACCACACCACCGCGGCCCCGAAGACCGCGAGCGCGACCATGCACGCCACCACCGCCAGCGCGGAGCGGGCCGGCAGCAGCACTGGCCGCGGCGCCCCGAGCTGGAGCATCCGGCGGTGCGCGAGCCACAGGAACACCAGGAAGACCAGCGCGGCCAGGCTCGCCGCCAGGGCCGCGGACGCGCCGCCGCTGTGCAGCACCTGCCGCCCGGCCAGCACCGCGGTCACCGCGCACGACAGGGTCGTCCGCCGCCACGCCAGCCGGGTGCGCTCCGGCTGCAGCCCGGGGTCCCGGTCGCTCTCGGCCGGCCTGCGCACCGTCGTCACCGCGCCGTCACCCGGCCCAGCCGAAGAGCACCACCAGGACCATCGCCACCGCGATCACCGCCACCAGCAGCGCGAGCACCGATGGGAAGCGGGACACCGGCAGGTCCGCGCCGCGCCGCATGGCCCGCTCGCAGCGCACCCAGTGGTTGACCGCCCGCAGTGTGCAGGCCACACCCCCGGCCAGCAGCGCGAGGGCCAGCGCCACCCGCGCCCAGTGCGTCAGGTGGTCGGTGAGGAACTGGTCCACGGCGAAGCCGCCGCCGATCAGCGCGAGCGCGGTGCGGATCCAGGCCAGGAAGGTCCGCTCGTTGGCGAGGGAGAACCGGTAGTCCGGCGTCTCGCCCTCGTCCTGGACCCGGGCCGGCGCGAACCACAGCCGCACCGCGTCCCGGCCGGCGCCCAGCTGGTCGAATACGCTCACCCGTCCACACTATGCGCTGCCCCGCACCCCCACCCGCGGGCCCCGCGCGGGCTCACTTGCGGCGCTGCATCGCCGCGTAGACCAGCACCACCACCGCGACGGCCAGCACCACGGACACCACCACCAGCGCGGTGTGGTTGCCGGAGCCCTCGTGTTGGGGCGCGATGTCGGCGAGCAGGGCGGTGCTGCGGATCGCGGTCACGCGGTGCCTCCGGTGGTGGACTGGGGACCCATCCCCAGGACGAGCATGAGCAGGACGGGGAATTCCAGGTAGGCGTGGTAGCCGGCCAGCGCGGAGTAGACCGAGGTGCCCTGGTCGTAGTCGCTGGCGAACAGCGCCGCGAGGGCCGCGCCCGCGCCCAGGCCCAGTGCCCACGCCCGGCGGGCGTTCAGCACGGGCACCCGCCGCTCGAAGGCCGCGGTGGCGTCCGGGGCGTAGCGCGGCATGAACCACACCCACACCAGGTAGTGCATCAGCGCCATGAAGGCGAACACGGTCACGAAGCGCAGGCCCGCGTCGGTGTGCTGCCAGGCCGGCGGGGTGTACGACGCCGACAGCCGCCGCGTCCACCCCGAGCCCGAGCCCATCAGGCCGTCGAGAGCGCCGGACAGGATCAGGGCCGGGACCACCAGCACCCAGCCGATCTGCACCGCGCGGAAGGCCCGGCGGCCGCGCCGCATCTCCCGCGACCACTCCCACAGGAAGAGCAGCGGCACCACGTTGTGCAGATGGGTGAGCACCACGAAGTGGTAGTCGGGGAAGCTCAGCGACGCGGTGGCCGCCGCCGCGATCACCGCGCCCGCCGCGGCCAGCGCCACGGGACGCCGGCGCAACGCGTACACGCATGCCGCGGCCAGCAGGCCGTACGCGAGCAGGATCTCGCCGTCCCTGGTGGCGGTGCCGGCCGGCAGCACCCGGCACAGCACGATGCCGGTGATCAGCGCGGCCAGCAGCCGCAGGAAGGGGCCGTGCAGCACCTGCTCGAAACGCCCCGCCATGTACCGCAGTTCCAGCACATTGTGCAGGATTCCCAGCGCCGCAAGACCCACCACGGCGGTGCCCGCGGGCATCCGCAGCGACAGGGCGAGGACGACGGCGGTGAGCAGGACGAAGCCCGCGACCGGGCCGTTCCCCACCCTTCCGACGCCGCTGCCCGCGCCCTTGCCGATCCCGCCGGGCCGCCGCCTGCCGAAGGCGCCGCCTGCCGTCACATCGGAGCCGACCGCACTGGCCATGGCTTCCCTCCCCGTGACACGATCCCGCCGTGCCCCACCCCGCGGCCCTCGCCCTCACCGTCGTGACCGAGGTGCCCGTCTACGTGGCGGCGCTCGCCATGGCGTCCGCCGCCGCACCGGGCCGCACCGCCTTCGCCGCCGTCATGGTCAACTGTGTGACGCACCCCCCGCTGTGGTGGTTCCTGCGCCATGTACCGGGCGGCGGTTACTGGTACGCCTTCGCGGCCGCCGAGTCCGCGGTGGTCCTGGTCGAGGGCCTGCTGCTCTCCCGCGCCCTGCGGCTGCCAGGCCCGCCGCCCTACGCCGCATCGGCGGCCGCCAACGCGGTGTCCGTCCTCGCCGGCTTCCTGCTCCTTGGCTGAACGCGGCCCGCCGTCGCGCTCCCGGTCACGGCCGGGCGAGCAGCCGCCGGTAGGCCTCAAGGCCGTCGGGCACCCACTGCCACTGGTCGAGGCGCTGCGCCAGCTCCTCCTCGGTGAGGAAGCCGTGCCAGGCGACCTCCGAGGGCTGCGGCGACACCGGCAGGTCGCAGCGCACCTGGTAGACGGCGGACCACCAGGTGTGCGGGCCGTCGTCGTACAGGAAGCGGAAGAGCGGCTCCGGCTCCGGCAGCCCGCTGACCCCTAGCTCCTCCTCGGCCTCGCGCAGCGCGGCCTCGTCGTAGGACTCGCCGGCGCCGAGCACGCCGCCGACGAACAGGTCGTAGAGGGAGGGGAAGACGAGCTTCTCCGCGGTGCGCCGGTGCACGAAGATCCGGCCCGCGCCGTCCCGCACCAGGACGAACGCCGCCCGGTGCCGCAGCCCGCGGGCGTACGCCTCCGCGCGCCGCACCTGCCCGACCACCTGGTCCTGCTCGTCGACGACATCGATGATCTCGTCGGCGGACAGCCCGCCCGCCGAATCGCCTTCGCTCATAGGACGATTCAACCACCCGCGGCACCATCGGCGCTCGCGCGGTCTTGCGTACCGCGAACCGCGGCAAGGATGATCGTCCGCATCGGTGACCCGGGACCGGAGTGACGGGAGAGACGGTTGACCGAACGGCGGGAACCCCTGCGGATCGCGAACTGCTCCGGCTACTACGGCGACCGGCTCTCGGCCGCCCGCGAGATGGTCGAGGGCGGCCCGATCGACGTCCTGACCGGCGACTACCTCGCGGAACTGACCATGCTGCTGCTGTGGAAGGCCAGGCAGCGCGACCCGGAGACCGGCTACGCCCTGTCCTTCCTCGCCCAGATGCGCGACGTCCTCGGCACCTGCCTCGAGCGCGGCATCAAGGTCGTGGTCAACGCCGGCGGCCTCAACCCGGCGGGCCTGGCGGGCAAGCTCCGCGAGCTGGCCGCGCTCGCCGGCCTGCACCCCCGCGTCGCCCACGTCGAGGGCGACGACCTCATCGACCGGCTGCCCGAACTCCAGGCCCGCGGCCACGACTTCGCCCACCTGGCCACCGGCCGCCCGCTGGCCGGCTCCGGGGTGCAGGTGCTCACCGCCAACGCCTACCTCGGCGGCTGGGGCATCACCGAGGCCCTGCGCGCCGGCGCCGACGTGGTCGTCTGCGGCCGGGTCACCGACGCCGCACTGGTCGTCGGCCCCGCCGCCTGGGCACACGAGTGGGCGCTCGACGACTGGGACGCGCTGGCCGGCGCGGTCACGGCGGGCCACATCATCGAATGCGGCACCCAGGCCACCGGCGGCAACTACTCGTTCTTCACCGAGATACCCGACCCCGTCCACCCCGGCTTCCCGATCGCCGAGGTCGCCGCCGACGGCTCCAGCGTGATCACCAAGCACCCCGGCACCGGCGGCGCGGTCACCGTCGGCACCGTCACCGCCCAGCTGCTCTACGAGATCGGCCGGCCGCGCTACCTCAACGCCGACGTCGTCGCCCGCTTCGACACCGTACGGCTCGCCCAGCAGGGACCCGACCGGGTCGCGGTCGGCCGGGTCATCGGCGAACCCGCGCCCGCCGACCTCAAGGTGTGCCTCAACCACCGCGGCGGCTACCGCAACGCGGCCACCTTCGTGCTGACCGGCCTGGACCTCGACGCCAAGGCCGACTTCGCCGAGGCCACCCTGCGCGACGCCACCGGCGGCCCCGCCGGCTTCGCCGCCTACGACCTGCGGCGCGAGCACGGCGGCGCCTGCGACCGGCTGACCCTCACCGTCAAGGATCCCGACCCCGAGGTGGTCGGCCGCGGCTTCTTCACCGCCGTCGCCGGATCCGCGCTGGCCGGCTACCCCGGCCTCCACCTGGAGCACGCCACCGCGCGGCCGACCGAATACGGCGTCTACTGGCCCGCGCTGGTCCCCGCGGACGAGGTCGCCGCGGTCACCGTCCTCCCCGACGGCACCCGGCTGCCCGTGCCGCGCCCGCCCGCCGCCCACCCCGGCTCGCCCGCCGCCCTGCCCGCCCCGCCCGGCGACGACGCCGTACCGCCCGAGCCGCAGCCGCCGCTCGCCGCCGTGCCCGACAGCGCACCGCCGCGCACCGGCAGGCCCGAGCCGTACGACCCCGCGCTCGCCAGGACCGTCAGGCTGCCGCTGGGCACCCTGCTGGGCGCCCGCTCCGGCGACAAGGGCGGCGACGCCAACGTCGGGGTGTGGGCGCGCGACGACAGGACGTACCTGTGGCTGCGCGACTACCTGGACGTACCGCGGCTGCGGGCGCTGCTGCCGGAGAGCGCGAAACTGCCCGTCAGCCGCTACGAGATGCCCAACCTGCGAGCCGTCAACCTCGTGGTCCACGGCCTGCTCGGCGAGGGCGTCGCCGCGTCCACCAGCGCCGACCCGCAGGCCAAGGCGCTCGGCGAACGGCTGCGCGGGTGCCTCGCCGACATCCCCGAGCACCTCGTCGACCTGACCCGCGGCCCGTACGCCCAGCTGCCCGACGAGTGACGCCACCTGGCCGCTGCAGCCCGCCGGCGCGGGGTGGGGGCATGATCGGGGCATGAGCAATCTCGATGTGAAGCCGGCGGCCACCGTCTGCGGTGGCCGCCAGGACGTGTCCGCCGCCCCGGTCCGTGAACTGCTCACCGCCCGCACCGTGACCCTCGGCGAGAGCACGCAGGTACGGCGGCTGCTCCCCAACCTTGGCCGGCGGATGGTCGGCGCCTGGTGCTTCGTCGACCACTACGGCCCCGACGACATCGCGGACGAGCCCGGCATGCAGGTCCCACCGCACCCGCACACCGGCCTGCAGACGGTGAGCTGGCTGCACGAGGGCGAGGTGCTGCACCGCGACAGCCTCGGCAGCAAGCAGACCGTACGGCCCCGCGAACTGGGCCTGATGACCGCCGGCCGCGGCATCTCGCACTCCGAGGAGTCGCCCCGCGACCACGCCCGCTACCTGCACGGCGCCCAGCTGTGGGTCGCGCTCCCCGACACCCACCGCGACGTCCTCCCGGCCTTCGAGCACCACGCGGAGCTGCCCACCGTCACCGGCGGCGGCGGACTGCACGCCCGGGTCATCCTCGGCGAGCTGGACGGCGCGGTCTCCCCGGGCACCGCCTACACCCCCATCGCGGGCGCCGACCTCACTCTCGCCGAGGGCACCGACACCCGGCTCCCGCTGCAGGGCGACTTCGAGTACGCGGTCATGTCGATGTCCGGCGAGGCCGAGGCCGACGGCGTCCGCCTGTCGCCCGGCTCCATGCTCTACCTCGGCTGCGGCCGCACCGAACTGCGGCTGCGCGCCGGCGTCAACAGCTCCCTGATGCTGCTGGGCGGCGAGCCGTTCGCGGAACGCATCGTCATGTGGTGGAACTACGTGGGGCGTTCGGGCGAGGAGATCGCGCAGGCCCGCACCGAGTGGGAGGACGGCGCCACCCGCTTCGGCGAGGTGCACGGCTACGACGGCCCCCGGCTGCACGCCCCCGCGCTGCCGCCCACGCCGCTGAAGCCGCGCGGACGGGAGCGCTGACCCGGGCTCGTCCCGCCGGCGACCGCTGCCTAGGCTTGCGGCAAGCAGGAGCCGACACAGGGGGCGGGGCCATGGCCGGCGAGTTCGACACGCACGAGCGGCACATGTGGGCGGGCGCGGCCGACGCGTACGCGGGGAGCTTCGCGGCCCTGTGCGCGGCGACGGCCGGGGCGCTGCTGGACGCGGCCGCGGTAGGGGCCGGCACGCGGGTGCTGGACGTCGGCACCGGTCCCGGCACGGTCGCGGCTGCGGCGCTGGCGCGCGGCGCGGAGGTCGTGGCGGTGGACGCCGAGCCGAGCATGGTCGCGCTGGCGGCCGCGAACGCGCCCGGGGCGGAGGTCCGGCACGCGGTACTGCCCCGGCTCCCCTTCGCTGACGGCTCGTTCGACGCCGTCGTCGCCAACTTCGTGGTCAACCACGTGGAGGACCAGCAGGCGGCGCTGGTCGAGCTGCGCCGGGTGGTCCGCCCCGGGGGGCGGCTCGCGGTGACGATCTGGCACGGCACCGGCAACGAGGCGATGTCGCTGTTCAACCTGGCGCTGGACGAGGCCGGCGTGGAACGCCCGGTGTACCCCGCCCCGGTGGACTTCGCCAGGACCGCGGAAGGCCTGCGCGGGCTGCTGGAGCAGGCCGGCTGGGCCGGGGTGGACAGCGGCGAGGTCGCCTGGACGCACCGGGAGGACCCGGAGGTCTGGTGGTCGGGGCCGGCCGGCGGGGTGGCAGGCATCGGCCTGGTGGTGACCGGGCAGACGCCCGAGATGTTCGCCAGGGTCAAGTCCGCCTACGACCGGCTGGCGGCCGAGCGGTTGGCGCCGGACGGCCTGATAGCGCTGCCCGCCGTGGCGCTGCTGGCCTCGGGGCAGTGCTGACGGCACGGGTGACCCGAGCGCCCGGGGGGTGCGAGTCCCCCGGGCGGCCCGATCCCGGGTCCTTCTGCTCAGGTCAGCTCGGCAAGTCCGCCTCCGCCTCCGAGTGCGCCGCCCGCGGCCCCGTCGGTGATGGCCCTGATGCAGCGCCAGCCTCTGCGGCGGGCCTGCTCGACACCCGTGGGGCAGCACGGCAGGACGCGCGGATTGCCGACGATGGTGAGTAAACGGCCGCCGCTGCAGGGCTCGGAGTAGACGAAGCACTGGGAGGGATCGGCACCGGTGCCGAGGATGGCTTCGACGACGGCCAGGGTCTTCGCTGCGCCAGGGCAGATGCACGCGGGTCTCTCGTCGTCCGCGGCGTAGTGGGAGATGGCGAGGTCCATACCGAGGGGGATGGGCTGGGTCAGCCGGCTGATCGCTACGAGGAAGTCTCCCTGGCTGCGGTGGTGGTCGATGGCCGTGTGCAGTAGTTCCTGCGCGTCCAATGAGAGTGCGGAATGATCCAGATCGAAGAACACCATTCGTTTGGCAGAGTTCACTGAATGCAGCTCCCCCGTTGCGTCCGTCAGTTCATAGTGTTCGGGTCCCGATGTCGACCGCTTCGACGAAGGTACCAATTATGGGCTTCGCAGTGTTCCCTGGAATTGCACGTTCCGCTTTCGGCTGTGTGAAAACTTTCATCGTGTGGGACGTATGAGGCGAGGTTGAACGCCACTTGAGGACGCTGCGCAGGCCAGCCATCACGCGGGGTGCGTACCTGACAAGTTTGCAGAATCCCAAGTAGCCATCCCTTTTGTCGCGCCAGCGGGCAACAATTGGCAATTGAGGCCGCGGTGGTGCGGTATGCACCGACCTGATGTTGATATTTGTGTTTGTGTGCGTGATGGTGAGGAATGCCGAAAAGGCGCTGATTGGCCTCGGTCGTGCTGGCGGAATTCGGACGCGGAGCTGCCCGGCCGTACGCACGCGCTCCGCCGCCCTGTCCGCGGCCGGGCCGGCCTGCGGAGTCGCCGCGGGAGCCCCCGGTCGCGGGGGTGCTGAGGGGCCGCTACTTGCAGGGGTACCGCCGGCGAACTGACTGCCGGGGCCGCGCCCGCGGCCCGCGCAACATCGCAGGCCCGCGCCCCTTTGGGGTCGGGCGGCCGGCGTGCTGCCCCGGTCAGGCCCCCAGGACCGTGGTTGACAGGAATTGACAGAGCACGTTACATCGCATTCGACAACGCAGCGACGAAGGGGGCGTCATGGTGCGGGATGTGAAGGAGACCGTCGGCATCATCCTTGCCGGCGGGCGGGGCGAACGGGCCAAACCGATCACCTTGGAGTCCGCAGACCACATCCGCAGCAAGGCGCTGATCCCGCTGGCGGGCCGGCGCCTGATCGAGTGGGTCGTGGACGCGTGCAGGGAGCAGGGCATCCGCCGCTTCTTCGTGGTCGCCCAGGGGCTGGAGAACCGCAGCCAGATCAAGGCGGTCCTGGGCCACGGGGAGCGGCACGGGGTCGAAGTGCGGTACTCGCGGCCCAGGTTCGACCGCTACAACGTGGGCTCCGGTGCCGCGACACTGCACAACGTCGAGCAGTGGGATCTGCAGGGCAATGCCCTGGTGCTGCCCGTCGACTCGCTCTTCGATTTCTCCCTGCCGGAGATGCTCTCCGTTCACGAGGAACGGCGCGCACTGGTCACGGTGGCCGCCGTCGAACGCGAACCGGAGGAGATCGCCGGAAAGTACGGCGTGATGGTCACGGGACCTGACGGATGGGTCACCAGTTTCGAGGAAAAGCCCGACCTGGCGCGCATGCGGGAGATCTTTCCCGATTCCCTGCGAACCGCCGGTCCTGGGCTGCCGACCAACGCCGGAATGTACCTCGTCGACTGCGGGCGGCTCCGCGCGGTGGCGCGGCGCCCCCCGCTGCTCCGGCTGGCCTACCAACGGCTGGACTGGGGCGGCGACTTACTGCCCTGGCTGGTCAAGCACGGTGCGCCGGTGACCTTCCACTCGATCCGGGCGCTCGGCGACCTGGGCAACGTCCAGGACTACCTGGACACCCTCACTGACGTGCTGGCCGGCCGTTACCCGCAGATCAGCAACATGCTCGGCGAGCCCACCAGCCAGCGGCCGCGGTACTGGATACACGAGACCAGCCTGCGCACCACCGACGACCTGACCGGCACCACCCTCGCGCAGAAGATCGCCGAGGGCAGCGTGCACATCGGCGAGGGTGTGCGGATCGGACGGCACGTCACGATCGGCGAGGGCGTGCGGCTGGCCTACTGCGACATCGGCGACGGCGCCGACCTGCGCGAGGGTGCCCGTCTGGAGCGCACCTTCTGCGGCGACGCGGCCATGATCGGCCCCTGCGCGTGGGCCACCGACTCCTACATCGGGCCGATGGCCGAGGTCCAGTCCGAGGCAGGCCTGCCCACCCGGCTGAACCGCTACACGGCGGTCGGCGACGGTGCCCGGCTGTCACCCGGCAGCCGGCTGGAAGGCGTCCGCGTCTACCCGCGGCTGGCCGTCCCGCCGCTCGACCACGTGCCGTACGGCACCGAACTGACCAGTTCCAACGACGTTCTGCGCTGGGTCTCCTGACATGTGGACACCCGCGGGCAGGACGCCGACCCCGGCGCGTACGACACCACCCATGACTCGTACGACGCCCCACACGGTTACTGAGGAGGAACACGTGACGAACATCGTCGCGGTCATCGGCGGCACCGGTCGCACCGGCCGATTAGTGGTCCAGCGCCTGGTGGAGCAGCACCACGTGGTCCGGGCCGTCGGCCGCCGCGCCGGGCCGGTGCGCCCGGTGGCGCAGGGCGCCACCTTCCACCGGGCGGACGTGCGCGACCCCGCGACGCTGGCGTCGGTCCTCTCCGACGTCGACGCGGTCGTCTACTGCGTGGAACCCGGCACCGACGACAAGGGTCCCGACAGCCCCCGCGCGACCATGCACGACGGTCTGCTCAACGTGCTGGCCGCGGCCGGCCGGCAGCCGCGGGTCGTGCTGGTGAGCCAGATCCAGGTCACCCACCGCGGGCACCCGCTGGACCTCTTCGGCGGCCTGCTGTCGTGGCGGCTGGCCGGCGAGGAGGTGCTGCGCCGCTCGGGCCTGCCGTACACGGTGGTGCGCCCCGGCTGGCTGACCGACGAGACCGCGGGGGCGCCCGGCGTCCAGCTGCGGCAGGGCGACCGGGCCGCGGGCAGCCTGACACGGGCGAACCTGGCGGAGGTCTGCGTCCAGGCGCTGCGCTGCAGGACCGCACCCGGCACCACCTTCGAGGCGTTCGACAGCCCCTACCCGTCCCCCGCCACCTGGGAGCAGACCTTCGGGGCTCTCGACCCCGACCGGGTGGCCGTCGCCTGACCCTTCCGGGACCTCCCTTCCCGCGCCTTGCCGCTCCTTCCCTCTGCCTGCTCCATCCGTGTCGGCCCAGAGAGATGACAACCACATGACGACGAGCGACTTCAACGCAACGGCCGCCGTAGGCGCAGACGGGGCAGTGACGCCCGGCCATCCCCAGCCGCTGGGCGCCACCGTGACCGAGGAGGGCGTGAACTTCTCGCTCTTCTCCGAGCTGGCCACCCGCGTGGACCTGCTGCTGTTCGACAGCCACGACGCGGCCCAGCCCAGCCGGGTGATCACGATGGACGCCGAACACCACCGCAGTTTCCACTTCTGGCACTGCCATGTGACAGGTGCCCGCCCGGGCCAGGTCTACGCCTACCGGGTGGACGGCCCGAACGACGCCCGGGAGGTGGGGACGCGGTTCAACCCGCGCAAGGTGCTGCTCGACCCGTACGCGCGCGCCAACATCAACTCGCTGTGGGAGCGGACCTCGGCCCTCGGGCCCGAGGACAACTGCGCCCACTCGATGCGCAGCATGGTGGTGGACACCGCGGCGTACGACTGGGAGGGCGACCAGCCGCTGCGCACCCCGCAGGCGGACACGATCATCTACGAGATGCACGTGGGCGGCCTCACGGCCTCGCCGACCTCGAAGGTGGCGTCCCCGGGAACCTTCTCCGGCGTCGTGGAGAAGATCCCGTACCTCAAGGACCTGGGGATCACCGCGGTGGAGCTGCTGCCGGTGTTCGACTTCGACGAGCGCCAGGTGCTGCGGATCGGCCCCGACGGGCTGCCGCTGCGCAACTACTGGGGCTACGACCCGTTCGGCTTCTTCGCGCCGCACACCGGCTACTGCTCGGACCCGCACAACTTCACGCACATCACCGAGTTCAGGGACATGGTCAAGGCCCTGCACAAGGCGGGGATCGAGGTCATCCTCGACGTGGTCTTCAACCACACCAGCGAGGGCAACGAGCACGGTCCGACGATCAGCTTCCGCGGCCAGGCCAACGAGGTCTTCTACCACCTGTGGCCGGGCGACCGGCGGCAGTACATGGACTTCACCGGCTGCGGCAACGCCGTCAACGCCAACCACCCCGCGGTGGCCAAGTTCATCATCGAGTGCCTGGAGTACTGGGTCACCGAGCACCACGTCGACGGCTTCCGCTTCGACCTGGCCTCGGAGCTGTCCCGGGGCGCCGAGGGCTACGAGATGGACGTGCCGCCGGTGCTGTGGGGGATCGAGCTGTCCAGCATCCTGGCCGAGACGAAGATCATCGCCGAGCCGTGGGACGGCGGCGGCCTCTACCAGGTCGGCCGCTTCCCCGGCCGGCGCTGGTCGCAGTGGAACGGACCCTTCAGGGACGAGATGCGGCGCTTCGTGCGCGGCGACCGCGGCCTGGTCGGCACGGTCGCCACCCGGATCGGCGGATCGCACGACCTGTTCCACCGCACCGGCGAACTGGCCACCAACAGCATCAACTTCATCACCTGCCATGACGGCTTCTCGCTGAACGACCTGGTGAGCTACAACCACCGGCACAACGAGGCCAACGGCGAGGCCAACACCGACGGCGCCGCGGAGAACCACAGCTGGAACTGCGGCGTCGAGGGACCCAGCGACGATCCGGTCGTCGAGGCGCTGCGGGTCCGGCAGATCAAGAACCTCACCGCGCTGCTGCTGCTCAGCCGCGGGGTGCCGATGGTGCTGGCCGGCGACGAGTTCCGCAACACCCAGTTCGGCAACAACAACGCCTACTGCCAGGACAGCCCGGTCTCGTGGCTGGACTGGGAGCAGGCCGCCGAGGAGACCGAGATCCACGGCTTCTTCAAGGCGATGATCGAGTTCCGCAAGGCGCACCCGGCGCTGCGCAACCCGCAGTTCTTCTCCGAGCGCCGCAACGAGCGCGGCCTTCCCGACGTGACCTGGCACGGAGTGGCCTTGGAACGCCCCGGGTGGGACGACAGCGAGGCGCGTGTCCTCTCCTACACCCTCGCGGGTTTCGGGGACGCGCGGGACCTGCACGTGATCCTCAACATGTACGACCAGGCACTGGACTTCGAGCTGCCCGAGGTGCCCGACCACCGGTGGGCGCGGGCGGTGGACACCGCCGGCGCCGGCGGTCAGGAGTACGCGCCGCCTGGCAGCGAGCCGTTGGTTCCCGAGTACACCTACCACGCGCAAGGCCGCAGCGTCGTCGTGCTGATCGCGCTGCCCGAACAGGAGGTCACCCCTCGATGAACGACCGCGACTCCCGGCGGACCTACTCCGACACCATCGCCGGATACATCACCCGGTACGAGCCCGCCAACGAGCGGTTCGGCCTGCGGACCTCGGACGGCAGGCTCTTCACCGTGCACCTGGGGGACTCGCTCAGCTCCCAGGTCGTGCGCAACCTCGGCGACCCGCCACGCGACACCAGCGGGCAGAGCCGCGACATGCTGACGGAGGGGCGCTACGTCTTCGTCTACGGCATCCACTACCAGTGGGAGGGCGGTGAGCGGATCGAGGCCCGCTCGCTGATCTTCCCCGAGGAGAGCCGCGGGCGGTACGTCTTCGAGCACCCCGACTGGTGGGTGCAGCAGGCCGGCGAGATCGCCGACTTCTACCTGCGCGGCCACTTCCCCGACGGCACCTACGACTGGCGCAACTTCCGCACCAAGCTGACCCTGCACGGCACCCACGTCGACGAGGCGGCCGGGCAGGACGTGCGCCAGGAGACCGACACCATCTCCCGGCTGGTCTACGGCCTGGCGACCGCGTACATGCTCACCGGGCAGGAGCGCTTCCTTGAGGCCGCCGAGTCCGGCACCGAGTACCTGCGCGAGCACATGCGGGTCGACGACCAGCGCGAGGGCATCGTGTACTGGTACCACGGCATCGACATCACCCCCTCGGGGCAGCGCAAGGTCTACGCCTCGGAGTTCGGCGACGACTTCGACGCGATCCCGATGTACGAGCAGATCTACGCGCTGGCCGGCCCGACCCAGACCTACCGCATCACCGGCGACCCGCGCATCCTGTCGGACATCGACCGCAGCGTCGCGCTCTTCCAGCGCTACTACCGCGACGACCGGCTGGGCGGCTTCTTCTCCCACCTGGACCCGATCACCTTCGACCCGCGGTCGGACTCGCTCGGCCGCAACAGGTCGCGGAAGAACTGGAACTCGGTCGGCGACCACGCCCCGGCGTACCTGATCAACGCCTATCTGGCCACCGGCCGCCAGGACTTCGCCGAACTGCTGGAGGAGACGGCCGACTCGATCACGGCGCACTTCCCCGACGAGCCCAACAGCCCCTTCGTGCAGGAGCGCTTCCACGAGGACTGGGCTCCCGACCGGACCTGGGGCTGGCAGCAGGACCGGGCCGTGGTGGGCCACAACCTGAAGATCGCCTGGAACCTCACGCGGATCAACAGCCTGGTCAACAAGCCCGAGTACGCCCGGCTCGCCTCCCGGATCGCGGAGATCATGCCGGCGGTCGGCGGCGACCAGAACCGCGGCGGCTGGTACGACGTCGTCGAGCGGCGGCCCGACCCCGAGACCGGCGGCCACCGCCTGGTCTGGCACGACCGCAAGGCGTGGTGGCAGCAGGAGCAGGGCATCCTCGCCTACCTGATCCTCGCCGGCGTCACCCGCGACCCCGAGCACCGACGGCTGGCGCGGGAGTCCGCGGCCTTCTACAACGCCTTCTTCCTGGACCACGACGACGGCGCCGTCTACTTCAACGTGCTCGCCAACGGCATCCCGTACCTGGTCGGCACCGAGCGGCTCAAGGGCAGCCACGCGATGGCGGGCTACCACTCGCTCGAACTGTGCTACCTGGCAGCGACGTACACCACGCTGCTGGTCAACTCCTCGCCGCTGACGCTGCACTTCAAGCCGCAGCCGGGCGCCTTCGCCGACCGCGTCCTGCGGGTCGCCCCCGACCTGCTGCCCGCGGGCTCGGTGGAGATCGCGCGGGTGTGGATCGACGACGTGCCGCACGAGGACTTCGACGCCAAGGAGCTGACGGTCACGCTGCCCGACAGCGACCAGGCGCTGCGGGTGCGGGTCGAACTGGAGCCCGCGGCAATGCCGCTGCGGATCTCCACCAGCAACGAGGACACCACCCTCAGCGTCCGGGTCGAGGGCGTCATCGACGACGAGAACCTCGACAAGTTCCGCAGGAGCCTGGCGACGGCGCTCAACTCGGCCCCGCGCCGGGTCGAGTTCGACCTGTGCAAGGTCACCGACATCTGCCAGCCGGCCATCAACGAGCTGCTCTTCCAGCGGGCGAAGGCCGGCCTGGACGTCGACTTCGTGATCGTCGGAAACTCGCTGCCCGAGGTGACGGCGGCGCTGGTCGCCACCGACGCCTTCCTGCTCGACAACACCCACACCTGCCGCTGACCAGCGCCCTCCCGCACCACCGCCTGACCTGACCGCGCCCGGACGACCCCGGCAACCGCGTTGCACGGAAGGGAATCCCATGACCGACGCTCTCCACCCCACGGCACCGCGCGACGGGTCCTCGACCGACCCGTCGGGCGCCACCGCCGACCGCCGCGAGCGAGAAGTCGCGGGGTCGTCCGGCCTGGTCATCTTCGGTGTCACCGGTGACCTGTCCCGCAAGAAACTGCTGCCGGCCGTCTACGACCTGGCCAACCGGGGCCTGCTCCCCGCCGACTTCGCACTGGTCGGCTTCGGCCGCCGCGACTGGAAGGACGAGGACTTCGCGCAGGTCGTCCACGACGCCGTCAAGGAGCACGCACGCACCCCGGTGCGCGACGAGGTGTGGCAGCGGCTCGCCGAGAACTGCCGTTTCGTGCAGGGCGACTTCGACGACGACGACGCCTTCGCGCAGCTCCGCAAGACGATCGAGGCACTCGGCAGGAAGCAGGGCACGGGCGGCGACTTCGCCTTCTACCTGTCGGTGCCGCCCCGGTCCTTCCCGCAGGTGCTGCGGCAGCTGCAGGCGCACTCGCTGGCCGACCCGCCGCCCGGATCGTGGCGGCGGGCGGTCATCGAGAAGCCGTTCGGCCACGACCTGGCCAGCGCGCAGGACCTCAACCGGATCGTGCACGACGTCTTCCCGCCGGGCGAGGTCTTCAGGATCGACCACTACCTGGGCAAGGAGACGGTCCAGAACATCCTGGCGCTGCGCTTCGCCAACACCATGTTCGAACCGCTCTGGAACCGCTCGTACGTCGACCACGTGCAGATCACGATGGCCGAGGACATCGGCATCGGCGGCCGGGCCGGCTACTACGACGGCATCGGCGCGGCCCGCGACGTGATCCAGAACCACCTGCTGCAACTGCTGGCGCTGACCGCGATGGAGGAGCCCGACTCCTTCCGCCCCGAGGCGCTCAGCGCCGAGAAGCTCAAGGTGCTCTCGGCCGTGCGACTCCCCGATGACCTCGCTAGGCACACGGTACGCGGGCAGTACGCCCACGCCTGGCAGCGCGGCGAGGAGGTGCCCGGCTACCTGGAGGAGGACGGCATCGACCCCGCCTCCAGGACCGACACCTACGCGGCGGTCAAGCTGGAGATCAACAACCGCCGCTGGGCCGGGGTGCCGTTCTACCTGCGCACCGGCAAGCGCCTCGGGCGCCGGGTCACCGAGATCGCGGTGGTCTTCAAGCCCGCGCCCTTCCTGCCGTTCGAATCCGGGGCGACCAGCGAACTGGGGCAGAACGCCCTGGTCGTGCGGGTGCAGCCGGACGAGGGCGTCACCGTGCGGTTCGGCTCCAAGGTGCCGGGGAACTCGCTCGAAGTCCGCGACGTCACCATGGACTTCGACTACCGCGACTCCTTCGCCGAGGCCAGCCCCGAGGCGTACGAGCGGCTGATCCTCGACGTGCTGCTCGGCGACGCGAACCTCTTCCCGAAGCATCAGGAGGTCGAGCAGTCCTGGCGGATCCTCGACCCGGTCGAGCGCTTCTGGGACAGCCACGGCAACCCCGCTCAGTATCCGGCCGGCTCCTGGGGGCCGGCCGAGGCGGACGAGATGCTCGCACGGGACGGCAGGAGCTGGCGGCGGCCATGACGAAACCCCACGAAGCAGACGCGGCCGTGATCGGCGGCGGCCCCGCGGGCCTGTCCGCGGCGATCTGCCTGGCCCGCTACAACCGCCGGGTGCTGCTGTTCGACACCGGACGCGGCCGCTCGACCCACCACCAGGTCAACCGCAACTACCTGGGCTTCCCCGGCGGTATCGCCACGGTCGACCTCAGGGCCGTCGGCCTGAAGCAGCTCGCCGACTACCCCGAGGCCTCCGTCGTCCACCACACCGTGACCCACCTGGAGGGCGACGCCGACACGGGCTTCACGGTGCACGGCCAGGGCGACGCCTGGCGGGCCAGGACCGTGGTCATCGCCACCGGCACCCTGGACCACTTCCCGCACTTCGAGGGCTGGGAGCCCTACGTCGGCAGGTCGATGTTCTGGTGCATCGCCTGCGACGGCTACGAGAACCGCGGCAAGCGCATCCTGGTGGTCGGCCACACCGACGCCGCGGCCGGCGAGGCGCTGCAGATGCGCAGCCTCAGCCCCCGGGTGCAGTTGCTGACCAACAGCCACCACGAGGAGTTCAGCCCGCTCTACCGCGAGCGCCTGGCGGTGGCGCGCATCCCGCTGCTGCACGACCAGTTGCTGCACGCCGAGGGGGAGGACGGGCAGCTGCACGCGGTGACCACCCGCGGCGGGCGGCGGATCGAGCTGGACTCGCTGTTCAGCATCCAGGGCGCCACCCCCGAGACCAGGCTCGCCGTACAGCTCGACGTGGCGCTGGCCTCCACCGGATACATCGCCGTCGACGTGGAGCAGAAGACCAGCGTCCCCGGGGTCTACGCGGCAGGCGACGTCACGTCGCTGCACTCGCACCAGGTGAGCGCCGCGGTCCACGAGGGCTCGCAGGCAGCGTCGGCCGCCAACTACTTCCTCTATCCGGAAAGCCTCAAAGCCGGCTGAGCGCCGCGCGCGCCGGCTCGGTCGGACAGCCCGACGCACCGGGCATTCAGGAGGGACGACATGTCAGGCGGAACGAACGAACGGCTGGCGCGAAGACCCCACCCGAACCACCGGCTCCGGGCGCTGCACGCCTCGGTGCCCGTCGTGGGAAAGCGGGTCAGCTGGGTCGAGCTGTTCTACGACCTGGTGCTGGTCTTCGCGATCACCAAGGTGACCCACGAACTCGCCGACGACGTCACATGGTTCGGACTGCTGGACGCCTGGGTGGTCTTCACACCCTTCTGGTGGTCCTGGGTCGGCGCCGGCATCCTGTCCAACCTCACCGACCTCGACCATCCCAAGCGCCGGCTGCGGCTGTTCGGGATGATCCTGATCACCTCGATGATGACGATCGCCGTGCCCATGGCGCTGGACGGCGACGGCCTGCTGTTCGCCGTGCTGTACCTGCTGCTGCGGCTGCTGCTGCTGTGGTGGGCGATCGACGGCTTCGGCGCCATGCGCCTCAACCCGTTCTCCATCTCCGCGCTGTTCACCGCACCGATGCTGGTGGCCACCTCGCTGATGTCCACACCGCACCAGCGGATCGCGTGGACGGCGCTGATGACCGTGGAGCTGTCCACGACCTGGCTGCTGCGCAAGCGCCTCAGCCACATCAAGGTGGACGTCGCGCACCTGCCCGAGCGCTTCGGGCTGGTCGTCATCCTGGCGCTCGGCATGGCGCTCGCGGACTCCGCGGAGAGCATCCCCAACCGGTTCACCACCTGGCACGCGGCGGCGCTGGTGAGCTGTTTCCTGCTGGTGGCCGGCATGTGGTGGATCTACTTCGACTTCACCCACGGCGCCATCTCGCACCGGCTGAGAACCGAGCACGACCACAGCCGGGTGGTGCGCGAGCTGCTCGCGTACGGCCACTACGCGCTCTTCGCCTGCATCTGCGCGGTCGCGGTGGGCATCCGGCTGATCCTCGCCGACCCGCGCAGCCGGGCCGAGCCGCCCAGCGCGGTGCTGCTGTGCGCGGGAACGGGCCTGTACATGGGCGCGTTCGTCTGGTCCCGCTGGGGGCTGCCGCGCTCGCTGTCGTGGATACGCTTCGCCGGCGCGGCAGCCATCGTGCCGACCGGTCTCGTCCTGCGCAACTGCTCGGGCCTGGTGCTGATGACGGCACTGGCGCTGCTGGTCTGCGCGGCCGCGGCCGTCGAGTTCGTGCTGCTGCGAGCCGCGGAGGGCTGAGCGTACGAAGGCCGGCCCCGCAGGATCGCGGGGCCGGCCTTCGTGGTTCGGCTGCCGCCCGGGGGCGGCTCAGGGACGTGCAGGGGGCGGGTCGGTGACGACCCGCCCCCTTCGTCGCTCACGCCTCAGGTAAGGCCACCAGTGCGGCGAGGTAGCTGACGGTGGCGGTGCCCAGCGCCGCTGTCCGCCCGGTGGAGTCCTCCGGCGCGGGGCCGCAGCACACCACCCGGCGCAGCGAGGACAGGTCGGCCCCTGCCGTCGGCGCGGCGGCGGCGAGCTCCGCCAGCGTCGAGGGGGCCAGCAGCGCCGTCTCGATGCCGTGCTGCTCGATGGCCTCCAGCAGCGGCTCGGGGTCGGAGCCGTCCGGGACGAACGTGGTGGCGCCGCTGGCGATGCTGTGGTGCATCAGCAGTTCGCTCTCGCCGGTCTCGGCCCACGGCGCCTCGGCCAGCACCCGCTCGCCCACCGCGAGCGGCAGGCTGTCGTCCAGCGCGTCCAGCGCCCGCGCGACCTCGGCGTGGGTGAGGCGTACGGCCTGCACGCCGCCGCCCTGGCTCACCCGGCGGGTGATCAGCGCGGTGTCGGTGGCCGCGTCGACGGTCACGTCGGGGGCGGCGAAGGTGGAGCCGAACAGGTCCACCAGCGACCGGCGGCTCTCGGACGGGTGGAGCAGGAAGATCTCCCTGAGCGGCGACAGGCCCGCCCCGAGGTTGCGCTCGGCCGCGGCCGCGATCGGGAGCAGCCCTTCCGACGTCACCAGCAGGCGCACGTTGTTGCGGGCCAGGTGGGCGACGAGTTCCGCGACGGTGGCCTGCGCGCTGACCGGGGCCAGCACCGCGCCGATACGGCTGACCGCGTAGAACACCGGTGCGTAGGCCGGGTGGTTGGGGGTGAACAGGCAGACGGTGTCGCCCTTGGCGACGCCTGCCTCCGCGAAGCCGACGGCGAGCTGGTCGACGGCCATCTGCAGCTCCGCGTAGGGGACTTCGCGGCCGGTGGCGCCGTCGATCATGGCGACCACCTCGGCCCGTTCCGCGGTCTGGGCGAGGACGGCCTCCGGCACCGTTGCGAGGGTGCCTGGCCGGTCGGAGGATGAGTGGTGGATTGTCACAGTCGGTCTCCCATGTGAGGGGCGGAGGCAGGCTCCAGCAGGTCTCCCAGCTGGCGCAGGAACTCCTCCCAGCGTTCCTCGAACCGCGGGTCCCGCGGACTGAGGCCGGTCGTCATACGGGTGATCTGGGGAAGCAGACGGGGGTAGTTGGCCAGGGCGAAACTCAGCAGCCCCAGCAGGTCGGCGTCGAGCCGGTCGGGCAGTGAACCGCGCCGCTGGCGCTCGCGGATCTCCGCGATCCGGGCGTCGAGCACCCCGGCGCGGTCGCTCTCGTGCGGAACCCTGCGATCGCCGTACGCCAGCGCCTCGCGGGCCAGGTAGCTGATCCAGGGCGCGTCCTGGTGCGCGACGCGGAAGTTGTGGACCCAGTAGGACCCCAGGCCCTCGGGCGCCTCCTGGTCCTGGTGCAGGCGCTCCTCGGTGACCTTGCCCAGGACGTCCTGGAACTGCCGGTCGCCGACCCGGCCGCCGGTCATCAGGAAGAGCGAGTACGCGACTCCGGTCGTGTGGCCGGAGACCGGACCCAGCAGGGCGTTGCCGGCGCGGGCGCCCTCGTTGCGCGGCAGCCGGGTGACCATGAAGGCCGCCCCCAGCACCGCCAGGGCGGCCAGCGGGAGGACCCGGGAGAAGGCGGATGCGTAGTCGTGCGGGGTGCCGCCGGGGCCCAGGACCGAGAAGAAGACCAGGCTCTGCACCGCGACGCCGGTGGCGTTGCCGACCTGCAGGGTGGTGGTGACCACGCCGGCCCCCGCCCCCGCCTGCGCGGGCGACAGGGTGGAGATGATCGTGCCGATCAGCGGTGTCATCCCCAGGCCCTGCCCGAGCCCCGCCACCAGCAGCGGCGGCGCCAGCTCCCACCCGGACAGCCCGGTGTCGGCCGCGGCCGCCGTCGCGGCCGTGGCCAGCAGCCCGAGCGCGGCCACCGAGTAGCCCAGCGTCAGCACATGCCGTCCCAGCAGCGGCGTCAGCCGCGCCGCGAGCAGCGAACTGGCCAGGAAGCCGATCGCGTCGGGGGTGTAGACCATCGCCGCGTGCAGCGGGGTGAAGTGCAGCCCGGTCTGCAGGTAGATCGCCAGCAGGATCATGAATCCGACGTAGGAGAAGCTGAACATCGCCGCGATCGGGACACCGCGGGCGAAGCCCCGGTTGCGGAACAGCTCGGCGCGGATCAGCGGGGTGCGGCCGCGGTCGGCCACCCGCCGCTCGTGCCGCAGCAGCCAGAAGCCGGCCGGCACGACCGCGGCCAGGCTGACCAGCATCCACACCGGCCAGCCCTCGGTACGTCCGGTCAGCAGCGGGACGGTGAACATCGCCAGGGTGATCGCGGACAGCGCGGAACCGCCCCAGTCCAGGTGGGAGCTGTCCTCCTGCGGGGTGTCGGCCGGCAGCACCAGCCAGGTCGCGATGATGGTCAGCACCCCGATCGGCACGTTCACCAGGAAGGTCGGCCGCCAGCCCAGGTCGAGCGGATTCCAGGCCAGCAGCAGGCCGCCGATGATCTGCCCGGCGATGGCGCCCACGCCGACGACACCGCCGAACACCCCCAGCGCGCGCCCGCGTTCCTTGCCGGGGAAGGCGATCTGGATGATGGCCAGGACCTGCGGGTAGAGCATCGCCGCGCCGAGCCCCTGCAGGGCGCGGGCGCCGATCAGCACATGGACGTCGGGGGCGGCGCCGCACAGCGCGGAGGCGCCGGTGAACACGCTCAGACCGATGAGGAACATCCGTCTGCGCCCCAGCAGGTCGCCGAGCCGCCCGCCGGTCACCAGGAAGCTCGCGTAGAGCAGCGTGTAGGCGGTGACGACCAGCTCGACGGCGCCGAAGCCGGCGTGCAGGTCCTCCTGTACGGACGGCATCGCGACGTTGACGATGGCCACGTCCAGGATGGCCATGAAGGCCCCCGCCATCACGACGCACAGGCTGATCCAACTGCGCCTGGTACCTCCGGCCTGCGAAGACTCATCGCTCATAACGAGAACTCCCTTGTCCGGACACAGTCCCGCGGCAGGTGATTTTCCGCGGGGTTCGCCCGAGTCTCGGCTGTGCGGGGGAGCAGCGTCCCGAACTTTCCGCAGTGTGCGTCAGGCAACCGCAAGTCGTCGCTTGGGGCCTGTCGGCCCCGCTTCACTGATGCCGATGGCGGTCAGCGGCCTGTCCGTATCCGCCGCCGTCCCCCATCCCCGCAGTGCCGAGAGGAGATGCCGTGCCGCGCGACGAAGAGCAGGAAAAGCGCAATGTGGCGCTCGTCGAGAGAATGTACGAACTCTTCAACCAGGGCGACCTCGCCGCCCTCAAGGAGGAGGTCTTCGCACCCGATCTGGTCTGGACGCTGCCGGGTCGCAACCCGGTCGGCGGAGTCAAGAACGGCCCCGACGAGGTCATCGCGTTCTTCGGCGGCCTGGTGGCCTCCGGGATCAAGGTCGACCTGGTCAGCATCGACGCCTGGGGCGAGAACACGGTCGTCGAGGTGCACCGAGGGCACGGCGAGTCCCGCGGGGCGCGCCTGGACGCACTCAACTGCACGCACTACCGCATCCGCGACGGCCGGATCGCCGTGGTCCAGGTCTACCTGAGCGATCAGTACGCGGCGGACAACTTCTTCTGGGCCGCCTACGACCTGGCGCCGATCCCGGACCGCTGGGCCAAGTGACCGCCCGCCGGCTCACCGCTCCGGCGGCCGGGGGTCAGAAGAGGGCAACGCGCAACGCACCGCAATCCACTGGCTACTGAGGAAGGCGACAACCATGCCTGTCATCCGTACGACCATCCTTGAGGGTTTCGCCACGGCGGAACAGCGTTCCGAGATCACCACCCGGCTGGCCGACACCCTCGTCGACATCTTCGGCGACGTCACCCGGCCGTACATCTTCTCCATCGTCGACGAGATCAAGCCCGGCGCGTGGTCCATCGCCGGCTCCGTCGCCAACGAGGAGATGATCGCGGGCGGCCGGCAGATCTCGCAGGAGTCGCTGGCCAAGAAGCTCACCGTCTCCCGGGTGGGCGCCGCCTACGACGCCCTCGCGACCGGCGACCGGGCGAAGATCGAGGAGTACTGGGACGCCGACATCACCTGGCTGGTCCCCGGTGAGACCTCGATCTCGGGTACCAAGACCGGTCTGGACGACTTCCTGAACTTCATGAAGGAGGTCGGGGCGCTGTCCGGCAACTCCTTCAACATGGAGCGCACCGGTGTCTTCATCAGCGGCGACCAGAGCGTCGACCTGAGCCTCAACACCGCCACCCGCGCGGGTGACGCGAGCCGTGCCCTGTCGATCGACGTGGCCCACGTGCTGCGCTGGCGCGAGGGCAAGATCATCGAGGGCCGCGGCGCCATCTTCGGCACCGGCACCACCGAGTACAACCAGTTCTTCGCGTGATCCCGTGGCCGGGCCCGGCCCTGGTGGCCGGGTCCGGGTCCGGCCGCGGTCCCAGGACGGCAGGAACCCAGAGGGGAGACAGCAGTGTCGAACACGGATCTGGTCCTCAAGATGTACGAGTACTTCAACTCCGGTCAGCTCGACCGCATCCAGCAGGAGATCTTCCACCCGGACATCGCCTGGCGCATGCCCGGACACCACCCGCTCTCGGGTGAGATGAAGGGCGCTCCGCAGGTCATGGCGTTCTTCGGCGAGCTGTTCAAGGCCGGCATCGTCGTCGACAACGTGCACTTCGGCGAGCTGGACGACGGCACCGTGGTCGAGAAGCACATGGGGCACGCCTCGGCGAGCGGCCAGGAGTACCTCTTCCCCACCTCGACGACCTACAGCATCAGGGACGGCCGGATCGCCGACGTCCAGGTGCACACCGCGGACCAGCACAGCGTGGACCGCTTCATGTGGTCGGTCTTCGCGCTGAAGGCGATCGACGAGCGCCTGGCGGCCTGACCGCGCGCTGCTCCGGCTCCCGCGGGAGCCGGAGCGGCCTCGCGCGGGCCGCCCCATCCGGTACCACCGGCGGAGCTTCACGAGAAGGAGGCAGCAGTGGATATCAAAGACGTGGTGACGCGCTACTACGAACTGGCGAACCGGGGCGACTGGGACGCCTGGACCGACCTGTTCGCCGCTGACCAGGTGATGGACGAGCAACTGGCGGGCCATGTCGAGGGGCGCGAGACGCTCCGCGAGATGATGCGGGGCTTCCCCGCTCTCTACGCCTCCTTCCAGAACGTCCCGCGGCACATCGTGATCGAGGACGACAACGCGGCCGTCGTCTCGCACATCTCGGCGGTCGCCCACTCGGGCGCCCCCGTCGAGGCGGACGTCGTCAACTACTTCCAGGTGGTCGACGGGCTCATCGTCTACATGGCCAACTACCACGACACGGTGCCCTTCCGCCCTGTCTTCGCGTCTTCATAGGCCACGGGAGCGGTTGTGGAAGAGTTCGACTACATCATCGTGGGGGCCGGGACAGCCGGCTCGGTGCTCGCCCACCGCCTCAGCGCGGACCCGGACAAGAAGGTCCTGGTCCTGGAGGCCGGCGGGAACCGCATACCGACCAATGTCGACATCGCACCCCTGTGGTTCACCCTGCTCGGCTCCCCGGTGGACTGGGGCTACCAGAGCACCCCGCAGCGCGGTCTGGGCGGCCGGTCGACGTACGAGCCGCGCGGCAAGATCCCCGGCGGCTCCAGCAACCTCTACATCATGATGCACGTGCGCGGCCACGCCTCGGACTTCGACGCCTGGGCCTACCAGGGCGCGGCCGGCTGGTCGTACCGGGATCTGCTGCCGTACTTCCAGCGGATGGAGGACCAGGAGGACGCCACCGGGCCCGACACCGGGACGGGCGGCCCCCAGGTGGTCACCAACGCCGGTGCGCACGACCCGAACCCGCTGTCCGCCACCTTCATCGAGGCGTGCGCCGACCTCGGGTACCCGCGGACCGCGGACTTCAACGGCCCGCAGATGATCGGCGCCGGCTGGCACCACCTCAACGTCAAGGACGGCAGGCGCGTGGGCGCCCTGGCCTCCTACCTCGAACCCGCCCTGAACCGGCCCAACCTGACGGTGCGTACGGGTGCGCAGGCGACGTCGCTGGTGATCACGGACGGGCGCTGCACCGGGGTGACCTACCGGCAGCAGGACCTCCCCGACGTCGGCGAGGCACGGGAGCTGGCGGGAGCGGCACCGGGGGAGCCCGGTGAGCACACCGTCCACGCCCGGGCCGAGGTGCTGGTGTGCGCGGGGGCCATCGAGTCGCCCAAGCTGCTGATGCTCTCCGGCATCGGCGCCCCCGACCAGCTGCGACCGCTGGGCATCGACGTCACCGCGGCCCTGCCGGGTGTCGGCGGGAACTTCCACAACCACGTCCTGGTGGGCCTGATCGCCGAGACGGTGGAACCGGTGCAGCAGGGCCGGCAGAACCTGTCGGAGTCGGCGCTGTTCACCACCTCGCAGCCCGGCCTGATCGCGCCCGACCTGCAACTGGCCTTCGTCCACGTGCCCTTCGACGTGATCGTGGGCCAGCAGCACCCCAACGCGGTGAGCATCCTGCCCGGTGTGGTGCGGCCCAACTCGCGCGGCTCGGTGACGCTGGCCAGCGCCGATCCGCTCGCCAAGCCGCTGGTGGACCCGAACTACCTCAGCGACCGGTCCGACGTCGAGCGGCTGATCCAGGCCGTCAGGATCAGCCGGGACATCTTCGCGGCGCCGGCCTTCAAGGGCCTGCTCAAGGGCGAGCTGATGCCGGGCGCCGACGTGCGGACCGACCGCCAGCTGGAGCGGTTCGTCCGCGAACGCGCCGACAGCTACCACCACCAGGCGGGCTCGTGCCGGATGGGCATCGACGACCTGGCCGTGGTCGACCCGCAGCTGCGGGTGCACGGTGTCGCCGGGCTCCGGGTCGTCGACGCCAGCGTGATGCCGTCGGTGCCGTCGGGCAACTGCAACACCGCCATCGCCGCGATCGCCGAGCGCGCCGCGGACCTGATCAAGGGGGACTCATGACTCTCGTCTGGTCTCACGTGGCGCTGAACTGCCACGACCAGCGCACCACCGAGCGCTTCTACGGCGAGTTCTTCGGCTTCACCCGCGCCCGTACCGTGTCGCTGGGTGAGGAGGAGATCATCTTCCTGCGCAAGGGCGACGTCTACCTGGAGCTCTTCCACTCCACGCAGGCGCCGCTGGCCAAGGCCGAGGGCGACGGACCGGCCCACCAGGGGACCGCGCGGCATCTGGCCTTCCAGACCGACGACCTGGACGCCTTCCTCGACCGGATCGGCGACCAGGTGCCGGTGAGCCTGGGTCCGCTGCACTTCGACGACTTCATCCCGGGCTGGCGCAGCGTCTGGCTGACCGACCCGGACGGCGTCGTCGTCGAGGTCAGCCAGGGCTACCGCGACGAGGAGACCCCGGTCTCCTCCTGAAAACCCGCGCGCCCGGCCCGTACCGGGGTGGTGGAAGGGCCTCTCCACCACCCCACGGGCCGGGCGCGCGTCCGTGCCGCCGTCAGACTCCGCGCGGTCCGCGGGCGACGGTGTGCTGGTTGGCCTGGCCCATCACCCACGCGGACGTGTCTCTGATGAAGTCGCCGGGGAAGCCGAGCTTGAACTCGGTGGCCTCCTCAAGGCGCTTGACCAGCTCGTCCGGGATCACCGTGTCCAGGGCGCCGAGGTTCTCCTTGAGCTGCTCGACCCGGCGCGCACCGATGATCGGGTGCACGGCGGGGGACTTCAGCATCGTCCAGGCGATCGCCACCTGGGCCGGCGTCTTCCCCAGCTCGTCGGCCACCTTCTGGACGACCGAGGCGACCGCGTGGTCGTGGGCGGAGATCGAGTTCGCCGCCATGCGGGTGGGAACACCCGCCCCCACGTTGCCGCTGGTGTACTTGCCGGAGAGCACACCGTTGCTCAGCGGGCTCCAGGCCGCCACCGACAGGCCCAATGCCTCTGCCGCCGGGAGCAGTTCGCGCTCGATGTCCCGGTTCAGCAGGGAGTAGGGGACCTGGAGGGCCGAGAACTGGGTCCAACCACGCCACTCGGCAAGCGTGTTGGCGCGGGCCAGCACCCACGCCGGCACGTCGGAGACGCCGACGTACAGCACCTTCCCCGAGCGCACCGCGTCGTCGAGCGCCCGCATGGTCTCCTCGATCGGGGTCTGCTTGTCCCAGATGTGCACCCAGTACACGTCGAGGTAGTCCGTGCGCAGCCGGCGCAGGCTCGTCTCAAGGGACAGCGTCAGGTTCTTGCGGTGGTTGCCCGCCGCGTTGGGGTCGCTGCCGTCCCGTGACACCGTGTATTTGGTGGAAAGCACGAACTGGTCCCGGCGGCCTTCGAGAAGTTCGCCGAGAATTGTCTCGCTTGCCCCACCCCGGTAATTGATAGCGGTGTCGATGAAGTTGCCGCCCGCCTCGGCGAACGCGTTGAGCACCCTGCCGCTCTCTTCGGGCGAGGCACCCACGCCACCCTGCTCACCGAACGTCATAGCGCCCAGGAATAGCTCCGACACACGGAGACCGGTCTGACCCAGCAGGCGAAATCGCATGGAATATCCTCCTCGTGACTTTTCGTCGTACGATATGCGGATTGCCGCGAGCCGATAGGGCCGCATCGTCTCAGCGAGCGGACTACGTCAAGTCGGCGCCGGGGGAGGCGGGATGATTGACCTGCCGCAGTCCGTCCAGTGCTGAGCCATGTCGTTGTCCTGCCGCGCGCGGGCACTTCAGTCTGGCCACTGTACCGACGGAATCGACTGTGGAGGTTCGTCATGAGTGAAACCGTTGTGCCGCCTGTGTCTGCGGGTGAGCAGGCTGTACGTGACCTGGTGAAGACCTGGTACGAGGCACTCGACCGGCACGACCCGGTCGAGCAGGTGCTGCCGTACCTGGTCGACGAGGGGCTGGAGATGAAGTTCCCGGAGGCGACGCTGCGCAGCATCGAGGAGTTCAAGGGCTGGTACGAGGCTGTCACCCACCGGTTCTTCGACGAGATACACGAGTTGGTCAGCGTCGAGCTGACGCCCCTTGCCGACGGCTCGGGCGACGAGGTCAAGGTCGTCGTCAACTGGCAGGCCCACATCTGGGACCAGCCCGAGCCGCACAGCAAGTGGCTGGGCTTCGACGCCTACCAGACCTGGGTGGTCGTCAGCGATGAGCAGGGCAAACCGCGGGTGAAGACCTATAGCGTGGATCGGTTGGCGCCCATGGCGGGGTCTGCCGCCCTCTGAGGCGCCCCGGCAGGTCTGGTGGGCGGGATTCCCCCTGGGGGTCCCGCCCACCGGCAAATAGCAGTGGACTGAGTTAACTCGGGAATTGACAAATATTTACAGGGGTGGTTAAATGATTGCAGTGAAGGTAATCAACCGGTTATCGGCAGAGTCGGGGGTTGTCGTCTCATGACCGCGTACCTGCAATCTTCATCCGGGGGTCCTGACGGCCTCTCCGAATACTGTGCTCGGCTCTTCTCGCAGTTCACTCGTTCGGATCAGCGGCGCTGGGGTGAGGTCTACATTCGCGGCCTGCTTGACGCCGACGGCCGCAAGACGCCGGCGAGGATCTCCGAGCACGTCCTGGGGCACAAAGCGCCCCAGCAGCTGCAGCAGTTCGTGAGCCAGAGCCCGTGGGACTACTCCTTCGTCCGCCGCCACCTCGCCGAGTGGGTGGCCTCGGCCATGCCCCCGGCGGTCTGGGCGGTCGACGAGGTGATGTTCCCCAAGAACGGCACCCACTCGGCAGGAGTGGGCCGGCAGTTCGTCTCCAGCGAGGGACGGACCGTCAACTGCCAGTTAGCCCTGGCGACCTCGCTCGTCAGCGAGGCCGGCAGCGTGCCCGTCAACTGGCGCCTGCTGATGCCGCCGCACTGGGACGCCGACCCGGCCCTGCGCAGCGCGGCACGTATCCCCGAGACCGAGCAGTACCGCCCCCGCTGGCAGCACGTGCTGGGGGCCGTCGACGAGATGGCGCGTGACTGGGCACTGGCGCCGGCGCCGGTGCTCGTCAGCTGGAAGTACGAAGCCCAGGTCGGCCGGCTGCTGGGCGGGCTCGAAGCCCGCGGTCTGCCCTATCTGGTGGAGATAGGCCCGGGCACCCCGGTCACCGGGCGCAGTCCCCGGCCGCGTGGCCGGGTCGCGTCCGCGGTGAGCGGACAAGAGGTACCCTGCACCGCCGCAGAACTCGCCCTGGCCGCCCGGCACCACAGCGGGCGGGCCACTCTGGCCTGGCGCGAGGGCGTCGAAAGCTACGTCCGCAGTTCCCAGTTCATGGCGGCGCAGGTTCCGCATGCCGGCGACGCCATGACCGCCGAGGGGCACGTACGACGTCTGGTCCGCCCCCGGCAGCTGCTCATGGAATGGCCCGAGGGCACCACGGAACCCAGCTCATACTGGCTGACCAACCTGGGTTCGCGCCGTATGCCCGAGTTGGTGAGCGCGGCCAAACTGCGCTGGCGCTCGCGGTACGACCTGGCGCGGCTGCGCGAGGAGTGCGGGCTGCTCGACTTCGAAGGCCGCTCGTTCCGCGGCTGGCACCACCACGTCACTCTGGCCTCAGCGGCGCACGGCTTCCGGGTACTCGGCAGGGTCGGCGACAGCCGTACCGCGGCCGCGGAACGCCGGACGCTGGTGGCCTCTTCTTCATGAAGTAGGGGCGCCGACTTTACGCAGTACACGTCACGTTCGGTCCGGACGCATGCTCGCTCGGAGATCCTGGTTCACTACCCCGAGTGCAGTTCCCTTGTACAACCACGGGGCCGTCCGATCCTCGACCGCTGTGTCCGACCGGCGTGCGACCTACGCCTATTCGGCAAGAGAGCATGAGAGAAGGATGGTGCAGAGATGCGTTTCGGAGTCCTGGGTACCGGATGGGTCGGCAAGGCCATCGCCACCAAGCTGGTCGAAGTGGGGCATGAGGTGCGACTCGGATCGCGCCACACCGACAGCCCGGTCGTCGCGCAGTGGGTCAAGGAGAACGGCGACCGCGCCAGCGGCGGCACCTTGGCCGATGCCGCA
Organism: Actinacidiphila cocklensis; assembly: GCF_907177275.1. Classification (GTDB taxonomy): domain Bacteria; phylum Actinomycetota; class Actinomycetes; order Streptomycetales; family Streptomycetaceae; genus Actinacidiphila; species Actinacidiphila cocklensis. The sequence goes on from NZ_CAJSLV010000057.1 coordinate 63,590, forward strand.
GCGTTCGCGGAGATCGTCTTCAACTGCTCCGCAGGTCTGGGCACCATGGAGGCCCTGGAGGCCGCCGGCGCCAACAACCTGGCGGACAAGATCATCATAGACCTCGCCAACCCCGTCATCGCATCGGGTCGGATCGAGCCCCCCACCCTCGACATCGCCAACATCGACAGCCTGGGCGAGCGCATCCAGCGCCGCTACCCGGCGAGCCGGGTCGTGAAGACCCTCAACACCATCAACTTCAACGTGATGGTCAACCCCGGCCTCGTCCCCGGCGACCACGTGGTCTTCGTCAGCGGCGACGACCAGGAGGCCAAGGACCAGACCGCCGCGATCCTCGGCGAGTTCGGCTGGCCGGCCGACCGCATCGTCGACCTGGGCGACATCACCACCGCACGCGGTGTCGAGATGTACATCGGGCTCTTCTCGCGGCTGTTCCTGAAGTACCGCCACGTCAACTTCAACATCACGATCGTGCAGGACCCCGACGCGGTACCGATCCTCCCCCTCGACTCCTGACCGGCACTGCCGGCAGGTGCACGGTCCCCGGCCTTCCCGGCCGGGGAGTACCACCTTCCATAACCGAAGATCCGAATACCGAGGCCCACCATGTCAGAACCCGTTACCACCATGGACAGCAGGCGCTGGTACGTCCTCGCGCTGCTGGCCATGACGCAGTTCGTCGTCATCCTGGACATCACGATCGTCAATATCGCATTACCTGCGATCAAGGACCACCTCGATTTCTCCGAGAAGGGTCTGCCGTGGGTGGTCGACGCCTACATGCTGACTTTCGGCGGCTTCCTCCTCATGGGCGGAAGAGCGGCCGACCTCTTCGGACGCAAGCGCATCTTCCTCAGCGGGCTCGTCCTGTTCGGCCTGTCCTCGCTGGCCTGCGGTCTGGCCAACAACTCGGGTGAGCTGATCACGGCCCGCGCCTTCCAGGGACTCGGCGGCGCGATCCTGTCGCCGGCCGCGCTCTCCCTGGTGGCCGTCACCTTCACCCGGGACGAGGAACGCAACAAGGCGATGGGCATCTGGGGTGCCGTCGCCGGTGCCGGTGGTGCCACCGGCGTCGTCCTGGGCGGTGTGCTCACCGACGGCCCGGGCTGGGAGTGGGTGTTCTGGGTCAACGTCCCCTTCACCCTCGGCGGTGCGCTGATCGGCACCCGCCTGCTCGTCGAGAACCTGGACTCCACCACCGTACGCAAGTTCCGCGAGTTCGACCTGCTCGGCGCCCTGCTGGTGACGGCCGGCCTGTCGGCCCTGATCTACGGCCTGGTGCAGATCGGCGAGTCCGGCTCCGGTTCCGCCAAGGCCGGGATCGCCCTGGGCCTCGCGGTGCTGCTGCTGGTCGCGTTCGTCATGACCGAACTGCGCACCTCCTCACCGCTGGTGCCGTTCGGCATCTTCCGCAGCCGGTCGCTGACGGCGGCCAACGTGGTGATGCTGGCCTTCGCCGCGGGCGTGGTGGCGATGAACTTCTTCGTCACGCTCTACCTCCAGCAGGTCCTCGGCTACAGCGCCCTCGAAGCCGGCCTGAGCTTCCTGCCGATGGCCCTGGGCCAGATCGTGTTCTCCACGGTCGCCTCCAAGATGCTCGGCAAGATCGGGCTGCCCCGGGTGATGCTGATCGGCCTGGTCGCCTCCGCGGTGGCGCTCGGCTGGTTCGCGCTCATGCGGCCCGACGGCTCGTTCCTGGTCGACGTCCTGGGTCCTGCCGTGCTGCTCTCCGTCGGCGGCGGCTTCAGCTTCGTCGCGATCGTGGTCTCCGCCATCTCCGGCGTCCAGCCGATGGAGCAGGGCCTGGCCGGCGGCCTGATCAACATGTCCCAGCAGGTCGGCGGCGCCCTCGGCCTCGCCGTCCTGTCCTCGCTCGCCGCCTGGCGTACCGACCACCTGGCGGGCAGCGGCCCGATCAGCTCCACCGACCTCAACAACGGCTTCCGGCTCGGCCTGATCGTCGCCGCCGTGCTGATCGCCATTGTCGCGGCGGTGGGACCGTACGCCGTACGAGCCCCGGCGGCAGCCGCGGGCGGCGGCGAGGCAGCGCCGACCGAAGACACCGAAGCGGCCGGCGAGACCGTCACCTCCTGAGCGCCGACCGGCTTCAGGACGGCTGAATCCCAAGGAGTAGCCATGCGCCTGGAAGAGCTCAACCCTCCCTACGAAGGCATCGACGCCGAGCGGATCTCCCAGTGGGTTCCGCCGGACGCCGAGGTCGAGCCGCTGCACACCGTGCGGATGTACCTCAAGAACCACCCGCTGCTGGCCGAGAGGATGCGGCCGCTGGCCTGGTTCCTGCTCGACCCGTCGATCAGTTCTCTCGACGTGCGGGCTCGTGAGCTGGCCGTGGCCCGCACCTGCGGGCGCACCAACTGCGAGTCCCAGTGGGGGGTGCACCAGGCCGTCTACGGCGAGGTGGCCGAGATCACCCCGGAGCAGCGGCTGTCCACGGTCAAGGGCTCGCCCGAGGACGACGTATGGAGCGAGCGCGACCGGGTGATCCTGCGTGCGGTGGACGAGCTCATCGACACGCACGGGCTCTCCGACGAGCAGTGGGCCGCGCTGCGCGGTCACCTGGACGAGGCGCAGACCCTGGAGCTGCTCGTCCTGACCGGGTGGTACCTGCTCAACTGCATCACCACCAACGTCATCCAGACGCCGCTCGAACCCTTCGCCCTGCGCTTCCCGTCGTAACCGCAGGCACGCGTACCACCGACGAGACAGAGAACCCACGTACGAGAACGGAGGCGCTCCAAGATGAGTAACAAGATATCGGATCCGGTTCGCGCTGCTCTCACGGCAGGGAACCTTGCCCACATGGTGACGATCAACCCGGACGGCAGCCCGCAGGTGGCCTGCGTCTGGGTGGCGCTGGACGAAGAGGACCGGGTGGTCTCGGCACACCTGGTGGAACAGCAGAAGGTCCGCAACCTGCGGCGCGACCCGCGGGTCGCGCTGTCCATGGCACCCGGGGAGAAGAGCCCCGAGGGGCTCGCGTACCACTTCGTGGTGCACGGGCACGCCGAGGTCATCGAGGGCGGAGCGCCCGCGGAGCTCAGCCGCATCGCGGTGCCCTACCTCGGTGCGGGAGTCCAGTGGCCGCCGGCGCAGTTCGCCGACGCCGAGGGCTTCGTCATCCGCATCACGGTGGACCGCGTCGCGGGCTTCGGCCCCTGGGAGTAGTCCCTGCGGACCGGCGGCGGTACATCCGGTGACCCGGACGTACCGCCGCCGGCCCACTTCCGCACCACAGGACTACCCCAGGGAGATCCGGCATGCGGAACATCGGCATCATCGGTGGGACCGGCCCCCAGGGAAAGGGCCTGGCGTACCGTTTCGCCCTCGCAGGCCACGCGGTGGCCATCGGTTCCCGATCCGCCGAGCGGTCGGCGCAGACCGCGTACGAGCTGAACGAGCGGCTCGGGGGCGGCACGGCCGTGCACGGTACGACCAACGCGGGCGCCGCCGTCTTCTGCGACGTCGCGGTGCTCGCGGTTCCCTACCAGGGCTTCGCCGAAGTCCTCGCCGGCCTGGCGCCCCGCCTGGAGGGGAAGACGGCCGTCTGCTGCGTCAACCCGCTGGGCTTCGACCGCCAGGGCGCCTACGGCCTGTACGTGCCCGAGGGCAGCGCCGCCGAGCAGGCGGCGTCCGTGCTGAGCGGGTCCGCGGTCGCCGCGGCCTTCCACAACGTCTCCGCGGTCAGGCTGCGGGACGACGACGGGCCGCTGGAGGACACCGACATCCTGGTGGCCGGCGACGACCCGGACGCCAAGGAGGTCGCCATGGGCCTGGCGGCGGCGGTGACCGGCCGCGCCGGCGTCGACGCCGGCGCGCTGCGCAACGCGCGCATCCTGGAGCAGTTGACGGCCGTTCTGATCGCGGTCAACAAGAACTACAAGGTCAACGCCGGGATCGCGGTGAGCGGTCTGGCCCCCGGGGCGAGGGACCGCGCCGCGGCGGCGTGACCTGGCGGGACCCCGAACGCAGCGGCCGGAGGCTCAGCCTCCGGCCGTCGGCATTTCCGCAGGCCACCTGCCGACATGACACAAAATGCGGCTGGACCTGACGTTTCCGGGCCATGCGCCCGATTTTCTTTCCTCCGCGGTTCTGTCCGCTGATAGACATGCAGAGGAAATTGACTGCCCGAATGACTACCTGTCATGAAGGAGCTTCACGGATGGCGAAAAAGCGCATTCTCATCGTCCTGTCCGAGTACGGTTTCTGGGGTGAGGAGCTGATCGGCCCGCTGGAGACTTTCGACGAGGCCGGCTACGACATCACATTCGCGACGCCGACGGGTAAACGACCGGTGGCACTGCCGCCGAGCATGGACCCGGAGTACATCGACCCGCCGCTCGGCCGCTCGGTCACCAGCACCGAGATGGCCCAGAAGGTGCGGGCGATCGACCGCTCCGAGCGGCTGGACAACCCGCTGGACCTCTCCGCCTGGCTCCCGGACCGGCCCTACCGCTCCCGCACCGATTTCCTGCGGGCCTGGGAGGGCTACGAGAACCACCGGTCCGAGGTGACCGCGCAGATAGCCGACCGGTTCGACGCCCTGCTCATCGTGGGCGGCAGCGGCCCGATCGTGGACCTCGCCAACAACTGGCGGGTGCACGACCTGATCCTGGCCTTCCACAACCTCGACCTGCCGATCGCGGCCGAGTGCTACGGCGTGGCCTGCCTGGCCTTCGCCCGCGAGCAGGACAACCGGGTCAGCATCATCAGGAACAAGCACGTCACCGGGCACTGCATCGAGTACGACTACAAGGACGGCACCGGCTTCATGGGTACCGACTTCGTGATCGGCCCGCCGCCGTACCCGCTGGAGTACATCCTGCGCGACGCCACCGCACCCGAGGGCGCCTACCACGGCAACTTCGGCAAGGAGACGTCGGTGATCGTCGACTACCCGTTCATCACCGGCCGTTCCACCCCCGACTCCTACCTCACCGGCCAGAAGGTCGTCGAGGTCCTGGAGCACGGGCTGCGCACCTGGGGCTTCACCGCCTGACAACCCCCACGGGGTTCACGCCCGGCGGCTGCGGCCACGTACGCCGCAGCCGCCCGCATCCGGCACACCCAGAAAGGCAGGAGTCCATGGCAGCCAGCCGACCCGCTCGTGTGGCACTGCTCGAGCAACTGCAGGCCGACGGCGTCACCCACATGTTCGGCAACCCAGGCACGGTGGAACAGGGTTTCCTCGACGAACTGCGCAGCTTTCCCGAACTCCAGTACGTACTGGCCCTGCAGGAGGCCGCCGTCGTCGGCATGGCCGACGGCTACGCCCGCACCACCCGCAAGCCGGCCGTCATGCAGCTCCACTCGGGAGTGGGCCTCGGCAACGGCATCGGCATGCTCTACCAGGCCATGCGCGGCCACGCGCCGCTGGTCGTGCTGGTCGGCGAGTCCGGTCTGGCCTACGACAGCATGGACGCCCAGATGGCCGCCGACCTGGTCGGCATGGCCGAGCCGGTGACCAAGTGGGCGACCCGCGTGGTCGACCCGCAGTCGGTCCTGCGGGTCGTGCGGCGGGCCATGAAGGTCGCCGCCACCGCGCCGTACGGCCCGGTGCTGGTGGTGCTGCCCGCCGACGTGATGGACGAGAACACCGAAGAGCCGGTCGTGCCGACCTCGTACCTGGACACCGCCAGCGTCCCCAGTGCCGCCGCCGTCGGGCAGGCCGCCCAGTTGCTGGCCGGGGCACGCCGGCCGATGGTGATCGCCGGCGACGGCGTCCACTTCTCCGGGGCGCAGCCCGAACTGGCCCGGCTCGCCGAGCGCTGGGGCGCCGAGGTGTGGGGCGCGGACTGGGCCGAGGTCAACCTGCCCGCCGACCACCCGGCCTACCACGGGCAGTTGGGTCACATGTTCGGCGCCGCCAGCCGGCTGACGACCACCCAGGCCGACGCCGTCCTGGTGGTCGGCACCTACGTGCTGCCCGAGGTCTACCCCGCCCTGGAAGGGGTGTTCGCGCCCGGCGCGAAGGTCGTGCACATCGACCTGGACACCGGCGCGATCGCCAAGAACTTCCCCGTCGACCTGGGCCTGGTGGCCGACCCCAAGCAGACCCTGGGCCTGCTCACCAACGCCCTGGAAGGCGTGATGAGCCCGCAGGACCAGGCCAGGGCGGCCGAGCGCATCGAGGTATGGGGCCGGGAGAAGGCCGCCGCGCACGCCGAAGCCGTCGCCAAGGACGTCCAGGACGCGGAGACGCGGCCGCTGAGCATGGCGCTGTTCGCCCGCGAACTGGCCCGCCTGCTGCCGGACGACTCCGTCGTCTTCGACGAGGCCCTCACCTCCTCGCCCGCCCTCGGCCGCTACCTGCCGCCGAACGTGCCGGGCAACTGGATGTCGACCCGCGGCGGTTCGCTGGGCGTCGGCATACCGGGCGCGATCGGCGCCAAGCTCGCCCGCCCCGACGTCACGGTCTTCGGATTCACCGGTGACGGCGGCAGCATGTACACCCCGCAGGCGCTGTGGACGGCCGCCCGCTACGACATCGCGGCCAAGTTCGTCATCTGCAACAACGGCCGCTACCACCTGCTGGACCAGAACATCGCCGAGTACTGGCGCAGCCAGGGCATCACCGCGCACGACTTCCCCGACCTGTTCGACCTGAGCCGCCCCGCCATCGACTTCGTCCGGCTGGCCGGTTCCATGGGCGTCAGGGCGGTCCGGGTGGAGAAGGCGCAGGAGGTGGTACCCGCGATCGTGGACGCGCTGGCGCACGCCGGCCCGTTCCTGATCGACCTGGTGATCGACCGCGACATCTGAGGCCGCGTCTCATCGACCCCGCGTGAAGGAGTGGGCAGCGTGCGATTGAAAGGGCAGAAGATCGCGGTCCTGATGGAGAGCGACTTCTACGAACCGGAGATCTTCTACTACCAGCGCCGGTTCGCCGAGGAAGGCGCGGAGGTCCACTTCCTCACGCGCCTGTGGGGGAATGAGCGCATCGTCTTCCGCGGACACGAGTACCGGGTGCCGTTCGAGGTCAGCGAGTCGTTCGAGGAGCTGGACGAGTTCGGGCTCAAGCAGTTCTCCGCGGTCATCGTGCCCTCGGGGATGGTCTCCGACCGGCTGCGCTACACCGAGGAGGTCGACGAACTGCCGCCCGCGACGGCCTTCCTGCGCAGGGCCTTCGCCGACCCGGCGATCATCAAGGGCATCATCTGCCACGGCATGTGGCTGGCCGCCCCGATCCCCCAGGTCATCAGCGGACGCCGAGCCGTCGTCCACAACAACCTGCTGGGCGACCTGAAGAACATGGGCGGGATCTACCAGGACCGCGACGTCGTCGTCGACGAGGACCTGGTCACGGCACGTACCGGCAACCACTGCCACGTGTTCGCCCGCACCATCATCGACCTGCTCGCCGAGCGAGCCGAGCGCCACCAGGCCTGGGCGGCCTGACCCGCGCCGCAGACAACCGCCCCGGTCACCGCACGACACAAGGGACCGAACTGCAGTAGGGAAGAGGGGACGTCACACATGGCCACCGCGATCGATCGTACTGAGCTCACCACGTCGAGCCCGCCCGCGGCTTCCGCGGACGGACCACTGATCGGCCGCATTCCCGTTCTGGACGTCGCCCCCGCGGTGGACGGCGGCCGGCGCCCGGCGAAAGCCGTGGTGGGCGAGTCGTTCGAGGTCAGCGCAACGGTCTTCCGCGAGGGCCACGACAAGTTAGGCGCCAACGTGGTGCTGCGCGGCCCCACGGGGCGGATCGGCCCGTGGACGCCGATGCACGAACTCGCGCCCGGCTCCGACCGCTGGGGCGCGGAGGTGGTGGCGGCCACGCCGGGCCGCTGGACGTACACCGTCGAGGCCTGGAGCGACCCGGTGGGCAGCTGGCGGCACCGCGCCCGGATCAAGATAGCCGCCGGCATCGACACCGAACTGCTGCTGGAGGAGGGGGCGCTGCTGCTGGAGCGCGCGGCCGCGGGCGTGCCCAAGACCAAGGGCAGGGCGGCCGTCCTCGGCGCCGTGAAGACCCTGCGGAGCGAGGGACTCGGCCCCGATGAGCGGCTCGCCGCCGCACTGGCGGAACCGGTGGTCCGCACCCTGGACCGCTACCCCTTGCGGGAGTTCGTCTCCGCCTCCGCGCCGGCCGCACTCCAGGTCGACAGGGAGCGCGCGCTGTACGGCTCGTGGTACGAGTTCTTCCCCCGCTCGGAAGGCGCGAGCGTCGACCCGGTGGGCCACCGGCCGCCGGTCAGCGGCACCCTGGTGACCGCTGCCCGGCGGCTGCCAGCGGTGGCCGCGATGGGCTTCGACGTGGTCTACCTGCCGCCGGTCCACCCGATCGGCCGCACCTTCCGCAAGGGGCCGGAGAACTCCACGGAGGCCGCCGCCCACGACGTCGGCTCGCCCTGGGCGATCGGCTCGGCCGACGGCGGCCACGACGCGATCCATCCCGACCTGGGGACCCTCGACGACTTCGACGCCTTCGTCGGCCGGGCACGGGAGCTGGGCATGGAGGTCGCGATGGACTTCGCCCTCCAGTGCTCGCCCGACCACCCGTGGGTGGCCCAGCACCCCGAGTGGTTCACCACCCGGGTCGACGGGAGCATCGCCTACGCCGAGAACCCGCCGAAGAAGTACCAGGACATCTACCCGGTCAACTTCGACCTCGACTTCGAGGGGCTGGTCGCCGAGACGCTGCGCCTGCTGCGCTTCTGGATGCGGCACGGTGTGCGCATCTTCCGGGTCGACAACCCGCACACCAAGCCGGTCGTCTTCTGGGAGCGGGTGCTCGCCGACGTCGCCCGCACCGATCCCGACGTGCTCTTCCTCGCCGAGGCGTTCACCCGCCCCGCGATGATGCGGACGCTGGCGAAGATCGGCTTCCACCAGTCGTACACCTACTTCACCTGGCGCACCGGCAAGCAGGAGATCACCGACTACCTCACCGAGCTGTCCGGCGAGTCGGCCTCCTACATGCGGCCGAACTTCTTTCCCAGCACCCCCGACATCCTGCACGCCTACCTCCAGCACGGCGGCCGGGCGGCCTTCGCGATCCGGGCGATCCTGGCCGCGACGCTCAGCCCCAGCATGGGCATCTACGCCGGGTACGAGCTCTTCGAGGCCGCCGCCGTCCGCGAGGGCTCGGAGGAGTACGCGCAGTCGGAGAAGTACCAGCTCAGGCCGCGCGACTGGAGCACGAGCGACACGCTGGCGCCGCTGCTCACCACCCTGAACCGGCTGCGCCGCAAGCACCGCCCGCTGCAACTCCTGCGCAACCTGCGCTTCCACACCACGGACAACGACCAGATCCTCGCCTACTCCAAGACGGCCGCCACGCCCGACGGCGGCCGGGAGACCGTGCTGGTGGTCGTCAACCTCGACCCCCACCACACCCAGGAGACCACCGTCCACCTGGACTTCGGCGACCTGGACCCGGGGGAGTACTTCGATGTCCGCGACGAGCTGACCGGCACCGTCTACCACTGGGGGCGGCACAACTACGTGCGGCTCGACCCCGACCGGCAGCCGGCCCACGTGTTCACGCTGCATCCCGGGAGCGGGCAGTGAGCACGGCGTCCGACGCGTCCGGGGCCTGCGCGCAGGCCCCGGACGCGGCAGGGGCGTCGCTGCGCGCCCATCCGCTGCTCGGCCCGCTCGCCCCGGCGCTCACCCCGTGGCTGCTGAGCCGGCGGTGGTTCCCGCACGACGACGGCTGCGGGCACGACCTGAGACCCGTCGCGTGCAGCGTGCTGCACGAGGACGACGCGGTCGCGCTCGTGCACGCGCTGATCGAGGACCGCCGGGCCTCCGGCGACTCCCGGCGCTGGCAACTGCTCGTCGGCGTCAGCCGCGTGCCGCCCGCCGCACCCGACGCGGCGGTCTTCGGCCGCGCCGGGGACGGCCGCTGGCAGGGCTGGTCGCTGTACGACGCGACGGCCGATCCGCGGCTGATGACCGCCCTGGTGCGCCGCACCCTCGAACCGCGCCGCGGGGAACCGCGGTTGACGCTGGCCGCGGAGTTCGGCCGGTCCGCGCTCGACGGCCTGGTGCCGCGGGCGCTGCTGGCCGACCAGAGCAACACCAACGTGGTCTTCGGCGACCGCTTCATGTTCAAGCTGATCCGCAGCCCGCAGGAGGGCGTCCAGCCGGAGACCGAGATCCTCTCGGCGCTCACCCGGCTGTCCAGCCCGAGCACTCCGCGGCTGGCCGGCTGGCTGCACACCGCGGACAGCGGCAGTACCCCCACGGTGCTGGGCGTCCTCACCGAGTTCCTGCCCAACGACGGCGACGCCTGGCGGCTGGCCCTGACCGAGGCGGGCGCCGGCCGGGCCGCGGAGTTCACCGCGCACGCCAGGACCCTGGGCGGCGCCGTCGCGGAGCTGCACGCCCGGCTCGCCGAGGCGCTCGGCAGCAGCGCACTGACGCATCGTCAGATCCGCGACCAGACGGCTGCCATGGGCGAGCGGCTGCGGGCCGCGGTCGGGGAGGTGCCCGAACTCGCGCCGTACGAAAAGCGGTTGGCCGCACTGCACGAGGACTACGCACGCGCGGCCGGCGACGGCGCCGTCCAGCGAATCCACGGCGACCTGCACCTCGGCCAGATCCTGCACACCCCGGACGGCTGGCGGTTCATCGACTTCGAGGGCGAGCCCGCCCGCCCACTGGTGGAACGCGTGCGTCCCGAGCACCCGTTGCGCGACGTCGCGGGGATGTTCCGCTCCTTCGACTACGCGGCAGCGCAGGCGCTGGCGTCGGGACCGCCGGCGGACGCCGCCCATGCACGGGCCTGGTGCGCGGTCAACCAGCGGGAGTTCGCCCGGGGTTACACCGCCGCCGGCGGGCTGGACCCCGACCTGCACCCGGTGGCGATGCGCGCCTTCGAGGCGGACAAGGCGGTCTACGAGGCGCTGTACGAGTCCCGCCACCGGCCGGAGTGGCTGTCCATCCCGCTCGCCGCCATCGACCGCGCCCTGTCGGGACCCTGAGCGGACCACGCACCCGCAGAACCGAGTTCCCCCGTCCATGTGAGGAGACCGCACCATGGCCGCACCGACTCGCCGCTCCACCGTCAGGCGCACAGGTCGGGCCGCACCCCTGACGCTCTCCCCGGCCCGGCCCGCCCCGCCGCTCCCGGCCCACGAGGCCGAAGCGCTGGTCGAGGGCCGCCACCACGACCCGCACGCGGTCCTGGGCGCCCATCCGGTGCCGGGCGGTGTGTGCATCAGGGTGCTGCGCCCGCACGCCCAGCGGGTGGTCGCCGTGGTGGACGGCGAGGGCTACGAGCTGACCGCCCAGAACGAGGGCTTCTTCGCCGGGATCGTCCCGGTGGCCGAGGTCGTGCCGTACTCGCTGCGGGTCACCGCCGACGAGGTGGAGCACGAGGAGCAGGACGGCTACCGCTTCCTGCCCACCCTGTCCGAGCTGGACCTGCACCTCATCGGCGAGGGCCGGCACGAGCAGCTGTGGACCGCGCTCGGCTCGCGGGTCCACGTGGTCGCCGGCATCCGCGGCACGACGTTCGCGGTCTGGGCGCCCAACGCCAACGGCGTGCGGGTCATCGGCGACTTCAACGGCTGGCTCGGCACGGCCCACCCGATGCGCTCGCTGGGCTCCACCGGCGTGTGGGAGCTGTTCGTGCCCGGCGTCGCCGAGGGCACCCGCTACAAGTACGAGATCGCCACCCGCGACGGCCGGATGCTGCGCAAGGCCGACCCGATGGCCCGCTCCGCCGAGACGCCGCCCGCGACCGCCTCGATCGTCCACACCTCGGCCTACGAGTGGCAGGACGGTGAGTGGATGGCAGCCCGCTCAGGCCGGGCGCACGACGCGCCTCTGTCGGTGTACGAGGTCCACCTCCCCTCGTGGCGACCCGGGCTGACCTACCGCCGGCTGGCGACCGAACTCACCGAGTACGTAAGCGAGATGGGGTTCACGCACGTCGAGCTGATGCCGGTGACGGAGCACCCGTTCGGCGCGTCCTGGGGCTACCAGGTCAGCGGCTTCTACGCGCCCACCTCCCGGCTCGGTTCGCCGGACGACTTCCGGTACCTGGTGGACGCGCTGCACCGGGCGGGGATCGGGGTGATCATGGACTGGGTGCCGGCGCACTTCCCGAAGGACGACTGGGCGCTGGCCCGTTTCGACGGCGAGCCGCTGTACGAGCCGTCGGACCCGCGGCGGGCCGAGCACCCGGACTGGGGCACCCTGGAGTTCGACTTCGGACGTACCGAGGTGCGCAACTTCCTGGTCGCCAACGCCGTGTACTGGTGCGAGGACTTCCACATCGACGGGCTGCGGGTCGACGCCGTCGCCTCGATGCTCTACCTCGACTACTCCCGCACGGGCGGGAACTGGGTGCCCAACATCCACGGCGGCCGGGAGAACCTCGACGCGGTGGCCTTCCTCCAGGAGATGAACGCCACCGTCTACCGCCGCTGCCCCGGCGTCATGACCATCGCCGAGGAGTCCACCGCCTGGCCGGGTGTCACCAGGCCGACCGACCAGGACGGCCTGGGCTTCGGCCTGAAGTGGAACATGGGCTGGATGCACGACTCGCTGGAGTACATGCAGCGCGAACCGGCGCACCGCAGGCACCACCACCACGAGATGACGTTCTCGATCGCGTACGCGTACAGCGAGAACTACGTGCTGCCGATCTCGCACGACGAGGTCGTGCACGGCAAGCGCTCGCTGGTCGGCAAGATGCCGGGGGACTGGTGGCAGCAGCGCGCCAACCTGCGGGCGTACCTGGCCTTCATGTGGGCGCACCCGGGCAAGAAACTGCTGTTCATGGGCCAGGAGTTCGCCCAGGGCACCGAGTGGGACCACGACACGGGGCCGCAGTGGGCCGTGCTCGGCGACGACTGGCCGGCCGCCGCCGACCACCGCGGGATCCGGGAGCTGGTCCGCGACCTCAACAGCGGCTACCGCGCGGAGCCCGCGCTGTGGAGCCGTGACACCGACCCGTCGGGCTTCGACTGGATCGACAACAACGCGGCCGAGGACAACGTCTTCTCCTTCGTCCGCTACGACGGAGCCGGGCATCCGCAGGTCTCGATCAGCAACCTCTCCGCCACCCCGCGGTCCCACTACCGCGTCGGGCTGCCCGCCCGCGGCGCGTGGGAAGTGGTCCTGGACACCGACGAGGTGCGCTACGGCGGCAGCGGCTCGCTGGCCGGCAGCACCGCCGTCGCCCCCGACGGGCTGCCGTGGCAGGGCCACCCGACCAGTGCGGAGATCACGCTGCCGCCGCTCGCGACGATCTGGCTGCGGCCGGCCGCCGCAGCGGACCAGGAGGACGGCGAGGACAGGGAGGACAGGGAGGCCCCGCGGCCGCCGCAGGCGTGACGCCTGCGGCGGCCGCGGGGCAGCGGGTCACTCGAACGCGTTGGACGCGCACTTCAGCTGGTTGCCGCCGCGCAGGCCCAGGTCCTGCAGCGCCCGCTGGAACGCCGTCATCGCCGCGTCGGACTTCCCGCAGCTCTGATAGAGATCCCCGAGCCTGCGCCAGGCCAGGGCCGTCTGCCGGGACGGTGTGACCTGGCGCAGATCCCGGGCGGCCGTCATCAGGGTCTCCTCGGCGAGCGCCTGGTCGCCCATGGACAGCTGGGCCTCGGCCAGTGTCGCCCTGGCCTGCACGGTGAGCCAGCGCGGCTCGTTGTGCAGCAGGCCGAGCGCCCGGCTGGCGTGCCGCAGCGCGTCGTCGACCCGGCCCAGCCGGATGCTCGCCACACCGAGGTCGTTCTCCAGCCGGGCCTGCTCGGCCGCGGTGCCCACCTGGACGAGGATGTCGTGGGCCTGGGTGAACAGGTTCCAGGACCGCTCGACGTCCGGCGGGTCCGACTCCATCAGCAGCGAGCCGTGCATCGCGGTGAGCAGCGCGCGGTGCCGCAGGTTGTCGGTGGCGGCCATCAGGTGCAGCGCCCGCTCGGTCAGCGCCAGCGCGTCCGCGGTGGCGCCGCGGGCGTGGGCGACGAGCGCCGCGTTCCAGTAGACGCCGCCCCTGGTGACCTGCGACTCGGCGTCCTCGGCTGTGGCGACGAGCCGGTTGGCCAGCAGATGCGCCCTGGTGAGGTCGCCGCGCATGCTGTACGTGCCGATCAGTGTCGAGCCCAGCTGGATGTAGTCGTCGGTCGCCTCAAGACCGAGCTGGTCGAGCTGCTGCAGCGCCTTCTCGCCGACCTCGACGCTGAGCGCCAGGTCGCCGCACTCCCGGTAGCAGCGGCACAGGGAGGCGGCGATCTGGCTCCACTCCTGCGACCCGGCGACCGTCGCCGGTGCCTCGAACAGGTCGGTCAGCAGCTGGACCGCGGCGGCCAGCGACCCTATCTTCTCCAGCGCCAGCGCCAGCCCGATCTGCGCGCGGCGCACCGAGGCGTCGGAGAGCAGCGGCTTGTCGGCCAGCGCCTCGCTGAACGATTGCAGCGCCTCGCCGTTGTCGCCGTTGCGCAGCGCCATCTCGCCGAAGGCGATCTTCAGCTCAAGTTCCTTGATCCGATTGTCGTCCCTGCCGGACCGCAGATATTCGACCGAGCAGCCGAGCCGGTCGGCGAGGGCCTGCAGCACCGCCTTCGACGGTGTGCGCTTGCCGGTTTCGATTAGGGACACATAGCTGACGGAGAACTCGTCACTGGCCAGATCCTGTTGATGGAGGCCACGAGCTCGGCGCAGTTCACGAAGACGGGGTCCGATACCGGTGCTGTCGTCCTGCGGTAGCTTCATGGACTCTCCAGCCGCTGAGCCGTGCATTGATGTGACCGTTACAATCAGTCATTTTTACCATGCCCGTCCGCGCAGCTGGCCAATAGGTCGCCAGTTGGTTCCCGATCCATGACGCCGCGGACGGTCACTCTTTACACGGTAGTTGATTTTCGTTCAACTCGGAATAACTTCGTGTCAAGTGACTTTGCGGGCGAACGCCGGGTTGTTGTTCTACGCCGTTCGTTTCTTTTTCAGCGGCCCGCGGCCACCGGGGCCATCGTGTCGACCACCCCGGGGTGGCCGGCGATCCACTTCTGCACGCCCTTCGCCGTGTTGCCCTGGCCCGCCGCCTGGATGGCGGCCTCCAGCGAGCCGAGCTGCGGCTCTGTCATGTGAAAGCCCCGCATCCACGAGCTGACCTCGGGGAGCTCGGCACCCGCCGACTTGTTGGCGAGGTCGTGGATGGAGTCGCCGGGACCCCACAGGGACTTCGGGTCGGCCAGCTTGGTGAGGTGGTAGGTGCTGTAGGCCCAGTGCGGCGACCACAGCACGACGGCGACCGGCTTCTTCTGGGCGTAGTCGCGGGCGAGTTCGGCCAGCATGCCGGAGGTGGAGCTGCCGACCAGCCGGTACTCCTTGTCCAGCCCGTAGCCGGGCAGGACCTTGTCCTTGAGCAGGCCCATCTCGCCGGCGCCGGGCTCGATGCCGACGATCCTGCCGCCGAACTCCTTGCTCCGGCCCTTGAGGTCGGCCATCGTCGTGACGCCCTTGACGTAGGAGGGGACCGCGACCTCCAGCGAGGTCGTGTCGTACCACTTACCCAGGTCGGTGTAGTCCTGCCCGTACTGCTTCATATAAGCGGCGTGGGTGGTCGGCAGCCAGGCGTCGGTGAGGAAGTCGATGTTGCCGCGGGCCAGTCCGGTGAAGGCCGCGCCCGGGTCGTAGGTCTTCACCGCGGCCTTGAAGCCGCGGGCGTCGAGCGCCGCCTTCCACAGGTTGGCCGACGCGATCGACTCGTCCCAGTTGAAGGAGCCGATGGTGACGCTGCGGCCCTTGCCGATGTCGGCGCCCGCCGCGGTGGGGGCGGTGCCCGAGCCGTTGCCGGCGAAGACGCCCATGCCGCCGGCGACCAGGGCCAGCGCGACCACGCAGGACAGGCCCACCGCGGGGCGCGGCCGGTAGCGCAGCACCGCGAAGCCGCGCAGCGGGCCGCGGGTGCGGGCCGCCGCCCGGCGGCCGAGCGCCGAGACCTGCTCGCCCATCGCACCGGTGATCCGGTCCAGGTAGACCGCCAGGATGACGACCGAGACACCGCCCTCGAAGCCGAGCCCGATGTCGACCTGGCTGATCGCCCCGAAGACGGTCGAGCCCAGTCCCTCGGCGCCGACCATGCCGCCGATGACGACCATCGACAGGGCCAGCATGATGACCTGGTTGACGCCCGCCATGATCGTCGGCAGCGCCAGCGGCAGCTGCACCCGCAGCAGGGTGCGGGCCGGCGTCGTACCGAAGGCGTCGGCGGCCTCGACCAGTTCGGGGTCGACCTGCCGGATGCCCAGCTCGGTCATCCGCACGCCCACCGGCATCGCGAAGACGATGGTGGCGATGACGGCCGGGACCGTGCCGAGGCTGAAGAAGATGATGGCCGGGATCAGGTACACGAACGCGGGCAGCGTCTGCATGACGTCCAGCACCGGCCGCACCAGCATGCTCGCGGCGCGGCTGCGCGCCGCCCACACCCCCAGCGGCACGGCGAGCAGCAGCGCCACCGCGGCGGAGACGACCACCAGCGACAGCGACTGCATCGCCTGGTCCCACTGGGCCACGCCGTCGATCAGCGCGAAGCCGGCGAAGGCCAGGACACCGGTGGGCAGCCCGCGCATCCAGAACGCGAGCATCGCCAGGATGCCCGCCATCAGCAGCGGGGAGGGGCCGCCGAGGACCCACTCCACCGCGTCGTAGAGGTGGTTGACGACGCTGCTGATCGCGTCGAAGAGCCAGGAGGCGTGCCGGGTCAGCCAGTTGACGATGTCTTCGGCCCAGTTGCCGAGATGGATCCTAGGCATCGAGGGCCTCCTTCACCGGGCCGCCGGCCGGGGTGCCCGCGCCGGTGGCGGGGGCGGCGGGAACGCCGACCACGGTGGCCGGCTGGTCGCCGAGCGCGGCCAGCAGCGTGTCGCGTGCGATGACGCCGGTCAGGCGGCCCTCGTCGTCCACGACGGCCAGCGGCTGCCGGGTGCGCGAGGCGGGGGTGAGCAGTTCGGCCAGCGGGGTGTCGGCGTGCGTGGTGACGCAGTGCGGGTCCATCAGATCGCGCACCATCAGCTCCTTGACCGTGCCGCCGTCCTCGTCCAGCGCCTCGGTGACCTTCTCCTGCGTGACCGTGCCGACCAGCCGGCGGCCCGGCGCCACCACGAAGGCGGCGGACGCGTCGTCGGTGCGCAGCGCGCGCATCGCCGAGCCCGGGGCGTCGCCCGGGCGTACCGTCACCCGGGGCTCCTGCATGATCGAGGCGGCGGTGAGCACCCGGGAGCGGTCCACGTCCTGCACGAAGCTGGCGACGTAGTCGCTGGCCGGGTCGACGAGGATGTCCTGCGCGGTGCCGATCTGGACGATCACGCCGTCGCGCATGACCGCGATACGGTCGCCGAGCCGCATGGCCTCGTTGAGGTCGTGGGTGATGAAGACGATCGTCTTGCGCAGCCGCTGCTGGAGGGTGAGCAGCTGGTCCTGCATGTCGCGGCGGATCAGCGGGTCGAGCGCGGAGAACGACTCGTCCATCAGCAGCAGGTCGGCGTCGGTGGCCAGCGCGCGGGCCAGGCCGACCCGCTGCTGCATGCCGCCGGACAGCTCGTCGGGCCAGGAGCGCTCCCAGCCGGCCAGGCCGACCAGCTCCAGCGCCTCCGCGGCCTTCTCCTCGCGCTCCCGGCGCGGCACGCCCTGGACTTCGAGGCCGTAGCCCGCGTTGTCCAGCACGGTGCGGTGCGGGAAGAGCGCGAAGTGCTGGAAGACCATGCTGATCCGGTGCGAGCGCAGCTCGCGCAGGTCCTTCGGGGCCAGCGACGAGACGTCCCTGCCGTCGAAGAGGACCCGGCCCGAGGTGGGCTGCGCCAGTCCGTTGAGGGTGCGCAGCAGCGTGGACTTCCCGGACCCCGACAGGCCCATCACGACGAAGATCTCGCCCTGCTGCACCTCGAACGAGGCGTCGATCACGGCCGCCGTGGTGCCTTCCGCACGCAACTGGTCGCGGTCGGCGCCCGCCTTGAGGCGGCGGACGCCCTCCTTGGGCCTTCGTCCGAAGACCTTGAACACGTGCTCGGCTACGAGCTTGGACACGACTGCCTTTCGGGCCGACTACAGATCGGAACCGGCCCCCACCGGCTCGTCCACGAACCTAACGGGACGCCACTGCCGATTTCAGGTGGCCGCCCAGACCCCGCGAACGGCCCGCCGCGGACCCCGCCCGCGGGTCGCAGGACACGTCACGGCGTGGAAAGCCAGGTGGGCGCGGGGGAGTGGGACAGGTCACATCCGCGGCACCCGTGCCCGCGGCGGACGCCCTGGTTCAGTGGCTTTTGCAACCTGTGGCCGGTGTCGCAGTCCGGGCACGCAGCGTGGCGGGCCGCCGGGCGGCGGGCGGCCCGCCTTCGTTTGGAAGGTGTGCCGCCGGGCTTGCGGAATGGGCTATTTTGCGGCGGTATGCCGGGCAATCCATCGTGATGGAACCGTGTCCCGAATTTCTCCGACCTGTGGCCAACCTTGAGGGTTGAAGAGTGTCCTGGCCGGTCAGGGTCGGTCAGACCGCGCTGCCGCACGGCGGGACGGCCGGGTCCCGCTCGGCGGTGAGGCCGCTCCAGGGGCGCCGGCGTCCGTCGCTCACCGCCGCGATCCCGGTCTCGTCGTAACGTGCGGTAGCCAGCGACCAGGTCAGGTTGCCCGCCATCAGATGGCGCATGCCGTCCACGTAGTGCTCGACGTGCCCGCGGGTCTCCCGCGGGACGCCGCGCAGCGCGAGCGCGCCGGGCAGCGCGGTGGCCAGCCGGACGAAACGGGCCGTGCGCGCGTTGGCCAGCGCGCTGACGTGGCCGACCGCCTCCTCGACCGTGCAGCCCTTGTGCGCGCGGTGCACGACCACGGTGTTGTTGACGTCGCCGGCCGCCAGCTCCTTGACCAGCGAGACGATGTCGTTGACGAAGATCACCACGTCGCCGGTGATCTCCCGCATCTCCCGCAGCGCCGGGATGTCGTACACCTCGTCCGGCAGCGCGTAGCCGCCGCACCGCTCGGCGAAGTCCAGGCAGGGCCGTACCCCTATCGACTCCCGCCGGACCTCCAGGAACTCCTCCAGCGACGGCAGCCGGTCGGCGGTGCGGTGGAGCGCCTCCGCCTCGTGGGCGTCCAGATACGCCCGCCAGTGCGTACCGAAGCGCTGCCGCCAGCCGGCCGGGGTGCCCTCGGTGGACCGCAGCCAGATGTCGCGGAAGCCGCGCGCCAGCGGGCTGTCCCCGACGTCCCGCGGCGGCTCCCCTTCCGTGGTCATGGTCCCGGCGAGGTCGGCCACCACCTGCCGGATCTCCGCCGGGCGGGTGCCGAGCCCCCCGTCGAACTGGTCGTCGAAGATGAAGAACCAGGCGTTGAAGTCCGCGGCCAGCTCCAGGTCGGGGGCGGTGGCGTCGGGGTAGAAGTACGCCATCAGCCGCTCCAGGCGCAGCGCGTCGTACTCCGCCGCCGCGACGTCCCCGGTGAGCAGGCCGATGCCCTGCACCCACTGCAGGGTGTGCCGCCTGGCGCGCTCGGCGTGCAGGTTCAGCCGGGCCGGGAAGGGAACCCTGATCGCCGAGGCGCGGCGGGTCGGGTCCAGCGGGCGACCCGCAGGAACCGGGCCTGTGGCGGTCTCGTCCGGCATGCGCCCTCCAGGGTGCCGCGAAGTGCCGTTCTCCCAGTGCCGTCCAGGAAGCGTAGGCGCAGCTTCCGCCGGGGGACCGTGGCCGACGGGCGCTTCGGGGAGCGCGACCGGCGCACGCGGCTTCGCGTGCGCCCCCAGGGCGCCCCCACCGCGCCCCCAGGGGGCGAGACCTCGGCCTCCGCTGCCCGGGAGAGTAGCGGTCCGCGGCCCTTCGCGGAGCAACTGCGGCCAAGCCGGCGGAAGAAGCCGCTCGGCGGACTTCATATCGTGCACACGTGCGTACGCTGTGCCTACCCGAAGGGACGGGTGAACGGGGACACCGCGCGTTCGAGGGAACTGACATGGCGTACACCGCGGACCAATCGCCGCGTCGCAAGCGGCTGCTGCTGGAGCGTGAGACCGAGACGGCGGCGCTGGAGTCGCTGCTGGCGGATCTGAGTGCGCCGGCGCGCGGGGCGGCCGCGGGCGGCACCGGCGGGCTGCTGGTCTTATCCGGACCCGCGGGGCTCGGCAAGACCACGCTGCTGAGCGAGGTGCGCAGAAGGGCCGTGGCCCGCGGCTGCACGGTACTGTCCGCGCGCGGAGGCGAGCAGGAGCAGGGCGTCGCCTTCCAGGTCGTACGCCACCTGGTGCAGCCGCTGCTGGCGACCGGCACCGAGGAGGAGCACCGAGACGCGCTGGGGACGTGGTACGACATCGTCGCCCCCGCCGTCGGGCTGGTGGCGGGCGCGGCCAGCGGCACCCCCGACCCGCAGGGCGTACGCGACGGCCTGGACTGGATAGTGACGCGCTTCGCCGTGCAACGCGCCCCGCTGGTGGTGATGCTGGACGACGCCCACTGGGCGGACGCCGAGTCGCTGGCCTGGCTGACCGGCTTCGCACCGCGGGTCACCGAGCTGCCCATGCTGCTCGTCGTCGCCTACCGCCCCGACGAACTGCCGCGCGACGCCCTGGCGTTCGGCCGGCTCGCGGAGCGGCACGGCTCGCGCGCCCTGGACCTCGCGCCGCTCACCCCGGGCGCCGTCAGCCGTATCGTGCGGGACACCCTGGGCGAGGACGCCGACGAGGCCTTCTGCCGGGAGACCTGGGCAGTAACCGGCGGCAATCCCTTCGAGGCCGTCGAACTCGCCGCCAGGGTCGCCGACCGGGGCCTGAAACCCCAGGTCGTCCACCTGCCGGAACTGCGCGAACTGGCCTCCGCGGTCAAGGGCGGCGGCGTGGTCGAGCGCCTTGAGCGGCTCGGCACCTCCGCGGTCCGCTTCGCCTGGAGCGTCGCCGTGCTCGGCGCCGACGCGTCCCGCAGCCGCGCGGCGAGCGTCGGCGGGCTGGGTGAGGCCGAGTCCGACGACGCGGTCACCCGGCTGCGCGAGGCCCGCATCCTCGCGGAGCCCGCCCGCGGCGGCCTCGAAGCGGCGGACAGCCGGCTGGAGTTCTTCCACCCGCTGGTCTCCACCGCCGTCTACCGGGCGATACCCGCGGCCTTCCGGGTCGCCATGCACGGGCAGGCCGCCGCGGTCGTCTCGCAGTCCGGCCTCGGCGCCACCGCGGCCGCCAGGCACCTGCTGGAGACCCACCCCGAGAGCGACCCGTGGGTCGTCCAGCAGCTGTCGGAGGCCGCCCGCGAGTACCGGCGCTCCGGCGCCCCCGACGCGGCAAGGCGCTGCCTGGCCCGGGCGCTGCGCGAACCGCCGGCCATGGAGGACCGCGCCCAGGTGCTGTTCGAACTGGGCTGCTCCGCCCTGCTCACCGAACCCGCCATCACCGTCAACCATCTGCGGGCCGCCCTGGACGAACCCGTCCTGACCCCCGACCTGCGCGAGGCGATCGTCTACCGGCTGGCCCAGGCGCTCGGCCACTCCGACCGGATGGCGGAGGCGGCCCAGACCGTGGCGGAGGCCGCCCGCGGGGCCACCGACGTCAAGACCCGGCTGCACCTGCAGGCCGAGCAGTTCATGTGGAACGCCTTCAGGGCCGACGAGCAGGACTCCACCGCCCGCTCCCGCAAACTCGCCCGGCTCGCCGACCACCTGACGGCCCGCGGCACCGCGGAGCGCTACATCCTGGGGCTGCGGGCCTGGGACGCGATGGTACGGGGCGAGCCCGCGGCCACCGCGCTGCACTGGGCGGAGCAGGCACTCGGCGACGGCCTGCCGTGGACCGACGAGCAGTGGGGCTTCGAGGTGCCGGTCCTGGTGGCCCTCACCTTCATGTACTGCGACCAGCCCGGGCGGGCCGAGGAACTCTTCCACCGGGGCATCGTGGAGTGCCAGGAGCAGGGCTGGCGCGGCGCCCACCTGTCCTTCGGCCACACGCTGCTCGGCTACATCCGCTTCCGCCGCGGGCGGCTCAGCTCCGCCGAGACCATGGTCCGCGAGGGCCTGCGGATCGCCGACCGGGTCGGCCACCAGGTGCCGGCGCAGTACTTCGCGCTCGGCATCCTCATCGAGATCCTGCTCGCCCGCGGCCGCACCGAGGAGGCGCGGGAGCTGGCCGCGACCTACCGCTACGGCGACATCACGCCCAGCGCCGTGGTCTACCCCGACGCGCAGACCGTGTACAGCGAGCTGCTGCTGGCCCTCGGCCGGCACCGCGAGGCCGAGCAGCAGCTCGTCCAGGTCGGCGAGCGGCTGGACGCCCGCGGGATGCGCAACCCCGCCTGGTGCCCCTGGCCGCTGCGGCTGGCGGCCGCCAAGGAGGTCACCGACCCCGAGCGGGCCGCCGAGGTCGCCGAGGAAGGCGTCCGCAGGGCGCGCAGGTTCGGCACGCAGACCGCCGTCGGGCAGGCGCTGCACGCCCTGGCCGCGGTCACCCCGCTGGCCTCGCGGGCCGCGGTGCTCGCCGAGGCCGTCGCGCACCTCGAACGCTCCCCGTCCGGCTACGACCTGGCGCGGGCGCTGGTCGACCACGGCATCGCCCTGCGCCGCACCGGACTTCCGCAGCATGCGGCCGAGCAGCTGCACCGGGGACTCGAAGGCGCCGTGCAGTGCGGCGCCGACGCGCTCGCCGCCCGCGCCCGCGAGGAGCTGGACGCCACCGGCCTGTGGCCGCTGCGGCCCCGTACCGCGGACGCGGACTCGCTCACCGTGCAGGAGCGCACGGTGGCCGAACGGGCCGCGGCCGGCTGGTCCAACGCCCGCATCGCCGCGGCGCTCGCCACCTCGGAGACGGTGGTGCGCCGGCTGCTGTCCGACATCTACCTCAAGGCCGGCTGCGACCACGCGGGCCTGCCCCGCCTGATCGCCGGAACCTCGGGCGAGGCGCCGTAGCGGCCGGCGGGCGATGCGCCCGCACGGCGGTGGTGTTCAGCGACCGCCGCCCGTGCATAAGGTGATCCCGGCGGTGCGGATCCGGCGCGGCGCCGCTCCCGGCGGCCGCCGCTGCCCGGAGGCGCGACGGAGGGGGCAGGGGCATGGGCGACGAATTACGGCAGGCAGCGGAGGACCGGCTGCGGCAGGATCTGCCGCACAGCGCGCGGATGTACGACTACTACCTCGGCGGCAACACCAACTACGCCGTCGACCGGGACGCCGCCGAGCAGGTCATCGCGACCTTCCCCGCGGTGCGGACCGCCGCCCGCGTCAACCGCGCCTTCGTGCACCGCTCGGCGCGCAGGCTGGCCCGCGACCACGGCATCCGGCAGTTCCTCGACATCGGTACGGGCATTCCCACCGCGCCCAACCTGCACGAGGTGGTCCAGCGCGAGGCACCCGCCGCCCGGGTCACCTACGTGGACAACGACCCGATCGTGCTGGTCTACGCCGACAGCCTGCTGCGCAGCTCCGCCGAGGGCGCCACCGGCTACGTCGAGGCCGACGTGACCGACCCCGAGAGCCTGCTGGAGGTCGTCCGCAAGGACGGCTGCGTGGACCTGGCGCAGCCGGTGGGGCTGAGCCTGAACGCGCTGCTGCACTTCGTCCCCGACGACCGGGACGCCCGCGGTGTGGTCGCCACCCTCGTCGCGGCGCTCGCGCCCGGCTCGTACCTGACGATCTCGCACTGCACGCCGGACTTCGCGCCCGAGGTGTGGGCCGCGATCGTGGACGTCTACACCAAGGGCGGCACACCGCTCCAGGTCCGCAGCCGCGCCGAGGTGGGGGAGTTCTTCACCGGCCTGGAACTGCTCGACCCGGGCGTGGAGGTGGCGCACCGCTGGAATCCCGAGCCGGCCAGCGGGCCCAGCCTGATCTCGGACGCGGACGCGTCGCTGTACGTGGGCGTGGCCCGCAAGCCGTAGCCGGCGGGCGCGGCGACCGGCGGCGGCTCAGCGGTACTTCTGGCAGTAGTCCTTGAGCTTCTGCACGCATGCCGCCGACCCCAGGGAGCCGACCATCAGGCGGTCGAAGCCGCGCTCGTAGCTGTCGACCTCCTGACGGTCCTGCAGGTACAGCCCGCCGTTGCAGCGCTCGATGTAGACGATCGCGGGCAGCTGGTCGGCGGCGAAGTCGAAGACCGTGGTCGTGCCGATCTGCACCGGGAGGTTCAGCCGGGCGGAGGGGGCAAGCCGGAAGCTGATCCGCTCGTGCCCGGCGAGTTCTATCAGGTGCTCGATCTGCCGGCGCATGATCGGGTTGGTGCCGTAGCCGCGGGAGAGGGTGACCTCGTCCAGCACGCAGATCAACTGCGTGCCGGAGTCCCGCAGGAAGCGCTGCGCCCGCATGGTGCGCAGCTCGATGATCCGCTCGGCCGTCCGCACGTTCGGCTCCAGCGAGTTCGCCTTGACCAGCGCCCGGGTGTAGTCCGGGATCTGCAGCAGGCCCAGCAACTGGCCGCTCTCGTAGGAGCGGATGCGCGCGGCGATGTCCTCCAGGCTGACGTAGGTCTGCAGTTCCTTGGGCGCGACGTCCCGCCAGGCCTCCCACCAGCCCTTCTCGTTGGCCTGCTGGGACAGTCCGAGCAGCCGCTCGCGCTCGTCGGCGTCCACGACCCCGTAGACGTCCAGCAGGCCCAGCACGTCCTTCTCCTTGAAGTCGTGCTCGCCGCTCTCCAGCCGGCTGATCTTGGAGGCGGAGCAGCCGCCGACGGCGCGCGCGACCTCCTTCTCCGTCAGGCCGAGCGCGTCGCGGTGTTTTCGCAGCGTCTCACCGAAGATCATGCGCTGCGCGGTCGGCGCCCGGCCGGACAGCGGGCGGACATGGCGAACTCCGCGCGGGGCGCGGGACGGCTGGGCAGACACGGGCGGGCTCTCCCTCGCACTGAGCGGGCGTCATCGTGGCCCCCTCATCCTGCCTCAGTCATATGAGATCGGAAGTTGCCAGTCCGGGCGGCCGGTTACCGCCCCTCAGTGAACTCCCCGGCGGCCACGGAGGCAACGAAAGCGCGTGCCGCGGCGCGTTCGAAGGCCAGAACCGCACCTTCAGGGTCCTTCGAGTCGCGGAAAGCGACCGTTTCGCGACCGATTCTGCCCACTTCCACGCAGGCGCTCTGGTGGTTGCTGTAGGTGCTTTTCTGCCACGCCACGGCTAAGCCGCCCGTGCCGTCGGCTCCCATCAGGTGTTTCCCGTGATCTGTGTGTCGGCTGTGACCGGCCATGAGTCCTCTTTCCCTGCCGAGAGCGATGATCAGGTCCGCGGTCTGCAAATGCAGGCACCGCGGCCCCTTGGAAAGGATGACCCCCTGTCGCGGCCTTCATGCGCGGAGGCGGCATGCAAGGGGGTTGCGCCTGAGGCACGTGGAGCCGCCGGAGCGCTCTGGGGCGCGAGGTGCGTACGGACGGCGCGCTCGTCTGAACCGTTCAAGCGCCCCAGCTGGTGCTGGTGGTACTTGATGGAACCTGTCGGAAGCTGGGGGAATTTCGCCGCCTGGCATGCCGTCAACCAGCTGTGCGGCTTCTCGCCTGAGCGTTTGTGTGCGAACTCTTGCGTTCCGACCCTCCCGGGGCTAGGTTTCCGGCTCGTTAAGACGATTCAAGCTCCCGGCGCCGGCATTGGCGACCGCGCTTCCCACCGCAATGCTGTCGAAGGGGACCTCCGTGGACCTATCCCGCCGCGCCTTCTCCGTACTGACCGGCTCGGCCGCCGCCGCGCTGGCCCTGCCGGCCGCGGCCCACGCCGCCGCGCCCGGGGCCGCGGTCCCCGCCGGCACCGCACCGGCCCCCCTCGCGGGCGGCCACGGGGACGGCGCCGCGCACACCGTCGCCTTCGACCGCTACTCGCTGCTCATCGACGGGCAGCGGGTGCCGATCTGGTCGGGCGAGTTCCACCCCTTCCGGCTCCCCAGCCCCTCGCTGTGGCTTGACGTCCTGCACAAGATGAAGGCCAACGGCTACAACGCCGTCAGCATCTACGTCTCGTGGAACTTCCACTCCCCGGCCCCCGGCAGCTACGACTTCACCGGCGTCCGCGACCTGGACCGCTTCCTCGACCTCGCGGCCGAGGCCGGGCTCTACGTCATCGCGCGACCGGGCCCCTACATCAACGCCGAGGTGGACGGCGGAGGCTACCCCGGCTGGCTGGCCATCACCCCCGGCCGGGCACGCACCAGCGACCCGACCTACCTCGCGCACGCCGACGAGTACCTCACCGCGGTCAACGCGATCATCGGGCGGCACCTGTACACCAAGGGCGAGGGCACCGTGGTGCTCTACCAGCTGGAGAACGAGTACGCCTCGTTCGTCACCAGCTCCACCGGCATGGACTACATGGCCCACCTCTACGCGAAGGTGCGCGCCGACGGCATCGACGTACCCCTCTTCCACAACGACAAGGGCCGCAACGGCTACTGGGCACCCGGCGGCTTCGACACCGGCGGCGAGCAGGGCCGCTACCTCTACGCCTTCGACGGCTACCCCTCGCCCTCCAGCACCCCGCCCGACTGGGGCTACTTCGGCACCGGCGGCGCCAAGGGCGGCTCCACCGCCAGCCCCGACACCCCCGGTTTCACCGCCGAGTTCGGCGGCGGCTGGTTCGACCCGTGGGGCGGCGCCGAGTTCGGCGGGCTGGGCTACGGCGAGTCCCGCAGGACCCGCGACGCGGCCTTCGAACGGCGCTTCTACCTCACCAACCTGGCCAACGGCATCAAGGTCCACAACGTCTACATGACCTTCGGCGGCACCTCGTGGGGCTGGCTGCCCGCGCCCGTCGTCTACACCTCCTACGACTACGGCGCCGCCATCGACGAGGGCCGCAACCAGACCTCCAAGCTGCTGCCGATGCGGCAGATCGGCGCGATGCTCGCCACCTTCCCCGACCTGGCCGAGCTGGACCGGGCCGAGGACACCGCGGCCGTCGGCGGCACCGTCCGCGTCTACCACCTGGCCAACCCCGAGCGCGGCTCGCACCTGTACTTCCTGCGCAACGACAGCACGCAGGAAGCCGTCTGCACCCTGCCGGTGAGTACCGCGACCGGCACGGTCACCGTGCCAGCGGCCCCCGGCGGCATGCGGGTGGCGGGCAAGGACATGAAGGTGGTCGCCACCAACCTGTCGCTGGGCCGGCGGGCACTGCTCTACACCACCGCCCAGCCGATGTGGCGGGCCTCCGGCGACGCCCAGGACATCACCCTGCTCACCGGCAGGCCGGGCGACCCGGTCGAGACGGTCCTGGTCTGCCGCAGCCGCCCCACCGTCACGGTGACCGAGGGCAGCGCCGAGACCGCCTACGACGCCGCGGCCGGCACCCTGCGCGTCAACGCGGTCCTCAGCGGCCTCACCCGCGTCCGCGTCGAGGGCGGCAGCAGCGACACCCCGCTGCTGCTGCTCCTGGCCGACGACACCGCGGCCGCCACCCTGTGGCCCCGCGAGACCCCGGACGGCCCGGTGCTCGTCCGCGGTCCCGCGCTGCTGCGCACCGCCGAGGTCCACGGCGTCAACCTGCAGCTCACCGGCGACACCGACGCGCCCGCGCCGCTGGAGGTGTGGGCGCCGGACCGGGTCAAGCACCTCGACTGGAACGGGCAGCGCGTCCAGGCCGGCGCCACCCGCGACGGCAGCCTCGCCGCCGACCGCGAGCTGCCCGGCCCCGGCGCCGTCCGGCTGCCCGCGCTCACCGGCTGGCGGTACGCCGCCGAGAGCCCCGAGGCCGAGCCCGGCTTCGACGACGGCGGGTGGCGGGTGTGCGACCTCACCGCGTCCAACAGCTCCACCGCGCTGCCCGCCGGGCAGCCCGCGGTCCTGTTCGCCGACGACTACGGCTTCCACTACGGCGACGTCTGGTACCGCACCACGATCGACGGCGCCGCCGACCCGCAGAACCTCCGGCTGACCTACCAGGGCGGCACCCTCGGCCTGCTCATGGCCTGGTGGGACGGCCGGCCGCTCGGCACCCACCGGCTGCCGACGCCCACCAAGGCGCAGGACACGGTGGCCAGTTGGACCGGCACCGCGCAGTTCACCGTGCCCGACGACCTGCGCGGCGACGGGCCGCACACCCTGGCGGTGCTGGTCAGGCCGATGGCCCACGCCGAGGACGGCGGCGCCAACGACGCCTTCAAGGCCGCCCGCGGCCTGCTCGCCGCCACCCTCGACGGCACCGTACCGACCTGGCGCGTCCAGGGCGCGGCCGGCACCGACCCGGTGCGCGGCCCGCTCAACACCGGCGGCCTGTACGGCGAGCGCGCCGGCTGGCACCTGCCGGGCCTGCCCGACCGGCACTGGGCGCCGGTCACCCTGCCGTACACCGACTCCCGGCAGGGCGTCGCCTGGTACCGCACCGACTTCACGCTGAGCGTGGACCGCGGCACCGACGCCTCGATCGGCCTGACCCTCACCGACGACCCGTCCCGGGCCTACCGGGTGCAGATCTTCCTCAACGGCTGGAACCTCGGCCAGTACGCCAACGACGTCGGCCCGCAGCACACCTTCGTGCTGCCCAACGGCATTCTGCGCACCGACGGTTCCAACACCCTGGCGCTGGCCGTCCTCAGTGACGGGACCACCCCGGCAGGCCTCCCGGCACCCGCCCTGACCCTGCTGGGCGCGGTCGCGGGCGGCGTCCCCGTCGAGGACGTCCGCTCACCCGGCTACCGCGCGAGCTAGCAGCGCGGTGTGGCGGCCCGGCACCCGGTGGGGGGTGCCGGGCCGCCGGCGGGTCGGGCCGCGGACGCCCGTGGCGCGGCCCGCCGCAACCGGAGGGCGGCCGTCCGTGCCGTGTTGCGGGCGGCTGCGAGCCTTGGTGGAATCGTGACGTAGTCCTATGGCGACAGTCCGTGTTCGCCGGTGTTGCGGAGCGGGGTCCCCTCTCGCGTGATCCGCCCGGTACGGGGGTGCGCGGGCGCCTACGGAAGGAAGACCATGGCGGGTGACATCGTCAACCCCGACTTCGCCGAGCCCGGTATCGGGTCCGCGCCGAAGCGGAAGCTGTTCACCACCAAGAACGGCGACGGCATCCCCGGCTGGGAGGTCACCCAGGACGCCGTCCAGCTCGTCGCGCTCCCGCCCGAGGCCCGCCCCGCCGGGTCCGGCGGCGGGCAGGCCCTCCGGCTCAAGGGCGAGGAGCCCGAGCAGGTCGGCGCCGTCGACCAGACCGTGCCGACCACCCCCGGCCGCAAGACCACCATCAGCTGGATGGAGTCGCCCGACGTCTCCGCGCTGGCCGAGCCCATCGCCGCCGAGCAGGAGTACACGGTGCTGGTCCGCCCGGTCGAGACGGCCGAGGGCGGCCCGGGCCGGAAGAAGGAGGTCTTCGCGCCGGCCGGGACCGGGGGACCCGACTGGCACCGCCGCTCGGTCGAGTTCACCCCGACCGGCTCGAACGTGACCGTCGAGTTCAGCGCCGGCCTCCCGGGCGTCCTGGCCCCGCTGATCACCGGCTTCGCCCTGACCGCGGGCGCCGCCCCGCCGCCGCGGCCGGCCACCGTCCACGGCAAGGCGACCGGCGCCCCGGCCCGGGCCGAGCCGGGCGGGACGGTCCAGCTGGCGTTCACCGTCGGCAACCGCGCACCGGAACCCGTACCGGGGGAGAAGGTCACCGTCACCATGCGGTCGCAGCAGCCGCTCGCCCTGGCCGCGGGCAGCCCCGGCACTGTCACCTTCGCTGGCCGGCAGCTCGCCGCCGGCGGGCCGCCGGAGCAGGGCGCTTTCCTGGTCACCGTCCCGCCCGGTACCGCACCCGGGACGTACCAGGCCGTCGCCGACCTCTCCTGCGACGGTGTGCCGGCCGCCGACGGCACGCTGACCTGGCAGGTCGAGGTGCCCGAGACGGCGGCGCCGCCCGCGGACGGCCACAGCCCCGGGACCCCGCTGGCCGGCCGGGCTCCCTGAACCGTCCGCCGCCCCGCCGTCAGGCCCTGGCCGGCTCGATCCGGCCCGCCACCTCGCCGAGGCCGACGCGTACACCGCCGGGGCCGGGGGCGGTCGCCGTGATGACCACCTCGTCGCCGTCCTCCAGGAAGGCCCGCGTGCTGCCGTCGGGCAGCCCGACCGGCCGCTCGCCGCCGTGGGTCAGCTCGATCAGCGCGCCCACGCTGTCCGGCTCGGGGCCGCTGACCGTGCCCGACGCGAAGAGGTCGCCGGGGCGCAGGCTGGCCCCGTTCACCGTCAGGTGCGCCAGCATCTGCGCGTACGTCCAGTACATCGCCGCGAAGGGCGGCCGGGAGACCGTGTGCCCGTTGAGCCGCAGCTCCATGGCGATGTCCAGGCCGCAGGGCGGCTCGGCGGCGCTGTCGTCGAGATACGGCAGCAGCGGGGTGTCCCGCTCCGGCGGCGCGGTACGCGCGTGGGCCAGCGCGTCCAGCGGGACCACCCACGGCGACACCGAGGTCGCGAAGGACTTGCCGAGGAAAGGCCCCAGCGGCACGTACTCCCAGGCCTGCACGTCGCGCGCCGACCAGTCGTTGAGCAGGCACACCCCGAAGACGTGGTCGTCCGCGCCGGCCATCGCGACCCGCGAGCCGCGCGCGGAGGCGCCGCCCACCACGAAGCCCAGCTCCGCCTCGACGTCCAGCCGCAGCGAGGGGCCGTACGACGGCGCCGCCTCGCCCGCCGCCCTGCGCTGCCCGCACGGCCGCACCACGGGGGAGCCCGACACCACCACGGTGCCCGCCCTGCCGTGGTAGCCGATCGGCAGGTGCTTCCAGTTCGGGGTCAGCGGGTCCGCCCCGGCCCGGAAGATCCGGCCGACGTTCAGCGCATGGTGCTCCGAGGCGTAGAAGTCGACGTAGTCGGCCACCTCGAACGGCAGGTCGAGGACCGCCCCCGCCAGCGGGACCAGCAGCGGCTCCACCGCGGACCGGTGCCGCTCGGCGGTCAGCCACTCGGTGAGCGCCGCCCGCACCCGGGTCCACGCCGGGCGCCCCGCCGCGAGCAGCGGGTTCAGCAGGGGTGCGGACAGCAGTTCCACGACCTGCCCGGGCGCCTCGACCGCCCGGGCCGCGGCCCCCGCGTCCAGCACCCGGTTGCCGAAGCGAACCCCGATCCGCGGCCGCGGGTCCGCGGCGGTGCGGAAGACCCCGTAGGGCAGGTTGTGCACCCCGAAGGGATCGTCGGACGGCACGGCGAAGGGGCTGTCGGTGCTCAACGGACCTCCAGGGCGGGGCGGTGCGGCCGCCCCGAGACTACCGGCCGGGCGCCCGCCGCCGGTTTGGAGCTGCCCGCAGGTCAAACGTAAAGTTCGGCCCAAGACCCGGGGGCGTACCCGGGCTGCCCCGGGACCCCAGCGGACCGGGCGGACAGGAGAGCGGCAGCGGGATGACGGCGACGACCCAGGACTTCCACGACCTCGGACCGGAGGAGGACGCGCCCGGTATCGACCCGGCACGCCTCGACGTCTGCCTGGCCGTGCTCGCCGAACTCGACGCACTGCCCGTCGACCATCCCGACGCCATCGCCGTCCGCCGCGCCACCGCCGGCATCTACCGCATGGTCAAGCAGCGCCGCCGCCAGGAGCGCAGGGCCGCCAAGACCGCCAACGACAAGTCCGTGACCGAGGCCACCGCCACCGGCGCCGCCGACCGCATCGACGACGAGACGCTCGGCATCCAGCTGTCCACCTCGGTCACCACCGAGATCGCCGGCATCCTGGAGCGCCCCCGCTCCTGCTACGTCTGCAAGACCCGCTACGTCGAGGTCGACGCGTTCTACCACCAGCTGTGCCAGGACTGCGCCCGGGAGAACCGCGCCCGCCGCGACGCCCGTACCGACCTGACCGGGCGGCGTGCCCTGCTCACCGGCGGACGCGCCAAGATCGGCATGTACATCGCGCTGCGGCTGCTGCGGGACGGCGCGCGCACCACGATCACCACCCGCTTCCCCAACGACGCCGTCCGCCGCTTCAAGGCGATGCCCGACAGCGACGAGTGGATACACCGGCTCAAGATCGTCGGCATCGACCTGCGCGACCCGGCCCAGGTGGTGGCCCTGGCCGACTCCGTCGCCGCGGACGGCCCGCTGGACATCCTGATCAACAACGCCGCCCAGACCGTACGCCGCACCCCGGGCGCCTACCGCGAGCTGGTCGCCGCCGAGGGTGCGCCGCTGCCGGCAGGGGAACTGCCCGCCACCGAGGTCTTCGGCGCCTACGGCAGCGGCGCGCAGACCGCCGCCGCGCTGCCCGCGCCCCGCGGCGAGTCGCTCACCGCCCAGGACGTCACCGACCTCGCGCTGGTCAGCGGTTCCGCGTCGCTCGCCAGGATCGAGGCGGGCACCGCCATCGACGCGGGCGGGCTGGTGCCCGACCTGGACGCGTCCAACACCTGGGTCCAGACCGTCGGCGAGGTCGACCCCGTCGAGCTGCTCGAAGTCCAGCTGTGCAACGTGACGGCGCCCTTCGTGCTGGTCAGCCGGCTGCGGCCGGCGATGGCCGCGGCGGCGGCCCGGCGCAAGTACGTGGTGAACGTCTCGGCCATGGAGGGCCAGTTCTCCCGCGGCTACAAGGGCGCGGGGCACCCGCACACCAACATGGCCAAGGCCGCGCTGAACATGCTCACCCGCACCAGCGCGCAGGAGATGCTGGACACCGACGGCATCCTGATGACCGCGGTCGACACCGGCTGGATCACCGACGAGCGCCCGCACCCCGACAAGATCCGGCTCGCCGCCGAGGGCTTCCACGCGCCCCTCGACCTCGTCGACGGCGCCGCACGGGTCTACGACCCGATCGTCCGCGGCGAGCAGGGCGAGGACCTCTACGGCTGCTTCCTCAAGGACTACGCCCCCGCCGCGTGGTGACCGGGCCGGTCGCCCGGGCAGGGCCGCCCGGCGCCGGTAGGCTCCAAGGGTGCCCAGCTTCACGGTCGAACGGCGTACGGAGCTGCCGCCGGCCGAGGCATGGCGGCGGCTGACCACCTGGCAGGACCACAGCGCCACGGTGCCGCTCACCCGGATCACCGTGCGCACCCCGCCCCCGACGCGCGTCGGCACGGTCTTCGTCGCCATGACGGGGCTGGGCCGCGCCTCCTTCGCCGACCCCATGCGGGTCGCCGTGTGGGAGCCGCCCGCCGCGGACGGCCGCCCCGGGCGGTGCCGGCTGGAGAAGACCGGCCGGATCGTCACCGGCTGGGCCGAGATCCAGGTCGGTGCCGACGGCGCGGGCTCGGCCGTGCGCTGGGAGGAGGACCTGCGCGTGCGGTGGCTGCCGCGGGCCTTCGACGGGCTGACCCGGCGCACGGGGCGGCGGGTCTTCGGGCGGGTCGTGGACACCCTGCTGGCCGGCTGACACCCCGCAGGCCCGCGCCGCGCCGATGAGTTCCGCGCGGCCCGCCGGTCTACCCACGCGAGGCACCCACCACGAACCGACCCGAGGCGGAAAACATGCCGAGCAAGATGTTCGTCAACCTCCCCGTGAAGGACCTGCAGGCGTCGACGGCCTTCTTCGAAGCAGCCGGCTTCGCCTTCGACCCGCAGTACACCGACGACAAGGCCGCCTGCATGGTCGTCGGCGACAGCAACTTCGTCATGCTGCTGACCGAGGCCTACTTCACCTCCTTCAGCGGCCGGCCCGTCACCGACACCGCCGCGTCCGCCGAGGCCATCGTCGCCGTGTCGCAGGACACCGCGGAGGCCGTCGACCGGATCGGCGACGCGGCCCTCGCCGCGGGCGGCCGGGCCGCCAAGGCCACGCAGGACGCGAGCCCGATGCACACCCGCGCCTTCCACGACCTCGACGGCCACCTCTGGGAGATCTTCCACATCCCGCCGGCCGCGGCCTGACCCGCACACCCGCCGTCCGCCGCTCAGCTCGCGGGCGGTGGGGCGGAGCTGTCCCGGACGACGAGTTCGCTCGCCACCTCGACCCGCAGGGACGGCGGCCGGGAGCCGCCGAGCAGCTGGAGGACCATCCCGGCGGCGACCGCCGCCATCTCCGCCAGCGGCGTCCGCACCGTGGTGAGCCGCGGAGTGACCCACTCGGCGAAGGGCAGGTCGTCGAACCCGACCACGCTCAGGTCCGCCGGGATCCGCAGCCCCAGCGTCGCGGCGGCGCGGTACGTGCTGAGCGCCTGCTGGTCGCTGCCCGCGAAGACCGCCGTCGGCCGGTCGGGCAGCCGCAGCAGGTCGAGCGCGTGCCGGTGGGCGGGCTCGTTGGTGAAGTCGCCGTAGCGGACGAGCGCCGGGTCGTACGGCAGCCCCGCCTCCTCCAGCGCCGACCGGTAGCCGTCCACCCGGGCGCGGGAGGCCAGCCGGTGCGGCGGGCCGCCGATCACGGCGATCCTGCGGTGCCCGAGCCGGACGAGGTGCCGGGTGGCCGCCAGGCCGCCCGGCCAGTTCGTGGCCCCCACCCACGGCACGCCCTCCGGCGGCTCGTCGGCCGGGGAGATCAGCGCGAAGGGGATGCCCAGGCCGCGCAGCTCCCGGTGCTCGTCCTGGTCCAGCTCCGGGACCACCAGGATCGCGCCGAGCGTACGGCGGGCGGCGAGCGAGTCCAGCCAGCGCCTGCCCTGCCTGCCCTGGCGGCTGTGCGCCGCCGACACGACCAGGCCCATGCCGACCGCGTCCAGCGCTTCCTCCGCGCCGCGGATCAGCTCGACGGCCCATGCGCCGTCCAGCTCGTTCACCACGAAGTCGATCAGGCCGCCGGCGGCCAGGGCGGTGGCGGCGGGGCCGCTCCTGCCCGGGTACCCGTGCTGGGCCAGCAGCCGCTGGACCTTCGCCCGGGTGCGGGCGGCCACGTCGGAGCGGTTGTGGAGCACCTTGGAGACGGTCGAGACGGAGACGCCCGCCTCCGCGGCGATCACGGCCAACGTCCTGCCGCCCGGCCCTTCTTCCGTGCCGCTCACGGCACCCCCCTTCCCCGGGAATGTATCCCAGGAAAGGCCCCGCCTCTCGCGGCGGGCGGCCCGCTCTTTCCCGGCGCCCCGCCCGCCCCTCGCGGCGGGCGGTCCGTTCTCCGCCGGTGGGTGGCTGGCCGCACAGTTCTCCCCCAGAGCTTCGCCTGGGGGTACCCCCACGCGCCCCTGAAGAACGCTCACCCTCACGGCAGAGGGCAAGCCCCCGCCAGGGGCAAACCCTGTGCGTCGGAGGACGCAGGCCAAAGGGGGCGCGGGGAACTGCGCGACCACGATGCAGCCGCAGGCAAGCAATGCACCGCAGGGGCAATCACCCGGGGGCGCGGGGAACGGCGCGCGCAACCCGCCACCGGGGGGAAGGAAGGCCGCGCCACAGCAAGTGGCACCCCCCGGCTGGGAGGGCGACAGGGGCGCGACACGGGGGGGAAATGGTTGACGATGAGTCATATGGATGCTTATCGTCGAGCGCGCCCACCTCCAGAGGAGCCCCCATGCCTCAAGGACCGACCCGTCGGTCGCTGCTCACCGCCGGAGGCCTCGGCGTCCTCGGCGGATTGGGCGCCGCGAACGCCCCCTCCCCGGCGAGCGCGGCCGGCACGGCAAGCGCGGCAAGCGCGACCGCCGAACCCGCGGAAGCGAGCGCAGCGACCGCGCTCACGTTCGCCTCACCGCAGCTGACGCCGTATGTCGACGAACTGCCCGTCGCCCCCGTGCTGGCGGGCGACCGCACGATCCTGATGGCCACGTCGACCCACCGCTTCCACCGGGACCTGGGGGTCGCGAAGACCTGGTCGTACGGCGGGGAGCCGTATCTCGGGCCGACCATCGAGGCGCAGAGCGGCGAACCGCTGGCGCTGACCTTCGGCAACGCCCTGGTCGGCGGGCACCTCTTCGCCGCCGACGTCGACCCGACGCTGGAGGGCGCCTCCGAGCTGGACCGGACGCAGCCGCGGACGTCGGTCCACGTGCACGGCGCGGTCACCCCGCCGGAGGCGGACGGGCACCCGGAGAACGGCTACCGGCCCGGCGGCAGCATGACGCACCGCCATCCGAACGGGCAGGACGCGGCCCACCTCTGGTACCACGACCACGCGATGGGCATCACCCGGCTCAACGCGGTGGCCGGCCTGGCCGGCACGTACCTGCTGCGGGACGCGTACGACACCGGCGCCGCGGGCAACCCGCTCGGCCTGCCCAGCGGCGAGTTCGAGGTGCCGCTGACACTGGCGGACCGCCGCTTCCAGGCCGACGGCTCGCTGAACTTCCGCACCAGCCGCAACGTGCCGCAGGGCCGCTGGGAAGGCAGCATGTTCGGCGACCTGATGACGGTCAACGGCGTGGTGTCGCCGTATCTGAAGGTTGCCGCCGGCTACTACCGCTTCCGGGTGCTCAACGCCTCCAACGCCCGCGCCTACCGGCTGTTCTTCAGCAACCGGATGCTGTTCTGGGTGGTCGGCACCGACGGGGGCCTGCTGGACGCACCCGCCCGCACCTCCGCCGTACGCATCGCGCCGGGCGAGCGCCTCGACCTGGTCGTGGACTTCGGCTCGCTGGCCGCGGGCGACCACGTGGACCTGACCAACGACCAGCAGGAGCCGGCCGAGGTGGTGGCCGCCACCGCGGTCGCACCCACCAAGGACATCATCCGCTTCGTGGGCACCGGCGTACGCGGCTTCACCAGCGCGCCGCCCGACACCCTGCGCGGCGGTACGGGCCGGCCCGCGCTTCTGCCCGCGCTGCCCGCCGCCGGCAGCGTTGCGCGCCGGATCGTCACCCTCACCCCCGCGACGGCCCCCGGCTGGCCGCCCGCCGGGATGATGATGAACAACCTGCGGTACCGCGACGGGCCGATCCTCTCCCCGCGGCAGGGCACCGCCGAGGTGTGGGAGTTCGTCAACGCCTCCTCGCAAGCGCACCCCATGCACCTGCACCTGGTGCACATGCGGATCGTGGAGCGGCAGCGCTTCGACGTGGCCGCCTACCGCCAGGCCAACCCGCGCCCCGCCCCCGGCACCATGTGGTCGCCTGCGCCCGACGCGTATCTGCGGGGCGTCCCGCTGCCGCCGCAGGCCTGGGAGACGGGCGCCAAGGACACGGTCGGCTGCCCGCCCGGCATGGTGACCCGGGTGCTGGTCCGCTTCCCCGAGGCCGCGGAGCTGGGCTTCGACCCCGACGCGTCCTTCGCCGCCGTGAACGGCGCGCTGCTGCGCGGCTACGTCTGGCACTGCCACATCCTCGACCACGAGGACGACTGCATGATGGCCCGCTACCGCATGACCACCTGAGCGCGCCGGCGATTGCCGGGGCCGTACCCCGGCCCCATGCTGGATGTATGGCGCTCGACGGTACGGTGCGGACGCGGGGCTGGGCGGTCGGTACGCCCGGGCCGGCCGCGGACGGCCCGCTGGTGCCGGTCGACCGGGCCGTCGGCGGCCCCGGTCCCCGCGAGCTGCTGGTCGAGGTCGAGGCGTGCGGAGTGTGCCGTACCGACCTGCACCTGGCCGAGGGCGACCTCGCCCCGCACCGCGCGGAGACCGTCCCCGGGCACGAGATCGTCGGCCGGGTGCTCGCCGTGGGCGAGGGCGTGGCCGGCTTCACGGCGGGCGACCGGGTGGGCGGCGCCTGGCTGCGCGGCACCTGCGGGGTGTGCCGCTACTGCCGGCTCGGCCGGGAGAACCTCTGCCCGTACTCCGTCTACACCGGCTGGGACGCCGACGGCGGCTTCGCGGAGCGCACCCGGCTGCCCGCCGACTACGTCTACCCGCTGCCCGCCGAGGCCGACCCGGCCCAGCTGGCGCCGCTGCTCTGCGCGGGCATCATCGGCTACCGCGCCCTGCGCCGCAGCGACCTCCCGCCGGGCGGCCGGCTCGGCCTGTACGGCTTCGGCGGCTCGGCCCACCTGGCCGCCCAGGTGGCCCTGGCCGAGGGCGCCACCGTGCACGTACTGACCCGCTCGCCCGCCGCCCGCGACCTGGCCCTGTCGCTGGGCGCGGCCTCGGCCAGGGACGCCTACGACGACCCGCCGGAGGCCCTCGACGCGGCCGTGCTCTTCGCCCCGGTCGGCGACCTGGTACCGGTCGCCCTCGCGGCCCTGGACCGCGGCGGGACCCTGGCGGTGGCCGGCATCCACCTGACCGACATCCCGGCCCTGAACTACCAGCGGCACCTCTTCCAGGAGCGCAACCTGCGCAGCGTCACGTCCAACACCCGCCAGGACGGCGCCGACTTCCTCGCCACCGCCGCCCGCATCGGGCTGCACGCGACCGTCACCCGCTACCCCCTCGACGACGCCCCCCGCGCCCTGGCCGACCTCGCCGCGGACCGCGTGAACGGCGCCGCGGTGCTGATGCCCTGACCCGCGCAGGGGGCCGGCGGGCGTCAGGCCGGCCGGCGGCCAGGGGCGGATCCGGTGGAGCCGCGGGCCACGAGTTCGGGGGCGAAGGTGAACTCGGCGTTCCCGGCCGGATGGCCGCCGATCTGGTCCGCGAGCGCCTGGACCGCGGCGATGCCCATGGCCTCGACCGGTTGGCGCAGGGTCGTCAGGGGGGGATCGGTGTAGGCGATCAGGGGGGAGTCGTCGAAGCCGATCACCGAGACGTCGCCCGGGACGTGGAGACCGCGAAGGCGTGCGGCGCGTATCGCGCCGATGGCGAGCTGGTCGCTGCCGCACACGATCGCGGTGCATCCGCGTTCCAGGAGGCGGCCCGCCGCGACATGCCCGCCCTCCACGCTCCACAGGGAGTGCTCGGTCATCCGTGCGGCGTCGCCGGGCGGCAGGCCCACGGTCCCGGCCAGGGCCGCGGTGAACCCGGCTGCCATGCGGCGGGCCGGAACGTACCGGTCGGGTCCTGTCGACAGGCCGATGCGGACGTGGCCGAGCTGAGCGAGGTGCTGCACCGCCAGTTTCATGCCGACGGACTCGTCGGGGGTGACGAACGGCGCGGCGATGCCCTCGCGGTAGCCGTTGATCAGCACGAACGGCATACCGCGGTCGGACAGCCGCTGGTAGCGCCCGGTGCCGTGGGCGTGGTCGCTGTGCATGCCGTAGAGGAAGACGATCCCCGCCACGTTCTCGTCGAGGAGCGTCCGCACGAGGTCGTCCTCGGTGGCGGCCTCCGGGTCCTGCGGGCACAGCACCGGGTGGTAGCCGTGCCGGAGCAGGCCCTGGGCGATGGCCTGGGTGAAGGCCGGGAAGACCGGGTTGTGCAGTGCCGGGGTGATCAGCCCGACGAGGCCTCTGGCCGCGGGCCTCGCGGCGGGCGGCCGGGGTTCGCCGAGCGCGGTCACGGCCGCGCGCACCCGGTCGTGGGTCGCCGCGGTGACACCGGGACGTCCGTTCAGGACACGGCTGACGGTGGCCTGGC
Organism: Actinacidiphila cocklensis; assembly: GCF_907177275.1. GTDB lineage: Bacteria > Actinomycetota > Actinomycetes > Streptomycetales > Streptomycetaceae > Actinacidiphila > Actinacidiphila cocklensis. The sequence continues at coordinate 102,683 of NZ_CAJSLV010000057.1, forward strand.
TGACGCCTGCCCGCGCCGCTATGTCGATGAGTCGCACCGGCCCCTGCCCTGGCCTCCCGGATTTCTCCACCCTCGACACTGTAGGCGGGCACGGGCCGCGGCATGCGCCCGCGGAACCCGCCGCCCTGCCGGCCGGGAGACCCGGCGGGCGGGTGCGGTCAGCCGATCCGGGCCGCGGGTCCCTCCTCCGCTGCCGGCGTGCTCGGCTGTTCTCCCGGAGCGCGCCCGGTGCCGGGGTCCGCGGCGCCTGCCCGGCCCGGCAGCAGGGACAGGCAGGCCCACAGGGCCAGGAGCATGATGCCGGTGGCCGCCAGCAGGGCGTAGCGGTAGCCGGTGGTCAGGTCGGCGGCGCCGACCGGGTGGCCGCCGGCGGCATGGTGGCTGCCCCAGGTGGCCACCGTGGTGATGACCGCCAGTCCGACAGCCGCGCCGATCTGCTGCGAGGTGCCGAGCACGCCCGAGGCGAGTCCTGACCCCTCGTCGTCGGCGCCTGCGGTACCCGCGACGGTGAAGGCCACGAAGACGATGCCGCCCGCGCCCAGGAGCAGCAGCGGCCCCAGCACCTCCCGCTGGTACGGGCCGCCGGAGATGCGGGACAGCCACACCACCCCGGCGGTGAAGAGCACCAGCCCCGTGGCCGTGCAGGCCCGGAGGCTGAAACGGGCGAGCAGGCGCCCCGCGACGGAGGACACGAGGGTGCTCGCGATCGCCAGCGGGAGCACGGCGACGCCGGACCTGAGGGGGGAGTAGCCCAGCACGCTCTGCAGGTAGAGGCTGAGGACGATGTACATCGGCGAGATGACCATGTTGATCAGCGCGGCGACGAGGTTGGCCCCGCGCAGCGGCCGCCGCCGGAAGATGCCCATCGGGACCAGCGGGTGGGAGCGGCGCAACTGGATCGCCAGGAACGCGCCCAGCAGGAGGCACGCCAGCGGTCCCAGCCAGAGGATCCGGCCCGACGTCCAGCCCGTCGTCGGCCCGTTGATGAGGACGTAGACGAACAGGATCAGCCCGGCCGTGACGGTGACCGCGCCGGGCAGGTCGAAGGTGGTGCGGGACGTACCGCGGTCCGGTGGCAGCAAGCGCAGCGCCAGGGCCGCGCAGGCGCACGCCACGGGCACGTTCACGTAGAAGACGGCCTCCCAGCCCCACAGGTCGGTGAGGACGCCGCCGGCGAACAGGCCGACCGACCCGCCGGCGGCGGCCGCGGTGCCCATCACCGCGAGGGCGTGGTTGCGGAGGTCGGCCCCGGCACGGTCGCGGTCCGGGAACACCCTCAGGATGAGGGACAGGGCCGACGGCGAGACCAGGGCGGCGGCCAGCCCCTGGGCGCCGCGGGCGGCGATCAGCCAGCCGGGTGCCGGCGCCAGCCCGCCGACCAGCGAGGCGGCGGCGAACAGCAGCAGGCCGCCGGTGAACAGCCGGCGCCGTCCCACGTAGTCGCCTAGCCGACCGCCGAGTATCAGGAAGCCCCCGTAGAGCAGCGTGTACGCGTTGGGGATCCAGGACGTGTCCTGCGAGGCGAAGCCCAGGTCGCGCCCGATGGAGGGCAGGGCCACGCCGACGATCGCTGCGTCCAGGATCAGCATGAACTGGGTGGTGACCAGCAGTGCGAGCGTGCCTCTGCGGCCCTTCATCGCGTCGTGCACAGGGGTGGTGCCGGCCATGGCGCGTCCTTGGGGATGTGGGGCGGCCCGGGGGCCGGAGTGGCTGACGGCGAAGTGTCGTTGGGCGGGACCCGTGTCCTGTCGCCCCGGGTCAGGACGCGCGTGCACGAGAGCCGCACGCAGCGGGCCGGCGGGCGCGCAGGACCGGGGCGTTGGCCGAGGAGGGGGCGGGCGGGCGGCCCTGGTCGCCCTCCGGTCGCGGGGATCCGTCCCGGTCGGCGAAGGCCAGCCGGAGCATGCGGGGGACCGAGAACCTCAGGTCCCCGGCCGGTCCTGCCGCGGTCTCCAGCAGGTGGCAGGAGGCCAGCGACTCCACCAGGTGCTCGGCCTGTGTACGCCCGATTCCCAGACCGGACTCCAGCGCCGGGAGGCCGCGCACGGGTGCGCAGTCGCGGCACAGCATGTCCAGCGCCTGGCGCTCGCGTTCGCCGAGTCGCGCTCGGCTGTCCCGCAGCAGGCGCCCCACGTCCAGGTGCGCACTGCTCAGCTCGGTCAGCCGCCGCCGCTCGTCGGAGAGCCGCCCGGCGAATTCCCGCAGCGAGCGGGCCGGCCAGGCGACCAGCTTCTCCGCGGCGGCGCGGATCGCAATCGGCAGGCCGTCGCACAGCCGTACGATCTCCTCGGCCGCGTGGAGCTCCTTGTCCACCCGCAGCGGTCCGGCGACCGCGGCGAGCAGGGCCACCCCGCCTGCCATCCCCACGGGACCCAGCGGAATCGTGGTGGTCGCCCCGAGGAAGCCGCCCAGCCGGTGCCTGGAGGTGACGAGCACGGTGCAGTTGGCCCCGGCCGGCAGCAGCGGGAGGATCTGCTCGGTGGACGCCGCGTCGTCCAGCAGCAGAAGCAGCCGGCGATGGACGGCCCATCCTCGGAACAGCCGCGTCAGGTCGTCCAGGCGCTCCGGCGTCTCGTCCGGCGGCAGCCCGACGGTGGCCAGGAACGACCGCAGTATTTCCGCGGGTTCGCTGGGTGTGCCGTCCGGACGGTGCAGCACGGCGAAGAGCTGGCCGTCCGGGAAGTGGGCCTGGAGGCGGTGCCCGGCGCGTACGGCGGTCACGGTCTTCCCCGTTCCCACCCCTCCGGTGATCACCACCACCCGCAGACCCGGGTCCTTCGCCCCGGTCGTGGCGCGCGCCGCCTCGTCGATCGCCGCCAGCGCGTGCTCCCTGTCCACGAGGTGGTCGAGCTCCGGCGGCAGCTGGTAGGGCGAGGGACTCCAGGCGGGGCCGGAAGCGGGCGGGTCGGGGCGCAGGTCCCACAGCGTCGAGTCACCGCTCAGAACGCGCTGCTGGAGTTCGCGCAGCCGGGGCGAGGGCTCCAGGCCGAGTTCGGCGATCATGGACCTGCGCGCCCCGCGGTAGGCCGCAAGGGCCTCGCGGTCCATGCCCGAGCGGTGCGCGGCCAGCATGAACTGCGCGCAGAACTCCTCGTGCAGCGGATAGCGGATGGTGAGGGCCTTCAGCTCCCCCACCAGGGCGCGGTGGCGGCCGAGCCGGAGGTCGGCGTCGATGCGCTCCTCGAGGGCCTGCAGCCGCAGGTCCTCGATGCTGGCGCGTTGCGCGGACAGCATCGGCCCTGGTTCGACCCCGGTGAACGCGTCACCCGTCCAGAGGTCCAGCGCCCGGTGCAGCAGGCTCGAAGCCGTGGAGACGTCCCCCCTGCGCAGGGCGGCCTTCCCCCGCGAGTAGCCCTCCTTGAACTGCCACAGGTCGAGTTGCCCCGGCTCGACCCGGATCCGGTACCCGTTCGCGTGGGTCTCCAGCAGATCGCGCCCGTCTGGATCGGTGTCGCGCCGCAGCGCCGCACGCAGGTTGTACACGTGCGTCTGCGCGGTTTTCCTGGCGAGCCGTGGCGCGCGGTCACCCCATAATTCCTCGATCAGCTGTTCCATGGGGACGACGTGTTCGGCACGGGAGAGCAGCAGGGACAGGACGCGCCGCACCATGGGTGCGCTGGGTGTGCGCAGCTCATCGCCACTGCGGACTTCAAGGGGACCCAGAACGGAGAAGTACAACGATGGCTCCTGGGAATCGCTTGCGTACAAGATGCCAGGACTTCACCGGAGGTGAAGGCGCGAAAAGCGCCGCTGCATCCGATGCCGAGGCTATTCAGCGCGCCCTGGGCGCCGGTTGTCCAAAGAAGTCAAGTCCCCATAGTGACAACAGTGCAACCGCGCACACGCGGTTTCTGGCCACGGCGGTCCCGCCGGAAGGCGTATATCACCCTCGGTCATGGATGTGGACGTGTCGGCAGGTCAGCGATCGCGCCACCGCTGCCTGCAGGGGCGATGTGTAGAACCCGACTTCCGGAGTGCAACATTCAATTCACAGCGACGTCATTCCGGGAGCGGCGGGGGCGCGTGCGCGTCCTCATGCGAAGCCAATTATGGCGTGTTCACACCTGCCCCACCGGTACCGCCGCGACCTGCTGTGCGGCCTGCCCGCCGGCGCAGCCGGGGGCCGCCGGGTCCGCCGCCGCGGGCCGTTGAGCGGTCCTTGGCCGTGCGTTGACCGTGCTCACCGAGGATGAGCCCCGGGGGTCCTGCCGCGTTGCTCCGCTGTCCTGGCCCAGTGCTCCTTGTCGCACTCGTGCCTGTTCCGCAGGCCAGGGCACGCCGATGATCCGCCTTCCTTCGTCTCACGGCAGGAGAGAGACTCATGGCGACAACCACATCTGCCGAACCGGCACTCGACTCCGAGGCCGACGGCCTGTACGCCTACGGCCTTCCGCACCAGAAGCACTGGAAGGTCGTCACCAGCAAACCGGTCAACTACGAGGTGCGCTTCCGGTCCGGCCTGCTCGACCCCGGTGATCCCACCCTCGTCAGCGCCGGAGCGCCCGCTTCGCACATCCCGCAGCGGCGGCTCCTGGTGGTCGAGACACAGGTGCACGCTCTGTACGGCGAGCGTATCAGCGCCTATTTCTCCGCCCGTTCTGTCGCTCATGAGTTCTGCGTCATCGACGCACACGAACAAGTCAAGACAATGGAATCGGTCTTCACTGTCGTCTCCGCGATGGACCGGTTCGGAGTTCCCCGCCGCAGGGAGCCCGTGATCGCCTTCGGCGGCGGTGTCCTCACCGACATCGTCGGTCTGGCGACCAGCCTCTACCGGCGTTCGACTCCCTATGTCCGCGTACCCACCACGCTGATCGGCATGATCGACGCGGGAATCGGCGCCAAGACCGGGGTCAATTTCGAACGGCACAAGAACCGCCTCGGCACCTACCACCCGTCGTTGACCACGCTGATCGACCCCGCCTTCCTGCGCACACTGGGCCAACGGCACATCAGTAACGGGCTGGCCGAGATCCTGAAGATCGCCCTGGTCAAGGACGCCAGGCTGTTCGGGCTGCTGGAGACGCACGGTACGCGGCTCGTGGAGGGACGGCTGCAGTCCGTTCAGGGCGGGGTGGGCAAGGGCGTCGCGGAGGAGGTCCTGCAGCGTGCGATCCACGGCATGCTGGAGGAACTCCAGCCGAACCTGTGGGAACACCAGCTGCGGCGCATCGTGGACTACGGCCACTCGTTCTCCCCGCTGATCGAGATGAACGCGCTGCCGGAACTCCTGCACGGTGAGGCCGTCGGTATCGACATGGCCTTCAGCACCGCACTGGCCCACCGGCGCGGCCTGGTCACGGGCGAGCAGCAGAGCCGGATACGGCAGGTCATGCGTGCGCTGGGGCTGCCGCTGTGGCACCGCACCTGTACGCCCGAGCTGATGGCCCGGGCGCTCGACGAGACGGTCATGCACCGCGACGGGCGCCAGCACATACCCCTGCCGGACGGCATCGGCTTCGCACGCTTCGTGGACGACCTCGGCCACACCGAACTGGCGGCCGCGCTGGCGGACCTGGTGCCGCGCGGCAGCATGGCGAGGGAGACCACGTGACCGCGCAGAACGGTGTCCGGGCCATCCTGCTCGCCGGAGGCGAGGGACGGCGGATGGGGCGGCTGGGAACGGGGCGCCTGAAACCGCTGATCCCCTTCGGCTCCACCAGCAGGCTCATCGACTTCAGCCTGGCCAACGCCCGCCGCTCGGGACTCGGCGAAGTCCTCCTGCTCTCCCAGTACGAGGAGCGGCAGTTGATGGACGACCTCCACTCGGTGTGGAACCAGGACCCCGGGTTCCGGGTGCACTTCGGGCCGTACGACGACGCGTACCGGGCGGTGCCCCCCGGCCGCACGCCGGTCGAACTGCCCGCTCGCACCTGGCCCAGCGAAAGGGGCACCGCCGACGCGCTGTTGAGCAAGTCCCGGTACGTGTTCGGCGGGCAGCCGTCGGAAGTCCTGATCCTGCACGCCGACCACGTGTACGGCTACGACTACCGGCCGATGCTGCGGGAGCACCGGGAGTCCGGTGCCGCCCTGACGGTGTCCTACCAGCGCATAGAGCGGCGCTTCGTGCACCTGTTCGGAATGGTCGCATTCGACGGAGCCGGCCGGCTCACCGCCTTCGTGGAGAAGCCGGAGAACCCCGAAGGGGACCTGGTCTTCGCCGCGTTCTGCGTCTTCGACGCCCGGGTGCTGCAACGCTATCTGGAACTGCTGGACGGCACCGACTGGCAGCACGACATCAGCCGGGACGTGATTCCCGCCATGCTGGCCGGTGGGGAGCACATCCGGGGGCACCTGGTGGACGGCCACTGGGAGGACATCGGCACCGTCGACCGGTACCACCGGGCGCACCTGGCGCTGCTGGACCCCGATCCCTCCCTCGCGCTGAGCGGGCTGCCCCGCACCATCCTTCCGCACATCGGGCGCCGCCTGGTCGGCGAGGCCGCCGGGATCAGTCGCTCCATCGTCCCGGACGACCTGGTCAACGAGGGCCGGATCGAGCACAGCGTGGTCTTCCCCGGGGCGCGGATCGGCCGCGGGGCACTGGTCCGGGACAGCGTGCTGCTGCCCGGCGCCCGCGTGCCAGACGGGGCCGATGTGGAGTCGGCGATCCTCCTGGAGGACGGATTCGTCCAGCCCGTGGCCCGGCAGGTGACACCGCTGTGAGCGGTACGCCCGTGCCGGGCGGTCGCAGCGGACACCCGCCACGGCCGTTCCGCCTGGTCGCCACCGACCTGGACGGCACGCTGCTGCGCGGCGACCTGACCGTCTCCGAACGGACCCGGCGCGCGCTGCGCCTGGTGCGCGACGCGGGCGCCCGGCACGTGGTGGTGACCGGGCGCCCCGCCTCCGGCTGCCGCTGGATCCCCGAGGCGCTGGGCTACCGCGGAATCATGGTGTGCGGGCAGGGGGCGCAGTTGTACGACGCGCAGGCGCACCGGCTGCTGACCGCCACGAGCCTGGACCGCCACGTCGCCCGGTCCGCGGTGGCGCGGATCAGGGCCGCGGTCGGCCCGGTGTCCCTTGCCGTGCTCACCGCAGGACTCGACGGGCGGTTCCTGACCGGACCCGGATACGCGCTGCCCGGCGAGTTCCCGTCCTGCACCGAGGCGGCGGAGGACACCCTGTGGGACGAGCCCATCGACAAGGTGCTCCTGCGTCGTCCCGGTCTCGACGACGATGTCCTGACCGACACCGCGGCGGCGCTGTGCGGTCCGCACGCCACGGCGGTGCTCGCTGCGGACCGCCAGGTGGAGTTGCTGCCGGCCGGCGTGGACAAGGCGGCCGGCCTGGCCCGTGCGGCCGCGCTGCTGGGACTCGGCCACCAGGACACCATCGCCTTCGGCGACATGCCCAACGACCTGCCGATGCTGCGCTGGGCGGGCTACGCGGTGGCCATGGGCAACGCGCATTCCCAGGTGCTTGCGGCGGCGGACGAAGTCGCCCCCAGCAACACGGAGGACGGCGTGGCGGCGGTCCTGGAGCGGCTTTTCGGCCCCCGGTCCGCCCGGGGGGCATCGGCCGGCGTCGGAGCGGAATGACAGGAAGGGGAAGGGATCTCCATGCACATCGTCAAATTCACCTTCGAATGCGGAGGCTTCGACTTCGAGATGATGCGGGGAGGGATGTCCCTGTCCGCGTGGAACACCGCCCGTGAATTCGCCGCCCACGGCCACCGGGTGTCGATCGTCACCCCGGCCCACGGCCGTATCGGCTACCTGAGGGAGAAATTCCACCTGGAGGAGGTGGAGTATTCCCTGACGTACGACATGCCGCTGCTCCTCGACCGTGAGGTCTGGCCCGGTTTCCCCGCCGCGCTCACGGTGCCCCTGACCACCAGGGCGCACCGGATGACCCTGGACGGGGTGGACATCTACTTCCTGTCCAACGACTACCTCGATCTCCTGTCGGACCGGTTCTACCCGCCGAAGACGAGCGAAGGACACGAGCTGTCCTACTTCAAGCCGCTGGTGTTCCAGATCGACGGAATCCGCTTCATCGAGACGATGTTCGGCGGTGAGCAGATCGTCGTCCAGGCGTACGAGCCGCTTTACCACTACCTGCTCGCGCTGGCCTTCCGGGACTCCCCGCACACACGGGTGGTCTCCACGGTCGCCAGCAACATGCCGATCAACCAGAAGGTCTACCGACCCCAGGTCCAGACGCTCCTGGACCTGCTGTCCGTGGCGGCGGACCTGGACGCGTTCGCCGACCGGGAGGCGGGCACCGGCCTGGACGTCGTCCGCGGCCACATTCCCAGCACGCACCTGCACAGCGAGTACGGCCCCGACTACGTCGGTGTCTTCTCGATGGTCGTCACGTCCTGCGACCTGGTCAACTTCCTTTCCGAGGGGCAGAAGGACTTCTACTCCACGTTCCGGGACACGCCGTTCGAAGACCTCTTCCGCACGCTCACGGTGTCCCGCCTCCTCAGGGAGAACGCCCACAAGTTCTTCGTCGGCGGGTGCGCGATCTCCGACGCATGGCTGGGGCGGGATCCCGGTGCGGTGGATCGGAACAAGGTGCTCACGTCACTGGGACTGGATCCGGAACTCCCCACCTTCTACCACTCCTCGCGATACTCGGTGCACCACAAGGGCCAGGTCGAGATGATGCGGGCGATCGACCGGGTTCTCGCCTCCGACCGCGGCGTCAACTTCGTCGTGCGCTGCCTGCTGCGCGCCGGGGCGTCCGGATCGCAGGCCGCCGGGAACACGTATTTCCAGGAGGTCGCCGAGCGATATCCCGGCAACGTCTTCCTGGACTGGCGCATGGTGGACGAGGACACGCTGTTCGACCAGGCGTCCTCCGCGGACTTCTGCCTCTTCCCCTCGAAGTTCGAGCTGGACACCTTCTTGATCGCCCAGGGGGAGGCCATGGCCTGCGGGGCGGTCCCGATCGCCACCGCCCAGGAGGGGACCCGGCACTTCGGCCACCACCGCGACACCGCGAGCCCGGAGGCGACCGGATTCCCCCTCGACCGGTCCTTCCGCGAGGACGATCCGCTGCTCGCCGACGACCTGGTCTCACGCATCCGCCAGGCGGCCGCGATGTTCCGCGAGGACGCGCCCGCCTACGAGCGGCTCTCCGCCAACGCCCGGCGCGTCGCACGCGGGTTCACCTGGGAACGCGCCGCGCGCCGGCACCTGGAGATGTTCGCCCTCATCGACGGGGGAGGCGTCCCCGAGCTGTCCGACGACGACGCCCTGCGGTACGGCTGGTTCGACCGGCTCAGCGAGAAGGCGTGGTCCGAGGACCGTGAGCGGGTCTCCCGCGCCGCGATCACCCACGGGGACCTGGCCGCCTACCGGCGGTGCGGAGACGTCGACGACGCGGCCGTCTCGTCGATGTTCCGAGCCGCTTACAACCGGGGCCGCTTCGAGACCTGCCATCGCCTGGCGGCCGGCTCCTCCCGCGAGGACCTGATGTCCGTACTCCGGGAACGCTGCCGCCTCGAGCAGCACGACGGCCGGTGGTCGGTGGACTACCACTTCCCCGACGCCAGGCGCGTCGACGTCTTCCTGCCCGCGGCGCCGGATGCGGCCGCGGCGGACAGCGCCCGTCAGCCGCACACCCTGGCCCGCCGTGGCGCGTCCTTCACCGGCGCCTTCCCCGGGGCGGCGCCCGCAGGAACGCTCCACTTCCTGCTCACCCTGTCATCCGGACGCTTCGTCTGGGACCGGAAGGAGACCGCGTCATGAGAGTCCTCGTCACCGGGGCCCGCGGCAAGGTGGGCCGTGCGGCGGTGTCCGCCCTGCAAAGAGCCGGCCACGAGGTGGGAGCGACGGACCTGGGCGTGCCCGAGCGGGACCCGGAGCCGGGATCCGCCCCGTACGTCCAGGCCGACCTCACCGACGCCGGCCAGGTCCACGCACTGGTCAGCGGGGTGTCCGCCGGCGAGGGCCGCTACGAGGCCGTCGTGCACGCCGCGGCCCTTCCCACCCCGCGCGGCTACGCCCCGCACCTGGTGTTCTCCACCAACCTCGCGGCCGCCTTCAACGTCGTCGAGGCATCCGTACGCCTGGGCGTGCGGCGCCTGGTCAACATCTCCAGCGACTCGGTGACCGGATTCCTCTTCGCCGAACGCCCGTTCCTGCCCGACTACCTGCCCATCGACGAGGACCACCCGGTCTGGCCCCAGGATGTCTACGCCCTGGCCAAGCACTTCGGGGAGCAGCTCTGCGACTCCGCGGTGCGCCGGTCGGACCTGCGCTCCATCTCGCTCCGGCCGGCCTGGGCGCAGGACGCGCAGACCTACGCGCGCAACCTGGGACCCGTGGTGCGCGACAGCGCGAGGATGACCGGCATGGGCTGGGCCTACGTCGACGTGGAGGATCTCGCCGAGGCGATCCGCTGTGCCGTCGAGTCCGACCTGCCGGGGCACGAGGTCTTCTACATCGCCGGCCCGGACACCGCCGGAGGGTGCGCACTGCACGACGCGTGGCGGGCGAGGTTCCCCGGGGCAGGCACCGAACTGCGCCCCGTGGCGCGGCCGGATGCCAGCAGCGTGTCCAGCGCCAAGGCCGAGCGGCTGCTCGGGTGGCACGCGAAGAGGTCCTGGCGTGACTACCTCACACCGGACGGGGAGCCCGTACCGGGCCGCTGAGGCCACTGCGATGGCGCCCTCGACGGCCATCGTCCACCTTCGACACCGGCTGGAGGTCTCCGCCGTGGGCGCAACCGTACGACCGATCACCGTTCTCGACGTCGGGGGAACGTATCTGCGCTGGGCCGCCTGGTCTCCCGAGCACGGACTGGGGCAGGTGCGGTCCAGGCCGTCGCCGAGCCGGTCGCGGCTGCCGGGCGCCGCCGTGGAGGACCTGCAGGCGACCCTGGTGGACGCCATGGCCGAGCCGGTGCCGCCCGCGGGAGTCGCCGGGGTGTCCTTCGGCGCGGCACTCGACCACCGGGCGGGAACGGTCTACGCGTCCGCTCCGCTGTGGGGCGCCTCCGTCCGGCCCTTCGACCTGCTCGGCGCCCTGCGCGCGGCCCGCCCCGATGTGCGCTGGCACATCGTCAACGACGTCACGGCCGCCCTGCTGCACCTGGCGGACTCGCCGCCGGCGCGGGAACGGCGCAAGATCCTGCTCGCGACCATCAGCACCGGCATCGCCTGCCGCAGCATCGACCAGCGAACCGGCGACATCCCGGTCGACGGCTGCGGACTGCAGGGGGAGATCGGGCACCTGCCGGCGTCCGTGGCCCTCGACGGCGTGCCGGTGGACCTGCGCTGCGACTGCGGACATCTCGGGCACGTGGCGGCATTCTCGTCCGGGCCGGGCATCTGCAGGCTGGCGGAGGTCCTGCGCGACCGCGAGCCCGAGCGCTGGAACGCGTCCCCGATCGGTACCCGGCTCGCCTCCGCGGAGACGTTCGAGGCTGCGCTGGCGGCGGCGCTCGACGAGGGCGACCCCGTGGCGACCCGCCTGCTCGACGCGGCGGCCGGCCCGGTGGCTGACGTGGTCCGCACCGCGCTGTGCCTGGATCCGCGGATCGACCTGGTCGCCTTCACCGGCGGGGTCGCGACAGCGCTCGGCGCCCACTACCGCGCCGCCGTCCTGGGACACCTGGAGCGGTCCGGGCTGTATCTCACCAGCCAGCGGGAGCCCGGCTGGGTGCGCGACCGCATCATGGTCTGCGGCCCGGGCCAGGCGAACGGGCTCGTCGGAGCCGGACTCGCCGCGATCGCCGGGGAGGCGGCATGAGCGCGCACCGGGCGATCGTGCGAGCGGGCGGCACCGTGTCCGTCGCCACGCGGCCGACCCCCGCGCCGAGGACGGGCGAACTGAGCGTCGCGACGCTCTGCGCAGGCCTGTGCGGCACCGACATCCAGATCCTCCGCGGCCTGCGCGACGACCCCGCACCGGTGATCGGGCACGAGGGGATCGCCCGGGTGGTGGCCGTCGGCGACGACGCTCCGGCGTGGTGCACGCCGGGCACCCTGGTCGCGGTCAACCCGACCCACCCGACCGACCCCGGCTTCCTGCTGGGGCACAACGTCGACGGTCTGCTGCAGGAACGGACCCTGCTGCCGGCCGCGGCGCTCACCGGCGGCATGGTGGTGCCGCTGCCCGCGGCAACCGACGTCGGCCTGGCACCGCTGCTGGAACCGCTGGCGGTCGTCGAGTACGCGCTGGGCGCGCTGAGCGCGTTCGCTCCCCGGACACTGCTGGTCCTCGGGGACGGCACGATCGGGCACCTCGCCGTCCGCGCGGCCCGCCGCAAGCTCGGCGAGGACGTGCGCGTGGTACTGGTGCACCACACCGCGGAAGGCCGGGTGTTCAGCCGGTCGCTGCCGCACCACGCCGATCTGCTGCTTACCCCCGCGGAGTTGGCGGCCGCGCGGCCGGCCGGGCCGGTCGCGGCCCTGCTCGCCACCCCCCGGGACGCCACCGTCGCCGCACTGGAGGCGGTGCTCGCCGTCGCGGGGCCGGACCTCGTGGTGGACATCGTGGGCGGGCTGCCGCACGGGGCGCGCACCGCGGCGCTGCCCGGACTCGACCTCGCCTCCGTCCGCGCGGCGAACTGCGGCGGCCTTCCCGATCCGCCGCGGATCACCACGACCGGCAGGGGCGTACGGCTCTTCGGGCACCGGGGGGTGGCCAACCACCATCTGCTCACCGCCGCCGCCGAACTGGCCCTCGCCCCCGGGCACTACCGCGACCTGATCACCCATGAGACCGATCTCGCCGGCGCGGCCCGCGTCATGCGGCGCCTGGCAGGCTCGCGGAACCGGGTCATCGACGGCCGGCGGCTGGTCAAGTGCGCGGTGCGGATCAACGACAGGGAGGACGCATGACGACCCGTACACCCCTGGCCGGCCACCGCAGCATCGTCGTCGGCGGCTCGACGGGCATCGGCAGGGGAATCGCCGACGCCTGGGCCGCCGCGGGCGCCGAGGTGACCGTCCTCAGCCGCACCCGCCCCGCCGGTCCCGGTGCGGGACTGCTGCGGTGGGAACGCGTGGACCTCACGGAACCCGCTCACGCGCGGGCGCGCCTGACCGAGTCGGCGGGGGGACGGCTCGACGCCGTGTGCTTCTCCTCCGTTCACTACGGCGCCAGGCGTGCCCTCTTCAGCGACGTGAGCGAGCAGGAGTGGCACGACCAGCTGGCGGTCAACACCACCGGCCTGTGGATCACCCTGGCGGCGACCCTGCCGTCGCTGCGAGCCGCGGGCGCCGGGCTCTTCCTCGGGGTGTCGTCGGAGGTCGCCTTCAACGCCGGCCCGGCCAGGTCCGGTTACGCCGCCTCGAAGGCAGCGGCGAAGAGCCTGCTGGACTCGGTCGCCCAGGAGGAGGACGGCACGCGCGTCCGCATCGTCCAGGTCCTGCCCTCCGGGATGGTGGACAGCCCCGGCATCCGCCGCCGCCGGCCGCCCGACTTCGATTACAGCTCCTACATGAAGCCGTCGGACTTCGCCGGGGTGGCCACTGAGCTGGGCGCGACGGCCGGAGGAGGACACCACGGTGACTGCCTGGTCGTCGGCGCGGACGGGAGCTGGTGGTCGGCCCGGGACTCGGCCCCGGTCTCCCAGAGCCGTCCGGTGGGGCCGTGAAATGCCTGGTGGGCCTGGCCGAGTGGCGGCTGGCCGCGGCGGGACCCGAAGCGCTGCGGCTGGCACGTGCTGTCGGCGCCGACGGCGTGCAGGTCGACCTCGGGGGGCCGGGACGCGGCGAGTGGCTCGACGCGCCCGGGCGGATCGGCGCGCTGCGCGCGGCGGCGGAGTCGACCGGTGTGCGGCTGCTCGCGGTGGCGGGCAACCACCTCAACGACGTCGGCCTGATGTCACCGCGGGCACGCCCGGTACTGGAACGGCTGCTCGACGCCGCCGGTGCGCTCGCGGTACCGCTGGTGTTCGTGCCGAGCTTCCGGCGCAGCGCCATCGACGGTCCTGAGGCGTTCGACCGCACCGTCGAAGTGCTGCGGTGGGCGGCCGGACAAGCCGAAGCGCGGGGTCTGGCGCTGGCCAGCGAGAACGTCCTCACCGGCGGACAGGCGCGCCTGCTGGCCGAGCGGATCGGCTCCCCGGCCTTCCGCCTGGTGCTCGACACCTTCAACCCGGTCGCGGCCGGGCTGTCCTGCGCGGCGCTCGTCGCCGAGCTGAGCGACCTGCTCACCGACCAGGTCCACCTCAAGGACGGGCCGCCGGCCGTCGGCCCCACGCCGCTGCTGGGGACGGGGACGGGCCGGCTCGACGACACGCTCGGGGCGCTGGGCAATCACCGGGTGCCGGTACGCGCCCTGGTGCTGGAGAACGACTACCGTGACGGCGACCGCGAGCGGCTCGTCGCCGATCTGGCCTGGGCACGCAGGTATGCGGCGGGATTCCGCGGCTGAAAAGACCTGCCATGCGGAGAAAAAGTGTCCGAGGGGGGACTTGAACCCCCACGCCCGATAAAGGGCACTAGCACCTCAAGCTAGCGCGTCTGCCATTCCGCCACCCGGACGGGTGTGACGACACGGCCTCTCGGCCGTGGCGACGGGGTAAACCATAGCAAAGATCGGGGGTGCCGATCACCGCGAGCCCGGGGAGCGGGCCGGGTGAGCCTTGGGGGTCGCGGGGGGTGCGTAGCAGGATGGGGGGGCATCCGGCGCGTGCGGCGGGCGGGTGGTCGACGAGGAGGAGAGACAGCGTGAGCGAGTCCAGGCCCGGTAGTGCGGGCAGCGGATCAGTCACCGGTCCGATCAGCGGCGAGGACGAGGTCGTCGACCTGTGCAGTGAGCTGATCAGGATCGACAGCAGCAACTACGGGGACCACTCGGGGCCGGGGGAGCGGGCGGCGGCCGAGTACGTGGCGGAGAAGCTCGCGGAGGTGGGGCTGGCACCGCAGATCTTCGAGTCGCACCCGGGCCGCGCCTCCGTGGTGGCCCGGGTCGAGGGCGTGGACCGGTCCCGGCCCGCGCTGCTGATCCACGGGCACACCGACGTCGTCCCGGCCAACGCCGACGACTGGACCGTGCACCCCTTCTCCGGCGAGGTCGCCGACGGGTGCGTGTGGGGCCGGGGCGCGGTCGACATGAAGGACATGGACGCGATGACGCTGGCGGTGATCCGCGACCGGCTGCGCAGCGGCCGCAAGCCGCCGCGCGACATCGTGCTCGCCTTCCTCGCCGACGAGGAGGCCGGCGGCACCTACGGCGCCCGGTACCTGGTCGACAAGCACCCGGGCCTGTTCGAGGGCGTGAACGAGGCGATCGGCGAGGTCGGCGGCTTCTCCTTCACCGTCAACGACGACCTGCGGCTCTACCTGATCGAGACCGCGGAGAAGGGCATGCACTGGATGCGGCTCACCGTGGACGGCACGGCGGGCCACGGGTCGATGACCAACAAGGACAACGCGATCACCGAGCTGTGCGAGGCGGTCGGCCGGCTCGGCAGGCACGAGTTCCCGGTCCGCGTCACCAAGTCCGTGCGCGGCTTCCTCGACGAGCTGTCCGACGCGCTCGGCACCGAACTCGACCCCGAGGACATGGAGTCGACGCTCGCCAAGCTCGGCGGCATCGCCAAGATGATCGGCACCACCCTGCGCAACTCGGCCGCCCCGACGATGCTCGGCGCCGGCTACAAGGTCAACGTCATCCCCGGGCAGGCCACCGCCCACGTCGACGGCCGCTTCCTGCCCGGCTACGAGGAGGAGTTCCTCGCCGACCTCGACCGCATCCTCGGGCCGCGGGTCAAGCGCGAGTCCCTGCACAGCGACAAGGCCGTCGAGACCGACTTCGACGGCGCCCTGGTCGACGCGATGCAGGCCGCCCTGGTCGCCGAGGACCCGGGCGCGCGGGCGGTGCCGTACATGCTCTCCGGCGGCACCGACGCCAAGTCCTTCGACGACCTGGGCATCCGCTGCTTCGGCTTCGCGCCGCTGCGGCTGCCGCCCGAGCTGGACTTCGCCGGGATGTTCCACGGCGTGGACGAGCGGGTGCCGGTCGACGGACTGCGGTTCGGCGTCCGGGTGCTGGACCGCTTCATCGAACACAGCTGAGCCGTCGCTCGCGTGTACCCGTACCGGTGGTCTCCTTCGCCGGTACGGGTGATCTGCCCGATGCTTTCGTAGCTCTATTCCTCAGGGGGTCGTTACGACGGTGTGGTCCGCAGGCTGGGC
Organism: Actinacidiphila cocklensis; assembly: GCF_907177275.1. Taxonomy (GTDB): domain Bacteria; phylum Actinomycetota; class Actinomycetes; order Streptomycetales; family Streptomycetaceae; genus Actinacidiphila; species Actinacidiphila cocklensis. The sequence goes on from NZ_CAJSLV010000057.1 coordinate 118,788, forward strand.
TGCATTCGTCCATGAGGGAGAAGAGAATGATCAAGAAGGTCGTCGCCGCCGCGGTCGCCACGGGCGGTCTCGTGCTCGCGGGTGCGGGCATGGCTGCCGCCGACTCCGGAGCCCAGGGCGCCGCGGTGCAGTCCCCCGGCGTGCTGTCGGGCAACGTCGTCGAGGTCCCCGTGCACATCCCGGTGAACCTCTGCGGAGACACCGTCGACGTGATCGGGCTGCTCAACCCCGTCTTCGGTAGCGCCTGCGTCAACGATTAGTCCCGCCGCGGCCGCGCCACCTCGCGCGGCCCGCACCGGATCGGCCCCGGACGCAGCCAGCTGCGTGCCGGGGCCGCTCGCCGTTTCCAGGGAAAGTCCCTGAACGCAGCGGAAGGATAGGGGTAGCAAAATGCGACAGGTCGCAACCAAGGGCCTGCTCACCGTGGTCGCCACCGGCGGGGTCATCGCCGCGACCGGTGGTCTGGCGCACGCCGACGCGGGCGCCTACGGAACGGCCGCGGACTCACCGGGCGTACTGGCCGGCAACGCGGTCCAGGCGCCGGTGCACGTTCCGGTCAACCTGTGCGGCGACACCATCGACGTGGTGGGCCTGCTGAACCCGGCGTTCGGCAGCCACTGCGGCAACGTCTCCGCCCACCCGGGCGGCGGCTCCACCGCCCGCGGCGGCACCCACGGCTCTCCGGGCGTGGGCTCGGGCAACGCGGTGCAGGCGCCGGTGGACGTCCCGCTCAACCTGTGCGGCGACGGCGTGTCCGTGATCGGCCTGCTGAACCCGGTCTTCGGGGACAGCTGCGAGAACGCCGAGACTCCGCCCGGCAACCCGGGCACACCCGGCACCCCGCGGACACCCGGCCGGCCGGGAACGCCCGGCACCCCCGGTACGCCTGGGAACCCCGGCACTCCGGGCACCCCCGGTACGCCTGGGACTCCCGGCAACCCGGGCACACCCGGCACCCCCGGTACCCCGAGCACGCCGGTGACCCCGAGCACGCCGGGCAACCCCGGGACGCCCGGCACCCCGTACACCCCGGTGTCGCACCGCACCCCCGCGGTACCCGGCACCGGGACCCTCGCGCACACCGGCGCCGACGGCATGGCCGTGAGCGCCTTCGCCGCCGGTGCGCTGCTGCTCGGCGGTGCCCTGCTCTACCGCCGCGGACGCGGCGTCCGGAGCTGAACCGGAGCGGGTCACCTCACCAGGTGGCCCGCACCTGACGGATGATCCGGCGCCGCAGGCGCACGCGTCTGCTCCCGTCGGGATACAGGCGGAGCCGGTCGACCTCCCAGTGCCCGTACTCCGCCTCGTCGGTCAGCAACCGTGCCGCGTCCTTGCGCGAGACCCCACGCGGCACGTACATCTCTCTGAATTCGTATTCCGGCATCGCATCTATTGTGCAAGCAACGCCCCGGTGCGGATAGCGTCTCCCTCATGTCTGATGACGTGCAGCCCACGGCGGCCGAAGTCCGTGCCGCAGTCGAGGCGGTCAAGGCCGCGCTCGACCGGCATCTCGATGCGATCGAGAAGCGCAGCGGCGAGGACGACCCCGCCGTTCACCAGGCGTTCGAGGCGCTTGCCGCGGCCGCCGAGTCGTACGACGAGATGTTGTACGAGGCCTACGACGAGGTGACTCCGCTCGAAGTGCCCAGCGGCGGCTCGCTGCCGGAGTACGAGGGTCCCGAGGAGCCGGAGGCGATCAGCGTGCTGATCCGCCGCGACTACACGATCGTGGCGCCCGACCGGCTCTTCTCGCAGGCCAGGCATGCGAGCGAGGACACCGACGGGTCGGCGACCGCAACGGTCAACGCGGCGCTCGGGGTGATCTTCGGGGAGTACGAGCCCGATGAGATCGCCCAGCGGCACAAGGACTTCGGCTTCGAGGAGGGCGACTCCACGGTGTGGGTCTCCGCCGCCGAGCCGCCCGAGCCGGGGGAGTGGCTGGAGGCCCCCTTCGACCAGGCGGACCCGCACCTGGTGGTGTGCCGCTTCGACGTCAGCGCGGTCTTCGACGACGAGCTGAGCGCGCTCGACCTCGACTGAGCACCCGCCGGCCCCGGGGATCTCCCCCCGGGGCCTCAGCTCACCCCTGGGCCGTCAACTCGCGCAGTACCGCCGCCAGCCGGGTCGTGCGCTCCGCCGCCGGCGGTCCCGCCACGGCCTGGGTCAGGTGCTGGTCCGCGCCCTGCACCACCGAGAGGTGGCGCTCGCCGCGGCCGAAGGCGGTGTAGACCCAGGAGCGGGTCAGCAGCGGCCCCGCGTCGCCGGGGACGACCACCACCGCGGCGGGCCAGCGCATGCCGGCCGCCTGATGGCCGGTCACGGCCCACCCGTGCCGTACGGTCGCCGCCACGTCCTCCCGCGGTACCAGCACGGGACCCTGCTCGCACTCCAGCCGCAGGCCGTCCGGCTCGGCGCCGGTCACCGTGCCCGGCAGCGTACGGCCGGGTACGGGGACGTGTACGACCCGGTCGCCCGGGTCGAAGCCGCCGAAGCGGCCAGGACCCGGGTTGAGGCGCTCCTTGAGCGCGGCGTTGAGCGCCCGGGTGCCGACCGGGCCGCCGTGCCCGGTGGTGACCACCTGGACCTGCGCCCCCTCGACGCCGAAGGCCCGCGGCACCGAGTCGGCGACCAGCTGGACCGTACGGTGCACGGCCTCGCGCGGATCGCGTACCGGTACCACCACGACCTCCTTGTCCGGCGCCTCCACGGCGGTCAGCTCGCCCTCGCCGACGCAGGACACCAGCTCGCCGATCGGCCCCGGGTCCGGCGTGCGGGACACCACCCGCGGGCAGACCCGGGCCGCGAGCAGGTCGGCGAACACCCGGCCGGCGCCCGCGGACCACAGCGCGTGCGGGTCGCCGCTGAGCACCAGCCGGGCGCCGTCGGGGACCGACTCCACGAGGGTGGTGGCCTCCTCGACGGACAGCTGCGGCGCGTCGAGAACGGCCAGCAGGTCGAGGTCCAGGCTGCCGTCCGCGGCCCGGCCGGGACCTCCGGCTCCCGAGAGCAGGCCGTCCACGGTCACCGCCGCGTCCTCGCCCACCGCGGCGGCGAGCCTGCGGCGGCCGTTCTCGGTGTACGCGGCGGCGTACGCCCGCAGGCCGGCGGCGCGGGCGGCGGCCACCAGGGCGGCGGGCTCCGCGCGGGCCGCCTCGCCGCCGGAGTGCACGACCAGGCCGCTGCCGGCCGCGGCCTTGATCAGCTCGGCGGCCGACGGCGTCGGGGCCGCGGCCCGCGCCCAGTCCGGCTCGCCCCCGTCCCCGTCCCCGGGCTCGCCTTCGAAGGACCGCAGCAGGCGGAAGAAGCCCTCCGCGAGGCTCTCCTCGGCCATCGCGTAGCGGTCCAGGCCGAGCAGCAGCGGGACGTCCTCGTCGCCCGCTTCCTCCTCGTCGTCCCCGCCCTCGCGGAAGACCAGCACCTGGCCGTCGGTGACGGCCGCGCCGACCGCGGCCTCGGGATCGGGCAGCGCGTGCCCGCGCAGGGCGGCGTGCAGGTCGGCCGGCGGCAGCGCGGTGTGGCCGCGCAGGGCCGCGTCCTCCAGCACCCGGGCGACCAGCGCCCGCGCCCGCCGCTCGTCCCCCGGCCCGCACGCACCGCCGAGCAGGCCGCGCGCGAACGCGTCCCCCTGCTCCACCCGCACCCCGCCGACCCCGAGCAGCAGCCACGGGTCCTCCCGCAACTCGGCCGCGGCCCGCTCCCCGAGCACCCGCACCACATCCCCGGCCAACTCGCCCGGCGCCCCGCCCTCGACCAGCACCCGCGCGGCCGCGGCCACGGCCTCCGCGTCCACGACGACCTGCGTGCGCGATGCCTGCCCGCCTGCGGCGGCCTCGGACAGGCGGGCGCCCGGCGGCCGGGCGGCCTCGCCTGCGGGGCACTGGGGTGCGT
>NZ_CAJSLV010000058.1:0-9085 GCF_907177275.1 Actinacidiphila cocklensis
ACCGGCTCACCAGCCGCCGCACGAGCCCCCCACCAGCCCTCACCACCATGCGGCACCACACCCGCCACCACCGAACGACCCACACCCACCGGCACACCCGCAGGCACACCCGCAGGCACCAGCCCCACAACAACCGGCTCCGCAAGAGAATCCAACCCCGGCGCCGACATATCCACAGCCGACTCCAACGCCTCCACAGGAGCCGACGGCACGCCACGGGCCATCTCGGCGAGCGCCTGATTGAGTAGGGACGGCAGGCCCGCCCACGACCCCCGCGTAAGATTCAACGCGACGTTGAAACGCTCCGTGGCCGCCTTCAGCCAGGTCAGCGTGAGCGGTCCGGTGTTACCCGCATTGACACGCATCCAGTCCAGGGCCGCGAAGCGCGACATGGCCTCCGCGAAAAGCGGGTCACGCGGCCCGAACTCCGGCCCGAACGCCTCACGCGCCGCCCGGATCCACGTCAGCAGCCGCTGCCCCGCCTCCTCAGGACGCTGCGCGAACGGGCCGCCGAACTGCTGTACCAGGGCCTCCAATTCCTGCGGGGTCGGCTCGGGCGAAGCAAGCATGATACCCACGTCACCCGGGTTGTCGATACTTTCTACGACCAGCACCATCCGAGCCGGATACAGCTGACCTTGCGTCTCCTCCTCCGGCCGGAACAGATGCTGGACGGGCGACCCCATGATGTTCTTGCGTGAGGCATTCGCCATTCTCTGAATTCCCCGGGGATGACGGAGAAGATCACCGGCACCGTCTGAATGCTGGGCGTTTTCACACCCTTCGAACAGCACCCATTCCTGTTCCCCCAGCGACTGGACACTGCCGCGGCGTGCAGCATACCGAGCGATCTCCTCCAGTGACGCCACAGTGCTGGAGCCATCGGTCAACGGCACCTCCGCGCTCACGGCGTCGCCGTGGTAAGCCAAGGTGTACGAAGGGTGGCGCGGCAACGGACGTGGCTCGGACTCGCGCACGATCTCCCTGGACCCGTCCGGCCTCCGGCGGACCTCAGCAAGGGTGTAATGCGTGACCCGGGTCTCCCGGCCTTCGGCGTACTCCGTCGCCATTGCTCGAGGACTCATCACGGCGCGCCCGAACGAATTTTCCCCGTCAGCATCCATCATCGTCACCGAATCGATGCGGCTATCGGGAATCCGCAGACCGTTGATGTCCATCAGCGCGCCCGGGACAGCACGAGAACGCTGACCCGGAGTATTGGGGATCCAGACCGCTACCTCGACCTCATCACGGAACTCTTCAGGAATTTCACCCGCGGACCAGGTGTTCGGACCGTTCGTAGACCACGTCTTCACGCCCAGCACATCAGCGACCCGCGCGGGACCTTCCAGCGTCCGCGCGCCGGCCCGCTCCACCATGATCGCCAGATCGCCCAGGGACGGCCGCAAAGGATCACGGCGCAGCAGCTCGGCGAACTCGGCCCAGTCGTTGACAGCCAGTTCCCTCCCATCAACGTCGCGAAGCAATGGCCGCTCAGGACCACCGTGCGCCGAAACCGTCCACCGCTTCTCCTGCCAGGGCACGTCCATGAATTCGATCAGGTCCCAGCGGGCATTGCCTGTCCAGTCACGGCCCACCGGCGTCATCGCGGCGTCGTACATCACGAACTGGTCGTCCAGCACGCCACGCCGCAGCAGATCGAGCGCACCGATTTCGGCCAGGCTGTTCGCGTAGCCCTCCCGAGCCGCCACCGCGACCAGCTCGTGCAGATTGTCGCGGTCCGCCGCGTTGGGCACGGCCGTGCCGTCGAGGTGGAGCAGCCGCCGGGCCAGCGCGTTCATGTCCGGGGCCGAACCGGCAAACTGCGCGAGCACTCCACGGGCGAACTGCGCCATCCCCGTTGAGTCACCGACCTGGTAGTTCGGGTCATACGCGCTGTACGCGTCGTCGGGAGCCATCGGCACGCGGCCAACCCGGGTCCGGACCGGAACAGCCTCCTGGCCGGGCACCGATCCGCGGCCGGCACCGTTCTGGCGCACCTCCGCCGACACCGCGGGCTCCGCGGATGCCTCGGACAACACCACGTCCTGCACCGGCTCGCCCAGCCGGGGGGACACCTGGACCCGCTGCCCGTCGAGACCCTGCCCGACGTCCCCAACCCGACCGGCCGGCTCCACCGTCGGCGCGATCACATCCTGCGCCGACTCCCCCGACCGGGAGGATGTGTGCGCGGTTTCGCGGGGTGGTGGCTTCGAGGGCGTGAAGCCGCTGAGCCGGCCGGCGTCGGTGGCGGGGATGATGGACGTGTCGGTGGTGGGTGGGCCATGCGCCTCATAGACGGGGACGTCCATACCGCGGCGGCTGTCGACGATCTGCTGCAGCGGGCGGATGAGGTTCCGCAGACCGTCCTCGGCTTCGCGGAGCGCGGCCGCGGTCGAGCCGGCGTGGGCGCCGGCGTCGGCGTCGGCGTGGGTGGCCGTGCTGGGCTGGGGGCTGTGCGCGCCGGCGCCGCCGGGTTCCGTGTCCCGGCCGGCCGAGTGGATCTCGGCCAGATGCTGCCGGTGGGCGTTGACGTACTTGATGACGGCCACGCCAACATGCGGGCCGTTGTGCGGGAGCTGGAAGATCGCGTCGTCGGGCGAGGCGTAGTAGGTGACGCTTCCGGGGTCACCGCTGCGGCCGGCGCGGTTCTCGGCCTGGACGTCGATGTCGCCGGAGATGCTGGAGTGCGCGGTGACCCGCACATGCAGGCCACCAAGGTTCCTGGCCGTGGCGCTGAGGGGTATGTCCACCCCGCGGGCGCCCTGCATGTTGATGACCAGGATCTTGCCCTGCTGCCCGGCCTCCTCGATCACCGCCGCGAAGGCTTCTTCCCGGTTCACGCCTTGCTCAAGCATCCACCGCGCGTCGATCGCGACCACATCCTTAGCGCCCCTCATCTCGAGCGCTTCCTTGACCTGGGCGACCAGGTCGTTGCGGTGGGCGATGACGGCTTGCGGCCGACCGGTCTCCGTGTGCTCCCGGTAGGTGTCGTCGGCGATCTGCTCGATTTTCTTTTCGATGTTGGGGCTGATCACGTCGGCTATGCGCTCCAGCAGCGAGTGGTAGTAGCGCTGTGCTTCGCGGATCTCCACCCGCTCGCCGTGCCGGGACAGGCCGCCTTCGGCGAACAGCCCGCTCTTGCCCTTGGCGGTGCCCGAGGCTCCGACGACCTTGTCGTAATGATCAACAAGCAGCTGCTTGAAGGTCACGCTCTTGCTGTGTTCGCTGTCACCGCGGATGGTGATTCCGTGCTTGGCCTCGATCGCCTGGGCCAGCCCCTCCATCCACCGGCTCTGCGTGGAGGTCTTCGGGTCGAACATCACCGCGTGGGTGACCTGGTCGAGGATGTAGAGCTTTGCGCCCTCGCTGTCTCCCCGGTCGTACACCTCGTAGTGGATGCCTCCCTTGTAGACGTTCTCGGCGAGCAGGGCCATCTTCAGCCTGTTCACCTCACCGGCGCTCGGCTGGTGCCCCAACTGCTCCCGCGCCCACTCCCGGGCGGCCTCGGTCAGGCCATGGGGGTCGGTTCTCTCCCCCGGCTTGGGTACGAGTAGGGTCTCGGGCAGCCGCTTGACAAGGTCGTGGAACTTCAGTACCTCCGCGGCCACGGCCGAAGTGGCCGCCTTCTCGGTCCCCTCGCTGAGGATGTACCTGGTGTCGGCGTACACCACCGCCTCGTCGATCTCGTCGATGCTCGCGTGGACGGTTACCTTGTCGGCGCCCTCCACAGCCTCCTTGGCCGTCTCCGCCGCGGGCCGGCCGTCCACCTTGTCGACGTGCAGGACGGTGAAGCCGACATCCTGGGCCGTGCCGATGTAGATGGTCGGTTCGCCCTTGACCGCGGGCGGGGGCGGTTCGTTGTGGTTCATCCGGTGCACCTTGTAGCCCAGGGGCTCCAGCACCCTGCGGTAGATCGTGGCCTCCCGGTTGGCCAGATTTTCCCGGGTCGTGATGACATGCAAGGCGTCCACGCCCTCGGTGGCCGCTCGTTTGATGGCGTCCGCCAGGAACACCAGCGACTTGCCCTCCCCGGCGGCCATGTTCAGCACCGCGCCGTCGCCGAGCGCTTCGACCCCCGCCACCTGCGTCCACCGCAGCGCCTTGCCCGTATCTCCGGTCACCAGCGCGTAGGCTGCCGCGATCCTGTCGGCCTCCGAGCCGTCCAGCAGCATGACGCGCAGTTCGTCGGCGGAGAGCTTGTGCAGCCCCTCCCGGCCCGCGATGTCATACAGGGTGCGCGCGGCCCCCACCGCCCTGTTCGCCCCAGCCAGTCCGGCCTGGACCAACGAGTCCGACGCCACGTGCGACTGGTGCCAGCCGCCCTTGCCGTCGGGCACGAGGGTCTCCCAACTCACCTGGCCGTCCGCGGTCTTGACCACGTTGCGGATCGCCACCGGCTTCGCGGTGCCCAGCCCGCCCCAGATCAGCCGCCGCCGCAGACGGGCGTTGTCCGCGCCCAGAATGTCCCTCAACTGTCCGCGGTCGCCCGGCAAGCCCTTGTCCAGGACCACCTCGCTGCCCAACACGACGGTCCCGGGTTCACCCTTGAGGGGATTGGTCATCTTCACCGTGATGACCTCACCGGACTTCTTCCTGCGCACCCACCCCCCGTCGAGGAACCGGTCGTAGCTGAGGCCCTTCCCGGGCAACTGGACGAGGCGCAGCGAACCGGCGGCGTCGAACACCCCTTCCGATCCGGCCGGCACGTGCGCGGGCGGCCGGCCGTCGCCGAGGTCCAGCAGCCCGTCGGCTTCCGTCACGTACCTGTCATCGGGCTGCCGCTGGAAGTCGGGCTGCACCCCGGGGTCGTGGTGGGCCGAGCCCGCGTGCGGCGAGCCGCTCTCGCTGCTCGGGCCGTCCTCGTGGACGGGATCCGGCCTCGGGCCAGAGGCCGGGTCCTGGCTCCCGCGGCCCGCGTTGGGCCCGGGACCCCGGTTCGCCGCCGGCCGCCCCGCGTCCGGCCCCTGCGACGTTGCGTCCCGGTGCGGGGCGGCCGCGGCAGGCTTGGCCGCGGCGGCGCCTTCACCCTGTGTGGCAGGTGCCGCGGCCAGGTCGGACGCCGTGCCGCCCGTGGTGCGGCCCGCAGTGGTCCCGGCGCCGCGGCCCTCGTGCGCGTCCCCCGTGAGGGCGGAGCGCGAGGTGCGGACCACCGGTCCCTCGTCGACGGTGCTCGCGCCGACGGAGGTCTCCGCATCGTTCCGGGACGGCCGCCCTGTGGACGTGTCCGCCGTGCGCGCGGGGGTGTTCGCGCCGCTCTGCCGCTCGGCAAGCGGCCGGGCCCCCGCGTCGCCCTCGGACACGGCCGTGGCGGGCGCCCGTTCGCCGAGCGGTGCGCGCGGCGCCGCTGCCGACCGCCCGTACGCGTCGCCGGGACGGGAGGAGGTCCCGGCCTGTCGCGCGGCCTCCTCGACGGACCGGGGCGCCACCTGCCCGCCAGACGTGGTCGTGTCGGCGGGCCGCGCGGGCGTCTCGCCCGGGCGGGAGGACGTGTCCGACGGCCGCACGGGCGCCTCACCCGGGCGGGAGGACGTGTCCGACGGGGCGGCCCGGTGGGCCGGTGGCACGGCTTCGGCCACGGTCTCGCCGTCGTGCCCGGCGGCACGGATCGTTCGCGAGTCGCCCGGGGGCGGCGTCTCCGCCTGCCGCGTGCCACCCTGCGAGGCCGGTTCCTGCGACCGCGAGCCGCCGGGCGGCGCCGTCCCCTCCGACCGCGCGTCCCCGTGCGGGGCCGCCCCCGAGAGCCTGGCCCCGCCGGCGGCTTCGCCGTGCGGCACGGGTGCCGCGGCCCGCGCCACCGGATCCGGCGCCGTCCGCACCCCCGGGTCGGGCGCCGTCCGCGCCACCGCGTCGGCCCCGGTACGCACCACCGGGTGTGCCCCGGCCTGTGCCACCGGATCCGGCGCCGTCCGGCCCACGGGATTCGGCGCCGTCCGCACCCCCGGGTCGGCCCCGGTACGCACCACCGGGTGTGCCCCGGCCTGTGCCACCGGATCCGGCGCCGTCACGTGCCCGCTCCCGTGTCCGGCCGCGGGCGTACGCGCCCCGTCCACCGGGCCGTTGTCCACCGTCACCCGGGGCGTCTCGCCGTGCGGGATCCGCGCGCCGACCTGGGTGTGCCCGATGCCGTCCGGGGTCGCGATGCGTGAGGACGGGGCGCTGACGTCCGTGCCGCGGGCGGAGTCGGGGACGGCCCGGCCGCCGGTGACGCGGACTGCCGGGCCGCCGATGTCGGTGGTCCCGCCGTTGGCCGGCACGTTGTGGGCGTCACGTACGGGGATGGGCTGGTGGATGATCCCGTCGCCGCCGCTGGCACGGGAGTTGGTCACGGGCCGGGCGCCCGAGTCGATGCGTGTGGACGCGCCCGGCGTCACCAGGCCGGACGAGCCGGCGGTGGTCCTGCCACCGTCTCCGGAGCCGCCGGGGAACAGGTTCGGGTTCGTCTTGGAGTTGACGGCGCCAGTGCCGCTGATGACGCCCGATGGGTCGAACTTGGCGGTGACCCAGCCCGTGAACTTGTTGGACGGGCCGGAGAAGACCCTGGCCCCCGCAACCATGATCGGAAACAGCATGATGCCGGTCGCGACGAGGTTGAGCCAGCCCTCGGCGTCGGTCGGGACGGGCTTCCAGTTCTTCCAGTCGGTGGGGAGGCCCACCGCCGCGTTGGCGGCGGCGGTGGACACGGCGTTGTTGACGATGAAGTCCGTGCCGTACACGACGACCCTGCCGGCGACGAGGGACCAGGGGGCCCGGCGCCCGGCGGCGCCGGCGGCGGCCGAGCCGCCCTCGGCGCTGAAGCCCAAAACCTTGCCGACGACGTTGACTGCGCCGGCGTACATGTCGCCGATGCCCGCGGTGACGCGGACCGCGGCCTGGGTGACCGTGCCGACCGCCTTTTCCAGTGCGGGGATCAGCCGGAGGAGACCGCTGACCAAGGAGCCGAGCCTGCTCGCCACGTTGGCGAGCACGGCGCCCACGGCGATGGCGAACCCCTCCAGGAATATCCCCGTCAACAGCCCGAGGAAGGCACCGAGGACCCCGGCCAGCAACTGGACGAGGGCGAGCTTCTTCTCGGCGATGGCCTGCTCGTTGCGGAGCATCCCGAAGTAGTTGATCTGCTCGCCGAGCTCCCAGCACGCCTCCGCGCACTGCTCGACGGTAGGGCGCAGCCCCGCCCGGGCGGCCTTCACGCCCATGTTGTTCTGGAAGGCGGCCGACATGGAATTCGATGCCTCGCCGACCCACGCGCCGCTGGTCACGCCGAACTCGGCCCCCGCCATCTCCGCGATCTTCTCGTCGAGGAGGTCGCCGAAGGTGATCCAGGCGTTCCCCAGCGTGTAGATGGGGTCGGGGTCGAACGGGATCTCGTGGGTGGGGACGTCATATGCCATGGGTGGAGGGCCTTCGCGGTGTGCCGTGCGGGTGGGTGGGGCGGGGCGTCAGAAGGTCTGGTTCACCGAGGTACGGTGGATGTGGTTCTTCTCCGCCTCCGCGAGGCTCTTCTTCTGATCTTCGTTGAAGCTCTTCTTCTCCGCCTCCGACAGGCCGTCGGTCACCTCGTTCTCCGCGGGGGCGTTGTCCAGCAGCGGGTCGCTCCCGGACGTCTTCGGGGCGGGGGCCACGTGCTTGGCGACGATGTCGCCGAGGTTTTTGTCGCCCTGGTTGTCGAAGGCGGCGGAGTCCATGCCCTCCATCAGGCCCTGGAACTTGGCGAAGGAGTCGGAGACGGCGCGTTCGCCCCGGCTGTAGCCGACGGCGGCGGTCCCCAGGCCGGTGCAGAACCGGTTGAGGAGGCCATTTTCCGGGTGCTCCTTCGTGCCGAAGAGCTGCGTCACGATGGCGTTCCAGTCGCGGTTGAACTTGTCCGCTTGCTCCTGGGAGTCGCCGGTCCACGACAGCCGCAACTCGTTCAGCCGGTCGGTGACGGCGACCATGACGTCGCCGATGCTCTTGACCGCGACGGCGGAGTTGTCGGACGCCGACTTCAGGACCCACGGGTCCACGGTGACGGTGGACGAGTTCCAGTTCGCGGGAAGGGACATGGTGGCTCCTTGTCACTCAAGTCGTCGGCCGCGTCGCGGGCCTGGTCACTGGGAGAGGTTCTTGTTCGCGGCCTGCTCGGCCTGCACGTAGTTGTCGTAGGTCTGCTGCAACTGGTCGACGATGCCGCCGACCAGCCAGTACAGGTTGCTCAGAGCCGATTTCACCTTGTCCGCGGTATCCGTGAAGGACGCGCTGGCCGGGGACGTCCAAGCGGACTCGACCTTCCCGATCTCCCCGGAGATCGTGTCGCGATACGTATCGATGAGGTCGTACTGCGACTTGACGAATGTGATGGCCTCCGCCATCTGCGCCAGGTCCACTGTCCAGGACTTGGGGGTCATCACGACCTTCCCGTCGTCGAGGACGAACGCGCCGTCGACGTTGCGGAACTTGCCGTGGGTAACGCCGTCCTCGCCGACGAAGTAGGAGTCGCCCGAGCCGGTGGTGAAGATGCCGGTGGTCCAGTTCGTGGTGCCGTGCAGGACGGTGCCGTTGTGCAGGACGATGGTGGTGCCGTTGGCGACGAAGAAGGTGTCGCCGATCATCGCGCCGTAGGCGGTGGAGCCGTCGGGCATCTTGTACGCGATGCCACCGGGGACGAACGAGCCGCTCACCGGGTCGGTGATGCCCTTCTGGACCTTGCCCTTCGCGTCGACGTAGATCGTGCCGTCCTGCGAGATGAAACCGCCGTCCTCGGTCTCCCCACCCCACAACGTCCGGCCGTCAACCGCCCGCTCCACCAGAAAACGGCCGTCCACGACCTTCCCGTGCTCAACATGACCACCAGCCGTGACGAAGACCGTGCCGTCCTCCGACAAGAACGACCCGTCATCCCCGACACTCCCCCACACCGTGTGGCCATCGACCACCCGCGAAGCCCCATCCGGCAGGAACCGCCCGTCGGGCGCCGTCAACCCATGCGCAACCTTCCCCGACGGATCGACATACACCGTGCCGTCCTGCGAGATGAAACCGCCGTCCTCGGTCTCCCCACCCCACAACGTCCGGCCGTCAACCGCCCGCTCCACCAGAAAACGCCCGT
>NZ_CAJSLV010000058.1:9095-122579 GCF_907177275.1 Actinacidiphila cocklensis
AACCGCCCGCTCCACCAGAAAACGGCCGTCCACGACCTTCCCGTGCTCAACATGACCACCAGCCGTGACGAAGACCGTGCCGTCCTCCGACAAGAACGACCCGTCATCCCCGACACTCCCCCACACCGTGTGCCCGTCGAGCACACGCGAAGCCCCATCCGGCAGGAACCGCCCGTCGGGCGCCGTCAACCCATGCGCAACCTTCCCCTGCGCATCGACATACACCGTGCCGTCGTCGGAGAAGAACGAGCCGTCCGGCTGGTTCGTCCCGGACACTTGGTGGCCGTCGATGGTCCGCTGCGCGTGGGTGACCGCTTGTGCTCCAGGGTCTCCTGGCGTCGGTGTCGTCACGTCGCGGCTCCACTCTTCCTTCTCCAGGCTTCCCTTTCACCGTACGGAGCGCCGCGCGGCGACCGGAAGGCCCACTTCGGGCGAGCGGGGGCGTCCAGGAAAGGGGACATCGCCCTCCCACCAGCGGGCCGTGAGAATAAGGGTGGTCCGTAGTATGGCCGACCAATCTGCCTCCTGAGGCCGGGAGTTCGGGGCCTCGTACGTCCAACAGAGAGCGGGTGCACAGCCGGTGTCCTCAGAGTCGGGTCACGTCAAGCCGATCAAGTCCAAGCACCAGGCACACCCCTGGCAACCAACGGTGGACTCGTCGGACGGCACCCAGAGTGCGGCCGGCAAGGACTACACCGACGTCTACGGCGGCAAGGTCAACAGCGCGAGCGGCGATTCCGGCAAGGGCGACGGCCGGCACGAGAAGAGCGGCCGCGAGCCGATCCTCAAGATGGCCTACACGACCGCGCCCGACCTCGTCGCGCCCGCCGATTCGGGCGGGACCGGCCAGGCCGCCGCCATGGAGAGCGGCCGTTTCAGCATCCAACTGTTCGCGCTGCTCAGCGCCGAGCAGACCTGCCTCAACGCGACCTCCGCGATGGTCGCCGGCTACGGCACCCTGAAGACGGTGGTCGACAAGGCGGCCTCCGACGACAACTACTTCGGGCAGTTGACCGGGCACCCGGTGGCGAATCAGCCCGATGGTGGGGGCCGAGGCGGCTGGTACGGCGACAGCTGGGTGCCCGACGCCGCCAACGCGGAGTCGAAGGAGTTCGCCGCCACGATCATCCCGCAGATGAAGAACCTGCTGAACACCATCGGCAACGTCATCGAGGCGTGCGGCCAGTTCAACGCGCTGCTCAACAACGCCGGCCAGTCTTACGCCACCATGGACTCCAAAGCCGAGTTCAAGGACGCCTGAGCCCGCTGCTACCCCGCCTTCGCCACGCCGGAGGCGCCCGGAGCACCTGAAGCGCCGGGAACACCTGGAACGCCGGGCAGGTCCTCCGGCAGGAGCGTCACCAGGTCCTCCGTGGTCGGCGCGACCATGTCGACCACCCGCCGCGCGTGGTTCTCCGTCATCCGCTGGAAGGTCTGCCGGGCGGTGCGGCCGTTGCCGAAGCGGTCGTCGCGGACCAACGCCTCGAAGTGGCCGAGCAGCGCCTCGCGGGTGCCGTCGGGCAGCTCGTACTGGTGGTGGCCGGCCTGCCACTCGACGATCCGCACCAGCTCCGGATCGTCGTAGTCCTCGAACATCAGGGTGCGGGTGAACCGCGAGGCGAGGCCCGGGTTGACGTCGATGAAGCGCTCCATCTCGTCCGGGTAGCCGGCCACGATGACGACGATGTTGTCGCGGTGGTCCTCCATCAGTTTCACCAGCGTGGCGATGGCCTCCCGGCCGAAGTCCGCGCCCTGGCCGCCGGGGGTGAGCGCGTACGCCTCGTCGATGAACAGCACGCCGCCGAGGGCCTGCCGGAACACCGCGGTGGTCTTGGGCGCCGTGTGGCCGACGTACTCGCCGACCAGCGAACCGCGGTCCGCCTCGACCAGGTGCCCGCGGGAGAGCAGGCCGACCGCGGCGAGGATCCGGCCGTAGAGGCGGGCCACGGTCGTCTTGCCCGTACCGCTGTTCCCGGCGAAGACCAGGTGCCGGCTGAGCGGCGGGGACGCCAGGCCGGCCTCGGTGCGCTGCCGGACCATCTGCATCACCTTGACCATGGTGCTGACGTCCTGCTTCACCCCGTTCAGCCCGACCAGGCCCTCCAACTCCGCGAGCGCCAGCGCCAGTTCCTCCGCCTCGCCGTCCTTCCCGTCCTTGTCCCCCTTGGCGTCCGCGCCGCCGGTGGCCTCGGTGGCCCGCGCCCCGGGTCCGGCCGGCGCGCCCGCCGGGACCGGCATCGGCGCCCCAGGCCCGGCGGCACCGGCGCCTTCGTCGCCCTCCGCGCCTTCGGGAAACGCGCCCGTGCGGACGTCCCGCACTCGGCATCCGACGAACCGCGGGGCGGCGCCCTCGGCGCACTCCACCGCCTCCTCCGTGTCGTGGACGAGGCAGCCGCGCAGCAGCGGGGCCGCCCCCGCGCCCACGTACACGGCCGGGAAGCCGGCGTCGCTGATGTCGCAGGACTCGAAGCTGCCCCGGCCGCCGGCCGCGACGTACACGCCGTTCTTGGCGGTGCGGGTGACGGACAGCCCCCGCACCCGGGGCGCCGCGCCCTCCCGCACCACCATCCCGGTGCCGCGGGTGTCGGCCACGGAGCAGTCGACGAGCCACGGTTCGGCGCGCTCCCGGACGAAGACGCCGGCACCGCCGGTGTTGAGGATCCGGCAGTCGACGACGAGGGCCGCCGTCCCGGCGGCCACGTCGAGCCCGGTGCCGGAGCAGCCGTCGACGTGGCAGCCGTCGAGGAGCGGCCGGTGCCCGGTGGTGAGGCTGATCCCGGTGGCGGCCTTGGTGATCCGGCAGCGCCGGGCCACGAGGTCGGCCCCGTCGACGCACAGCCCGGCCAGGCCGACGTCCTCGATGACGGTGTCCTCGACGGTGACCACCGCGTCCCCGACGCCGTGCAGCCCGTGCTCCGGGGTGCCGCGCAGCTCGCAGCCGTGCAGCGCCAGCCGGCTGGTGCCGGCGGCGTGCACGGCGGTGTAGGCGGCCTCGTCGACGACGGTCGCGTGCAGCTCCAGCCGGGCCGTGTCCGCCGCGTACACGCCGTTGGCCCCGGCCCGGTGGACGGCGCCGTTGCGGACCTCGACGCGCGCGGCGCCGCCGGCCGCCAGGCCGGTGTCCTTGGTGTCGCTGATCGCCGTGGCCTCCAGCCGCAGCCGGGCATCGCCGGCGGCGACCACCCCGGCCGCGCCCGCCTGGCTGATCCGGCAGTCCACCAGCGAGGCCACGGCCTGCCCGGTCACGTGCACGCCGTCGGTGGCCGTGTCCGAGATGCGGCAGCCGCGCAGCACCACGCCGGACGCGCCGCCACCCGCGTCCCCGTCGGCGCCGCCCGCGGCCGCGCCGGCGGACTGCCCCGGTCGCGCACCGCCGTCGGCGGGGTCCGGGTCACGGCCGGAGGTGCCGGCCCGGCCGGTGACGAGGACCCCGGCGGCGGCGCTGTCGCTGATCCGGCAGTCGGTCAGCCGCGGCAGCGCGGTGCCGTCGACGGCGACGGCCGCGACCCCCGTGCGGCTCACCTCGCATCCCTCGGCGACGGCACGCGAGGACCCGGTGAAGCGCAGCCCGTGGCCGCCGGTCCCGGCCACAGTGACCTGCCGCAGGACGGGGGCGGCCCCGTGGTCGACGAAGACGCCCGCCGAGGCGATGTCGGTGATCTCGGTCCGCTCGACCACGGCGGCGCTGTCGCCGCCCAGGTGGAGGCCGACCTCGCCGGTGTGGTGCACCCGGCAGTCGCGCACCACGGGGCTCGCGGTGCCGGTGACGCGGAGCGGGCCGCCGGTGATCTCGCAGCCCTCGATCACGACGTCGCCGGCGGTGACGGACACCGCCGGCTCCCCGTTCGGGTGCTCGATCACCAGGTCGCGTACGGTACCGCCGCCCCCGTGCACGGTGAGGGCGGGGCCGTGGCCGCCGACCAGGCGCACCGTGCCCGCGCCCTTCTCCGCGACCAGGCTGACGCCGCGGTCCAGGACGACGCTCTCGGTGTACGTGCCGGGCTGGACGGAGACGACCGAGCCCGGCTCGGCGGCCCGCACCGCCGCCGTGACGGTACGGTGCCCGCCCCAGCCGCGCGGGCCCACCCGCAGCGTCTTCACCGCCGCCACCGGGGGCCGGTGCCGGGGAAGCGGCCGGCTCCGCCGGTGCTCATACGGCGTGGCAGGTGATGCGCACCTGCGCGGCGGCGACGTGGGCGTCCTTCGCCTCGCCGCTGTCGCGGGCACCGGCGTCGACCAGCTTGACCGTCACCACGCCGGTCCTGACCTTGAAGGGGCTGCCGGTGACCCATCGGCCGCGCTGGCCGACCTGGTCGACGCGGTAGCCACCGAGTGACGACCCGCTGGTGGCGTAACCGTCGTCGGTCTGAAAGTAGTAGTAGTACGCCGGGTCACCGCCCACCGCGGTCCGCGTGCCGTCCGGCACGTAGGTGGAAAGGGTGCAGGAGGCGCTGGTGTACGTGGCGCCGAAGTCGAACCGCCACAGCGCGAACCGGTCCTGGTCGTAGGAGACCGGCTGCCCGGAGACCGGCAGGGACAGGTAGCTTCCGGTGCAACTGCCGCCACTGTAGCCGCCCTTGGCCGATGTGGACCAGCCGGTCGTCTGGTCGCTGTTGGTGCCGGTGTAGTAGCCGTACGCCGTGAAGCCGCTCGTGGCGTCGGAGGCGCAGCCGGGGCCGGCCACCGCCGTCCAGTCCTTGCCGGCCTGCGGCGCGCCGGCCGCACGTGAGCTGGGCGTGGCCATGGGCTTGACGTCGCCCGGCGACGCCGCCACCCGACCGCCGCCCAACGCGCCCTTCAGGAGTGCCGCCAGGCCGACGGCGACCACCACCGCGAAGCCGATGGCAAGCACCCGGGCACCCGAATGGGCGGGCCGGGCGTCGGGCCGGACCGCACGGTCGAAGGCGGAAGAGAATCCCCGCCAGTCCTCATCATTCATACGCAGCCTGAACTCCTCACGAACTGATGCTTCCGCCCGGCCAGGAACGGCGGAAAACCCTCTTCCCCTACGCGTGCGGGTGACTTCACCCGGCCGCCTGGATCCGTTTCCGATGATCACGCGCCCGCACGAGACAAACGGACAATTCGCAACCGAATCCGCGCCAGTAACGTGTATTTCACCGGTGGGCCGGTGTTCGCCTTCTTCCGAAATCCCGTCGCCATGCGCGTGTTTGCCAGGCAACTACCTTTGCAGTCAGTATCGTTGACACGCCATACGGCGGCCGGACCACCCAATTCCGTGGTCTGCGCGATGAAGAGAGAACGATAGGAGCACTATGCCCCGGATATGGCGCGTCGCCATCGTCGAACAGCACGCCCTTGTGCGGCGGGGGTTGACGAGCCTGCTGTCCACGAGCCCCCGGACGCGCCTGGCCGCCTCCGTGGCCGAACCCGGCGAACTGGCCGTCGCGCTCGCCGAGGCCGCGCCCGCGGAGCCGCTCGGCCCCGCACCGCACCTGGACGTCATCGTGCTGGGCCGGGCCGCGCGGTCCGACGGGACGCACGACAAGGTCGTCGAGGAGGTGTGCGGACTCGGCCGGGTCCTGGTCGTCGCCGACTTCGCCGACGGCCGGCCGGTCGCCGCCGTGCTGCGGGCCGGCGCCCACGGATGCGTCAGCCGCCTGTCCGAGGAGGAGGACCTGCTCGGCGCCGTCGAGACAGTGGCGCGCGGCGGCATCCACGTCGACCCGGCGCTGGCCGGGCACTTCCACGCCGAACTGCGGCAGCCCCGGGCGGCCGCCCCGCCCGAGCTCGCCCGCCGCGAGGTGGAGACGCTGCGCTGGCTGGCCGCCGGCCTGACGCACCGCCAGATCGCTCGCCGCATGGAGCTGACCGAGGCCACCGTCAGCACCTACGTCAAGCGGATCAGGAACAAGCTGGGTGTCGGCAACAAGGCCGACCTGACCCGCAAGGCCTTCGAACTCGGGGTGCTTCCGGACCCGGAAGAGCAGCGATCGACCGCCGGACCGCGCCCCCGGGGCGTTCGCGATCCCGCCGCCGCCTGACCGGCCGTCCGGCCGCCGCGCCCGGCCGTGGAACACCCCGCTCACAGGCCCTGGCCGACGTCGAGGATCGACCCGAAGACGCCGAACGTGGCGACGGCCAGCGCGATTCCGCCCGCGCCCAGCAGCGACGCCGCGCTGGTCGGCCAGCCGCGCCGGGCCCGTTCCAGCGGACCCGCCCCGCGCATCAGGTTGCGGAACCCGTAGGCGAGCAGGCCCGCGGCGACCAGGCACGCCGCGCCGGGCGCCGTCCACCCGGTCCAGCCCAGCCGCCCGGCGCCGAGCACCAGCACCATGCACAGGCCGGCCGCGCCCGAGGCGCCCACCGGCACCACCTCGGCGGCCAGCCGCCCTCCCCCGGCGCGCAGCAGCAGCGCGACGCCCAGACACGCCGCCAGCCCCACCCCGTAGCGGGACGGGGAGGCCGCCAGGCCCACCAGCGCCGCGGCCGCCACCGCGGTGAGGAACCACGTCCACGCCACCAGCAGCGTGCGGGCCGCAGCGACCGCGACGGCCACCCGGTCCTCACCCTCGTCCTCCGGCCCTGCGCCCCGGCGGGCCGCCTGTCGCCGGAAGACGTGGCCCACGACGCCGCTGGCGGTCTGCGCGCTGAAGGTCAGCAGCAGGAACGCGCACACGGCGGCCACCGCCGCCGCCTGGGTGCCGTCGGCGCCCGCCAGGGCGAGCAGCGTGCCGGCTCCCGCGGCGGCCGCGGCGGCGATGAGGACCGTGCAGGTCACCACGCCGAACGCGGCCACGTACGCGATCAGCGCGCCGAGCAGGGCGCCCACGGCGAGCGCGCCGAGGGTGAACCCGCCGCGGGTCAGCGCCCCGCCGGGGCCTTCCGCGCCGGGAGACCACTCGGCCACCGCCGTCACCCGGGCGCCGAGCGCCAGCAGCGGCACCGCGGCGAACGCGAACGCCTCGCGCAGCCGCCACGGCAGCGGCCACCGCCGCTCGCTCGCCACCCATGCCAGCGCCGGCAGCACCAGCCCGGCCGTCACGGTGAGGTCGCCGACGACCCGGTGCGAGATCCGCCCGCAGAGCAGCGACACCACCAGCACGGCCAGCAACCAGCACATCCCGGCCGCAGCGACCGTCACCACCCGCGTGCGTGCGGTCCAGCCGCGTTCCAGCATCCCTTCGGCAACCTCGGCGACCCGCTCGGCCACGTCGTGGACCACGGGCTCGTCGAACTCGTGCGCCGTCATGTCGCGCAGGTACAGCACCTGGCCGTCCACGACGCCGGCTTGCACCAGGGAGCGTTCGGGGGCGATCGGTTCCTGGGCGGCGACGGCCAGCGACCACGCGGCCGGCATCACGTCGGCCTGCGGCTGCCCGCACATCTGGACCAGGGATTCGACGTAAGTGGTGATCGGCGCGTCGGCGGGTACGGCCAGGTCGACCTGGCGCCGCTCGCCGACGACGGTGATCCGGCAGTGCTCGTCCACGGGAGAATGTCCTTGGGGTTCCACGATGGGGCTCAGGCCATTGTCGAGTGGCGGACCGCGTGCCTCCCAGTACCCCGTTCTGGTGTCACCGTCAGCCCCGGTTCGGGGTCGTACCGGGGGACGGCGCCGGTCACACCTTGAGCTTGACCGCCTCGATCCACGCGTTGTTGGCGTAGGTGCCGGCGTAGGTGAAGGAGTACCCACTCCCGGGGTCGTCGCACGCCAGGTCGAGCCAGCCGTCGTCGCTCACGTAGCCGGACTGGCAGACGGTGCCGTCGCCACCGCCGACGTTGATGGTGAAGCCCCGCATGAACGGGGCGTCCTTCGCGGTGCTGCCGACGTAGTTGTCGACGCCGTCCGCGGCGATCGACCACGGGTCGGGGAAGTACTGGTCCTCGCCCTTCGGGTTGTGGACGTTGGCGCCGCCGGACGTGCCCTTGGTCCCGAACACGGCGATGTCGACGGCCCTGAGCGGCGCCCCGCCCACCGTGCCCGCCGTCTGGCCGTCGCACGCGGGGGCGGTCCAGCCCTTGGTCGCCGTGTAGACCCGGTAGCAGATGTGCCGCCCGCTCGGGTCCCCCGCGGCCAGTTGCTGTACGGCGGTCGCCGCGGTCCGCTCCGGCGCCTGGGTCTTCTTCGCCTCGGAACCAACGGTGGCGGGGACGTGCTGCTGCGCCGGCGGGGGCGGGGCGGTGCGCGCGCCGGTAGTGGCTTGCGGCGGTGGGGACGGCTTCTTCGTCACGCCCTTCCGGGGTGTGCGCGTCGCACTCGCCGCGGGCAGCGACGCCTGAACCGTCTGGCGGGGCGCGGCCGGGCTGGTGGCGGCGGTGTCGGCCCGTCCCTTGCTCCCGGACGACGTGTGGCCGTGGAGCTGGACGGCCAGCGCCGTACCGAGGCCGACCAGCAGCACGGCGACGGCGGCCAGGACGGCGGTCGTGGGCACGTTCCGGCGAGGCCGGAGCTCCCCCGGACCGTCGGCGGCAGGCGGCTCCTCCGGCTCGTCCGGGTCGGCACCCGACGGGCCCGTGACCGACGCGGCGGTACTCGACGCGGCGGTGCCCGACGCGGCGGACCACTGGCCGCGTCGCAGCGAACCGCGGCCCGGGCCGCTGCCGGAGGCCGGCGAGGGCGCCTCGCCGGAGTCCGGATCGGACGAGGATTCCCCGTCCGACCCGGGCATTTTCGGATCGCGCAGCTCCGGCTCCGCCGGGACGTCCCCCGACGGCCTTTCCGTTGTCCCACCCACGTGCCAACCCCTCCTCGAACGCGGTATTTTCCCGCGCGGGTCCATGAACTCCGTTCACCGCCGTACCGTATGCGCGCCGTCCATCGGATGCGTGTGCCCCTGGCCGGAACGGATAGCGAACCGATGGCGAACGGGCCGGAATGCGGGAAGAGTTGTACCCTACCGGCACGGCGGCCGGGCTCCGTGTCATTGCACCAGCCACCGGACTGTGAAGAAGAATTACCCCGCGAAAGTCCGGAACCGGCCTCCTGGTTCCGACGTCGTTGACACACTGGTGGCCACCGACGAGGAGGTCACGGAAAGCCGGCACACCGGCATGTCGCCAAACAGAACCTGGTGGTGAGCTATGACACTCCCGCTCCAGCCCACGCTGATCGAACCTCTGCCGACCTTCTACAAAAGCGTCAAACCGGACTCCACGGGCGGCGGTTCCACGACCGTCGGGGGCGTCCACTACACGGTCACCCCGGAGTACCTGGCCCAGGCGCGCACGGACACGATCAACACCGCTCAGCGCATCGAGCAACAGCTGGCACAGCTGAAGTCCTACGTGCAGCAGCTGGAGAGCGCCTGGGGCGGTGTGGCCCGGGAGACGTTCCTCGTCCTGATGCAGGACTACGACATCTACTCGCGGATGCTGCACGACGCCCTGACGGACATCGCCTCCGGCCTCCAGGGCACGTACGTCAACTACACCCAGTCCGAGGCGCAGAACATCAACAACCTCCGCGCCCTGGGCGAGGACCTTCCCGCACCGCCCAGCGGCACGAACTTCGACTAGAGGAGCTCAGGATGGCAGACCCGTCCTCCATCGCCGGTGCCCGGATCAGGGTCGACGACACCCTGAGTGTGGCCGGCGCCACCATCCACGGCATGGCCGCGACCATCGCCGAGGAGCTGGCCACCCTCAAGGGCCGCCTCGCCCCGCTCCAGGAGGAGTGGCTCCAGAGCACCGCCGCCACGTACTACCAGGACATGATGAACGAGTGGGACCTCGCCGCGAACGGGCTGTTCGGCCCGGACGGCGTCCTGGGCCGCATCGCCCACGCGATGGACGTCAACTGGGGCAACTACTCCGACGCCGAGTGGTCCAACGTCAGCACCTGGCAGCGCTGACGAGCCTGCTCACCGGCGGAGACCGCACCGACGTCACGCAGCTCCTGCCGCTGCCCGACGCGGTCCCGCCGGGTGCGCGGCCGGTCGCATCCCGGTAGCCCGGGCCTGGGCACGTACCGCTGGGTCGTGGAAGGAGCGGTCGCGCGGCCTCACATCCGGGATCTCAGCACGTCGACCTCGCAGCCCGGCGCGGTCGGGTCGAAGCCGTGCTCAGCCAGCCAGCGGATGACCAGCAGGCTTCGCAACGACCACCACCCGCGGATCACGTCGAGGTCGACGTCGGTGCCGTAGCCGGCGACGACGTCGGCGAGGTGCTCCTCGTGCCCGAGCGTCAAGGTGGCGAGGTCGAACAGGGCATCGCCCTGGCCCGCCTCGGACCAGTCGATAATGCCCGTGACCTCGTCGCCGTCGACGAACACGTGAGTGATCTGCAGGTCGCCGTGCGCGAACACCGGAGTCCACGGCCGGAGCGCGGCCTCGGCGACCTGGCGGTTGCGGGTGACCAGGTCGGCGGGCAGGACGCCGTTCGCCACGAGCCGCTCGCACTCGCCGTCGAGATCCGCCGCCAACTCGTCGAGGCCCCTTCCCCGGCCGGGCCAGGGCGGCAACGGCGCGTCGTGCATGGTCCGGACGGCGGCACCCGCCGCCGCCCACGCCGCCGGCGACGCGGTCGACGGCTCGCCGAGGCGGCCGAGCGCCGTCCCCGGGACCGCGGCGATCGCGAGCACGGGCGGCTTGCGCCACAGGACCTCCGGGGTCGGGACCGGCACCAGGGCCATCGCCTCGACCTCGACGTCGATGCGCGCCTGATCGGGGTCCACCTTCAGGAACACGTCGCCGACGCGCAGGGTCGCGCGCTCGGAATGGGCGACGACGACCTCGACCTCATCCATGGCGACCAGGATGCCGGGGATGACGGTCGACGTCGCCGGGTTTACCGCGTGCGAGTGCGCTGCCGGCCACGCCCCGGGTGTCGGGCGGCCGTATCGGCCCCGGTCCTCACCCGCAACGAGATCAACCTGAAGCGGATCGCCACGCACTGGCCGGACATACTCCCGGTGGCCGGATCGCTCATCACGAACCAGGTCCGGGCCTACGACCTGCTGCGGATGTTCGGCCGCGAGGGCCGCCCCACCCCGCTGGCGGGGCCGCGTTCGCCGAGGACGGGCGGATCGACAAGACCATGCACCTGCTCGCCCCGGTCGACGACACCTACCGCCGACTGATGAACCGGCAGCTGACCGTGCAGGAGTCCGTCGCCGCCTGGCCCTGCGATCTGCACGGCGGCCGGGGCGCTCAAGGACCGGCACATCACCTTCCTGGGCCGTTATCTGTTCAACATCCAGGACAGCGGCCCCGACCGCGGCCTACGCCCTTTCCGCGATTCCGAGACCATCGAGGGCGACGAGGAGTGACGGCCAACGCACCAGGCTCGTTGTGCGCATCCGCAGCGAGAGGGGCATCCACTGGGGGTGGACGCCCTCTCGAAACCGCGGCGTGACCGGCCCTGCCGGACCTGTGCGGTCACAGCACTAGCGGGTCTCGCTGGGAACCCGGGCGAGCAGGGCGCGGGTCTCTGCGACGACTCGGTCGCTGAACTCGGGGTCACGCACCTGGGCGGAGCCGAGCATGGACTTGCCGTTCACCCACCCTCCCCGGGTGGTGCCGGAACTGGTCGCCACCGACCCGTCACAGGTCTTCTCCTGGGACATCACCAAGGTCGCAATGCCCAGTTCAAGACCACGAAGTACATGGCGGACTTCCCGGAAAGGTTCGACTCGCTGGCCCATGCCCGCGAGTGGTTCGAGGCGTTCGTCGCCTACTACAACCACGAGCACCGTCACTCCGGCATCGCCTGGCACACCCCCGCCAGCATCCATTTCGGCACCGCCGACGAGGTCCGCGACCAGCGGGCCGCCACCCTCGCTCAGGCATACGCACACCACCCCGTGCCCGAGCGCCCATCGGGCCACTGACATGCACGGATGAGATTATCGGCACCCGCAGGCGCCGACCGGGTCGAGCGCGCGCTGGACGTCACGGCGCAGGGCTCAGGTGCCGTTGGGGCCAAAGCCTGCGACGGCGAGCCGGAAGGCGCGGTCCGCCTGCATCGCCGGGTCGGTGTAATTCTCCGTGGCGAGGGCGATTCCGACGATCAGTGTGAGCAGATCGTCGATGGTGATATCCGCCCGGACAACCTGGTCGTCAATGGCCCTGCGGAGCAGCAAGGCGCCGGCCGCACCGATGACTGCCGCACAGGAGTCCTCGGTGGCCTCGTCCTGCAGGGGTTGGTAGGAGAGGGCGTCTGCCAGACCACGTGCGGCGAGCGAGTAGGCGAGCAGTTCACGCAGCCATTCCACCAACGCGAAGCGGCTGTCGTGGTCGCCACAGAGTGCATGAGCGCGATCGCACAGGCCATGGACGCGCTGTTTGAAGACGGCTTCGAGCAGGGCTTTGCGGGTGGGGAAGTGCCGCCGCACGGTGGCTGATCCGACGCCTGCGATGCGGGCGATCTGCTCCAGGGATGCCTGGGCTCCTCGGGTCGCCACCTCGGCCTCGGCTACGGCGAGGATGTGCGTGTAGTTGCGGCGGGCGTCCGAGCGCTGACCGGTCATGATCTCCCCCGTTGATAAGTGGCGGCCCCCGCCGTATCGTAGCGCCCACGAAACGGCGGGCCACGCCGTTTGTGCTGTGCGTGACTGTTGAGGGGATGCACTCATGACCACCGCCTCAGAACCGGTTCTCGTCGCCGGTGCCACTGGCCGCCAAGGCGGCGCAGCCGCCCGCGCCCTGCTCGCACAGGGAACACCGGTGCGCGCCCTGGTGCGCGATCCGAGTACGCCGCGCGCACAGGTCATCGAAGAACTCGGCGCCGGCCTGTTCGTGGGGGACCTCACCGAACCCGCGACCCTTGCGGCGGCCATGGACGGCGTGCGGGCCGTCTTCTCCGTGCAGATGCCCGCGTACACCGAGCAGGGGTTCGACTTCACCGGCGAGGTCAGCCAGGCGGACAACCTCATGACCGCTGCGCGAGCCGCCGGCGTGGAGCAGTTCATCCAGTCCTCCACTAGCGGCGTGGGACAGCACGTCGAGGCTCCGGGCTGGGCCGAAGGGCAGTGGGCAGTGATGGAAGCCCCGCTCGGTGCAAAGGCTGCGATCCAGGACCGGCTGCGCGAATTCGACTTTCCGTACTGGACGTTGCTGAAGCCGTCGTTCTTCATGGAGAACTTCGAGCCGTCCATGCGGTTCTACTTCCCCCGCGGCGTCGAAGGGGGTCTGGTCACCGTCGTCAAACCGAACACGCACCTGCCGCTCGTAGCAGCCAAGGACGTGGGCCGCGCCGCAGCAGCCGCCCTGTCCGCCCCCGCTGAGTTCCACCGAGTGGAACTGGAACTCACCAGCGATTACCTGACCATGACCGAAATCGCCGAGGTCCTCTCCCGCGCCCTGGGTGTCCCGCTGACGGCCCCGGACATGACCGAGGAACAGGCCCGCGCCGCCGGCATGGGAGACATGGGTGCCACGCACGAGTTCATGGAGGTGGTCGGCCAGCCGGCCCGACCGCAGTTCGCTCGTGCGCTGGGCCTCGACCTGACCAGCTTCGAGGAGTGGGCGCACGAACACCTGCGGACTGCCGCCTGAGCCGGCGTTCCCGGCCGAAAGGGACGTGCACGGGCAGCCCCCGCACCGGCCCCCGCGTCCGCACGACGTCAGGGTCCGGCCGGACCAGATCGCCCATCTGGACGTACGCCGACGAGCGCGGCTCGGCAGCACCCTCCATGAGCACCAACATGCGCCCTGACCACCATGAATGAGGTATTCGGCACCCGCAGCCGGACGGCCCTACCGCATGCGCGGGACGCGGGCCGGCCGGTGAAGACGGCATGTCCCACGGTCCGTTCGGCGCCGGACCGGCCGGTCCGGTGTCCCCCGAAGGAGCTATCTGATCTGTCAACCCTGGGGTGCAGCGCTCCACCCACGGTCTCTTGTTGACTCACTGCCTGTCAGCACAGCAACCGGCGGTTCGGTCACCGATCCGTAGGAGGGCAACACACCGTGGGAAGCAGACGCAGTTACGTCACGTCAGGTTCGCCGCGGGGGCACCGGTTTGCCGCGGCCCTGGTGGTGTCGGCAATGGCCGGAACCGGGCTCGGCGCATGCGGCGGGAACGCCAAGGACACGCTCCGGTCCCCGGCCACCGCGCAGACCGCGGCCGCCACGCCGACCCCGGACAGCGCCGCGATCACCTGGGGCAAGTGCCCCACGCCGGCCGAGGGGGAGAACCGCAACCCTGCCATGACCTGCGGGACGCTGAAGGTCCCGCTGAACTACAACGACCCCGACGGCAAGACAATCGACGTGGCGGTGTCCCGGCTGGCCACCTCCAACCCCGGGAAGCGACACGGCAACTTGCTGCTGAACCCCGGCGGACCGGCCCTGGGCGGTCTCGATATGCCCACGACCATGGCGTCCGCTCTGCCGAAGTCCGTACTGGACAGCTACGACCTGATCGGCTTCGACCCGCGCGGCGTCGAGCACAGCACGCCACAAAGCTGCGGCCTGAGCGACCCCAGCGTGGCCGGACTCTTTCCGTATCCCGCCGCGGACGGCTCGATCACCAAGAACGCCACCCTCGCCAAGGCCGACGCCGAGAAGTGCGCCGACACGGCAGGGGACGACCTGCGGTACTTCACCACCGCCAACACCGCTCGCGACATGGATCGTATCCGCAAGGCACTCGGCGAGCAGAAGATCTCCTACTGGGGCCAGTCCTACGGCACCTACCTCGGCGCCGTCTACAGGTCGCTGTTCCCAAGCCGAACCGATCGGATGATCCTGGAAGGCAACGTCGACCCCACCAAGGTGTGGGAGGACGAGGTGGCGGACACCTGGGGCAAGGGCATGGCCGACCGGTTCCCCAATGCGGCCGCCGTCGCCGCGGCTCAAAACAGCACCCTCAAGCTGGGTAGCAGCGTGAAGCAGGTGACCCAGGCCTACCTCACCCTGGCCGACCGGCTCGACCGCAAGCCCGCGGCCCTACCCGGCACGTCGCTGTCCTTGGACGGCGCGCTGCTGCGGAACATCACCTACGGCATGCTGCTGCACAACGAGACCATTCCGGCGTTGATCCAGTTCTGGAAGGGCGCCGCCGACCTGACCGGCGGCAGCCTCACGACCGCCGACAGCGCGGTCCTCAAGCAGGTCTTCGCCAACACCCCGACAACGCCGGGCGTGACCGCGGACAACCAGGCCACCATCTTCCTCGCTCTCACCTGCGGCGACGCCGAATGGCCGCACGACGTCGCCGGCTACGCCACCCGCACCGCCGCCGACCGCAAGGCCTATCCCCTCACGGCCGGAATGCCCAGCAACATCTGGGTGTGCGCCTACTGGAAGAAGCCGGCGGAATCACCCGTCACCGTGGCCGACACCGGTTCGCGCAACACCCTCGTCCTCCAGAACCGCCGGGACAACGCTACGCCGTGGGAGGGCGCCGTCGGGCTGCACAAGGTCCTCGCCAACAGCTCCGTCCTGGTCGGCGTCGACAACGGCGGGCACTACGTCTACAACGAGGGCTCGCCCTGCGCCGACAAGGCCACCGTGGACTTCCTGACCACCGGCAGGCTGCCGGCCAAGGACGTCTACTGCACCGACGTCAAGAAGAAGTGACCGCATCCCGCGGCCTCCCACTCCGGAGGACCGCCGTCTGCCGCCCGGTCGCGCGCCGTCACCGCCGCAGCGGCGCGCCGACTCCACGAACTCGGAAAGATACCTGGCGATCTCCACCTCGGCCTGCTCCAACTCCCTCTCAGCATCATCTGCTTGCGACAACTTCGAAGGTCACTCTGAAAACGGTAAGCCGCGAGAACGCCACGGACCCACCTCTTCCGGAGATTGTGACCAACGTCCTCCCTGTGAACCACATGCACGCGAGGACGTCTTATCACCGGATTCCCTTCGAGAAGCGACAGCTGAGCGCGGCGACCATGACCGCGCTTCCACGGGCAACAACGGGAATGGATACTCATGAAACTGACAGTCAAATCCGCGGTGGTAGCCGCAGCCATCGCCTCCACCGTCGTACTGGCAGCTCCGGGAACCGCGTCGGCTGACCCCAAAGACGCCTGTATGGGAGGTAGAATCTGCCTCTTTGACGGCCACAACAACGACGGGGAGATGCTGCAGCTCGATCCGGTGGACACCCCCAACATCGGTTGGGCGTGGAACGATCGGGCCAGCTCGGTGTGGAACCTCAGCGGCGGTCAAGTCTGCATCTGGACCGATGCCGACTACTACGGCTACTACTTCAGCATCCCGGCGGGCGCAAAGCAGGAACTTCTGTTCCTCTACGACAACGCGGTGTCCTCCATCTCGGTCAGTGGCTGCGGAGGCTGAGCCGGCTGGTTGACCGAACCCGCCGTCCACCCGCGCTTCGTGGGAGGACGGGCGGGCCGGATATAGAGCCTGCCATGGTGTGGGGCACTCGGGGGGCGGCGGAGGGCGGCTGGTGCCAGTGCGGGCAGTAAGTCCGAACGCCGGCTGGCACTGACAGGCTGCTGCCCCCTTCCCCGGGCACCCGTGTACCGGGGAAAGGCTGAGATCGCCGCAACTACCGCTCGTGGTAGCGGCTCGCGTCCGCGTAGACGATGCGCCCGAGTTCCTTGCCCAGATAGAGCCTGGGCTCTCCGGGCGGAAGGACCGGGGCCACCGTCTCGAAAACGCGGCGCAGCGCATCGCCCGTGTAGTCGTCGAGGTGCTCGGTGGCCTGCAGCCACACCGAACCGGTGGGCAGCTCCCGCACTTCGTGGAAGGCGCCGCTGACGCGCAGCGCGTCTGGGCCGCCGAGCCGACCGGCGAGCTCCGGTGCACACACCGTCACCCACGGGTACCCGCGCAGCACCTCGCGGCTCTGCGCGACTCCCACAAGAGGGTCACGCCCTAGGGCTTCCTCGAGCATCGTCGGGCCGTTCGGACGCCCGTCGTCCCCGAGACCGCCGAAGGTGACGGGTACGTCCTGCACCATTTCCCACATGAGCCGTCGGGCATCCTCGTCGGTCACCCGAGCGATCCGATTCCGCGGGCCATGGGGGAAGTTCCCGAACTCGCATCCCAGCCGGACCAACGGGTTGTCTTCACTGACGGTTCGAACCGTGATATCAGCACGGTCCCCCTGCCTCGGATAGCCCTCCGAATCCAGTTCGATCATGTGCATCTCGACTCCTGCCGGGAACTTGGCGAACCCTTTCAGGAACGTCTCCCAGCCGCGCGTGGACCAGGCCCGCCGACTCGTCACTCGTCCCCGCGCACTGGCCAGGCGCACCAATTCCGCCCACATGCTGCCGGGTTCTCCCCACGGCGCATCCCCGACCCCAGGCCGCGAACGCGGCAGGGAGACCTGGCCGTCGACCAGTCCCGCAATCACGTCGGCGAATAGCATTCCTGCAGCTGTTTCGAACCACCGCCTCGCCAGGGACGGCAGTTCATCGGGTCCCACGCTGCCGTTGAGCTCGATACTCGTCATCGGCGCCTCCAACCTCTCGCACGCCTGCGGGGCGCGGCATCTCACCGCGCCCCGCAGGGTGCTCCCTCAAACAGATCCTGTAAAACTACCTCACGCCGTTCACGGCATGATGGGGACCACTATCGGGCCGGGAAGCCCGGGGAGCTTGAATGGATTGTCCTCGGGGTTCGGCATCTTGATGTTCTCGTGCAACCAGTCCCTGAACTTGTCCATATTGGATTCGGGCTGTTCCTGGGGCTGTTCCTGCGGCTGCGGCACGGGTGCCGGTTTGGGTTGGGGTGTGGGGGTTCGCCGGTAGAGCACGATTCCGGTGGGCGGCGGCGAGATATGAGGTGCTGAGAAGATCAGATCGATACCGGCGGTGCGCCCGACTGGGACGGGGCCGATGGGCGGAAGATCCCATCCGAGCCGAGCGCTGTCTCCACGCGCCGTCATGGTGGTGATGTACAGGTCGATCTGGTCGTACGCCTCCTTCTCCGACGCCTCGGCCTTCACCTCCCACACGTACACATTGCCGTCCTTGGCGTGCAGCAAGATGTCCGGGTATCCGCAGACTTTGTCGTTCCCTTCGTTCTTCAGGCTGGCGCCCTTGACGCAGTTGAACATCTGCCGGGTGGTGAACGTCCCGCCGCCGGCCGCGTCGAATTCCGGCGTCCTCTTGATGTTCGCGATGGTCGCGATGATCGCGGCCTTGTGTTCGGCGTTGTAGTCGAGCATCTGCTGGACGAATGCCTGCTTGGCCATCTTGCTGGCCCACCGGCTCATCGCGGCAGCGAACTGCTTCATGCACTCGGCGTAGCAGTCGTCCGGGCGGTGGCCGTCGAGTTCGATGTTGGTGGTGGGGTTGCCGCCACCGAACGCGTAGCGGTTGCCCGTGAGAGGGCTGGTGGCGAGGTTCATGTCGGAGAGGGCGCCGTCGTACATGTCCCGGGTGGTGAAGCGGTTCAAGCCGGGGTCGTAGGTGCGGAAGCCCATGTCGTAGGTGCCGGAGGTCTGGTCCCAGCGTTTGGCGTTGAACCGGTAGGCGTTGTAGGGCTCCTGGGTGGGATCGCTGACGGATGGCTTGTCGATACCGGTGAATTCGGAGGTGTCGTTGTTGCCGTAGGCGGTGTAGCCGTAGGTGGCCTTGGTGTTGCCCGTGTCGTCGGTCAGGGTCTCGACGTCGGAGTGGCTGTCGTACCCGTAGTAAGCGTCGGAGGTGGTGCCGTCGGTGTTGTGGGTGACCTGGGAGAGGCGTTCGCCCCAGGGGCTGTACTGGTACGACTTCGTTAGCTGGCCGGCGACTTGTTCGTCGAGTACCTGTGTCGACAAGCCGAGGTAGGCGTAGTCGGTGGTCTTGCCGTTCGTCGTCTCGGAGGTGGTGCGGTCGAGGGGGTCGAACCTATAGGTCGTGGTGGTGCTGGTGCCGCCGCTGCCGAGCTTGGTGTTCTTCACGACGTGGTCGAAACCGTCATAGGTGTCGCGCTCGATGACGGTGTCTGCGGAGGTGACGGTGTCCAGGCGTCCGTACGGGTCGTAGTTGTAGGCGGCGCCGGTGCCGCTGGTGGTGGAGGACAGCAGGCGGTTGCGGTCGTAGGTGAATCCGGTGGTCTTTCCGCCGACCGTCTGCGAGATCACGTTGGCGTTGTCGTCGTGAACGTACTTCTCGGTTTGCGCGCCGTTGCCGGTCTTGACGGTTTGTGAGAGGCGGTCGGCGGGGTCGTAGGTGTAGTCGGTGGTGGAGTTCAGGTACGCGGCGTGGGTGTCGGCGTTCTGCTTGCTGGCAACGTCCTCGGCCTTGTTTCCGTTCGGGTCCCAGCTCAGGGTGTGGCCGTCGACGAGGGTGCCGGCGGAGGTCTTCTCGGTCTGGGTGTGGACCTCGCCGGAGGGCCAGTAGGTGTAGTCGACGGTGTTGCCGTTGGCCTTGGTCTGCTGCAGTTGCTGGCCGCGCGCGGTGTACGTGTAGGAGGTGGTCTTCGGGCTGCTGTCCGTCACGGAGTCCGCGATATTGACCGACTGTACGAGTTCGCGCAGGTCGTAGGTGTAGGTGGAGTACTGGCCGGGATGGTCGACGGTGGCGGGCTGTCCGTCGGGGTCGTAGGTGTACGAGGTGTGGGTCTTCTCCGCACCGGACAGGGATTCCGTGACCTTGGCCGCCTGGTTCAGGCCGTTGTAGGCGATGCTGTAGCTGTCGGCCTCGGCGCCCGGCGACGCGTCGCCGATGCCGGTGAGGTTGCCGTTCGGATCGTAGGTGTAGGTGAACGCGGTCTTCTCGTTGTCGGTGTCCGCGGTGTTGTCTCGGACCAGCTTGACCGCGTCGGCGCTTACGGTGCCACCGGCGTTCTGGGCCAGCGAGATCGATGACGCGTTGCCCTGCTTGAAGGCGGCGGTTCCCAGCGAGACCCAGGTTCCGGTATTCGCGGTCTGGTCGACGGTCTTGGTCGTCGTGGTGCCGTCGTCGTGGTGAACGCTGTACACGGCGGCGGTGGACGCTCCCGTGGCCTTCGGGTACCGGGCGTACATCGTGTACGTGCCGTCCTGCGGAACGTTCAGGTTCCACGTGAAGGCGTCCGTGCCGGTGCCGGCTGCGTGCGCGCGGTAGTCGTAGCCCTGCTCCGTGGTGGGATCACCGGTGGTCGCGGTGGTCCAGGTGCCCGTGGCCGCGGTGTTCTGGGTATCGGAGTTGTCGGCCAGGACGACCTGCAGGCCGACCGGCACACCGTCGTCCGTGCGCGACGCCAGCTGCCCGTCCGGGTAGTAGCTCCAGCCCATGGTGCGGCTGGAGGAGCCCCCGGCGGCGGTGAGGGTCCGGCTCGTCTGCTGACCCGACTCGTTGTAGTCGTACGCGGTGATGATGTTCCACGGGTCGGTCGACGTCCTGGTCTGGCCGTCGTCCCAGTAGGTGTACGTGGTGTCGTTGCGGACCGTCTGGCCGTCGGAGGGAGGCGCAGAGACCTTGGAGACTCGTCCCGCGTCATCGTACGAGGAGTAGCTGGACACCGGCGTGTTGTACTTCGCGTCGTTCGGGTCGTAGGGCTGAATGCTCTGCTTGACCCGGTTCAGCTCGTCGTAGACAGACTGGGTGGTGAACGCGGTGGTCGCGCCCGCCGCGTTGGCCCGCGGCGAGATGACCTTGGTGGTGTTGCCGACCTGGTCGTACTCGTATGACGTAGTCCGATAGGAGGGCGTGCCTGCGGCGCCCTGGTACGGGGTCTGCTCGCTTGCCACCTTCCCGCGCTCGTCGTAGGTCACGAGTGCTTCGTTGCCGTCCGCGTCGGTGGCGCCGACCTGGAGTCCGTCCTTGTCGTACCGGATCTTCGAGGTCTTTCCGGCCGCGTCCGTGGTCTGGGTCGCGCGGTGGTCGAGGTCGTGGTCGGTCTTGGTCGCGTAGTCCCCGCTGTCGGCGGTGGCGTTCTTGGCCGGGTCGAGGAGGTACACGGTGTTGCCGACGTCGTCGTACTGATAACTGAGCTTGTCGCCTGCCGCGTTGACGACGTCGGTCAGTTCGCCGATGGCGTCGTAGGTGTTGGTGGTGACGTAGTCCGACAGGTCCGAAGTGGTCAGGACGCCCTTCGGCTCGGTGGTGGTTTTGAGTTCGCCGATCCGGTCGTACGTGTAGGCGGTGACCCGGTCAGGGTCTGCCGTGTGCTCCTTCGGCGCGGTCGCGGAGGTGACCTGGTCCGCACTGTCGTAGACGGCCGTGCTGACAGCGCCGTTGGGAGCGGTCACCTGGACGACGTTGTCGTTGGCGTCGTAGACCGGTGCGGGGGTGGTGATGTAGATCCCGTTCGCCTGGTCCTTGGGCACCTTGTTCACCAGCGGCCGGCCGTAGACGTCGTAGGTCTGGGTCGTGGTGTGGGCGAGCTGGTCGGTGACCGAGAGAACCTGGCCGAGGGTGTCGTAGGCCGTGGTGACCGGTTTGTTGTAGGGGGCGGGGCCGGTGGTGGTCCTCGGGTAGCCGTTGGGGTCGAAGTCGGTGTAGGTGGTGGTGTGCTGGTTGGCGTCGGTGGCGGTCTTCAGCTGCCCGTACTGGTCGTAGGTGTAGCTGGTGGTGTAGTCCCCGGCGGTCGCGGTGGAGACGCCCTTGGGGTCGGTGACCGTGGTGAGGTTGCCGAAGGTGTCGTAGCCGAAGAGTGACTGGCGGCCTTCGGGTGAGGTTTTGGTGTGCAGGTCGGCGCTGTAGCCGTCGAGGCGGGTCTGGTAGGTGTAGACGGTCGCGGGCCAGCCGTTCTTGACCGCTTCGGCGTCCTGGGTGGTGAGGGGGTAGCCGGTCTTGGGGTCGTAGGTCCACTTGGTGGTGGCGCCGTTGTCCTCGACCAGTTGCGTGACGTTGTTGTCCGCGTCCCAGGCCAGCTTGGTGACCTGGTTCTTGGCGTTGGTGGTCTGCACCGGGCGGGCGAAGTCGTCCGTCACGCTCGTCGTCGCGTGCTGCTCGGCGTCAGTGACGGTGGTGTCGGTGAACCCACTGTTGGACGCATCGGCCGCGTAGGTGAAGGACGTGCCGGTGGTGAGCCGGTCCGTGATGGTCTTGGCCCACCAGTGGTACTTCGGGTCGTCTCCGGTCTTGGGCGCGTAGTAGTCCAGGTGGGTGGCATGGGTGCGCGGGTCGTTGATCGTGACGAGCTTGACGTTCTTGGTGCCCTGCGTGGCGTCGTAGGTGAAGCCGAACACCTTCGGCTGGGAGGAGCCGGCGCCGTCGGTGAGCTGCGCCATCAGGCCTTGCGTGGTGTACAGGAACGTCACCTTGCGCGCTGGGTTGGTGCCGTCGCCGAGGGCGGTCATCGACGCGAGGTGGTCGATGATCTTCGGGTTGGTCAGGTTGGTGCCGGACTGCACCTGGCCGCTGGCGTCGACGTAGGAGTACGCGTCACCCTTGTTGTAGTAGGTCAGGGTGAGGGTCTGCCGGCCGGTCGGGTCGGTGATGTACTGCAGGAACTTGACCGGCTTGTTGTTGGACTTGCGCGTGGCGTAGGTGAAGGTCTCGGTGTTGCCGTTCTTGTCGACGATCGACGTGGTGTAGCCGTCGCAGTCGTAGAAGAAGCGGGTGCCGTCCGGGCCGGTCATCGACCAGGCGTTCGGCGTGTTGTCCTTGTCGGGGGTGCAGTTGGCCGCGTTGTCGCCCTTGAGCAGGTAGTGGACGCCTGCCGGGGCTTTGAAGGTGCCGTCGGCCTGCTTGGTGAAGACCGAGGAGGTGCCGTCTCCGTCGGTCAGGGTGACCGTCGTCGGGTTGGGGTTGGGGTGGAAGTCCAGTGCGGCCCCGAGGCGTACGGGTGCGGAGGCCTGGGCC
This sequence comes from Actinacidiphila cocklensis, assembly GCF_907177275.1. Classification (GTDB taxonomy): domain Bacteria; phylum Actinomycetota; class Actinomycetes; order Streptomycetales; family Streptomycetaceae; genus Actinacidiphila; species Actinacidiphila cocklensis. The sequence continues at coordinate 31,699 of NZ_CAJSLV010000058.1, forward strand.
GACCAGCCGGGGCCCATCACGGTGTCGGAGGTGTCCAGCGAGTTGTACGCGAACCGCACGAACGTGCCCAGTCCCCGGCCGGGGTTGGTGAACGCGTTGTAGGACCACACCGCGTTACCCGAGGCCAGGTTGTCCATCACGGTGGACCCGGCGCCGGTGTTCTTGCCCGCGTAGGAGTAGAACTTCTCCAGGCCGATCCGGTCGGAGGTCGGGTCCTCGATCGTCTCGGCCTGGGTGAGTCCCGGGACGCCGCCGGCGGAGTTCCATGTGCTGGTGGTCTTGTTGTAGGCGTCCCAGGTCAGGGTGTACGCGGTCCGGGCGTTGGTGGGGTTGCCGGAGTCGGCGTTGGTCGGTGCCTTGACCTGCGCGTGGATTGTGGCGGTCTCGCCGGGTGAGAGGTCCTGTGGCAGCGCGGTCTGGATCTGGTTGCCGCCATTGGTGACGTCCGTCCCGTCCGGCAGCGTCCACCGGTAGGACAGCACCTCACTCGCCGCCGACCAGGTGGTATTCGTGGTGTTGGTGACGGTGACGTCGACGTTGTAGGCCGTGGCCGGCGTCATCCGCGCCGGGGTTGTCGCCGCGTAGTACGTCGAGTCCGTCGTCGCGTCGACGTAGGTGACGTCGAGTTGCGGCCGCAGTTGCGGCTCGGAGGTCTCGGAGGACGCGAAGACCGTGCGTTCCTGCGCTCCCGTGGTGGTCGACTCGTTGGCGACCTTCAGCAGCAGGCCGTGGTTGGAGGTCGGTGTGGTGATCCAGCCCTGGGTCAGGGACGTGGCGTCCCACCAGTGCCGGACCGGGTCGTTGGTGATGGACGCCACGGTGTCCGAGACCGTGCCGGAGAAGTCACCGCCCGCGGTGGTCCAGGCGGTGGTGGAGGTGGCGTTGTTCCAGGTGGCGGTGGCTTCGTCGAAGTCCCGGTTCAGCCCGTGCAGTTCGTAGACCGCTTTGCCGCCACCGGTGTTGGTGGTGATCGTCGACCACGCCTGGAACTGCGCGCTGATGACGCGTGCGGTCGAAGGAAGTGAGGTGGTGGGGAACTTCAGCACCGCGCGGGTCGGACCGAAGGTGGTGGAGTTGTTGCCGACGGCCAGCCACTTCTGGTTCACGCCGTCGGAGGAGATGGTGTCGTGTGCGGTGGTGGGCTGGGCGGAGGACAGCGTGGTGTCGGTCTGCCCGGCCTGGATGATCTGCGTGGTCTGCCCGGCCTTCGGCAACTCCGCCAACTGCACGGGGCTGCCGATGACCTGCCCGCCCTTGGTCTTCACCGCGACCTCGTAGTACACGGCGTGGAACGGGTCGGTCGCATCGGCAGGGGTCGGTATCGCGGTGGTGTCCGTGAACGACGTGGTCCCCGAGGCAACGGGGGCGATCAGGGTCGCGGCCGAAGGTGTGAAGCCCTGGAACACCGACCGGTGCACCTGGTACTCCGCCAGGTCGTTCGCCGAGTTGCCCGTGGTGTTGGTGTACGCAGGCCACGACAGCTCCGCACCCGTCGCGTGGATCACGGTGGGCGAATTGAGCGTCACGCCCGGAGTGCCGTAGGTGATCGTCAGCTTGGGGTAGGTGGCGGTCTCGCCGCCGTACCCGAACTCCGAGGCCTCGTACCACGGGCCGCCCTGCCCCAGCGTCGCCTCGTCGGCCGCCTGGAGGACGAAGCCGTAGTTCGCAGCCGTGCCGTTGACCCACTTCTGCACCGTGTCGGTGACCGCGAAGTTGTGCCACTGGTCGTAGGAGCCGGCCGCCTTCGTCAGCGTCGTGCCCGGCTCCACTAGCCGCACCGCGTCCGCGATCACCGACGTGGACGCCGACGCCGGACCGTCACCGAGGACGACCTTGCCCGCGGTGCCGGCCGCGAACGGCAGCGCAGTGCCGTTGTTCAGCGACCGCCACACACCGCCCGTACCCGCGGACTGGTCGACCGTCCCGCTGTACGTTCCGCCGTTGTACGTCACCGTGTACGGCGCGTTCGCCGCCCGGTCCGAGGCCGGAATCGAGTGCACATCCACCCGGTACGAACCGGCGGCGGGTACGGTCGGCTGCCAGGTGTACGTATCCCCGGCCACCGCGTCCTTGTTGTACGCGTAGTCGCCGTTGATCCCGTACTGCGTGTACGCGGTGTTCGTGGAATACGGCCACGAGCCCTTCGCTGCCGTGCCCGCATCTCCGTCGTCCAACTGGACTGTGGTGCCGGACAGTTCGCCTGACAGGGCGCTGGTGCTGTTCCACGTCGCGCTCGTGGCGTCCCACGACGTCGTGGCCCGGTGCGCCTCGATCACCACGCTGTTCGCGTTCGAGGTGTGCACCTGGTTGTAGTACACGCCCAACTGAGCCGACGTGATCTTCGTACCCGACGGGATCCCCGTCACCGGGAACCTCACCAGCGACCGCAGTTTGCCCGTCGCCGTGGTGCCGACCCCCAGCTGCCACGTGCCGTCGAGGTTCGTCGTCGGCTGCGTGGAGTCCACCATCACGTCCTGCGACGTCGACGGAGTGGGCGCCAGCACGATCGTCGGGTCCACCGACACGGGGAACCGCCGCCCCGGGGCCGACAGCCACGTGCTGTCCGGAGTCAGCCGGATCTGCCAGCCGGCCCCGTGCCGCACCAGCTTCTGCTGCACCGCGCCGTGGGTCAGGTCGCGCACCGCGCTGTCGGTGTTCGCCGGCGCCTGGAACATCACCGCGGCCGGGATCACCATCCGCGGCAGGCCCCGCTCGTCCCCGCCGTACAGCGCGATCGACCCGTCCGCCCGCTGCTTCGGCGTCAGGCCCTGCGTATCCAGGTCGAACGTGAACGACACCGGCCCGGCCGGCTTGCCGGCCAGGACCAGGTTCTCCTTCACCGCCCCGCGACCCACCGTGTACGTCGCGTCCACACCCGGCAGCACACCCGAGTACGTGACCGCATCGCCCTTCGCCGACGGCTTCACCCCCGCCGCCGCACCCTCCAACCGCAGCGACACCGCATGCGAGGCATCCGCCTCGAACCGCACCAACTGGCCGCCAGTGCCACCGAAGTACGCGGCTGCCAGGTTCGAGGTGTTCGCCAGCCGGAAGTCCTTCCGCGCCGACGCGACCACGCTCGTGTCGATCGCCTTCCACCCGCTGCCGGACTCGTACGACTCCGGCACCACCGACACCTCGGCCTGCGTCGTACCGTCCGACATCTGCCAGAACCGCGCCGACGACGTCCGCCGCCCCGCCAACTCCCGCACCCGATGCGCCGGAGCAGCCTTCTTGCCTGGCGGCAGCTTCTGCCGGTCCGCAATCGCCCCAGCAGGGCCGTTCACCGGATCCGGCGCATGATGCTCACGCGAGAACCCCCGCGGCGGCGCCGCCCCCGAACCCGCCTTCGCCGGCTCCGCGACCGCCGCCGGCACATAAGCCAGAGAAGCCAGAAGTGAACCAGCAGCCACCACCGTGGCCAACCGTCTGATCCGTCGTGCCCGCATAACCAGTCTCCCCAATCTCGACCAGTAAAAAGGCAGCCGGAACCCAGCCATGCGGAAAAGCACACGCACCGGTAAACACCGATGGCGTAAATGCGCCGCACGACCAGGAAGCACCCGCGGTGGAGCCACGGATCCTCGACCGACCCGGGAGTCAACGTGCTTGACGGCTCGCGGTCAACTCCATACCCATCAAGGCTGAGATGCCATCAAAACCCTGCACGCCACAGGCGCGTTTACACCCTTTTGCCGGATCACTCCCCATCTGCGGAAGCGTCGGAGATCCGCCTCCGCATCCCGTGGTCGACAATTCATTGCGAAATCTTGAACCTCACAGCGAGTGCCCGATTCGGAATCATTCACTCCGGAGATCTCATTCGCGCATTACCGCCGAGGAATGTCTCATTCCCGTGTCCTGGGTGCAGAAGAACCGTCGATGCAGGTATAAGTGAGCCGGCCAGCAACTCGGAGCGGTCCTACAGGAAAGGAAGATCCTTGAATATCCCGAAAACCATCCAGCCAACGGAAAACGGACAGCCCGACGCTGATCATCACAACACCCCCGACGACACACCCGTCAGGCGGGGGCACGCCCCTGCCGTCGGTCCGCTCCTGGTCGGCGCGCTCCTGGCGATCGCGGCGGTAGCCGCCGGAGTTATCTGGCTGGTGGCCGCGTACGGCGGTCATCCGGCGGCCAACGGCCGCCCCACAACCACTCGGCCCACAGTCCCCGTGGGCTACACCGTCACCGGCAGCGGCACGGCACGGATCACCTACACCCGGCCCGACGGCACCAGCCGCACCGTCACCGCTCACCTGCCCTGGCACCAGACGACAGCACTGCCCGGCAGAAGCCCCGCAACGATCAACATCGTCCTCGGCCCCAACGGCGGCACCGCCACCTGCGGCCTCACCCTCCACGGCGCCGCCGTCCAGCACGCCACCGCCCACGGCACCTACGGCCGCGCTACCTGCACCAGCGCCGCACCACCACGCTGATCGACCGGACCGCTGAGCGCGTGCAGAGGCATCCACGCCGCTCTCCGGCATCAGGGCGCCGTGTGCGGTCGCCGACGGCACCTGACCACCGTTCCCGATCCGCGGGCCGTAACTCGCCGATCCCATCTGTCGGCTGCTCCTTCGGCATGCGCCCGGCACGCCCGGCGCCTGCTCCCGGTCCGCGGTCGCAGGCGGCGGCCGCAACGACCGGCTCAAGGCCGAGCAGTCCGGCGCCGAAGAAGCGGTAGCGGACCAGGTCGATGCAGCGGCGGATCTCACCGACCGCGTGCCGGTCGTAGCGAGTGAAGTCCTCCGCCACGCAGATCAGCCTCGGCGTGCTCCACAGCATCTGGGCCGCGGCCGGAACCCCGAGCCGTTGAGTCGTCCATGGAGGCAACACGAGACCTGGCAGCACTGTCCGTCCCCCTGGTTGGGGAACTGGTGGCCATGGATGATCCGTGGGAGCCCTACCGGCTCATCGATCCGGCCGGAGAACCGGTCGAGGGAACCCGCGCCTTCCTACGGGACCTGCAGGGAGCCGGTCGTTCGGCGGCGACGCCCATTCGTACGGGATGGACATGCTGCGCTGGTTCCGCTTCCTCTGGGCTGTCGAGGTGCCGTGGGACCGAGCGAGCCGGATCGAAGCGAGGGACTTCTCCTGGTGGCTTCAGGTTGCCGGACAGCCGAGGCGTCCGCACTGGCGACGCCCGAGCGAGGCGGGAAGGTGGGCCGCAGGTGGCAAGCCGTACGCACCGTCGGTGCGGGCGCACAGCGAGACGGTGCTGCGGAGTTTCTACGACTTCCACCGCGACATCGGCACCGGGCCGGTCCTGAACCCGTTTCCGCTGGACCGATCACGCCGTGGCCGGCGGGCTCACGCCCACCGCAACCCGATGGACCCGCCCCACAACGAACGCACCGAGCTCTACCGGCCGAGGGTACCCAAGCGGGTGCCCCGCAGTGTCCCGGACGAGGAGTTCAACGAGATCTTCGCCCGGCTCCCGTCGCACCGGGACCGGGCCATGGTCGCCTTCTACATCTTCACCGGCGCCCGTGCCAGCGAACTGCTCAGCACATGGCAGGCTGGCGCCGATCCGGGGCGCCAGCTGATCTCGGTGGTCCGCAAGGGCACCGGCGAGGTCCAGGAACTCCCCGCCTCGACCGACGCGTTCGTCTGGCTGCGGCTCTACCAGCTGGAGATGGACGATGAGATCCCGCGTGGGCGACGTCTCCCGCTGTGGTGGACATTGCGCTCGCCGTCGAGGCCGCTGACCTACCACGCGGTTCACCGCATGTTCGAGCGGGCGAACGCCAAGGCGGGGACTTCCGCGACGCTGCACGCGTTGCGGCACACCGCCGCCTATCGTATGACCGAGGACCCGAGTCCTCCTCTCACCGATGTCCAATTCGTCCTTGGACACGCGCAGTTGACCACGCTCAGCTCTACCTCACGCCTCGCAAGGAAGTGGTGATCCGGCGACTGCTGGCCCACCATGCCGAGCAGACACGACAGGCAGCTACCCGCGTCGCCCCGCCTCCGGCAGCCGACTACCGGCCGGAAGGTCTCGATGTGCTGTTCGGGGCCGGTGCCCGGTGACCATCACCTTGTCGACGGGTGCCGGCTCTCCCACACCGGCCGCCGGAACGCTGCCTCGGATCACCCGCGCTATGGCCGCCCAACAGCGCTTCCCCGCCCGAAACGTTCCCGAAAATGGCCGGGCACCGAGCGCTCCCGCGCCGAGGCGGCCCGGTTGTTGTCCCGTCCGCCCTGCAAGCTGGATAACGCCGGCAGCGAACCGAATCACAGGCACGGCATCGTCATGGTGCTGGACTGGCTGGAAGATCAGCCGGGACAGACGTGGCAGGAGCGGTGGCAGGCCAGCGGCATCGAACAGCCCGGTGCCGCCTGGCGGCCGGTGATCAAACAGTGGCTGCACGAGCACGGCTTGAAGGCGGCCTTGCGCATGCCGGCGGCTGGCCTGGCGCTGACGACGCTGATCAGTGCTGATCTGCTGCGGCCGTCGGTGGACTGGCTGGCCGCCGGGGCCAGCCGCCGAGGCGTTCTGGTTCGCTCTACCGCTCGCATCCGCGACCCGCAGGGATTCGAGCGCCTGCGGGAGCTGGGCGCGTCACTTCAGGACGTACGGTCGCCCAACATCAGCGCGGCACTCTGCCGCGGCGCCCTCATCCTCGCGGCGAAGGGCGGAACGCCGACCGGCATCACCGTCGGCGACGTCCTGGAGCTCTTCGAGACCCAAGCCGCGGTTCTCCAGCGGATGACGTCGGGGACCGAGGTGTTCTACCGGCTGTTGCACCAGCTCGGAGCCCTCCGAGAGGCCGCCCCGCAGAATCTGCGCGAGGTCCGCAACCTTGGACAACCGACCCCTGAGGAGCTGATCGACCGCTACGGACTGCGCTGCCGTCCCGTCCCTGACCTGCTGGTGGGCTACCTCCGTGAACGTCAGCCCGGTTGGACCACAACAGCTTGAAGTCCCTCTCCTACCACCTCGGAAAACGCTTCTGGCAGGACATCGAGGACCACCACCCCGACGCCGACAGCCTCCGCCTCGCTCCGCACATCATCGGGCAGTGGAAGCAGAGGATTCGCACCAAGGACAAGACCGTCACCGGCCCCGACGGCCGAAGCACGAGCACACAGGTCGAGGGGCTCAACCACCGGGACACCTCACCCATCTGTGGGCCTTCTACCTCGACATCGTCCAGTGGGCGTTGGAAGATCCCGGCCGCTGGTGCCCGAGGGTGGCACCGAGCCTGGTGAGGGCTGACGAGCGAGAGAACCGCAAACTGCAACGACGGCGCAAGGCGAGGATGGACGCCCGCACCCGCGAGCGCCTTCCGGTCCTGCCGATCCTCGTCCGCACGGTCGACCAGCGTCGCAAGGACGCTGCTGCGATACTGGGAGCCGCCCGGCATGCCGGCCCCAGCGAGGTGTTCACCGCTGCCGGTCAGCAACTCGTACGCGCTGTGGTTCCGCACGGAACGGCTGGCAGGATCTGGGCCGAGGATCCACACACCGGCAAACGCCGCGATCTGGGACTCGAGGACGAGCGCGCCTTCTGGACCTGGGCCGTCATCGAGGTGCTGCGGGCCACCGGCATCCGCATCGAGGAACTGCTGGAACTCAGCCACCACAGCCTGGTCCAATACCGACTGCCCACCACCGGTGAACTCGTCCCCCTCCTGCAGATCGTCCCGTCCAAGACGGATACCGAGCGCCTCCTGCTGGTCAGTCCAGAACTCGCCGACGTCCTGAGCGCGATCATCTGCCGAGTCCGGGACATCACCGGTGCCGTTCCCCTGGTCCGCTCCTACGACCGCGGCGAATGCACATGGCAGGAGCCGGCCCCGCTGCTGTTCCAGCGGCGCATCTGCTGCGAGGACCGCGCGTTCACCGATGAACCCGTCCGTACCATGCTCGACCAGGCCCTCATCGACACCGGCGCCCCGCTCCGCTACACACCGCACGACTTCCGCCGGTTGTTCATCACCGACGCGATCCTCAAAGGACTGCCGCCGCAGATCGCCCAGGTGATCGCAGGCCACCAGGACATCCACGTGACTCTCGGTTACAAGGCTGTCTATCCCGAAGAGGGGATCCAGGCACACATGGCATTCCTGGCCCGTCGCCGGTCTCTCCGCCCCAGCGAGGAATATCGCGTCCCGACCGACCAGGAATGGCAGGAGTTCCTCGGCCACTTCGAGCAGCCCAAAGTCTCCATCGGAGCATGCGGCCGGGCATTCGGCACACCATGCATCCACGAACACGCCTGCGTCCGCTGCCCGATGCTCTGGCCCGACCCCGCCCAGTGCGACCGACTCATCGAGATCCGCGACAATCTCCTTGCCCGCATCGCCGAGGCCGAACGCGAAGGCTGGCTCGGCGAAGTCGAAGGTCTCCAGGTCAGCCCTGCCGGCGCAGAGGACAAACTTGCCCAGCTCGACGTCGCACCTCCGGACCCGGCGCCATCGAACTCGGCATTCCCACGGTCCCCAGCCAGCGTCCCTCTGCCAAGGAATCTGACATCCACTCCAACGTCCCATGAAGCCGAGTGAGTCGTGGCTCGAGAATAGCCCCTTGTTGTGGAGCACGGCGGGCTAAACGGACACCGGGCTTGGCCGAAATCGTGGTTAAGGAGTGGTTTTTCACGAGGGTGAACATAGGCGCCCACCATTCAGCATAAGGTGCGGTGCATGGGTTTGCCTGGGAAGGCTCTCGGGTACGCCATGGAAGTCACAGATCGTTCGCGACCGTCATCAGATCAACTTCGGATCGACTGATGGGATGACCAAGGTGGCGAACTTCTGGCGCGTCGTTCGGTACGCGATAGACAGCAACGGCAGGACACTCCGGCTGTGCTTGGTGCTCGTGATCCTTGCCGTCGTGGGCTTCGCGTGGCACCGCTGAAGCCCGAGCAGGTCATGCCGGCTCCTGTGGGGCTCAAAAAACGAATCATCCCCTGCCTCTTCATCCCGTCGCTGTGAGGATCTCCGCTCGCTGAGCAGCGACTCAACCGGGCCTGGGACCAGGTTTCGTGATCTTGTCCACCCTGTACGCGTAACCCGTCGCCTTCTCTCGCTGCCCGCGCTACTGCTACGGCGTGACGTCCCCAAGGAGGCCGAGTTATTGGTGTTGCGGCACGAGAACGCCGTCCTGCGCCGGCAGGTCCCACGCGTGCGCTACGAACCGGCCGACCGCCTGTGGTTCGCCACGCTCTCGCACCTGATACCGCGCCACCGCTGGACACAGGTCTTCCCGATGACCCCCGCGACGCTGCCGGCCTGGCACCGCAAACTCGTCGCCAAGAAGTGGGACTACAGCCAGCGCCGCCGCCCCGGACGCCCGCCGACAGCCTCCGCCATCAAAGCCCTGATCCTTCGCATGGCGGCCGAGAACCCGGGATGGGGCCACCAGCGCATCCACGGCGAACTCACCAGCCTCGGCCACAAATTGGCGGCCTCCACCGTGTGGAACATCCTCAACCAGCCCGGCGCCGGCCCCCGCCCCGCGTCGCAGCGGACCAACCTGGAAGCAGTTCCTCCAAGCCCAGGCCGAGCACATCGTCGCGGTCGACCCTCGGCGGACTCATCAACGAGTACCAGATCGCCAGCTGACATCACTACGAACCCGCAGCCCACAGGCCGATTCCTATATTTGAGCCCCACAGGATCAGGGTCGCCGCCAGCCCGGCCCGTATGCACGGCTTCATGCTGACCGTCGGCACGATGCTGGGCATGGTCCGCTTCTCCCTGTACGCCCGGGAGAAGGTCACCTGAACGGCTGCACCCGCCGACGGTGGGCTGGTGACAGCACAGGGCACTGGCCCAAGGCAGGGCAGTCAACGCATTCGTGCTGGTGGAAAGCAGGTTGGCGGCGGTTTTCGCACCGAAGGGAACGCGGGCAACGGAGCCCCGTCGGAGCAGACAGTCCGCCAGGACATCCGCCGCTCACGGAGCTTCGTTGCCTGTCCGTCACCGTCCCCTGCTGCCCAGGCATCCCCCGGTGGAGGCGATCTCGGACCACACCGGATTGACCAGTGGTGCTCAAGCGCTTCGTTCTCCTCGAGCTCGTCCCCCATGCTTGTGAGCTAAAAGGGCTCCGACACGTTCACGTGGGGGTCGTGCCTCTCCAGCAGTACATCGCGTGGGAGGGGAAAGCACGTGGTCGGAAGGGTGCGCGATCTTGGTGGTTAATTCGTAACGGTCATGCCGTGAGGGAGAGTTGGAGCCGAGCGAGATGGCTGTGACTGGCGCGGTCGAGGGGGTGGCCGTTCCACCAGGCGTGCAGTCGGATGATGTTGACGGCCGTGGCGCTGGTGGTGTGGTCGAGGTGGGTTTTGGCTAGTCCGCGGTAGCGGGCGCGGCGTAGGCCGGTGGTGTGGGTGGTCTGGCGGATGGTGCCCTCGATGCCGGCGCGCAGTGCGTAGTCGTGGTTCCACTCGTCGGTCTGCTGCTGGGCGCGGGCTGTCCGGATGGCTTCGGTGAGCTCGCGGGGGTGGAGGCTGATCTGGCGGCGGTTGCTTCGGGCGCTGGTGCACTGTTCCTTGAAGGGGCAGGGGATGCAGTCCAGGGCGGCGAAGGTGGCGACGGTCTTCGGGACGCCGTTTTGGATGGTCGGGTTCCACGTGGTGCTGGTCTTCCCGGCGGGGCAGACGGCTTGCTGGCGTTCCCAGTTGATGGTGAAGTCATGGGCGGCGAATCCGCTTTGGGTCTTGGCCTGGCGGGAGGTGTCGAGTAGGACCGGCGTGATCAGGGCGACGCCGTAGGTCTTGGCCGAGGCGACGATCAGTTCGGCACTTGGGTAGCCGGAGTCGAGGTAGTGCCGCTGCGGAAGCAACTGGCGCCGCTCGAGGGCTTGGTGGACAGGTTCGAGGGCCTTGGTGTCCGGCAGGGTGGAGGCGGTAGTGGTCACGTTGGTGATGATGTTCGGCCGCTCGGGGCGGATGCCGTCGGCCTGGGCGTGGCAGGTCTCCGAGACGTGGAGTTTGTATCCGTTCCAGAACATGTCGCGCTTGGCTGACCAGCGGGTGTCGGTGTCGTAGGGCGAGGCGAGGCGTATCGGGGCGGGTGGCAGACCGTCGCCGTCGTCCTCGCTGGGCTCGCGGCGTTTGACGCGCACGTGCCCGTTGCCGGCGGTGGTGCGGGTGTAGTTCTGCAGGAGGACGTGGCGCAGGATCTGCACTGCGGGAAGGGTTCGCAGCCAGGCCGGGGAGGCAGGTGCGTAGAGGGCGCCCAGCAGTGTGAAGCCGTCCTTGGCGTAGTTCAGGGCGAGTTCGTGCTGCTTGCTCTTGGAGTCGGGTATGCGCCAGGTGTCGACCCGGTCCGCGTAGCGGCGGCTCCAGTCGGCCACGACCAGGACCTGGTCGACCCAGTCGGGGGCCGCCGCGGACAGGGCGTTCAGCGCGGCGCGGACCGACTCGCCGACCAGTTCGAGACGGTTCAGGTCGCGGACGGCCGAGACGATGTGGGTGGAGTCGGTGCGCTGCCGGCCGCCCTCTTTGACCAGGCCGAGTTCGCGCAGCCGGTCCAGGAGCAGGTCCAGCACCCTCTCCTCCGCCTGGTGCTCGACCACGCGGGTGCGGAATTCCGACAGGACCGTGTGGTCGAAGCCTGGGTCGTCCAACCGCAGGCCGAGCGCGTACTTCCACGCGAGGTTCTCACGGGCCTCGTCAGCAGCTTGCCGGTCAGTCAGGTTCGCTGCCTTCTGCAGCACGGTGACCAGCGCAAGCCGTCCCGGTGACGAACCCGGCCTACCCCGCCGCTCGAACGCATCGGCAAACTGCTCGTCGGAGAACAGTTCCCCGAGCTGATGCGCACCTGCACCGCCAGCGGAACTCCGCGCTTTCCCCGGTACATCGCCCGAATCGCTCCCACGATCTGCGGATCCGGCTCCGGCCAGGGCTGCGGCTGCGGCTGCGGCTGCGGCTGCGGCTGCGGCTGCACCGACACGACAAGCTCCGATCCCCGGGACAACGGTGACACCACCGCCACTCCATGATCCACTACGCGTATCCAAACACCCATCGCCCCCACCCCACCCCGAATTAACCACCAAGATCGGACAGCGTCAATCCTCCGCACTACGTGCGGTCGAGGCCGCCCGCGTGCTGCGGAGCCGGATGCGGCGACCCGGCCGCCGGCGCCCGTGGTTGCGCAGGCGCCCCGTGCGTCACAGCGCGACGTCCGACCCTTGACCGCCGGACCCACCGGCTGCTGGTATTAGCGCCCGGTAGCGGGAGCGCTCCCACTTCGTACCGCGAGGAGCATCGGCCGATGTTACGCACCCGGGCGCCGGAGGTGCCGCACGCGTCCGGCCACGGCGTGGGGGCGGGTGACCGCCGGGGCACCGGCCTGGGCGCCGGGCACCCCTGACACCCGCGCCCGCTTCCGACCCGTCCTGACAGCCCCGTCCCCGCCCGCCCGCCCCGCCTGACCGCCCGCCCCGTCCCCGTCCCACCCCCGTGATCCCCGGAGAAGACGAGTGAAGACCGGACCGCTTTCCTCTGGCCAGCAGCGGCTGTGGTTTCTGCACGCCTTCGATCCGGACGACCCCTCCAACAACCTCGCCTACGCCTACCGGTTGCGCGGCACGCCGGACCTGGCGGCTCTGGAGGCGGCCTTCACCGCCGTGGTGGCGCGGCACGACGCCCTGCGTACCCGGTTCACCGCGCCGGGCGGGGAGCCGCTGGCGGTCGTCGAGGACCCGGCACCGGTCGTGATCGAACGGGTCGAGGCCGATTCCGTCGAGGAGGCCGAGCTGGTCGTCGCCGCCCGGACGAACGTGCGGTTCGACCTCGCGGCGCGGCCGCCGTTCGGCGTCACCGTGGTGCGGCTCGCCCCGGACGACCATGTGCTGTGCGTCGTCCTGCACCACATCATCGGTGACGGCTGGTCGTTCAACGTCATGCAGGAGGAGGTCGCCGCCCACTACGCGGGCCGCGCGCTGCCGCCCCCGGCCCTCCAGTACAGCGAGCTGGCCGCGGCACAGGAGCCGCCCGCGGGTCTCGCCTGGTGGGTCGAGCGGCTCGCCGGGGCACCGGACCTGGAGCTGCCGACCGACCGGCCGCGCCCTGCCGAGCGCACCTCGGCCGGCGGCCAGGTCGAGATCGCCCTCTCCGCCGAGCTGGTCTCCGCCCTGCACGACCTGGCCAAGCGTGCCCGCTGCACGCCATACATGGTGCTGTTCACCGCCTACCAGGTGCTGCTGGCGCGGCACAGCGGGCAGCATGAGTTCTGCGTCGGCACACCTGCGGCGGGCCGCGGGCGCGCCGAACTGGAGCGGGTGGTCGGCTTCCTGTCGACCACGATGGTGCTGCGCTGCGACCTGACCGGCGACCCGGCCTTCTCCGACCTGCTGCGGGCCACCCGCCGCAACGTCATCTCCGCCCTCACCCACTCCGACGTGCCGTTCGAGCAACTGGTCGACGCCCTCAGGGTCGAACGCGACCTGAGCCGGACCCCGTTGTTCCAGGCGATGTTCGCCCTGCACACGTACGGGGACGTCGCCGATCCGCTGCCCGGCCTCCAGGCGGCGCCGTTCCCGCTCGGGTGGCACTCCGCCCGCTGCGACCTGTCCTTCGACCTGCGCGAACAGCCCGACGGCTCGCTGCTGGCCTACCTGATCCACAGCACCGACCTGTTCGACCACGACACCGCCGTGCGGATGGGCGAACGCTACCGGCAGCTGCTCGCCTCAATCCTGTCCGATCCCGAACAGCCGGTGGGACGGCTGGAGTTGCTGCCGCCGGCCGAGCGCGCGCGGCTGGAGTCCTGGAACGACACGGCCGCGACGGTGCCCGCGCTGACGCTGGTCGATCTGGTGATCGCCCGCGCCGAGGCCGATCCGGAGGCGGTCGCGGTCGTCACGGGCACGAGCGTGCTCAGCTACGGCCGGCTGGTGGGCGCGGCGGCGGCGTTGGCCGAAGGCTTGCGGGAGCGCGGGGCCGGACGCGGTGCGCTGGTCGCGGTGCAGGCCTCGCGGCGGGCCGAGACGCTGGTGGCACTGCTCGGGGTGGCGATGTCGGGGGCCGCGTACGTACCGGTCGACCCGGACTATCCGGCGGCGCGGATCGCCTACGTGGTCCAGGACTGCGGGGCGGCGCTGGTACTCACCGATGCCGACCTGGACCGGGTGCTGGACGCGGAACCGGGGCGGCTTCCCGAGTCGCGGCCAGGCCCGGACGACACCGCCTACGTGCTGTACACCTCGGGCTCGACCGGGAATCCCAAGGGCGTGGTGGTGCCGCATCGGGCGCTGGCCAACTTCCTGTTCGCGATGCGCACGCTGGTCGGCAGTACGCCCGCCGACCGCTGGCTGGCGCTGACGTCGCTGTCGTTCGACATCTCGGCCCTGGAGCTGTACCTGCCCCTGGTCACCGGCGGCCGGGTGGTCGTCGCGGACGCCGAGACCTCGCGCGACGGCGGCACCCTGGCCGCCCTGATCAGGGACGAGGGCGTCACCCACGTCCAGGCCACCCCGTCGGGCTGGCGCGTCCTGCTCACCGGCGACCTCCCGCGGGTCGCCGCACTCAGCGGCGGCGAACCGCTGCCGCGCAAGCTCGCCTCCGAACTGCGCTCCCGGGTCAGCCGCCTGGTCAACGTCTACGGGCCCACCGAGACGACGATCTGGTCCACCGCGTGGGAGGTGCCCGAACAGCCCCGGCGCATCACCGTCGGCACACCCATCGCCAACACCACCGTCCACGTCGTCGATCCGCACGGCGCCCCGGTCCCGATCGGCGTCCCCGGCGAACTGCTCATCGGCGGCGCCGGCGTCGCCGACGGCTACCTCGGGCGCCCCGAACTGACCGCAGAGCGCTTCGCCGACCTGGACGGCGAGCGGGTCTACCGCACCGGCGACGTCGTACGCCGACTGCCCGACGGCACCCTGGAATTCTTCGGCCGCTCCGACGACCAGGTCAAACTACGCGGCCACCGCATCGAACTGGGCGAGATCGCAGCCGCCCTGGAAACCGCCCCCGGCATCCGCCAGGCCGTCATCGCCGTCCACGACGAGAACCTCACTGCCTTCTACGTCGCCGAGCAGACCGCGGACGACACCGGCGCCACCGACCCCGGCGAGCCCCGTGCCGACGATGCCGGCGCCACCGAAGCCGATCTCCCCCGCCCCCGCACCGACCGCACCGACCGCACCGACCACGCCGACCACGCCGAGCCGCTGCGCGCGCACCTGGCCGCGCGGCTCCCGGACTTCATGGTGCCCGCCCGGTACGTCCGCCTCGACGCGCTGCCGCTCACGCCCAACGGCAAGGTCGACCGCAAGGCCCTCCCCCACCCCGGCGACGAGCGGCGGGCCGGCGGCGGGCGGCCGCCGCACACCGCGGCGGAAAAGCTCGTGGCCGAGGTCTTCGCCGAGGTGCTGGACGCCGAGGACGTCCGCGCCGACGACGACTTCTTCGCCCTGGGCGGCCACTCCCTGCGCGCCGCGATGCTCACCGCCCGGCTCGGCGCCCGCGCCGGCGCCGTGGTCGCGGTCGGCGACGTCTTCCGTCACCCGTCCGTGGAGCGGCTGGCGCGGCTGGTGGACTCCGCGGCGCCCGGCGACGCGGTCACCGGTCCGGTGCCGCGCCCGGCGGGCACGCAGGCGCCGCTGTCCTCGGCGCAGGAGCGCCTGTGGTTCATGCACCGCCTCGACCCGCAGGACGCCTCGTACAACATGTGGCTGGCCAAACGGTTCAGGGGCGCCCTGGACGAGGCCGCCCTGCGGCACGCCCTCGACGCGGTGACCGAGCGGCACGAGATCCTGCGCACCCGCTTCCCCGAGGTCGACGGAGCGCCGACCGCGGTCGTCGAGCCGCCCGGCCCGGTGCCGTTGGAATCGCTGACCGCGCCGGACGAGGCGGCGGCCCTCTCCCTGGTGGCCGCCCGCACCAACAGCCCCCTCGGGCTCGCCACGGCGGTGCCGCTGCGGGCGGCCCTCATCCGGATCGCCGACGACGACCACGTCCTGTGCCTGGTCATGCACCACATCCTGGGCGACGGCTGGTCGCTGAACATCCTCTACGACGAGCTGGCCGCGCTCTACTCGGGCCGCGAACTGCCGCCACTGGCCGTACAGTTCGGCGACATCGCGATCTGGCAGCGGGCCCGGGACACCAGCGGGACGCTCGCGTACTGGCAGCAGCGGCTGGCGGGCCCCACCCCGCTGGCCCTGCCGCAGGACCGCCCGCGCGGCCGCGTCCCGGGGCGCATCGGCGCCAGGACGGTGATCCGGCTGGACGAGGCGGAGACCACCGCCCTGACCCGGCTCGGCCGCGAGCGCCGCAGCACCGTCTTCATGGTGCTGCTCGCCGCCTACCAGGCGCTGCTGGCCCGGCACACCGGGCAGGGCGACATCCTGGTCGGCACGGTGACGGCGGGCCGCGACCGGCTGGAGCTGGAGCCGGCCATCGGCTACCTCACCGACACCCTGGTGCTGCGCGGCGACCTGTCCCCCGACCCGACCGTCGCCGAACTGCTGGAGCGCACCCGCACCGACGTCCTGGACGCCTTCGCCCACCAGGGCATCCCCTTCGAGGAGTTGGCGGCGCAGCTGCGGGTGGTCCGGGACCCGGCGCGCACCCCGCTGTTCCAGACCATGGCGATCCTGCACACCCAGGGCGCCGACCACGACGAGAACGGCTTCGGCGGGCTGCGCACAACCGAGTTCGACGGGGGCTTCCAGCAGGCCAAATTCGACCTGACGCTGGAGGCCTGGCACGACGGCCCCGAGCTGCTGCTCTCGCTCGTCTACGACGCCGAGGTGTTCGACACGCGGACCATGGACCGCCTCACCGAGCGGTTCGCCCGCCTGCTGCGCGCCTTCCCCGGCCACGTCGGCACCCCGGTGTCGGCCGTGCCGCTGCTCACCGCCGGGGACACCGCCGTGCTCGACGGCCCGCCGCTGCCCGCTACCCCGAGCGTTCCCGAGCTCTTCGCCCGCGCCGTGCGCGAGCACCCCGACCGCATCGCCGTCGCCTGCGGGGACCGGCACCTGACGTACGCCCAGCTCGACGCCCGGGCCGCCGAGCTGTCCGTCGACCTGCCGCGCGGCGGGGTGGTCGGCATCCGGCTGGGCCGCTGCCCCGACGCGATCGCCGCGATGCTCGCCGCCTGGCGGGCCGGCTGCGCCTACCTCCCGCTCGACCCGGACTACCCCGAGCAGCGCCTCGCGCACATGGCCGAGGCAAGCGGCGCCCGCGTCGTCGTCACCCCCGACGGCCTGCGGCTCCTGCCCGGCACCACCGCCACGGACGCCGCGTACTGCATCTTCACCTCGGGCTCCACCGGCATCCCCAAAGGCGTACTGGTCGGCCACACCGCCTTGGCCGCCCGGGTGGCCTGGATGCGGGAGGCGTACGAACTGCGGCCCGGCGACCGGGTGGTCCAGTTCGCGGCGCTGAGCTTCGACACGCACGTCGAGGAGGTCTTCCCGGCCCTCGCCGCCGGGGCACGGATCGACCTGCTCCCCGAGGGCGCGGTGACCCTGCCCGAGCACCTCGACGGCGTCACCGTGCTCGACCTGCCGACCGCGTACTGGCACCACCTGGTCGAGGTGATCGACGACATCCCGTGGCCGGACACGCTGCGGCTGGTCGTCCTGGGCAGCGAGCAGGTGCACGAGGCCGCCGTCGCCCGCTGGCGCGAGCACTTCGGCGACCGGATCCGGCTGGTGAACACCTACGGCCCGACCGAGGCCACCGTCATCTGCACCGCCGACGACCTCACCGCCGAGCCCACCGTCGGCCGTCCCCCGATCGGGCGGCCCCTCGCCGGCACCCGGATCATGCTGCTCGGCCCGCACGGCGAGCCGGTGCCGCCCGGCAGTCCCGGCGAACTGTGCATCGGCGGCGCGGGGCTGGCCGACGGCTACGTCGGCCAGCCGGAGCTGACCGCCGAGCGCTTCCCGGTCCTCGGCGGGCAGCGGTACTACCGCAGCGGCGACCGCGCCCGGCTGCGGCCCGACGGCCGGCTGGAATTCCTCGGCCGCCTCGACGACCAGGTCAAACTGCGCGGCTTCCGTATCGAGCCCGGCGAGATCGAAGCCCGGCTCGGCGGCCGCGGAGCCGTCGCCGTACACGGCGAGACCCTGGTCTGCTACACCGTCGGGGACCGCGGGACGCTGCCCGAGGAGCTGCGTGCCGCGCTCCCGCCGCATCTGCTGCCCTCCGCCTGGGTGGAGGTGGATGCGCTGCCGCTGACCCCGAGCGGCAAGCTGGACCGTGCGGCGCTGCCCGCGCCCACCGTGACCCGGGAGCGCGTCGCCCCGCGCACCGACGCGGAGCTGCTGGTCGCCGACGTCTACGCCGAGGTGCTCGGGATACCCGGTGTCGGCGCGCTGGACGACTTCTTCGCCCTCGGCGGGCACTCACTGCTCGCCGTCAGGGTCATCGCGCGGCTGCGGGCCGCCACCGAGGTGGACCTGCCCATCCGGACCCTCTTCGACCAGGGCAGCGTGGCGGGCGTGGCGCAGGCGCTGGAGGACCGCCTGTTCGCGGAGCTCGACCGGCTCTCCGAGGAGGAGGCCGCCCGGCTGCTCGCAGACGATCCCGGCCCCGGCGCGGCAGGCGGTCCGGCGCAGGAGCCGGCGCACACCTCGGCATAGGCCCGTCGCAGATCCGCCCGCTGCGGATCAGCCGGCAGCGGATCAGCCGCGGCACCGCCGCACGGCACCAGCACGGCAGTACGGCCGCAGCACCGCAGCACCACCACAGGACCGCACGGCCGCAGGAGGGAAGGACCTACATGACCAGGGACGCAACGAGCGAGCGGCCCGTACCGCCGGCCGCCGGGGCCTCGGACGGCGGGATGACGCTCGCCTTCGCCGCGCCGGACGCCGGCGCCGGTCCCCTCACCTGGGGCCAGTCGGCGATCTGGGAGGCCATCGAGCGGACCGCCCCGGACGACGGCTACTTCAACTTCGGACGGATCCTCAAGGTCCCAGGGGAACGGACGCCCGAAGAGGTCGCCACCGCTCTCGCCGGCCTGCTCGCCGCCCATGGCGCGCTGCGCACCCGGCTCGACCTCACCGGTGCGCGGCCGCGCCAGCGGCTGGAGGCGGGCGGGGAGCTCCCCCTGACGCTCTCCACCGCGGCTCCCGATGAGCTGCTCGCGGAACTCACCGCAGAGCGCTTCGACTACGCGGCCGAGTGGCCGCTGCGGGTGGCGCTGGTCACCGACGGGCGCCAGGTCCGCCATGTGGTGCTCGCCTTCTGCCACCTGGCGGCCGACGGGTTCGGCGCCGAGATCGCCGTCCGCGACCTGCGGACGCTGATCCTGCGCGGCACCGGCTGCCTGGCCGGGCGGCCCGCCGCGCCCCGGCCGCTGGACCTGGCCCACTGGCAGGCCGGCCCCGAGGGCCGCCGGGTCGCCGAGCGCGCGGCGGCCCTATGGGAGAAGGTGCCGCGCGAGGTGATGTTCGGCAGGCGGGCGGGCGCTGCGGACCGGCCGCGGTTCTGGCGTGCCCAACTGGCTTCTCCCGCGATGGATCTGGCGGTACGGGCCGTCGCCGCCCGGTACCGCACCTCCACCTCCACTGTGCTGCTGGCCGCCACGGCCGCTCTGGTGGGCCGGGCGACCGGACGGGAGCGGTGTGCGGTGCTCCCCATCGTCAGCAACCGCTTCCGCCGCGACACGGCGGGGATCGTCGGCATGGTCTCCCAGGAGGGCGTCTTCGCTCTCGACGGGGTGGACCGCCGCTTCGGCGCGCTGCTGCGGGCAGCAGACTCCGCGGCGCTGCGGGCTTATCGCAGCGCCTTCCACGACCCGGTGGACCGGGCGCAGGGTGACTGGGTGCAGCCGCTCTGCTGCTTCAACGACCAGCGGTTGGCCAGGACCGGCCCGGCTCCCTGCCCGCCTGAGCAGATCCGGGCGGCGCTGCCGGCCAGCACGCTGCACTGGCCGCTGAGCCAGGACCGGCTCAACTGCCGCTTCTGCGTGCACGTCAGCGGCAACCTGGAGGTCTCCGTCACCGCCGACACCGCCTACCTGCCGCGCCCGGCGATGGAGCGCTTCCTCTACGACATGGAGGCCCTGCTGGTCGCCGAAGCGGGCGCGTGACGATCCGCAGGACGACGGTGTCCCGTGCCCAGCCGGCGCCCTGCATGCCGACATATTTCGGATTCTCTTCCGAGTCCTCGTACCGCTCCAGAATGGTTGCGCAGCCCCTGACCAGGGACTGCGTTCTTCCGTGCCGCGGGGCACCCTGGGTGCATATGTTCGTGCGCCTGCTCTACTTGATTGCCACGCGGGTCTTCGCGTGGCTCGTCCTGCTCTCCCGCTCCTCCGCCGTCAAGTACGCCGAGATCCTGGTCCTGCGGCAGGAGGTCGCGTTGCTGCGCCGCCAAGTCTCCACACCCAGGCCCACCTGGCCAGACCGCGCCCTGATCGCGGCACTCGCCCGACTACTCCCCCGCCCACTTCGCCGCCACCGCATCGTCTCCCCACGCACCCTGCTCGCCTGGCACCAAGGCCTGATCAAGCAGAAGTGGACCCAACCACCTTCCTCAGGCCGCCCGCCTCCGCCCGAGGAGATCCGGGACCTCATCGTCCGGCTCGGCACAGAAAACCCGCGCTGGGGCTTCCGAAGAGTGCACGGAGAACTGCGCCGCCTCGGCCACAAGGCCAGCCCGGCTGCCGTCCGCCGCGTCCCGCGCGCAGCCGGCCTCGGACCAGCACCGCGCCGACATCCAGCGCGACACGCGTGGACTGCGTTCCTCAAGAGCCCAGGCCCACGGCCTGCTCGCCACTGATCTCTTCCATGTCGACACGATCGGACTGCAGCGCCTGTACGTCCTGTTCGTCATGGAGGTACGTACCCGCACCGTCCACATCCTCGGCGTCACCGCCCACCCCACCGCAGCCTGGGCCACCCATCAAGCCCGCCAACTCCTATGGCACCTCGGCGACCGCGCCACCGACTTCACCCACCTCATCCGAGACAGGGATACGAAGTTCAGCACCGCCTTCGGCCGCCACTACCAGCGCCGCACGCACCTCGATCGGGTGAGTCACGAACCACCGCCACCCTGACGTGGCGCCAGCCAACCAGACTCCAAAAGAGCCACCTGACCAGGTCATATTGAGAAGTGCAACTGGAGTACTAGGCGCCTTCCCCGGTAGAGCGGATTCCTTGCCGCGTGCTTGCGCGCCCCAGTCGCGAGGCGGCATACGCGCAGAGCCGCAGAATCCGGCCCCGGGTTCTTCTGCCCGAATCCCTGCCACCGGCTGCCTCGTATGTCCGGACAGGACGAAGTGAAATCTTCCAGCCGCGCCCAGGGCACCGCGCCGGCCGACAGTTGGACCCTTGCCCGCCGCGTCCCAGGCGTGCGGGGTAGCGGCCGGGCGCGGTAGTTTACTCGAGTGAGTCTCCTCGATGATGTGGCCGAGCGCGACAGCTGGCGGTGCTGGGTGTGCGACGAACCGGTCGACCCCGAGATGTCGGTGAACGACCCGCGGGGGCCCAGCGTGGACAGCCGGACCGCCGACCGGAAGGCCAAGGTCGCCGAGAGGCTCGCGCACCGCGGGTGCAACACCCGCAAGGGCGCGGTCGAGGTGGTCATCGCCTGGCCGGACCGCCTGTACGTGGTCGAACCCGCGCCGCTGATCACCGTTGCCAGGAGGCTGGAGCGCAAGGGGGGCCGCGAGATGGTGGGCCGTTGTCCGACCCAGCGGGACGCACAAGGGGCGGCGGACTGGCTCGTGGACCGGTTCTCCCGACTGGTACCGGGACTGCCGGTGACCGCCGACATCGAGCCGGGCGGCGGCCAGTTCCTCGTCATCCTGGCCACCGGCCGGCGCTGACCGGGGAGATCGCCAGCACGGCGCACACACGCGTCGCCCTGCGCCTGCCGAGAATGTCATCCGCATAGGTCAGTGGCCCGGTCAGCGGTCGAGACGAGGGCTCCCGCAAAACAAGGGCTGAACGTGTGCAGGTAGACAGCCGGCTTCCTTGAACGCGTTCATTCTCAACCATCGCAACGCAGGCGTCTCAACCCGGTACAGGTGCACTGAGCAGGGCGGATGATTTATCGGCACCCGCAGTCTGGACAATCGCCTGGCAAAGACCCGGGAAGAGCTGGACAAGCTGCAGCGCGAGGCCAGCGGCCGCTACTACAACACTGCCGAAAAGAGCGCCGCGCGCGTCGGCGTCCTCCAGGCCGAAGCCACCGTCGACGGCTGGGTGCTGTGGGCCTCACCCGCGCTGCCCGGAGCCGTCCACGACATCCGCGCAGCCCGCAAACACTGCATCCTCGACGCTCTCGCACAGGCCGACGTCCCATGCTGGGCCGACAAGGGATACCGAGGGGCCGGCGGCCCGGTCCGCATCCCGTACTGGGGACGATGGGGAACCCTTTCCCCAGGCCAGAAGGCCGTGAACCAATCCCATGCGAAGATCCGCGCTCTCGTCGAGCAAGCCATGGCCACGCTGAAGCCCTGGCGCCTCCTCCGCAAACTACGGTGCTCCACCACTCGAGTCACCACCCTCGTCCAAGCCATCCTCGCCCCGCATCTGACCAGCTCAGACCGATGATGGAAAAGGCTCATTGCCTTTGTGCCCGGCGTCAGCGAACGTCTGGGAGCGTCGAGGGTCGTTGCTCTTTCGCCTAGCAAGTCGCGTTGCGTATGGCGTGCGACGGTGACGCCACCTTGGGAGCCCCGCTCAGCGAGGAGGCAGTTCACCGGAACCACGCGGGACAAGTCTGGTGGGGACGACCTCGGCCCGGGGGCGCGTCCGGTCGCCGTCGAGGCGGGCGAGCACGGTTCGTGCCGCGGCGGCGCCCAGTGCAGCGGGGTCCTGGGCGATGACCGTCAGGGGCGGTTCGAGGATCTCAGCGAGTGGCAGGTCGTCGAAGGCAACGAGGGCGATGTCCTTGCGACGTCGCCTGGCCAGGGCCGTTACCGCGCCCATGGCGGTGAAGTTGTTCCCGGCGAGCAGCGCCGTGGGCGGCTCGGCGAGATCCAGGAGGCCTTCGGTGGCGGCAGCTGACGCGCCCTGATCGTGGCCGCTGGCGACGAGGTTCCTGTCATAGGGCACACCGGCGTCGGCCAACGCGGCGCGGTAGCCGGCCAGGCGCTCGCGGCGGGTGTAGAGGCCTGCCGGGAGGTCCCCGATGAATCCGATCCGCCGGTGCCCGGCTGCCAACAGGTGCGCTGTGCCTTCCTGGGCGCCGGACCGGTTGGAACTCACCACCCTGTCGGTGGCCAGCCCGCTGCCGGGCCGGTCCAGGAAGACCACGGGCGGCCCGGAGGAGACCCCGCCGAGGTAGGCGTGGTGGGCGCCGACCGAGGGGACGACGACGAGCGCGCTGACCCTGCGGCTGAGGAAGGTCTCGATCAAGGCCCGTTCCTGGGCGGGATCCTCGGCCGAGGATCCCATGAGCAGCGTCAGACCCCGCTCGCGGACCGCGTCCTCGATACCGCCGGCCACAGTGCCGAAGAAGGGGTTGCCCATATCGGGTACCACCAGGCCGATGGTGCTGTCGGGACTGCCCCGGCGCATGTTGCGGGCCATGAGGTTGGGCTGGAAGCCGAGCCTGTTGACTGCTTCCATCACCTTTTCGCGGGTCCTGGCCGAGGTCGGGCCATCGTCGTTGAGGACGCGGGAGACCGTCTTGGCGCTTACGCCGACTTCGTGGGCCACGTCACTTAGCGTCGGCCGCCGACTCCCGGTCATACGCCACCGTTCTCCGTGTCCTGCCCTACCCGGCCGGCCCTGATCGCCGGCCGACAGGGCATCTTATAGGTCACGTCGTGGGAAGCCCGGCAGCTCTGGCCGCCTCCGCGTCGGCGACGGTCGCCTTCCCGCCGTCGCTTCCCACCGTCAGCGCCCCGGTCATGATCGCCACGACCTCGGCCATCGAATAGTCTGACGGCTTGATGAGCGCTTCCCGCTTCCCCATCCGGTGGACGTGGATACGGTCGGCGATCTCGAAGACATGGGGCATGTTGTGGCTGATGAGGATCACAGGCAGGCCTCTGTCCCGCACCTGCCGGATCAGGTCGAGGACCTGGCCGGACTCCTTGACGCCCAGGGCTGCGGTGGGTTC
This sequence comes from Actinacidiphila cocklensis, assembly GCF_907177275.1. Lineage (GTDB taxonomy): Bacteria > Actinomycetota > Actinomycetes > Streptomycetales > Streptomycetaceae > Actinacidiphila > Actinacidiphila cocklensis. The sequence goes on from NZ_CAJSLV010000058.1 coordinate 55,709, forward strand.
GTCCATGACCACGACGCTGCGAGCCCAGGCGACCGCACGGGCCACGGCAACCGCCTGGCGCTGTCCGCCGGAAAGCGTGTCGACGGTCTGGGTCAGCGAGCGCAGGCCGATCTTCAGCTCCGCCATGTGGGCGGCGGCCTCCTCGCGCATCCGCTTCTTGTCCAGCATGCGCAGCACGCTGCCGAGCGGGCCGGTCCGGCGCAGTTCGCGGCCGAGGAACATGTTGGAGGCGATGTCCATGGACGCGGCGACTGCCAGGTCCTGGTAGACGGTCTCGATGCCGTGCTCTCTGGCCTGCTGGGGTCCGCTGAAGCGGATGGCCTCGCCGTTCAGCCGGATCTCGCCGCGGTCCGGGACGAGGGCGCCGGTGAGGGCCTTGATCAGGCTGGACTTTCCGGCGCCGTTGTCGCCGATGACGGCGAGCACCTCGCCGGGCATCAGGTCGAAGTCGGCACCGTCGATCGCGGTGACGTGGCCGTAGCGCTTGACCAGGCCGCGGGCCTGGAGGATGGGAGTGACTGACTCCGCATCCGCACCGCTGGTCGCGGTGTCCTTCGGGGTGCTCGTCGTCGTGCGGTTCGGCTCGCTCATCGGCGGACCCTCTTCCGGGAGATCTGGTCGACGGTCACGGCGAGGATGACGAGAACGCCGGTGATCAGCGTCTGGTATATGGAAGCCACACCCATCAACTGCAGGCCGTTGCGGAACACTCCGACGATCAGCGCCCCGATCAGCGAGCCCATCACGGTGCCGCGGCCGCCGAAGAGGCTGGTGCCGCCGAGGACGACGGCGGTGATGCTGTCGAGGTTTTCGGTCTGCCCGGCCTGGGGGTCCCCCACGCCGGTACGCGAGACCAGCAGCAGGGCGGCGATCCCGTAGACCAGGCCGGCCACCGCGTAGACGCCGATGGTCAGCCGGGAGGTGCGTACCCCGTTGAGCCGGGCGGCCTCCGGGCTGTTGCCCAGCGCGTAGACATGCCGCCCCCAGGAGGTGCTGCTCAGCGCGTAGGCGAAGGCGAGGAAGAGGGCGATGGTCAGCACTGAGCCGTAAGTGACGTCGGTGCGGCCCAGCGGGAAGGTCTCCCCCAGCCAGGTGAGGGACCTCGGCAGGTCTGTGACAGTCTGCTCGTCGGAGTAGATGTGGGTCAGGGCGAAGGCGATGTTGAGCATGCCCAGCGTGACGATGAACGGCGGCAGCGGGACCAGGCGCACCAGCAGACCGTTGACCAGCCCGAACCCGGCGCAGACGCCCAGCCCCATCACGATGGCCACCAGGGGCGGAACACTGCCTTCCGCGGCGGACTTGGCGATCATGATGGAGCCGAACGCCATGACGGCGCCACAGGACAGGTCGATGCCCGCGGTCAGGATGATCAGGGTCTGGCCGATGGCGAGCGCGCCGACGACCATGACCTGCTGGATGATCAGCGAGAAGTTGCCGCCGGAGAGGAACTGGTCGGTCGTCAGGGAGAAGAAGGCGCACGCCAGCACGAGAGCTGCGAGTGGTCCCGCGGTGGGCGCGGCGGTCAGCCGGCGCAGCCGGGTCGGCTCCTTCACGGAGGCGTAGGGAGGAGCTGCGGTGGTCATGGAGGTCCTTGCGGTGTGAGAGTCGGAGGCGGCCCGGACCGGGTCAGGGCATCGCGGGCCGGGCCGCCGGTTCGTGTCGCGTGCGGGCCGCCGGTCACGGGGCCTGCCGCGACGCCTGTCATCCCCAGCAGTTGGCCAGGCCGTACGCGGTGTCCTTGGCGTCGACACCGGTCTGCGCCTTGTCCGTGATCAGGGTGACGCCGGTGTCGTGGTAGCCGGACGGCTTGGTGCCGCTCTTGGCGTAGTCGGCCACCGCCTTGATGCCCTCCTCGGCCATCTTCAGCGGGTACTGCTGTGAGGTGGCGGCGATCTTGCCGTCCTTGACCGCCTGGGTGCCGGTGCAGCCGCCGTCCACGGAGACGATCAGGACGTCCTTCTCGCGCCCCTTGGCTTTCAGCGCGGTGTACGCGCCGAGCGCCGCAGGCTCGTTGATGGTGTAGACGACGTTGAGGTCGGGTGCCTTCTGCAGGCAGTTCTCCATCGCGGTCTGGCCCTTGGCCTGGTCGCCACCGGTGTCCTGGGAACAGACGATCGACGGGTCGCCGTCGCTGACACCGAATCCCTTGAGGAAGCCGTCGTGCCGCTGCTGCCCGACCGCGACGCCCGGCGCCAGGTCCAGCGTGGCGATCTTCGCCTGCTTCCCCGCCATCGCCGCCTTGGCGTATGCGCCGATCAGCTCACCGGCCTTGGTGTTGTCGGTGGCGAACAGCGCGTCCGTGCCGCTCTGCGGATCCGTGGGGCTATCCAGTGCGATCACCACAACGCCCTTGGCCCGGGCCTTGGCGATCGCCGGCAGGATCGCCTTGGAGTCGCTCGGAGTGATCAGGATGCCCTTGACGCCGGCCGCCACCATGTTCTCGATCGCGGTGATCTGACTCGCGTTGTCCCCGTCGAACTTCCCCGCGGCCGTCATCAGATCGACGCCGTCGGCCTTGGCGGCCTTCTGCGCCCCGTCCTTCATCTTCACGAAGAACGGGTTGGTGTCGGTCTTGGTGATCAGGCCGACCTTGACCTTCCCGCCCGAGCCTGACCCGGCGTCCGACGACGATCCCTTGGACCCCGAACCGCAGGCGCTCAGTGCGAGCGCCGCGACGGTCAGCCCGGCGGCGGCTCTCAGCGCGGTCATGGCGGCGACGCGGGTGGTACGAGACATCTCAGCTCCTTGGGGTTGCGAAAGCGCGGCGCCCGTGGTCGCTCGCGTTATGTCAACGTTGACACTGTCATCGTTGACATCGACATGCAGAGGATGATGGGCTCCCCACCAGCGAAACGTCAATGCCCCCCAGCCATAACAAGTCGGCAACACCGCCGTCACCGTCCCGTCGGCGGCAGCCTCGCAACCACGGCACGAGCCTGCGCCTGATGCCACTCACCGCCGTCGCAGGACCGCGCCGCCTACCTCACGAAAAGAGACACATCGATGCAGGGACCCCAGGTCACCGTCATCGGCGAGTGCGTCGCCGACGCCTTTCCCGCCGGCGGGCTCGCGGCGCCGGGCGAACTCGCGCTGCGCGTGCTTCCCGGCGGCGGACCGGCCAACACCGCCGTCGCCCTGGGCCGCCTCGGCACCCCGGTGCGCTTCGTCGGCCGGCTGTCGGACGACACCTTCGGCCGGCTGTTCCGCGCGCAGCTGACCGGCTCCGGCGTCGACCTGGACGACTGCCCCCGAGCCGCGGAACCCAGCACCCTGGCCGTTGCCGAACTGGACGAGCACGGCTCCGCGGGCTGGACCTTCCACGCCGAGGGCACGGCGGACTGGCAGTGGACCGCAGCCGAACTCGCTGCCGTGGACCTCCGCGGCACTTCATGCGTTCACGGGGGGTCGCTCACGCTGGTACGAGCCCCGGGCGCCGCGGCCGTCGAGGAGTTCCTGGCCCGTGCGGCGACCGGGGCCACCGTGTCACTCGACCCCAACGTCCGCCCCCGGCTCGTCCCGCCGGCCGTCTACCGGGAACGCCTGGCCCGCTGGTGCGCGCTGGCCGACCTCCTGCGCATCAGCGAGGAGGACCTGCGGACGCTGCGGCCCGGGGTGACGCCGGAGCAGATCTGCGACGAGTGGCACGCGGCCGGGGTACGCCTGGTCGTCGTCACCCTCGGCGCGCGGGGAGCCCTGGTCTCACTCGACGGGGAACGCGCCGCCGTCCCGGGCGTCCGCGTGCGGGTGGTGGACACCGTCGCTGCGGGCGACTCGTTCACCGGCGGGCTCCTCCACCATCTGGGCAGCGCCGGCCTCCTCGGCGGACGTCTGGACCGGCTCACCCTCGCCGACGCCGTGGCCGCGGCCACTCTCGGCGCCCGCGTCGCCGCCCTGACCTGCACCGTTCCCGGACCCAACCCGCCCTGGGCCGACCAGCTCAACACCTCTGCCGGGACCGCCACGCCTTGACCGCCACGGCGGATGCCGCACTCGACGGGCGGGCAGGTCCCGGCCACCGGATCCGTCCAGGCCATTGACGCGGGGGACAGCGGCGGACAATCATCCTCGGCGACCGGTGTCAACGATGACTTTTCTGCGAAATGTCATCGTTGACACCCCGAGTGCCGTCGTCATCCCTGTTCAGGGGCGACTCCCGCCGCCGCGTCTGCCCGACCATTCATGCCGGCGGCCGTCGCGTCCCTCTCACGCACGTCCCATCCGGCGCAGGCGGGCACGTACGCCAGAAAATCCGACTTCGAGGAGCAACAACAACCGTGCAAGACAAGAGAACCTCGCCGAGGGCACGCCGACTGGTCGTGCGCTCCCTCGCCACCGCGTCCGTCGCCGCCTGCGTCGCAGTGCTCACGCCGGCCGCGGGGGCGGGAGCCACCGAGACGCCTCGGCCGTATTCCGAGACCTACCGCCCGCAGTTCCACTTCTCGCCCGCCCAGAACTGGATGAACGACCCCAACGGCCCGATCTGGTACAAGGGTCGCTACCACCTGTTCTTCCAGTACAACCCGTCCGGCAACACCTGGGGCAACATGTCCTGGGGCCATGCCACCAGCCCCGACCTGGTGCACTGGACTCAACAGCCGCTGGCCATCCCCCAGGACGACACCGAGATGGTCTTCTCCGGTGCCGTCGTCTTCGACAAGACCAACAGCAGCGGTCTCGGCACCCACGGCAATCCCCCGCTCGTCGCGGTCTACACCAGCCTCCACAAGTCCGACAGTGTGCAGGCACAGGCCCTGGCGTATTCCACGGACGGCGGCACGACCTGGAAGAAGTACGCGGGCAATCCCGTCATCGACATCGGCTCGCGCGACTTCCGTGACCCCAAGGTCTTCTGGAACGCCAAGACACGCAGCTGGACGATGGCCGTCGCACTGTCCGCCGAGCACAAGGTGCGCTTCTACTCCTCCCCCGACCTGAAGCACTGGACCGAGCTCAGCGAGTTCGGGCCGGCTGGCGCCACCGGCGGCGCCTGGGAGTGCCCCGACCTCTTCCCCCTCGCAGTCGACGGCGATCCCTCGCGCGTGAAGTGGGTGCTGGTGGTGAACATCAACCCCGGCGGCCCGCAGGGCGCATCCGCCGCTCAGTACTTCGTCGGCGACTTCGACGGGAAGACATTCACGCCGGACGATTCGAGCACCTACACCCCGCCGGCAGGCGAAGTGATCGCCGACTTCGAGGATGGCACGTACCGGTCGTGGACCACCACCGGCACAGCCTTCGGCAGCGCACCGGCCGCCGGCACCCTGCCCGGTCAGCAGCTCGTCACCGGCTACCAGGGAAGCGGCCTGGCCAACAGCTTCATCGACTTCGACGCCAGCACGGGTTCCCTGACGTCGCCGGAATTCACCATCGACAAGCCGTATCTGAACTTCCTCATCGGCGGCGGCAACCACCCCATCTCCCAGCCCGACCCCACCGCCGTCAACCTTGTCGTGAACGGCAAGGTGGTCAGGACCACCACCGGGCAGGACGGCGAGGCCCTGGACTGGACCCACTGGAACGTGGCCGATCTCGCGGGCCAGAAGGCGCAGATCCAGATCGTCGACGACAACACCAGTGGCTGGGGACACATCAACGCCGACCAGTTCGTGCTCGCCGACGCCCCCGCGCTCGGTTCGGTGCAGCGAGCGCACTGGATGGACTACGGTGCCGACTTCTACGCAGCGACCTCAGTGAACGACGAGCCACGCGGCAGGCGCGTCGTCATCGGGTGGATGAACAGCTGGCAGTACGGCCAGGACATTCCCACCTCTCCCTGGCGCAGCGCCGACACCTTCCCCCGCGAACTCGCCCTGCGCACCGTCCACGGCAAGCCGCAGCTCGTCCAGCAGCCCGTCCAGGAACTGAACATCCTGCGCACCGGAATCACGCGGACGGCCACCACCGTCCTGCCCGACGGCACCGACGTGCCCTTGGCCGCGAACGGCAGCCTGCTCGACATCACCGCGACCCTGCGGGCCGGAACCGCGAAGGACTTCGGCATCAAGGTGCACACCGGGGCCGGCCAGGAGACCCGCATCGGCTACGACACCGCCACGCAGGAGATCTACGTCGACCGCACCCGCTCCGGGGCGTCCTCTCTCAGCCCCGCCTTCGCCGGTGTGCAGCGCGCCCCCCTGACGCTGGACAGCAAGGGACGCCTGGACCTGCGCATCGTCGTCGACACCTCCTCGGTGGAGGTGTACGCCGACGACGGCCGCGTCGTCCTGACCGACCAGATCTTCCCCGACCCCTCCAGCAACGGCGTCTCCGCCTACGCCGAAGGCGGCACGGCACACCTGGACTCACTACGTGCCCAGAGGCTCAGGTCCGCCTGGCGGTAGAAGCCTTCCGCCGGGGAGCACAAAACGAGCACGTAACCAGCTCTTGACATGGGCGTCGTCATGCACCACCGTCGAAAACGGTAGCCAAAACGTTTGGGCAATCGGAATGTAGTCGACGATGTTCATTCCGTCGCAACCCTCGCCCCGGCCGCAGCAGTCCGCGGAGCGCACCCAGGAGGATGATCATGGAGCGGCAGACCGAGTCAGCGCATGCCACCGCGGTCTACCTGCGCTGTTATCCGCGCGACGGCTGGGCCGTGATGAGCTTGCACCGGATCCTGGACAGGTACGCCCTCGATCTGGGACTGTCCTGGCCCAACGCCTTCATCGACAACGGGATTTCGTCCCACCAGGCGGCGCCGCGCCGCGCCAACCTCGAGGTCGCGGGGGCCGCTGGGTGCAGCGGTGTCATCCTGATCCCGGGTCCGTGGGTCTTCGCTCTCGACGACGGGGCTGCACGGCCGGCGGTGGACCGGTTCACCGCGCAGGGCTGCGAGATCACCGAGCTTCCACGGCACCTGGGGGCCGCCGCTGCACCATCGGCGGAGCCTGCTCGCACCCATGATCGGCAGGTGCGGCTTACGCACCCATCCGCCGGCCTGCCTTCGCATCCAGGCGGCACTCCGGGCGGTGCGGTGGATCGGCTCCCCTCCGCCGGTCTCGCGTCCTGGGACACAGGTCCGTAACGAGTCGTTGACACGGCCTTCGCCGTGCCCCATTGTCGTCGCAAACCGGATTGCCCAAACGTTTTGGCAGGGTCTTATGAAGCGAGTCGGACTCAAGGATGTGGCCGCCGAGGCAGGTGTCTCGGTCACCACGGTCTCCCACATCCTCAACAACGTGCAGGGCAAACGCATCAACGCCGAGACCCGGCGGCTGGTGCTTGAGGTCGCCGAGCACCTGGGATACCAGCCCAACGACCTGGCCCGCGGGCTGCGCCTGAGACGCTCGAACACGGTGGGGTTCGTCAGCGACGAGATCGCCACCACTCCGCACGCCGGGCAGATCATCCGCGGCGCTCAGGAAGCCGCCGCACAAAACGGCCTGATGCTGCTGATGCTGAACACCGGGAACGACCGCGACCTGGAGGACAAGGAGATCGCGCTGCTGCTGCGTCACCAGGTCGACGGCGTGCTGTACGCGTCGATGTACCACCGGGTGGTGGAGGTGCCACAGCGACTGGCCTCTGTTCCCACCGTCCTGCTCGATGCCCGCAGCGACGATCCCGCCGTCCCCTCGGTAGTTCCCGACGAGGAGCAGGGGGGGCGGACCGCGACCCGTGAGCTGCTCGCACACGGCCACCGCAGGATCGGGTTCGTCAACAACATCGACGACATTCCGGCCTCGCGGGGTCGCCTCGCTGGCTACCGGGGTGAACTGGCGGAGGCGGGTATCGATTTCGACCCTTCCCTGGTGGTCACCGAGGACTCCGTCGCAGCAGGTGGGTACCGGGGCTCGCGGACGCTGCTCGGGTTGGACGACCCTCCGACCGCGTTGTTCTGCTTCAACGATCGCATGGCGATGGGTGCCTACCGGGCGGCATCTGAAGCAGGGCTCGCCATTCCGGCCGACCTCTCGGTGATCGGCTTCGACAACCAGGAGCTGATCAGCGAAAACCTCTTTCCCGCGCTGACCACGGTCGCCCTCCCCCACTACGAGATGGGGGCCAGGGCCATCTTCCACCTCCAGCAGGTGATCGATAGGGCCGAACCCCTCGGCGCGGCTGTCCACGAAGTCCTGCACTGCCCGCTGATCTCCCGGGACTCGGTTGCCCGGCCCCGGACGTGACGCGGAACAGCAACGCAGCACAGATACGGGCGGACTGTCGGCACCCGACGCGCCCCGCCGTCCCGGATCTGACCCGGGACGGCGAAGCACCACCAACAGGCGGCCGTTGACACCGGCCGTCCGGCGAGGCATCCGCAAGGACTCGCCCTGTAGACGGAGGAACCATGAGATCGAACACCAGACGCCTCGCGGCAGCCAGTCTAGCCGCGGTCACCGCGACAGCCCTGCTCACGGCCTGCGGGGCCACGAGCAGCGGCCAGGGGTCGGGCGCCGACGGCAACACCATCACCTTGTGGACCCACAACGCAGGCAACGCGGGCGAGTACAAGGTGGTCCAGCAGATCGTCAAGGACTTCAACGCCGGCCAGAGCACGTACAAGGTGAAGATCCAGGCGTTCCCTCAGCAGTCGTACAACGACTCGGTGGTGGCAGCGGCATCGGCCAAGAAGTTGCCGTGCATCCTGGACAGCGACGGGCCGAACGTGCCGAACTGGGCGTGGGGCGGTTACCTGGCGCCGGTGGACCTGTCAGGCAGCCAGGTCCCGCTGTCCGATCAGCTGCCAAGTACGGTCGGCACCTACCAGGGCAAGACCTACACCTTCGGGTACTACGACGTCGCGCTGACGATGTTCGCCCGCAAGTCCGTGCTCCAGGCCAACAGCATCCGCATCCCCACCATCGGCAAGCCCTGGACCAAGGACGAGTTCGACGCCGCCCTGGCCAAGCTCAAGGCCGGCGGGAAGTTCACCTACCCGCTGGAGATGGGCACCGGCGGCGCAGGCGAGTGGTGGCCGTACGCCTACTCGCCCCAGCTGCAGAGCTTCGGCGGAGACCTGGTCGACCGGTCGCAGTACAAGACCGCCGACAAGGCCATGAACGGCCCGGCGGCCGTGGCCTGGGGGACCTGGTTCCGTTCCCTGGTGACCAACGGCTACATGGCGCAGAAGAGCGGGGCCAGCCCCAACAACGACTTCCTCAACGGCAAGTCCGCCATCGAGTGGGACGGCAGCTGGGACGCGGCCACCAACAGCGCGAAACTCGGAAGTGACCTGGCCGTCCTGCCGCCCGTCGACTTCGGGAAGGGACCGAAGATCGGCGGCGCCTCATGGCAGTGGGGCATGAGCGCGACATGCAGCAACAAGGCTGGCGCCCAGGCCTATCTGAAGTTCTCGCGGCAGACGAAGTACTTCGTCGACTTCGCCAAGGCGGCCGGCACGATTCCGGCCACCGCAGACGCCGCGGCACAGATTCCCGGCTACCAGCCCGGCGGACCGTACGACGTCTTCTCCCAGGAGGCCCGGAAGTTCGCGGTCGTGCGCCCGGTCACTCCGGCCTATCCCTTCATCTCCTCGGTCTTCGAGAAGACCGCCAAGGACATCCTTGCCGGTGCTGACGTCCAGAAGTCCCTGGACCAGGCCGTCCAGCAGATCAACTCGAACCTGAAGACCAACCGCTACTACGCCGGCTGACCTACCACACACCTACCGGCGGGGGACGGCCGTCAGGACATCCGTCCTGACCCCCGTTCCCCGCCCGAGTCCTGATCTGCCCGGAGTCCCCCTGTGTCCACCACCGTCAGTGCAAGACCCCGCCCACGCGGCACCCCCGGAGGCGTCCAACGCCGCCGGGAGCGGCTGACCGCGTTCGGCATGGTCAGCCCCGCAGTCGTCCTGCTGCTGTGCTTCCTCGTCGTTCCCGTCGCGCTGGCCTTCGGCCTCGCCTTCACCAGCGCGCGCCTCGTCTCCCCCACTCCCGCCCACTTCGTGGGCCTCGAGAACTTCCGCCTGCTCTTCCATGACCCGGTCTTCGCCCGCTCACTGAGGAACACCCTGGTATTCGCCGCCGTGGTCGTACCGGTTCAGGCCGGCTTCGGCCTGGCTCTGGCCCTTCTGGTGAACACGAAGGTCAGGGGCACCACCTTCTTCCGCACCGTCTACTTCGTGCCCGTGGTCACCTCCATGGTGGTGGTGTCCCTGGTCTGGCTGTTCCTCTACCAGAAGACCGGACTGGTCAACCACCTCATCCATTCCTTCACCTTCGGTCTGGTGACCGGGCCCGACTGGCTGAACAACCCCCGCACCTCACTGCCGGCCATCATCTTCATGTCCGTATGGCAGGGCGTCGGCTTCCACATGGTGATCTGGTTGTCCGGGCTGCAGACCATACCCGTCGAGCTGCACGAGGCCGCCGCCATCGACGGCGCCGACCGCTGGGCCCGCTTCCGCAGCGTGACCTGGCCCGGGCTGCGGCCCACCAGGGCCTTTGTCCTGATCACCATCACGATCGACGCGTTCCGCCTGTTCACCCAGGTGAACGTCATGACGCAGGGCGGCCCGGTCGACTCCACCAGCACCGTGGTCTACCAGGCGGTGCACACCGGATACGACCAGCAGCAGACGGCATACGCGTCCGCGATCTCGCTGGTGTTCTTCGTCATCGTGCTGGCCGTCTCCCTCATCCAGCGCTTCCTCACCCGGGAGAAGGACTGACATGGCCACCGCATCGAACCCGACCCGCGGCACCGGACTCCGGCGCGTCCCGGGCGTGCTCCTGCGCATCGTTCTCGCGCTGTTCTTCGCCTTCCCGATCGTGTTCATGCTGATCTCGTCCTTCAAGCCCGACCAGCAGATATTCAAAGACCTCGGAAGCATCCGGGCGTTCCTGCCCGTGGGCCACGTGTCACTGGCCAATTACCGGGGTGTCTTCGACCGGGTTCCGGCGATGCGATTCCTGATGAACTCGATCGTCATCTCGGCCGTCACCGTCGCGCTGGGCATCGTGGTGAACAGCATGGCCGCCTTCGCGCTGTCCCGGATGCGCTGGCCCGGGCGCAGGCTGCTGCTCACACTGATCATCGCCACCCTGATCGTGCCGTTCGAGACGTTCGCCCTGCCGATGGTGTGGTGGGTCAACAAGCTCCCCTGGCTACAGTTCGACGGCTCCCACCTGGTGATCACCGAAGGGTGGCTGGACACCTACCGGGTGCAGATCCTGCCCTTCGTCGCCAACGCGTTCTCGGTCTTCCTGTTCCACCAGTACTTCCAGAGCATCCCCAAGGAGCTGGACGAGGCGGCGCTCATGGACGGAGCCTCGTGGTTCGGTGTGTACCGGCGCATCATCATGCCGCTGTCCGGCCCCGCGGTCGCGACCGTCGCCATTTTGACGTTCCTGCCCATGTGGAACTCCTACCTGTGGCCCCTGATGGTGGTCCAGGACGAGCACCTGCGGCCCGTCATGATCGGCATCCAGTACTTCTTCCAGCTCAACGTCTCATGGGGCCAGATCATGGCCTACTCCACCATGATCACCGTCCCGGTGCTCGCGCTGTTCCTCGCCTTCCAGCGCGCCTTCATCAACAGCATCGCCTCCAGTGGCGTCAAGGGCTGACCGCCCGCCCCTGTCGTCACACCGCGCCCCACGGTTCGGGCGCGGCCCAGTCGAACGAAGGACACCCTTGTCCCCCACTGCCCGCGATCCCCATCTGCCGGCGGTCCATCCGAGACCGCCGAAAAACTGGATCAACGACCCCAACGGCCTGTGCTTCCACGACGGGCACTACCACGTCTTCCACCAGTACAACCCGCACGGCCCCGAGCACTCCGGCGTTCACTGGGGGCACATGCGCAGCACCGACCTCGTCTCCTGGCAGTCCCTTCCGGTCGCCCTCACCCCGACGCCCGGCGGCGAGGACGCTGACGGATGCTTCTCCGGCAACGCGGTCTCCCACAAAGGCCGCCTCATCGCCTTCTACTCCGCCTACCGCAAGGACCGCTGGCACCAGCCGATCGCCGCAGCCGAGTCCCGCGACGGCGGACTCACCTGGGCCAAGCGGCCCGGCCTGCTCATCCCCGATCCGCCTCCCGGCACGACGATGTACCGCGATCCCTACGTCTGGCGGCACGACGGCGGGTGGCGCATGCTTGTCGGCGCCGGCCTCACTGGCGACCGAGGCGCTGCCCTTCTCTACGAGTCGCCCGATCTCGAATCGTGGCGCTATCTCGGCCCCTTCTTCGCCGCCGACGACGGTCACCTCCCTGGAACGGGCGGGTGGACCGGCTGGGAGTGCCCCCAGTACGCCACCTTCGGCGACCGCGGAGCGCTCATCGTCAGCCTGTGGGACGCGGCAGACGGTCCCAGCAGCGTCCGCGCCTATGTGGGATCCGAACACGAGGGCACCTTCCAGCCGGCCGCGCACCACCTGCTCGACCACGGACCGGACTTCTACGCGCCGGCCCTGCTGCACGCTCCCGCGGGTCCTTCCGACCCTGAAGTCGAGGGAGGAGGCCGATGGCTGCTGTGGGGCTGGTCGTGGGAAGCCCGCGACTCCGAGTGGACAGCGCAGGCCGGGTGGGCCGGGGTCCTGACCCTGCCCCGCGAGATTTCCCTGAGCAACGACGGCCGGGTTCACCAGCAGCCGGCGCGGGAACTGCTGCTCCAGCGCCGGTCGCAGCTCGTTCGTGCCACCGGGCGCTCGGCGACAACCGACGCCACCGGCCTCGGCAGCGTCGGCCGGACCTTCGACCTCACCGCCCGGCTGCGGCCGGAAGCCGGGGATACGGCGCGCTTGCGTCTCACCACCGCGGACGACGGGACGGAGTACCTCGACATCACGGTCGACATCACCGCACGCCACCTCGCCGTGGACCGCAACCGCGGCTCCCGGGACCCCCGGGCACGCCGGGGCCGCTACACCATGCCCCTGGACGGCGCGGCTGGCACGGACGGCGCCGTGGAGATGCGGGTCGTGGTGGATGCGTCGATCGTGGAGGTCTTCCTGCCGACCGGTCAGGCGATGACCGTACGCTGGTACCCCACTGCCGAGCCCCCCTGGCGGCTGCAGTTCCTTGGCAACGGGCACTACACAGTCGACGCGTGGGAGCTGGGGCCGCAGGTCTCACAGGGGAATCCGGACAGCTCCGGCGCCCGTACCGGAAGCACGATCGCGGCCGACCTGCGGCCTCTTGAGGAGAGCTCCACCACCTCCTGAGACAGGCACACGGCACCCATGAGGTCGGCCCGAACGCGCCACACGCGTTCGGGCCGACCTCTTGTCCGCCTGTCCTCCTACGGCCGCGGCGGTCCCACCGAACCACGCTGGCGCACCGGCATCGCCACCCTGTGGACTCTTGGTTCGAGCGGCTTGCCCGACAGGACGGTCTCGACCGCGAGGTGTCCCATCTGATAGTGAGGCAGCGCCAGCGTGGTCAGTGCCGGCCGAAGCCACGAAGCGATGTCCTGGTCGTCGAAGGAGACCACGGTGACGTCGTCCGGTACGGACAGGCCTGCCTCGGCCAGCGCCTGGTAAGCGCCGAAAGACAGTCTGTCGGTGGAGCACACCAGCGCCCGGGGCGGTGAGCCGTCTTGCAGAAGTCGCCGCGTTTCCCGGTAACCGTCCTCGGCGTTCCATTCGCACTCCACAACACCGTCGAGTCCGGTGCGTGCTGCGCGCAGTACCTCCTGCAGCCCCCGCATCCGTTCGTTGCCGGCGAAGTTCCCCTCCGGCGTGGCGGGCACGGCCTTGTGCCCGCCGATGGCCCAGATGCCGCTGCGGTGACCGTGCTCCGTGAGCATCCGACCGGCGTTGCGGCCGGCCTCCACCTCGTCGGGGACCACGCAGGGTGCCCCGAATCCGGGGGCCAGGCAGTTCAGCAGCACCACGCGGTGACCGTGCAGTTCTTTGGGCGGTGTGACGTAGCGGGTGTACATCGAGGCCAGAATTACCGCGTCGACCTGGCGGTCCAGAAGAGCGTTGACCAGAGTGGACTCCGAGCTGTCCGTGCCGCCTGTCTCCGTGATGAACAGCAGGTGGTCCCGGGCCGCGGCGGCCTCCAGGGCGCCCCGTATCGCCTCGCCCGCGAAGGGCGTGGTGGTCAGAGCGTCCGAGACGAGGCCGATGGTCTGCGTGGTTTTGGTGCGCAGGCTACGGGCAGTCACATTGGGCCGGTAGCCCAGCGTCTTCGCCGCCTCGTGCACCCTGGCGCTGGCAGCTTCGGAAATCCGCAAGTCGGTGCGGCCGGAGAGCACCACGGACGCCGTCGTCTGCGAGACACCCGCGCTGCGAGCGACATCGCTCATGGTCACCCGTCGACCGGTCATCGTTCACCTTTCTGTCCTGCTACCCGTCACTGTTCGGGCAGCCGGCATGATGCTGGGACCTTGCCGTGCTTGCCACGCCCGAGGGGCACCGCGCCGATGGACTCGGCGCGGTGCCCGGGTGGGTCGTGGTCAGCTGGTCATGCTGTTCATCCGCCAGACGGTCATCGAGTCCACCTTCGCCCCGTCGCCGAAGAGTTGCAGGCCCAACGAGTCGTCGCGGAAATCGTAGGCGCGCGTGGTGATCGACTTGAACGAGTCGGCGTACGCCTCAACCATCGAACGATCCAGGAAGACGTCCAGGGACACCTTGCCGCCGTCGAGGGCCAGCGGTCCGCTCTGCACGCCGAGATTGCTGTCGACGTCGGAGTTGTTCCCTGTCTTGGTCCGGTCCACGCCGAACGTGCCGCCGCCGGAATTGTCGTAGAAGAGGCGGGTGCGTTCCTCACCTGCCGGGCTGCGCAGTACGTCGAGGCCGAAGTTCTGAGCGGTTCCCGGCTCCATGGTCAGCCGGATGTGCAGCATGTCCCCCTTCACCGAGGCCAGGTTCGTGTTGACGTCGGCAATGCTCAGGGGGCCGGTGACGTCGACCAGCGGAGATCCGGCGTGCAGGCTGGTGAGCTCGTCGACCGGCTTGATTCCCAGGTCGCCGTCAGGAAGCATGCTCAGCTGCACCGGGAGCCCGGCGTTGTGTGCCCAGCCGGCGTCGTAGTGAGCCTGTTCGGTGCGCCGGTCCTGGGCGATGCTGAACACCAGGGACCGCCCCTTGGCGTCCACCGTCCCGCTGGGTCCGGTGAAGTGCTCCCCGTAGTCGAACATCCGCGGCGCCGCGCTGTCCGGCGTCCACGTGTGCGTCGCATGGTCCCAGGTACCGACCCAGTACAGGGTGTTCTTGCTGCTGTACGGGCTCCCGTTGGGGAAGGCCGGGTTGACGAGCAGCACGTTGCGCTGCCGCCCCTGGGCGTCCTTGCCGATGGGCAGGAAGACGGGCAGCTCCCACACCTGGCCCGACTTGGGGTAGGCGTTGACGTCGCCGGTCATCAGGGGGCCGACGTATGTCCAGTGTGTCAGGTCTGTCGAGGAGTACATCAAGGCCGTGCCGCCGACATCGGCGCCGCCGGTGGTCTGCACTCCGGAGCCCACCAGTTCGTACCAGACGCTGCCCTCCTTCCACACGTACGGGTCGCGGAACTCGCCGACGCGCACCTTGCGTCCAGTGCCTACGTTCGCGTTGGGATCCTGCTGGGTGACCAGCTGGGGATCCATCTTCCACTGTTCGAGGTCGGGGTCCGTGGGGTCGACCGGCCGGGCGGTGCCGACGGCCTGGTTGGGGTGCTGCGAGTCGTTGCCTGCGGTGAAGAACAGGACCGGGTTGCCGTTGGCGTCGGTGGTGGCGCCACCGGACCATACGCCGTCGGGAGCAACGCTGTCGGCGGTGGGCGCCAACGCCACGGGCAGGTCGCGCCAGTGCACGAGGTCCTTGCTCACGGCGTGTCCCCAGCTGATGTTGTGCCAGTAGGGGCCGTGCACGTTGTGCTGGTAGAAGAGGTGGTACTGCCCGTTGATGAAGATCGGGGCGTGCGGTTCGTTCATCCACGCGTTGGGCGGGGTGAAGTGGTAGCCGGGACGGTATTTGTCCCCGGCGTACTTCGACCGGTCCTCCGTCATGTCGGCCGTCGGGATCTTTCCGCCGACGAAGGTGGCCAGGTCCTGGCTGTGCTCCTGAGCGACCTGCGTGGCGTCCAGCGGCCGGTCGTATACCTTCACCTCGTCGATCAGACCACTGAACATGTTCACGGCGAAGGTGCCATTGATGATCTCGGGCTGGTTGTGCCGCCCGATCAGCAGCGGCACCGACGCGGGCTGGATCAGGGCGCCGACCGGAACGGCCGTCTCGGCCACCTGGGCGCCGTTGAGGTACAGCCGCATCAGCCCGTGCGCGGAGTCGAACGTCGCCACCACATGCGCCCAGGAGCCGGCGGTGAGTGCGGCAGACTGCGGCACAGTCACCTCGCGCCAGGCGTCGCCGGTGCCGACCCCCAGCTTCCACACGCCATGCCGTCCCACCCCCAGGGAGAAGCCGCGGTTGGCCCCGGCGTCCTGCTGGTTGACGATCGCCGAGACCTTGCCGGCGTCACCCCACTCGAAGGCACGCGGCGCGACCCACGCGTCCAGGGTGAGGCCGTCTGAGACCGCCGGCACCTGGGCGGCGCTGCGGGTCACCCATGTGGAATAGCCGTCGAACAGCAGCGCTTTGGACAGGACGCCCTTGCCCGCGTCGGCGGGCTGCCACAGCGGGTCGCTGTTCGGCTTGTAGACGGCGTTGTTGAAGACGTAGCTGATCGGGTCGGCCTGATGGCTGATCCGCTCGGTCGTGGCCGCTCCCTTGCCTTCGTCGAAGTTCCAGTAGGCGACCGGGCCGCCGTTCGGATCCTTCGGCTGGTCCAAGCCCACACGGACGTCGTCGAGGTTGATGTGGCCGAAGTCGCCCGTGGCCTGATCCACCACCTTGATCCGCAACTGCTGGCCGACCCGGTCCCGGACGTCCCACGTCACCCGCCGATATGCCTCGCCGTTCAGGCCGGTGGCCTTCTGGAGCACCGTGCCGTCCGCGAGCGTCAGGGCGACGTACAGGTTGTTCAGGTCCTGGCCGCCCGATACCAGTGCGCTGACCATTCCCGTTCCCGACAGGGTAAAGGCGTTCGAGGTCAACGTCCCCACGGCCGCGTCACCACCGGCCTTGAAGCCCCACAGGTGGTACGTGCCCTGCTGGTTGAAGCAGCAGCCCCAGCCCCAGCCGGTGTCGGATGTGACGGCCGCGGCCTGGAACGCGGTACCCGAGGGAGTCCATCCCGTCAGGTCACCCGTCTCGAAGTCCGGGTTGGCCAGGGTCGTCGATGCTGCCGCGTCGAGGCCGACGCGGACGTCGTCGAGGTTGATGTGGCCCCAGCCGCCCGTGGCCTGATCCACCACCTTGATCCGCAACTGCTGGCCGACCCGGTCCCGGACGTCCCATGTCACCCTCCGGTATGCCTCGTCGTTCAGGCCGGTGGCCTTCTGGAGCACGGTGCCGTCCGCGAGCGTCAGCGCAACGTACTCGTGATCGGGATCGTTGCCCCCTGACACCAGGGCACTGACCATCCCCGTACCGGACAGGGTGAACGCATCCGAGGTCAACATCCCCACGGCCGCGTCACCACCGGCCTTGAAGCCCCACAGGTGGTACGTGCCCTGCTGGTTGAAGCAGCAGCCCCAGCCCCAGCCCGGGTCGGAACTTACTGAGCCGGCCTGGAACGCAGTACCCGAGGGGGTCCAGCCACTGAGGTCACCCGTCTCAAAACCCGGGTTGACGATGTCGATTGCTGCTGCACTCGCCGACGGAGCGGTCAGCACGGAGCCGAGCGGCAGACACAGCAGCAGTGCGAGCAGCATGCGAACGAGGACGCGTCGTCCAGACGCAGCGGAGTGTCTACGCATGAGGTTCCCTCAGCATGACAGGCTTGCTAAATCGAATCTCCATGGACGCTGATGCTGGGGGCGTGCACGCTGCTAATACAAGGCATCACACAGCGCTCTTTGCTTATTCGTTACATTGAGTGGGGCTGTGGCCCCAGGCGAAGGTACGTATTAGCAGTCACGGCAAGTCCACCGCTGAGGCGGCCCGCGGCAGCCACGATCCCGCGACCTGCGGATCGACGTCTGGGATCAACCGCGGCCGACCACATCGCCACCGCCCAACTCGCCCTGGCCCAACTACCGAAGAAGTACCGGCGCGGGCGCCAGACCCTGATCCGCACCGACTCCGCGAGCGGCACCCACGACTTCGTGTCCTGGCTCGCGCGGCGAGGACGATGGCTGTCCTACTCGGTCGGCATGACGGTCACCGAAGCGATCCACGAACACGTGCTCAAGGTTCCCGCTTCGGCCTGGACCCCGGCCGTCGAGACCAACGGTGATACCCGGGACGGGGCCTGGGTCGCCGAACTCACCGGCAACGTCCTGCACACCTGGCCCACGGGCATGGGACTGATCGTCCGGAAGGAACGACCCCATCCTGGCGCCCAACTGAGGACCACCGATGCGGACGGCATGCGGATCACGTGCTTCGCGACCAACACCCCGGACTCGCCGATCGCCGAACTGGAACTCCGTCACCGGCTGCGAGCCCGGGCCGAGGACCGGATCCGCGCCGCCCGGGCCACCGGCCTGCGCAACCTGCCCCTGCATCGCACAGCCCAGAACCGGATCTGGCTGGAGATAACGCAGATCGCGCTGGACCTGCTGGCCTGGACGCCAATGCTCGCCCTGACCGGCACGGCCAGACTCTGGGAGCCCCGCCGCCTGCGACTCCGCCTGTTCACCACGGCCGGAGAACTCGTGACCACCGGCCGCCGACGAATCCTCCGCCTCGCCCGGCACTGGCCCTGGACCCCTCACATCACCGCAGCCCTCGACCGGCTCACCCACCTGCCCAACCCCGGCTGACCAGCAGATCCCCCGTCCCCACGACAGCAACCCAACACCCGGAACAGTGGAACCCGGCGCCACCCCGAGACGACACTCGGGTCTTCGGCCTGCACAACCTCAGCCCACAGCACGAAAACGGTCCACCGACTCCGTCGGCGGACCGTCACGAAACTTCGAGGCTAGCCTGTTGCGTGGCCACTCGGCGGTGGGCTGGGCGGTGACGCCGGCGAGGTGGAGGCGCCTGGTGCCGTGCTCGATGAAGACCAGGTGCGTACAGGCCTTTGAGGGTGACGGTGTCGAGGTGCAGGAAGTCGGCGGCGATGACGCCGTGGGCCTGGGAGGTGGGGAATTGACGCCAGGTCAGACCGGATCACTTTGGAGCGGGATCGATGCACTTCGGCGCCCAAGAAGCGGTGGCGTTCCGGGTCGGTGCAGCGCCGGATCCCGCCGACCGCGTGCCGGTCGCAGCGCCTCGCTCGCCCACTGCCGACCGCGTCGGCCACTGCATGAACCGCCGGCCCTGCGCGGCCGGTCGACCCCTTGCGGGGCTTCCGTGACGCGTGCCAGGCTGAATCCCCAGTGCCGCACAGGGATGCCCTCTGCGCGGCCCCGTACATCCCTGCATCCCCCCATCTGCGTGTGTGAGCGCTAACAAACGCTCCCTCACGTTGAGTACACTCAGGGAGAAACTCGTGGAACGCAAACGCAGAAGACTGCACGTCAGAACATGGCTGATCGGCCTGGTCTCCACGGCGCTGGCCGCCGTGGGAGTCTCGTTCGTGGCGACGTCCGCCCAGGCCGCGAGCGGCTGCCAGGTCGACTACAGCATCACGAACACGTGGCCGGGTGGCTTCGGCGCGAATGTGAGCGTTATCAACCTCGGTGAACCGATCACCAGCTGGCAGCTGACGTGGTCCTTCGCCACCGGCCAGAGCATCACCCAGCTGTGGAGCGGCTCCTACACTCAGAGCAGCACCCAGGTCACCGTGACCAACGCTTCCTACAACGGCAGCCTGGGCACCGGCGGATCCACCAGTTTCGGTTTCAACGGCGCCTACACCGCTGGCAACCCGGTTCCCACCGCATTCGCCCTCAACGGGACGACGTGCACCGGCGCCGTCACCACCACGCCGCCGACGACGCCCCCCACGACGCCGCCGACCACACCTCCCACGACGCCCCCCACCACGCCGCCGACGAGCCAACCGTCGACCTTCAGCAATCCCGTGCTCTGGGAGGACCTCGCCGACGCCGACGTCCTGCGGGTCGGTGACACCTTCTACTACTCGGCCTCGACGATGCACTACTCGCCCGGTGCGCCGATCCTGCGCTCCTACGACCTGGTCCACTGGGAGTTCGCCGGCCACTCGGTGCCCTCGCTCGACTTCGGCGAGAAGTACAACCTCAACGGCAACGGGCGCGCGTACGTCAACGGCGTGTGGGCCTCGTTCCTGAACTACCGCAAGAGCAACGGCAAGTTCTACTGGGGAGGCTGCATCGACTTCAACAAGACGTACATGTACACCGCCTCCTCGGTCGAGGGCCCCTGGACGCGGGGTTCGGTAATCAACAACTGCTACTACGACGCCGGAATGCTCGTCGACGACAACGACACGATGTACGTCGCCTACGGCAGCGGCACCCACTACGTCGCCCAACTGTCAGCTGACGGGCTGAGCCAGGTCCGCAGCCAGGCGGTGTTCACCGATCCGTCCAGCACCGGGACGACCGAAGGCAACCGCATGTACAAGGTGGGCGGGGACTACTACATCCTCGTCGACCACCCGGCCAACGCCGAATACGTCCTGAAGTCCACCAACGGGCCTTTCGGCCCCTACACCGAACAACCGCTGCTCAACAACGTCGGCACCCCCGTCGTCGGCGGTGGCGTTCCGCACCAGGGCGGGATCGTGCAGACGCAGAACGGCGACTGGTACTACATGGCCTTCGTCGACTCCTACCCCGGGGGACGCGTCCCGGTGCTGGCCCCCATCAAGTGGAGCTCCAGTGGATGGCCGGTCCTCCAGACCGTCAACGGCGGATGGGGTGCCACCTATCCGTACCCCAACGTGCCGGCTCCGCCGCGTGAGGTGAAACCCCCCACGGGCACCGACACCTTTGCCGGGCCCGCTCTCGGACCCGAGTGGGAGTGGAACCACAACCCCGACAACACCAAGTGGTCCGCGAACAACGGCCTGACCCTGCAGACCGCGACGGTCACCAACGACCTGTACTCGGCACGCAACACCCTGACCCACCGGATCCTGGGACCCACGTCCACCGCGACGGTTCCACTGGACTACTCGGGCATGCACGACGGGGACCGTGCAGGACTCGCGCTGCTGCGCAACTCCTCGGCCTGGATCGGCGTCAAGCGCGACACCGGCACCGCCCGCCTGGTGATGACCAACAACATCACCATGGACGGCAGCTGGAACACCACCAGTACCGGCACGGAAGTCGCGAGCACAGCGCTGTCCGGAGGGAAGGTCTGGCTGCGCGTCAACGCCGACATCCATCCAGGCTCCGGCAGGCAGGGACACTTCTCCTACAGCACCGACGGCGTCAACTTCACCGCCTTCGGGCCGGCCTTCACGATGGACAACAGCTGGCAGTTCTTCATGGGATATCGGTTCGCCCTCTTCAACTACGCAACCCAGACACTCGGAGGCTCCGTCAAGGTCGGCCAGTTCACCCTGTCCACGCCCTGACTCACCCCCCTGGGTGCGCCGTTGAACGAGCGGGCACCCGCGCGGAGGCGCGCGGCTGCCCGCTCCTGCGCCATGCCGTGCCAATGCCGCGCCGAACGAGCCCTCCCCCGTTACCGTCTTCGTGGGTGGAGCCCTTGCCACCCCTACTACCGCTGCTGACCCTGAGTACAGCCGGGTCGTGAGGTGGCCAAGGTGGGGAGTCACACAGCGAGGGCGCCGCCGACGAAGGTACGTTCTGGCGGTGACGCCACGAGTTCGACCATGATGCCGGCGCGGAGGTCATCGCCGACGACGCGCGTGATCGCGTCGGTGAGCCCGGTGCCGAGGCGCGCGGTGATCCGGGCAGCGTCAGGGCGGTCGAAGACGCCGGCGCGTACTCCCAAGATCACCGAGGCATTCGTGTCCACGGCGTGGCCACCCTGCGCGAAACGACCTGCGGGGACGCCGGCCAGGCGGACGCTTACGAGGTCGCGGGACCATTCGCCATAGACGTCGACGACAGCGTCGGTCAGTGCGGCGACGAGCATGGATTCCTTCCCGGTCAGCCTGCTCTCTGGAAGGTGGACGGTCAGATGCGGCATAGTGGACCTCGTTCCCTTTGAACACAAAGCATTTATTCTTAAAGGTATCTGGAAGAGGTCGCCGATGTCCACGGAATCGGACGGTCCAGCAGTCAATGAGGCCGTCCGCACCCTGCTGCTGCTCATGCCACGGCTCGTGGGCCGCGCCAAGCGCCTCCCCATACCTCCGGCACTCCAGGGTCTGGACGGGGCGCCGCGACACCTCGCACTCCTGGCCCACCTGGAGTACGACGGCCCCACCAGCATCAACGAGCTAGCCGCTCGACTGGAGGTGGCCCCGACAACTGTCAGCCTCATGGTCAGCGAGCTGTCACGGCCGGGCGTCCTGCAACGCACTGCCGATCCCTACGACCGCCGCCGGCGCATCATCGCCGTCGCCCCCGCCTACGCCGCACATGGCTTTCTGGCAGCGCCTCCGCCTGGGAATGCGTCATGCGCGGTCTCGATCCTGCCGAACGCGCCACAGTCATCACCGCCCTGCACACCTACGAGGCCGCCTTGGAGAAGGCGGGCGATCAGCATCGGAACGTGCAGCTGCGTTAGCGTGCCAAGGGGGTTCGGCTGGTCGCTCCCATGGGCGCCGGAGGTCTTCGGCGAGGGGGCGGGCGAGGCGGAGCTGGGTGTGGGCGGCGATGATGAGCCAGGTCCACAGGTCGGCGGTGTGTGGGTCGCGGACCTTCGGAACGGTCCAGCCAAGTGTCTGCTTGAACAGGCGGAAGGTGCGTTCAAGGTCGAATCTGCGGAGGAACGCCTGCCAGCGCAGGTCGATGTCCGCGCCCGACATGCCGGTGCGTGAGGACCACAACCAGACCGGTTTCGGGTCGCGGTCGCCGGGCAGGTGCTCGACCTTGAGGCGGATCAACGTGCCGTCGAGCAGGGGCAGTTCACCGCAGTGGTCGAGCCATGGGCCGCGGGCCTGGAGTCGGGGATGCATCCGGTCCCACGCGAGGGTCTCGGCCCTGCCGTAGCGGGTGGTGTCGCAGGCGGTGGCCTGGTCGGGGGTGTGCCAGGAGTCGGGCTTGGCGAAGGTGAGAACGCCGCCGTGCTTGCGGGGCTGCCCGCCACGCGGGGTGGAGCGGCGGGGACCGGCGTCGCGGAGTATCACGCGGTCCGAGCGCAGGCGGCCGACCAGCTCAACGGGCAGATCAGCAAGGACATAGGCAAGACGGGTGGCGTCGTAGCCGGCATCCATGACGATGAGGATGTCCGGGTCACCGGGCTTCCATTGGCCGGCTCGCATCAGGCGGGTGACGACGTCGCGAAGCTGGGCGGCTGTCACTGCGGTGGCGTCGTCGGCCGGACCCAGGCGGACCGCGTCCAGCAGGGCTGTCCACGAGGTGCATCCTGTTTCCAGCGCAGCTGGTCGGCGCTGCGGCCGCGGCCGTAGACGTGACAGAACAGCAGGTCCGGGCTGGTTGGTGCATCTGGCCGCAGCCAGTTACTGACACCTACGGCGAGAACGATCCGCCGTCGGCCCGCCCGCGGCAGAGGTGTCGCAGCAAGGAGCCTGCGCAGGCGGCGTGGTTCCAGCCAGCCGTAGTTGACCGCGTCGTACATCGCCCCGTGCCCACGCCGGTGCTCCGCGGCGAGGGACAACTCGACCAGGGCCTTCACCTGGCCATCGGCGCACAACACCGCATCGGTCAGCTCCAAGAGCGCGTCCGCACGCTTGTAGAGGCAGTCGTAGAACTGGACACGAAAGTGGGACAGCACGTCCAGTGCGCTCTCAGCGGGACCTGCAGGAGCCAGACTCATCACAGCGGCCGTCCTTCACGCGACGTTGCTCAACACCTCGAAGCGTGAAGAACGGCCGTCTTGCTGTCACTCGACCACCCCCACTCGTCAGCCGCCCTGCAGGCTCCGTTCCCAGGTTACTAGGACTATGTGACACATGGTCAGGTGCACGGTTATGCCGCGCATCAGCTGTGGGCCGCGGCAGCGGTCCCCTTCAGGGCGTCGCACGCCCGGCAGGCTCCCATTACCGACGCGGAACACGAACGTGCAGGTCAAGCCCGAACAGCACGGCGGGGAAAGTCACAGCCGGTGCGGCAATAGGCGACAACACACGGCGAGGAAACCGGAAAGGCCGCCCCCGCATGTCTACGGAAACGGCCTCCGACCTGCGAAAACTACCTCGCCGCGACCAACGCCTTCGCCTTCCTTCGCCTGCTGGCGCATCCACGGCGAACTCGCCACTCTGGGTATCAAAGTCGCAGCCTCCACCGTCTGGGAGATCCTCAAAGAGCACGGCCCACCGGTGTCCGAGCCACAGAGCACGACCTGGGCCGACTGAGCTTGTTCCGCTTTGACGGACACCATTGGTGTGGTGGTCAGGCTGCTGCGCGTCGATCCGTCCTCCGTACGGCGCTGGCGTGCCGAACGACCGCCGCAGGGACCGCCCTTCCTTCGCCTGTCCGACCGCGTCGTCCTTTACGACGACAATGACCTGAAGGAACGTCGCTTGTGCCGTGCGCTCAGCTCGTGGCGCGTACCGCTTCGCGGATGAGGTCCGCGACCGCCTTCGGATGGGAGAGCGCGACCGCGTGGGACGCAGCCTCAATCTCGACGACGGCCGCACCCGCCCGCTTCGCGGCGAACCGCTGCACCTCCGGGTCTATGCCCCGGTCAGAGCCGGCCACGAGTGCCCAGGACGGCTTGGTCTTCCACGCGGCTGCCGAGGCCGTCTCCGTGAACACGGACCCGGCCAGTGGTCGCTGCGACACCGCCATCCACTTGGCGACGTCAAGGGGCACGTCGGCGGCGAACACCGACGGGAAGGCCTCCGGGACGAGGGTGAGTTCGACGGCCGGGTCGCCGCCTGCCACAGGGTAGTGCCACTGCTTCAGGCTGCTGACCAACGGCGTGTCGGGGAAGTCGCCTTGCAGTCCGCCCATGCTCTCGCCCTCTTCGAGTACGTAGGCCGCCACGTAGACCAGCCCGACGACGTTCTCCGTCATGCCGGCCACGGTGATGAGCGCACCGCCGTACGAGTGGCCCACCAGCACAACGGGGCCGTCGATCTGCGCGGCCACGGACGCCAGGTACGCGGCATCGGAAGCAAGGCCGCGCAGCGGGTTCGCCGGCGCCACGACAGAAATGCCGTCACTCTGCAGTGCGGCGATGACCCCGGACCAGCTCGACGCGTCGGCGAACGCGCCGTGCACGAGGACCACCGTGGGTGTGGACGTAGACATGTTCTCGCTCCTTCGGCGGTCAGCGGGCGTGCAGGGCGGTGCGCAGCGTGCGGACGGCCAGGGTGATGGCGGCCTCGGCGGCATGGGTCTCGCGCAGGGCGTCGAGCATGACGAAGTCGTGGATGATCCCCTGGAAGCGCACGGCAGTCACCGCGACGCCGGCTTTGCGCAGCCTGTTGGCGTAGGCCTCACCTTCGTCCCGCAGAACATCGGCCTCTCCCGTGATCACGAGGGCGGGGGGCAGACCCGTGAGCTGCTCGGTGGTGGCACGCAGCGGAGACGCGGTGATCTCGGCGCGCTGCTTCTCGTCGGTGGTGTACTGATCCCAGAACCACTGCATTCCGTCGCGGCGAAGGAAATAGCCGGTAGCGAACTGGTGGTAGGAGGCCGTGTCGAAGTTCGCGTCGGTGACCGGGTAGAACAGCACCTGCTGGACAAGCGGGACGTCCCCGCGCTGCTTGGCCATCAGCGTCAGCGCGGCGGTCATGTTGCCGCCGACCGAGTCCCCGGCCACGGCCAGCCTGGAAGCCGACAGCCCCTTGGACACGCCCTGCTTCACAACCCACTGCGCCACCGCGTAATTCTGCTCGATGGCGACCGGGTAGCGGGCTTCGGGGGAGAGATCGTACTCGGGGAAGACGACGGCCGCGCCGGCGCCGACGGCGAGCTCACGCACCAGACGGTCGCGCGTGTGAGCGTTGCCGAACACCCAGCCGGCACCGTGGATGTAGAGGATCACCGGCAAGGAACCCTCAGCTCCGGCCGGCTTGACGATGCGCACCTGGACGCTTCCAGTGGGGCCACCCGAGACGGTGATCCACTCCTCGTCGACGTCCGGCTTCTCGATGTCGCCGGACTGCACCTCGTCGACGGCTTTGCGGCCCTCGGCCGGGGCGAGATCAAACAGATAGGGCGGGTTGGCGGTGGCCTCAGCGAAGGCCGCTGCCGCCGATTCCAGTATCGGCGTGATGGGCTCTGCAGCATTGGGCATGCGGGTTTACTCCTGAGTTCTCGTCCAGTCTGCCGGACCCTCCTGAGTGGAAGTACTCATAACGCTAGACCCGCAATCCGGGCACGAGTTACCCAAGAGCGCACTGCCCCAGCCCCTCAGCGCACCACGGGGCGGCCTCGTACCGCCGACTGATTCGAGGCTCCGAAAATCGTTCACTCCCGGACAACACTCCGTGCGCTCTCGGACAAGCCGCACAGCCGCTGCATTTTGAAGTCCTTCGGCTGACCCGCGCTGTCACCGCGCGAACAGGATCAGCCGCCGCCAGAAGCACTCCTACGGCAAGATGTCCGGCTCCAGCGCGGAATGTACCGCATCACGGCGCGCGGCTGGATTCGGCCGCCGGCAGTGTCCGGTCTCCCGGGAGTCCCTCGCTGGTGACGAAAAAGAAGGCGGGCAGCAGGATGAAAACAGCCAGCGCGATCAACGGCGTGACCAGGTCTCCCACCACTCCGGCGATGGTGTAGAGCAGCAATCCGCTCCACGACCGGACGAGTCCGTGCCGGACGTAGGTGGGCTCCACCGAACCGTCCAGAAGTTCGGGGTGCCGGTTCAGATGGTGGTAGAGCGTTGTCCAGCTCAGGCACATCGCCGCGGCAATACCTGCGTAGAGCGCGACGGCGATCCGGGCATCAGTACCGGAGACGTCGGCCTTGAGCGCCTCGGCCACGACGGCGGTGGGGAACGCGAGTGCCGCCGTCGTGAACAGAAGGAACAAGTTCGCCGCGTGCAGTCCCCGGTCCATGTTCCGGATCCGCACGAAAGCCTGGTGGTGGTTGAGCCAGATCACCGCGATGTAGCTGAAGGATGCCACGTAGCCGAGATAGGCGGGCCACTGGCGCGCGAGTGCGTGCCCGAGGCTCCCCGGTCGATGGGGAGGGGTGGCGAGACCGAGCACCAGAATGGTGACGGCGATCGCGAAGACACCGTCGCTGAAGGCCTCCGCACGGGCTGTTTCCGACCGGGAGAAGCGTGGGACGGGCACGCGGGGACGGGACATGGAAGGACTCCTCGCATCCTCGGAGTGGGCGCGTCCGGTGGTGGCGGGGCGAAAAGGTGCCCGAATGGACGGAAGCGTTTTGCAGCGGGCGTCGGCGCAGGTCAACCGGCTTTGCGGTCGGCCTCGGTGAGGCAACCCCACACCCCGTAGGCCTGGGCCGTCCGCAGCGCGAAGCTGGCGCAGGACCGGCGGACCGGGCAGGTCCGGCAGATCGACTGGGCTCGCCGTTCGCGCCGGCGTCGCTCGGAGCCGCGTTCGTGGGGCGGGGAGAAGAAAACGGAACTGTCCATGCCTCGACAGGACGCCGCGCTCTGCCAGTCCCACTCGGTGAGAAGGGGCTTCGCGCTGAGTGGCTTCATCGCACTTTCCTCCCGCTCAGCCCTGGACGGGAGGAGCCACGACGAGGTGATCCGCCAACGTCCGGACATGACTCCCGTTTGGTGCGAACAATCTGCTTGACCGTTCCGAACTCCTGGATCAACTGACCCTTCTGGTGCAGTAGCGACTGACCGGCCATGATTGGCTCCTGATCATCGGTGAGTTGCAGCCCCAACCACCGAGGCGGGGGGCTACAACACCAGGGGGATGCGGTCAGCCGATGGCCTGGACGGCTTCGCGGATCAGGTCGGCGACGCGCTTGGGGTGGGCGAGCATGACCAGGTGGGAGGACTCGACCTCGATCGTGGTCATCCCTGCGCGCTCATAGCCGAACCGTTCGACATCGGGGTTGATGGTGTGGTCCGCCGAGGAGACCAGTCCCCAGGAGGGCTTGCTCTTCCACGCCGCGGCCGGCGCCGCCTCGCCGAAGGCCTGTGCGGCCAGGGGGCGCTGGGAGACCGCGAGCACCTCGGCGAGATCGTGCTCCACGTCCGCGGCGAAGATCGCCGGAAACCTGGCGACGTCCACGGAGACGTCGCTTCCCGTCTCGGTGGAGCCTTCGAGTGGGAAAGGCGTGAAGACGAGGGCGGCGGCCAGGTCCGAGTCAGGGAAGCGGCCCTGCAACTCGCCGAGGCTCTCCCCCTCCTCAAGTGCGTAGCCGGCCAGGTAGACCAGGGCCTTGACGTTGTCCTCGACACCCGCGACGGTGATGACCGCGCCGCCGTAGGAGTGACCGACCAGGACGACGGGGCCGTCGATCCGGCGGACCACCGAGGCGATGTACGCGGCGTCGCCTATCAGGCTGCGGTTGGGGACGGCCGGGGCCACCACCTTGAGGCCGTCGGCCAGCAGTTCGGGGATGACTCGGGCGTAGCTGGAGGCGTCGGCGAACGCCCCGTGGACCAGGACGATCGTGGGTGCGGTGGTCTGGGACATGGGTCCTCCTTCAGGAGAGCGGGCACTGCATCGGTGGGGCAGCTTCCCCTCGGGGTTGCTCGGGGAGTCAGGCGGTGTACAGGGCAGCGCGCAGGGTCTGGACGGCGAGGGTGATGGCACCCTGGGCGGCCTGGGTGGAGCGCAGCGTGTTGAGCATGACGAAGTCGTGGATGATGCCCTGGAATCGCACTGCGGTCACCGGGACGCCGGCCCTGCGCAGCTTGTTGGCGTAGGCCTCGCCCTCGTCACGCAGCACGTCCGCCTCACCGGTGATGACGAGCGCCGGGGGCAGGTCGGCGAGCTGCTCAAGGGTGGCACGCAGCGGCGACGCGGTGATCTCGGCGCGCTGCTTCTCGTCGGTGGTGTACTGGTCCCAGAACCAGAACATGCCGTCGCGGCGAAGGAAATAGCCGGTAGCGAACTGGTGGTACGAGGGAGTGTCGAAGCCCGCATCGGTGACCGGGTAGAAGAGCACCTGCTGGACAAGCGGGACGCCGCCGCGTTCCTTGGCCATCAAGGTGAGCGCGGCGCTCATGTTGCCGCCGACCGAGTCACCGGCCACCGCCAGCCGGGTCGCGTCGAGGTTCTTGGTGGCGCCGTCGGTGACGATCCAGCGGGCGACGGTCCAGTTCTGCTCGATGGCGACCGGGTAGCGCACCTCGGGCGAGAGGGAGTATTCGGGGAAGACCACGGCGGCCTTGGCGCCGACCGCCAGTTCGGCGAAGGCCTGCGCCTCCGGCTCCAGCACGGGACCGGTGGTGGCGGTGTCGTCGTCGGACATTCCCTGCTCCCTGAGCGTCGCGGTTGGGGATGGTCCCCAGACTATGAATCCGCAACGTGGAGGTTTGCGCGCCCGCGCACGGGGTCTAGGCCGCCAGCGCACCGTGCCGCCGACCGGCCGGGCGACATGCCGTGGGCCTCCCTGAAGACCCGGCTGGAATGGGCGGAACTGCTGAGCCCCAGCGGGCCGCGACGGCGCCGACCGCCGGGCGGCCTCGGAGGCGGGCTGGTTACTCCCGCGCAGCCGCCAGGGCCTTCCGTGCGCTGTTGGTACAGCGGTCATACGCACGCGGGCAATCACTGCCCGCGCCGGGACCTTAGCGTGAGAGAAACGGCACCGGAGCACTTCATCCGTGACCGGGGTCTTCGCTCTGCCGGAAAGACCGGCGTGAACGCGAAGGCCACGACGTGGGGCGCGTTGTCTCTCAACGCCCACTCCGGGACACGCCATTGCGTGTGTCCCACCGTCCTGGCCGTGGTCGAGATCGTATCTGCACCCATGTCGCATCAGCGCTCGGTGACCTTATTGCACATGGCCCGTCGCAGGGCCGACGAAAGGACCTCATTCATGCGAATCCGAGGAACACGACTGCGCAAGTCCCTTGTACTGGCCGCCGCATGCGCCCTGGCCGCCGCCGGGGTGGCGGTGCCGGCCACCCAGGTGGTCGCGCAGGCCACCACCGCGAAGGGCGGCGATGCGCCCAAGCCGACGATCGTGCTCGTCCACGGTGCGTGGGCGGACGCGTCGAGCTGGAACCCGGTGATCAGCCGCCTCCAGCACGACGGCTACACCGTCGATGCCCCGCCCAACCCGCTGCGCGGCGTCGAATACGACGCGCAGAGCCTGAAGAACTACCTGGCCACCGTTGAGGGCCCGATCGTCCTGGTGGGCCACTCCTACGGCGGCGTGGTCATCACCAACGCCGCGGCGGGCAATCCCAATGTCAAGGCGTTGGTCTACGACGACGCCTACATCCCCGCTGAGGGCGAGACGGTATTCCAGATCAACGCAGCCAAGCCCGGTTCGTGCGTCACCGCCGACCCGTCGACGTTCCTCAACCTGGTGCAGTACCCCGGCTCCCCCCAGGGCGACTACGACGCCTACCTCAAGGTCGCGCCCAACGGCACCTACAGGGGATTCGCGGACTGCTTCGCCAACGGTGTCCCTCGCGCCCAGACCCAGCTTCTGGCGGCCGGTCAGCGCCCCTTCGCGGTCAGCGCCGGATCCGAACCCACCGGCACGCCCGCCTGGCGCACCATACCCTCCTGGGCCGTGGTCGGAACCGCCGACCATGTCATCCCCCCCGCCGAGCTGCTGGCCATGGCCACCCGTGCGCAGGCTCATGTCACCGAGGTCGATGCCGGTCACCTCTCCCTCATCACCCGGCCCGGCGTAGTGACCGACGTCATCCTCGACGCCGCGCGAGCAGCCGGCCGCTCCTGACCGGCCGCGGCCGGCCGGCATGATGCGGCCACAGGAGATGCCCAAGGCACTGCTCCCTGGTTCAGGGCCGGAACGCCCGACATGTGCGCGTTCCTGGCTGGGTCTCTCCTGCCGCGCGATCCCGGCTCCCTCGGCACACCTGACCGCCCGCCAACGGCGCACTGCCTGTGCGCGGTTGGCGGGCTCGCTGTCGGTCCAGCAGAGCTGAGACGCTCCACCGCAGCGGAGGTCCTCGTCATTGACAGGGCATCAGAACTGCCGACTACTCATGACCAGTACAACCGGCCCCCGGTCCCCAGTGGTTCGGGAACGCCTCACCCCAGCCGCATGATGTGGGTGGCCGTGAAGGGAACCAGTTCGTGGTGCCGGTCCGGTAGGGCGATCACCAGGGCGCTGTCCGGCAGTGCCCGGCGGACACCCGTCAGCATGCGCACCGCGGTGGGACCGTCGAGGCCTGTCGTCGGTTCGTCGAGCAGCAGAACCGCCGGTTGCCGCAGCAACGCCCTGGCGATCGCCAGGCGGCGTCGCTGCCCCTGCGACAGGGCGCTGCCCAGCGGGCCCGTCGGGGTGTGGAGGGGGAGCTGTTCCAGGGCGGCAGCCGCCAGCGCGGCCCGGAGCATGTCGTCGTCCGCGCGGGGGGCGGCCTGCCAGAGGTTCTCAGCGACGGTCGCGTCGGCGATCCAGTCTTCCGCCTCCACAAGGGTGAGCGTATCGGCGATCACACCGGCTGGGAGCGATTCGACGGGTGCACCGGCAAGCAGCACCGTTCCGGGAGCAGCGGGGGCGATCCGTCCGGCGAGCGTCTCCAGCAGGGTGGTCTTCCCGCTGCCGTTCGGCCCGGTAACGACGATGACGTCGCGAGGCCCGATCCACCCGGTCCAGGTGGTGCGGTCGTCGCCGACGCCCACAGGCACTCGGTGGGCCACCAGGGTTCGCGCCGGCTCTGCGGTGGTCGCCGGGAGTGCCGTGCGTTGGCCCTGCGGGAACGCGCGGTTCGCCAGATACCCCAGCCGCAGCGCGGCGTCGGCGGCCAGGCCGTGGTCGCGAAGCACGTGCGGAAGGGTCTCCATCAGCTCGTACGCAGCCGCCACCAGCAGCACCTCGCCGATGGCGTCGGCGGCAGGCTGGGTGAAGACGGGACCCGACAACGCCAGGAGCAGGACCGCGGTCTGGCCCGCGACGGCCAGCAGCCGCAGCCGCAGCCGTGCCCGCCGCACCGCTGCCGCGACCGCTGCTTCCGCGCGCCGGGACCGAGCGACCGATTGCGCGACCTGGTCGCGTGCCACGTCGACCGCGTCCAGGCAGCGCAGTTCGGAGAACGCGGCGCGGGCACTGAGCAACCCGGTTCGGGCGGTGGCACGGGCGGCGGCTGCCACGCGCTGGTGATCCCGGGTCCGCCGGTCGGCGGCCACCGCCGCGGCCACCGAGACCGCGAGAAGCACCAGTTCGGCGGTGCCCGCCAGTGGACTGGCCACCAGCAGCAGGGTGACGACGGCGCCGGCCGTCAGGCCGATCCCGGCCAGCGGCGGAACGACCCGGGCGGGTATCCCGCCCACCGCTTCCACGTCGCTGGTGAGCCGGGCCATCAGGGTCCCGTCGCGTCCTTTCCGCAGTTCGCGCGCCGGCACCGTGGTCACGGCGTGGACCATACGGGCGCGCAGTGAGACGGTCGCGCCCAGCAGCGCCCCATGACTGACCAGGCGTTCGGCGTACCGCAGACCGGTGCGGCTCAGGGCGAGAGCGCGGACGGCACCCGAGGGGTACATCCACGACCAGGTGGTGTTCGCCTGTGCGGTGACGACCGCGCAGGAGGTCAGGAACCAGCCGGACACCCCTAGCAGACCGGCCGCACACAATTCCGCCGTCCCGGCGAGCGCCACGGCCCACAGCAGATCGCGTCGTTCACGGCGGCCTGCTGCCGTCCACAGCAGCTTGAATGCGTTCACAGCGCTCTCCCGGTTGCGGTCAGCCGTCCCCCGCTCAACCGGACGACGTCATCAGCGGCGTCGAGCAGCGCGGGACTGTGTGTGGTGACGACCACGGTGCGGCTGCGGGCAAGCGTCCGGATGGCGCGGATGACGCGGGCCTCGCCGTCCGGATCCAGGTGCGCGGTGGGTTCGTCCAGGCACAGCAGTGGCGTTTCGTGGATGAGAACGCGAACCAGCACCAGTTGCTGCATCTGCCCCGCGGACAGCCCCCAGCCGCGCTCCCCGACCTGGGTGTCCAGGCCCTGGGGAAGCGCGGCCAGCAGGTCATCGAAGCCCAGGTCGGCGAAGGCCGCGGTAAGTTGAGCGTCGTCGACGTCGGGCCGGGCCAGCAGCAGGTTGTCCCGCAGCGTGCCCGGGAGGAGATAGGAGGGCTGGCCGGCCCATGCGGTGACGGCCGGGGAGGCGCATCGGGTGTCGGACCCCACGGTGTGCAGGCACTGTCCCCGGTCCGGTCGGCGAAGGCCCGCCGCCACGGAGAGCAAGGTGGTCTTTCCTGCGCCGCTGTGCCCACTGATGGCCAGGACCGAACCCGGGCGCACGGTCAGTGTGACGTCCTCCAGGGCTGACTCGGGCCTGTCCCGATACCGCACCCCCACAGCCTCCAGGATGACACCGGCGGGGCCGGGCCGACTCGCACGATGCATGGCGGACCCCTCGGTCGACGGGCCTCCGGCCGGTGCGTCAGGAACCGCGTGGATGATCTCCGCGAGCATCTCGGCCGCCGCGGCGGCCTCGGCGCGGGCATGGTATCCGCGGGCGAGCTCCCGGGCAGGGGCGAAGTAGGCCGGGGTCAGTACGAGCACGAACAGTGCCGTGCCCAGGCTCATGGTGGACGGCACCGCCGGCAGGTCGAGGTAGCCGAGCAGGGCGAGCCCGCAGTAGGTGGCGACGACAGCCATGGCCACGGTGACGAGGAGCTCGATCCAGGCGGTCGAGAGGAATGCCACCCGAAGGACCGTGCGGGTGCGCGCGGCCAGTTCCCGGTCGTCGGCCTCGGTGGCACGTACCGCCTCCTCGCCGGCGCCGAGGCCGACGAGTGTGGGCAGTCCGCGCAGCCGGTCCAGCAAGCGGGTGCTCAGCGTCCGGGTAGCGGTGAGCTGCGCGTGCACGGCGGCGCGGGTGCCCATGCCGATGACCTTGAGGTTGACGGGCAGCAGCGGTGTGGCCAGCACCAGCACCAGCGCGACGGCCCAACTGCCCACCGCGATGGAGGCCAGCACGATGCCGCTTCCCAGCAGCATCGCCCGCCGGGCAGGGACGTAGGTCGTCAACCACCCGGTCAGCCGGCCCACCTCGCTGTCGAGTGCCTCGCCGAGCGCGGCGTCCGAGACCTCCTCGGACGGCACGCCCGGTGTGGGCAGCGCGGCCAGGAGCAGCCGGGCGCGCAGATGGTCCTGGACCACGGCCGCCCCGTCGTCGGCCGCCCGGTCCGCCACCGCGAGCAGGAACGCGCGCAGCAGCAGCCCCGCGGCGACAAGAGCCGCACTGCTGAGCACGGGAGCCAGCGCCACGCCCCGGTGCTGGGACCGCAGCGCGGCCTGGGCCGCCCAGCCCAGGCCGGCGGCCCACAGGACATGGCCCATGGCCGCGAGCCCGCGCAGGGTGCCGGCTCGCCGGAACGCCGGTTCGCCGATGGCCGCCCATCCGACGAGCAGCCGGGCTGTCTGCTGCTGACCGTCGTCGTCGCCGAGCCGGGCGAGTTGGCCGGAGATGTCGTTCACCGTTCGGCTGCCGGGAAGTCGAATTCGCCGGCGGATGCGGAGCGGCGGTCGGATCGGATCCATACCGCGAGTGCGGTCAGGCAGAACACCGCGATCCCGGCCGGATCGATCCAGGTGGCCACGCCGCCGAAGACGTCCTGCGAGACGGCCGCCGTCCCCAGGGCGAGGAGGGTCAGCAGCACCCGCCGGACGACGACGGGCGCGCGCGACCCGGCCGCGTCAGCGGCGTGCTCCCTGGCTGCGGTGTCGGACGGGCCGGCGGAGTCGGTGAGGGCCGGTGACCCGCCGGTGAGGGCCGCCGGCTGGTCGGTGAGGGCCGCCGGCCAGGTGAACTTCCCGCGGAAGACCCACCACGCGTAGATGTTGTATGCCAGTACGATCGGCACGCACCCGCCCACCCCGATCACCAGGAACAACTGCGACCCGTGCGGACTGGCTGCGGCGCGCAGTGTCAGGTCCGGTGGGACGACGACGGGTGCGGTGGCGGCCACGAGCGCGAGCAGGCCCGCGGCCTCCGTACCGGCCACGGCGGCGAACGGACGCCAGTCGGGCCGGCGGCCGAAGCCGAACCACGCGACGCCCCAGCAGACCGCGGCAGCGACCACTGCGAGGCCGAAAAGGGTTGTGCGGAGCGGCTCGTCGAAACGGAAGTCCTGCGGGTCGGCGAGCCGGAGGCCGAGCGCCAGGACCACCGCAGCCGCCGCGACCGCCAGAAGCAGCGGACGGCCCAGCCGCCCCGCCCGGTGGTGGGCGGTCCCCACCGTCTTGTCCTGCAGCCACGCGGCGCCTGCCAGCAGATGTACGGCCGCAAGGCCCAGCGCGCAGAGCACGCTGTACGGGGTGAACCAGTCGAAGGTACCCCCGCTGAACACTCCGTCGTGATGGGGCAGTCCGGACAGGACCGCTCCGGCACCGAGTCCCTGGCACAGAGACGCCACCAGGGAGGAGAGCCCGAAGACGAGGCCCCAGCCTCGCCGGTAGCCGGGGGCGGCGCTCTGCAGTTCGATGGCCGCGCCGCGCAGCACGATGGCAAGCAGCATGACCACGAGCGGCAGATAGAGGCCCGGCAGCACAGTGGCGTAGACACTGGGCAAGCCCGCCCACAACGCCACACCGGCCAGGATGAGCCAGCTCTCGTTCGCGTCCCAGGCCGTCGCGATCAGCTCGTTGTACTCCTTGCGCCGCAGGTCGCTGCGGTCGAACAGGCTCAGGATGCCGATGCCCAGGTCGTAGCCGTCGAGCAGCAGATAGGCACCGAGGGCGAACAGGACCAGGGCGTACGACGCGTACTCAAGCATGCTTCACCTCGGACGGGATGACGGTGGGGCCGACGTCCGCCACCAGGAGTTCGGGCCCGGCCCGTACCGTGTGAACGATGTAGCGGATCCACAGGCCGAGCAGCAGTGCGTAGACGCCGACGAAGCCGACGAGGCTGGTGACGGCGGCGCCGAGGGAGAGATGGGAGGCGGCGTCGCTCGTGCGGATCAGGCCGTAGACCACCCAGGGCTGCCGGCCGGTCTCCGCCGTGATCCAGCCGCCGCTGATCGCTATGACACCGGCGGGGGCCATCCAGACCATCAGCCGGTGGAACCGCCGGGCGGTGAAAAGCCGGCCACGCAGCCGGAGCACGACTCCGGCGAAGGCCATGGCGAACATCGCCAGAGCGGTGAAGTACATCGTCCGGAATCCGTAGAAGGCCGACCACATGTTGGGGCGATCGGCCTTCGGTGTCTGCAACAGCCCGGGGACGTTCGCCTTCCCGGTCAGGTCCTTGCCGATGACAGCGCCCAGGCGTGGTATCCCGAGTTGGAGCTCGTTCCGGCCTTTGTCCGTGTTCGGTACCACGAGCAGGTTGTAGCCGTTGTTGTCGGTCTTCCAGTTGCCCTCGAACGCCTCCAGCTTCGCCGGCTGGTGTGCGCCCATGAACGCGGCCGTCGAGTCACCCACGTACAGCTGAACGGGCATCAGGACGGCCAGCACCCCGAGGGCGATGGACAGCGTACGGCGGGCGAAGGGCAGCGCCCGGTGCTTCAGCAGATACCAGGCGGCGATTCCGCCGATGAACCAGCAGGCGCTGATCAGAACGGCGAGCAGGATGTGCGGGTACCGGTAGGAAAACGCCGGGTTGAACAGCACCTGCCACCAGTCGCTTGCCCGGAACTGGCCGTTGACCTCGGTGAAGCCCACGGGATCCTGCATCCAGCTGTTGGCCGACAGGATCCACGTCGTGGACAGCAGGGTGCCGAAGACGATCATCCAGCAGGCGAACGCCATGGTCCGGGGGCGCACCCTGCCGTCGCCGTACAGCATGATGCCGATGAACCCGGCCTCCAGGAAGAAGGCCGTAATGACCTCCATTCCGATCGTGACACCCAGGATCGGCCCGACGGCATGGGCGTATCGGCCCCAGTTGAGACCGAACTCGAAGGTCATGACCGTACCGGCGACCACACCGAGGCCGAATCCGACCGCGAATATCTTCTTCCAGAAACGGAATATCTGCAGGTACAGCGGATTTCCGGTCCTGACGTAGACCGTGTACATCACCGCCAGGAAGAGGGAGAGTCCGACGGTCAACGCGGGGAAGCTCATATGGAACACAGCAGTAACGGCGAATTGCCATCGCGAGATCTCCACCACTGCGGGCGAGGCCACAGAGTCTCCTTTCGGTTGGTTTCGGGAGCCGGCAGCCCCGGCCGCACGGGTCGAAGCGGACCCGCCAATTGTCCAGCCCGGGGCACCGGCTGTGACGCTGCCGCGGAGGCCCTAGGGGAATCAGCAGACTCCTGCGGTCACCCTAGGACCGCTGGTGGGCATACTTATACCGCCAGCGCATCGCCTCTGATCTCTCGGTGCACTGAGCGGGAGATTCGCCGCACCCCAGTGCACGTCCGGACTGATGGCTATGCGCCGCCAGGCAACAGGTGAATTCCGGGAGCCCTAACGTGGTGCTCCAACGGGCGACCTGGCCCGTCCATCCCTGTTTAGCCCGCTCGACCACCGCCATCCGCACATGCCGGAACCCGGAATTCCATGGGAATCCGCCATCGCCATGAGGAGTCCTTCGAGGTGCCTACGATGCCGGTCGGCGGGCTGATTCCCCGCGCCGCCGACGATGCCGCTGACGTAATCGTCCGCAATGCAAAGATCCACACCGGAGACAGCAGCCGCCCGCATGCCGGAGCTCTCGCCATCCGCGACGGCCGCGTCGCGGTCGTGGGTGACGACGCCGACATCGCTCCCTTCGTCGGCCCCGCCACCACTGTCGTCGATGCCCTGGGCCGACGCGTGGTCCCCGGCCTCAACGACGCCCACCTGCACGTGATCCGGGGTGGCCTGAACTACGTCCTCGAACTGCGCTGGGACGGCGTGACATCGCTGCGCCAGGGCCTGGCGATGCTGCGCGAGCAGGCGGCCAGGACCCCCAAGGGCCAGTGGGTGCGCGTGGTGGGCGGCTGGTCCGCCGAGCAGTTCGCCGAGCGGCGGCTGCCCACCCCCTCAGAGATGAACGCAGCCGCACCGGACACCCCCGTGTTCGTCCTGCACCTGTACCAGACGGCGATCCTGAACCGGGCGGCGCTCCAGGCCGTCGGCTACACCAGGGACACTCCTGAACCCAAAGGGGGACAGATCGTACGCGGCAGGGGCGGCGAGCCCACCGGCATGCTTCTGGCCGCCCCGAGCGCGCTGGTCCTCTACTCCACTCTCGCCAAGGCTCCGACGCTTGGGGACGAGGACAAGAAGACCTCCACCCGGCACTTCCTGCGCGAGCTGAACCGATTCGGGCTGACCTCCGCGATCGACGCTGCCGGAGGCTTCCAGAACTTCCCCGACAACTACAGCGTGGTGACCGAGCTGGCCCAGGAGGGCCTGCTGTCGCTGCGCATCGCTTACCACCTGTTCCCGCAGACCCCCGGCCAGGAACTCGACGACCTGGCCCGCTGGATCGAGATGGTGCGCCCCGAGGACGGGGACGAGTGGCTGCGGTTGAACGGCGCCGGTGAGAATCTGATCTGGGCCGCCGCCGACTTCGAGAACTTCGCCGAGCCCCGCCCCGAACTGGGCCGCCACTACGAGGCCGAGTTCGAGAAGGCCGTCCGCCTCCTCATGGAGCACGGCTGGGGCTTCCGCCTGCACGCGACCTACGACGAGACCATCAGGCGCGACCTGGCGGTGTTCGAGAAGCTCGCCGCGGAAGGGCTGTTCCCAGGCGGGAACAGGTGGCTGTTCGACCACGCCGAGACCGTCTCACGGGACAGCCTCGACCGTGTCGCGGCCCTCGGCGGGGCGATGTCCGTGCAGAACAGGATGTCGTTCCAGGGCGAGGCGTTCACCCGGCGGTACGGCCTCGGCGCCGCCGCGGAGGCTCCCCCGGTGCGGGCCATGCTGGAGCGCGGGCTCACGGTCGGCGCCGGCAGCGACGCCACCCGGGTGTCCACCTACAACCCCTGGGTCGCCCTTCACTGGCTGGTCACCGGCCGTACGCTCGGCGGCGCCGTCCTCCGGCCGCCGCAGAACCGTGTCGACCGGGAAACCGCACTCGCCATGTACACAAAGGCCGGTGCCGCGCTGACCGGCGAGGAGGAGGTCAAGGGCATCCTGCGACCCGGCTTCCTCGGGGACCTGGCGATCCTGTCCGACGACTACTTCACCGTGCCGGAGCAGGACATCCCCCATATCGAGTCGGTGCTGACCGTCGTCGGTGGCCGGATAGTCCACGCCGCCGCCGAGTACGAGGGCCTTGACGAAGAACTGCCCGCCATCAGCCCCTCATGGAGTCCCGTCGCGCAATTCGGCGGCTACCGGTCCAGCCCTCGGTCGGGCCTGCCGGGCGTCCGCCAGGCGGAGTTGCTCGGCCAGGCCATCGCCGAGTCGGAAGAGCACCTCCTGTGGCGTGCCCGACGCGGCCTCGCCCCGGACGCCTCGCGCACGTTCTTCGATCCCTGCTTCTCCCCCTGAACTCCCGGTAGGCGGCCCTTCAGAGCCCCCTGCCCGGGCGCACCCACCCGAGTCCTTCCACCGGACGCTCCCCGTGGCACCGCGGACAGCAGTCCGCTTCACCGTTCACGAAAGGTTCTCTCTCATGGTCGACATCGCTGACGTCACCGCAACCCCCGCCCCCGGGCTGCTCACCCCGGACAACTGCGCGATCCTGTTCGTGGATCACCAGCCGCAGATGTTCTTCGGCACCGGAAGCGGCGACCGCACCGCGATAGTCAACGCGACCGTGGGCCTGGCGAAGGCAGCCAAGGTCTTCGAAGTCCCGGTCGTTCTCAGCACTGTGGCCGCCGAGGCCTTCTCCGGCCCGATCATGCCGCAGATCCCGGCCGTCTTCCCCGACAACGAGATCATCGATCGCTCCACGATGAACGCCTGGGAGGACGTCGCCTTCGTCGAAGCCGTCAAGTCAACCGGTCGCAAGAAGCTCGTCTTCGCCGGTCTGTGGACCGAGGTCTGCATCGTTCTGCCCGCGCTCTCCGCCCTTGGCCAGGGCTACGAGGTCTATGTGGTGACGGACGCGTCCGGCGGTGTCAGCCCGCAGGCACACGAAAACGCGATCCAGCGCATGGTCCAGGCCGGTGCCGTACCGGTGACCTGGGTCCAGGTACTGCTGGAGCTGCAGCGGGACTGGGCCCGCACGGAGACCTACGTGCCGGTCACCGAAGTGGTCAAGGAGCACGGCGGCGCCTACGGCCTCGGCATCGTCTACGCGCAGGCCATCATCGGCGCCCACGCCGCCGGCTGACCCCCTCCCCACGGGACTGAGACCCAGGAACAGGAACGACAGCAATGGACACCGGGCTACTGGTCCTCCGGGTGGCGATGGGCCTGCTCATCGCCGGCCACGGAGTTCAGAAGGTGAGCTTCCGTCTCGGAGGCCACGGTTGGACAGGTGGAATCGAGGAGTTCCGCCACGACGGGTTTCGCGGAGGCTCGCTCACCGCAGGGGCGGCCGGTGCCGGCCAGATCGGTTCTGGCCTGTTCCTGGTTCTCGGGGCACTCACACCGATGGCGGCCATGGTCGCCATCGGTGTGATGACCGTCGCGATCACCGTCAAGTGGCGGAATGGACTGTGGGTGCAGAACGACGGTTATGAGTACCCCCTGGTGGTGGTCGTCGTCACCGGGGCACTGTCCCTCACGGGCCCCGGCCGCTGGTCCGCCGACCACGCGGTCGGCTTGAACTCCTGGCCGGTGTGGCTCCCGGTCGCGACGATCGTGCTCGGCCTCGCGAGCGGGCTGCTCACGCGCGTACTCCTGCACCGCCCGTCTCGAAAGGTCGTGGCCCATGCGCGCATTGCTGACTGACGCGGCCCGCACCCTCGTGCCGCCCCGTGCCGACCGGCACGGCCCGCTGCCGCCGCTGATGCTGGCGCTGACCGTGGTCACCGGCGTGGTCGATGCGGTGACCTACCTCGGGCTCGGGCATGTCTTCGTCGCCAACATGACGGGCAATGTGGTCTTCCTCGGCTTCGCGCTGGCCGGAGCCCAGGGGCTGTCCGCCCTGGCGTCCGTCGTGTCGCTGGCGGCATTCCTGGCCGGCGCACTCTCAGGAGGCCGCGTCGCCGTCCGCCTCGCGGCCCATCGCGGGCGGCTGCTGGCCGTGTCCACGGGCGTCCAGACGGCCTTGGCCTCCGCGGCCACCATCTTCGCGGCCGTCACCGACGGCCGGGTCACCACGACCGTCCAGTACACCCTGATCGTGTTGTTGGGCCTGGGCATGGGGCTGCAGAACGCCGTTGCACGGCGCCTCGGCGTCCCCGACATGACCACCACCGTGCTCACCCTCACCCTGACCGGACTCGCGGCCGACTCCACTCTGGCCGGAGGCACGGCACCACGGCCCGGCCGACGGGTCCTGGCCGTGCTGGCGATGTTCCTCGGCGCGCTGGCCGGCGCGGAACTCGTCCTGCACGGGCAGCTGACGGCGGCCCTTGGACTGGCCCTGCTGCTGCTCCTGGTCACCGCGGTGACCACCTACCGTCTCGCGACCCCCGATGCCTCCTGGGCACCGCCGACGAGCTGAGCCCCGCGCGGGGTGCGGGCGACTGCGGCTGACGTCGCCTGCCCCCGCCGGTTGCCAGCGCCACGCAAGAACCGCAGGCGCCACCGAAAGGCACACGATGACACAGCCCGCCACCGCCCCGACCGTCCGGCGAGTGGACACCAAGCACCGGTACGAAATCATGGTCGACGGCAAAATCGCCGGCCTCACCGCGTACCGCGACCACCACGACCGGCGTGTTTTCCACCACACCGAAATCGACGACGCCTTCGCCGGGCAGGGCCTGGCGTCGATCCTCGTCCAAGAGGCCCTGACCGACGTACGCCGCTCCGGGAAGCGCATCGTGCCGGTCTGCCCCTATGTGGCGAAGTTCCTCAAGAAGCACGACGAATTCGCCGACATAGCCGAGCCTGTGACCCCGGAAGTCCTGCAGTGGCTGGAGACCGTGCTGGCGCGCTGACGTCCCGCGGCACCGCCTCCGACGAGGAAGCGCTGAGGGTCAGATCCACGCTTGTGCCCGCGTGACGGCACCGAAGAAACCGCCGGCTGCCCCACAGCGCTTCCGCCCACGCCGGTCTCCCGGCTCACCCCGTCAAGAAGGTACGCATGTCCGCATCTTCCGAACTCCGGGCCTCGCCGACGGCCCGTGAGCACGGCGTGCCGGGTTGGCTGGTCGCGCTCCTGGCCGTCGCCTCCGGCATGACCGTCGCCAACCTGTACTACGCCCAACCCCTGCTGTCCTCGCTGAGCGGTGTCTTCCACACCAGCACGGCCACCGTCGGCACACTGATCACACTCACCCAGGTCGGCTACGTGATCGGCATGATCTTCCTGGTCCCACTCGGCGACCGGCTGGAAAAGCGCAACCTGATCACCGCCCTGCTGACGGTCACGACCCTCGCCCTCGTGGCTGCCGGCCTCGCCACCAGCTTCCCCATGCTGCTGATCGCCTCCCTGATCAGCGGCGCCACCTCGGTCGTCGCTCAGATCCTCGTGCCGTTCGCCGCCAGCCTCGCCCCCGACCACGCCCGCGGGCGCATCGTCGGCCGGGTCATGAGCGGCCTGCTCACCGGCATCCTGCTCTCCCGCACGCTCAGCAGCCTCGTCTCCGACCTCGCCGGCTGGCGCACCGTCTTCCTCGGCTCCGCCGCTCTGATGGCCGTACTCGCCGTGGCCCTGCGCGCGGCCCTGCCCCAGCACGCGCCCACCACCACCATCCCGTACCACCAGGTCCTGGGCTCCACCGCCCGGCTGGTGGGCACACACCCTGCGCTACTGCGCCGCGGCCTCTACCAGGCGGCGATGTTCGGCGCCTTCAGCGCCTTCTGGACCACGGTCTCCTTCGTCCTCACCGGTCCCCGCTTCCACTACTCCCCGGTCGGTGTCGGCGTGTTCGCCCTCGTCGGCGCCGCCGGAGCGGCCATCGCCCCGCTCGCCGGGCACTGGGCCGACCGGGGGCTCCTGCGCCCCATGACCGGCATCGCCTTCGTGGTCACCTCCCTGGCCTTCGCGCTCGCCGGGTTCGGCGGACACAGCGTGGTACTTATCGCGCTGGCCGCGATCCTCATCGACATGGCCGTACAGACCACCCTCATCCTCGGCCAGCACACCATCTACCAGCTCGACCCCGCCGCGCGCGCCCGCCTCAACAGCGTCTTCATCGCCACGTTCTTCGCCGGCGGCGCGGTCGGCTCCCAGCTCGGCTCCGTCGTCTACCACTCCGGAGGCTGGACCGCCCTCACGGCCCTCGGCGCCGCCCTCCCCGTCGTCGCCCTCCTCTACTGGACAACCGAAACCGGACAGCGTGCGGCGGCGGGGCCGGGCACAGCGAGCCCGTAAGGTCGTCAGACGCCCCGGCCCGGATCAAATAGCAGGTGAGAGGTGCATCTCGCGTGGTGGGACGGTGCTGTTATCCGGCGGAACGGACATGCCACACTGTGGCACTCAGCCGGTTCCAGACATTCCGTCGCCTTCCGGCACTCACGCGCACAGGACCACCTTGGACCGATTCCAGCCCCCGTTCGCGACCGACGGAGCCGGCGACGTACAGCCCCCGGTACGGGGCCGGGACGAGGAGCTGTACTTCATCAGCGCGAGGTTCGCCGCGCTGGCTCAGGGCCGTGGTGGCATCGTGTGCGTCGAAGGCGCACCCGGCAGCGGCAAGAGCCGTCTCCTGGCGGAGGCACAGGCCGTCGCGATGTTCCGCGGACTGAAGGTCTTCCGGGGAGGTGCGGACCCTGACGGTCAGTTCGTC
Organism: Actinacidiphila cocklensis; assembly: GCF_907177275.1. Lineage (GTDB taxonomy): Bacteria > Actinomycetota > Actinomycetes > Streptomycetales > Streptomycetaceae > Actinacidiphila > Actinacidiphila cocklensis. The sequence continues at coordinate 99,403 of NZ_CAJSLV010000058.1, forward strand.
CCGCTGGGCCCGCTGCTGGACGGTCTGCTGAGCGGCCCCGAGCCGTTGTTCAGCGCCGACAAGTTGCGTGACCTCGCGGCCGCGCCCGAGCAGCGGTTCTGGCTGCTGCAGGAGTTGCAGGACCGGCTGGAGCAGGCGGCACTCAACAATCCGCTGGTCATCACCCTGGACGACGTCCAGTGGCTGGACGATGTGACGCTCCTCGCCCTGCACACGCTCTCCGCCCGGCTGTCCTCCCACGCGATCCTGTGGCTGGTTGCTGTCCGCAGCGGTACCAGGACGCCCGGCGTGCTCACGACGCTCGCCCGACTGGATCAGGCCGGCGCCCATCGGCTCCGGATCGGGCCGCTTGCCGACGCCGCGGTCGCCCAGATCACCGAGGACGTACTCGGAGCCGCTCCGGACTCCGCGACGCTGAACGCCGCCCGGCGCGCGGAGGGCGTACCCCTGCTCCTGGTGGAGCTGCTCCGCGGCATGCGTGACGAAGACTCGGTGATCGTCGAGAACGACGTCGCCCGTCTGAAGGGCGGACGTCTTCCGGCTCGGTTCCAGACCTCCGTACGACAGCGTCTCGACCAGCTCTCCGAACCGACCCGTGAGATCGTGCAGACCGCGTCCGCCGTGGGCCGCACGATCACCATCGGCCTCCTGGCCGAGCTGCTCGACAAACCGACGGCGGCGCTGATCGCACCGGTGGAGGAGGCACTCAACTCTCATCTGCTCGTCGAACGGGACGGCCGGTTGCTGTTTCGCCACGACCTGATCCGCGAGGCCGTCGAGGGCAGCCTGCCCGTGTCCGTACGCCGTGCTCTGCGATGCCATGCCGCTGACCTCCTGGTGGCGCGCGGGGCACCGGTGACCGAGGCGGCCGCCCTGCTCGTGGACAGTGCGGAGCCGGGCGACCGCAAGGCCGTGGAACTACTGCGGGCCGCCGCGGCCGAACTCACGACATCCGCGCCTTCGTCGGCGGTGGAACTCAGCCGCCAGGCCCTTGAACTCACCGCCGAGCAAGCCCCGGGCCGGCCGGAGATCATGGCCGAGACGATGTTGCTTCTCTGGCAGACCGGCCAGGCCGCACAGGCCCGCGCGCTTGCCGCGACCGCGCTGCCCGGGACCATGCCGCCGGAGGCCGAGGCGCGGGTGCGGCTCGGCGTGGCGCGCGTATCCAGCCAGTACGACTTCACAGAGGCCGCGCGCCAAGCAGGTACCGGAGCCGCCCTACCCGGCATCCCTCCCTCCTTGCGGGCCCAACTGCTGGCGCTGCAGTGCCTCAATCTGTCCATGGTCGGGGACTTCGAGGCGACGGCCGCAGCAGTCACAGCTACGATCGAGGCCGCTGCGGATGCGCAGGACAGGGTCGCCGAGGCCACGGCGATCGCCGTCGACTCGGTCGTGCAGTTCTACCGGACGGACTTCCGCAGCGCGTTCACTCAGGCGGACCGGGGCGCCGCCTTGGCGGCAGAAGTCGGGATCGAGCATTCGCTGTGGGTGCCGGAGGCTCTGTGGAAGGCGTTCCTGCTGAACGCGGCAGGCCGCCCGGACGCGGCGCTGGCGGAGTCCGAGGCCGGAATCCGCGAGACGCAGCGGCAGGGCCAGGCCGCGGCGATGGGCATGTGGATGATGAACAGGTCCCGAGTCCTGCTGGACGCGGGTCAGCTGGAAGACGCACGTGCCGAGGCCGAGGCCGCGTCCGCGATGGCCGACGAGCTGGGCATGGGCAACTTCGCCGACGCCACCCTCCTCTACACGCTGGTACGCGCCGCTCTGCACACGAACGACCTGACGGCCGCGAGAGCGTACGCGACCGATGTGAAGCGAATGCTGAACGACCCGGCCATCCTCGTACGCAACGTCGGCTCCTGGCTGTTGGCGCTCGTGGCGGACGCCGAGGACGATCCTGGTACGGCCATGACGCTCCTCGACGAATCCTTCGGAACCTTCGACCTGGAGGGTCCCTCTCTGGCCAGCCCGGACGATCCGGCCGACGCGCCCGTCTTCGTCCGCATGGCCCTGCGGGCGGGTACACCTGAGCGTGCCGCGGCCTGTGTCGCCGTGGCGGAGCGCCGCGCAGCCAGCAACCCGCAGTTCCCGATCCTGGCAGCGGCAGCCGCGCACGCCCGGGGGCTGCTCGACAACGACGTCGCCCTCCTCCTGCGCTCCGTCGAGTTGTACGACGGTATCCCCCGGCTGCTTCCGCGGGCCTCGGCGCTCGAAGACACCGGGCGCGGGCTGGCCGCACGACGCGCCATCCATGCCGTGCCCCACCTCGACAAGGCACTCGACCTTTACACCCAGGCCGGCGCCGAGCGGGACGCCGCACGCGTACGGCGCCGCCTGCGGGCCATGGGGGCGCCCAGGCGCCGCGCGACATCCAAGGGGGCCGTCAAGGTGTGGCCCGAGCTGACCGCCTCCGAGGTCGCGGTGATCCGTCTGGTGGCGCAGGGGCTGACGAACCGCCAGGCAGCGGAACGCCTCGCGATCTCACCACACACCGTGAGTTCACACCTGCGGCACGCGTTCACCAAACTCGACATCACCTCCCGGGTCGAACTCGCCCGCCTGGTGGATGCCCGCGAACACGGACAGTGAAGGCTTCGCATCCCACGCCCCCCGGGCGATCAGCCGGACACGTGTGATGCGCGCGCGCATGGCTCGTTGGCAGGATTCTCAAGACCGGACTGGGATGTACTGCCCGACGCGTCTGCCCGGTCCCTCCGGAAATACGACCTCAGGCACCGGCAGGCGACGCAGTCGTCCTCCGGCATGGGCTGAGCCAGGCCTCGCCGGCCGGTTCGGGCGGGAGGGGGCATGAGTGGCGGGATCAGGCGGATCGGTGACCCGCAGCGGTCTGCGCGGCCGGGAGGCGGAGCTCGAAGAGCTGGAGGCGCTGATTGCGTCTGTGGCCCACACCGGAAGCGGCGGCCTGGTGCTGATCCAGGGGGAACCGGGTATCGGCAAGACGACGCTCCTCTCCGAGGTCGTCGCCAGGGCCGCGACAGCGGGATTCTCGGTCGCCCTCGGCAAGGCCGATGAGCTGCATCACATCGTGCCGCTCTCGTCGTTGACTGCCTGCATCCTGCACGGCGATCAACCGCTCCTGTCCGGCGACGCCTTTGTCGACCTCCCCCGCAAACACGATCAGCGGATCTGGCTGGTGGAGCGCCTGGCGGAGGCAATCGAGAACAGAGCAGGCAGCATGCCGGTGCTGATCGCCCTGGACGACGTGCAGTGGGCCGACCCGCTGAGCCGCTTTGCCCTGAAACAGCTTCCGACACGATTGCGGACCTCGCCAGTCCTGTGGATGCTGACCGCGCGACGTGAGCCCGCCGGTCCGGCCGACGAGGTCGTCGCGGCCTCGATCGGCAACCTGAGGACGGTCACTGTGCCCTTGGGGCCGCTGTCCGGCGCGGCAATCGACCAGCTGGCCGGCGACGAACTCGGGGCAGCGGTTGACGGGCAGGTACGGGACTTGCTCGACGGAGCCGGCGGGAACCCGTTTCTGGCGGTCGAGATGCTCGCGGGAGTGCGGACCACACCGGACGGGCTGGTGCCCGAAGGGCTCGTGGTGGGTGTGCGCGGCAGACTCAGGTCCCTGCAGCCCAGAACGCTGCGCTTCCTCCAGATGGGGGCGGTGTTGGGACGCAGGTTCGGCTTCCAGGACGCCGCCGCGCTCTGCGGCCAATCGACCGCCACGTTGATCGCCGCGCTCGAGGAAGCCGTGCGCGCCGGGCTCCTGGACGACGACGGCGACCATCTGGTCTTCCGGCACGATCTGCTGCGCCAGGCCGTCTACGCCGACATCCCGCCGTCAGCCCGGAAGGCCCTGCACCGGGACGCTGCCCGGCGCCTGGTCTCGGCGGGCCACCAGCCGATCGACGTGGTGCCGCACATCCTCCGGGGAGCCCTGCCCCGAGACGAGGAAGCCGTAGCGCTGCTGCGTCGAGCCGCTGACGACGTACTGCCGGTCACGCCCGGCCTCGCGGCCGACCTGATGACGCGTGCCCTGGAACTGGTGCCGTCCGCACAGCCGTTGACGTTCGCAGTGGGTGAGCAGGCGATCCTCTGCTTGACGCGTGCCGGCAGGAACCGCGAGGCGCTGTCGGCCGGCGACCGGCTGCTGGCCTGCCGACCACCGCTGGAGACATTCAGCCGGCTGCAGGCCGCCCTCGGCGAGACGCTGTGGAACATGGATCTCACCGACGAGTTGCGCCGCCGGGCCGAAACGGCCCTCACCATAGGAGGCGCCGCCCCGGAGATCGAGGCGAGGCTGGCCGCACTGCGTGCGCTGGCCTTGTCCCGGGACAACGATCTTGTCGCAGCGCGTGAGGCCGGCGAGGCCGCGCTGCGTACCGCCACCGCGGCCGGTGACCGCGAGTCGCGCCTCCTGGCCCTGTTCGGGCTCGGCGAAATCGCGCAGAACGCGGGCGAGAACGCCGTCGCGCTGGAACGTTTCGACGCGCTCAGCGCCGTCGATCCTGCCTTCCTTCCCGAAGAGATCGTGGCACACCAGCACGTGGACGACTTCGAGTCCAGCGAACGACTGCTCCTGCGCGCAACGGACAACGCCAGGGCGATGCGTCAGGCAATGATGCTGTGGGCGCAGGGCGGGCACGATCTGGGACTCGGCCACCTCGACGACGCCGACGCCGGTTTCGCGACCATGGAGCGCCTGGAAGACGACGTACAAGTACCCGTCCAGCAGGTGAACGCCCGGGTGATCCGCTCCACGATCGCCCTTCTGCGCGGCGATCGGACAGCGGCGCGACAGCACCTGGCCGCAGCGCAGCAAAGACTGGCGGCCAAACCGACCCCGGGCAACACAGCCGCGGTGCGCTTCCTGGAAGCGGTCCACGCCGAGGCCGACGGGGACATCGGCCTGGCCGTCGACAAGGTGCGGCAAGTACAGCTGGAAGGTTCCTTCATGCGCTGGCGGCTGTTGCGCACCCGGGTGGACTGCGCGATACGCATAGCCCTGCGAGGCGCGGACCGCACACTCGCCGAGGACCTGGCCGCACAGGCCGAAGCCCATGCCGAACGCAACCCGGCCGTGCCCACCGCGTTGGGGATCGCGGCACAGTCCCTGGGACTGGTGAAAAACGATCTCGGCATGCTCGAACACTCGGTGGAACTGCTCAAGGCGAGCCCTCGCCCGCTGGTCAGGGCCACGGCCTACGCCGATCTCGGACAGGCACTCCTGACAGCCGGCCGGAGACCCGAGGCAGTGGCCGCGCTGACGCACGCCCGCGGCATGTTCGCCGCGTCAGGCGCCCACGCCGCAGTGGCACACGTACAGCGTGATCTGGACGGTGCCGGGAACGGCGGCCGCAGGGCAGCGACCCCCGATCGCCCCGTGCAGGGATGGGAGGCCCTCACGGCCTCGGAGAAGAGGATCGCGCACCTTGTCGCCGAGGGCCACACCAACCGGTCGGCCGCCGAGTTGCTCGTCGTCTCCCCTCACACGATCAACACTCACCTGACCTCCGTCTTCCACAAACTTTCGGTCAACTCGCGTGTTCAGCTTGCGAACCTGGTGACGGCCTTGCCCGACTGCTGAGCGGACCGGTTGGTACGTTCACGCGATGCCCTGCCACACCTGGATGCCCTTGGCTGGGGGCATCCCACACTCAGTCGGAGGTCACTTGCATGCACAGGCCCACCCGCGTACCACCGACCATCGTGCTTGTGCACGGAGCGTTCACTGATGCCTCGTCCTGGGCGGAGGTCATCAGCCTTCTGCACGCCGCCGGATTCACCGTGTGCGCTCCGGCGAACCCGCTGCGCGGCCTGCCGCAGGACGCCGCCTACGTCAGGAGCGTGGTGCGCGACATCGATGTCCCCGTCGTGCTGGTCGGCCACGGCTACGGTGGCGCGGTCATCACGCACGCCGCTACCGACGGGGACAACGTCGTGGCCTTGTGCTATGTCGCGGCGTTCGGCCTCGACGAGGGCGAGTGCGTCATGGACATCACGAACCGCTTTGCCCCCGTTCCGGTGGCCGACGCGACCGTCACCGCCGCCCTCCCCGCCCAGTCTTCCAGCGGCTCGGAACGCGAGATGTACGTCCATAAGGATCGGTTCCCGCTGGTGTACGCCACCGACCTGGCGCCCCGCGCCAGGAATGTGATGTCCGTGGCGCAACGCCCGATCGCCTGCGGCGCCCTGACCAGTAGATCGGGCACGCCGGCATGGGCCTCGAAGCCGTCCTGGTACGCCATCGCGACCGCCGACCGGATGCTCAGCCCCAGTGCTCAGCGCTTCATGGCGCAACGCATGGCGGCCACCGAGTACGTGCTGGACGGGTCGCATGCCGTTGTGCTGTCACAGCCCGGCGCGGTGGTGGCGATGATCCGGGAGGCCGCAGAACAGGGCAATGGCTGCGATGACGGCGACCGGCTTCCGCAACCCGTCTGAACAGGTGAAGGAGGCCACCGAAGGATATTCGTGCAGCCCGCGCCACTGCTGTCTTCTGCGAAAGCGATCTTCCGAGGACCCCTGCCATCGACCACCGGGACCCTATAACATACGTTCGAACGGAAGATGCCGGAATGGACCGTCTTGATGGCACACCGGACTCCGCCGAACCGACGTTCCTCGGCAAAAGGCACCTCCATGATCTCATCAGCCATGCCCCGGGCGCAGCGGATCGCCGCCTGCCTGAGGGTAGGAAGCGTCGCTCTCTTGCTTGCCGTCACCGGGTGCGGTGGAAAAACCGGTCCCGGGTCCGCCACAGGCAAGGTCACCTCCATCACCGTCCTTGACTATTACACCGACGATCCCGAACACACCCAATGGGGCGATCTACTCACCGCCTGCGGCAAGACCGCCGGCGTAACGGTCGAGCAGACGAGCGTTCCGGGGGCTTCGCTCGTCCCCAAGGTCCTTCAGCAGGCGTCGTCGCGGACCCTTCCCGACCTGCTGATGCTGGACAACCCGGACCTGCAGCGGATCGCGCAGACCGGCGCGTTGACACCGCTGGGCCAGTACGGCATCGACTCCAGCGGCTTTGCCAAGGGCATCCTGTCGGCGGGCACCTACGAGGGAAAGGTGTACGGACTGGCGCCCGATGTCAGCACGATCGCCCTCTTCTACAACAAGGACATGCTTGCCGAGTCGGGTGTCGACGTTCCGAGGACCTGGGCCGAACTGCAGGCTGCGGCGGCCGAGCTGACCCGCCCGGGGCGCTACGGGATGGCGGTCGACGCCAACGCCACTTTTGAGGGCACTTGGCAGTTCCTGCCCTTTCTGTGGTCCAACGGCGGGGACGAGAGCCAGTTGGACACCCCGCAGGCCGCGCAGGCACTCCAGCTGTGGGTCGACCTGGTGAAAAGCGGATCCATGTCGAAGTCCGTGCTGAACTGGACACAGGCCGACGTCCATGATCAGTTCGTCGCCGGCAGGACGGCGATGATGATCAACGGGCCCTGGCGGATCCCCGCCCTGAACGAGGACAAGAACCTGCACTGGGGGGTGGCCACCATCCCCGTCCCGCAGGCGGGGCAGACTCCTGTCACACCCCTCGGCGGTGAGGTGTGGACGGTCCCTCAGAATAACTCCAAGGCCAGGCAGGAGAAGGCCGCCCAGGTCCTCGCCTGCCTGAACGACTCCACGAACATGCTCACGCTGGCCGAGCAGCACTTCACCGTGCCCTCCCGCCCAGCGGCGGCTGCCCAGTATGCCGAGCAGGTCCCGTCGATGGCTGCCTTCGTCGAGAGCGTGGAAGCGGCCCGGGCCCGCACCAGCCGACTCGGCGTCAAGTGGCCCGAGGCAGCGACCGGGATATACACCGCGGTCCAGTCCGCGCTGACCGGTGAGCAGACACCGCAGGAGGCGCTCAAGCATGCGCAGCGGATCGCGACCGGTTCCTGACCGGTGCCCGACCCTCCGGGTGGACACCGGAGCGGAAGACGGGGCTGTCGCCGCGGGGGCGCCGGTCACCGGCGCGGCGGAGGAGGACGACAAGCACCGCAAGGACAGGGCACTGATCCGGGCACGCCGTTGGGAGCGGCTCGCCCAGTGGATGTTCATCGTGCCCGCCGCTGCATACCTGCTGCTGTTCTTCGGCTACCCGATCGCCAAGAACCTCGTGATGAGCTTCCAGCAGTACACGACCACGACGTTCTACACCGGTTCGGCGCCGTTCGCGGGGCTGCAGAACTACTCGAAGGTGCTTTCGTCGGACCTGTTCCCCAAGGCCCTGCTGACCACGGTTCTGTTCACCGCCGGCTCCGTATTCGGGCAGTTCGTGCTGGGCCTGGCCTTCGCCCTGTTCTTCCAACGCCGCTTCCCGCTCGGCCGCGTTCTGCGGGGGCTCCTGTTGCTGCCGTGGCTGCTGCCGCTGGTGGTCTCCGGAACGACGTGGAAGTGGATGCTGGACCCCGACACCGGAGTCGTCAACAACGCGCTGCGCGGACTCCATCTCTCGTCGTCCGGCATCCCCTGGCTCACCGGCACCTCGCAGGCGCTCGCGTCGGTGATCCTCGTCAACATCTGGGTCGGAATCCCCTTCAACGCCACCATCCTGTATGGCGGCCTGCAGGACATCCCGGCGCATCTTCACGAGGCGGCGAAACTGGACGGCGCCGGCCCCGTGGCGTCGTTCCGCCATGTCACCTGGCCACTGCTGCGGCCCGTGGTGGGCGTCGTGCTGGTGCTGGGCGTGGTCTACACGGTCAAGGTGCTGGACGTCATCCTCGTGGTGACGGGCGGAGGACCGGCCAACGCCACGGAGACCATCGCCACTCAATCCTATGAACTGTCCTTCCAGCAGTTCGAGTTCGGGCGCGGCGCCGCGATGAGCAACGTACTCGTGGTCATCTCGCTGGCCTTCGCCCTCGTCTACCTGCGCGCCAACCGTCGCGCCCGGAACGTCTGGGAGGCGGTCGCGTGAAGCGCGCACCCGACCGTGGCTGGCCCTCCACGATCATCGGGATCGGCCTGGTCGCGGTGATGATGTTTCCCGTCTACTGGATGGTGAACGCCTCCCTCCAGCCCGCGGGCAACACACTGCAGGGAGGCTGGTTCCCCCTCCATCCGGACTTCAGCGGTTACGCCACCGCGCTCCGCGATCAGGGACGCAACATCGTCACCAGCCTCGTCGTGGCCCTCGGCAGCGTCGCCCTCAGCCTCGGGCTCGCCGCCCCGGCGGCCTACGCGCTGGCCCACTCCCCCGTCCGAGGAACCAACCTCGTGCTGTTCGGTGTCCTGATCACACAGATGGTGCCTGGCATCGTCGTGGCCAACGCGCTCTACAGCGCCTACAACGACCTGGGACTCCTGAACTCCTACCTCGGACTGATCCTCGCCGACTCCACCGCCGCGGTACCCTTCGCGATCATCATCATGCGTGCGTTCATGCAGAGCATTCCCAGGGAGATCATCGAGGCCGCGCGAGTGGACGGCGCCGGGAGGCTGCGCGTCTTCCGCTCTGTGGTCCTCCCGGTGAGCAGGAACGCATTGGTCACTGCAGCCGTCTTCACCTTCCTCTTCACCTGGAGCGACTTCCTCTTCGCCCTCACCCTGACCACCACAAACACCGTACGGCCGATCACCCTGGGCATCTACGAATACATGGGTGCTCACACGAACCAGTGGAACGCCGTCATGGCCACCGCCGTCCTGGCGTCCATCCCGGCCGCCGTACTGCTCGCCGTCGCCCAGCGTTACTTCGCCTTCGGCGCCACCAGTGGAGCCGTCAAGTAGTAAGAGGCGATCCCGTCTCCGTCCCGTCTGCAGTCGACCCGCAGACGGTTCAGCCGCTGAAACCGCCGTCGAAGGGCCAGAGCCGGTCATCGCCCCTCACCGCGAGTCAGCCACCTGTCCTGGCACCCCTGATCTAGCGGATTCACGCGATGTGCTGCCGCAGGCCCGCTGGAAAAGTGTCCAGAAAACACACTGGTTGAAGGGCGGAGACCATGTCGCCAAATTCATCGAGACTGGAGCCCGGGCAGCTTTCGGGCGTCCTCCACACCCCCGGCTCGCTGCCCGTCCACCACAGGCGGGCGTACTGGCGCGACGCCCTGTCCCAGACGTTCGGCGCCGTGGACATGACCGTTCCCGATGAGGTGCGTTCCGGCACGATCCGTACGACACCGCTCGGCCGGCTCCAGGCCGTCACTGTGGACGGCGACTGCCTGTCCGCCCTGCGAACTCGCCGGCTCGTCGCTCAGGGCCGGGAAGACGATTACGTCGTGGTCAAACTGCTGGACAGAGGGGTCGCCCGACTCGAACAGGACGGCCGTGAAGCTCTCATCGGGCCAGGGGACATTTTCGTCTACGACATGGCGCGGCCCGTCCGGCTGAACCTTCCCCAGTCCTTCCGCACGAAGTCCCTCGTCCTGCCGAGACAGGTTCTGGGCCTAAGAGAGTCGGACGTGGCCCAGATCACGGCATACCCGCTCGGCCCCGACACACCCCTCGGCGGTCTGCTCTCGCCCCTCCTGGCCAGGCTCGTGGACGGCGCGGGAACCTACCCGGCACGCACCGGCGAGTTGATGGCCCGTAACATCGTGGACCTGCTCGGCGTACTCGCCGACGAGCGGACCAGCCGGACGATCATGGACACGCCCAGCGGGAACCGGGCACTCCTGCTGCGAATCCAGCAGTTCATCGACCGGCACCTCGCGGACCCCGATCTGACCCCGCAGATCATCGCCCAAGCCCACCACATATCCCTGCGCTACCTGCACAAGCTGTTCGAGAGCGAAGACGCCACCGTCGGCAAGTGGATTCAGCGGCGTCGCCTGGAGAAGTGCGAGCACGATCTGGCGCGCCGCGCAACCGACTCCACCATCGCCGCGGTGGCGCACCGATGGGGTTTCACCAGTGCCGCCCATTTCAGCCGGGTGTTCCGTGCCACCTACAGGATGTCCCCTCGCGAATGGCGCGACTCGCAAGCCTTGACGCCGTACAACCCGTCCCCCGCAGGGATCATCAATACCTGAACCGATACTCGGTGCTTTCTCGTACCATATCCCATGCATTCCTCGACAACATGAACTCCCTCTGGGGTTTTAGGGTGATGTACAGGAAATCACCTCCGGTGGCTACCGTTGGGGAATGAAATGACCCAGCCTCTTCCCTCGGTCATGTGCATGGTGACCGTGTACGTCAGCGTCCCGGACGAGCTGTCGGCCCCGTTGCCCGCAGAGCTGCACTACGACATGGCCGACCCCTATGCCGTCCGGCTCTCCCTCGGCGCACCCGCGGCCAGACCCGTGGACTGGGTGTTCGCCCGCTCACTGCTCGCGGAGGGCCTGCACCGGCCAGCCGGCACCGGAGACGTGCTGGTGATTCCCCAGCGCCATTGTCGTCCGGCCTCCGTGTGCATCGTGCTGAGGTCGGCCGCCGGCGCGGCACTGGTCGACATCCCGGCGTCCACAGTCGCCGCCTTTCTGCGGCGGACGGATGAACTCGTGCCGCCGGGAACAGAGAGCCCTCACATCGACATGGACCGTGCCCTCGCTGAACTCACAGGCAGGCAGGACTGAGAAACACGGGCAGCGGCGGGAGTGCTGTCGCCCGGCCCTCACCCCTCGGGGAGCCGCGTCCGGAGCGCGGCGTTATGGGTGGACAGCACGCCGTTCCAGCTCCTTCGAGGATGCTGGAACGCGTGCCCGTCGACAGTCTCTTCCCTGGATACGCGTCCTTGCTCAGGGACGAGGGACGTTGCGCAGGTTGGCCCGAGCCAAGTGGGCCATGCGGCCCACGCCTCCGGTCAGGACCGTCCGCCCTGCTGACAGGGCGAAGCCACTGACCTGCCCGACGGTGATCTTCGGGGGAACGGCCAACGCGGCGGGGTCGGTGACGACGTCGACGAGCGCGGGTCCGTCATGGGCAAAAGCCTCGCGCAGTGCGTCACGCACCTCGGCGGGCTTCTCCACCCGGATACCGCGCGCCCCGGCCGCCCTGGCGATCGCGGCGAAGTCGGTGTGCGGGTAGGTCGTACCGTGCGGGGGCAGCCCGTCGACCATCATCTCCAGGTCGACCATGCCCAGCGAGGAGTTGTTGAAGACGACTACCTTCACCGGCAGGCCGTACTGGACGAGGGTGAGGAAGTCGCCCATGAGCATGGAGAACCCGCCGTCGCCGGAAAGGGAGACGACCTGCCGCTTCCGGTCGAGGAACTGGGCGCCGATCGCCTGCGGCAGCGCGTTGGCCATCGAGCCGTGGACGAAGGAACCCAGGATGCGTCGTCGGCCGTTCGGCGTCAGATAGCGTGCCGCCCACACACAGCACATCCCGGTGTCAACGGTGAACACCGCGTCGTCGGCTGCCTCTTCGTCTAGTACCGAGGCCACGTATTCGGGATGGATGGGAGTGTGTCTGTCGACGTGGCGGGTGTAGGCGTTCACTGCCCCCTCGAGTGCGCGGGCGTGCCGCTCCAGCATGCGGTCGAGGAAACGGCGCGAGGACTTCTCCTGCACCGCTGGGGTGAGGCACCGCAGCGTCTCACGCACGTCTCCCCACACGGCAAGTTCGAGCCCGGTGCGCCGTCCGAGCCGCTCGGGTTGCACGTCGACCTGAACGGTCCGCACATGGCGCGGCAGGAAGTCCGTGTACGGGAAGTCGGTGCCGAGGAGCAGCAGAAGGTCGCACTCGTGCATGGCGTCGTAGGCGGCCCCGTAACCGAGCAGGCCGGACATGCCGACGTCATACGGGTTGTCGTACTGGACGTGCTCCTTGCCGCGCAGCGCGTGGCCGATCGGCGACTTGACCTTCTCGGCGAAGGCCATCACTTCCGCGTGAGCGCCGGCGACCCCCCGACCGCAGAACACCATGACGCGATCGGCGGCATCCACCAGTTCCGTGAGCCGAATGAGTTCCCGGTCGCCCGGGCGGATTGCCGGCAGATCCAGCGGTACGGCCAGTTCCGGCGCAGCGTCCGGGGAGTCCTCAGCGGCTGTGTCGCCCGACAGGGCCACGACCGAGACACCGCGTCGGCCCACGGCGTGCTGGATCGCGGTCTGCACCACGCGCGGCATCTGACGTGCTGACGAGACCAGCTCGGAGTAGTGGCTGCACTCGGCGAACAGCCGGTCGGGGTGGGTCTCCTGGAAGTAGCCGGTGCCGATCTCGCCACTCGGGATGTGGGCGGCGAGCGCGAGAACGGGCGCCTGCGAGCGGTGGGCGTCGTAGAGGCCGTTGATCAGATGCAGGTTGCCGGGCCCGCAGGAGCCCGCGCAGGCTGCCAGCCGACCGGTGAGCTGGGCTTCCGCGCCGGCCGCGAAGGCGGCTACCTCCTCGTGGCGGACCTGGACCCACTCGACTCCGTTGTGCCGTCTGATCGCGTCGACGACGGGGTTCAGGCTGTCCCCGACCACGCCGTAGATACGGCGTACTCCGGCACGCGCCATCAGGTCGACATACTGCTCTGCGATGGACTGCTTGGCCATGGGACTCCTCGGAGTACGGCATGTGCGGCGGGTGGGTTGCTCATCAATCACGCTATTGAGGCGGGAGGGCGACGCTTGACCGTCAGTGCACGGGTTCGGTTCGGGCAACGCGTCGTAGCGCAACTCCGCAGGACGGCGAGGTCACCGGGTCGCCCGTGCAAGCGGCCAGGGTTCGGGCACGGGTTCGGGGGTCAGCCGGCGCGGCGGCGGGACCACAGGGCGTGGCTGCCGACCGCGAGGACGGCCAGCAGCACTGTGGCGACGCACGTTGCCGCGAACACCGGCCCGAAGCCGCTTCGGGTCAGCCCGGTAGTGAGACCGGTCGCGGCGGAACTGCCGAGGAAGGCTGAGGCTACGAAGAACGACACGGTCGTTGCCCGCGCGGCAGGGGCGACGTCGGTGGCCCATCCCTGCAGAGAGGAGTGGAGGAAGGCGTTCGACGTGCCGATGAGGACTGATGTGACGGTGAGCGCCGGAGCGCCCTGCGAGAGGCTTGCGACGAGGAAGGCGGCGAAGAGCGTCGTACTGCCGATCGCGATCATCACGGTTCGGCCTACGCGTGCCACAACACGCCTGGCCAGGTAGGCGCCGCCCATGATGCCGGCACCGTACGTGGCACCGACCACGCCGGCCAGGGCCGGGGACAAGCCGTCCCGCTCCAGCGCGGGGACGATGTAGGTGAGGATGCCGAGCAGGATCGCGCCCTCCAGCAGCCCGAGCACGTAGGTCCACACGGGCCAGGCGGTGAAGGCACTTCGTATGTCGTGGCGTGCCCGCGTGTTGACCGGCAACTGCACACGCGACAGGAGTGCCAGAAAGGTCGCTGCGCCCACTGCGGTCACGGCAAAGACGACACGCCAGTCCAACCAGACGGCCACAGCACCTGCGGCCAGTGTCGCCACCGTCGTCCCCATGGCGGTGAATGTCTGGAGGCCGGAGATTTCACGGGCCCTGGCCGCACCGGTGTAGGAGTCGCCGACGATGGTCAGCATGCTCGGGAACAGCGAACCGACGAAGAGCCCGGTCACCGCTCGGAACACCAGGAGCGCCTCGAATCCCGGCGCGGCGATGCTGGCCGCGCTCCCGAGCAAGGCGCCCACCAGGGCCAGCCGCAGGACCGTCAGACGCCCGAGACGGTCAGCGAGCAGGCCCCATACCGGCTGGCCCAGCGCGTAGAGCAGAACGTAGGCCGTCACCAGTTGCACGGCGCTGTTGAGCGGAACCCGCTCCTCCTTGGTGAGCAGCACCAGCATGGGCGCGGTCGAGAACCGGTCGTAGAACGACAGGAACCCGATCGCGCGCATGAGCCAGGGAGGGAGGAGGGATGCCGCTTGCGGCTCAGGCACCGCAGAGGAAGCAGACGACTCAGGGGCCAGGTGCCCCTCGAACCTCAGGAGGTCCTGGTCCCTTGGACGACCGTGTGGCGGACTGGCATTGGGCATGGTGGCCACGACCTCTCGAGGCAGCGCGGGGTGGGAGGACGGTCCCGGCGTTCCGAGCGGCTGCGGCCGACCGGTGCGCCCTGCTCGGCCGGCCCGGGACGGTGTGGACTTCGGGCGCGGCCGAGCCTGACGGCTCCGGTGGACTGCCGATCGCGCGAGTCGGGGTCCTCGGGGTGAGTTGCGGAGTGAAGCAGTGAGCGGCCTACTGGCGCCGGAGCAGCGGGAAGAGGGTCGTCTCGGGTGTGGTGAAAGTGCCTACCTCAAGGCCATGGACCACTGGCGCGAGGTGTCGGCCTTGCTCCGGCCAGGTCATGCGTGGCGGGCTGTCCCGTGTCTGCGTATCGGTGTCCGCAGTCACCGGCTGCCGTGCCTGAGGCGAACGGCGAGCAGGTTGGGGTCCTTGTCGGTGAAGTAGGCGCCACTTGCGACATAGGCCGTTCCACCCCGGACGGCAAGGGAGGTCGGGTTTTCCAGTCCGTCAGCGGCGGTCAGTACAACGGTGTGGATGCCGTCAGGTGTGACCAGGGCGATTTCGTTGTCCCCGTTGACCGCCGCGAGCAGGGTGTTGCCGGCGCCGGTGAAGTCGATGTCGTCGATGTTGACCAGTCCGGTGGCCCGGGTCTCGACCCGCCCGGCGGCGCCACGGTGGGTGATGGGAATGCGGAGCACGGTGCCCTTGTCCAGGTTCGACACCCAGGCCGCACCATTGTGGATCTTGATGCCGTTGGCTCCCAGGAACCCGGCGGACTGGAGCTCGGGGGCAGTGGCCCACCGTGAGGGAGTACCACCCGCGGTCGGCACCCGCCAGACGACCCCCAGGACCGAGTCGGCAACATACAGCAGGCCTGTCCGCCCGTCGAGGGCCAAGCCGTTGGGCAGGCCATCTGCGGGGAGCGCGGCGACGCGCTTCGGGGGGCCGCCTGGACGCAGGCGCCACACACCGGTCAGGTCACTGGTGCCGGTGGCGTACAGGAAGTACAGCGTCCCGTCCTGCGCACGAACTATGCCGCCGAGAAACGGTGAGGTCAGGGCAGGGGTACTAGACCCGGCCGGAGGGGCCGGCAGGGTCGCGAGGACTCGCGTCCTGCCGTCGGAGGTGATCCGGGCGACTTGCCGCGAGTAGGCGAAGGTGACGTCGGCGTCGCCGCCGGGCTCCAGGGTGATGTTCTCGGGTCGCTGTCCATCTGCGATGCTCAGATGCGCCACGAAGCGCACGTCGGACACCGGCCCCGAAGCGGCGGTCGCCGGGCCGGGGACAGCGAGGGCCACCGCAACGGCCGTTACGGCCGCGGCCAGGAGGACTTTCCGGGTTCTTGTCTTGGTCCAGGGCATGTGAATGTTCCTTGTCCAATCCGTTGCTTCGCGCTTCGACGGCGCGGCGTCTTTTCTCGATTTCGCTGATTACGGAAGAGGGCGGTACACGGTCCGACCGGATCAGGTCGGGAACGGGATCGTCGCGTTACACAATTCCCGGAAGCCGCAGCCGAGTACATCGGCTTGTTTCCTTGCGCCTTCCCACTCTAGGCACCTCGGCGACGCTCGACACAGCCCTATGCGCTCAGCGACCACAACTGGTGCGCTCCGAGACCCGGTCCTATGCCTGACAGGCAGTCAGCGACGCTTCACGCCAGATTCGGTGCGCTCTGGTTATCAGCAGACAAACCACCGGCGCAGGTCAGTCGTGCCGTCCGGCAGAGCGCCGGTTCGCCGGCGCGCCACAGACTCTTCATCCGTGCGGCGTATGCCCTCCTATCGCCGAGTTCCCTCAAGGACCACGGTCTCTGCGTTCCCGGACAAGATGCCTCGGCAGCAGGGGTCTAGCTTCAAATCCGGAACCTCTGTCCCAGCCCCTACGCGCCGCTCGGCGGCGTACTGCAGCGGAGAGCCATATGGCATTGTTCGATCCGGACCCGGGGAAACTGCGCCCTGCTCGGGCGGGGGGCCCCGCCATCGACCGGGTGCCCGACGAAAGAGCATCCGGTACCCCGGACGCGTTGCGCCGGGACCTCGTCGGCCTGCTCGGCCCGGGGAAGGTCCTCCACACGCTTTCGGATCTGGTGAAGTACGCCTCGGACGCGAGCCCTTACCGTTTCGTACCCAACGTGGTCGTGGTCGCCGAGAACACCGATGACGTGGCCCTGGTGTTGCGGTACGCCCGTGAGCACGGACGCGAGATCGTCTTCCGTGCGGCGGGGACCTCACTCAACGGGCAGGCACAGGGCCGGGACATCCTGGTCGACGTCCGCCGTCACTGGACCGGCGTCGAGGTGCTGGGCAGCGGCGCTGAGGTGAGGGTCCGCCCCGGCACGACCGTTGGACGCGTCAATCTCGCACTGGCCCGGCACGGCCGGCTGATGGGTCCCGATCCGGCGAGTTCCCGCGCGTGCACAGTCGGCGGAGTCGTCGCCAACAACGCCTCGGGCATGACTGCCGGCATCACCCGCAACTCCTACCGGCTGCTTTCCTCCCTCACCCTTGTGCTCCCGTCGGGCACGGTCGTGGACACCGCGGCGCCGGACGCCGACGAGTTGCTGAGCAAGTCCGAGCCCGAGCTGTATACGGGATTGCTCGCGCTGAAGGCGGAGATCGAGGCTGACAGTGCGCTTATCACCCGGATTCGCGCGAAGTACGAGCTGAAGAACACCAACGGCTATCGTCTCGACTCCTTTCTGGACGGCTCCACCGCCGTGGAGATCCTGCGCGGGTTGATGGTCGGCTCTCAGGGCACGTTGGGATTCATCGCCGAGACCGTGTTCAAGACCGTCTCGCTGGATCGCCTCACGCACTCAGCGCTGCTGTTCTTCCCAGACCTCACCACCGCCGCGAAAGCAGTACCGCTGTTCAACGACGCCGGAGCCCGCGCGGTCGAGCTGATGGACGGAAATACGCTGCGCGCCTGCGCGAGCGTGGACGGTGTACCTGCCGACTGGGCCCGGATACCCGAGGAAATCGCCGCTCTGCTGGTGGAGTTCCGTGCCCCGGACGAGGCGGCGCACCAGGCCAACCAGCAGGCTGCCGCCGGCATCCTGGCGAAACTGACACTGGCGGTGCCAGTGGGATCCGTCACCAACCGCTTCGTCGAGGACCCGGCGACGGTCAGAATGTACTGGCACGCCCGCGAGGCCTTCATGACCGCGGTGGGAAAGGCACGACCGGCCGGGTCGACCCTGATCACCGAGGACTTCGCGGTCCCGCCCTCACGGCTGGCGGAAGCGTGCGAGGCACTGTCAGAACTGCAGCGCCGCCACGGCTTCGACGCAGCAGTCGCTGGCCACGCCGCCCATGGCAACCTGCATTTCCTGCTGGCCTTCGACGCGGCCATGCCGGAGGAAGTCCAGCGTTATGCAGGGTTCATGGACGACTTCTGCGCCATGGTCGTGCAGCGCTTCGACGGCTCGCTCAAGGCGGAGCACGCCACAGGCCGAAACATGACGCCGTTCCTCGAGTCCGAATGGGGCACCCGCGCCACCGAACTGATGTGGCGCATCAAAAAAATCCTCGACCCGCAGGGCACTCTGGCACCCGGCGTGGTGCTCGATCACGATCCCCGAGCCCATCTGCGAGGGCTCAAGACCATACCCGGCATCGAAGCCGTGGCCGATCCATGCATCGAGTGCGGCTTCTGCGAACCCGTCTGCCCGAGCCGCGACCTCACCACCACGCCACGCCAACGGATCGTGCTGCGTCGCGAGATGATGCGTCAGCCCGCCGGGTCGGCTGTCATGGACAGCTTGCTGGAGTCCTACGGCTACGACGCGGTCGACACCTGCGCCGGTGACTCGACCTGCAAGATCGCCTGTCCGGTCGCCATCGACACCGGTGCGATGATGAAGAGCTTCCGCCACCAGCGCCATTCCCCGCGGGAGGAGCGCAACGCGGCCCGGGTCGCCGAGCGGTTCTCCGTCGTGGAGTCGTCCGTGAGGGGCGCGCTCGGCATCGGAGATCACACCGGCGATCGGGTTCTGGAATTCCTCACCTCCGCAGCGCGCAAGGCCGTCTCCCCCGAACTGGTCCCCGCATGGATTTCCAGCATCCCCGGCCCCGCCCGCACCCGCCTGCCCGACACGGATCGGCAGAGCGCCGTCGCTGTCTACTACGTGGCCTGCGTCAACCGGCTCTTCGCCGGACCTGACGGCCTGGACGGACCGTCTTTGCCCGAGGCCATCGTCCAGGTCTCTCGTCGGGCTGGTCGACCGGTCTGGGTACCGCCGAACATGGCCGGGTCCTGCTGCGCGACGATCTGGCACTCCAAGGGCTACGACGACGGCAACACTGTCATGGCCAACCGCATCGTCGAGCGGGCATGGGAGTGGACAGACCACGGACGGCTCCCCCTCATCGTGGACGCATCGTCCTGCACACTCGGCATCGGGAACGAGGTCAGGCCCTACCTGACGCCCGACAACACACGCAGACATCAGGCCCTCACCATCGTGGACTCCCTTGCCTGGGCTGCCACCCACCTGCTCCCGCACCTGACAGTGACGCACCGGATCGACACCGCGGTGGTACACCCCACCTGCTCGATGCGGCACCTTGGCAGCGACGAGCAACTCCGCACGGTCGCGGAGTTCCTGGCGCGAGACGTCCACGTCCCCGTCTACGCGGAGTGCTGCGGCTTCGCAGGCGACCGTGGACTGCTGCACAAGGAACTGACGGAGGCGGCCACGAAGCACGAGGCCGCGGAGGTCACGTCGGGCACGTTCGACGCCTATCTTTCGGCGAACCGCACGTGTGAGATCGGCATGGAACACGCCACGGGCCGCCCATACCACTCGGCCCTTATCGCGCTGGAACGGGCCACCCGCCCCATCGTGTGAGTCCCACGCCGGCCACGGCCATGTCCCTCACGTCATGTCAGGAGATCACACATGCGCATTGCCAACCTCGCCGGCCGTCTGGTCGTGATCGTCGCCGACCGGGCAGTCGACGTTCGGACCGCCAGCAACGGTGTGTTCTCCAGCGACCCGGAAGCGGTCTACTCCCGCTGGACGGAGTTCCGCACCTGGGCCGCACGGACGGAGCTCAGCGGCGGGATCTCCTTCGACCCTGCCGACCTCGGCGCCCCCTCGCCGATGCCCCGCCAGCTCTTCGCCATCGGTCTGAACTACCGCGAGCACGTCAAAGAGACCGGTTTCGCGGCACCCGCGGGGGCGCCGTCGGTGTTCACCAAGTTCGCGACCAGTATCACCGGCCCGGTCACCGAGGTGGTTCTGCCCGAAGGCGGCCACACGGACTGGGAAGTGGAGCTGGTGGCAGTCATCGGCCGCAGGGCGTACCAGGTGTACGAGGCCGACGGCTGGAGCCACGTCGCAGGCCTGACCGTCGGCCAGGACTTGTCCGAGCGCATCATCCAGATGGCCGGGCAGCCTCCCCAGTTCAGCCTTGGCAAGTCCTACCCGGGCTTCACCCCGACAGGTCCCTGGCTGGTGACGCCGGACGAGTTCGACGACCCCGATGACCTGGAACTGACCTGTGCCGTCAATGGCGAGCAGGTGCAGCACGGCCGCACCAGGCACATGATCCTCTCGGTCCCTGCCCTGATCGCCAGGCTCTCCGCGGTGCTACCGCTGCTGCCAGGGGACGTCATCTTCACCGGTACTCCCGCCGGCGTCGGCCTCGGCCGATCACCCCAGCGATGGCTGGCCCCCGGCGACCGGCTCGTCAGCACCATCAGCGGCATAGGCGAACTGCGCCAGCAATTCCTCAGCTGACTGCTCACGAGCCCACACCGCACCGTGTTCATCCCATCGAGTCCACGAGCGAGCATCATGACGGAACCGACAGGCATCACCCACCACACCGCCCAACTCAACGGAATCAAGCAGCACTGGGTCAGCGCGGGGCAGGGCCCAGCGGTCTACCTTCTGCACGGCTTCCCCGAGACCTGGTACGGCTGGCGGAAGCAGATCCCGGTACTGGCCGAGCAGTTCACCGTGATCGCACCCGACCTCCGCGGCTACGGGGACACCGAGAAACCCGCCTCCGGCTACGACAAGCGAACCATGTCCAACGACATCGTCGCGTTGATGGACCACCTCGGCCACGACAAGATCGCCCTGGTCGGCCACGACCGCGGGGCACGCGTCGGCACCCGCTTCGCCAAGGACAACCCCCACCGGATCGACCGGTTCGTTGCCATGGACAACATCCCCACCCGGGTCATCGCTGACACGTACGACGTCCATCTGGCCCGTCAAGGCTACTGGTTCTTCACCTTCCTCGGCGTCCCCGACCTACCCGAGGCGTTGATCAACGGCCGCGAGGAGATCTGGCTCACGCACTTCTACCGCAGTTGGTCGTACAACCCCGACGCACTCACACCTGAGGACATCGCGGTCTACGTACGCGCGTACCAGCAGCCGGGAGCGGTGCGGGGCTCATGTATGGACTACCGCGCGGCTTCTGAGGACGTCGTGCAGGACCGCGAGGACGCCGACCGGCTCATCGACTGCCCTGTCTTGACCATTTGGGGCGAGGACTTCAGCGCCGTCGGTCAGGCCTACGACGTCCTTGACGTCTGGAAGGGAATCGCGCGAAGCGTCCGCGGTGTTCCGATCGCCCAGTGTGGGCACCTGTGCCAGGAAGAACGGCCCGACATCGTCAACGCGGAACTCCTCACCTTCCTCACGGATTGGAAAGGCTGAGGACCACACCCCTTGGTCACGTCCACTGGAGCGGTGCATCAACGGCCTGAACCGTTCCGGGTTCAGTGGAGGCTCGATTCTTTGAGAGGATCGAGTCATGGCACGTCCCTCCCCTTATCCCGCTGAGCTGCGGCGTCGTGCGGTGCGCATGGTCGCCGAGGTACGCCCGGACTACGAGACGGAGTGGGCCGCGATGAAGGCCGTCGCGAGCAAGCTCGGCATCGGCGCGGCCGAGACGGTGCGCCAGTGGGTGCGCCGCGACCAGATCGACTCCGGAACCCGGCCAGGGACGACAACGGAGGAATCAGCCCAGGTCAAAGCGCTGAAGAAGGAAGTCGCCGAGTTCAAGCGGGCGAACGAGATCCTCAAGGCGGCCTCCTTGAGGATGTCGACGTCCTCGCGCAGGCGGCGGTTTTCCCGCCGCCTGCGCGGCCAGTTCCTCGCGTTCGCTGCTGGTCAGGCCGTCGCGCTCGCCCGCGTCGACCTCAGCCTGCTTGACCCAGTCGCGCACCGCGGTCTCGGTCAGATCGAAGTCCTTGGCGACCTGGCCCATCGAGCGGTCACCGCGTCGGCACAGATCGAGGATCTCGGCCTTGAACTCCGGCGTGAACGAGCGGCGGGGGCGTGGCTTCTTCTTCCCCATGCTCTCCATGATGGACATCCTCCCGGGGCAGAACCCCTGATCTCGGATGTCCGTCAAAGCGGATCAAGCTCACTGCGAGCAATAGTCAAGACCTGTGGTCCAGGTAGCTTGTGCTCCTTAGGGCTTGCAGAGGATTAACACGTCGTCTTTATCTTGTTGCTGGGGTCGCTGGTGAGGGTGAGGACCCGGGCGTGGAGGGTCGCCAGGGCCGCGGGTGGGGTCGTGGCGGGCGGGATGGCGATCCCGTGCGTCTTGAGGAGTCTTCTGTTCTTCAGGAGGGTTCGGTGCATGGCTGTTCGGCTGCTGCTGAACAGTACGGCGAGAGGTTCCGCGGCCAGGGCGACTCTCAGATGGAGCACGGTGGCCAGGACCTGTTCGGGGAAGGTGAGCCGGGGTGGGCGGCCGTGCCGGGTGTCTCCGTCGGGAGCCAGCGTTCGTGTGAGGTCCCGGAGTTGTCGCCGGGTCATCCCGGTCAGCTCTGGATCGGACAACTGGTTCTCGTCCCATTGGGTGGCAGGGGTCTGCGGGGCCCGCGCCGCCGGAATGGCGGAGCTTGGCTGGGGGTGCAGGGCGTAGTTCCAGTCGCCGTGGAAGGCGTGCCGGGTCAGTGGCAGAGCAGCCATCTCGGCGTCTTTGATCTGGACTGCGGTGGGATAGCTGTTGGTGTCCAGGGCGGCACTCACGCGCAGTCCGGTGCGGGTCGTGGTCGCTGCGATGCTGTTGACGATGACTTCGTGGCTGGTCAGCGGGCGGCCGCGCCAGTTCATGGTGATGTGGGAGAACAGCCGGTGCTCGATCTTGTTCCACTTCGATGTTCCCGGTGGGAGGTGGGACACGGTGATCGTGAGACCGGTTTCGGCGGCGAGGCGGGCGAGCTGGAGTTTCCATGCCCGGGTGCGGTAGCCGTTTGAGCCGCCCGCGTCGGCGGTGATCAGCAGCCTCGTCGCCTGCGGGTAGGCTTCCTGGCCCTGGCTGTGCCACCAGCGGCGGATCGACTCCACGGCGAACGCTGCGGTGTCGTGGTCGGTGCCGACGTTGACCCAGCCGGTATTGG
>NZ_CAJSLV010000059.1:0-204824 GCF_907177275.1 Actinacidiphila cocklensis
AGCCGCGGGTGCCGCGGGTGCCGCGGGGACGGTAGCGGTGCCCGCGCCGGAGCCCGTGCCCGTGCCCGTACCGGAGCCCGCGCCGAGGGTCGTGCCGGGGTCCGTACCGGAGCCCGCGCCCGGGTCGGCGGCGGGGGTCGTGCCCGCACCTGCGCCTGGGACGGTGCCGGGGCCCGCCCCCGGAACGGCTCCCGTGCCCGCGCGGCCGACGGACGCCGTGCGGGTGCGGCGGGACGCCGGGGTTCCGGCCGGGACGGCCGGCGCGGGCGCTGACGCCGCCAACTCCGCGCGGGCGGTGGGGCGACGGGTGTCCTGGGCGCCATCGCCCGGGGTGACCAGGCGGAGCAGGATGCGGCGGGCGGTGGCGGCCTCGGACGGCGAGAGGCGGGCGTAGAGGCTCTCGGCGGTGGCGGCGATCGCCCCGTGGATGCCGCCCGCCGCCTCGTACATCTCCTCGGTCAGCGCCCGGCCGCGGCGCCGCCGCCATGTCTCCAGCAGCGCGTGCGACACCAGCGGGAGGCTGCCCGGCTCCTTCTCCGCCTCGCGGACGATCCGCGCCGTCAGCGAGCGCTCGACGATCAGCCCGGCGGCCGCCGCCGGCTTGACGATGACCTCGCGCAGGGCCGCGGGACCCATCGGGGCGACGAGCAGCGCCGCGTCCCGCAGGGCTTCCGCCAGCCCCGGGTGCTCGGCGCAGCGGCCGAAGAAGTCGGCGCGCACCGCGATCACCACCCGCACCCGCCCGCCGGGCCGCGTCGCGGCCAGCAGCAGGTCCAGGAACGCGGCGCGTTCCCCCGCGTCGGCGCCGAGGGTGAAGACCTCCTCGAACTGGTCGACGACGACGACCGCGTCCCCGTCCTCGTCCTGCCCGGGCGGCAGCAGCGCGGCCCGGGTGGCAGCCTGTGCGGCCGGGTGCGGACCCGGCGTGAGGATGCGGATCGCGGCAGGGCGCTGCCCCGCCGACCGCAGCGCGGTCACCAATCCGGCCCGCAACAGCGACGACTTGCCGCTGCCCGACGCGCCCACCACCGCCACCAGCCGCTGCCTGCCCAGCCGTTCGACCAGCCGGGCGACCAGGTCCTCGCGCCCGAAGTACAGCTCGCTGTCCTGCGCCTCGAAGCGCCGCAGGCCCCGGTAGGGCGCCGCGGTGTCCGCGTCGGGCGGCTGCGGCCCGGCCGCCTCGCCCGTGGCGGCCTCGCGCCAGCGCCGCTCCCACCGATCGGCCGACTCGGCGTCCCCGCCGCACGCCTTGACGTACGCGCGCAGCGTCGGAAGCGACGGCAGCCGGGTGCCGCCCGCCGCCTGCGACAGCGTGCTCGCGCCGCATCCGGTGAGCCGGGCCATCTCCCGATAGGTGGGGCTGCCCGCCTCCACCCGCAACTCACGCAGCTCATAGGCCAGTTGCTGCACAGGCCCGGTCTCAGGATCGAGCCGGCCCTCAGGACGCCCTGCCATACGCTCCCCACCCGTATCCGCCGTCTCCCGCCCCCCGGCGGCCACAGGCGCACGCTACGTGTGGCACCCGACCGCGGCAAGCTCCGCCCGGCCGGAGCCGCGGTATTGATCCGGCCGGCCGGGCGGGGCCGCCATTCAAGTCCGGCCCCTGCTGAGCTGGTGCGGTCAGCACATGAGGGGGGAGCGGGTCGTGCCCGTCGCAAGATCAGTCAAAGTCGGCATCGTGGGTGGGGTCTTCACCGCCATGGTGGGGGTCGCCGGGGTCGGCGCGTACAACATCTACACCGGCCTGGACGGCGGGGGTGGCTCCGGTACGCCCGGCGTACGCAGCCAGGCGGCCGCCGCCGACCCGACCACCCGAGCACCGCTCACGGGCAAGGAGATCACCGCCACCGCGGGCAGCTTCCTTGCCGCGTGGTCGTCGGGCGACACCGCGGCCGCCGCGGCCCTGACGAACTCCCCCGAGACCGCGGCCTCCGACCTGGAGGCCTACACCACCGGCGCCCACATCGGCTCGGTGAAGACCGCCCCCGGGGCGGCGACGCCCGGCGGCGAGCGCTTCACCGTCACCGCCCGCATCGCCTACGGCGGGCAGAACTCCACCTGGACGTACGGCTCCTCGCTCACCGTGACCCGCAACTCCGCGGGCGATCCGGCGGTCGCGTGGTCGGCGTCCGTCCTGAACCCCGGACTGGCCTCCGGCGACACCCTCCTCACCAGTACCCGGGACGCACCCGACCTGGAGGTCACCGACCGCGCGGGCAACGTGCTGACCGGCGACCGCTATCCCTCGCTGGCCCGCATCATCGCCGACCTCAAGCAGCGGTACGGCGACCGGCTCACCGGCGGCACACCCGCCATCGGGACCTGGGTCCGCAAGGCCGACGGCTCGGACGGGCCGATGCTGCACGTCCTGCGCAAGGGCACCGGTATGCGGCTGCGGACGACGCTGGACGCCACGCTGCAGTCAGCCGCCGAGAAGGCGGTGTCCGGCAGGAACGGAGCGGGCGTCACCGCGCTCGACACCCGCAGCGGCGCGGTCCTCGCCGTCGCCTACAGCCCGGCGGACGGCGTCGACCTGGCGCTGATGGAGGACTCGGCGCCGGGCTCCACGTTCAAGATCGTCACTGCGGCGGCGCTGCTCGACTCGGGCATGACGCCCTCCTCGACGGCTCCCTGCAAGGCTGACGACAACTACGCCAACGGCCGGATGTACCATAACGATTCGCCTACTCTGCACAAAGCGGACGCCACCCTCGCCTGGGACTTCGCGCAGTCCTGCAACACCGGTTTCATCCGGCAGGCCGGCCGGCTCGGCTCGAACGGGCTGAAGAACACCGCCGCGAAGTTCGGCCTGACCCGGGAGTGGTCGGTCGGCACCCCGACCCTCGACGGGCGCCCCGACATGCCGGACAGCAGCGCCCCTGACGAGTTGACGTCGGAGATGATCGGCCAGGGCGAGCTGGGGATGAGCCCGCTCGTGATGGCCTCCGTGGCCGCCACCGCCGCGAGCGGCGACTTCCACCAGCCGCTGATCGTGGACCGCGGCCTGGTCGAGGGGCCGGTCGCCACCGCCTCCGGCCTGTCCTCCCGCACCACCGGCTACCTCCGGCAGATGATGCGCGGCGCCATCACCGACGGCACCGCCAGTGGCGTGATGAGCGGCTTCGGCCCCGGCTCGGGCGCGAAGACCGGCTCCGCGGAGGTGTCGGGACAGAGCACCACCAACGGCTGGTTCGCCGCCTACGCCGGCCATGTCGCCGCGGCCGCCGTCGTCCACGACGCCGGGCACGGCAACACCACGGCCGGGCCGATCGTGGCAGCGGTCCTGCGGGCCGGTCGCTGAACTCGACCCGCTCCATGTCCGGTTGCGGTGACGCCCCGTCGATACGCCCCGCCGGGGCGCCCCCGGCAGCCGGGACGCCCAGATGGGCGGCCCGCTCCTGTGGCCGGCGGCGGAGGAGTGGCCGCCTTCGCCCCGCCCGGGGAGTCCGGCCTCGTCCCCCTCGGCGACGCCCGCTGGGAGGCGTCCCGGCCGACCGGGATGCCGGTGGGCCGGGGCGACTCCCACGGCGGCCTGTTCATCTGCTCCGCCGCCCCGGACAGTCACCCGCCCACCTTCTTCCCCGGCTGGCGCGGCCCCGGTGAACGTCAAGCCGAGCGGCGGCGCTTGACCGACACCGTCAGGAACGCGCCCGCCGCGGCCAGCAGTGCCGCGAGCCCGGCGAGCAGGCCCGTGTGCGACGAACCGGTGTGGGCCAGCTCGGTGGTGGACGGCGAGGAGCCGCCGGTCGTGGCGCCCGCGGAGCCGTCCGCGGCCGGGACCGCGGCGGACGTGGGGGAAGCGGGAGCCGAAGCCGTCGCCGAAGGCGTCGCGGGAGCCGACGGCTTTGCGGCCTTCTTCAGGTGGAGAGTGGTCTGCGCGCTCGCGATCTGCTCGCCGAGCACCACCCGCGACGAGACGTTCAGGTCGCGCGGGGCGGCCGGCTGCTGCGCGGCGGTGAAGCGCAGCCGGTAGCTGTGCGTCTGCTGGTAGGCGAAGCCGGCGGGGACCTGGGGAAGCAGCCAGGACCGGCCGTCGACCACGGTCTTGGCCGGCACCCAGTTCCCGCCGCTGCGGTACTCCAGGCCCAGGCCGGGCACGGTGGAGCCCAGTTCGACCATGTCGTTCAGCGGGCTGGTGAACTTGCCACCCGCCCCGTTGTGCAGCTCCAGGGTCGTCTCCCCGGGGTGCCCGGGCGCGACGGTCACGGCGCCGTCGAACTTCTCGGTGAGGCGGCCGTCCGGCAGCGCGGGTGCGATGTCGAAGTGGACGTCGGCAGGCGCCGCCACCCGGCCGGTGCCGGCGCTGACGTCGATGTCGAGACCGTCGTCGTTGCCGGGGAAGCCCGCTGCCGCGCCGACCGTCATCTTCCAGCTGTAGGCGGCGCCGGCCGGGATCTGGAAGCTTTTGTTCCAGGTCCCGCCGTGCGGGAAGAACAGGACGTTCAGGCCCGGGTTCTGCCCCTGCACCGAGACGTCGGTGGCCGGTGCGTGAAGGGGCACGACCTCGGTCCGCACCTGGTCGGCCGCCAGCGGGCTCGGCCCGCTGGCCCCGGGCCACACCATGGCGTCACCGGTGAACGGCTGCGCGGCGTCGCTCGTGTTGGTGACGGTCACGGTGAAGCTGTTCGTTCCCTGCCCGCGGGTCAGCGTGTTGTGCGTGACGTCGCTGACCGCGACCTTCAGCGGGGCCGCCGTGCTGTCGGCGTGGGCGGCGGGGGCGAGCAGGGTCCCGCCGAGAACGGCGACCGCGGCGACGCCGGCGAGACGCGAACCGGAGATGCGGGTGACGGAGTTCGGGATGCTGGACATGTGAGGGGTGCCTCTTTCGCTGTGCGAAGCGGTGTGGTGCTTGGATGACCGGAGCTTGCGGGGTGATCCGTCCCAGCCGCCACGTGCTGCGGCCCGTTCGGAACGGTGGGATGGTGAAACCCGCGCTGACCAGGGAGAATTGGGGAGCCCTGGGATGCCGAACGGGATACGGGCACGTGGGGGGAACGGGTGTCAGGTGAGGCAGGGGCCACGGAGGCCGAGGAATTCGCGACGCTGCTGCGCGAACTCAAGGACCGCTCCGGCCTGAGTTACGGGGCGCTGGCCAAGCGGGTCCACATGAGCGCGTCGACGTTGCACCGCTACTGCAGCGGTGGCGCGGTCCCGGGCGAGTACGCGCCGCTGGACCGCCTCGCGCGGGTGTGCCGTGCGACGCCGCAGGAAGTCGTGGAGCTGCACCGGCGCTGGGTCCTGGCGGACGCGGCACGCCGGCCCAGGGTGGACCCGCCGGCGGCGGCGCCGGATGCGGCCGCCGCACCGGAGGAGGCCGCCGCGGAACCGGCCGAGGAACCGGCCGCGGCGGGGGAAGGACCTGCGCAGGGCGGTTCGGCCGAGCCCGCTCCGCCGGACGAGCCGGTCGTCGTCCATGTGCCGCCGAGCCCCGTCCGGCCGCGGCGTCGTCGTACCGTGCTGGTCACGTCCGCCGCGGTGGCCGCCGTCCTGGTGGCCGCGTCACTCCTCGCGCGGCCGCTGTGGAAGGGCGAAGGGAACGGCACGGGCGGGCAGCAGGCGGCCGGCGCCGCCGCGACCAGCGCGACCACCGGCGCCCAGGAGCCGCGGGGCACCCCGTCCCCGAGCGGCCGGAGCCGCACGCCGTCCGCGCCGGCCCCCACCACGGCCCCGACGACGGCGCCCGCCACGAAGGGGGCCGTCCCCGCGAAAGGCGGCTCGGGGCAGGGCACCCCGGCCGTCCCCCTCACCGTCAGCACCCGTCCGTACGTCTACGACTCCCCCTGCGACCAGCGCTTCCTGGTCGACAAGGCCCCCGGGCAGGTCGGCCCGTTCCCGGACGAGCAGGACGCGCCGCGCTGGGTGTCCGCCAACGGTGCGGTCGCCGCGGGCGGTCAGCAGGTCGCCCTCACCGTCCAGGGCCGCCCCGGCGCGGACACCGTCGTCCTCGAAGCGCTGCACGTGGACGTCGCCTCCAAGCACGCGCCGCTCGCCTGGAACGACTACACGATGAGCCAGTGCGGCGGCATGGTCGACACCAAGTCCTTCGACCTCGACCTCGACAAGGGCAGCCCCACCCTCGCGGTCAAGAACGGCCAGCGCGACTTCCCTTACAAGGTCAGCGAGTCCGACCCCGAGGTCTTCTACGTCACCGTCCACACCACGGGCTACGACGTCCGCTGGACCCTCGGCCTCGACTGGTCCAGCGGCGACCGCCACGGCACCGTCCGCATCGACGACCACGGCGCCCCGTTCCGCACCAGCGCCGATACGGGCCGCCCCCAGTACGGGTACCCGCCGGGCGGCGGCGACTGGATTCCCCCCACGGGCTGACCGCCGCCGTGCCCGTCGCCCGGCGCCTTTCACAAGGCCAGGCCCGCTGCGGAGCGTTGAACGCCCGGCGGGCGGGACGTAGGTTCCGGGCATGACGAATGTACGGATCGGCGTGATGTACGACCGGGACTGGGCTCCGGAGGGCCTGCCCGCCTTCGCGCGGGAGGTCGAGGCGCTGGGGGCGGACGAGTTGTGGGTCGTCGAGGACCTCGGGTGGAACGGCGGGATCTCGGCGGCCGCCGTGGCGCTCGGGGCGACGGAGCGGTTGCGGGTGGGGATCGGGATCGCGCCCGCGCCCTTGCGCAGCCCGGTGCTGCTGGCGATGGAACTGGCCACGCTGGCACGGGTTTTCCCCGGCCGCCTGGTGGCCGGCGTCGGGCACGGGGTGCGGGAGTGGATGGCCGGGGTCGGCGTCGCGCCCCGCTCGCCGCTCGCGCTGCTGGAGGAGACCATCGACGCGGTGCGCGCCCTGCTGCGCGGGCAGAAGGTCGAGCTGGACGGCCGGGAACTCAAGCTGGACGGCGTGCAGTTGGTGCACCCGGCCACCGAACCGCCGCCCGTCGTCGCGGGCGTGGTGCGGCCCCGCTCGCTCGAACTGTCCGGCCGGGTCGCCGACGGCACCCTGCTCGCCGAAGGCAACGGGCCGCGGGACCTGGCGGACGCCCTGGCCCTGATCCGCAAGGGCGGCGCCACCGCCGACCACAGCCTCGTCGTCTACGCCTTCGGCTGCCTGGGCGACGACCCGCAGGAGGTGGCGCGGACGCTGCGCCCCATGGTCGAGGGCCAGGCCGGCTGGCTCGGCCGCTCCCCCGAGGACGTCTTCACCGTCTCCGGTACGGCCGAGCAGGCCGCCGGGCAGGTACGCGAGCTGGCCGCGGCGGGCGCGGACACCGTCGTCCTGCGGATCTTCGGCCCGGGTCCCGCCCGGCAGCTCGGCGCCGTCCTGGAGGCCCTGCGGGCCGGCTGAGCGGGTCGGCCGATCCCGCACCACCCCGTCGGAGCACTCCACCCCTCCCGCGCGGCCCCCGGAGCGGGCAGCCCGGGAGGGGTCCCGAGGTCTGATACGCTGATCCAGCGACAACGGCCTGTCAGGCAGTGCTCAACCGGTCACGGAGAGCGAGTCACCGGGAGCGTCGCAAAAAACCCGTGCGAAAGCATGGCACAGCATGTGTCAGACTTAACCCGCACAAAGCAGTACAGCAAGGTCCTGTGGAGCAGTTTGGAGTGCTCGCCACCCTGTCAAGGTGGAGGCCGCGGGTTCAAATCCCGTCAGGACCGCTGCGGCTGGGTAGCTCAGTTGGTACGAGCGACCGCCTGAAAAGCGGTAGGTCGCCGGTTCGACCCCGGCCCCAGCCACCGCACGGCGTAGGCCCCGTCTTCGGACGGGGCCTACGCCGTTTTCCGCGCCCCTCAGCCCCTCAGCGTCCCCCCGGGTGCCGGTGCCGCCACACCACGAAGACCGCGGTCGACAGCGCGGCCCACCCCGCGAGCACCACGAAGGGGAAGGCGTGCTGGTGGCCGCCGAAGTAGACGGCGGTGTGCTGGGCGTTCACCGACGCGCCCGGCGGCAGCCAGCGCCCGATCCGCCCGAGCAGCGACGGCAGCAGCGGCCACGACACCGCGCCGCCGGACGACGGGTTCCCCAGCAGCACCATCAGCCCCCACGTCGGGAGCATCGCCCACCGGCCGACCAGCGTGTTGAACATCGTGAAGACCATGCCGGACGTGAACAGCGTGAGCGCCAGGATCAGCCACGACTCGGCGAACGGCAGGTCCACCGCCCCCAGCCCCCAGTCCACCACCGCGGCGATCGCGAACCCGCCGAGCATCGAGTACCCGGCGATGAAGGCGATCCGCTCCGCGGGGTTGAGGGAGCGGGCGTGCACGCTGAGCTGGATGGCGCCGACGAAGCCGAGGATCACCGCGGCCAGCGAGATGTAGAAGATCGCCAGGCCGCGCGGGTCGCCCTTCTGCAGCGGGTTGATGTCGCTGACGGTCACGGGCTCGCCGAGCGACCTGCCGACCATGGGCGCGGTCTCCGCCAGCAGCTGCGCGACGCTCGCGCCCGACGCCGACGACACGTACAGGTGCGGGGTCGCTCCCGCGGTGAGGATCGCGAAGACCTTCTGCGCCTCGACGGCGCCCTCCGCCGCCGCGAAGCTGTCGTAGTGGTGCAGCTGGAGCGAGGCGCCGAGCGCCTCCTCCATCCCGGCGACGAACTCCGCCCGCTTGACCTCGGAGATCGGCACTCCGGTGACGGCCGTCGGAATGTGCCGCGGTGTGGGATTGGCCATGGCGTACGTGTACGACCCGGCGAACAGGCCGGCGGCGCAGGCGATCAGCAGGACCAGCACGCATGCGGGGAGGAAGGGGGACGCGCGGAACGTGTTCCACCACGACGGTGCAGCCCGCTCCTCCATGCCCTCACGCTAGGCCGCCCGAGCCCCCCGCGCCCCCGGGCACACCCCGTCGGTGCGGCTCCCCTCCGGCAGGGGGGTGCGCTTCCGCCGGGCGCGGCGGGTGCGCGGCTCCCCCCTCCGGCAGGGGGGGCGCCCTTCCGCCGGGCGCGGCGGGTGTGCGACTCCCCCCTCCGGCAGGGGGGGCGCCCTTCCGCCGGGCGCGGCGGGTGTGCGGCTCCCCTCCGGCAAGGGGGTGCCTGACAAGGGCGCGGCGCTCCTGCTGTGCCCCTCCGGCAGGAGTACGCCCCCAGGGCCGCGGGGCTTCTGCGGTGCCCATTCCGCAGGGGGTGCCTGGAAGGGGCGCGGGGAGTGCGCCTTCCCCGGATGGGGCGGGGGCGGTTCCCCTTGCGGAGGAGGGCGCTTTTCAGGGGCGCGGGGAACTGCGCGACCCGCCCCCAGAGCTTCGCATGGGAGGTGCCCCCACCACCGGGGCGCGGGTCGCCTCCGTCCCGAAGGGGCTGTTCGGGGGAGCCCCCGAGGCCCCGCGCCCAGCGGAAGCGCACCCCCGCCGGCCGCGGGGGAACGCGGCGCCCCCGCGGCCGGCGGGGTTCGGGGCGGGACCCCGGGGAAATGGGGTCGCTACCGGTGGGGGGCAGGTGCGAGCATGGGTCGCGTATGTCTACTTACGCGACCACCGCTGAACTGGCCCAACGCCTCCCCGCCCTCACCCTGCGCGACGAGCAGCGGCTGGGGCGGCGGCTCGACGGCGCCCGGCGCATCCGGAAGCCGGAGGCCCGGGCATCGGTGCTCGCGGAGATCGACGCCGAGATCGCCAGCGGGGAGCAGCGTATAGCGGCCCGCAGGGCGGCCGTGCCGCAGATCACATACCCCGAGGCGCTGCCGGTCAGCCAGAAGAAGGACGACATCCTGGCGGCCATCCGCGACCACCAGGTGGTGATCGTCGCGGGCGAGACCGGCTCGGGCAAGACGACGCAGATCCCGAAGATCTGCCTGGAGCTGGGCCGCGGGGTGCGCGGCCTGATCGGGCACACGCAGCCGCGCCGCATCGCGGCCCGCACGGTCGCCGAGCGCGTCGCGGAGGAGCTGCGGTCGCCGCTGGGCGAGGCGGTCGGCTGGAAGGTGCGTTTCACCGACCAGGTCGGGGACTCGACCCTGGTCAAGCTGATGACCGACGGCATCATGCTCGCGGAGATCCAGACGGACCGCGAGCTGCGCGCGTACGACACGATCATCATCGACGAGGCGCACGAGCGCAGCCTGAACATCGACTTCATCCTGGGCTACCTGGCCCAGCTGCTGCCCCGCCGCCCCGACCTGAAGGTGGTCATCACCTCGGCGACGATCGACCCGCAGCGCTTCTCGCGGCACTTCGGGGACGCCCCGGTCGTGGAGGTCAGCGGGCGGACGTATCCCGTCGAGGTGCGCTACCGGCCGCTGCTGGAAGAGGGCGGCGAGGACACCGACCGGGACCAGGTCACCGCGATCTGCGACGCCGTGGACGAGCTGCAGGCGGCGGGCCCCGGCGACATCCTGGTGTTCCTGTCCGGCGAGCGGGAGATCCGCGACACCGCCGACGCGCTGGTCAAGAAGAACCTCAGGCACACCGAGGTGCTGCCGCTGTACGCCCGGCTGTCGTCGGCCGAGCAGCACCGGGTCTTCCAGCAGCACGCCGGCCGGCGGATCGTGCTGGCCACGAACGTGGCGGAGACCTCGCTCACCGTCCCCGGCATCCGCTACGTCATCGACCCGGGTACGGCCAGGATCTCCCGGTACAGCCACCGCACCAAGGTGCAGCGGCTGCCGATCGAGCCGGTCAGCCAGGCCAGCGCCAACCAGCGCAAGGGGCGCTGCGGGCGTACGTCGGACGGCATCTGCATCAGGCTCTACGACGAGGACGACTTCCTGTCTCGGCCGGAGTTCACCGACGCCGAGATCCTGCGGACGAACCTGGCCTCGGTGATCCTGCAGATGACCGCGGCGGGGCTGGGCGACATCGCGCGCTTCCCCTTCATCGATCCGCCGGACAGCCGCAACATCAAGGACGGCGTCCAACTCCTCGAAGAGCTGGGCGCGCTGGACCCGAAGGAGAAGGACGCCCGCAAGCGGCTCACGCAGACGGGCCGCAAGCTCGCGCAGCTCCCGGTGGACCCGCGGCTGGCCCGGATGGTGCTGGAGGCGGAGCGCAACGGCTGCGTGCGCGAGGTGATGGTGATCGCGGCGGCGCTGTCCATCCAGGACCCGCGCGAGCGGCCCTCGGACAAGCAGCAGCAGGCCGACCAGCAGCACGCCCGCTTCCGGGACGAGAGCAGCGACTTCCTGGCCTTCCTGCACCTGTGGACGTACGTCAGGGGCAAGCAGAAGGAGTTGTCGTCCTCGGCGTTCCGCCGGATGTGCCGCTCGGAGTTCCTGAACTACCTGCGCATCCGCGAATGGCAGGACATCTACAGCCAGTTGCGCTCGGTCGCGAGGTCCCTCGGGATCGCGGTGGCCGAGCCGAAGTCCGAGGACGACGCGGCGGACCCGGTGCGGGTGCACCAGTCGCTGCTGGCGGGGCTGCTGTCCCACCTGGGCCTGAAGGACACCGACAAGAACGAGTACCTGGGCGCCCGCAGCGCCAAGTTCGCGGTCTTCCCCGGCTCGGCGCTGTTCAAGAAGCCGCCGCGGTGGATCATGTCGGCCGAGCTGGTGGAGACCTCCCGGCTGTGGGCGCGGGTCAACGCGAAGATCGAGCCGGAGTGGGTCGAGCCGCTGGCCCAGCACCTGGTCAAACGCACGTACAGCGAGCCGCACTGGGAGAAGGACCAGGCGGCGGTGATGGCGTACGAGAAGGTGACCCTCTACGGCGTCCCGCTGATCGCCCAGCGCAAGGTCAACTACGGGCGGATCGACCCCGAGGTCTCCCGCGAGCTGTTCATCCGCAACGCCCTGGTCGAGGGCGACTGGCGCACCCACCACCAGTTCTTCCACGACAACCGCAAGCTGCTCGGCGAGGTCGAGGAGCTCGAACACCGGGCCAGGCGGCGGGACATCCTGGTCGACGACGAGACGCTCTTCGACTTCTACGACCGCAAGCTGCCCGAGCACGTGGTCTCCGGCGCCCACTTCGACTCGTGGTGGAAGCACAAGCGGCGCGAGGAACCGGAGTTGCTCAACTTCGAGCACTCCATGCTGATCAACGAGGGTGCCGAGGCGGTCACCAAGGCCGACTACCCCGACTCCTGGCGGCAGGGCGCGCTGAAGTTCCGCGTCACGTACCAGTTCGAGCCGGGCGCGGACGCCGACGGCGTGACCGTGCACGTGCCGCTCCAGGTGCTCAACCAGGCGGTGCCCGACGGCTTCGACTGGCAGATCCCCGGCCTGCGCGAGCAGGTCGTCACCGAGCTGATCCGCTCGCTGCCCAAGCCGATCAGGCGGCACTACGTGCCCGCGCCGAACTACGCGAAGGCGTTCCTGGACCGGGCGGTCGCCGGGCCAGACCCCCTGCCGGCGGTGCTGGCACGGGAGTTGCAGCGGATGGTCGGGGTTCCGGTCACCGCGGAGGACTTCGACCTGGCGAAGGTGCCCGACCACCTGAAGGTCACCTTCCGGGTGAGCGACGAGCGGCGCCGGACGATCGCCGAGGACAAGGACCTGGACGCGCTGAAGCTGCGGCTCAAGCCGAAGACGCGGGAGGCCATCACGAAGGCCTTCGAGCGCGCCTCGGACCCGGCGCTGGCGAGCGTCGAGCAGCGCACGGGCCTGAAGGACTGGACGATCGGCACGCTGCCGCGCACGTTCGAGACCAGGAGGTCCGGGCAGCCGGTCAAGGCGTATCCGGCGCTGGTCGACGAGGGCACGTCGGTGGCGGTGCGGCTGTTCGACACCGAGCCGGAGCAGGCCGCGGCGATGTGGCGTGGGACACGCCGGCTCATCCTGCTGAACGTGCCGGTCAACCCGGCCAAGTTCGTCGCCGACCAGCTGTCCAACCAGCAGAAGCTGGCGCTGTCGCGCAATCCGCACGGCAGCGTGCAGGCGCTGTTCGAGGACTGCGCCACGGCTGCCGCCGACCGGCTGATCGCCGAGCACGGCGGTCCCGCGTGGGACGAGGAGGCGTACCGCAAGCTCTTCGACGCGGTGCGGGCCGACCTGGTCGAGCTGACCGGCCGCAGCGTCAAGCAGGTCCAGCAGGTGCTGGCCGCCTGGCACTCCTGCGAGCGGCGCCTGAAGGACACCAGGAGCCTCGTTCTGGTGGCGAACCTCCAGGACGTCAGGGAGCAGCTGGCAGGCCTCGTACACCCCGGTTTTGTGACGGAGGCGGGCCTCAAGCGGCTGCCGGACCTGATGCGCTACCTGGTCGCCGCCGACCGCCGCCTGCAGCAGATGCCGACGGGGGCGCAGCGGGACGCCACCCGCATGGAGAAGGTCCGCGAGATCCAGACGGAGTACGCCGAGCTGCTGGCCGCACAGCCCAAGGGCCGGCCCGTGCCCGCCGCGGTGCGGAACATCCGCTGGATGATCGAGGAGCTGCGCGTGAGCTACTTCGCGCACGCGCTGGGCACGGCGTTCCCGGTCTCCGACAAGCGCGTCTTCAAGGCCCTGGACGAGGCGTGGGGCTGAGCGAGGCCCCCGCCGCCGGCCGCCTCGCGATCGAGTTCGACCGCACCCCCTGACCTGCTGTACAGTCTGTCTCGCAGCAAGGTCCTGTGGAGCAGTTTGGAGTGCTCGCCACCCTGTCAAGGTGGAGGCCGCGGGTTCAAATCCCGTCAGGACCGCACAACATGAAGCCGGCCCGCAGTCCCCTCGGACGCGGGCCGTCGTCATGTCCGACCCGCGGAGGCCGCGCCCGCGGCGCCAGCCGCAGATGGACCGCAGCAAATCCCGTCAGGACCGCACAACATGAAGCCGGCCCGCAGTCCCCTCGGACGCGGGCCGTCGTCATGCCCGGCCCGCGGAGGCCGCGCCCGCGGCGCCAGCCGCAGATGGACCGCAGCAAATCCCGTCAGGACCGCACGACATGAACGGCCCGCGCCCCCTCGGACGCGGGCCTTCGCCATGCTCAGCGTCACCCGACTCACGAGACCCGGTACCGCCCTCGCGGACCGGGTCTTCGCGTGTGCGCCGGCGCGTACCCCGGTGCGTCCCGTCCACCCCCTCCAGGCGCGGGAGTTCACTACCGCACCGCCCGCAAGATCCACAAGTCCCGCGCATGTGACGGGAGTCACGTAAAGTCGATTCGGGATCGCGGAACTCGACGCCCTCCGGAAGGCTCTCGATTTAATATGTGCAATGGCACCCCGTCCGGGACGTACACCCAAGGCACGAAAAAGGACCGCATCGGACCCGGCGGAGTCCGATGCGATCCTGGTGAAGCTGCGTTGCTGCTGTGCTGTTACGGGCGGATCCGGCGGGATCCGGGTGGTACAGGCGGTGCAGTGTGGTGCGGGGTACTACGGGTGGATCTGGTGGAGCCGGTGGAGCACAGGCCGCGCGCCGTCCTGATGGGGGCAGGTGAGCCGTGCGGCCGGGCGCCGATAAGGGGGGACGGCGCCCAAAAGGGCTGTCAGGCCTCGCTGCGCTGCTGCGGAATACCCGCGAGCAGCGCACGGACCTCCGCTTCGCGGTAGCGGCGGTGCCCGCCCAGCGTGCGGATGGACGTGAGCTTGCCTGCCTTGGCCCAGCGCGTGACCGTCTTGGGGTCGACGCGGAACATGGTCGCGACCTCGGCAGGGGTTAGCAACGGCTCGGCATCAGGGGTGCGAGCGGTCATGAGCGGCCTCCTTGAGAGAACCGAACCAACGCGGTTCTTTCCTCTAAATTCTGCACCTTGACCCACGTTGCCCGAAATGGCAGACGCGGGCCGAGTCGGTAATAGGACGAACGGCTTGTCCTCGGCACTACAACTACACCATCCGTCCAGCCGCGTCGGCCAAACCGATGGATTTGCCCTCTCAGGTGTTCAAGCTCGACGGAAGCCGATGGACCATCTCATAACGGACAGTCACCTGAGCGTGACGATCAGTCACAGTACGATCATCTGCAACATCCCCACCTTCGAGACGCGCCCGAGGCGGACCCGTTGTCCCATTTTGGCATGACACATGGTGATGCAGGCAAGACTCCGGGTACGTGCTCTCCGTCACCCTTGGGCCATACATCCGGAAAAGATCACCCGCGGAGGGCGCCGCTCAGCTGGAGAACTGGCGTTCGCGTACGGCCCGCCACCGCTCGGTCAGGCGTTCGTACGCCACCCCCGCCGCGCCCGAGTCGCCGGCCCGCAGCGCCGCCAGGCCCTCGGCGACGTCGGCCGCCGAGCGGTCCTCGGCCAGCCGGTCGGGACCCATCACGTGGACCAGGCCGCCGTAGTCCAGCTCCACCAGGGACCGCGGGTGGAACTCCTCCAGCCAGCGGCCGACGTCGATCAGCCCGTCGACCAGCGGGCCGCCGTCGTCCAGGGAGTCCTTGAGCACCCGCAGGCCGCGCGCCACCCGGCGCCTGGCCTGCACCATGGGCGTGCGGTAGCGCAGCAGCGGCTCCTTGGACTCGCCCGCGCCCGCCGGCTCGTACTCCCGCTCGTCGTCGCCGACCAGCACGAACCAGCGCACGGGTACGTGCCAGGTGGCGGTGCGGATCCAGGGCCGCGCGTCGGGGTTGCGCTCGCGCCAGGCCTCGTGGTCGGCGGCGGCCTGCCGGCGTACGACCGGCGGCAGCATCGCGTCGAGCACCGGCTCGGGCACCAGGTCGCCGGCCCGCTCCAGCGCCAGCCAGCCGCGCAGCCGGGTGCGCCAGGGGCAGACGTGGGTCACACCGCCGACCACGGCGACGAAGGCGTCGGCGCTCTCGTGCACCGGGACGGCGATCGGCGGGACCGGGACCAGGCCGGCCAGCGACTGCCGCAGCTCGTCCTGTGCGGTCCGACCGGGACCCGCCGAGGCGTAGCGGTACCAATGGCTGCGTTCGGGCTCGGGAAAGGCCGCCAGCGGCTCGTAGACCCGCAAATACGCCGCGTAGGGGACCAGTACCGGTGAACCGCCCACACCCGCTCCCTCGCGCCACCGTGCCGTCGGTCAGATCGTCCCACGCGGCCGCGCCGCCCGGACGTGATCCCGGCCACCCGGTGCCCGGCAGGGCCTACGCTGTGGCCATCAACCCCTCCGCCACCCGCACGGGGGGCGCGACCATCCAGAAAGCACTGGGACCACTGGACTATGGGAGTCACCACCGTGACTGACGTACGACAGACCGAGAGTGTCGTCGCCAAGCTGTTCCGATCGGAGCAGGGCGGACACGAGCAGGTCGTTCTCTGCCAGGACCGCGTATCGGGCCTCAAGGCCGTGATCGCGCTCCACTCCACCGCACTGGGCGCAGCCCTGGGCGGTACCCGCTTCTTCCCGTACGCCTCCGACGACGAGGCCGTCGAGGACGCGCTGAACCTCGCCCGCGGCATGTCGTACAAGAACGCGCTGGCCGGCCTGGACCACGGCGGCGGCAAGGCCGTGATCATCGGCGACCCGGACATCGACAAGACCGAGCGGCTGCTGCTCGCCTACGGGCGCTTCGTCGCCTCGCTCGGCGGCCGCTACGTGACCGCGTGCGACGTCGGCACCTACGTCTCCGACATGGACGTCGTCGCCCGCGAGAACCGCTGGACCACCGGCCGCTCGCCGGAGAACGGCGGCGCGGGCGACTCCTCCGTGCTCACCGCCTTCGGCGTCTTCCAGGGCATGCGCGCCGCCGCCCAGGTCCAGTGGGGCGAGCCGTCGCTGCGCGGCCGCCGGGTCGGCATCGCCGGCGTCGGCAAGGTCGGCAAGCACCTGGTGCAGCACCTGCTCGACGACGGCGCCGAGGTCGTGGTCACCGACGTGCGGGCCGAGGCGGTGGACGCGATCACCGCACGCCACCCGCAGGTCAGCGCGGTCAGCGACGCCGAGGTGCTGATCCGCACCCCGCTCGACGTGTACGCGCCGTGCGCGCTCGGCCACGCGCTGAACGACCCGACGGTCGCCGCGCTGACCGCGACCGTGGTGTGCGGCGCGGCCAA
Organism: Actinacidiphila cocklensis; assembly: GCF_907177275.1. Lineage (GTDB taxonomy): Bacteria > Actinomycetota > Actinomycetes > Streptomycetales > Streptomycetaceae > Actinacidiphila > Actinacidiphila cocklensis. Next base: position 16,768 of record NZ_CAJSLV010000059.1, read on the forward strand.
CAACCAGCTCGCGCACCCGGGCGTCGAGAAGGACCTCGCCGACCGCGGCATCCTCTACGCGCCCGACTACGTCGTGAACGCCGGCGGGGTGATCCAGGTCGCGGACGAACTGCACGGTTTCGATTTCGACCGGGCCAAGGCCAAGGCGACGAAGATCTTCGACACGACTCTGGCCATTTTCGATCGTGCGAAGGCAGACGGCGTGCCTCCCGCGGTCGCCGCCGACCGGCTGGCGGAACAGCGGATGGCGGACCGCACTCCGGCGGCGGAATGGCTGCGTCCTTGAGTGACGCACGTGACCGAACGCACGGCCCGATAGCAAGTTCGCGCTAGAAGAAGGTAAAATCGGGCCTGACCAGGCAGGACAGGGTCGTGAACGGCACCTGATCCGACGCGCGTCGTGCGGGCGACGTACCGTGCGGCGTCGGAAGCAGGTACCGTTGAGGCCCTACGGACCGGTCTCTCTCCGGAGAGACCGCTCCGCATCATGAACGCGTGTCAAGACTCGGGGCCGTAGAGCCCCGCCGTTAAGGGGGTCGAGCCATGGGGCGCGGCCGGGCCAAGGCCAAGCAGACGAAGGTCGCCCGCCAGCTGAAGTACAACAGCGGCGGTACGGATCTCTCACGTCTGGCCGACGAGCTGGGCGCATCGCCGTCGAGGCCGGTTAATCCGGAGCCTGTCGAGGACGATGACGACGAGTTGGACGACGACGACCCGTACGCTCAGTACGCGGATCTGTACAACGACGACGACGATGACGAGGACGACCAGTCGTCCGACTCCTCGCCTTCGTCGCAGCGTCGTCGCGCTTGACGCAGCGAAGACACCACACACGCTGACCCGGCCGGGGGCGACCAGCCCCGGACCGGGTTTCGTCGTGCCCCCGGGCCGGCGTACGAGCGTACGGATCCGGCCATCGGGTCAGCCGGCGTAGTCACCGACCAGCTCCACGGCGGCTGCGCCGCTCTCGCGTGCCGTGACCTCGCCGGCGACCCAGGCCTCGGCGCCGCGGTCGGCCAGCGTGGCCAGGGCCACCTCGACCGACTCCTGGGGCACCACGGCGATCATGCCGACGCCCATGTTCAGCGTCTTCTCCAGCTCGGCGCGCTCGACCTGCCCCGCGGCGCCGACCAGGCCGAAGATCGGGTCGGGCGTCCAGGTGGACCGCTCCACGGTGGCCCGCAGGCCGTCCGGAACGACCCGGGCCAGGTTGTTGGCCAGGCCGCCGCCGGTGATGTGCGAGAAGGCGTGCACCTCGGTGGTGCGGGTCAGGGCCAGGCAGTCCAGCGAGTAGATCCTGGTCGGCTCCAGCAGCTCCTCGCCGAGCGTCCTGCCCAGCTCGGGGACCTCGCGGTCCAGCTCCCAGCCGGCCCGCTCGAAGAGCACGTGCCGGACCAGGCTGTACCCGTTCGAGTGAAGTCCCGAGGACTCGATCGCGATCACCGCGTCACCCGTACGGATACGGTCCGCGCCCAGCAGCCGGTCCGCCTCGACCACGCCGGTGCCGGCGCCCGCGACGTCGAACTCGTCGGCGCCCAGCAGCCCGGGGTGCTCGGCGGTCTCGCCGCCGACCAGGGCGCAGCCGGCCAGCACGCAGCCCTCGGCGATGCCCTTGACGATGGCGGCGACCCGCTCGGGGTGGACCTTGCCGACGCAGATGTAGTCGGTCATGAACAGCGGCTCGGCGCCGCACACCACGAGGTCGTCGACGACCATGCCGACCAGGTCGTGGCCGATGGTGTCGTAGACGCCCATCCGGCGGGCGATGTCCACCTTGGTGCCGACCCCGTCGGTCGCGGAGGCCAGCAGCGGGCGCTCGTAGCGCTTGAGCGCGGAGGCGTCGAAGAGGCCCGCGAAGCCGCCGATCCCGCCGACGACCTCGGGGCGGGTGGCCTTGCGCACCCACTCCTTCATCAGCGTGACGGCGCGGTCGCCGGCCTCGATGTCGACGCCGGCGGCGGCGTAGCTGGCCCCGGTCGTTCCGGTTGTCTCAGGCATTGCTGGCACTTTCGTGTCGGGTGAGAGGTCGGAAGTCACGGCCGGCGCAGGGCGTCGGCGGCGTCCGCGCCGCCGGCCAGCTCGACTTCCAGCAGCTGCTTGCCCAGCAGCTCCGGGTCGGGCAGGTCCATGGGGTACTCGCCGTCGAAGCAGGCGCGGCACAGGTTGGGCTTGGCGATCGTGGTCGCCTCGACCATGGCGTCGAGCGAGATGTACGCGAGCGAGTCCGCGCCCAGCGAGACGCCGATCTCCTCGACCGACATGCCGTTGGCGATCAGCTCGGCGCGGGTGGCGAAGTCGATGCCGAAGAAGCACGGCCACTTCACCGGCGGCGAGGAGATCCGCACGTGCACCTCGGCGGCGCCGGCCTCGCGCAGCATCCGCACCAGGGCGCGCTGGGTGTTGCCGCGGACGATCGAGTCGTCCACGACCACCAGGCGCTTGCCGCGGATGACTTCCTTGAGCGGGTTGAGCTTGAGCCGGATGCCGAGCTGCCTGATCGTCTGCGAGGGCTGGATGAAGGTCCGGCCGACGTAGCTGTTCTTGACCAGGCCGGAGCCGTAGGGGATGCCGCTGGCCTCCGCGTACCCGACCGCGGCCGGGGTGCCCGACTCCGGCGTGGGTATCACCAGGTCGGCGTCGACCGGCGCCTCCTTGGCGAGGCGGCGGCCCATCTCGACCCGGGACAGGTAGACGTTGCGGCCCGCGATGTCGGTGTCGGGCCTGGCCAGGTAGACGTATTCGAACACGCAGCCCTTGGGGCGGGCCTCGGCGAAGCGGGACGTCCGCAGTCCCTGCTCGTCGATCGCGATCAGCTCGCCGGGCTCGATCTCCCGGACGAAGCTGGCGCCGCAGATGTCCAGGGCGGCGCTCTCCGAGGCGACGACCCAGCCGCGCTCCAGGCGGCCCAGCACCAGCGGGCGGATGCCCTGCGGGTCGCGGGCGGCATAGAGGGTGTGCTCGTCCATGTAGACGAGGCTGAAAGCGCCCTTGATCTTCGGCAGCACCTGGTGCGCGGCCTGCTCGACCGACAGCGGGGTGCCGTCGGGGGCGGTCTGCCCGGCGAGCAGTGCGGTGATCAGGTCGGTGTCGTTGGTCGCGGCGACCCGGGTGGTACGTCCGGGCGTCTGCGGCAGGTCGGCGACCATCCCGGCAAGCTCGGCGGTGTTGACCAGGTTGCCGTTGTGCCCGAGCGCGATGGAGCCGTGGGCGGTCGCGCGGAAGGTGGGCTGCGCGTTCTCCCACACCGAGGCACCGGTGGTGGAGTAGCGCGCGTGACCGACGGCGATATGGCCGGTCAGCGAGCCGAGCGAGGTCTCGTCGAAGACCTGGGACACCAGTCCCATGTCCTTGAAGACCAGAATCTGGGAGCCGTTGCTCACTGCGATGCCCGCGGACTCCTGTCCGCGGTGCTGCAGGGCGTACAGCCCGAAATAGGTGAGTTTGGCGACCTCTTCACCCGGAGCCCAGACACCGAAGACGCCACAAGCGTCCTGGGGGCCCTTCTCGCCGGGGAGGAGGTCGTGGCTGAGTCGTCCGTCACCACGAGGCACGTCTTCGAGTCTAGGGCAGGTTCGCCCGTCGTCCGAACGAGGGACGTCCGCGATCAGCGCTTCTATGCGCGTAGCGCCTTGGGGGACACGGGGGTGTGACGTGCCCCCCAAGGTCCTGGCGGGTCGGCCGGTTAGGGGATGTGCGCCCGGCCGACGCTCTGCGCCCCGCATCTTAGAGTCGCCGCGCACCCTGAGGGCGACCTCGCGGCGGATCGGCCCCGGGGTCGGCGCGGAAGCGCCGCCGGATGGCCGGAAAACGTCCGCCCGCGCCGGTTGCGGGCAGGGAAACGCCCGCCGGTACGGGGGTTCCGGCGGGCGCGTTTCCCGAACGGGTCTATGGCCGGAATCCAGCATTCCGACTTTCCCCGTCAGGTCGATTCTAGGATCGCCGGACAGCGACGGCATATACCGATTGCGATTACCGGCGTAATTACGCCATGCCCATTCGCTACCATATTCGGGCATTCAGGACAGGAAATGCCTGCCGGACCCGTCTCCGCCTGACCGGGATGTCAGCGACTGCCGGGGCAGCGGCTCAGCTCATGACCGGCAGGTACGCCGCCAGGTCCGCGCGTTCCCCGCTGGCCGCGACCGCGGCCGACTCCAGCGCCTCGGCCCAGCCGGTGCGGCCGGTGGCAAGGCGGATCCAGGTCAGCGGGTCGGTCTCGACGACGTTCGGCGGGGTGCCGCGGGTGTGCCGCGGACCCTCGACGCACTGCACCGCCGCGTAGGGCGGCACCCGCACCTCCACCGCGTTGCCCGGCGCCTTGGCGGCGAGCGCGTCCGCCAGCACCCGCACCACCGCGGCCAGCGCCTGCCGGTCCAGCGGTACCTCGCGGCCGGTCGCCCTGGCCAGGTCGTCGCTGTGCACGACCAGCTCCACCAGCCGGGTCACCGTGAAGTCCAGGGCGCGCATGCCGCCGAAGGGCTCCGGGAGTAGCCGCCCGGGGCGCAGCGCCTCGTCCCGCAGGCCGGCGAGCCGGCCGGCGGCCGCCTCGACCGCCGCGGCCGGGCCGGCCTCCATCGCCTCGGCCGCCGCGCGCGTCGTCGCGTCGAGCCGGTCGGCGATCGGGCCGGTCTCCTGCGTCCACGCGTCGAGGCCGGTCAGCGGCCCGCCGGGCACCGGCTCCGGCTCGGCGAGCAGCACCCCGAGGACGTCCACCTGCCGCACGATGTGCGCGACCAGCAGCCGTACGTCCCACCCGGGCAGCCCCGACGGCAGCGCGTACGCCGCCTCCGGCAGCGCCCGCACCGCGTCCCGTACCTGCCCCACCTGCGCGACCAGCGCGTTCCACGTCCGGTCAGGGTCGTACGTACGCACACGGCGTCGGCTGGCAGGCGGCATACGGCGAGCGTAGCCGCCGCCTGCGACAACGAAGGGTGCCGCCCGGGTGGCGGGGCCGGGAAGTGCTCAGCCCTGGCGGGGCCGTTCGAAGGTGAGCAGCAGGCCCTCGACGGCGCCGGGGCCTATCCGGCCCTTCACGTCGGCCGCGGTGATGGACTTCAGCGCCCAGCCGTCGGCGGCCTGCTTGTTGAGGGTCTTCTCCAGCTTGTCGCCGTCGAGCGCGTCGCCGATCAGAGATTCGCGGAAGGAGACGACCTTGTACTCGTACATGTTCTGGTCCTCGCTCGGTTCACGTGGGCTTGCTCCGGTCCTGCGTCCGGACAGCCAACCACGAACGCCCGTACGCCGTCAGGCCGCCCCCGCGGCCGAACTCCCCCGCGCCGTCAGGCCGCCCCCGCGGCGAACGCGGTCGGCGGGCGGCCGGCCAGCGGGATGTCGCGCATGCGGCGCAGCGGCGAGAAGAGCAGCCACAGGCCCGCGCAGCAGCCGCCGCACACCGCGATCCACAGCGTCGCCCGTACGCCGAGCGCGGCCGCGAGCGCCCCGCCGGCCAGGCCGCCGAGCGGCAGGGTGCCCCAGGTGATCCAGCGGGCGGCCGCGCTGACGCGGCCCAGCAGCTCGGGCGGGCAGGTCGCCTGGCGGTAGCTGGTCAGCGAGATGCCGGTCACGGTGGAGGCGAAGGTCCAGGAGATCCAGCCGGCGCCGAAGAGCAGCACCGCCCAGCCCCGCCCGGCCAGCGGGATCAGCAGCCCGGGCAGCGACAGCACGGTCATCGCGACCCAGCTGATCCGTGCGGACCCCACCCGCCGGGCCAGCGGCGCCGCCGCGACCCCGCCCGCGACCCCGCCGGCCGCCCCCAGCGCGAGCAGCAGCCCGACCAGCCCCGGGCGCAGGTGCAGGGTGCGGATGAGGAAGACCGGGCCGAGCGTCTCGACCATGATCACGAAGAAGTTGGCGGTGCCGTTGAAGGCCACCCCGTTGCGCAGGATCGGGTCGCGGACCACGTGCGTGAGCCCCGCGCCGATCTGCACCCGCAGGGTGGGCCTCGTGGTGGCCTCGGGCCGCGCCGGCTCCCGGGTGCGTATCGCGGCCAGCGAGGCCGCGGACACCGCGAAGGACAGCGCGTCCGCCGTCATCGCCGCCGCGGCGCCGACCAGCGTGACGAGTCCTGCCCCCGCTCCCGGCCCGGCGATCTGGGCGGCGGACTGCGACGCGGCGAGCTTGCCGTTGCCGTCCATCAGCTGCTCCCGCTCCAGCAGCGCCGGCAGGTAGCTCTGGTAGGCGACGGAGAAGAAGACCGACAGCACGCCGGACACCAGCGCCACCCCGTAGAGCTGCCCCAGGGTCAGCACCCCCGCCGCGTGCGCGACCGGCACCGAGCCGACCACGGCCAGCAGCCCGAGGTTGCAGCCCATCATCAGCGGCCGCTTGGCGACCCGGTCCACCACCGCCCCCGCGGGCAGCGCCACCAGCAGGTACGCGCACGTCCCCGCGGCGGACAGCAGCCCCACCTGGAAGGCGCCGGCCTTCAGGACGACGACGGCGACCAGCGGCAGCGCGAGCACGGATATCTGGGAGCCGATCTCGCTGACCGTCTGCCCGCCCCACAACAGCAGGAAGTCCCGCTGCATGCGGAGGGGTCGGCGGGTGATCGGTTGCTCGGTGTCGGCCACCGTCCCGATGCTGGCACCGGACGCCGGGCGGTGTCCACGCCGTATCCGCGGAACGCAACCATCCGCCGCGGACGGCCGTCCCGGCTTGCAGGAGGGGGTGGTCGGACGTGTTCGGCATGGTTCTCACGGTGTGGTGCGTCGGGTGGGCGGCGGTCGCGGGGGTCGGGCTGTGGCGGTACGCGCGGGTGTGGTCGTCGCACACGGTCCGGGTGGCGGCGCGGGTCGAGCGGGTGGAGGAGCCGCGCGGGTCAGGGGCCGACGCCGCCGAAGGCGTGCAGGTGGTGCTGGCGTTCCAGAACCCGGCCACCGGTGAGGAGTTGCGGCTGCCGACCACCGGCGCCCGCAACGGCACGCTGACGGCGGCCTGGGTGGGCCGGCCGGTCACCGTGCGCTTCCCCGCCGGGCACCCGTACGACTTCCGTATCGCGAACGGCATGGGCCGGCAGCGCGACCTGGCCCTGCCGGTGGTGGCGGCCTGCTTCGCCTGGATGGGCCTCGTCGCCCACTTCGCGCTGGACGAGGAGGGGATCGGCTGGGTCCCGCTGGGCATCGGCACGGTCGTGGCCTCGCTGACCAGCTGGGCCGCGCTCACCACCCACCGCGAGGGCCGCCGCCGCGAGGGCCTGCTGGCGGCCGCGGAGGCGACCACCGCCCGGGTGGTGGCGTCCCTTCAGTCGACCCACCGCGACGACGACGGCCACACCCACACCACGTACGTGCCCGTCATGGCCTTCACCACCGCCGACGGCCGCTCGGTCACCGCGGTCAGCCCGGCGTACACCAGCCGCTCGCAGCCGCACACGGTCGGTACCGACGTGGCGGTCCGCTACGCCCCCGCCGATCCGTCCGTCTTCGCCTTCGACCTGGCGACGGACCGGCGGGCGAACGGGTGCGGCACCGCCTTCCTCACGGTGCTCGCGGCGGCGGGCGTCGCCGCGATGGTGACGGGGGTCGTGCTGCTGTCCTGACCCCCGTCTCCCTTGACGGGCAGGTCAGATGGTGCCGTCCTGCCACCACCAGGCGCGGCCGAGGTCCGCGCGGCTGTCGACGTGCTGGTGGTCCTCGGTGTACGTCTCCAGGCCGGAGAAGCCGCAGGTCTCGGCCTTGCGGTACACGGTCTGGTTGGCCACGCCCGGCACGTCGAGGTCGGCGGCGGTGCCGTAGAGGTGCATGCTGTCGCTCGCCCCGCCCACGTCCGCGTTGTGCGCGATGCTGCGGAAGCCGGAGTTGACGGTGATGGGCACGTTGCCCAGCTTCTTGCGGAGCGCTTCGAGCTTGTACATCGCGCGGCGGGCGTTCTCCTTGGCGGCGGCCGCGCTGACCTTGCCGCCGTCGAAGGTGCCGCTCACGCGGTCGGTGAACTCGCTGAAGTCGAAGTGCGCGGTCGAACCGTCCGACTGCTGCAGGGCGTTGAGCTGCGCCTGGGTGGCGGGTCCGGCGACGCCGTCGGACCCGAGACCGTACGCGGACTGGAAGAGGCGGACCGCGGCGGCGGTGCCGGGGCCGAATTCCCCGTCGATGGACACCCGCGTATGTCCCGCGGTGCTCGTGGGCCAGCCCGCGACCCTGATCTGCAACTCGGTGACGTCGGCGCCGGTCATCCCCTGGCTGAGGGTGCGCGACCAGGAGTAAGCGGAGGCCGACGAGGAGAGCAGCAGCGGCCCCAGGACGGCCCCGGTGCCGGCGGCCAGCGTTCCACGCAACAAGGTGCGGCGGTTGAACGGGGCTGAGAACGAGGTCATCGTTGTCCCTTTCGCTAACCGGTGCCGCGGTCGCGGCGGACCCAGCATGGCGGCCGGTACGGGAGGTGCTCAAGGGGCGCGGCTGTAGTCCGGGGGGTGTCTGGGACCGGCGCCCCCAAGGCTACGAAGCGGTCGGGGCGCTGGGGTGGACGAGGAACTCAGCGAGGCTGCGGTGGTACGTCAGCCCCGGCTTGCCGCGGAACGCCGCCTCGCCTACGACCTCGAACCCCGAACGCTCCAGAACCGCCTGGGACGCCTTGTTCGCGACCGTGATCCCGGCCCGCAGACCGGTCAGCCGGTAGCTGTTGGCGGCGATCCCGCACAGCTCCCGTACGGCCCACTGGGCCAGCCCGGCCCCCGTGGCACGCTCGGCGATCCGGTAGCCGAGTTCGGCCTCGCCGTCGGCCGCGTCCACGAGGTTCACCCGTCCGACGATCTCGCCCTTGTCGTTCAGCACCACGTGGAAGTAGCAGATTCCGGCCTCCTGCTCGGCGAGCAGCGCTCCGAGCCGCTCGTCGAAGTGGGCGAAGTAGTCGTCCCCCCGATTAGGAACCCATCTTGTGAAGTAGTCCCGGTTCTCCAGCTCGAAGGCGAGCAGGGGTGGGATGTGATCGGGGCGGAGGAGCTGAATCTCTGGCATGGCGAGGAATATAGGAAGCGGGTGCGCCCAGGGCCAGCCCGAGCGTGTCTCCTCCAGCGGATGCGGGGCTCACAGGGCGAGGGTGAACCAGACGACCTTGCCGACGTGCTGCCGGGGGTAGGTGCCCCAGTCCGCCGCGAGCGCCGCGACCAGGACCAGGCCGCGGCCGCCTTCCGCCTCGGGTCCGCTCCGCGCGCGAAGCACCGGCGGTACGTCGGAGGCGTCCGCGACCTCGACCCGCAGCAGCCGGTCCGGGTCGAGTTCCGCGCCGACCGCGATGAGCCGGCCCGTCGGACGGCAGGCGTGCCGTACGGAGTTCGTGACCAGCTCGCTCACCAGCAGCTCGGCGACGTCGGCGGCGTCCTTGTCCACCCCCCACCCCGCCATCTGGTCCCGCAGCAACCGCCGCGCCCTGCCCGGGGCCTGCGCGCCGCGCGTGAAGCTCCATCCCGCGCTCACGCCCCGGTCGTACTCAGTGCTCATGCGTCCCACACCGCTCTTCCGCTATATCAACAACTACTTACCGTCCTCCAAGCGTTGCGGTGTGCAGTTAGGCTCGACAACGGAGTGAGACTCAGCTTCCGCACTGTCAGGAAGGCCGTTCCCCGTGGTCCAGCCCAAGGAGCTCAACCCCTTCGACTCCCCCCAGTCCTTCTACGGCGCGGAATTGCGCCGCCTCAGAGAGAAGGCGGGCTTCTCCCAGGAGGGCCTGGGCGAACGCGTCTTCTGCTCGGGTGCGTACGTGGGCCAGATCGAATCGGCATCGCGCAGGCCCCAGTTGGACCTGTCGCAACGGATGGACACCGTCCTGGACACGGGCGGCCACTTGGAGCGGCTGTGCCGCATGGTCCTCAAGGCGACGAAGCACGCCGAGTATTTCGCCGACGTCGTCGACCTGATGACCCACGCGTTGACGATTCGGCAGGTGTCGAACTCGCTGATTCCCGGTCTGTTCCAGATCGAGCCGTACGCTCGGGCGCTGTTCGAGTCAGCCGATCCGTCCCGCCCGGCGGAGAAGGTCGAGGAGATGGTGGCCGCCCGGTTGTCACGGGCCTGGCTTCTGGGCAACCCAACAAAGCCAAAGTTCTGGATCATCCTGAACGAAAACGTCCTGCGCGCGCCGGTATGCGACCGCCAGGGGATGTATGAGCAACTCATGCACCTCGCGCGTATCGTCCGCGCCCGACGGGTGACCTTCCAAGTCATGCCGGCATCAGTGGGCGCTCATCCTCTGATGGGCAGCGACATCACGCTGATGACGTTCGCTGACGCGCCGCCTGCCGCGTACGTCGAAGCTGCCCGTTCAGGGCACTTGTTGGACACTCCGGCCATGGTCGAGAGCTACGCAGAGGCCTACGATTTTGCGCGGGCCGTCGCCCTGTCACCGGAGGCGTCCCTGGACCTGATCGAGTCAGTCGCCGAGGAGTACAGCGCGCAATGATCAACGCAGCGGACCTGGGCACGGCCCAATGGCGTAAGTCGTCGTACAGCAACTCGGACGGCGGCGAGTGCGTCGAGATAGCCGAGGGCATACCCAACGTAACGCCCGTCCGCGACTCGAAGGACCCCGAGGGTCCAGCCCTGCTCTTCCCCACCGCCGCCTGGTCCGCCTTCGTCGCGGGCGTCAAGGCAGGCGACTTCCCCCTCCACCCCTGACAGCCGGGCGTGGGACGGGACGGCAGGTCCGTGCTCAAGCAGTTCGCGCTGGCCGGAGTGGCCGCCGCCCTGCTGTGGTTCGGCATGTCATGGCTGACGCCCCACGTGATCCGAGGGCTCCTCGGCGGCTGGTGACCGCGGGCAGGACCGGCCGGTCGTCAGGCGTCCTCGGCGCGTGCCCAGGTGGTGAGTTGCCTGGTGTCCAGCTCGATGCCGACGGGGTCGGGGAGGGTGACGGTCTTCCCGAAGGGCACGATGACCCGCTTCTGGTAGACGCCCTCGTCCGGCTCGCTGTGGACGGTGACCTCGCGGGTGTCACGGTCGACGAGCAGATACACGGGAATCGCCGACTCGGCGTACGCACGCGGCTTGTCGATACGGTCGCGCTGCGTCGTATCCCGGTCGAACGACGTGACCTCGACGGTCATCAGCACGCCCTCCGGCTCACCCCACTCGCCGGCACCGACGAAGTGCCCGACCGGAGCGAGCGTCCCGTCCGGACGGGCACGACCCTTGCGGTACGTCTCCACCGTGAGCCCGAGTCCGACGTGGAGGCCCCACTGCGGCTTCTGCTGGGCGCACTGCCGGGCCAGCCACATGGTCACGGTCGTACGAAGCCCGTCCGGCGGGGACTTGGCCCCCAGCCTTCCGCCGAGGAACTCCAGGCGCAGCCCCTCCTCCTCGCGCTCGGCGAGGGACGCGAGGGCCTCGAAGGTCTCCGGCAGCATCTGCGCGTGATCCTGGGTCTGCGGCCGGTCGTCCACAGCGGTCACCCTGCGCCTCCCTGTGTCCGGGTACTCACGCTCGGTTCCTCACCCTGAAGGATCAACGAACCGAGCGTGACCCGATGATCACACTCGACGTCTCGGCGCGATTCTGCGCCTGGGAATCGAGCGTAGTCGTGCCCCCGGCGATCCGCCGGGAGGTCGGCTGCGGGAGCGGCCGAGGATGCCCGCAGCGGTCACTCGCCGACCGTGCCGTCGACGGCCTCGCGGAGGAGGTCGGCGTGGCCGTTGTGGCGGCCGTATTCGAGGATGACGTGCAGCATGATCGTGCGCAGCGAAAGGTCCTCCCGGCCACGGGAGTTGTGGACGACGACGTCCAGGTCGGGGGCGGCCGCCTCGATGCGGCGGGAGTGCTCGACCTCGGCCTGCCAGGCCGCGAAGGCCTCCGCGCGGGTCGCGCCGGTCGCGTCGTAGGCGACCTGGAAGTCCATCGAGTCCGACCAGACGAGCTGGACGTCCTCGCCGTCGACGACCCGGCGGAACCACGCGCGTTCGACCTCGGCCATGTGCCGGACGAGCCCGAGCAGGCTCAACGTCGACGGCGGCACGGACTGCCGCCGCAACTCCTCGTCGCTCAGCCCTTCGCACTTGACGGCGAGCGTCGCCCGGTGGTGGTCGAGGAAGCCGCGCAGCGTCTCGCGCTCGTCGGCGATGTTGGGAGGCCAGGGCCGGTCGATGGTCACCGGGCCATTGTGTCCGCTGCCCACAACACTCGTGAGGCAATATTCTGAGGCCATGAGGCTGACGGCTGCCGCCGTGTCACGCAACTTCACCGCGGTGATCACCCGCGCGGGCCGCCGCCTGGGCCTGATCGGCCCCGCGCCGACCGGCGACGCCACCGCCCTCAACACCATCCTGGCGGCACACCGGCCGGACGAGGACTTCGCCCGCGACGTGCACACGACCCGCGGACTGCTCACGCCCGGGCCGAACGCGTCATGGCCCGACGCCTGATCCTCCACACACACCGGCCCCGCCGACTCGGCGTCGGGCCGGCCGGTCAGACGTCCTCGGCGCTCATCAAGGTGAGGAGCCGCTGGGTGTCCAACTCGATCCCGACAGGGTCAGGAAGGGCGACAGTCTTCCCGAAAGGCACGATGACCCGCTTCTGGTAGACGCCGCCGTCCGGCTCACTGTGGACGGTGACCTCGCGGGTGTCGCGGTCGATGAGCAGATACACGGGAATCGCCGACTCGGCGTACGCACGCGGCTTGTCGATACGGTCGCGCTGCGTCGTGTCGCGATCGAACGATGTGATCTCGACGGTCATCAGCACGCCGCCCGGTTCGGCCCACTCGCCGCGGGACGTTTCGACGAGGTGGTTGACGGGGGCGAGGACCCCGTCCGGGATCGCCCTGCCGTTGCGGTGGGTCTCGATCTTGAGACCCTGCCCGACGTGAAGATCCCATTCAGGTTGTTGCTGAATGCACTGCCGCACCAGCCACATCGTCATCGACGTGTGGATCACATCTGACACGGCCTTGACTCCCAGCTTCCCGCCGACGAGCTCCAGCCGAAGCCCTTCGGTCTCTCGTGCAGCAAGTGATGCCAAATGCTCGAAGGCCTCTGGCGTCAGCGCGTGATCCCGCGTCTGCGACCGGTCATCCACCGCGGTCACCCCATACCTCCCTGTGCCCGGGTACTCACGCTCGGTTCCTCACCCTAACGATCAAAGAACCGAACGCGACCGGATGATCACACTCGACGTCTCGATGCGCTTCTGCGCTCGGGAATCGAGCGTAGCCGCGGTCACGTGCGGTCGGCCCGCGGCGAGGCCACCCGGCTGCTGAGCAGAGCCGCGCCGAGGAAACCCGAGGACCCGGCGGCCTGGCCCGTCTGGCGCCGCCTGATCCCGCACGTGCTCGCGCTGGCCGACCACACGGACCCCGCCACCGACACCATCCGCATGTGCCTGCTCCTGGGGCGCGCCGGCGAGTTCCTGGAGGAGCAGGGGGACCTGCCCCGCTCGATCGACCAGCTCCGCCGCGCCTACGAGGGCGACCGCCGGCTGCTGGGCGCGGACCACCCCAACACCCTGGCCTCCCGCAACAACCTCGCCTACGCCTACCAGTCGGCGGGAAACCTGGCGCGGGCCATCGAGCTGCACGAGCAGAACCTCGCCGACCTGCTGCGCGTCCTCGGCCCCGACCACCCGAACACCCTGACCACCCGCAACAACCTCGCCCAGGCCTACAAGCAGTCGGGAGACCTGGACCGGGCGATCCCGCTGCTGGAGCAGAACCTCGCCGACCGGCTACGGGTCCTGGGCGCCGACCATCCGAACACCCTCATCTCCCGCAACAACCTCGCCACCGCCTACAAGTCGGCCGGCGACCTGGCACGGGCCATCGAACTGCACGAGCAGAACCTCGCCGACCGCCTGCGCGTCCTCGGCCCCGACCACCCGAACACCCTGACCACCCGCAACAACCTCGCCCAGGCCTACCGGGCGGCAGGAGACCCGGTACGGGCCATCGAACTGCACGAGCAGAACCTCGCCGACCGCCTGCGCGTCCTCGGCCCCGACCACCCGAACACCCTGAACTCCCGCAACAACACCGCGAGCATCCTCAGGGCGGCGGGCGATCCCCGGCGGGCTGTCGAGCTGTTCGAGCCGCTCCTTGCCGACGCCGAACGCGCTCTGGGCGCGAACCACCCCCTGGCGGGCGCGATCCGCCACAACCTCGCCCTCGCCCGCAGGCAGCTCGCAAGTGCCCGCCGCCCGCAGGCCTGACCCCAGGCCCTGTGACCGGCGTCATATCCACGACTGTCACGCCCGGCACCCCTCGCCCGTCCTCATCGCGTCACGCAACACCGCACACGTTGAGGGAGTCATCATGCGAGTGGTCGTCGCGGGCGCGACCGGGGTCGTCGGGCGGCAGGTCGTGCCGCTGCTCAGCGCCGCCGGGCACGAGGTCGTCGCGCTGTCGCGCACGCCGGGGCCGCAGCGGGCAGCCGGGGTGCGGACCGTCAGTGTCGACGCGCTGGACCAGGACGCGCTGGGCGCCGCGGTGCGGAAGGCGGAACCCGACGCCGTCGTGCACCTGCTCACCGCCATCCCGGCGCAGATCGACCCGCGGAAGATGGAACGGGACTTCGCGCTCACCAACCGGCTGCGCACGGAGTCCGCCAGGACCCTGGCCGCGGCCGCCCAGGACGCGGGCGGCCGCTTCCTCGCGCAGGGCCTGGCCTACGCCTACGACCCGGCGCCCGGCGCGGCCGACGAGGACGCGCCCTTCTGGCGGCGCCCGCCCAAGCAGTGGGCGACGACGCTGGAGGCGCTGAGAACGCTGGAGCGGATCACCGCGGAGGCCGGCGGACTGGTGCTTCGCTTCGGGCACCTCTACGGCCCCGGCACCGCCTTCGGCCGCGGCGGGTCGAGCCTGGCGCAGATCAGGGCGCGGAAGATGCCGGTCGTCGGCGACGGCAGCGGCACCTTCTCCTTCACCCACACCCGGGACGCCGCGGCGGCCGTCGTCGCCGCCCTCGACCACCCGGAGGTGACCGGCGCCCTCAACATCGTCGACGACGAGCCCGCGCTGCTGCGCGACTGGCTGCCCGGGGTGGCCGCCCTGCTCGGCGCCCCCGCGCCGCAGAAGGTACCCACCGCGCTGGCCCGGCTCGCGGCGGGCGCGTGGGGCGCGGCCTTCATGACGCAGCTGCGCGGCGCCGACAACTCCCGTGCCAGGAAGGCCCTGGAGTGGGCGCCGCGCTATCCGGCCTGGCGCGACGGCTTCGCCGCCGAGCCGCTGACCGAGGAGCCGGCCTGAGATCCGGCGGCTACTGCTCGCCCAGCGCCATCCACTTCGCCGGGTCCGCGAGCGGCTCGAACCCGACCTTCGCGTACACCTCGTGCGCGTCCGCGGTGGCCAGCAGGATGCGGCGCAGGCCGTACGGGGCGAGATGGTCGCACGCGGCGGCGACCAGCGCCGTCCCGATGCCCTTGCCGCGGGCGGCGGGAGCGACGTAGACGTCGCAGAGCCAGGCGTGGGTGGACAGGTCGGTGAGCATCCGCGCGTACGCGAGCTGCGCGCCGGACGCGCTGTCGTAGACCCCGAAGTTGAGGGACCCCGCGATCGCCGCGTCCTGCTTCTCCCGCGGGCGTCCGAGCGCCCAGTACGCGTCCTGCGACAGCCACCGGTGGATCAGCTCGGCGTCGAGCCGTGCGGGGTCGGTGGATATCTCGTAGCCGTCCGGCAGTTCGTGACTCATCCCCGCACCCAACCAGCCTGCCCGCGGCCCCGGCCAGCCATTTTCCCGCGGGTCACGCCGTGGCGGCCAGCTCCCGGAAGGGCGCCCGGGTGCCGGGCGGGGGCAGGCACACGAAGAGGTGGTGGCCTGGCGTCGGGAGGGCCAGCAGGGTGTACGGGAGGGTGGACGCGGCCAGTCGGGGGTGGCGTACCCGCAACTCGCCCTCGCCCGGGGGGCCTGCCCTGTGCAGGTCCCACAGGGCGGAGAACTCGGGGCTCGCCGCGGACAGCCGCGCCACCAGGCGGGCCAGGGCCGGGTCGTCGGGGCGGTCGGCGTGCGCGGCCCGCAGGCCGGCGACCAGTTGCGCGCCGATCGAGCCTTCCGGCTCCCGGTTGGCGGGCGCCTCGGCGCCGTAGGGGCAGCAGAAGACCTGCCAGAGCAGGTTGCGCTCGTGCGCCGGGCGTACCGCCAGGCCCGCCATCAGGGCGCCGCCCAGCGAGTTCCAGGCCAGCAGGTCGAAGCGGGGTCCCGCGACGAGGGCGGGGGTGTCGGCCAGGGCGTCCAGCATCGCCAGGGCCGCAGGGCTGACCGGCAGGTCGGGTGCGGCGGAATCCCGGCGCCGCGGGGCGGCCAGGGTGTGCAGATAGCCGCGTTCGGCGTCGGTGAGCAGCAGGGCGCGCGCCAGCGCGTCGAGCACCGCGGGCGTCGGGACGCGCGGCCTGCCCTGTTCGAGGCGGGTGTAGTAGTCGGGCGAGATGCCCGCCCTGGCCGCCACCTCCTCCCTGCGCAGGCCCGGGGTCCTGCGGTGCCCGGTCGGCGGCAGCCCCGCCTCGGCGGGGGTGAGGGTCGAGCGGCGCACCCGCAGGAAGTGCCCCAGCGCAGAGTCGGCCATGGGCCAACGGTAGACGAGCACAAGGGGGGTCTGGCCGTCCCGGGGTCGGCCCGGCCGATGGTGGCGGGCGGGCCGCGGGCGCGAGGGTTCCGGCATGGGAATCCTCGAAGGCAAGGTCACCGTCGTCACCGGCGCGGGACGCGGGATAGGGGCCGCCGCGGCCCGGCTGTTCGCTGCGGAGGGCGCACGGCTGGTGTTGGCGGCCCGCACCGGCACGGAAGTCGAGGCGCTGGCAGCCGAGTTGCGCGCGGGCGGCGCCGAGGCGGTGGCCGTGGCCGCGGACATCACGACCGCGGAGGGCGCGCAGCGCCCGGTGTCTGCGGCGCTCGCCGCCTACGGACAGCTGGACGCGGCCTTCGACAACGCCGGGGCAGGACCCGTACCGGCCCCGCTCGCCGACCGCGACGAGGACACCTGGGACGAGGTCCACACGCTGAACCTGCGGGGCACCTGGCTGTGCCTGCGCGCCCAGTTGCGCGCCATGGTCGCGGGCGGCCGCGGCGGCGCGATCGTACTGAACACCGGCGTCGGCGCGCTGGTCGGCGGCTTCGGCGACGGTACGCAGCAGGCCGCGAAGCACGGTCTCGCCGGCCTGGTGAAGGCCGCCACCGCGGACTACGCGGGGCACGGCATCCGCACCAACGCCATCGCGCCGGGCGTCGCCCGCACCTCCGCCACCGAGGCGTACTTCGCCGCGGGACCCGGTTTCGCCGACGCCGTCGCCCGCGCGACCCCGCTGGGGCGGGTCGCCGAGGCAGCCGAATTCGCCGAGGCGGCCGCCTGGTTGCTCAGCGACCGCGCCTCCTACGTCACCGGCGTGACGCTCCCGGTCGACGGCGGCATCACCGCCGTCCGCAGTTTCGCCTGACGCCGGGCGCCCCCCGACCGGTAGCGTCGGCGGGACGGGAGGCGCGCATGACGGTGGGAGACGGGGAGCGGCTGGCCGGCGGGATGGCCAATGCCGGCGGGGTGTTCCGGCGCGGCGGGGTGGTGGACCGGCCCGCGTCGCGGAACGCGGCGGGGGTGCACGCGTATCTCGCCGGCCTGCGCGAGCGCGGGTTCGACGGGGCGCCGACCGCGGTCGGCCTCGGCGGCGGGCGGGAGCAACTGACGTACGTGGAAGGGGACGTGGCCCTGCCGCCGTTCCCCGCGTGGGCGATGACCGACGACGTCCTGCGGTCGGTGGGCCGGCTGCTGCGGCGGCTGCACGACGCGGCCGCGGGCGTCGCGTTCGACCCGGGGGCGGACTGGGACCGGGTGCTGGCCGACCCCGAGGGCGGCCCGCTGCTGTGCCACAACGACGTGTGCCCGGAGAACGTCGTCTTCCGCGCGGGCGAGGCGGTCGCGCTGATCGACTTCGACCTGGCCGCGCCCGGACGGCCGTTGTGGGACGTGGCGACGGCGGCCCGCTACTGGGTGCCGATGCTCGACCCGGACTCGGCCGCCCTCCAATACCCGGCGGGCCTGGACCAGTTGGCGCGGCTGCGGCTGCTGGCCGACGCGTACGGCCTGGACGCCGCCGAGCGCGCGGAACTGCCCGCGGTGATCGAGCAGGCGGCCGCGGTGGGCCGAGCCTTCGTCGAACGGCGGGTCGCGGACGGCGACCCGGTGTACGTCGAGGCGGTGGCCAGGTACGGCGGTTGGGCGCGCTGGGACCGCATGCAGGACTGGCTGGTCACGCACCGGGGGGCGTACGCGGCAGCGTTGAACTGAACCGCGTACGCCCCCCGGGTGGAGCTCAGACCAGCAGGCCCGGAATCGTGGCCTCGTGCGCGGCACCCAGCTCGGCGAGCGGGATCGCGAACTCGCCCTGGACCTCCACCGCGTCACCGTCGATCACGCCGATCCGGCTGACCGGCAGGCCGCGCGCACCGCACATGTCGGTGAAGCGCAGCTCCTCCGAGCGCGGCACCGCGACGATCGCGCGGCCCGCGGACTCCGAGAACAGGAAGGTGAAGGCGTCCAGCCCGTCCGGCACGACCAGCCGGGCACCGTTGCCGCCGCGCAGGCAGGACTCGGTCACCGCCTGGATCAGGCCGCCGTCGGACAGGTCGTGCGCGGCGTCGATCATGCCGTCGCGCGAGCCGGAGATGAGGATCTCGGCGAGCAGCTTCTCCCGCTCCAGGTCCACGGCCGGCGGCAGGCCGCCGAGGTGGTCGTGGACGACCTGCGACCAGGCCGAGCCGCCGAACTCCTCGCGGGTGTCGCCGAGCAGCAGGATCAGCTGGCCCTGCTCGCTGAACGCCATCGGCGTACGCCGGTTGACGTCGTCGATCACGCCGAGCACCGCGACCACCGGGGTCGGGTGGATGGCCTGGTCCCCGGTCTGGTTGTACAGCGACACGTTGCCGCCGGTCACCGGAGTGCCCAGCGCCAGGCAGCCGTCGGCGAGACCGCGGGTGGCCTCGGCGAACTGCCACATCACCGCCGGGTCCTCGGGCGACCCGAAGTTCAGGCAGTCCGAGACGGCCAGCGGCTTCGCACCGGTCGCCGCGACGTTGCGGTACGCCTCGGCCAGCGCCAGCTGCGCGCCGGTGTAGGGGTCGAGCTTGGCGTAGCGCCCGTTGCCGTCGGTGGCCAGCGCCACGCCGAGGTTGGTGTCGGCGTCGATGCGCACGACCCCGGAGTCCTCGGGCTGCGCCAGCACCGTGTTGCCCTGGACGAAGCGGTCGTACTGGTCGGTGACCCACGACTTGGACGCCTGGTTGGGCGAGCCGACCAGCGCGAGCACCTGCGCGCGCAGCTCCTCGGCGTTCGCGGGCCGCGCCAGGCGGCCGGCGTCGTCGGCCTGCAGGGTGTCCTGCCAGTCGGGGCGGGCGTAGGGGCGGTGGTACGTCGGCCCCTCGTGCGCCACCGACCGCGGCGGTACGTCCACGATCTGCTCGCCGTGCCAGAAGATCTCCAGCCGCGAGCCCTCGGTGACCTCACCGATGACGGTCGCGATGACGTCCCACTTCTCGCAGATCTCCAGGAAGCGGTCGACCTTGCCGGGCTCGACGATCGCGCACATCCGCTCCTGCGACTCGCTCATGAGGATCTCCTCGGGCGAGAGCGTCGCGTCACGCAGCGGCACGGTGTCCAGCTCGACCCGCATGCCGCCGGAACCGGCCGAGGCCAGCTCGGAGGTGGCGCAGGACAGGCCCGCGCCGCCGAGGTCCTGGATACCCGCGACCAGCTGCTCGCGGAAGATCTCCAGGGTGCACTCGATGAGCAGCTTCTCCTGGAAGGGGTCGCCGACCTGGACCGCGGGCCGCCGCGAGGGACCCGTGGAGTCGAAGGTCTCGCTGGCCAGCACCGACACGCCGCCGATGCCGTCGCCGCCGGTCCTGGCGCCGTACAGGATCACCTTGTTGCCGGTGCCGGACGCCTGGGCGAGGTGGATGTCCTCGTGCTTCATGACGCCCACGCACAGCGCGTTGACCAGCGGGTTGCCCTGGTAGCAGGGGTCGAAGACGACCTCGCCGCCGATGTTGGGCAGGCCCAGGCAGTTGCCGTAGCCGCCGACACCCGCGACGACGCCGGGCAGCACGCGCTTGGTGTCGGGGTGGTCGGCCGCACCGAAGCGCAGCGGGTCCATGACCGCGACCGGGCGCGCGCCCATCGCCAGGATGTCCCGCACGATGCCGCCGACGCCGGTGGCCGCGCCCTGGTAGGGCTCGATGTACGAGGGGTGGTTGTGCGACTCGATCTTGAAGGTGACCGCGTAGCCCTGCCCGACGTCCACCACACCGGCGTTCTCGCCGATGCCGACGAGCAGCGCGTCGGTCTGCGGTGCCTTCTCGCCGAACTGCTTCAGGTGCACCTTGCTGGACTTGTACGAGCAGTGCTCGGACCACATGACCGAGTACATCGCCAGCTCGGCGCCGGTGGGACGGCGGCCCAGGATCTCCCTGATCCGCGCGTACTCGTCCTCCTTGAGGCCGAGTTCCTTCCAGGGCTGCGCCGACTCGGGTGTCCCGGCGGCGTGCTTGACCGTGTCGAGGCTCATGCGGTGACCAACTTCTTGATGACCGAGGTGAAGAACGCGAGGCCGTCGGTGCGGCCGGTGCCGATCAGCGGCTCCACTGCGTGCTCGGGGTGCGGCATCAGGCCGACGACGTTGCCCGCCGCGTTGCTGATGCCGGCGATGTCGCGCAGCGACCCGTTCGGGTTCAGTTCCTGGTAGCGGAAGACCACCCGGCCCTCGGATTCCAGTTCGTCGAGGGTGCGCTCGTCGGCGGTGTAGCGGCCGTCGATGTTCTTCAGCGGGATGGAGATCTCCTCGCCGGCCGCGTAGTCCGCGGTCCAGGCGGTGGCCGAGGTCTCGACCCGCAGTTTCTGGTCGCGGCAGACGAAGTGGAGCCCGGTGTTCCTGAGCATCGCGCCCGGCAGCAGATGCGCTTCGCACAGCACCTGGAAACCGTTGCAGATGCCGAGCACCGGCATTCCGCCGTTCGCCTGTTCGACAATCGCGCCCATCACCGGCGAGAAGCGCGAGATCGCGCCGGCCCGCAGATAGTCGCCGTAGGAGAAGCCGCCCGGCAGAACGACCGCGTCGACCTGCTTGAGGTCCTTGTCACGGTGCCACAGCGGCACCGCTTCGGCGCCCGCGATGCTGATCGCCCGCTGCGTGTCGCGGTCGTCCAGCGTGCCGGGAAATGTGACGACACCAATGCGGGCAGTCACGACTCGACCTTTACGTCGAAGTCCTCGATCACGGTGTTGGCGAGAAAGGTTTCCGCCATCTCCCGAATGCGGGCGAGGGCGGCGTCGTCGACCGGCCCCTCGACCTCGAGTTCAAAGCGCTTTCCCTGGCGGACGTCGGAGATCCCGGCGAAGCCGAGGCGCGGCAGCGCTCGCTGTACCGCCTGGCCCTGGGGGTCGAGGATCTCCGGCTTGAGCATGACGTCGACTACGACGCGTGCCACTGGCACTCCCGGTGGTGTGGTGCGTGAGGTCCCTCCAGCGTACCCGGTGGGAAATTCTACGCGTGTAGATATGTGGCGTCCGTCCGATCAGCGGCAGATCATGCATCACGTTTATGTATCGGCTGTCAAAATACCTGGGGAAACGCGGCGGAAAATCATAGGGTCCCGATGGCGTACAGGCTTGGGATGACGCACGGCCGGGAATTATCAGTAACATCTGCCGTCCCATTCCGTGACAACGCACAAGCACCGCCCTGAATGCACATTTGTCGACACCTGCGCGTCGGGTGCCCGCGACACACAGCCGGGCCGTACCCGTACCGCTCCGGGCCGCAAGGCCCGTGCGGCACGGCCCGGTCACCGGCCCCGGCGACACCGGCCGGTCATCGCGGGGGCATACCGACGACGTACGAAAGGACCGATTCCCCATGGCGCAACGCGTACTGGTCACCCTCGCCGATGATCTCGACGGCGGCGAGGCCGCGGAAACGATCGCATTCGGCGTCGACGGGCAGTGGTACGAGATCGACCTCTCGTCCGAGAACGCGGACAAACTGCGCCACGAGCTGGCGCCCTACGTCGAGGCCGGCCGCCGCCGCACGCTTTCCGGCCGCGCCTACAAGCGCACCCCCATCGCCCCCACCCCGGCGACGGTCCGGGCCTGGGCGCAGTCGAACGGATTCGAGGTGCCGGCCCGCGGCCGCATTCCGAAGAAGGTCTACGAAGCGTTCAACAAGGCGGGCTGAGCGCAGGGCAGTTGGGGTGTGCGGCCGGCCGGGTCACGGCCGGCCGCACACCTGCCACGAGCGCGACACGGCCGACCCGGGCCGACTGGACAGCCACCCCCATCCGTCCGCTAGTGTGTGGAGCACGCCGAGGGCAGGACCGAAAGGCCAGGTCAACGGACATCATGCGGGTGTAGCTCAGTAGTAGAGCGCCCCCCTTCCAGGGGGGAGGCGCAGTGTGCAATTCCTGTCGCCCGCTCCGATCGCCTATGCGAATGCGTCACGGTCATTGATCCCGGTCATTGACATGCGGCGCATCGGGTAGAGTGGTCAGCACGACCTGCGGACGTGGCTCAGTTGGTAGAGCATCACCTTGCCAAGGTGAGGGTCGCGAGTTCGAATCTCGTCGTCCGCTCAGTAAGACGAAGGCCCCGGTTCATGTGACCGGGGCCTTCGTCGTGTCGTCTTCCGCGTCCCCAGGTGTCCCCCGCAATGCGTTGCGCGCCTGCGCGTTGTGTTGCCTGTCTCACATCCGCTCCGCGGGTCCCGCGACCGTCGCCGGATACCCGTTTCCGGAGCGCTCGGCCGATCGGGTACAGTATCTGCACGACCTGCGGACGTGGCTCAGTTGGTAGAGCATCACCTTGCCAAGGTGAGGGTCGCGAGTTCGAATCTCGTCGTCCGCTCAGCAAAGCGAAGGCCCCGGTCCATGTGACCGGGGCCTTCGTCATGCCTACCAGGGGTCCTGGTCAGGGTCAGGGGGTTCAGGACCAGGGGGTGCCGGTCAGCCGCTCGTACGCCTCGATGTAGCGCGCCCGGGTGTGCTCGACGACCTCGGCCGGCAGGTCCGGCGGCGGGGTGTGGCCGGTGCGGTCCCAGCCGGAGGCGCCGGAGGTCAGCCAGTCGCGGATGATCTGCTTGTCGTAGGACGGCTGCGGGTGCCCCGGGTCCCACAGGTCGGCCGGCCAGTAACGGGACGAGTCGGGGGTCAGCACCTCGTCGGCGATGACCAGCTCGCCCTGCTCGTCGTGGCCGAACTCGAACTTCGTGTCCGCCAGGATCAGCCCGCGCTCCCTGGCCACGTCACGCGCCCGCCCGTAGACCGCCAGCGTCGTCTGCCGCAGCTGGGCCGCGGTCTCGGTGCCGACCTGGCGGGCCACCTCCTCGTACGGCACGTTCTCGTCGTGCTCGCCGACCGCGGCCTTCGTCGCCGGGGTGAAGATCGGCGCCGGCAGCTCCGAGCCGTCGACCAGGCCCTCGGGCAGCGCGAGGCCGCACACCGTGCGGTGCGCGTCGTACTCCAGCAGGCCGGAACCGGTCAGATAGCCGCGTGCCACGCACTCCACCGGCACCATCTGCAGCGACCTGCACACCATCGTCCGGCCCGCCCAGTCCGCGGGCGCGCCCTCGGGCACCTCGGTCGAGATCACGTGGTTCGGCACCAGATCGGCCAGCTGGTCGAACCACCACAGCGACAGCTGCGTCAGCACCCGCCCCTTGTCGGGGATGTCGGTGGGCAGTACCCAGTCGTACGCCGAGGTGCGGTCGCTGGCGACCATCACCAGGTCGCCGGCGGCGCTGCGGTACAGCTCGCGCACCTTCCCGGTGTGCAGGTGCTCCAGTCCGGGCACCTGCACGGGCTCCGGCTTGTCGACGAATCCGGGCATCGGTCGTCCTCCCCAATCGGTGGTTCAGCCCCTGATTCTCGCGCACCGGAGCGGATGCGGCGCGCGCGGGGCGC
The DNA here is from genome assembly GCF_907177275.1 of Actinacidiphila cocklensis. Lineage (GTDB taxonomy): Bacteria > Actinomycetota > Actinomycetes > Streptomycetales > Streptomycetaceae > Actinacidiphila > Actinacidiphila cocklensis. Next base: position 40,616 of record NZ_CAJSLV010000059.1, read on the forward strand.
TGCGGGGGGCGCTCGTCGACCGGGGCGGTCCTGCCTGCGGAAACGGTCAGTCGTGCTTGCGGAAACGGTCAGTCGTGCTTGCAGATACGATCCAGCAGATTGGCCGTCGCACGCTGGATGCGCGGGTCCACATGGCCGGGCCGGTCCAGCGCCGGCGACCAGGCGAAAGTGCCGGACGCGAAGACGTACGCGCCGCTGGGCGAGCGGTACAGCGACGTCTCCTGGTGGCAGCGGCGGCCGTCCGCCGACTCGTACGGCGAGTGCGCGAGCAGGATGCGCTCGGTGGAGTCGGGCAGTGCCGTACGCGGGAAGTAACGGTCCGCCTCACCCGCCACCAGGCCCTCGATCGCGTCGCCCTCGTCCGCGCCGGTCGCCTCCCACAGCCAGTGCCCCGCGTTGCGCACCACCAGCGGCGACGGCTGCGGCACCCGGCCCGCGTACTGCACGCCGAGCAGCAGCTGCTCCGGCTCCCCGAGCTCGCGCCACAGGCTGCCGCGGCCTCGCGTGTCGCCGCGCGGCTTGCGGCAGCTCAGCAGCCCGTCGGGGTCGCCGGCCGGTGAAGGCGCCAGCTCGACCTGCCAGTACATGGTGTTGGCCGACAGGAAGACCAGCGACGTCCCCATGTCGCGGGCCGACTCCGCGGCCCTGCGCATCGGCACCGACCAGTACTCGTCGTGCCCGGGGAAGACCATGCCGCGGTAGAGCGAAGGATCGATCCTGCCGGCGTGCAGGTCGCGGGCGTCGGCGTACGCGAGGTCGTAGCCGTAGCGCTCGGCGAACCGCACGAAGTCGTAGGCGTGCCCGATGTGCAGCGGCAGGCCCGCACCGGCGTAGGGCCGGTCGAAGGACACCGTCCCGGCCGCCGCCTCCTCGCCGAGCAGCCGGCCCTCCTCGTCCCACGCGTGATACAGGCTGGCGCCGGTCCTGCCGTCCTCGGGATACAGGTTGTACGCCTGCCAGGTCACGTCCGGCAGCAGCAGGAGCAGGTCGGCGGGCGCCGCCGGGTCCCGCACGGTGAACGGCACATGGCTGCGGTAGCCGTCGACGGTCGTGAGGACCGCGACGTAGGCGCCGGTGCGCCAGTGCGGGGGGATCTGCAGCCGCCAGGACTGCCACCAGTGGTGGCAGGAAATCGTCTTTCCCGCCGCCAGCGGGGCCGGCTGCACGATCCCCGACAGCCGGGGGCTCGCACTGACCTGGGCGGCGCCGTCGCCGCCGTAGTGGCCGATGCGGTAGACGTCGACGGTGAACTCCTGCGGCGGGTCCACGGTGATCCGGAAGTCGACCGCGTCGCCCGGGGCCACCGCCCCGGCCGACGCGAAGCCCTTGATCTGCCGCCGCACGTCGTCCGCCATCCGCGGCCCCGGCAGATGCGGCCGCCGAGGCGCCTCACCGCTGCTCGCGGCCAGGTCGACGTACCAGGGCACGACCTGACCGTCGTCCCCCGGATACACCGGTTCCCCTCGCAGCCACGGCAACGGGCCCTGCCCGAACGGATCGGACACCCCGTGCGCGAGCGCACCGGACTCCCACCGCCTGATCTGCTCTGCGGCCATCACGCATCCCCTCCGTCCCCACCGCACCCCCCGTCGCGGACGGCGGAGCAGCGGTGCGGTATGAGGCAAGCACATCACAGAATGCGGCGCGGCTGTCACGGTTCGTGGTGAATTTATGCACCAAAGTTCTTGTGCGCGGGCACACTTTCGAGCCACCCCCCTCGGGGCCTCGGCCCCCGGGGGTGGGGCCGGCCCCGCTGATCGCCGCGCACCCCGCGCGGTCCCCCCGCGCGCGGGGGAGGGGGAGGCCCTTGCGGTGGGCGGACGTCTTTCCCACCGTCGTGGCGGAGCGCTCCGTTCCCCCCAGAGCTTCGCCTGGCGGTACCCCCACGCGCCCCTGATGGGTGCCCTCTGGGGGGAGAGGGTGAGCGTTCTCCAGGGGCTCGGGGAACTGCGAGCCCACCCCCAATACACCGCAAGGTGCGAAGCCCACCGCGCGGGGCGGGGGCTCCTGAGGCGCCGCCCGGGCAGATGCTCAGGCCAGGCGGACGGACTTCTCCGCGTGGACACCGATCGCCGAGAGCCACGCCCGCAAGGGCGCCGCATCACCGTTCTCGACGAGGCGGAGAACGGGCCAGCTCAGGTCACCGCGGCGGGCGCCGTCGACGACGAGGGCGGGGCCGTCGAGCCAGTCGAGCCCGGCGCCGGCCCCGGCCGTGTCGACGGCCGCACAGCACACCATCGCGGTGACGTGGTCGGCGAGCAGCTCACGCCCGGTGCGGGGCGGCATCAGCTGGTAGACCGGCGTCGGTATCTCGGCCGCCGCCCCTTCGGCGGGAGCCGCTACCGCCTCGTCCTGCGCGACCAGCGCCCCGATCCGCGCCGCCAACTCCTCGCTGCCCCCGGCCGCGAGCCGTTCGATGACCCGGGCCAGCGTGGCCCGCCCGGGTTCGTCCCGCAGCGCCGGGACCCCGTCCAGGTCCCCCGCGGTGCGGCGCGCCGTACGCCCGCCGAGCAGCAGCCCGCGCCCCCGCGCCCCGAGCGCAGGGGCGGCCTCGGGCGTCGGCCCGCCACCGGCGACGCCGGCCTCCGCGGCCAGGGCGCGCGCGCCGGGCCGCACCTCGTCCAGCACCTGGACCAGCCGGGCGGCCTCCGCCCGCCAGATCCGGTCCACGACCTCTTCCGGGTAGCGCGCCCAGCTCACCGGCGCCCAGTCGGGGCCGGTACGGCACGGGCCGCCGTGGAAGAGCCGGGCCGCCAGCAGCGACACCGCCTCGTCCACCACGCCCGGCTCTTCGAGCAGGTCGCAGGCCGGCCGCTCACTGAGCCTGGTCTCGAAACCGTCGGCGAGCCGGTCGCGCCGCGACAGTTCGGTCAGCGCGGCGACCACGCCGGCGTCCAGCCGGGACGGCCAGCGGCCCATCCGCCAGGCGGGCAGCGCGACCCGCGTCAGCAGGCGGTCCCACCCGGCGTAGGCGAGTCCGACCTGCTCCTGCGCGACGATCCGCAGCCCGTAGTCGACCGCCTGCGCCCGCTCGGACGCGGACGCCGCCACCCCCCGCTCCATCTCCGCGACATGCGCACTGCACCCGCGCAGCAGCAGCCGGGTGGCCCAGCCGAGGAAGCCGTACGCCGGCCGCAGCAGCACCGAATGCCGCTGCCTGCCCTGCGCGGCCACGCCGACCGCGGCGTCCAGGCCCCGTACGAAGCGCCGGGCCGCGTATATCTCCGGGTCGGCCGCCGCGCCCGTGCCCGCGACCACGGGGGCCAGCAGTGCCCGCAGCTCGGCGACCCGCATCCACCACAGGAAGGGCGAGCCGATCACCAGCACCGGGGCGGGGCGCCGCTCGGCGTCGCCGGCGGCGGGCCTGCGGTCCTCCAGCCAGCTGTCGCAGTCGGGTGTCAGCTCTATCCCCGAGGGGAGCGGGACCTGGAGCTTGTCGGCGAGGTCCTGCACCATCCGGTGCAGGTCGGGTGCGGCGCTCTTGGAGACCGGCACCGCGGGGCTCACCGCGGGCCGCGCCCGAACGATCACCGCGGCCACCGCCGCCGCCACCGCGAGCACGACGAGCGCGGCGCCCGTCACGCCCCACCGCACGCCGTCCCACACCCCGCCGTCGATCCGGCCGGTCGCCCGGGCCGCCTGCAGCACCACCGCGGCCGCCGCCGGCAGCAGCACCGCGCCGAGCGCGGCCCCGCGAATGCGCAGCACCGCCAGCGCGCGGGTCCGCGCCACTGCCTCGCCTGCTTCTCCGGCCATCGGGCGGCTCACCCCCTGCGCTGTGGCGACCGCCCCGGTGACGGCCTCCCCCCACTGTCGCACCGCTCACCGACATCGCAATGGCCGTACGGCTGTTTGCCGCAATGTCCCGCAGTGCGCCTCCGCGGCACCCTAGTTCGCCCCCCGCGAACCAGTCATCCATACGGCCGACCCGTCACTCCTTGGAGTGGCTTCCCCCTGAACTTCCCCCGCCCGCCCGATGGAGTGCCTGCTTTCCCCGACCCCCTGGCCCCCTCCCCAGGGGCGCGTGGGGGTACCCCCAGGCGAAGCCCTGGGGCAGAACGGCGGGCCACGACGGCGGCCAAGGCAGCGGGCAACGGTAAGGGGCGCCCACCGAGGGACGCGGGGAAACTGCGCGCCCGGCCCTCCACCGGGGAAGGGCCGGGCGCGACGCGTGCCCGGCACGAACGGGCGGACCGCGGGAAAAGCGCTACGCGCCGGCCACCGCCGCGGCGATGTCGCTGCGGTGGTGCCCGCCGTCGAGGCCGACGCAGTCCACCGCCTGGTACGCCCGCTCGCGGGCGACCGCGAGGTCCGCCCCGGTCGCGGTCACGGAGAGCACGCGCCCGCCGGCGCTGACGACGCGCCCGTCGTCCTCCCGCCGCGTCCCGGCGTGCAGGACGTACGCGTCGCCGCCGAGCGACGCGATCGCGTCGAGCCCGGTGATGGGATCGCCGGTCCGCGGCGTGTCCGGGTAGTTGAAGGACGCGATGACCACCGTCACCGCCGCGCCCTCGCTCCACCGCAGCGCGGGATACGCCGCGAGCTGCCCGGTGGCGGCGGCACGGAGCAGCCCGGCGAGCGGGGTCCTCAGCCGGGCGAGGACGACCTGCGTCTCCGGGTCGCCGAAGCGCGCGTTGAACTCGATGACCCGCACCCCGCGCGAGGTGATCGCGAGCCCGGCGTAGAGCAGGCCCGCGAAGGGCGTACCGCGGCGCCGCAGTTCGTCGACGGTCGGCTGGAGCACCGTCCGCTCGACCTCGTCGATGAGCTTCGGGTCGGCCCACGGCAGCGGTGAGTACGCGCCCATGCCGCCGGTGTTGGGTCCCTCGTCGCCGTCGAGTGCGCGCTTGAAGTCCTGCGCGGGCTGGAGCGGCACGACCGTCTCGCCGTCGGTGACGGCGAACAGCGACACCTCGGGGCCGTCCAGGTACTCCTCGATGACCACCCTGCCGGGCGCGGCCACACAGGCGAGCGCGTGCGCCCGTGCGCCGGCGACGTCACCGGTCACCACGACGCCCTTGCCCGCGGCGAGCCCGTCGTCCTTGACGACGTACGGCGCTCCGAACGCGTCGAGCGCCCGGTCGATCTCCTCGGCGTTGGTGCAGACGTAGGAGCGGGCGGTCGGTACGCCGGCCACTGCCATGACGTCCTTGGCGAAGGCCTTGGAGCCCTCCAGCTCCGCCGCCTCCTTGCTGGGGCCGAAGCAGTCGATGCCGCGCGCGCGTACGGCGTCGGCGACCCCGGCGACCAGCGGGGCCTCGGGGCCGACGATGACGAAGTCCGCCCCGATCGAGACGGCGAGCCCGGCGACCGCCGCACCGTCGAGCGCGTCGACCTGGTGCAGCTCGGCCACCTCCGCGATACCGGCGTTGCCGGGAGCGCAGTGCAGCGACGTCACGTCGGGGTCGAGGGACAGGGAACGGCACAGGGCGTGCTCGCGGGCGCCGCCGCCGATGACAAGGACCTTCACGCGCACCAGGGTAGTGGCCCCTGCGACCACCGGCCGCCCTCACTCTTTCGGGTGACCGCATTCGGCGGCCTATACCTGATCACGCAGCCCGTACGGGCGGAAATCCCGCATCACCCACCCCACGCTCAGCCGTTCGGCGCTAAGAAGAGACCTTCATCACGGCCGCGGAGCGCCGGACGTCATCGAGGGAGCGTGCAGTGAGCCAGCCGGACATGTTTCCCGAGGAAGCCCCTCGGGATGAGCCTGAGCGGCGGGCGCTGCACCACCAGAGGGAGGACCTGCGGGCGCTGCCCTTCCCGCTGGGCGACTGGGGCGAGCCCGCGGAGCGCCTCGAAGAGCTGTACCGCTGGGCGGAGTCCGGCGCCCTGCGTACGGCCGACTGGTACCTGCGGGACAGGGTGGGCAAGCGCCGCGCCGCCCAGGCGCTGCGCTGCGGCGCCGTGGTGTTCGCCGCGGTGGGCGCGGCGCTGCCGCTGGTGGAGCTGACCGGCACCGTTGGCTCCACGTCGGCCTGGGGGTATCTGGCGCTGCTGCTCGCCACGGTGTGCGTGGCAGTGGACCGCGTGCTGGGCCTCACCGCGGGCTGGATGCGGGACGTCGGCACCGCTCAGGGCGTCGAGCGCCGCCTTGAGCAGCTGCGCTTCGACTGGGCGTCGGAGAGCGTCCGCGAGGTCCTCGGCCCGACCGAGGGCACCGCGGCGGAGGCGGCGGAGCGCTGCCTGGCGATCCTGCGCCGCTTCTGCGACGACGTCGCCGACCTGGTGCGGATGGAGACCGCGGACTGGATGCTGGATTTCGGCTCCCGCACCGCGGGCGGCACCCCTCTGCGCACCCAGTCCCCGACCTGGTCCTCCCCCCGCCCCGACGTCCCCCTCACACCCCGCCTCCCCCACCCCGGCACGCGCCCGAGCATGCCCCGCCAGCGCCCCCCGGAGAACCCCCGCCAGAGCTGATTCCCGCCCCGGCGGAGGCACGTCGTCGGGCGCACCCGGGCAGGCACGTGCGGGCACGGGGGGGGGAGACTCGTCAGAGCTCAGCTGAAGACGATCATCGAGCCCTGGCCCAGGGACCGGGTTGCCGCCGCGTGGAGGCCGAGCCAGACGTGGTGTTCGCGGGCGAAGGGGCCTTCCAGGGCGGTGGGCGGGTGGAGGGCGGGCTCTTCGAGGGTGGTGTGGCGCTCGGGCGGGGCCGGCGGGAGCGGGGGGTTGGCGGGGTCGATACCGATCGCGGGGGCGACGAACTCCAGCTCGCGCAGCAGCCCGTGGCTGGAGCCGAGGGGTCCGCCGCCTTCGAGCAGCTCGTCGTTGACGACGGGCTGCGGAAAGTCCAGCGGCACATATGCGCCGGCGTGGTCGTAGTGCCACACCAGGTGCGAGCGCTGCGCGGTGGACTCGAACATCTCCAGCAGCTGCTCGTAGTCGCCGCCGAGCGCGTCGACCGGGGAGACCTCAAGGCCCTGGAGGCTCAGCAGGTAGGCGCGGCGCAGGAAGTGCAGGGCGTCGTAGTCGAAGCAGGCGACGGGGCCGACGTCACCGGAGAGGCCCGGCATGTAGGCGTAGACCGGTACGGGCGGCTGCCCGGCGTCGCTCAGTGCCTTGTCGTAGCGGGCGAGTTCCTCGGAGAACGGGTTTTCCGGGCTGTGACAGAGAACATCCACCAGCGGCACCAGCCACAGGTCGCAGGCCACGAACACTCCATCCGGTCGGGGGCGTACAGCCTAAATCGGCTGCGCCTGTCGCGTCAGGAGCGTGCGGGCGCCAGCTTTTCTATGAGGGCGCGGGTATGTGCGTCGGCTTCGGTGGTCAGGGCGTACGCGGCCGCGGTGTCGCGGGCGGCGACGGCGTCGACGAGGGCGACGTGGCCGGCCCAGCAGACGCCTGCGGGGTCGCTGAGCGCGCGCAGGTGGGGGACGGCGTAGACCCAGCTCTGGGTGCGGATGCGGTCGAGGAACTCGCAGATGTGCGGGTTGCCGCCGATGGCCGTCAGTTCCCGCCAGAAGCGCAGGTCGCAGCCGACCAGTACGTCGAGGCTGCCGGTCTGCGCGGCGCGGGCGGCGGCCTCGCCGCGGCGGCGTACGGAGGCCACGGCGGCGGCGGGCAGGTCGCCCATGCCGCTCTCGGCGATCTGCCGGAAGGCCGCCTCGACGATGAAGAGCCGCGCCTCGCTGAGCGAGCGGAAGTCGGCCGCGGTCAGCTGCCGCACCTGGAAGCCGCGGTGCTGCTCGACGTCGAGCAGGCCCTGTGCGGCCAGGTCGACGAGGGCCTCGCGGACCGGGGTGGCGGAGACGCCGTACAGCTCGGCGATCTCCTTGACGGTGAAGTGCCGCCCGGCCTGGAGCCGGCCGGTGAGCACCTCGTCACGCAGGGCGTCGGCTATCTGCTGGCGCAGGCTGGTGCGCCGCACCGGCGTGGCCGGGCCGCCGACCTCCGGCATGGCGTCTCCTTGTCGCGTCGCGGCTGCGGGTGGCTTCCCGCCGCACACCCGCCGCACACGATACGGCGGGGCGCGGCCGTATGAGGCCCGCTGCGGCGGGTTCAGCCCGCCGCGGCCGTGGTGTGCCGGTCGGCGGCGTTCAGGGCCTCGTCGAGCAGGCCGAGGCCCTCCTTGGCCTCGGCCTCGGTGATGGTGCAGGGCGGGACGACGTGGGTGCGGTTCATGTTCACGAAGGGCCACAGGCCGGAGCGCTTGCAGGCGGCGGCGAACTCGGCCATGGGGGCGTTGTCGGCGCCCGCCGCGTTGTACGGCACCAGCGGCTCGCGGGTGATCTTGTCCTTGACCAGGTCGAGCGCCCAGAAGACGCCCATGCCACGGACCTCGCCGACGCAAGGGTGCCGCTCGGCGATGTCCCGCAGGCCGGGGCCGAGGACGGTCTCGCCGATGCGCGCGGCGTTCTCCACGATCTGCTCGTCGCGCATGGCGTTGATGGTGGCGACGGCGGAGGCGCAGGCCAGCGGGTGCCCCGAGTAGGTGAGCCCGCCGGGATAGGGGCGGGTCGCGAACGTCGCGGCAATACGCTCGGAGATCGCGACGCCGCCGAGCGGCACGTAGCCGGAGTTGACGCCCTTGGCGAAGGTCAGCAGGTCGGGTACGGCGTCCCAGTGGTCCGCGGCGAACCACCTGCCGGTGCGTCCGAAGCCGGCCATCACCTCGTCGAGGATGAAGACGACGCCGTGGCGGTCGCACAGCTCGCGCACCCCGGCGAGGTAGCCGTCCGGCGGGATCAGGACTCCCGCGGTGCCGACGACGGTCTCCAGGATCACCGCGGCAATGGACTGCGGTCCTTCGAAGGCGATGAGTTGTTCCAGGTGTTCGAGCGCCCTGGTGCATTCCTCCGCCTCGTCGGAGGCGTGGAACTGCGAGCGGTAGAGGTACGGGCCCCAGAAGTGCACCACGCCCGCGGAGGCGGTGTCGGAGGCCCAGCGGCGCGGGTCGCCGGTGAGGTTGATCGCGGCCGACGTAGAGCCGTGGTAGCTGCGGTAGGCGCTGAGCACCTTGGGGCGGCCGGTGTGCAGCCGCGCCATGCGCACCGCGTTCTCCACCGCCTCGGCGCCGCCGTTGGTGAAGAAGATCTTGTCCAGGTCGCCGGGGGTCAGTTCGGCGATCAGCCGCGCGGCCTCGGAGCGGACGTCGATGGCGAAGGCCGGCGCGAAGGTGGCGAGCCTGGCCGCCTGCTCCTGGATGGCGGCGACGACCCGCGGGTGCTGGTGGCCGATGTTGGTGTTGACCAGCTGCGAGGAGAAGTCCAGGTAGCGGTTGCCGTCGTAGTCCCAGAAGTACGAGCCCTCCGCGCCTGCCACCGCGAGCGGGTCGATGACCTCCTGCGCCGACCAGGAGTGGAAGACGTGTGCCCGGTCGGCCGCCTTGACCGCGGCCCCGGTCGCGGGGTCTGCGTCGGCGAGGGCGGCGCCCGGGGAGGACGGAGTGGTCATGTGCCCAGGCTAGGTTTCCGCGCCGCGGACGGCATACGGACAGCGGGGAATGACCACCTGGTAGCCCCTGGCCTTCCTACGCATATTCTTCGCTCTGGGGTTCGGGGGCCGAATGCAGCGGCGGGGGGAAGACGGTCATGGAGCAGCTCAGGGCGGACGATCCGCAGCGGATCGGCACATACAGACTGCTCGGCAGACTGGGCACCGGCGGAATGGGCGTGGTCTTCCTGGCCCGCTCGGACCGCGGGCGCACGGTCGCGGTGAAGCTGGTGCGCGCCGAACTTGCCGCGCAGGAGGAATTCCGCACCCGTTTCCGCCGTGAGGTGCTGGCGGCCCGGCGGGTCGGCGGCTCGTGGACCGCGCCGGTGCTCGACGCCGACACCGAGGCGGACATCCCCTGGGTGGCCACCGGATATGTCGCGGGACCCTCCCTGCAGCAGGTCATGAAGGACTACGGGCCGCTGCCCGAGCGCTCGGTGCGGGTGCTGGCCGCCGGGCTCGCGCACGCGCTGACCGACATCCATGCCGCGGGTCTGGTGCACCGGGATCTCAAACCGTCGAACGTGATGATCACGATCGACGGCCCCCGGGTCATCGACTTCGGTATAGCCCGCGCCCTGGAGACGGTCGCGGACGGTTCCCCGACGCTCACCCATACGGGTGCCATGGTGGGCTCCCCCGCGTTCATGTCGCCGGAACAGGTGCGCGGCGACCGGGTGACCCCGGCGTGCGACGTCTTCTGTCTCGGCTCGGTCCTCGCCTACGCCGCCACCGGGCTGCAGCCCTTCGGTGCGGCCAGCAGCGGGGTGCACGCCCAGATGTTCCGCATCGCGCAGGAGCCGCCGGACCTGGAGGCGGTGCCCGAGGGGCTGCGCGGCCTGGTGACCGCGTGCCTGGTCAAGGAGCCGGAGCGGCGGCCCTCGCTGACCGAGGTGCTGGAGCTCATCAAGTCCCCGGCGGACGAGGCGCCGCAGGACACCCCCGCAGGGCGCGTCGAGCCGTGGCTGCCCGGTGCGATCGTCGCCCAGCTGGGGCGGCACGCGGTGCAGCTGCTCGAACTGGAGGCGGAGGTCGAGGCCGCCGCGGAGTCCGGCTCGGCTGCGGACGCGGCCGTTCCCGCCCGGGCGGCGGGTGCGACCGCCCTGACCGTGGTGTCGGGCCAGCACGCGGTCCTGGCGGCGGAGCCGGCCGCCCCGGGCGGCGTCGCCGCGCAGGGGCCGCCGCCGGCGTCCGGCGGGCCCGCCCCGGTGCCGGCCGCGGAGCCCGCCGCCCCCCGGCGCCGCGGACGCGGCGCGCTCGTCGCCGTACTGACGCTGCTCGCGGTGATCGCCGGCGGCACCACCGCCTACGTCGTCGTCCACGAGAACGACCGCGGCAGCCACGCCGACGCGCCCCCGCCGACCGGCACGGGCGCCCCTTCCGGCGCGGGTCCGACCGCGCCGTCCACTGCACCTCCGTCGCCCACTGCCACGCCGTCCACGTCCGCGCCGGCGACCAGCGAGCCGAGCCAGACGCCGACACCGACCCCCACTCCCACGCCCACGCCCACCGAGACGACGGCCACGCCCACGGCCACGCCGGAGGCGGTCGCACCGCCGGACGACCTCGTCGGCACCTGGGAGTCGATGGTCCGCACCGAGCCGGCGATCTACGACACCCGCACCCTGACGGTGCACGAGGACGGCTCGGTGGAGCTGACCGGGTCCCGCACGAACGGCACCGACACCCTCTACAAGTGCGTCTGGTCGATGGTGGTCACCGAGGCGGGGCCGCCGGCGAAGCTCAGCCCGTCGCAGGTGGTCAGCGGCGAGCCCGCCAGCTCCTGCTTCAAGGGCAACGCCACCACGCTGACCCTGGTCGACAGCACCCACCTGACGCGCGACGGGGTCGCGGGCGAGAAGTCGCCGCTGACGTACGAGAAGATCGGCTGACCGCGGGGCCGCCCCCGCCCGGACAGCGGTAAGCCCCGCGCACCAGGGCGGCGGGGCTTACGGCTCGGTCTCTTGCGCCGCCGTGGCAATGCACGGCGGCGGTTGAGGGGTGAACGGTCAGATGAAGGAGTTGATCTCGATGGTCTCGGTACGGCCGGGGCCGACCCCGATCGCGGAGATCGGCGCTCCCGACATCTCCTCCAGCGCCTTGACGTAGGCCTGCGCGTTCTTCGGCAGGTCGGCGAAGGTCTGCGCCTTGGTGATGTCCTCCGACCAGCCGGGCAGGTACTCGTAGATCGGCTTGGCGTGGTGGAAGTCGCTCTGGCTGTAGGGCAGTTCCTCCACCCGGCGGCCGTCGACCTCGTAGGCGACGCACACCGGGATCCGCTCCCAGCCGGTGAGGATGTCCAGCTTGGTGAGGAAGAAGTCGGTCAGTCCGTTCACACGGGTCGCGTAGCGGGCGATGACCGCGTCGAACCAGCCGCAGCGCCGGTTGCGCCCGGTGGTGACGCCGAACTCGTGGCCGACGGTGCGCAGTCGCTCGCCGTCCTCGTCGAACAGCTCGGTGGGGAACGGTCCCGAACCCACACGCGTTGTATACGCCTTGAGGATGCCGATCACCCGGGTGATCTTCGTGGGGCCGATTCCGCTGCCGGTGCAGGCCCCGCCGGCGGTCGGGTTGGACGAGGTGACGAAGGGGTAGGTGCCGTGGTCGACGTCGAGGAGCGTGCCCTGGCCGCCTTCCATGAGCACGACCTTGCCGTCCTCCAGCGCCTGGTTGAGCACCAGTGCGGTGTCGGTGACGTAGCCCCTGAGCCGGTCGGCGTAGCCGAGGTACTCCTCGACGACCTGGTCGGTGCTGATCGCCCGCCGGTTGAAGATCTTCACCAGGACCTGGTTCTTGTCCTGGAGCGCCGCGTCGACCTTCTGGTGGAGGATCGATTCGTCGAAGAGGTCCTGGACCCTGATACCGACCCGGTTGATCTTGTCGGCGTACGCCGGGCCGATGCCGCGGCCCGTGGTGCCGATCTTCCGGTTGCCCAGGAAGCGCTCCGTCACCTTGTCGATGGTCTGGTGATACGGCGTGATCAGATGGGCGTTACCGCTGATCAGCAGTTTGGACGTGTCCACTCCGCGCTCGTCGAGTCCGCTCAGCTCGGAGAGCAGGACCGCCGGGTCGACCACGACACCGTTGCCGATCACCGGGGTGCATCCAGGTGACAGGATGCCGGAGGGGAGGAGATGCAGTGCGTATTTCTGGTCGCCGACGACCACCGTGTGGCCGGCGTTGTTGCCGCCCTGGTAACGCACCACGTAGTCGACAGAGCCGCCGAGCAGGTCGGTGGCCTTCCCCTTGCCCTCGTCACCCCACTGAGCACCGAGCAGCACAAGTGCGGGCACAGGCGTACACCCCTTCCGGGCGGGGCATGTCCAACGTGCAGAGAGCCGTCGAACCTGCCCCGGAATAGACGAAGCCCCTGACGCAAAGGCGCAAGGGGCTCTTGCACCGAGATTTTACCTGAGGAAGGACCAAGGTGTCGGCTCACCCTCCCGGGCCTCCTCCGCCGGACTCCGTCCGGCGGTGGCCCCTGCTGCTGGTCATCGATCCGGCGGCGCGTGCGACCGACGGAGAGTCCGTGCGAATCGCGAAGGATGTCCTGTGTGCGGGGGCACCCTCAGTGAAGATCGTCTTCCCGGAGTCCGCCGAGGAGGCCGAGCGCGCCCTCGCGCACCGCGGCCGCCGCCACCCCGTGGTGCTCGGCGACGACCAGGCTCTGCTGCGTACGGTGCGCGCGATGCACCGCGACAGGACCCTGCACGAGGCGCCGGTGTCGCTGGTGCCGATCGGGCCGCGCTCGACGCTGGCCCGCGCGCTCGGCGTCCCGGGCGATGTCCCGGCGGCGGCCCGCGCGGTGCTGGACGGCGCACCGCGCGAACTGGACCTGCTGGTGGACGAGAGCGGCGGCATCGTGCTCGGCGCGCTGAGCATCCCGTGCGGCAGCCCGGTCTCGCACACCGCCGCGCACTGGTGGACCCCGGTCGAGAAGACCGCCAGGTCGCTGGTGCGCACCCTGACCGCGCCGATCCCGGCGGGCGCCCACCCGCCGCCCCGGCAGCGGCTGCGGGTGGAGGCGGACGGGGTGCTGCTGGCCGACCTCGACCAGCCGGTCCAGGAGATCTCGGTCCGCCCGGCCCCCGCCGGCTTCGCCGAGGTCTACGTCCGGCGTACGGAGGGCGCGTCGCACGTACGGGCCACGGCGCGCACGATCACCGTCTCGGGGCGGGACTTCCGCTACCGCGCGGACTCGGCGATCACCGGCCCCGTGCGGACCAGGACGTGGACGGTGGAGCCTGCGGCCTGGCGGCTGACGGTGCCGCGCCGCTGAGGCGGCGCCGCGACGTCACCAGCCGACCAGCAGCTCCTCGACCCCGCGGATGACGTAGTTCGGCCGCCAGCGCGGCTCGGACAGCAGCCGCATCCCGGGGGCGTGCCGCAGGAAGGTGCCGAAGGACGCGCTGAGTTCGAGGCGGGCCAGCGGGGCGCCCAGGCAGTAGTGCAGGCCCGCGCCGAAGCTGACGTGCCGGTTGTCGACGGCCGGGCGGGTGACGTCGAAGCGGTCGGGCTCGTCGAAGCGGGCCGGGTCGCGGTTGGCCGAGCCGAAGAGCAGGGCGACCTCGGAGCCGCGCGGGATCACCGTGCCGCCGACCTCGATGTCGTCGAGGACCCAGCGTTCGAAGAGCTGCAGGGGGGTGTCGTAGCGCAGCATCTCCTCCACGCCGTCCCGCAGCCGGGCCGGCTCCTCCTGGAGGACGCGCAGCTGCTCGGGGTGCCGGAAGAGGGCGAGCCAGCCCAGGGTGGTGCTGTTGACGGTGGCCTCGTGCCCGGCGTTCAGCAGCAGCACGCAGGTGGACACCATCTCCTGCTCGCTCAGCACGTCGCCGTCGTCGTGGACCGCGATCAGCGCGCTGATCAGGTCCTCGCCGGGCTCGGTGCGCCGGGCGGCGATCAGCTCCCGCAGATACGCGGAGAATTCCTCGCTGGCCGTCACGGCGGCGCGGGCGGCGTCCTCGCCCGGGTTGAGTTCGTACATCCCGGTCATGGCCGCCGACCAGGGCCGCAGCTGGTCGCGGTCGGAGGCCGGTATGCCCAGCATCTCGGCGATGACCGCGACCGGCAGCGGCTCGGCGACCCGGGCGTGCAGGTCGCCGCCGCCGTCGGCGTACAGCGACGTGATCAGTTCGGCGGCCAGCCGCTCGACGGTGGGCACCAGTTCCTCCACCCGGCGCGGGGTGAAGGCCTTGGCGACCAGCCGGCGGATGCGGGTGTGCGCCGGCGCCTCCAGGTCCAGCAGGCCGTTGTCGTTCAGCACGGTGAAGGGTTCGAGCTCGGGCGGCGGGGCGGTACGGCCGAAGTCCTCGTGCGTGAAGCGGTGCAGGTAGGTGCGGCCGAGCCGGCGGTCCCGCAGCAGCGCGTTGACGTCGTCGTAGTGCGGGATCAGCCACTGCCCGGTCGGCTCGAAGTAGTGCGCGCGGCCGGCCGCGCGCAGCTCCTCGTAGGCCGGGTAAGGGTCGGCGGCGAAGGCGCGGGAGTGGGGGGTGAAGACAGCGGAAGGCAGGGTCATGGCAGCTCGATGAGTCCGTGTTCGCGCAGGTAGTCGAGTTGGGCGCGGACAGACAGCTCCGCGGCGGGCCACAGTGCCCGGTCGACGTCGGCGTAGACGTGGGCGACCACCTCGGCCGGGGTGCGCAGCCCGGACTCGACGGCGGTCTCGACCTGGGCGAGCCGGTGGGCACGGTGGGCGAGATAGAACTCGACGACGCCCCGGGCGTCGCCGAGCACCGGGCCGTGGCCCGGCAGGACGGTGTCCACACCGCCGTCCACGGTGAGCGCCTGGAGCCGCCGCAGCGAGTCCAGGTAGTCGCCGAGCCGGCCGTCGGGGTGGGCGACCACGGTCGTGCCGCGGCCGAGCACGGTGTCGCCGGTCAGCACCGCGGCGTCCGCGGGCAGCAGGAAGGACAGCGAGTCCGCGGTGTGGCCCGGGGTGCCCACGACCCGCAGTTCGAGGCCGCCGGTGGTCACGGTGTCGCCCGCGGCCAGCCCCTCGTCGCCCAGCCGCAGCGCCGGGTCCAGGGCGCGGACCGGGGTGCGGGTCAGCTCGGCGAAACGGGCCGCGCCCTCGGCGTGGTCCGGGTGGCCGTGGGTGAGCAGGGTCAGGGCGACCCGCTTGCCCGCCTGCTCGGCGGCGGCGAGGACGTTGGCCAGATGGGCCTCGTCCAGCGGGCCGGGGTCGATGACCACGGCAAGCGGCGAGTCCGGCTCCGCGACGATCCAGGTGTTGGTGCCGTCCAGCGTCATCGGCGAGGCGTTCGGCGCGAGCACGCACAGTGCGCGGGCCGTCGCCCACCCGCCGACCGCGGCCCGCGGCTGCCCCGGCGTCGTCCCGGCGCTCACCGCTCCTCACCGCCGGGTGCGGTACGGGTGAACTCCTCGTGGCCGGGCCAGGTCAGCACGACCGCGCCCGCCTCGTCGACGGTGGCGGTGGCGATGACCGGGGCGAGGTCGCGCCCCGGGGCGGCGGCCAGCGCCGCGGCGGCGGAGCCGTGGGGAAGGAGGTCGCGCAGCATGGTGATGGTCGGCGGCAGCATCGTCAGCTCGCCGCGGTCGTAGCCGGCGACGGCGTCGGCCGGCCGCAGCCAGGCGGTGCGGTCCGCCTCGCCCGACACGTCCCTGGTGAGCTGGCCCGCAGGCAGCGCGGCGAGGAAGAACCACGTGTCGTAGCGGCGCTCCTCGAACTCCGGGGTGATCCAGCGGGCGAACGGCCGCAGCAGGTCGGTGCGCAGCACCAGGCCGCGGCGGTCGAGGAAGTCGGCGAAGGCCAGGTCGTGTGCGACCAGGGCGGCGCGGTCGGCCTCCCAGTCCCCGCCGGTGGTGTCGGCCACGACGGTGCCGCCGTCCGGCCCGGCCAGCAGCACCCCGGACTCCTCGAAGGTCTCGCGCACCGCCGCGCACACCACCGCCTGGGCGGCCGCCGGGTCGACGCCCAGCAGCCCGGCCCAGTCGTCGAGAGCCGGCCCGGCCCAGCGCACCGGCCGCTCGTCGCGCGGGTCCACCCCGCCGCCGGGGAAGGCGTACGCGCCCGCCGCGAAGGCCATCGACGCGCGGCGCCGCAGCATGTGGACGGCGGGTCCGCTGTCTGCCGCCGCGGTGTCCCGCAGCAGCAGCACCGTGGCCGCCCGGCGCGGCACCACCGGCTCCAGCTCCCCCCGGGCCAGCGCCCGGATCCGCTCCGGCCACGCCGCCGGCACGGCGGCCCCGCTCATCATGCTCATGCGGCGGAGCCTACGTCGCCCCGCCGCCATGTTCGAGAGCCTCCCCCTTGCACAGGGGGTTGCGCTCCCGCGGGGCGCGGGGCTGCGGGGGTGCCCCTTCCGCAAGGGGTGCGCTCCCGCGGGGCGCGGGGAACTGCGCGCGCAACCGGCCACCGGCCGGTGGTCCGGCACGGACCGAACAGCCCCTTCGGGACGGAGACGACCCGCGCCCCGGCGGGGGCTGAGCGCGCAGTTCCCCGCGCCCCTGGGGCGTACCCCTTGCCGGAGGGCCACCGCAAAGGCACCGCGCCAAGCGAATGCGTACCGGAGCGGCGGCTCAGGAGGCCAGTTCGACCTGGATCTCGACCTCGACGGGAGCGTCGAGTGGGAGCACCGCCACGCCAACAGCGCTGCGCGCGTGCACCCCCTTCTCCCCGAGAACCTCGCCGAGAAGCTCGCTCGCCCCGTTGACCACGCCCGGCTGCCCGGTGAACGCGGGGTCGGAGGCGACGAACCCGACGACCTTCACGACCCGCGCGATCCGGTCGAGATCGCCAACGACCGACTTGACCGCGGCCAGCGCGTTGAGCGCGCACACCCGGGCCAGTTCCTTGGCCTGCTCCGGCGTGACCTCCGCACCGACCTTCCCGGTGGCCACGAGCTTGCCGTCCACCATCGGAAGCTGCCCCGAGGTGTAGACGTAGTCACCGGACCGAACGGCGGGCTGGTAGGCCGCCAGCGGCGGCACCACGTCGGGCAGCGTCAGGCCCAGCTCGGCGAGCCTGGACGCGACCGCCCCGCTCACGCCTTCTCCCGCTTGAAGTACGCGACCAGCTGCTCGGGGTTGTTGGGACCCGGCACGACCTGGACGAGCTCCCAGCCGTCCTCGCCCCAGGTGTCGAGGATCTGCTTCGTCGCGTGCACGAGCAGCGGCACGGTCGCGTATTCCCACTTCTTCGCCATGCCGCGACTTTATCGCCTCGCCGGGACCCAGGGCGTGGCCCGCCCCGCATGTGGTTAGGCTCGCAAGGTGAGCGCTCAACAGTCATCCGCCGTCAGGCTCCACATCGTGACCGGCAAGGGCGGCACGGGCAAGACCACGGTCGCCGCCGCGCTGGCGCTCGCCCTCGCGGCAGAGGGCAGGCGCGTCCTGCTGGTGGAGGTCGAGGAGCGGCAGGGCATCGCCCAGCTCTTCGAGACCGAGGCGCTGCCGTACGAGGAGCGGAAGATCGCTTCCGCGTCGGGCGGCGGCGAGATCCACGCGCTCGCCATCGACGCCGAGCTGGCGATGCTCGACTACCTGGACATGTTCTACAAGCTGGGCCGGGCCGGCCGCGCCCTGAAGAAGCTCGGCGCGATCGACTTCGCCACCACCGTGGCCCCCGGCATCAGGGACGTGCTGCTCACCGGCAAGGTGTGCGAGGCCGTCCGCCGCAAGGACAAGGCGGGCTGGCCGGTGTACGACGCGGTCGTGCTCGACGCCCCGCCGACCGGCCGCATCACCCGCTTCCTCAACGTCAACGACGAGGTCGCGGGCCTGGCCAGGATGGGGCCGATACACAACCAGGCGCAGGCGGTGATGCGGGTCATCAAGTCCCCGCAGACCGCCATCCACCTGGTGACGCTGCTGGAGGAGATGCCGGTCCAGGAGACCATGGACGGCGTCGCCGAGCTGCGGGCCGCGGGCCTGCCGGTGGGAGCGGTGATCGTCAACATGGTGCGCCCGGTGCTGCTGGGCGACGGCGACCTCGCCAAGGCCGCGGCCGACCGCAGCGCGGTCGCCGTCGGCAAGCGGCGTACGGCGGTGGCCAAGGCGCTGTCGCAGGCCGGCCTCGGCGGCGCCCGGCGCGGCGGGGTCGCGGAGCGGCTGGTCGACCCGCTGCTCGCGCAGGCCCACGAGCACGCCCAGCGGGTGGTCCTGGAGCGCGAGCAGCGCGCCGAGATCGCCGCGCTCGGCCTGCCCGTGCGCGAGCTGGACCTGCTCGGCGAGGGCGTCGACCTCGGCGGCCTCTACCGGCTGGCCGACAGCCTGCGCAAACAGGCCGTCCCCGGGCTCTCCGACCCGGCGGACGACGACCAGGACGACCAGGACGACCAGGACGACCGGACCACAGCGGACGGCGACGAGGACGAGGACGAGGAGGCGTAAATGAGCCTGGAGAGCCCCGTACTGGAGATCGACCCGCTGCTCGACGACCGCAAGACCCGGATCGTCGTCTGCTGCGGCTCGGGCGGCGTCGGCAAGACCACGACCGCCGCGGCCCTGGGCGTACGGGCCGCGGAGCGCGGGCGTACGGCCGTGGTGCTGACCATCGACCCGGCCCGCAGGCTCGCCCAGTCGATGGGGCTGAGCGAGTTGGACAACACGCCGCGCGAAGTGGCTGGAATCGATCGGTCGGCCGGCGGCTCGCTGCACGCGATGATGCTGGACATGAAACGGACGTTCGACGAGGTCGTCGTCCAGCACTCCGACCCCGAGCGGGCCAGGGCGATCCTGGAGAACCCCTTCTACCAGTCGCTGTCGGCCGGTTTCGCCGGCACCCAGGAGTACATGGCGATGGAGAAGCTGGGCCAGCTGCGCGCCCAGGACGCCTGGGACCTGATCATCGTGGACACCCCGCCGAGCCGCAGCGCGCTGGACTTCCTCGACGCCCCCAAGCGCCTCGGGTCCTTCCTCGACGGCCGGTTCATCAAGCTGCTGATGGCCCCGGCGAAGGTCGGCGGCCGGGCCGGGGTGAAGTTCCTCAACATCGGGATGTCGATGATGACCGGCACCCTCAGCAAGGTGATGGGCGCGGGCCTGCTGCGTGACGTGCAGACCTTCGTGGCGGCGATGGACACGATGTTCGGCGGCTTCCGCACCCGCGCCGACGCCACGTACCGGCTGCTCCAGGCGCCGGGCACCGCCTTCCTCGTGGTCGCGGCGCCGGAGCGGGACGCGCTGCGGGAGGCGGCGTACTTCGTGGAGCGGCTCGCCGACGAGGACATGCCGCTGGCCGGCCTCGTACTGAACCGGGTGCACGGCAGCGGCGCCGCCCAGCTGACCGCGGAGCGCGCGCTCGCGGCGGCAGAGGCGCTGGAGGACTACGTGGCTGAAGGCGCTGAAGGCACGGAAGAAGAAAATCTTGCCGGCGCCGGCATTGTGGATCACGGTGCCGGGCATGCTGACTCCCGGCAGGACCGACCGGACGGCACCGACGCATCGGACCGCACCGACATGACGGACCGCACCGGTGGTACGGAGCGGCTCGCCGCCGGACTGCTGCGCCTCCATGCAGAACGCATGCAGGTGGTCGCGCGTGAACGACGCACCCGCGACCGCTTCGTGTCGGTGCACCCGGAGGTGCCCATGGTGGATGTCACCGCCCTACCGGGCGACGTACACGACCTGGAGGGTCTGCGGGCGATCGGTCAGGAACTCGCGGAGGGCCGCCCCAGCGCGGCGTAGCCGTCGCGGAAGGGTGGTCGTCGCGGGAGGTCAGCCGGCCGCGGCGTAGTCGTCCTCGTCGTCGAGCGGCAGCAGCCCCGTGCTGCGCTCGTACTCGGTGCGGGCGGTCTCCAGCAGTCTGCGCCAGGACGTGACCATCGGCCGGCGGCGCAGCAGCGCCCGGCGCTCCCGTTCGGTCATGCCCCCCCACACACCGAACTCCACCCGGTTGTCCAGCGCGTCAGCCAGGCATTCGGTGCGAACCGGGCATCCGGTGCACACCGCCTTCGCGCGGTTCTGCGCCGCACCCTGGACGAACAGTTCGTCCGGATCCGTCGTCCTGCATGCGGCCTGCGTGCTCCAGTCGGTTACCCAGCTGCTCATGCTGGCGCCGTCCTCTCCCGAATCGAGGCTCCCCCACGGCGGCAACCGGCATATTCACCGGTGCCAGTTGGGACGTTACGGAAGGTAGGCGCGACGCAACAGCCCTTTCAGGCCCAATCTTGCATGGCCCGAATGGACTATGCGTGCCCAGCAGATCACCCAACGGAGTGACTGCTGATCAAATCGGAACTATGGGGTGATATGGCTACGCATCACCCACCGCAAGGACCAAGTCCTCCGGCATATACCGAAATTCGGGCACCTCTCATCACTCACAAGAGTGATGACGGGAGACAGTGATGCGCCGACGTTCGCATCCTGTCTGTTACAGACTAGGCGAACACCTGGGCGTACGTCCGGGGAATCGCCACGTAGGCTGCATCCATGGCTCACAAGCGTTCGGGCGGGGGGCTCACGACGGCCCAGCAGGCCGCCAAGTTCCTCGGCGTCAGTGTTCTGGCCGGTGCGGTCCTGGCAGGAATCGCCCTGCCCGCCGCCGGTGCGCTCGGCCTGTCGGCGAAGGGTACGGCGGCAGGCTTCGACGACCTGCCGGGCGAGCTGAAGGCACCGCCGCTCAGCCAGGCGTCCAAGATCCTGGACTCCAACGGCGGCCTGATCGCCACCGTCTACTCGCGCGACCGCACCGTCGTCCCGATCACGTCCATGAGCCCGAACATCCTCAAGGCGATAGTCGACATCGAGGACTCGCGCTACTACGAGCACGGCGCCCTCGACCTCAAGGGCATCCTGCGCGCGCTCGGCAACAACGCCTCCGACGGCGGCACCCAGGGCGCCTCGACGCTGACCCAGCAGTACGTCAAGAACGTCTTCGTCGAGGAGGCGGGCGACGACGCCACCAAGGTCGCCCAGGCCACCCAGCAGACCGTCGGCCGCAAGATCAAGGAAATGAAGTACGCGATCCAGGTCGAGAAGGAACTGGGCAAGAAGAAGATCCTGGAGAACTACCTCAACATCACCTTCTTCGGCGAGCAGGCCTACGGCATCGAGGCCGCCTCGAAGCGCTACTTCAGCACCTCCGCGAAGAACCTCACCCTGACCCAGGCCGCGCTGCTGGCCGGCATGGTGCAGTCGCCGAGCCGCTACGACCCGGTCAGCAACGAGCAGACGGCACTCGACCGCCGCAACACGGTGCTGTCGCGCATGGCCCAGCTCAAGGACATCACCCCCGCGCAGGCGGCCGCCGCGCAGAAGGCCCCGCTCGGCCTCAAGGTCAGCTCGCCGAAGAACGGATGTATCACCGCCGTCAACGGCGCCGGCTTCTTCTGCGACTACGTGCGCAACACGTTCCTGCAGAACGCGGCCTTCGGCAAGACCAAGACCGACCGGCAGAAGGCGTGGGACATAGGCGGTCTCACGATCAGGACCACGCTCGACCCGAAGGCGCAGGCGTCGCTGCTCAAGGGCATCAGCAAGCACGTCTACAAGACCGACAAGTACGTCGCCGCCGACACCATGGTGCAGCCGGGCACCGGCAAGATCCTCGCCATGGGCCAGAGCAAGCCGTACGGCTTCGGCAAGAACCAGACCCAGCTGAACCTGTCCGTCGACCGGAACATGGGCAACAGCAACGGCTTCCAGCAGGGATCGACCTTCAAGCCGATCACGGCGGCGGCGGCCCTCGAAGCGGGCTACAAGCCGGACAAGGCCTATCCGTCGCCGTACCAGATGCCCACCTATCCCGACGTCACGACATGCAGCGGGAAGGTCATACACAGCACCAAGGGCACGCAGAACGAGTCGGAGAGCGAGGTCGGCCCCTACGCCATGCCCGACGCGCTCAAACACTCGATCAACACCTACTTCGTGGCGCTGGAAGCCGAGCTGGGCCTGTGCCCCGTCATGAACATGGCCGCCAAGCTGGGCCTGGGCAGGGCCGACGGCACGCCGCTGTGGGAGGTGCCGTCCCTCACGCTGGGCACCAACGAGGTGTCACCGCTCACGGTCGCCGCGGCGTATGCGGCGTTCGCCAACCGCGGCGTCTACTGCACCCCGATCGCCATCGAGTCGGCCACCGGCCCGAACGGCAAGAAGATGACGGTGCCGAAGAGCCGGTGCAGCCAGGCGATGTCGCAGAGCACCGCGGACACGCTGAACAGCATGCTCAAGGGCGTCGTCGACGACGGAACCGGCATCAACGCCGACCTGCCGGGCCGCGACACGGCGGGCAAGACGGGTACCACCGACAGCCGGCTCGACGCCTGGTTCGCCGGCTACACCCCGAACCTCGCCTCGGCGGTCTGGCTGGGCGACCCCTTCGGCGCCGGCAAGGGCGGCAAGCGGCTGTCGATGGACTCCAAGGAAAACGGCGCTCCGATCAAGATCGGCCCGCGGACGTACGACAAGGTCGAGGGCGCGACCGGCCCCGCGCCGATCTGGCGGGACGCGATGCTCGGCGCACTGGAGGGCACACCCCCGGCGACCTTCGTCACCGTGCCGCTGCCCGAATCGCCCCCGAAGAACCCCCAGGGCGACCCGACCAAGCCCCCGGACAACGGCAAGGGCCCGGGCGGCACCCTGCCGAACCCCTTCCCGAGCTTCACGTTCCCGCCCGTCACCACGGGCGGCAACAACGGCGGCGGGAACGGCCGGTCCGGCGGTGCCGGCGGAACCGGTCCGTGATCCGGCGGTTCCGATGATGCACGCGTAAGGGGCGCCCTCCCGTGGAGGGCGCCCCTTACGCGTGGCAGGTTCCCACGATGGTCAGCCCGCGAGCTGGCGCTTGACCTCGGCGGCCACCCGGCCGCCCTCCGCCCGCTTGGCGACCTTCGGGTTGACCAGCTTCATCACGGCGCCCATGCCCTTCGGCCCGGTCGCGCCCGACTCGGCCACCGCCTCCCGCACGATCGCGGCGATCTCGTCGTCCGTGAGCTGCTGCGGCAGGTACCCGGCCAGGACCTCGCCCTCTTCCCGCTCCCGCTGCGCGGACTCGGCCCGGCCGCCCTGCTCGAACGCCTCGGCCGCCTCGCGCCGCTTCTTCGCCTCCCGGGTGATCACCGTCAGCACCTCGTCGTCGGAGAGCTGCCGGGCCGTGGTGCCGGCGACCTCCTCCTTGGTGATGGCGGTCAGCGTGAGCCGGAGCGTGGCGGAGCGCAGTTCGTCACGGCCCTTGATCGCCGTGGTCAGGTCGTCCTTGAGTCGCTGCTTGAGCGTCGTGGTCATGCCCCGATTTTCGCACCACCGCGAGGAGAGCGCCGCGCATTAAGTCCACGTACCGGCACCGGCCCGGACTCTGACACGATGGGCGCATGCGCGCGCGATACGGAGTACCCCTCGCAGTGACGGCGGCAGGCGCGGCCTGCGTGGCATACGCGGCCGGATTCGAGGCGAGGTCGTACCGGCTGCGCCGGGTGGACATCCCGGTGCTGCCCCCCGGGCTGCGGCCGATCCGTATCCTCCAGCTGTCGGACATCCACATGGTCTCGGGCCAGCACAAGAAGCGCCGCTGGATCCAGTCGCTGGCGGGCCTGCGCCCCGACCTGGTCGTGAACACCGGCGACAACCTGTCCGACCCCACCGCGGTCCCCGAAGTGCTGGACGCCCTGGGTCCGTTGCTGCAGTTCCCCGGCACGTACGTCTTCGGGTCGAACGACTACTACGGCCCCAAATTCCGCAACCCCGGCCGCTACCTCGTCGAGAAGGCCCGCGGCCAGCACGGCCTGAACGGCAAGAGCGCCGGCGGCCACGGCGTCGTCCGCAACCCCTGGGGCGACCTGCGCGACGCCTTCGACGCGGCCGGCTGGGTCGGCCTGAGCAACACCCGCGGCCGCCTCAAGCTCGACCACGGCCCCGTCCTCGGCCTGACCGGCCTGGACGACCCGCACATCAAGCGCGACCGCTACGCCGCGGTCGCGGGCGGCCCCGACCCGGACACCGACTTCAACCTGGCCCTGGTCCACGCCCCCTACCTGCGCGTCCTCGACGCCTTCACGGCCGACCGCTACCCCTTGATCCTGGCCGGCCACACCCACGGCGGCCAGCTCTGCATCCCCTTCTACGGCGCCCTGGTCACCAACTGCGACCTCGACACCGACCGCGTGAAGGGCCTCTCCACCCACACCGCCACCGGCTCGACCTCCTACCTCCACGTCTCCGCCGGCTGCGGAACCAACCGCTACACCCCCGTCCGCTTCGCCTGCCCCCCCGAGGCCACCCTCCTCACCCTGACCCCCGCCTAAACCGGATTTCGCCTCCGGCCCCGGGTCCGCTAAAGTAAACCCCGTTGCACCGGGGTGTGGCGCAGCTTGGTAGCGCGCTTCGTTCGGGACGAAGAGGCCGTGGGTTCAAATCCCGCCACCCCGACTCCAAAGCAGCAGGTCAGGGCCTTGATCCTCACGAGGATCAAGGCCCTGAGCCGTTCCCGGGACCCTCTTGGGAACCGTTGGGAGCCAACCCCGACATCCGGCTCCCGGGCGGGAGCGGCCCGGCTGGCGGAACGCGTGAGGCGGCGCCGGTGACGGCGCTACGGTCGCCTCCACGGATTGCCGGCTGGGGGAAGCCGCGACGCGCTGGACAGGATCGGCCGGGCAGCCCCCGGAGGAGTACGTGCTGAGGTCTCGCGCCGCCACCGGCCTGCCCGCCTGGGCTTCGTCTCCGACATCGCCCGCCTGGAGCGCTTCGGCAACCGCCCGGACCAGAACGGCCTGGCCCTCCTCATCACCAACGAAGCAGTCCTGTGGATGCCCCCGAAGCAGGGCGTTGTGGAAGGCTGAGAGGAACCAGATCCACAACGGAGGGGCGACCACCGGCATGGCCCTGATCCACCACACCACCGTCACGCCGAGCAAGGTCGAACTGCTCGCCGGCTGGCTGCCCACCCGCCCCTGGTACCGGGGCGGACCGGACACCCCCGTGCTGGAGAAGTCGGGTGGCTTCCGGCTGGACGACCCGGAGGGCGAGGTCGGCATCGAGTTCATGGTGGCCACCGACACGAGCGGCCCCGAGCGGACGGCCTATCTCGTACCGCTCACCTACCGCGGCGCACCGTTGGAGGGCGCCGGACACGCCCTCGTCGGAACGATGCAGCACGGCGTGCTGGGCAAGCGCTGGGCGTACGACGGCTGCCACGACCCCGTGCTCGTCACCCAACTGCTGGCCCTGATCGAGGGCACCGCACCAGCGATGGCGCAGAGCGTCACCGACACCCGCGACCACGAGGTGACACGCTCCTACACGGGCGCCCCGTTCGGCCTGGACGGCTTCGCACCCGAGCCCACGGACGACCAAGACGGGACCCGCCTTCCCATGCCCGGCGGCACGATCCTGCACGTACACCGCGTCCTCGACCCCGTCGACGAGCGTCCGCCGCTGCCCCGACAGGGAGCCCTCGGCCATGTCGCGACCGGCTGGCAGGGACCGGACGGCACGCGTGCGAGGGCCGTGCTGATGACGTTGCTCGGCGCCTGATCCGGTTCGCGAATCCGCGGTTCGGCGACGAGTTGCCGAAGCCCCTCGGACCGGCCTCGACCTCGCCGCCCTCCTCCACAGGCTGTGGACAGACGCGGACGCCTACGGCTATGCCTCCGCGCCGTCGAAGGCCCGCTCGACCAGCAGCGTCGCGCGGGTCTGCTGAGGCTTACGGCGGTGTTCGAGAAGGTTCTCCCGACGATCGCCGACGAGTACGCGACCGAGTACTACACGCACGCACGCGACATGGCCGCGCTGGCAGCCGAGATCGAGACCCTGCGCAACAAGCAGGTGGCCATGTTCGTGAGAACAGGTTCTGGCGCCCGTCACGGCACGGATCGACGTTCAGGCCGTGCGATCCCCTTCGGGCCGGCTCCTCAGCAGTTGTTCAGCTGCCTCAACAGCCTTGTCCTTCAGCGCCTCGATGGAGACACCCCAGCTCTCCTGCCACTCCTCCAGGTCGAACGCACACGAGACAAGTGGCAGCAGGTCTGCGGGATAGCCGAGCTCGGAGGCGACCCCGGCCCAGATCAGATGAGTGCCGGCAGCCGGATCGATGGACCCGTCCACGATCTGACCGGCGATCCAGTAGGCCAAGGCCCACTTCTCCGCCCTGGGGTCGGCCGGCGGCTGGAAGGCGAGCCCGAGCTCCTCCAGGACCTGGTCGAAGAGAGCTGGGGCTTCAGGCTCTTCGCTCCGCAAGAGACCGGCCAGTAGAGCCAGCGAAGGACTGTCCACGTCGGCCAACAACGCGTCCAACCCCGCCTGGATGAGACGGTCGGACCCGACGTGCGTGCCGAACGCCCTCGCACGCGCCAGGCGGCGAAGTTGCTGGACAGCGTCGTCGTGGTTCATGTCGGCCTCTTCGTCGGCGTGCTCACTGCGCGCACCCTTCCACGGCCGTCGACGTTCTCACCATCGAGTTCCGCCTCACTCGGCGTGCACGCTTCGCCGAGTCCTGGCCAGAACCTGCGAGCCGGCTCTGGCTCACCTTCTGTGATCCTGCCCAAATGAAGTGACGCAGGGAAAACCTTGCTGGAAAGCTGATCCGGTGGAGTCCTTCCCCTCGAACCCGGACAGCCTCCCCGACCCCGTGACACTCCTCGACGAGCAGGGCACCACGTGGGTGCTCCACCGTCGGCGGGTGGACCTCCGCATCGTCCGCCGACTCATCAAGGACGAGGCCGCCCCGGTGGTGTGGGGGGACATGGGCGGCATCAGGCCGCGTCCCACGACCGAGGCCGAACGCCCCGCGCTCTGGGACCGGATCAAGAACGACTACAGAGGACCTGGCGGAAGCGGATCGACCGGCAACTGTCTGGCCCACGAATTCCGCGCCGACCCGGGGCGCCGCATGCTCTACGTGGCCGAGGACTGCTGACGCCGCACAACTGCGCCAGAGCCCGTTCTCGCGGACGTGATGAAGTAGGGGCCCGTGGCCGGGCAAGTTGAACGAGCCTGCGTCCGTGGACCGACCGACCAGGAGAAGGCAGAAGCCGCAGAAGATCGTGCGCCACGGCAGCACCGGCTCGGTGCGCTACAGGCGGGCGATGATGGAGGGATCGTCAAGGCCTGTGGATCGAGTCAGGTCGGTGTTGATCTGACTTCTTGCAGTCGGCGGCTCGCTGCGTTCCGTACGCGGCGGGTTCGGCCCTGTTCGGCGAGCAGGCTGAGGGCCTCAGGTGAGGTGACGATGAGTACGACCGAGGCCGTGCGCTGGAACCAGTCGGACGCGGTGGTGAGTTCCTCGGCGGTCCATGGCTCATCCAGCGCGATTGCCCTGAGCAGGGTCCACTCGCGCAGCCGACGGGCGAGAAAGGAACGGTCTCCGATTACCGTGGCGAAGGTTTGTGCCCAAGTGATGTACGCCGGGTCGGTCAGCAGGTGGGCTGCCCGACGTTCAAGGTGGCGGTTGACCACGGCCTCCGCCATCGACACGTCCGGATCGTCTAGGACGGTGGCCAAGAGGCTGGCCTCGTCAGCCTCCGAGACACCTTCCAGATCCTGCAGGTAGCTGCGGTAGCGGACGTAGTCGGAGGGGTCCTCGTCGAAGAGCTGGTCGGTCATGCGGCGAGCCAGCGGGCTTGGGCGGGCTCGCCGAGCTTGAAGACCATGGCCGGTCCCGCGGCGTTGCGAACGACTAGACGGTGACCGCCGCTATCCCGCTGATCATCCAACTCGACTGTGTAATTGTTCACTTCAGCTTCCAGCGCGGCGGCGGGCATCCGCGAGCTCCCTCACGGACGCTCTCGTCGATCAGGGAGCCGTCTCGGGAGGAGCCGTCGTCATTCACTACCGTGAGCACGGGCGAACCTTCCCGACCGACGCGTCAACGTCGGCCCAATCGATGACCATCACAGGATCGTTCGGGGAAGGTACGCCCTTCGCGCGTCTCCCCCGACACCGATCCACAGATCTTGAGCATTGCTCGCGATGATGCTGCGGACCTCGACTGGCAGGACCGGGCGGACGCCCCATCCCCGAGGCCGCGTGAGTTCTTCCTCTCAAGTCCCATGGCTGTCCCGCATGTCGACGAACCCGGTCTCGATGTCACCCACGAAGGTGAGGGCTTCCCTGCCGATGCCGAGAGCGTCGAGCAGGACGTCGAGCGCCGCATCGACGTCGGCATGATCTCGGCTCACCCAGACAAAGACATCGGGAGCAGGACCGCCCTCCAGACGGCTGAGAGCGAAGTGGAACTTCTGGATGCTGAACATCGCCGCATCCACCCAGCCCAGATCCTCCCAGCTCCGCTCGACGTTCAGCCGCAGCCGTGCGGCCAGCACATCCAACGAGGGCGACAGGCCTGCCACGAGCCGGAAGGAGCTCGTGGCGAACTCCCACAGGCTCCGCTGAAAGGCCGGGTTGCGCTTCCCGCCCTGATATTCCGGCGCCGTCTCCCAGTCCGCTTCCGGCCCAGGAACCTCGACTCCCGCCATGCGCCCTCCCAACCCCACCGCCACACCCCGATGTCTCACTCCAATGATGGCTTGATGCGTGGCTCCGATGGTTATGACCAGGCATCATGGGGAGATGCGGATCCTCGAGATGCTGCGCCGAGGGCGTGAGGCTTGGCCGACCAGTCCTCCTCCAACGGTTCCTTCGGCCGGCCCGCCTGTGTTCCACTGCGCGCAGTGCAAGCGGACGGTTCCGGTCGGGGAGACGGCCTGCGGCTCGTGCGGCTTCCGCTTGGTCGCAGAGGACGGGTGAGGGCCGGCCGAAGTCAACGCTTGGTGAGTCGGCGGTGGCAAATGGCAGCTGCGGATATGCCGACGAAGGCGAGGAAGTGTTCGGCCTTGAGTTCGTAGCGACGGTGGAGCCTGCGGCATCCGGCCGCATGAGCCCTCCCCTCTCGGCGGTGCGTGCATCGAGCCGACCCATCTGCGATACCTCTTCAGGTACTGCGTCGAGGCCCGGTGTGAGACCACCGTGCGCCCCGACACCTGGCGCATCTCGCTGGACGAACGCCTCATCGACCACGCCGGTGCGGGGGTCGGCTGTCGCGTAAACGATGACCTCGTAGTCGCGCATGTAGCTGGTGTAGCCGTGACGCACGACGGCAGTGTCGAAGGCGTCGTCCAGCAGCTGTTCGAGGAGTGCGGCATCCATGTCGCTGTTTTACTGCACGTGATTCTCGGGGCGCGTCCGGGATTTCAGGCTACCGTCCCGCGACGACCGCCCGCCCAGGGTGCGTTCGCACGCGCATTCGCTCCCGCACGGCCGTTACGACGAGGCACAACGGCGCCTCCGTCGTCCACAGCTTGTGCGACAGGCGTCGACCTCGACGGATACGTCTGGGCCGTGAAGTGGCACGGCCTCTACCCAGGTGCCACGATCCTTCCCGCGTCGGAGACGACCCGTCGTTGGACGCAGGCCGTGGGGATCGACTTCCACGAGGTGCGTCTTGAGACCAACGCCCACAGCCTCACCCTGGTCTTCTGAGACCTACAGGTCAGCGAGGTCCCGACGGGATACGCACCCTTCACCACGGATTGACCTGCCGGACGGTGAACGTGCACGGGAGTCCGGGGCACCGCGGGGAATCGACGTGGGAGGCCCATCCGGAAAAAGGGCGTACCGTCCGCTCCCACCGCCGGGTCGAGCCCGGCCGCTCGGGGCGGAGGGGGCGACGCCTCCCGACCGTCACCGCAACCGGGCGGGCTTCGCCGAACTCGCCACCGGCCATGGGTACGGGCTGACCATCGTGTCGA
Source organism: Actinacidiphila cocklensis (assembly GCF_907177275.1). Taxonomy (GTDB): domain Bacteria; phylum Actinomycetota; class Actinomycetes; order Streptomycetales; family Streptomycetaceae; genus Actinacidiphila; species Actinacidiphila cocklensis. The sequence goes on from NZ_CAJSLV010000059.1 coordinate 70,702, forward strand.
AGTAGCCCTCAGGAGCCTCTTCGAGGAAATCCAGCAGGTTGTCCAGAAAGTCGCGCAGGGGCGGGGTCGCGTTGTGCCGGTCCAGATCCTCCTGGGAGCGCCAGACCTCGTACAGGAAGAGCCGGCCGTCGTCGTGGGCGTGCAGGTGGTACTCCAGGTTGCCTTCCTCCTGCCGGGTGGGTTCCACGAGAGCGGTGAGGAGCTGGCGCACTTCGCGGGCGCGTTCCGGCTTCGGGCGCAAAAATCCGTAGAGGGAGATGGGTGCTCGGTCTGCTGTCATGCCGCCCACGCTAGGATCTGACATAAGTGTGAGGTTCAAGGTCGGCACCCGTGAGGTGGGTCACATGAAGATCGGCGATCTGGCCCGGGAGACGGGCGTGAACATCCGCCTGCTGCGTTACTACGAGGCCCAGGGCCTGCTCACCTCGCACCGCACCAGCGGCGGGCACCGCCACTACACCGCCGACGCCCCGGCCACCGTCACGCAGATCCGCACCCTCCTGGCCGCCGGTCTCCCCACCCGCGTCATCCGGGACCTCATGCCCTGCTTCATCGGCGACGGCCCCACCCTCGACGCCTGCGTCCAGGACCACCTGCGCACCCAACTGCACGACCTCGACAACCGCATCACCGACCTGCAGCACGCGCGCGCGTCCCTCGGCGACCTCCTCCACGCCTCAGCCCGAGCATCCCGGCCCACCGCACCCTCACCCGCCTGAACCGGTCGGCGTCCCGAGCAGCCCCCCGGACGCAGCCACCCGCGTCCCAGCTGTTTGCGGCCTCCCGTCGGGGAAGACGACGGGAAGACGACAGCCAACAGGACGACACGAAACGCGGCGCTCGGGCGCCTCATGCCGATCCCGGCCGCGCACCGGTTCGGCGCAGAGGGCGGACACCGCCACGGGGGGCAGGACACATGAACGGCGGTATCCCACCGCTACGCGACCGCCGCCTTGCCGCGGGCTTCATCGTCTTCATGTACGCATTCATCGCCGCCCTGGCGGAGGGGCGCCGCGTCACAGACGATGAGCCCGAGTCTTCGACGCGAACAAAATCAATCTGTCAGGTGTCGGCGCATTCGTCGATGACAGCGCAGGCGAGGCGGATGCCGCCCAGGTAGCTGGAGATGCCGCCATCGCCGTGCATGTGGGAGGCGTCCTGGAACCACTGCGGCCACAGGCCGCCCTTCTGGAGGAGGCGGCCGGCCCGGTCACCGTGCAGGACGGAGTCGGTGTACGCCAGGGCGCCCATGGCTGTCGGCTGGTCGTAGGCGAGGTCGGGCCGACGCAGGTAGCGATCCAGGTAAGTGGCGAGCAGGTCGGCGTCCCGTGCGGTGCCGAAACTCGCCAGGGCCACGCAGTAGGCCCCGCCCGCGCAGCAGACCTCGCTCTCCAGCAGCAGCGCCCCCAGACGCTCGCGGAAGTGGTCACGTCGCGAGACGGCGGCGAGCCATGCCGCGGTCCGCCGCTCGCGCCAGCTGCCCTCGAAGAGGATGGTGAGCTCGGCGTCGGTAACAGCTCTCGCGTCAGCGGCCAGAGCTCGAACGAACGGCTCGTACTCCTCGCGCGACATGCGAAGTATCGCTCCGCCGAGCTTCAGGAAGCGGCGCGCAGGGAGGCAATAGCGGCGGTACAGGGCCTGTATCTCGGGGTCGTGGCGGATCACGCCCCATCCTCTCGCGACGGGCACGCAGCTGAGGGCGTGGCGCGGAATACACCTGCGGCGGCGCCGGGACGGGTGGCGTCACCTGGGAAAAGGCGGGGTGAGCGGGGTTTCGACAACACGGAGCGTTACTGCTCTACGGAAGTTGAGCCAAAGCCGAATCCGTGAACAAGTGCTGCCAGTTCTCGGGCTCTGGCTCAACTCCTCTGTGGACTGGGCGGGGCGCGTGCTGACGGCCGCTTGGGCCTTCCCACGGACGGCCAATGGACGGGGAGCTCTCTGGCCGTGAGGTGTCACGATGCGTGATGCTTCTGGGTACCTGTGTCTTACGACGGTGAGGCTTCACCAGTTTCCGTCGGGGCTTCATCTGCCCTGCGGTCGGCGCGGTGGTGGCCCAGTGCGCGGCCGAAGCGTTCGGTCAGGGCCGGCATCAGACTCTGGCCCTCCGCGGGGCGTTCCAAGCCGAAGACGTAGCCGGGGAAGTCCAGGTCCTTCTGCACGGCCCAGATGGCCTCGTGCTGGTCGGGCGGCAGGATCCGGGCCGGGTCGCCGACTGCGACCCAGCCGATCGGCACCGTCGTGTCGGCTGCAAGGACGGTGCGCAGGTGTACGACCCCGTTGATGCGGACCTCGGAGCGGGTGCCGACGCGGGCCCCGTTGAAGATACGAGAGCCGGTGGCCAGGAACACCTCGTCCTCCACCGTGCACCCGGTCAGGTAGGAACCCGGTCCGACCAGGACCTGGCGCCCCAGGCGCAGTGGGTCGCGGCGGGTTCCGCGCAGAACCGCGTTCTCCATCACGATATTGTCGGCGCCGAGTTCGACCGGCCCGCCCTCGGCGGTCAGCACTGCGCCGAACAGGACGCGGCATCCGTGCCCGACCCGCACGTCTCCGCACAGGGTCGCGGTGGGGGCGACGTAGGCCGACGGGTGGACCGTGGGCGATACGCCCTCGTGTTCGATAAGCATGTCGGCGATGATGCCGTCCGGCGGCCAGGCAAGAGGAGCATTTCCGAGGCGCGAGACGACGCAGGATGGGGACTCGATGGCCGCTGTCAGGCACGGTCGTTCCGTGCCCTGGTCGGCTGCGGTGCCGACGGGATTCGAACCCGCGAGAGGGGAGCAGGTCCGCCCCCTCCGTCAGTTCGCCGCAGGAGGGACCTCGCCCACGGCGATCGCAATGGGCCGCTCTGCCACGGCACCGCAACCTTGCGGGAAGGCGCGCACTCCCACTCCGGTTCAAGGTAGCAACATCGTTCTCTGCGGACGAACCCTTATCTGCGGCCCCGGAAACCGCTGTCACGTCTCCACAGAAGTTGTGCCAGAACCGGTTCTCGTCAACAGAGCCAACACGGCGGCCCGGTTTCAACAGCAGCATCTGTCCGCTGTCATTCAACCCAGTCGTTTGACAGCGAACGCAGCCGTTTCGGCCAGCTGTGGTTGTGAACCTAATCGCGTGAGGTAAAAGTGCTGGTGGGCAACCCTACCCGAGGACGCTCGCGGTCACACACACTCCATCCTCTGGTCGTCCTACAGGTGGTCGAGGGGTTCGGCGGCGTACGTGCCATCGCCGAGCGGGGCATCGGTCAGCTCGAATCGTTGGGACAGGCTGCCGACCCGGCGGGTGACGACGCTGCCGGGTGCCCGGGTGGTCTCGTAGTACAGAGGGGTGCCGTCGGCGCCGGTGGTGCCCAGCAGACTGAAGCGGCGCAGCACGCGGGGAGATGTCGGGGTGGTCCGACGACGCCGGTAGAGCCAGCCGGCTGCGGCGGCGAGACCGGTGACGACCAGACCGACTGCAGTCGGAATCAGGAACTTGTCGAAGAGCGCGGACACGGCGGCATCACTCCTGCGAGGCGGGTAGGGCACGCCACTGTGACGGGCCGCGCCAACCATGCGGCAGACGGTGGTTAGCCGCGCAACCCTCGTTCATCTTGCACCTCCGTCCGGGAAGTTGGGTGCGGTCGGCGGATCGTCGTACAGCACCCTCGGTACGTCAGCGTCGGCCGCCCAGCTTGGATGCACGGCGAACACGGACGGCGCCTCCTCGTCCCAAGGGGGCCGGGATGTGGGGGCGTCGTGGTGGGGTCGGACGCGACGGCGTCGGCGCGCGCATCAGCGCCCACGCGAAGTCACTGGCCGCAGCCGGCCCTCCCCCGACCCCCACCCAGGAGATCGACGACCGCCGCTACGCCCTCACCGACCTCCTCGACGACCTCACAGGCTGCACCGACCCGGGCGAACGCCTCTTCATCTGCACCGAACTCGCCCGCTGCACCGCCGAACTCACCCTGGCGATCAACAACGCCTGGAACGGCGGCGGCAAATGGCTCGCCCGCCGCCTCGACACCACGGCCCCCGGCCTGAGCGGCGCCTGCACAACGGCGTCCAACAGGCCCTCGCAGGGCAGACGTCGCCCCTGGTCGCCGCCGTCGACGAGGCCGGAGGCCGACTCTGGGTCGGCTATCGACGCAGCGGCACGCAGTGAGATCCCCGCGGAGAGGAGGCACACAGCGTAAGGCTCGCATACCGGCTGAACACGGGCACAGCAGTCTGCCTGCCGAGCGGCGGCATCGGCTCCGCAAGCCGAACGGACAACGTTCCGACCGACATCACACCTTCACGCCCTGAGGCGTGGAGAACACTCGCCCTCGTCCGGGGAGGGTGCTCACCGCCGCGCGTCCACGGCTGGGCCGAGCAGTTCGAGTGCCTCTTCCCAGCGGAACCGGGGTGCGCTCCCAACGGCCTTCGGCTGGTGGGACTCGCGAGAACTGACCAGGACGCCCATCCCTCGTAGCCGGTCCAGGCTCTCCTGGTAGGCGGGGTGGGCGGCCATGGCCGAATTCACGTACGGCAGCACAGCCGTCGGAATGCCGAGTCCGTACGCCTCGCAGAGGATGCCCAACGCCAGGGTATCGGAGACCCCGGCGGCCCACTTGTTGATCGTGTTGAACGTCGCCGGCGCAACGGCGATGGCGTCCGGAGGCGGCAACGGCCGCGGATCGCCGGGCAACCGCCACGCAGACCTGATCGGGTAACCCGTCTGAGCCTCGACGGCCGCAGCGTCGATGAACCCGAGCCCCTGCGGGGTGGCGACCACCCCGACGTCCCATCCGCGGTCCTGCGCCATGGTGATCAGCTCGCGCACGTCTCCCGCGACGCCCGCCGCGCACACCACGACGTACAGGAACGGATTCAGCCGCTCGTCCAACAACTCGTTCATACACAGCTCCCTGGTCGACGGCGGTGCACGGTGCGCGCTCCTTGGACCGTAACGGCGAACGAAGGCAGCTTCGTTCATTCGGTCAGGCCCGGGTTGCTGACGACGACGTGCTGGCCTCGAATCGGCCGGAGGCGCGGGTCAGAGGCAGGGCGCGGGCGCCCAGCCCGGAGCAGTTGATGACGGCCACCGCCGGCTGCGCTTCGTCCAGCGATCCAACTCCCCGCCACTCGACGGTTCCGCCGGCATCACGCAAGCGTCGCTGGAGGTATCCCAGGTAGACCGGCATGTCGACCAGCGGCACGGTGGCGCGGTAGCCGGAGGTGAATCCGGCAGGGAGTTCAGTGCGCACGGGCAGAAGCCAGGAAGCGAGACGGCCCAGTCGGGAGGCTGCTCCGCAGACCGTGAGGCCACAATGCCGCTGGTCAGGCGGACGCTAGTATCCGGGCTGGTCGCAAGTTCCTGGAATACCGCCAGCGATCGTTGGCTCCACCTGAGCTTGTTCCGCTTTGACGGGCACCATTGGTGTGGTGGTCAGGCTGCGAGTGCGGTCTCGTAGTCGGCCGGGCTGCGGTAGCCGAGGCTGCTGTGCAGTCGGTGCAAGTTGTACCAGCCTTCGATGAAGTCGAAGATCGCGGTGCGGGCGGCGGTCCGGCTGGGCCAGGCGGCAGTTCCCGCCAGGAAGCGGGCATGGATCACGCGGCCGCGTGCCAGGGCGACGTCCGCCTCGACCGCGTCGAGGCCTCGGTCGGCCCGTGCCAAGGCATCACCGTCGCCACCGAAGACGGCCAACTCGTAGAGGTGTCCGGCCTGTTCGATCCGCTCATCCGCCGCCACGCTGGCGATCGTATCGGGCGAAGCCAGTGCAATCGCCGGCCGAGACCCATCTCGAACGCCTCGTGATCACCCACAAGACCATCACCGCCCTCGCGGACCTCCTCCCCGGCACGGACGTCTGCGCCCGACCTGCCCGAGCGTCCGGACCACCCCCGCGTCCTCGCCGCCTTCAACCGATCAGGCGCAGAGCTCCGCCAGATGCAGGCCCAAGATGTCCCGCGCCTGTTGCGGGCTCAACCGCGTTGGTCGGGCCAGCAGTTGCACCACCATCCCGTCCAGCAAGGCGTGCAGCCGCGCGGTTTCCGCCCCACGCTCGCGCTCGCTACCCAGCGCGCCCAACTCCGCCAGCGCGGCCACCGCACTCTCCACAGCACCGCGGACCAGCTCGTCGACCTCGGCACGGCGCTGCGCCGCTGCGGGGTCGCGGTGCGCGAGCGCCACCAATGCGAACCAGACCTCGGATTCCAGCCGGCGCTCGTCGTCCAGCGGCAGCAACTGCTCCAGATGGGCCTGTACCAGCTGTCGCGACAGTGAGCCCGCGGTGGCGTTGGCGTCGCCGATCCGCTGCCGCACCGACTCCACCACGAAGTCGATGGCGAACAGCACCATCCCGGTCTTGTCCGGGAAGTAGTGCCGCAGCGCTCCGGCGGACCAGGCGGACTCCTCGGCCACCGAGCGGACGGTCACCGCGTCGAAGCCGTCGCGCAGCGCGACGCGCCACAGCGCGACGGCCAGCTCCGCGCGGCGTCCCTCGTGATCCACAACCTTCGGCACCCGACCATTATCACACGTACGTGTTAAATTGTTTCTGACACGGTTGTGCCAAATAAGCGGGGGGTGGGGCAGTCATGAACCGCAGTCGCCGAGCTCCATGGTGGATCTACGTCATCACCATCGGGGGCCTCAACATCGCACGCCAGGTCGTCTTCCCACCCTCGCGGGTGGGGACCGCGGCCACCGTCGGCCTGTTCTTCGCGGTGCTGGCGATCAGCTTCGTCGTCGTCGCGGCCCTGCGGGCGCTCATCGTGCCGCGCGACCGCGAATGAGGGCCATCGGCCGCTGAACGTCCATCGGCACGGACGGACCGAGCGCCCCTGCCCTGGTCACCGTGCGGCCTGCCCGCTGCACGCGCAGGTCTCCAACCTCCCCGGCGGTGAAGCGTACGGCAGCGTCATGATCGCCGTCGCCGACAGCGGTTTCGCCTCCGCAGCCGACGTGCACCCCGTCACCGGTGTCGGCGACGAGGCATACCTGCTGGCACCCCGCAGCCCCGGCCAGACCCTGGGAGTCCTCCACGGCGGCGTCGTACTCACCCTCCAGATCACCGGCTACTCCCAGTGGAACAGCTCCAGCGAGTCCAGCGCGGACCCCGGCGACCCGCCGAAAGACCCCGACCTCACCCACCTCCGCCCAGCCATGGCCACGGCCATGCGCCACCTGATGACGTCGCTGGCCTCCTGACGCGGCTGTCGCCCCGTACGCCGCCCGACAGTCGACCCGCAGCGCGTCGTCCAGACCTCGCCTCGCCACGGCAGAGGTGGTCAGGACCGACCTGGTCCAGACACAGCAGATCGACGGCACGCTCGGCTACGCCGGATCCTTCACCGTCGTCGGCCGGACTCAGGGCACGGTGACCTGGCTGCCGCCCGCGGGCCAGGTCATCGGCCGAGGCAACCGTGTCTACGCCGTCGACGGCACCGACATCCCGCTGCTGTACGGACGGACACCGTTCTACCGGCGGCTCGGGGTCGGCGTGCAGGACGGCCCGGACGTCCGCGTGCTGGAGACCAACCTCAAAGCCCTCGGCTACGGTGCGGATCTCTCGGTGGACCGCCACTTCTCCTCAGCCACCGCCGACGCCGTACGCGCGTGGCAGCACGACCTGGGCCGAGCCGAGACCGGCGCGGTGGACGCGGTCGACGCCGTGGTGGAACCGGGAGCCGTCCGTGTGAGCGCTCCGGTCGGCATCGTCGGCGCCGCGGCGACCGGAGATCTGCTCGCCCTCACCGGAACCGAGCGGGTGGTGACCGTCGCCATGCCGGTGGACCAGGAGCAACTCGCCCGTCACGGCACCTCCGTACGCGTCGAACTGCCGGACGGCTCCACCACCGGCGGCAGGATCACCGACGTCGGCACCGTTGCGCAGGCCCCGCAGGGGAGCGGAACGGCTCAGAGCGGCCAGACTCCCACGCAGGCCGCCACCATCTCCGTGCGGGCCGCCCTGACGGATCCCGGGGCCGCGAGCTCGCTGGACGGTGCCCCGGTCAGCGTGGCCTTCACCAGCGACCGGCACGACAACGTGCTCGCCGTGCCCGTCTCGGCCCTGCTCGCGCTCGCCGAGGGCGGCTACGCGGTCGAGACCGTCAGCCCCGCCGGGCGTGCCGCCCCGGAAGAACAGGCCACCCGCCTCGTCCCCGTCAAGCTCGGCGCCTTCGCTGAGGGCAAGGTCGAAGTGAGCGGGGCCGGCCTGCGCGAGGGGATGGCCGTGGAGGTGCCGTCCTCGTGAAAACGCCACCTGTGACGGACGCCGGCGTGGACACCGCCGACCCGGTCATCGCCTTGGACCGCGTGTCGAAGACGTACGCCGGCGGCGTCCACGCGCTGCGCGACGTCAGCCTCACCGTGCGTGCCGGTGAACTCCTGGCCGTGGTCGGGCGGTCCGGTTCTGGCAAGTCCTCCATGCTCCACCTGATGGGCACGCTCGACCAGCCCTCGACCGGCCACGTCCTGGTGAGGGGCCACGACGTGGCGCAGCTGAGCGACCGCCGGCTCTCCGCGGTCCGCGCACACTGGATCGGATTCGTTTTCCAGCAGTTCTTCCTCGCTCCCGGGCGCACGGCCCTGGACAACGTCGCCGAGGGAATGCTCTACCACGGGATTCCGGCCGGACGCCGCCGGACGCTCGCAGCCGAGGCCCTCGACCGCGTCGGACTCGGACACCGCATGGCCCACCGCCCGCAGGAGATGTCCGGCGGCGAGCGGCAACGCACCGCCATCGCCCGCGCCATCGCCGTACGTCCCGCCGTGGTCCTCGCCGACGAGCCCACCGGCAATCTCGACTCCGCCGCGGGGGCCGGAGTCCTCAGCCTGTTCCACGATCTCCACTCGCAAGGCACCACCATCGTCGTCATCACCCATGACCCCGTTCTCGCCGCACAACTGCCCCGCCGGATCGAGCTGTTGGACGGCCGTGTCCGCAGTGACAGCGGCGTCGGCGTCGTACCTGAGGGAGCCCCGCGGTGAGCCCTGCACCCCTGCCCCGTACTCCACGGCTGCTTCCCGCGGACCTCGCCAGAGTCGGCCTGGCCGGCATGCGCAGCCGCCCCACCCGCGCGATCCTCTCCGCGCTCGGGATCGCCATCGGTATCGCCGCCATGGTCGCCGTCCTCGGCATCAGCAACGCCAGCAGCGCCGACCTGACGAACAAGATCAGCAGGCTGGGCACCAACCTGCTGACGGTCTCACCGGGCCGTGACCTGTTCGGGGACAGCACGCAACTGCCCGTGGACGCGATCGGGATGGTGCGCCGTATCGGCCCCGTCCAGTCGGCCACCGCCACCGGCAGCGTGCCGGGCGCCACCGTGCGCAGGAACGACCGGATCGACCCGCTGGCGAGCGGCGGCATAGCGGTGGTCGCGGCCCGCACCGACCTGCTCGGCACGATCGGGGGCACGGTGCACAGTGGCGTGTTCCTCAACGCGGCGACCTCCCGTTACCCTGCGGTCGTGCTGGGCTCGGTTGCCGCGTCACGGCTCGGCATCGACCGCCCCGGCGGGCAGGTCTATCTCGCGAACCGGTGGTTCACCGTCATCGGCCTGCTCGACCCGGTGGCGCTGGCTCCGGAGGTCGACCGCGCCGCCCTCGTCGGATGGGAAGCGGCCGGTTCGCTCCTGGGCTTCGACGGTCATCCCACCACGGTGTACGAGCGTTCGCCCGACGAGTCCGTCGAGGCGGTACGCAGTGTCCTGGCGGCCACGGCCGACCCGCAGAATCCGCAGAACGTCCAGGTCAGTCGCCCCTCCGACGCGCTGCAGGCTCAACTCGCCGCCAAATCCGCCTTCACCTCGCTGTTTCTGGGCCTGGGAGCGGTCGCCCTGCTGGTCGGCGGGGTCGGAGTGGCCAACACCATGGTCATCTCCGTACTGGAACGCCGCCCGGAAATCGGTCTGCGACGCTCCCTCGGCGCCGCGCGCGGGCAGATCCGCCTCCAGTTCCTCGCCGAGTCGGTTGCCCTGTCGGGCCTCGGTGGCGCGGTGGGTGTGGTCCTGGGAGCAGCGATCACCGCGGGCTGGGCCGCCTACCAGGGCTGGCACGTGGTCATGCCGGTCACCGTACTTCTCGGCGGCGTCGCTGCCGCCGCGGCGATCGGGACGGCGGCAGGCCTGTACCCGGCGACGCGGGCAGCCCGGCTGACCCCCACGCAGGCGCTGAGCACGGTCTGACGGTGGCGGGGTGCCGCGTCGTGACAGCGGTGAACGACCCGCCGACGCCGCGTCGACCTCGTCCAGATCTTCCCCAACGACGACGCACTCCTACGACTCGTCACCGCCGTCCTCTTCGAGATGCACGACGAATGGATCGCCTTCCCCCGCCGCTACCTCCCCGAAGGCAGCATGGACGAGATCTGCCCCGCCAAGCACCCCGACAGCGCCCCCGCACTACCCAACACCACGAACGCGACGGCACAGTGATCCGCTGGACCACGACAAGGGACACGACCGGAACCCCAATGGTGGGGCAAATCAAGACGTCACCCCATCGTGCGGCAGACCCCCTCGCCTATGCTGATGGCGACTACCTTGAGGCTGGGAGGCATTACGTGCTGAAGGTCGAGACCGGTCCCACCCATCCCCAGCTATGGGCGGGTCTGGCGCTCACACTTCGGCGCCTGCACCTTCCGTACGATATCTCCTCACTGCTCGAACGCGGCGAGGTCGTCGCCCTGCTCTACTCATCACTTCGCTCGGCGGGGGCGGACTGCGATCCGGTAGAACCTGTCCTGTGGCTCTCAAAGAGACGCACGCTGTGAGCGTTGGTCGGACCGGCGCCCTGCGGAACAGGAACTTCCTGCTGCTCTGGGTCGGCAACGGTACATCATTGATGGGGATCTTCGGGGCCAGGATCTGCTACCCGATCCTGGCCCTGGATATCTCCGGGTCCGCGGTCCTAGCCGGCTGGACGACCTTTGCCGCAAGTGTTCCCAATCTGCTGTTCTTACCCCACGCGGGTGTCTTTGCCGACTACTCCGACCGCAGAAGGACAATGCTGTCCTTCCAACTTCTTGGTGCGGCCATGTCGGCGGTTCTCACCGTATGGGTCGTCATCAGTGGGCCATCTCTCCCGGCCGTGCTGGTGGTGGTCGCGCTGATCGAAGGCACCGCCTTCGCGTATTTCAGCCTGGCCGAGGTTGCCGCAATCCGAGACTTGGTGCCGAAGGACCAGTATCTGGCGGCGTTTTCGCTCTATGAGGCCGAGAAGCCCGTAGCCATCCTGATGGGACGGGTCTTCGGCGCAGGACTCCTCGGTGTGGCACGCTGGGCACCCTTCGCGGGGAACCTTGCCTCATATGCCGTTTCCATCGGGTCTGTATCGGCCATGCGGGGCGACTTCAGCCCAGTCGCCAGCGAGTCCACGTCACGACGGGAGTCATTCTGGAGCCGGACGCGCGAAGGTATTTCCTGGGTCCATCGATCCCGTTTTCTCGAAACCTCCACGATCGCTACAGCAGCGGCCAACGTGCTCTTCCAGATCACGATCCTCCTGCTGATTGTCCGATCTCACCAGGAGGGGCGTCCCGCGTGGGTCGTGGGGTTCGTCCTGTCAAGCGCCGGTGTCGGTGGTGTGATCGGAGCTGCCCTGGCCCCTCGACTCACAAAAGCCTTCGCCCCAGGTCCGGTCTTCGTCGCCGGGCTGTGGGCATGGGCCTTGGCGCTCACCCCGATGGCCCTCACCTCGTACCCGATTGTCATGGCCGTCTGCTGGTTCGCGGTGGGCGCAGTCGGGACGGTTGTCTCTGTAGTGAACACCCTCAACCGCATCGAAGCGGCACCGCCAGAGGCTGTGGGACGGGTGGTCGGGCTTGCCTCGCTTATCACCGATGGGGCTGTGCCAGTCGGCGCAGCGCTCGGCGGCTATGTACTCGCGACCTGGGGAACGCAAACCATTGCATGGCTCCTGCCGATCGGCCTGGCTGTCCTCGCGCTCAGCGGCGGGGCAGCACTTCGTTACACACATGCCCCTTCCAGCGCCGAAATGAAGTCCTCCAGTGGCGTTCCTGTGGAATCCCTGAACTGACCTCAATACCGGTAAGTCGGCCTCAACCGCGAAAGCGCCAGGATGCGCGGCAACCTCGCCGCCGGCCACTGACCGACTCCGCCGCAACGGAGTCGGTCACGCCGACCCCGTTGCGGCCGCCGTACCGCCCCGAAGCCGAGTCGGGAGGTACGGCAGCCGTCAGGTGGCGGGAGTGCCGGTCAGACGTTGTTCGCGAGGTCCTTCAGGCCGCTGAGGGGGCCGTTGAACCTGTCCTGGTCGCCGGGGAAGGTGCCGGAGTCGGCGAACTGCCAGAAGGTGTAGAAGCCCCAGCCCGCCGGGAGCGTGCCCACCGTGGAGTTGTAGCGGGCGATGAAGAGCGGGTCCTTGGTGGAGTAGGCGGCGGTGTTGCCGGTGCAGGTGGTCCACCAGTCGGTGGTGGTGTAGATCGTGGCCCACCGGCCGGTCTTGGTGTGCACCTCGTTGAGGAAGTTGGTGACCCAGGTGCGCATGTCCGCCTGGCTCTTGCCGTAGCACGTGGCGCCGTACGGGTTGTACTCGATGTCCAGCATGGGCGGCAGCGTCTTGCCGTCCTTGGACCAGCCGCCGCCGTGGGCGACGAAGTAGTCGGCCTGGGCCGCGGCCGTCGAGGTGTTGGGGGTGGCGAAGTGGTAGGCGCCGCGGATGAAGCCGGCGTTGTAGGAACCGGTGTAGTTGGCGTTGAAGTTGGGGTCGCGGTAGTCGGTGCTCTCGGTCGCCTTGATGTAGACGAAGCGCGCGCCCTTGCCGTACTGGGTGGCCCAGCTGATGCTGCCCTGCCAGTGGCTCACGTCGAAGCCGGGGGTCTGGGTGACGTTCGGCGTGAGGGTGACCGGGGCGTCGGAGGCGCTGCGGCCCTCGTGGGCGGCGACGGTGGAGCCCATCCAGTCCTGGTCGGGATGGGTGACCCCGCCACCGGCGCCGGGGGCGGCGGCCTGAGCGGTCGGTGCGGCGGTGAGCAGGGCCGCGGCGGTGAGCAGCCCGCCGGCGACGGCGAGCAGGCGGCGCGCTAACGGCTGCGGGGAGACGGGCGACTGGACCACGGGAACCTCCGGGGGACGGGGGAGCGGACGAAAGCGTGGTGCGGCGCGCCACCACACCGGTCCCGGCGCGGTGGCAGGTGCATGACTATACGCGCGTAGAGTCCACGATGGTGGCCCCTCGGGAGAACTCTCGATGCAATTGCGCCGGGTTGCCGGAAGCAGTGCCGGACGTCGCCCAGACCGGCCTGGACATCACGGCCTCGCCCTACGCGGTCGCCCCTCCGCCCTGCGCCGAACCAGCGGCGGCCGGTCGAGGATCTCGACGTACACGATCCGCCCGTGCACGACGTCCAGGTTCACCATGCCGCTGGACGGCAGGAGCGGCACGCAGCGGTGCCCCTCACCGTACGGCTGCCCCTGCGGGTGATCAGCCGTGCGGATGCTCTGGCAGAAGTCGTCCCGGCAGCCGCACTCGCCGAAGAAGCACAGGTCCCAGGCGCAGATGGCGAGTTCACGCTCACCCTCGGCTTCGAGAAGCGCGACCAGCTCGGCAACGAGGTCGGGGAGACGAGGCGGAGGAGCGCGGTCCGCGCTGGTCCACATCCGGAGGTTAGCCGGGGCGTTCGCTCACCGGGCTCGCCCGTGGCCCCGAGGCCCGACCGGGAAAAGGGGTGGACCGTCCGCTCCCACCGCCACACGAGAGCGGATCCGCGTACAACTTCTCCTTGGCCGAGCGGTCATCGCGGGCCGGTAGCGCGACATCCCGGATACGCCTCCGGGCGCCGCAGGAAGTCCGCTGATCCCCCGGCGACCCGCTCGGGATACTCACCCGATGACGGACGACGCGCCGCAGAAGACAAATGAAGGCTGGTGGGACGAGCCCTGGTACCGGGTCCGCACCGACAGGTTCGTGGCGTCCTTCCTGCCCAACGCGGACGAGGACTTGGACGCGGTATGCAACGTGGACGTCGAGGTCCGCCTGACGGACGGATCACGCTGGAGCGCAACCGTGTTCACCGTGGCCGAGGTGCAGCGCCTGATGGAGAGGTGGGCGCAGACGGGCGAGTTGGCGAGTGATCGCTACTTCTGGTGCTCGGACGGGCTGATCGTTCGCGAGCCCGGCGTCGCCAACATGACCAAGGCGATCAGCGGCGTACTCGACGAAGGCGACTTCGAGCAGATCCTCCAGCGGCTGGACGACGAGTGATGCCCCAGGGCCGCGATGTGAAGCCGCTACGTGATCCGTCAGAGCCCGAGCACCCTGCGGAATTCCGAAAGCCGCTCGTCTCTGATGCAGGCAGACGCCTCGCCCAGGGCAACGGCGCGGGTCTTGAAGCCGTCATTGCGGTGGAAAACCGCCGCCCCGTGCAGCCCGTCAGTCACGGCGACGATCTCCTCCCGGCGCAGCCGGTGCGTAGCCAGCGGATTGACGATTACCACCGTCTCGCCACGAAGTTCGACCCGTGGCCGAAGCAGCACCAGCCCCCAGGCCAGGGTGACCGCGGCGACAAGAGCTGTCCCCACAGCGGCTTGCACAGCCTTCCCGTCCGTTCGATCAACTGACCAGGCCAGCCAGGCGCTCAGCCCAGCCAATACGGCCAGCGCCCAGAAGACCCCGGCCCAGACCATCAACCGCGGGTGCACCCGCCACACCACCGCATCCCCACCCTGCTCGCGCATGCCCTCATTGTGCGGTCCACCGGGCCTCCTCCTGCGACGCCCGATATCGTGCCCGGATGTCCTCGGTGAACCTGCGTCACGCAGTCCGCGCGATCATCCTCGACCAGGACGACCGCATCCTGCTGTGCCGATTCGCCATCCCGAAGCCGGACGGGACGATCATCGTCTGGGCAGCCCCCGGCGGAGGCGTCGAAACCGGCGAGACTCTCCTTGCGGCCCTGCGTCGGGAACTGGCCGAGGAGGTGGGCCTCACACTCGATGCAGACCCGCCCCATGTATGGCACCAAGAGGTCATCGACCCCGGGCACGCGGCCGGCTACGACGGTGTGATCAACGACTACTTCCTCATACGCACCGCATTCTTCACCCCTCGCGGCGCGCTGTCCGACCACGAACTCGCCGCCGAGAACATCACGACACTGCAGTGGTGGCGGCCCCAGGACATCACCGGCTACGACGGCACCGACCTGTTCTCCCCCCGCGACCTCACCGGCCCACTGGCGACACTCATCTCCAGCGGTCCGCCCGAGAGGCCGATTCCACTCGGCTTGTGATCCGCAGCCGCCACCCCCCGGCGGTCGCGACGGCTGACCGCCTCGGCTCCGCCGGAGGCCGAACCGGGAAAAGGGTGTACCGTCCGCTCCCACCGCCGGGCCGAGCCCGGACGCCGACAGAGGGAGGACGCCGTGCGCACGCTCCAGGCCCGTGCCGCCCTCCTCCGAAGCGGGAGGAACGTTCCGCCGGACACCAAGTCACCCAAGAGCAGTCGATCTTGGGCGAATCACGTGGTACGTTCTGTCACCAACGAACTCAATAGGGTGACCCCGGCAGCGCGCCAACGCTCCGGGGTCCGGCACAAGGAGAACCACCTCCCCATGCAGATCCATCGTATCCGCCATGCGCGCGGCTTCACGGTCCTGCCCAACGCGCTGCTGCAAGACCGGCGGCTGTCCTACACCGCCCGCGGCCTGCTCGCCGACCTCCTCTCCCGCCCCGACGGCTGGCGCGAGGACGGCCGCCACATGGCAGACACCAGCCCGCAGGGACGCCTCGCCGTCGCGAAGGCCCTCCGCGAGCTGACCGCCTTCGGCTACTACCGCGTCGAGCGGGTACGCCGCCCCGACGGCACCTTCGTCAGCGAGACCCACGTCTACGACATCCCGCAGGTGGGACCGGGTGCCGTACGTCCGGGCTCCGGTCGATCGACCGCCGGTTCCCGTGACGCCCACCCCGTAAAGGACCGCGGGAAAGAACCCACCCTCCCCGCCCAGCGGACGGCGAGCCCGGACCCGGGTGGGCAGCGGGACGTCGCATCCCCACCCCCGAGCCCGGCACTCACCGAGGCGGCGGCTGTGCTCCACCAGGTGACCGCAGCGGAGCCCCGCCTGCGCCTCGGCGCGGCGGAGGCGCTGACGCTCGCGCCCCTTGCGGCGCCCTGGCTGGAGCGCGGCCTCGGCCCCCGCGACCTCTCTTTCGCCCTGCTGGGCGGCCTGCCCGAGCGGGTCCACAGCGCGACAGCGTTCCTGCGCGACCGCCTGACCCGCAAGCTCCCCCCGGAGCCGGTCGCCGTACCGCCTCCGCCTCGCAGGTACGAGTGCCCCGGCTGCGCACGCCCCACCCCGCACGAGGGCACCTGCCGCACCTGCGCAGGAGCGGATGCCCCACCGCCCGACGCCGTCGACGAGCGCGCCCGTACCGCCGCACGCGGACGAGCCCTGGCCCGCGCCGCCCTCAACGGCCACCGTCCGGGCCAGCTGACCGGCGCAAGAGCCTGACCTCGCCTTTCGCGGCTGGTGCCGCCCCGCGCCCGTCCCTGCCCTGACGCGCGCCCTTCTCCCCTGAACCGGCTGACGCCCCGGCCTGCCCCGAGCGGCGCCGCCCACCGCCCTGCCTGGAGTCCCGCATGCCCACGCCCGTACCGCCACCGCCCGACCGGACCGCCCCGATATCGCACCGGCCCCGGTCGCTCCCCTTCGACCGCCTCGTGATCCTCCTGCTCGGCGCCTGCGGCTGCGTGCTGTCCTTCGACTCGCTGCGCCAGGTCGCCCTGGCCACCCACGTCCGCCCCGACCTGAGCTACCTCTTCCCCGTCGTCATCGACGGCTTCATCGCGTACGGCGTCCGCGCGATCCTCCTGCTCCGCGACGCCCCCCGCAGCGCCCGCCTCTACGCCTGGACCCTCTTCGGCACCGCCACCGCCGCCCCGCACAGGTCCTCGCCTGGCGCCTGCAGCGCTTGGCCCAACGCCCCGCACCGAGCCGTCAAGCTCGAGCGGCGATGGCCCGCAGTTCGCTCGCCCACCACGGCGTCGGCGCTGCAGCGCCTCCGGCGCCACAGCCGCCGGGTAGTGACCCAGCATCCACCCACCGCCGCGCCCGCTGAACCGAGCGCCTTCCTGGGACCGTGGGCTAAGACGGCTCCCAGGAAGGCCCCATGAGAGCCTTGTCGCGGCTCCTGATCGGGACCAGAGGCGGGCACCGTGGGAGTGAGTCACCTCAGCGGCGTAGGGAGAGTCAGCGGGCGTTGACAGTGCACCGCCGCCAGCGGAATCCGCTTCCGCGGAGCGAAGCCGATCGTCGGCATCCGGAGACTATGCTGCGACAACGGTCCGGCTGCTGCCGGTTG
Organism: Actinacidiphila cocklensis; assembly: GCF_907177275.1. Classification (GTDB taxonomy): domain Bacteria; phylum Actinomycetota; class Actinomycetes; order Streptomycetales; family Streptomycetaceae; genus Actinacidiphila; species Actinacidiphila cocklensis. Next base: position 87,999 of record NZ_CAJSLV010000059.1, read on the forward strand.
TACGTTCCCTGGGGGGGATCTCATGCGCACGTCACTGCGTGCTGCCTTCGTGACGGCTGTCGCCGCTCTGGGTCTTGCGGCGGCCTCGGTGGCACCTGTTCATGCCGCGGTGGGGTACGAGCGCTGCCCGAAGGGAAGGTTCTGCGTCTTCGACGGCGGGAGCGGCGATGGGGCGATGGTGTCCTACTCCACGCCGCAGTCGTCTCTGGGCACATGGTCGAAGCGCGCGGTCTCGGTTTACAACCGCACCGGTTTCGAGAAGGTCTGCATGTACAGCAAGGCCGGCTACGTCATCGGATCCGATGGCGTGTTCGCCGAGGTAGTAGGGGTCGGAAGTGAGGTCAACCTCGCGTACTTTGGCGAGGGGAACACGACCCTGCGTCACAACCTCGGCTCGGTCCGCTGGGCGCAAACGGAGCGGCAGTGCGACGGCCACCCCGAACCCATCGAATGGAACGACCCGTACTACGCGCTGGGCAACACCTGGCCGGCACAGGCGTTCGGTGACCTCAACCGGGACGGGACTCCCGACCTGCTGAACCGCACCTACAGCGGCCGGCTGTGGCTCCTGCGCGGCGACGGCACCGGCACACTGATCGGGACCGGCTGGAACGCCATGACGGCCATCACCCGGCACGGCGATCTCACCGGCGACGGCACCGAGGACCTGCTGGCCTGGGACACCGCGGGGCGGCTGTGGACGTACCCCGGCACCGGCAGGGGCGGCTTCGGCGCCCGCCTGCTCGTCGGATCGGGCTGGAACACCATGATCGCCATCCAGGCCACGGGCGACCTCACCGGCGACGGCAAGGGCGACCTGGTGGCCCGCGACAAGGCCGGCCACCTCTGGATGTACCCGGGCACCGGCAAGGGCAGGTTCGGAACCCGCCATTACGTCGGAGGGGGCTGGAACACCATGGGTGCCCTCGCCGCACCGGGCGACGCGAGCGGTGACCACCGCAACGACCTCATCTCCAGTGACACGGCCGGCCGCCTGTGGCTCTATCCCGGCAACGGCAAGGGCGGCTTCACCTCCCGCAAGCTGATCGGCTCCGGCGGCTGGCGCCCCTTCATCACGCTGATCAGCACGGGGGACCACAACCACGACGGCCACCCCGACCTGATCGCGGCGGCCAACGGCAAGGGCAGTGACAGCCCCCTCCCGGAGAGCTCGGTCCGGCTGTACCTGAGCAGGAGCGGCGGAAGCCTCAACGGGGGCCTCGACGCGGGCGCTCTGGACACCGGCGACGCCCTGTTCTGACCAGTGATTTTGTTCACGAGTTCGGGACGGCGGATGTGCACGACTTCCGGCAGGCGTCCCGTCCGGGCCGTGGCCGATGTTCCCGAGAACGGGAGGTACCCTGCTCACCGCTTCCGAAGACGGCGGGGCGCACCACAAAAGCGAACGGCGCCTGAGCTCCGGCCCGAATCCGCGCCGGTCTCAGGCAGCGCCCTGAGCTTGTCTCCCCGGCCGCTGTCAGTCCCTGTTCGTAGGATCACCGCATGTCCGACGCCTTCACCGTCCTGTGGACCCATGACACCTGCCGTGCCCTGCGCAAGGCGGGGCGCGCGGGCGAACGGCCGCCGGTCGCCTCCAGCGGTGTTCACTCCTCCCTGCCCGCGTGGTCGGGTGCTCGTGCCGGGGACGACGTGTACGCGCTGCACGTCAACCGATGCGAGGTGTTCGTGGTGAGCCGGATGCGAGTGGTCGACGTGGAGCGTCACGACTGCTGCGGCACGGCCCCCGCCACCTGGCGGGACCCGGCGTATCCCGGCCATGACGACTGGTCGATGCTCGGCGCCGGCGGCTGCGGCGCCCAGGCGGTGCATGTGGACGCGACGCCCGTACGCTTCGACGCACCCCTCCCCGGCGAACTCCTCACACGACTCACCTGGCGCAACCGCCGAGGGCAGACCCGTGGTCTGAAGTTCGTGGTGGATGGTCGCCTCGAAAGATCGGTCAGCCTCCAGGGGTTCTACCGTCTGACTCCCGAGTCCGCTGACGAACTGGCGGACGTCGTGAGCTGTTCCGCTTCTTGATCCTGCTGGTGCACACCGCGCGGTCCGGGCACCTTCGTCAAGGCCGGATGAGCAACCGTGCGTCCCGCTCAGATGCCTCGTAGGTCGTAGTACGCCCGCAGCGCGGCCTCGCTTCCGGAGCCGGTGGCGGCCATGATGCGCTCGAAGCGGGCGGAGCGCAGATCCCCGGCGACCAGGATGCGGGAGTGCTGCCGGTCGGGCGGGCAGTAGCCGGACGTGTCCGCCACGAGGTCACCCGGCGGGACCACGGGCGCGCTGCCCAGGTTCGCGAACACCGCGTCGACCGTCCGGGAGCCGGAGCGCCCCTCCCGGTCGACCCACTCGGCCATGAACGCGGAATCCCCGCCCTCCACCACCGACAAGTCAGCGACCGGCAACAACATCACGCGGGCATCACCGCGCACCTCGTCGACCTTGTAGTCGTCCTCCGGCGGGTAAGCGACCACCACGGTCGCATCGAGCGATGGGTGGGCGCGCAGGAACGTGCCGAGAGGACGATCGGCACCGAGCACGAGGACAGAACCGGCCGCCGCGTCCGCGGCCTTGGCACCCCAGAGTGTCGGCAGGTCCGCGCCCGTCGCCACGGTCAACCACGGAGCCGCCGAGACGGGAACCGGCCCCACCCCGGTCGCGACGACCGCGTAACGGGCGCTGACGGTACGCCCGTTGTCCGTCGTGACGACCACGTGGTCCTCGTAGGCCCGTAGCCCGGTCACCCGCACCCCGAGCTCCACCTCGCACAACTCCGCCCGCGCAACGTCCCCCGCAATAGCAGCGGCAAGCTCCGGCCCCCTGGTGTGACCGCCCACGACGTTGTTGACGGCGGCGATGTGCTTGAGCTTGGCGCACAGCGCGTCCGGCTCGATCAGCACCGACCGCATCCCGACGCTCGCGGCCATCACCGCCGCCGCACACCCGGCAGGGCCGCCACCGACGATGACCAGGTCCGTAGTCGCTGTCATCCGCCTATTCCAGCACCGGGACCTCCGGCGTCGGGGGAAGTCGGGCCAGGAGGTCCTCCGTGGTGATCAATTGACGCGGACCGATGAGTCGGCGGCCGACCGTGAGGCCCGCGTCGTGGACCGCGGACCCTGCGTCGCTGGCGGAGGCATCGGTGAGCACCCAGGGCGCGTAGCCCCGCTCGAAGGCGTCTGCCGCGGACTTCAGCACGCAGCTCTCGGTCGCGATGCCGCAGAGGACGAGATCCGTCCAGCCCGCCTCGGCAACGAGAGTGACCGCCTCGCCGGTGAACAGGGAGTACCCGACCTTGTCGAGCACGGCGTGGGCTGATGCGGCCTGCCCCGCCAGCTCCGGAACGATGTCCGTCTCGGGCGGGCTCAGCAACCGGCTCCAGCGGAAAAACCGCTCGAAGGAGCTACCCGGGTAGTTGCGGTAGCGGGTGAAGACGACGGGACGTCCGGCCGCGGACCACCGCGATCGGAGATCACGGGAACGACGTGTCGGCTGTGGTGGTTGACGAAGCCGATCTGCACGTCGACGACGATCAGGGCAGCGCCGTCGACGTTCACCCCGGCATCCGTGACGTCCATGGCCTTGTTCTCCCGTCGTCAGCCCGCAGTGTCCCGGAGAGCGTCCTGCGCGCCACCGCAGTCCTTCCGCGAGCCTCATCGCCGCGCATCGACGGAGGGACCCAGCAGTTCCAGCGCCTCCGCCCAGCGGAAACGGTCAGCGCCGCCGCCCGACTTCGGCGGAACTCCGACGATAAGGCGGCGGGCGCATCAGCGAGTGCCCGGCCGAGTAGGGCTGACCGCCCATCCCATAAGTAGTGGTTCGCCATCTATGGACGTCCTGTCAACTGCTCCCGCTCCGCAGATCACCGTTCCGGGGCCGCGGTCGTGAGCACCTCTCCCCCCCGCTGACGTCGTCGGTGTCGGCTCGGTGAGGATGTCGCGGCCTGCCTCGCTCATGTAGATCGCGTCGACGCTGCCGAACCGGGCTTGGGTTTAGTCGAGCCCGAGCAGGTCGGCGGCCTGCCGGACACCAAACCACCGTCGCAGCCGCTGATCCGAGCACTTTCCCGGGCACCCGGCATCCGGCACCCCTGGTTGCGAATTCGCCTGGGCTGAGCGCTGCATCAGCCCAGGCGAGTCCGCAACGCGTTGGCGAGCTCGTGGTGGAGTCGCCCTGCCAAGTCGTACGAAGTCGAGCATCACAGCGCGCATCCATATGAGCGAGTTGTGCCCACAACCAACTCAGACGTCGATACGGGCGACCTTCCGGCCCACCTTCAGGTACAGCTCCGCACCGTCGAGTGCACCGGCCTCGCCTACGGCGGCGGCCAGCGTCTGCTGCACGGAAGCCTCCGTCAGCTGCGTGGTGTGCTGATCCCCGTCCGCTTCGCGGATGAGGCGGAGCCCGTTCTGCTGAGCCACGCGGCGGACGGCGGACACGCTGGGAGCGAAGTCCAGCGTGCGGCTGATCAGCGCACCCAGGGTGTCTTCGGCGTGGTCCTTCAAGGAGACGACGGGGAGGTTCTGAGCGTCTCCGAAGGAGCGCTTGGAAAAGCGCGCGGTGAACTCCTCGCGGGCGGCGGCAGCGGCGCCAAGGCCATGGATCGCGGCCACTACCTCGCCGGCCAGGCTGATACGCGAGGTCCTGCTCGCCGTCCTCCCGTTCGCGGCCGGCCCCGCCGACGCATGGCCCGCCGACGACCGGTGGCCGGACATCCTCCCGGCCCGGTTCGTCCAGCGCTGCGCACCCGAGACCCCCGTACACCAGGACGCCGGGGCCTGGACGGCCTGGTGGCGCGGCCTGACGGGACAGCGGCGCGACACCGGGATCAAGACGGCCGACGCCGCCGCCGAGCTGCAACTAACAGACTGGCTCACTTACTTCAGTCCATGCGCGGCGGCCGAAAGCCGCAACTGGCGCTGGTGGAAGGGCGGGTCAAGGGGACGCAGCACCGGCTGGATCCGGTTCAGCATCGACGAACACCCCTACCGGGGCCGCCGCGCCCTACTCTGGCTGATCGAAGCCGCAGGAGGCCACGACATCGACCTGGCGTGAGCCGCACCGCACACCGGCCATGGCCCGCTCTCGGGGCACGGCATCAGCCCGCCCACGGAGCTCCCAGTGTGTCGGCGTCACTCAGGGCCAGGGCTCGCCGGCCGCCGCCCACCCTCCGCGCCCTTCACGGCGTCGGCGCCTGCGCCCGCCGATTCGGTCACGGTCTGCGACCCATCGCCAGACCTCCTCCGAAGTCGGGGAAATGTTGCGAACATGCGGTCGTAGACTCACCTGGCCCGGCTGAGCCGCATGCTCGCCGTGAGCCCCTACTGCACGTCGCGCGCTCGCGCGACGCTCACATCCCTGGGGGGGTTGTGTCCGCATTCTCCTCGGCGCGTCTCCGTACGCGCCGCCGCAGCCGTCTTGTGGCTGCCTGCACCACCGGCGTCCTTGCCGTCGGCGCCGTCGCGCTCGGTCCGACCACGCTCGCGCACGCCGACACCGCCGTACCGCACGGCACGAAGACCACCACACCCGAGCGCACCGCTCCGAAGCCGAGCCTCGACCTCTCGAAGCTCGGCAAGACGCCGACCCAGGCGCTCTCCCAGTCCACGACCACCGCCGCCCGGGTGACGACCCCGCGCTACGACTACGACGGCGACGGCATCAGCGACTTCTTCGTCCAGAAGCAGGGCAACGGCCGTCCCGGCGACGTCGGCGTCTGGTCGAGCAAGAACCGGAAACTCGTGAGCGCTGGTCCCGCGCCGGTCCAGTTCCGGGAACTCATCAACCCCGGCAACCTGACCCCCGACTACAGCGGAAACGAGGTGCTCGGCCTGACCGAGTCCGGGGACCTCAGCATGTACCGCGGCTCGGACTTCACACACGCCTCATGGATCTGGACCTGCCCCGGCTGGCAGATCTACAACCAGGTCATCGCCGTCGGCGACATCGACGGCAACGGGTTTGGCGACCTGCTGGCCCGCACCCCGTCCGGGGACCTCTACCTGTTCAAGGGCAACGGCGAGACCGCGCCGTTCGCGCCACGGGTCAAGGTCGGTACCGGCTGGGGCATCTACGACCAGCTGATCGGCGCCGGCGACATCACCGGCACCGGCCAGGAGACGCTGGTGGCGCGCGACCTCAACGGCGCGCTGTGGATGTACAAACTCAACGGCAAGTCCGCCGCTCCGATCGCCCCGCGCGTCCAGATCGGCACCGGCTGGGGCATCTACAACCAGATCATCGGCCTGGGTGACGACAAGAACCACCAGGGCCAGATCCTCGGCCGTACAGCGAACGGCGCCCTCTACAGCTACGCGGGGCAGCCCGGCGGGACCGGCATCCACACGCTGGGCGCTCACGTCGGCGCGGGTACGGGATGGAACATGCACCTGGTGGCCGGCCAGGGCCATGCCCCGGTCTACGGCAAGAACAGCCTGCTGGGCCAGAACGCCGCAGGCACCCTTTATCGCTACGCCTCACTCGACAACGGCAAACTGGGCAGCCGTACCCAGGCAAGCGACACCGGTTTCTTCGGGAACTTGCCGCTCTTCGGCTCGGTCTCGCTCACCGACTCCAACGAGACGCCCGTCCTGGGCATCTCCCAGGGCACGCTCTTCGACTGGGGCAACCACACGAACAACGACGGCTGGGGCAGCTACAACCTGGTCAACGGCCCCGGCGACCTGAACGGCGACGGCAAGGCCGACCTGCTCGCGCGGGACACCGGCGGCGTGCTGTGGCTGCAACCCGGCCGGGGTGACGGCCACTACTCCGCAAGGGTCAGGATCGGCGGCGGCTGGAAGGGCTACAACAAGATCACCGGCTCCGGCGACATCAACGGCGACGGCTACAACGACATCGTCGCCCGCGACGGCAATGGCCACCTCTACCTCTACCAGGGCACCGGCAAGGGCTCCGCGCCGTTCAAGACCCGCGTCTACATCGGCGGCGGCTGGAACACGTACAACAAGATCGCCTCCCCCGGCGACCTCGACGGCGACGGCCGCGCCGACCTCGTCGGCGTCAACTCCACCGGCGTCCTCTACCGCTACAGCGGCACAGGCAGAGCCGGCACAGCCACGTTCAAGGCGCGCGTGCAGATCGGAACCGGCTGGAACACGTACGTCAGACTTTTCTGAACCAACTCCCCCGCGCCGACCGTGGCGCACCTGACGCCGGCACCTGGATCCGCAGGTGCCGGCCTCGGCCGTTGTGGTGCTCACGAGGACGTGCCGCGCGGTCTCCTGCGCTCGGGCGGTGGTGAGGCGGGGAGACGCCGCCCGCAGGAAAAGCGAGCCGAAGTCGTCTTGGGTCGAGGAATCCTGGCCGTCCTCCAAGAGCTGCTGGATCTGACGACACGACAGTGCCTTGATGGTGAGTTCGCGGGCAAGGAGCGTATCGATCACGAGGCTGCAACGGCGGCCCGTGCAAGTCGAGGCCGTGCAATCAGCCACGTTGGGAGTGCTGAGGGTGCTTCATGAGCGACGACGCCAAGAGCTACGACGCAAGTGACATCACCGGCTGTGCCAGCTCCGTCGGCGTCGCCGCCCTCTCCCCCGATGGGGGCGTAAGCGGCACCGCCTCGCTCAACCTCGTGCTCGACCACGCGCTCGGCACCCTCGGCGGGGTGCGCGCCACTGCGACCGTCCCCAACCGACTGCCTGGAGGACATCGGGCGGCGGCCACGCCCATCGCTCCCTCCAGGTCGGCGGCCCGCACGGCCTGCTCGGCATCGTCAGGGTTCTCTCCCGGCGAATTGAACTCCGCCAGCCGAATCGCGTCCGGCTCCACGACGGCTCGTTGTCCGGCGTGGCTCGGCGACCCCGACGCCGTGCGCGCCACGGTCCGCCCGCGGGGCGACCACCGGGGCTTCAGGCGTTGTTGCGCTGTTTCTGATGAGGAGTAGGTTGTCCCTGCGCCGGGGGGAACCGAACGCTGTGGCGGCATCATGATGCCGCGCTTTGAGCCCGGGGGGGCGTTTTCCTTGACCACACGCTTGCACGTCTTCAGGGGCGCTGCTTTCGGAGTCGGGCTGACCGCGATGGTGGCCTCCAGCTCCGTGTTCTCGCCCGGTCAGGCGGTCGCGGACTCCGGTTTCGTTCCGACTGTGAGCAACCTCTACCTGGAACCCGGCTACACGGGCCATCCCGCGGATCCCCCGCTCAAGGGCAGTCCCGAGGGCACTTACGTGTACGCCTTCAGCAAGCAGCCGCTGACGGACCCGTCATGGGCCGCCGGAGGTCTGCCCGAGTGGTTGACCGTCGACCCGCCGAGCTACGCGTGCGTCGCCTACCCTGACGTGCCGGGCATCTTCACCTGCCCCGTCGCTCGCGGCGAGCACGGCCAGCCCCCCGTGTACGCGCACAAGGACGCGGTGAACGGCGCCACCGTCTACGAAGGCGTGGCCTTCGCACCGGCAGGCAGCGACATCGGGGTGGCGGTCAAGGCCGCTCAGGTCGCCGCCACCACCTCCGGCCCGGCGCGGCCGTCAGCAGCCGTGGTCCAGATCAAGACGCCCGAGCAACTCGCCAAGAGCACCGTGCGGCTGTCCACCCCGAACGTGCTGGTGAACTCCTCGACCGCGCAGACCGTGCAGGTTCACGCCGAGGACGCTGGCGTCCTGGCTCTGAGCTTCCGTTCGACCCCGGAAGAACGGAAGTGGGACTCGACAGAGGTGGACATCCACATCACCTCCGTGGACGGCGGCCCGGCCGGCACGTGCAGCCCCTCGGCCTACTCCATCGCCGCCGTGGAGGACGCCGTGACCTGCGATCTGCCGGAGGGTGACCACACCGTCAGCTACACCCTCACCACGGGTGCCAAGGTCGCCGCATGGAAAGTCGGCGTCGATGCGGAATACCGGATCGCCTGGAGTGCGTACAACCCGAAGTCGGCAAGCACCTTTGCTGTCACCAGCCCCTATCCCGTCCGCGAACGCTACGACCTGTACGCGCGCAGAAGTAACGGCCAGCTGTACCGATACCTCGGCACCGGCAACGGCACTGCCCCGTACCAGGCGAGCACGCTCTACGACTTCGGCTGGGACCAGTACTCCGCGCTCACCGCCCTGTCCCCGCTGACCGTGCACGAGACGGGCGACGTGGTCGCCCGCGTACCGGCGGCACCCTGTGGTACTTCTGCGGCGCGGGTAGCCCCTACGGCACCAGGACACGTACCAGGGTCGGTTCAGGGTGGAACATCTACCCCACGCTCGTCGGCGCCGGCGACCTGAACGGAGACGGCAAGGCCGACCTCGTCGCAAAGGACAGCTCCGGTGTCCTCTGGCTCTACAAAGGCACCGGCAACATGACGGGCCAGCTCGCCACTCGCACGAGGATCTGCGCGGGCTGGAACATCTACAACACCCTGGCCGGCGCCGGTGATCTCACCGGAGACGGCAGAGCCGACCTCGTCGGACGCGACGCCTCAGGCGTGCTGTGGCTCTACAAGGGCACCGGCAACGCAACCACGCCCTACGCGAACCGCACCCGAATTGCCGGCGGCTGGAACCTCTACAACACCCTCGTGGGCGCCGGCGACCTGAACGAGGACGGCAAGGCCGACCTCGTCGGACGCGACGCCTCAGGCGTGCTGTGGCTCTACAAGGGCACCGGCAACGCAACCGCGCCGTACGCGAACCGCACCCGGATCGGCGGCGGCTGGAACGTCTACAACACCCTGATCTGACGGCCGTGACGCTGCGGCCCCCGGGCACCGGACTGTTCCGATGCTCAGCGCATTGCCGCACGTCACGCCGGGAGTTTCTGGGAGAAAATTGGGAGACGATCATGGAAAAACCGCCTCCCGAGACCCGCTCAGACCAGCCCCCACCCAACCCGTGACCTGCGGTTTCTCAAATCCCGCAGGTCAGCCCATGACCCGGGCCGCATTGTGCGGACCCCGTCTCCGTCAGCGCCGACGGCACGTCGCTGACGGTGCTGCTCAGCACCCAGGACGTGGCACCCGGCACGTACGACGTCGTGCTCGACCGCAACGGGTAGACACCTGGCACCCGTTCCCCCGGCTACCGCTCCGGGCGGATACACCGTGACCTCGGCCGGCGGCCCGACCGATGGGGGCGGCTCTCACACATCAGCGGTCCACTCTCGATCCCCGTACAGAAGGGCATGCCGACCCGTCCGACCTGGACCGGGCGCTCCTGAGCCAGCGCCCGCCGGGGACCGCCCGGTCCCCGGCGGCCTTTCACCCGTTGTCACAGCGGGGAGAGGGCGTCTAGCAGGTCCCGGAGCAGGGTGTCGTCTACCGGGGTGCGGTGGGCCAGCTTATTGCGGGCGCGCCGGAGGGTGCGCAGGCGGCGGAACTGGTCGTCGGTCAGGGCGATGTCGCGGTGCACCGCGGCGTCGTAAAGTTCGCCGAGCTCCATCGACGTGAGATCCGACGCCGAGCCGTTGGCGCTGCGCAGGGACTGCCGGACGTAGCACTCGACGAGCCGGGCGGTGCCGCGGGTCGCGATGCGGGGGAGCATTTCGACGAAGCCGAGGCGGGCGTCGTCGATCAGGGGCAGCAGGACGCGGTTCTGGGCCTGCCAGACCAGCTTGTCCAGTTCCGGGCCGCGGTAGGGCTCCGCACCGGAGTGCGGGCTGCGGCGGATCTGCCCCTCCCAGCTGTCCACCAGTCCCGCGGACCAGGCCTCGCGCAGATCGTGCGCGGGGAGCGGCGCATACGCGGCACCCGCGGCGAGGCGTTCCTGGACGGCCTGGCCGACCCCGACGGGGCAGCACTCGCGCAGGGCGTCGGGGAGGTCCTTGAGGCTGCCGTTCCAGACTTCCGCCAGCCGCACCGCGAGGCCCAGGTCCGGTCCGGCGGACTGGACCAGCGTTTCGCAGTGCAGGGCGTGCCGGATGAACTTTCCCGGCGTCATGTGATCGCCGGCCCGCCCGCCGTTCGCCTGGGGAACGGCAGCGGCCACCACCGTCGCGGTGTCCAGATGGCTCCAGACGCTCCACCACCAATGCGTTCTCGACACCGTCGTGTCGAGGAGCCCCACGGCGTCCGCTTCCAGGTCCTGGGTCCGGCTCGCCACGAGAAGCCGGGGGCGCCGGTCCGGCTTGAGTCCGGACTCCTTCACCGCGGCCTGGAATCGCCGTATGAGGCGGGAGACGGCCCGCGGATCGCCTTCGGACCAGGCACGTACGACGAGCACGGGCGCACGGCCATCCGGGGCGGCGACGAGACCGGAGACGAGATCCCCGTCGATGCCGAGACTGCGGGCGAGGCGGGCGGTGACGTCGGTGTCCGGGCTGTCGAGGGCCGGGACGCCAACGGCGGACCCCGGGGCCGGGGGTCGCGGCGCGGCGCGGAACACGTCTCCGGCACGGGCGCCGGACGGGGACCAGTCGCCGAAGCCGTCGTCGACGTCGAAGCTCGCCTCGGAGGTCCGGCCGCCGGCCGCGCCCCCGCTGCCGGGCGGACTCCACAGGTCGTGCGCCTCCGGCTGGGCGGCCCTCAAAGCCGGGCGGGCTCCCCTCCCCTCCACGGGGGCGTCCACCACGTCGTCAAGGCCGTGGGCCACGGTCTCCACGGCCAGATCGGCGCGGGCCGACTCCACCTCGACATCAGGAAACAACCAGACGCAGGTCATCCCCGTGCGCAGGTCGGCGGAGACCCGCGCACAGTGGCGCCGGGCGCCCGGCAGGTCGAGGACCGCCTCAGGACTGAGCGCGCCGACCGGTCGGATCAGCCGGGTCACATCGATCCGCCCTGCGGCCTCGCCGCGGTCCGCAGCGCGCGGAAGGTGACGCTGTCGACGGTGAGGAGGTCGCCCCGGTCGTCCAGCACCCCGAGCACTTCCAGCTCCGTCAGCAGCGCTTCGGCCTCGTCCAGGTCGTCGTCGAGGACGACCGCGAGGTCCTGGGGCACGGTGTGCGCCCTGCCCTGGGCGTATTCCGCCAAGCTGAACAGGCTCGCCCAATCGGCCATCTGCCGCACGCGCTGCTCGGAGAGGCCGACTCGCTGCAGGTGGTCGCGTGCGTGGCCGGCGTCGTCCATGCGTGCCCGCATCTGCTCGAAAAGGCCTTCACGGGGCGCGCCCTGGATGTACTTGGCGATGGTCTGCTCGACGAAGGCGGGCCAGCCCCCGGTGGCGTCGATCAGGTTGCGGCGTTCCTCAGCCGAGACGAACGGCTGCTCCGGCCAGGCCCGAAGGCTGGTGGTGTTCCACCGCTGAGGCTGCACTCTGGAGACCTTGGGCACGTCGAGCGCGGCTGCGGTCAGCGGGTCCACGACGGCCAGCGCGCGCCGGCGAGGGACCTCCTTGGCGTCCTCCCCCGGCTCCGACACGTACTCGGTGAGCCACTCGACCACCTCGTGCACACGTGCCGCGGGGGCGCCGAGCAGATCGACGAAGAGCAGGTGCGGGGTCTGATCGCGCGCCCACTTGGAGACCGCCTGCGGCAGTTCGGCAGCCGGCACGAGCACGAACCGGCAGCCCTCCCCCACATGCTGCTTCGCCGCCCGGTCCAGGAATCCGGCGCCGAGTGCCGACGACGCCGTGATGATCGTCGCCCGCCGCGAGAGCGCGTCGTGCCACTGCTCGTCCGTCAGCGGGCTCATCCGCATGACCTGCCGGCTGTCGACACCGATGGATCGGCGGGCAACCCGCGGGTTGTAGTCGTACGTCTGCGTGAACTCGCTGGTCCCCAGCTCCGCTTCGAGTTCGTCGCGGGTGCCGAGTACGTTGACGATGTTCGGACTGCGCATGACGAATATGTGCCGTTGGCCCTGGAGCGGGAGGACCAGTCCGAGGCCCTCCATCTCCAGCAGGTCGGTACGGACCTCGTCCACGCCGTTCTGCTCGGGGAAGCCCTCGGGCCATACCTTGTGCGCCTCCTCCTGCAACTCCCTGGGCGTGTAACCGCGGGCGTAGCCGTCGGTGAGGCTGCGCAGGGCCAGGATCAAGGTCAGGACGCGATAGCGATCCTCCAGATCGATGGTCAGGCGAAGCCGATCGCGGATCTTGTCCCGGATACCTCCGGAGGCCATGACCTTCTGCACGTCCGCCGCCGTGACGCGGGGGCGTCCCCCTTGCGGGGACAGGGCGCGGCTCTGCATCTCCTCGACCAGTCCCTCGCAGACGATCTGCACGAGATTGGCCTGGTTGTTGGTCAGGGCCAGGATCCGCCAGACCAGGTCGGGGCTCTCGAAGAACAGGCCGACCGCGGCCAGCGGTTCGACCACCAGGTCCACCGCCGCCTTCGGGCGCAGCGGCCCGACCAGGATCGGCTCGCCGCCGTGCCCGGTGACGGAGTTGGTGAGCCGGTTGTAGCGCTGCACCTGGTGCAGGCCGGCGAAGACGATCTTGAACCGGCGCTCGGTGTCCGCCATCAGGCGCATCAGACTGGCCAGCGTTCGGAAGGTCGACTGGGCTCCGGCGGTGTCGACGGGCCGGGCGTCCGCGTTGAGGAAGGCGTCGGCCTCGTCGGCGAGGAAGAGGATGCGGCGCTCGGAATTCGCGTCCAGCCACTGCTGGATGCCCTCGGACACGACAGCGGCGGTCATGTGCTTCGGCACACCGTGATCGAGGACCCCGGCATCCTTCAGCTGCTTGGCCAGCGTGCTCCAGATCTCGTCGGGAAGCCGGCTCAGCCCGATCTCGGCGATGCGCAGGTCCGTGTAGATCGCGACCTGGTTGCCGCCGTGCCCTGCCTGGAAGCTGTCCGCCACCTGCCGGAGCAGCGAGGACTTGCCCAACTGCCGCCCCCCGTAGAGGAACAGGCCCCCCTCCCGGGCCATGATCGTGCTCTTCTCGTCGTCGCGGCCCTTGAAGACCTCCGCGGAGACCTGCCCGGCCTGGAAGGGCTCGTAGGGCCGGTACGCGGCCCACGGCAACGTGACGCGCTGCACCGCGCGGAAGGACCGGGCCTCCCCCGCGGCGATCCAGCCGAGCACGGCCGGGTCGACGACGATCGCCTGCTGCGGCTTCTGGTACGAGGCCTGGGCCAGGCGCCGTCGCCCGCCGATGCCGAGCGGCTGGAGGTAGAAGACGATGTTGGCGCCGAGCGCCGCCTCGGGCAGATGGCGCAGCAGGGCGTCGGGGCCGAGTTCCTCGTTGCCGACCACGAGGACCCGGTAGACACCGTTCGCCCGCGAGCCGAGCCGGGACACGTAACCGGGGACGTTATCGCTGATCTCCGCGGTGATCGAGAGGGTCATCACCTGCCAGTCCTTGCGGTCCTGGTCCACGAGTCTTACCGGTCCCTTGACGCTCAAGCCGAGCATCCGCAGCACGCTGGGGACGTGCTTCTGGAAGGAATTGCGGCGTTCGTTCGGGCGTCCGAGCGAGTCCCAGGCGGCCAGGGCCTGAGTGACCGCCTCGGTCTCCGCCTGCCCGGATCGACCGCGTGCGTAATGGCCGAACCACCAGCGCGCGCTGACCCCGGTGCTGCTGGCCCTGGGAGCGCCCGGGTGGCGCACACCCTCGAGGAAGGCCGCCATCTCCGTGCCCGTTTCGCCGGCCTGCTCCGGAATGCTCTCGCCTTTGCGGGCGAAGGAGAGCAGTTCCTCGGCGGTGGCCACATCGCCGCGGCCGATCAGACCGCTGATGCGGACCATGTCCGCCTCGTCGAGGTGCAGACCGGCAAGTTGCCCGCGCAACTGGTCGGTCTTCTCCCTCAGCCTGATGTTCAGCCCGGTGACCACCTCCTGCACCCGCCCGAGCAGCCGGCGGAAGCGCAGTTCCCGGTCCGACGCCTGGAGGTCGAGGAGCTGTGCGGCCAGGTGGCTCTCCTGCTCGGGGGCCAGCAGGTTCTGCAGGCGCACCTGGGCGAAGAGGTCCGCAGCCTGGCGCAGGGCCGTCTCCGCCTTGACGCGCCAGTCGGCCTCGGCGTCCGCGAGCCGACGCCGGAGGGAGTCCGGCTGGCCCACCTGGAGCGGGAGGTCGGCGCGGAAACGGCCCGACTCCATGACGTCGACCAGCCGTTGGGCGACGTGCAGGTCACCCCGGTCGAGATGCGCGGAGAACGCCTTCACCGGATCGACGGGACCGGTGCTCTCCTGGAGTTCCAGCAGCGCGTCCAGGGCGCCTGGTGCCGCAAGGTCCGGTACGTCCTCGCCGTCGGGCGTGGTGGTCCAGGTCAGGCTGGGTATGAGAAGCAGGGAGTCGGTGCTGGGCAGCCCGCGAGGGGGCACTGGTGCGACCAGGCCGGCCCCTGTGCTGATCCAGCCGAGGAGCAGACGCACCGCCTCGCCTCCGGGGCCGGGAAGCGGAGCCGCCTGTCGTGCCGCTCGGACGGCGTCGACCAACTCGCTCGCGAGCCGCCGGCTGTCACCGCGCGGAGGCAGCTCAGCAACCTGGACCGCCTCCCGCAGCAGCGTCGTCACTTCCCCGATACGGCCGCGCAACTGGTCCAGGGCGGTGGCAATTATCTTCGCCTTGCGCTGGTTGGGGGAACTGACCCGGCGCGTCGTCTCCTTGATGATCCGGTCGACGGCGCCGTCCCCGCCGTAGGTGCCGCCGAGGTCCTCACGCAGTTGTTCAAGGCTTGCCGCGCCGACCGACCACGCCGTGATCAGGTCAAGCGTACGGCCGAGTTCCGCATCGTCCTTGAGCAGGGTCTGAAGCACCCGCGAGGCAAGCTGGTAGGCGATCTTGCTGGTCTGAAGGCGGAGCTTGAGCGCCTCCGCGCGGGCGCCCAGATCCGTGGGGTCGACCGTGTCGTCCTGCCCGAGCCTGAGCACCTCGCCCGGCTGGAACGACACGCCCCTGCGAGTCTCCCGGGCCAGTGTCGTGAACAGCTCGTTCCAGACCTCGGGCAGGCCGTGGAGCTGCACGAAGTCGTTGACGATCGGCAGCGCCCAGCCCGCCTGCAGCCCGCTGCGTACGGCAGCTGCGAAAGCCACGAGGTAGCCGTCCCGGTCCTCCGCCGTCGGCAGCGGGCCGCGCTCCTCCTCGACATCGAGTTGCAGGGTCATCGCCGCCTGCTGGCCGGGCGCCAGCCCGAATGCCGAGGCGGCGAAGGCCAGGCACCGACACCGCTCCTCCCGCTCCCCGGCAGCCCGGTTCAGCCAGTAGGCCTCGGCCAGACCGCCCCCGGCGATCAACTTCTCGACAGGGGAGGGGCTGTCCCCCACCCGCGTCCAGACGTCGGCGCACTCGGCGGTGACCGGCGACGGCTCGGCCGTCGTGGGCTCGGCCCCGTCAGGCGTCTGCTGCGGGGCGCCCGCCGAGGGTGCTCCCACCGGCTGCCGCGGCGCCGGGATCGGTTCCCCGAGCCCTTCGGCGAGGGGCACGCCTCCCGGGCGGCTACCGTGCCTTGGGGGCGTCGGTACGGCCGGCGCCGCTGCTGTGCCCTCGTCGAACAGTGCGCCGGCGGGTTCGACCGGACGGGCCGCCGAAGAGGGCTCCGCCTCGGCGACCTCCGAGCCGGCCGCCACGGGAACAGCGGCGCTCGGGGTGCGTGCGGAGGGCTCGTCCGGGGCGACCGCCTCCGGCACGTCCGTGGTGACGGGCTCCGGTACGTCCGAGACGTCGGGCTCCCGCACGTCCTCCTCGGCTGGGCCGGCGGCAGTGTCTGTGACTGCTTCCGGCAGGGGCTGCTCGACCGGGAGGCCGCCCACCGGAGCCAGCTCGGCGGGAGCCCGGGGGTCGGACAGGTCGAGCGGCCGGGGCTCCCGCGGCAGTCCCGCGGCCGACCGCAGTTCCTGGAGCCGGGCGTCGAGAGCATCGAAGGCCGCCTGCAGCCCGACGAGCACGGCAGCGTTGCTCGTTCCACGCAGCATGGTGACAAGGCTCGCGCGATCGGCCTCCGCCGCCTCGATCTCCTCGCGGAAGGTCTCCGCGCGAACCTGCGCCAGGATGCGGTCAAGATCATCGTACGTCTGCGGTTCGGCCCAGCTCGTGCCGCCCGCGCTGCCGAGCGCCAACCTGGCCGTCGCCGCGCGTCGTTCGAGCCACGCGTCCACGGCGGCCGAAAGGCGGGCGTCTCTCCTCTCCACGCCGCTGCGGACGTCGGCCGCAAGGCCTTCGAGCCGCTCGGCCAGTTCCTCGCCCTCCCTGCGCAGCCGCTGCGCGGCGGCTTCGAGCTGCTCGGCGGGGTCGTCCGGCACCAGGTTCTCCCTTTCGGCACGTCGGGGTCGAACGCCTTGTGGGGCGTCGGGCGGGTTCGGGGCTGTGCCAGGCGGGCTCGCCCCGGTCTTCCTGGTGCGCCGGCGGTTCCTCGGCGCTTCGGGCCATGGCGCCGGGGCCGCCGCCGCCTGCCAGACAACGTCCCAGTTCTCCAGCACCAGGCGGCGCTCGGGCGTGTCCTCGTCGGTCAGGGGATACCAGAGCAGGGCGAGGCAGGCGAGCAAGGGCGGGACCCTCGTGAACGCCGCCGTCAGACTCTCGGTGTCCACCGGGGGCAGACCCGGCCCGCTGGAGCCGCGGGGACGGGCCATCCCGCTGGCCACCTCGCATCCGACCTGGGCGATCTGCGCGAGCAGGCTCCCGGGGGCCTTTGCGACCCAGGACCGCATTCCCGCCGCCGTCGCGCGATCCTGTCGGGCGGGTTCGCCCGGGTATCCGAACGTGTGGCCGTGAACCACCGCGAGGAAGGCGAGGAGGTGCTGCAGGGAATCTGGCGGTTGACTCGAAAGCCAACGGCGTAAGTCAGGAACTGCTGGCACACGACCATGCTCACACGATTCCGGGTGGCACGAGGGGGCTTTCGCAAGGCTAGGGCCGGACCTGCGCCGGGAGGTCACCGGCACGCGAACTCCCTTGGCCAGCCGCGCCTTTCGGGGACGATGGGCTGGCGGGCGACCCGTCACCCCCGCTTCCGCCGCCGCTCGCGGTGCTCGCCCCCCGGGGAGTGCCTCACTCGTGGTCCGGGCCGAGGCCCGCACTCGGGGAAGAGGCCGACCGTCGGGGGCGACGCCGCTCGACCGTTACCGCAACCGAGCGGGCGTCGCCGAACTACGCGCCGCTGGAGATGAGTACGGGCTGACCATCGTGTTGACGTAGCCGTCAGGGGCCGCCCCCGACCACATCCACATCGCCGCCACCCTCGTCCGCGAGGACGGCCGCACCGCCCGCCGCAACTTCGACAAGCGAGCCGTCCAGGCCGAGGCCCGTGCCGTCGAAAGGGACTACGGCCTGCACGAACTCCACCCGGGCGACGGCACCGCAGCGAAACACGCCACCAGCGCAGAACGCCGCAAGGCCGACCGCCGCGGCCTGGGCGCCTCCGCCACGAGGCCAACCTCCCCGCAGCTCCCACCTATTCGCGACACCAGATGCGGCCGTCCCGACACCCCACGCCACGCCATCGGTTCCTTTGCTGCCGCCCACAACCCCCACCCGAAGGAGGTGATCCTCCACTCAGTTGACGTCACAACGGACTGGGGCCAGCAGCAGCCCTGGCCGTTTCGGCCATCCTCATCAACCCGGATAGTGCGGCACATCGTCTTCGACCAACCCCGTCCCGGGTGGGGCGTCACCGGCGCGACGCTGATTCACGCCATCCCTCAGCGGCGCCGGAATCACCTAAGTTGCGGCGCCGTCGGGCCGGTCCCGTCGCACCATCGGATCGTCGGTGTGATCGGCGCGGATCCTCGTGCCGCGCGCTCAGGGCCGGAGTGCTGCCGCGCTCTCCCGCAGCTGCGCGTGCAGTCCGCGGTGGGTCTCACGCGCCGGCAGCCACTCCTTGCGGATCTTGGCCACACACGTGTAGTTGGTGTCGCAGACATTGGCCAGCGGTGACTCGACGGCCTGGGTGGCGAACTGGTACGCGTCCAACTCGCTGAACCCGTAGTCACGCACCAGCCACCGCACCAGGTCGAGCTGGGAGATCCGGAACGCGTCCTCCAGCGGACGCGCCGATCCGGTCGAGATGAGGTGCGTGTCCGACTCGATACGCGGCCACGGGGTGGCGAGCCCCTTGAGCAACTCGACGATCACCACGGTGTTCATCGCGCACTCGACCGCCACCCCGCAGGTCTCCCCCTCACCCTGCCGGGCATGCCCGTCGCCGAGGCTGAGCAGCGCACCCTCGACATTCACCCCGAGGTAGCAGGTGACGCCTGCCCGCATCTCGGGCGTGTCCATGTTGCCGCCGTGCGCGTCGGGCACCAGCGCCGAGCGCACCTCCAGATTGGCCGGGGCCACACCCACCGTGCCGTGCATCGGGTCCATGGGCAGCTCAGCCTCGAAGTCACTGTCGTGCGCGCGGAACAGCGCCGTGCGCCGCGCCCGGTCCAACTGCCAGATCCAGACGGTCTCCGGCAGCGGAGGTTGCAGGCTCGCCGTGGTGTGGGTCGAGGTGAGCGCCCCGAAAAGCGGGACCGTGGTGGACGCCGCCCAGTCCCGCGCCGGCTCGATCGACACGAAGTGCACGGCGACCGTATCGCCCGGCTCGGCCCCCACGACGTGGAAGGGGCCGGTCTGCGGGTTGAGGAACGGGAACTCGCAGACCTCGGACACCAGGTCCGTCTCGGACCGTACCCGCCCGGCGAAACAGTCCTCCGTGTACAGGTCGAGAACCGTGCCGGGCGCGATGCGCGCCACGGGCGGTGCACCGCCGAACGTCCATGCGTACTCACCCGGTTGGGGCCGGACGGTCAGGATCCGGGGGTCGCTCATCGCTGCACTGCTCCATTCTGGCTGTGCCTGTGGATGCCCGAAGGGGCGTACCGGTGCTCCTCGCCGGAGTGAAGGCCATTCTGCATTCGTGGGCGGACGGCAGGGCACGGATTGTCGGCTTCGCGCGCCTGCTCTGGATCTGACGCGAAAGCCCCACAGCGCCTGGATGGGGAGTTCGCGGGCAACCAGCAGGTCGATCGCGAGGCTGCAACGGCAGCGAACCGGTCAGCACCGCCGCCCGCCTTCGGTGTACGTGGCTCGTACCTTTCCCCACGTGGGCCTGGCTCGGACGCGCCGAGAACCCGCGCCGCGACCAACCGCGGCTCGACCTCGGCGCACCTGCGCAAGGTCGGTAGGAACGACCGGCTCCGGGAGCTGACCGCAGGCCTCACCGGTTTCATGCCGCCGGCGTTGCCGGACGCGGCCTCGGTGCACGCCGCGATGTACGAGGTGGTCGGCGGCGTACTGGGCCGCGCCCGGCACCCCGGTGCCGGCCGGCGGCGACGGCGCTGGGCGGAGCTGTCCCGCCGGCGAGGCGATCCGGTGGCGCCCGAGGGCCTGCCGCCCTTGTCGACCGACACGGGAACCGTTCCCTCCGATCCTGCGTG
Source organism: Actinacidiphila cocklensis (assembly GCF_907177275.1). Taxonomy (GTDB): domain Bacteria; phylum Actinomycetota; class Actinomycetes; order Streptomycetales; family Streptomycetaceae; genus Actinacidiphila; species Actinacidiphila cocklensis. The sequence goes on from NZ_CAJSLV010000059.1 coordinate 108,195, forward strand.
ACCTGTCTACGTGTTGTCGGCCGGTGACGAGGGGGACCCGATGAGAGCACGGACGATGGCGGGCGTGGCGCTGACGGCTTGCGTGGCACTGGCAGTGGGCGCGTGCGGTCCGGAGAAGTCCAAGGACGACGCGGGCGCGAAGCCTTCGCAGCCTTCGGCGTCCACGACGAAGGCTCAAGAGCCGTCGGTCACGCCGCCCACGTCGGCTCGGACCGAGAAGCCGTCGCCCTCGCCAACCGGCGACAAGTCCGCGCCCAAGACGAAGGCGGCCGCGATCAAGCGGTACGAGGTCTTCCTCCACGCGGTCGGCCACGAGGACATCGACACGGTCTGCGACGTGGCGGGACCCGCCGCGAAGCAGGCAGAGGACGAGGGCCTCGGCCCGTGCACCTCGACGTTCCTCGTGTCATTCAAGATGATCTCGCCCGCGCAGAAGAAGGCCCTGCAAACCGCGACGGTCGACCCGCAGCGCGTCGTCATGCGCTCGCCCGGCAAGGTCGAGATACCGGTCGGAGCGGTCAAGGCCTCCATGACCTTCAGCGAAGAGGAACTCGGCGACTCCACCCTGGAGTACCTCAAGAACGACTGGTACATCACCTCCTAATGCTGTTGTCAAGCCGCGGCTGTGACCGGATGACGATCCCGCGCCCGGACGGGAACGGGGGACCCACGTACGGGATGTGACAGGTCAGTCCCGTCACGATGGATCAGGATGACGTACGGGCCTCGTGCGGGCGGCGGAGGGACCGCGGGCAGGGTCCGCGGCTGTGGCTCCAGGGGCAGCAGGGCCTGGCCCGACTGATGTGCACCAGGCGCTACTGCGCCGCCGACGGCAGCCGCCGTGTGATCCGGTCGAACAACTCCGTCAGCGGCTCACCGACGTCCCGGCCGAACTCGGTCAGCCCGTAGGTGACCTGGGGCGGCGCCGTCGGCTCGACCTCCCGCCAGACCAGGCCGTCCTGAACCAGCGCGCGCAGAGTCTGGGCGAGCATCTTCTCGCTGATGCCCTGGATGCTGTCGCGCAGCTCGTAGAACCGGAGGCTGTTGCTCCGCAGGGAGATCAGCACCCAGACGCCCCACCTGCTGGTCACGTGGTCGACCACGTCGCGCGCGGGGCAGTCGGTGTGAAACACGTCATACCGCTTCCCCGCCTCGGCCTGCCTGGTCTGCGCGCCTCCCGCCATGTCATGAGCTTACCTCAGGGTATGTCCTTACCAAAAGTAAGCCCGAACTCCTAGCGTGAATGCCACAGAGGGCAACAGAGGGCATCTGACAAGGAGCTGATCATGATCGTGGTGACCGGGGCCACCGGCAACATCGGCCGGCCGTTGACGCAGGCGCTGGCCGAGGCGGGCCAGGAGGTGACGGCTGTGTCACGGCACACGACCGCGGTGCCGAACGGCGTCCACCACGTGGTGGCCGACCTGGCCGAGCCGGTCGGCCTCAAGCCCGCGCTGGCCGGGGCGAAAGCGCTGTTCCTTCTGCTGTCCGGCGATCTGCACGCCACGGGGGCCAACCCTGCCGACCTCATCGGCGAAGCCGCCGCCGGCGGGGTTCGCCGAGTCGTCCTGCTCTCCACGCAGGGCGTGGTGACCAGGCCCTCCGGCGACACGCGGATTGCGATGCACGCGCTGGAGGACACGCTGCGGGAGTCCGGCCTGGAGTGGGCCATCCTGCGGCCGGGCGGCTTCGCCTCCAACGCCCTGTGGTGGGCCGAGTCCGTCCGCACGCAACAGCTCGTCGCCGCGCCCTTCGGCGACATCGGGGTACCGATCATCGACCCCGCGGACATCGCCGCGGTCGCGGCAGCCTGCCTGCTGGACGACTGGCACACCGGCGGCGTCTACGAGCTGACCGGCCCGGAGGTGATCACTCCGCGCCAGCAGGCGGAGGCCATCGCCGCCGCGTTGGGCTCGCCGGTGAGGTTTCACGAGCTCACCCGCGACGAGGCCAGGACCGCCATGGCCCGGAGCATGCCGGCGGAGCTCGCCGACGACACTCTGGACATCCTCGGTTCCCCCAGCCCGGCCGAGCTGCGTATCAGCCCGGACGTCCAGCAGGTCCTCGGCCGCCCGCCGCGCCCCTTCGCCCACTGGGCCGCCCGCAACGTCGCCGCGTTCCGCTGAGACCGGTCGACGCCGCTGGAACCGCCTACGCCCAGCCCGCACAGCTGCCGGCCGACGCAGGGGAGAGCCGGAAAGCCCAAACCCTCACCGACGGCGTCGGCAAGGGGGGCGGTCTCCACCGCCTGCGCAGGCCCCCAGCCGCAGGAAGTAATTCGTGCAGCTCCAACCCATTGGGTGGGTAGCTTGGCGAGATGACCACGAGGCGGCGGAGCTACCGGTACGTGGGTCCGGCGGAGCTGAAGGCCCGCGTTCGGCCCGGCGGCGAGGGCCGGAGGATACGCACTCCCGCCGACCTCGTCCGCTGGCTCTCCGCGCGAGGGCCGGACGAACGGGCCGAGCCCTTCACCTTCGTGGCCGGCACCGACGGCCTGCTGCGTCTCGCACCACGCCGGAGCGAGCACGTGTCGTGTGCAGGAGGAGCACCGGTTCTCAGCGCGGGGGAGATGACCTTCCTCCAGTCCGCCGGGCAGTGGTCGGTCACCGACGTCAGCAACCAGTCGACCGGCTACTGCCCGGACCCCAGCTCATGGCCGACCGTCGCCGCAGCCCTCGACCGAGCCGGCATCACGCACCCCGAGGGCTTCACCCACGAGGTGGTGTTCCGCCGCTGCCCCGGCTGTGAGGAGGTCAACATCGTCCGCGAGGGGGACTTCGCCTGCGTCTTCTGCGAATCGGCCCTCCCCCACGAGTGGAACGTGGACGGCGGTGAAATCCCGGCCGCCCCGTACCCGGCTGACCAGGACGGATTGCTGTGGCATGCTCGCCCGCATGAGTCATGACCCAGACCGCGGATGGTCCTTCGCGACCTCGCGGGAGGCTGCCAGGTTCGGTGCAGTCCGGCTGACAGACGTTCCCGGCGTCGATCATGCGGCGGCCGAGAGCGGGACGCTCTGCGGTATCCCGGAGCACCAGGTCACCCGCTACAGGCATCTCTTCGAACCAGCCGCGCCGCAGGCATGTCCGGACTGCCGCCGGCGGGCAGAAGCGGCTCCGACAAAGCCCTGCGTTCAAGAGCGACTTCACGACGGTCTCCAGGACGCCGACCCGGGACAGGCTCGTGACGACCTTCTCGCCGCCCTGCGGAAAGGGGCGGACGTGCGTCTATGGATCCACGGTCCCGCCTCAGTCCTGGCCGAACACTACGCAGAACTCAACTCGCTCACCGAGGGCGTCGAGCCCACTGTCAACGCGCTCAACACCACCACGACCATCGGTCTGGCCCGAGTCGAGGACGGCGGCTGGCGCTACATCGCGGTCCTGCCCGAGGACGGCAGCCGCCCGCTGGTCGCACGTGGACCTGCTCTCGGCTGACAACTCCCAGGTGCCCCGAGAGCGACGCTCCTTGAGACAGGCTCACGCGCGCCGCCCCGAGAGTGACGCTCCTTGAGAGCCGTTGCCGCCGGATCGGACGCCGAAGCGGGGCGGGCGGTGGCGTGAACACCGCCGGGTGGTCGACGCGATCGCTCGGAAGTTCCAGCCGGTTTCGCAGTGAATTCACCTGCCCCGGGGTACGGGAGCAGGGAAGGGCGTCCACCCGGCTGTGAAACTGGGCGATCGACGGCATCGGGTAGCGCCGTCCTCACCGCCCTGGTCGCCCGGGCTCACCGCCCTGGTCGCCCGGGCCGATGCCGCAGGGCGACCTGGGCTGGGCGCTAACGCCGATGCCTCGACCGCCTCCCACCCGGAACAATCCGCGGCGTGTTGTACCCGCGCGCTGGGTGGAGAATCCCCTCATGGACCCGATCGACGCCGCGCACGCCGTTGTCGAAGAACACCACCCCGACGCACGAGCCGCCTTCCTCGGCGGCAGCGTCGTCACGGACCGCCGTACGGTGACCTCCGACTTGGACGTCGTGATACTGCTGCACGGCACCCCGGCGCCCTACCGGCTGAACGTCCACGCGCATGGCTGGCCGGCGGAACTGCTGGTGCACACTGAGGAGTCCTGGCACGCCTTCGTCGAGCGCGAGGTACCCAACCGCAGCTCACCGCTCATGTGGATGTGCGCCAACGGCGTCCTGCTCGTCGATCGGGACGGCGTCGGCGCACGCATCAGCGCCCACGCGAAGTCGCTGGCCGCAGCGGGGCCTCCCCCAACCCCTGCCGAGGAGATCGACGACCGCCGCTACGCCCTCACCGACCTCCTCGACGACCTCACAGGCAGCACCGACCCGGGCGAACGCCTCTTCATCTGCACCGAACTCGCCCGCCGCACCGCCGAACTCGCCCTGGCCCTCAACACCGCCTGGAACGGCGGCGGCAAGTGGCTGGCCCGCCGCCTCGACGCCACAGCCCCAGGCCTGAGCGGGCGCCTGCACAACGGCGTCCAACAGGCCCTCGCAGGCCAGACGTCGCCCCTGGTCGCTGTCGTCGACGAGGTCCTGGACCAGGCCGGAGGCCGGCTCTGGGTCGGGTACCGGCGCAGCGGCACACCGTAAACGGCCGAACGCCCCCTCGCAGCGCGTGGTGCGAGGGGGCGTTCGGTCTCAGGCGGTGAGCAGCGTCAGTACGGCGGAGATCCTTCCGCCGCCGACGGTGATGACGTCGACGCCCCGCGCCCGGGGATCGCCTCCGGGGCCGAACGCCCAGGCGGGCGCCCCGCGGTCGGGGCCGGCGTAGGGCGGGCCGTCCTCGGTGAAGGGCGAGCCGGGCGGGGCCTTGTCGAGCAGCGCGCGCCCTGGCCTGGATCGCGTCCCAGCCTGTGGTGACGCCTTCCGGGTCGGTGAACGCCCGCGTGGCGCTGGCCGAGCCGACCGCCTACGCGGCCGCCGAGGGCGGCCTGCCCGCGGGCACCGACCCGGTCGCCCTGGCCCGGTACGTCATGGTCGTCGTCGGCCCGGGCTTCACAGGTAAGCACCTGGACGGGGCACCGGCGGGCTCGCGCACCAGCGGATCACGGGTGCGGCAGGCTGCCTGCCGTGGGGCGGCCTCGGCTCGGCAAGCCGAGTGGGCAACGCTCAGACCGGCAGCGGGGAGCTGAAACCGCCGCGCCGCCAGCAGAGTGCCGGTTCGGCCTGTGGCGGCGTTGCGTTGCGGACGTACGACCTGGCCCACCGGCACGCCACTGCTCGAGTGACGACGTGGTCAGGCAGGCTGCCACAGCTCGACCCGATTGCCCTCGGGATCGGTGACCCAGCCGAACCGACCGACACCCTCCATGTCTTGCGCTTCTTCGGCCACGTCCGCTCCCTTGGCGCGCAGTTGCGCGAGCATCGCGTCGAGGTCGCGGACCCGGAAGTTGAGCATGCTCTGCTGTGCGCGGGACCCGAAGTAGTCGGTCCCGGACTCGAACGTCGCCAACACCGTCGGCCCGGCTTCCTGATGCCACAGCCCGTTCGCATCGGCGTCCAGGCCCAGGCAATCGCGATACCACGCGCTCAGGGCCGCCGGGTCCGCAGCCCGCATGAAGTAACCACCGATTCCCAGCACGCGTTCCATGCCGACATCCTGCCAGGACGGCTATCGGGTCGGCCGGCACCGCACCATCGCCCGCTCCGCCCCGTCTCGATCGCGGTGGACCTCGTTGGTTTCCCGCGCGGCGAACGTCACGGCTGCGCGTCTTGGCGGAGTCCGCCACTACGGCAGGTTCCGTCTCATCGAACCGCAGCTCCTCGGGGGCCGTTCCAATCGCCCCGCGGCAACCGGGGTTTCCAGGCCTGCTCGCCGAGGAGATGCCTTCGCGTCTCGGCGCGGCGGAACCTTACGGTTTGTGGGTTACCCAGAGCAGTTCCGCGGGCCAGCGGTGCGCCCAGTCGGGTGGGTCGGTTTCGTTGTAGCCGTTGGGTGTTCGGGGATCGGGCCGCGGCTCGATGAGGTCGTCGATGACGAGACCCGCGCCGCGCAGGACCTTGACCCAGTCGCCGTAGGTGAGTTGATAGCTGGTCGCGCCGTCGTCCTCGGCGATGGTGTTCAGCCCGAAGTAGTCCTTCTGCAGCGTCGTGGTCACGCGGCCGGCGGCTTCGTCGTAGCAGGCTTCGAACCATGGGCTGGCGACGTTGAACACCAGGCGCCCGCCTCGACCCAAGACGCGTGCGGCCTGCGGGACGGCCAGGTGCGGGGGCGCCCAGCTGAGCCCACCGAAGTCGCAGAACACCAGGTCGAAGCTGTCGGCGGCGAAGGGGAGCTGTTCGGCGGCGCCTTGCACCAGCGGGTAGCGGGCCGCTCCCATCGCGCGGCGCGCTGCGGTGAGTTGGGCCTCGGACAGGTCGAGCCCGACCACGATGGCGCCCTCGGCGGCGAGCGCCCTGGACCACTGGCCGGCGCCGCAGCCGAGTTCGAGGACGCGCTTGCCGGTGACGTCGCCCAGGGCGTGCAGGTGGGCGTCGGGGATGGAGTACATGCCCCACAGCCGGGGTGTGGCGCCGATCTGCGGGTCGTGCTCGTGCTGGTAGGCGCTGCTGATCTGGTTCCAGAGCCGCCGGTTGGCGGGGATGCTGTCCACGTGCCGACTCCAGCACTGCCTGCCGGGGGCGGTCAACACGAATAGGGCACTGACCGGCCCTCGCCTCGGTCCGGCCCTGGCTCGGCCCATGATCCGCCGGACGAGCCCTGGCCGGGCGGCAAGCGGAACGATCCCGCTCCGGGCGGGCGTCGTTCCACCATGGTGACCATGTTGAAGCGAGTAGCCGTCCTTTCTGACATCCACGGAGTCCTGCCCGCCCTGGAGGCTGTGCTCGACGAACCGGAGGTGCGCGCTGCGGACCGCATCGTGCTCACCGGCGACATCACAGCAGGCCCGCAACCGGCGCAGGTACTGGACCTGCTGGCCGCCCTCGGAGACCGTGTCGCCTGGGTCAGTGGGAACGCCGACCGCGAGCTCCTCGAATACCGCCGCGGCATGCGCGACACGATCCCCGACCCGATCGCGCCCTGGGCTGCCGAACAACTGCGCACGGACCACCTCGAACTCCTCGCCCGCCTGCCGCAATCGCTCTCCCTGCTTCTGCAAGGCCTGGGGAGGGTCCTGTTCTGCCACGCCACCCCCCGGGACGACGAGGAAGTCGTCCTGGTCGACTCCCGTCTCGACCGCTGGCAAGAGGTCTTCAGCGAACTCGACCGCGACATCCGCACGGTGGTCCTCGGCCACACCCACATGCCGTTCGTCCGCCTCGCACACGGCCGGCTCGTCATCAACCCCGGCAGCGTCGGCATGCCCTACGGGCGAGTTGGAGCCCACTGGGCGCTCCTGGGTCCCGGCGTCGAACTGCGGACCACGGACTTCGATATCGAAGCCGCGATCACCCAAGTGACCAGGGAATCCTCCTACCCCGAAATCGACCAGTGGGCCGACTACTTCCTCCGAGGCCAGGCGACAGACGCCGATGCTCTCGCAGCCTTCGGCCCGCGAGACGGACGCGGTGCGGCCACGTGACCGACGTCCGCAGAGGACGGTGATCGGCCGGCCTTCCGAGGCCGCCGGTAGGTGGGCGAGGGCCTGGCCGGCTGCCGCCTCCCACTGCGGGCTCCGTGACCACCAGTGGTTCAGCCCCAACCGTGAGCTCCACACGGCGAGGATCGGCGCGTACGTACCGCGTGCCGCCGCCTCGTCCGGATCGATCTCCTACCACGTCCGCCACGGCGGCCCCCAGGGCTCCGGGTCCACGGCGAACGTGCCCGACGGCATGAGCACGGGAAGCCAGGCCCCCCGCCGCAAGGGCGTGAAACTCAGCTCTGCCGGACACACCCCCTGCTCGTGCTCCTGGCGTTCCCCCTGAGTGGCCTCTTCTTTGATGCTCAACTCTCAGCCCGCCGGCCTCCCACCCGGTTAGCGTGTGGACGTGCACATCCTCGATGACCCCTCCGTGTCGAGCCGCGTTCGGGCACTCCTGGCAGGAGCGCGTCGTTACCCGGCGATGTCCGCCGAACAGATACGGGAATCGGCCCGCGCGGAAACCCAGGACGGACGCGAGGTGCCTCTGCCTGCTGGGGCCGTTGACGCCATGATCCGATTCGAGGAGCGCTACGGGGGCCTCTGCTATCAGCTCCTCAGCACCAACGGCATGGAGCACGGGTTGGACGGCGACGCCAGTGTCATCCGGAGCGACGACGGCTGGATCGTTGCGAGCATCATCGACGGTGACCAGACATGGCCGGTGAACGTCCTTCTCGACGGCCGCACCGTCATGACGCTTGCCGGCCGGCCGAGGATCATCAACAGCAGCCTCGACCAACGTCTCGCATCGCACGCCCAATTGGCACGGGTGCGGCGCCGGCCCCATGTGGCCCTGGGTCTCGTGACCCCTCCCGGTCAGGAACCGGCCATCGACGGAACAGGGCTGCCCGCAATCGATGCTGCGGCGACCGGACCGGCCGACAGGTGGTGGGGCGACGACGAGGCGGCTGTGCACCTGGAAGCCTGCAAGTGGTGGGGCAGCGAGGACTTCTGGGTCGTGCGCTGCTTCACTCACCGGGCCGAGGACCTGCCGGCACTCGTCGAAGCTTCGCGTCGTGCCCTCCCCGGAGCAGCATGGCGGGACGAGAAATGGTGCACGCTGTGCTCCCAGGCCAGGCGTCCGGAACAGCCCTGCCTCCCCGAGACGGATTCGACCACGCACATCTGATCGCCGTTGCAGCCGAGGCACATCGATCCCGCGGGCGGAGCCCGGACCCCGACACCAACTCCCGTACGCCTGCCGGCCCTGGGCGCGGCCTGGGACGCCTGACCTCGGACGGCCACCGGACGCGGTCCGTGGACGTCAGCCGCCGGCTGCCGGTGGCGGAAGCGGGACGATCTCGCGCTCGAAGAAGTCGGTGAACGGCTCACCCCGGGCGTAGAGCGCCTCGAAGCCGGCTGTGGTCTCCGCGATCAGCGCGGGGTCGCCGTACCGCTTGGCCCCGTCCGCGTTCCCGTCGTCGTCGTACTGCACTTCGTACATCACCTCGTCGCCGAGGATGACGACCTCCGGCACGGGCTGCTTCCGCTCGATGTCCGCGATCGTCCGCGCGTCGAGGATCCTGATCCGGTCGCCGACGTCCACCCGCAGGCGCAGAACGTGCAGCTCCCACTGGACGTAGGGCGTCACCGGGAATTCCACGACCCTGAGCCGTCGCTGCGTGACGCCGAGGTCTTCCGCTTCTGCGAACTGCTGAGCGTAGGCCGTACGCTTTTCCTCGACGAGTTCGAGCGCCTCTTCCCACCGGCCCGCGGCGAAGGCCTCCCAGCTCGGAAAGCCGCGCTCCTTGAAATGCTGGCCGCGTTCGAGTTTGCGCTGATGCTCGACACCGCTCTTGAGGACGCGATAGAAGTCCTCATGATAGGCGGGACGCGCAAGGCGTTCGAATAATCCGTCGGAGAAAGAGTCAAACACTGGGGATATCCGGCTTCGCCGCGATCAGCATGTTCCTGGGGATGACGACGAGCCGTTCGTCGGAACCGACGGATACGCCGTCCGGCAGCTTCTGCCCGAGAGACGCCGTCAAGTCCCTGCCGATGACGGCGATGTCGCCGTTCTCCAGCTCCCAGATGTCCGGGCAGTCCGGGCTGTCGGTGGTGTTTCCGAGTTCCTGCGGGGACTTTCCGAGGCGCTTGCGAAAAGTGGTCGTCTGATCAGCTTCCCATGGCCTTACCACAGTCGTCCCCCCTGCATCAGTGGCTACGGATGTGCCGCGGCAGAACTTTACCCGAACCCGCGCAATCGCACACGGAACCTATCGGGAACCAGCCTCCTGGCATATGCCGGAGTGGATGCTATGCCCTGCGGCCGCCTGTCGCAATCCGAGCCCTCGCTACCATAATGACCATGCCGAGGCGGCTCGAACAGCATATAAAATTACAGTCATGATGATCGGATTATTACGCGGTAGGGGAGAGCTGTGGATCCGGAACTCGCGTCGCCGACCCAGAACGCCGGCACCACGGTGGTCGCCCTGATGGCGACCGACGCGTGGCAGGCCGGACGCGACCAGCACACCACCGAGCGATGAGCGGCACAGGCAGCGGCCGTACCGGCGGAGACCCGATCAGCGGCAGCGGCAGCGGTTACGGCGGAGGCAGCGGCTACGGCGGAGGCGCGACGAACGCCGGCGGCACCGGCCGCACCGGCGGCAGCGCCATGGAGGGCCGCGCCCAGGACGACGGCCGCGTCTACCAGTCCTCGGGCGACCAGCACATCAGCGAGCACCACCACTACGGCGACGCCCCGGCGGCTCCCGCCGGCCCCGACTCCGTACGCCGGCCGGCTGTCGGCCGCCCGCCCGTGGTCCTGCGCGACCGGACCGACGTCCTCGAACGACTCCACAGGACGGTCGCCGCGGGGCGGGGCGGCGAGATCTACGTGCTGCACGGCATGGGAGGTTGCGGCAAGACCGCGGTCGCCCACGCCTTCTTCCAGACCGCCACCACCGAATGCGGCCGGGTGGGGCTGTGGGTGAACGCCGCCGACCGCGCGAGCCTGCGCTCCGGAATGCTCGCGGTGGCCGCCGACCGGGGCGCGGGCGACGGCGAGTTGCTCGCCGCGCGCAACGGCTACCGCCCCGCCGCGGATCTCGTGTGGCAGTACCTCGACAGCTCGTCCGAGCCCTGGCTGCTGGTGCTCGACAACGCGGACGACCCCGCGATCCTCGGCGACGGCAGCTGGCTGCGCACCAGCCCCCGCGGCACGGTCCTGGTGACCACACGCCGTGCCGCACCCCGGTGGTGGCCCGGCGCGGAACTGCAGCACATGGGCGTCCTGCCGCGCGAGGACGCCGCGCGCGTCCTGCACGACCTCGCCCCGCACACCGGCACGCTCGCCCAGGCCGCTGAGATCGCCGACCGCCTGGGACGGCTGCCGCTCGCGCTCACCCTCGCCGGCGGATTCCTCTCCCACCAGGTCCTGGACCCCTGGACGATGGACGAGTACGGACGCCATCTGGAGGAAGACCACCATGTACATCTGATCGACCGAGGAGCCGATGTCTTGAGCGACCCGGGCCCCCGCCATCTGGTGGGCCGGACATGGCAGTTGACACTCGACGCGTTCGCGGAGCACGGACTGCCTGAAGCGGTCGACCTGTTACGCCTCATCGCCCGCCTGGCCCCCGAGCCGCTGCCGCTCTCCTTCCTGAACGACGACGGCATCAGCGCCGTACTGCCCCGCGCCCGCGCCGAGTCCGCGCTGCGGGGCCTGCTCGACCACTCGCTCACCGAACTGGTCGACGCCGGCGACGACGGGAGCCTGCGCTGCGTCCGCAGTCACGGGGTGCTTCTCGACAGCGTCAGGGCCGCCACCCCCGCGTCACAGACCGCGCTGCTCGACACCACCGCCGGCCGGCTGCTCGACGCCGCGCTGCCGGACGTCCCCGACGCGGGGCCGTACGACCCGCGGCTCCGGCTGCTCGCTCCGCACGTGCTCGCACTGCTCCGGCGGACGACCGACGCCGCCACCGTGGCGCAGGTGGTCGGGATCGCCACCCGGCTGGCCTCCGCCATGCACCGCACCGGCGACTACCCGTCGGCCTGGGAGACCGCAGGCAGGGCAACGGACCTCGCGACGCGGATCCTCGGCGACGAACACCGGGCCGTACTGGCCGCGCGCTCGCGCACGGGGCGGGCACTCTTCCGGCTGGGCCGCTACCCCGAGGCCGAGGAGACGCTGCGGCGCACCCTCGCCGTGCAGCGACTGCGCTCCGGCCCTGACGACCCGGACAGCCTGGACACCGCCCACGGACTCCAGCTCGTCCTGGAGAACACGGGCCGCCACGAGGAGTCGCTCGCCCTCCTGTACGCGACGGCCGCCGGCCGCAAAGCGGCGCTCGGTCCGTGGCATCCGCTGACCCTGCGCTCCCGCTCCAGCCTCCTGGCCTCGCTCGGCGCCGCCGAACTCGCCGCCGAGGACGAGCGCACGCAGCTGCTCTCGCTGCCGCAGCAGTGCGCCGAGCACCTGGGCGCCGGCCACACCGTCTCCCTGGGAGCCCGCCACAACCACGCCTGGGCGTCGTACCAGTTGGGCCGCTTCGAAACCGCCGACGCCGAGATCCGCGAGGTCACGGAGACCTACCTGCAGCGGTTCGGGCCTGACTACCCCATCGCGCTGGCCGCCCGCCAGCTCCAGGCGCGTACCCGCGCCGCTCTCGGCCGCACCGAGGAGGCCGTGGCGCTGATGACCGACGTCGTGACCCGCCGCGCCCGAAGCCTCGGCCAGGAGCACCATTTCACCGCCGTGAGCCGCGACCTCCTCGACGCCCTCCGCTCGGGGCGCTGGGAGCCCCCGCGGCCTCAGCACTGACGGCAACCTCGGGGAGTACGAAGAGCTCTCCCGGCGTGACCGGTGGCTGAGGCCGGCAGGCCGTCCGCAGCGCGGGAGTTCCACGATCGCCGTCAACCAGAGCCGCCTGAAGCGAGCCGCTGTGGGGTCGAACTGGACGGGGTCCCCTTCTCTCCGGTGCGGCGCGCACCCTACTGTGAGGGCCTGGGGCGAGGGGGAACAGCTGTGATCAGTGAGCCGGAGATGTCGGATGAAGCAGGCGGCGGCCTGCCCAGCGATCTGCTGAGCAGCTCAGGCGATCCTGACACCGGGACCGTGGCGGTCCGCAGACCGCGGCCGTGGCTGTGGGCGGTCGGCGGAGTCGTGGCGGCTTCCGCGGTGTGGGCGGCGGTCCTGCACGGGACCGGCAGCACGGCTCCGGACCTGCACGGCTACCACCTGTTCGGCAACCCGTGCAGCGGCGACGCTCTCAACCCTCTCAAGGACGCCGTGGGTACGCGGCAGTTCGCCGCGTCAAGTGCGACAGTGAGCAAGGGTCCCGCACTGGACAAAGTGTCGTGCGACCTGACCACCGCGTCGTCGGCCGACGAAGAATGGGCGACCACCTACAGCATCAGCCTCAGCATCGAACTCCACAAGAAGACCGACCCCCGCGCCGAGTTCGAGAACATCCGCCACGCCCAGGTCTCCGACCTCCCCGGCAGCACGGACGGCAGCGCACTGATCTCCGTTGTCGACAGCGGCTTCACCTCCGCGGCCGACGTCCATCCCGTCACGGGCGTCGGCGACGAGGGATACCTCCTGTCGGCCCACGCCCCCGCCCAGACCCTGGAAGTGCTCCACGGCGGCGCCGTCCTCACCCTCCAGATCACCGGCTCCACCCAGTGGACCAGCTCCAGCGAGTCCGGCGCGGACCCCGGCGACCCGCCGAAAGACCCCGACCTCACCCGCCTCCGCCCGGCCATGACCACGGCGATGCGCCACCTGATGGCGTCCTTGGCCTCCTGACCCGCCCCCGCGCAGCCGTTGGTGACCTGTGCGCGGTGAGAGGTCGGTCGGGGTTCGACGGTCGCCCTCATTCCGGGGGAAGGTCCCAGACCACCACTTCCAGGGTCATGTGCGAGCCGCGCATCGTGCGCATCCTGAAGTACGCGATCCTCATGTCGGCGGTGCCCACGCAGCCCATCGCACCCGGTTCGACCTCCAACTGCCGGGTGCCGACTTCGGTGTTGAGCCGGTCCCGGCACTGCTCGCGGCTGGGCGGCGAAGCGCTGGACCAGCCGGCGAGTGCGTTGCCCCATATCTGGTCGGCCTCGCAGACCAGCTGGCAGCTGAGCCCGATGTCGCCGGTCAGCGCCCGGGACGGCGGCACCGCGTCGAGCGCCCACCCCGTCTGCATGTTCTCGCCGTCCAACGTCAGCGTGCCGTGCCAGCGCACGCCGACGGACACGGGCTCAGGTGCGGCCGACTGAGTGGTGGACCCTGTGGGCGACGGCGGAGTGGGCTCGTCGGAGGGCGGGGTGGTGGACGGGGTGGTGAACGGAGCGGAGGAGAGCGTCGTACTCGGTCCGCCCGGACCAGCGGGACCGGCGTCGTCCCCGGAACCCTCACCGCCCTGGAGGAAGGCCATCATGCCGAGCAGCAGAGCCAGGACCCCGACCACCGCGACCGCAGCGCGGACTTCCTTCTTCTTCAGCGCCGGGAGCTTGAGGCTGCCCGCCTCGACGCTCTCCCCCATGATCGCGGCAAGAAGGCAGACAAGGCCGAACATCCACAGCGACACGACCTCCACGAGCATGTCCGGCCCCTCCCCGCCCGTCCCGGAGCCTCCCCCGAGAACCCGGCACCAACGTAGCGAACCGTCACCACCGGCATCAGGTGTTCACCCCACCCACTGCGGGCGCACGGCACTCTGCCGGATGACCGATGACTTTTGACCGGCCGGGGAGTCGGCACTTCCAGAAGGCACCCGCAAAGGCACCCGCAATCGCGCCCGACCGCTCGGAGGCACCATGTCCACCACCAGCAACGCCCTACCGCCCGTCGTCGACCCCTCCACCTGGGAGGAACAGCTGGCCGCCCTGCGCGTACGGGAGAAGGCCGCCACCCGCGAGCTCGACGCCATCGCGGCCGAGCGCCGACGGCTGCCGATGGTGGAGATGCCCGGCTACGTACTGGAGGGCGAGGACGGCCCCGTCCCCCTCGCGGAGGTCTTCGGCGACCACCCGCAGCTGATCGTCTACAGCCACATGTGGCACGAGGGCGCGCAGTGGCAGTGCCCGGGCTGCACCGGCTTCACCTCACAGTTCACCCGCCTCGCGGGCCTGGAGAAGTTCGACGCCCGTTTCGTGATCGTCACCCAGGGACCGATCGACGAGGCCCTTGCCTACAAGCGCAAGGTCGGCAACGCCATGACCTGGTACTCGACGGCGAACAGCCCCTTCGGCACCGACATCGGCGCCCCGCCGAACGGCGGCTTCGCGGTCAACGTCTTCCTGCGCGACGGCGCCAAGGTCTACCGCACCTGGCACACCGACGGCCGCGGCACCGAGCAGCTGAGCCACCTGTTCGGCCTGGTCGACCTCCTCCCCTACGGCCGCCAGGAGGAGTGGCAGGACTCCCCCGAAGGCTGGCCCCAGTCGCCGACCTACAGCCGCTGGGCGACGTCGAAGGAGATCGCGGCCGCTTACGGCGAAGGCGTCTGAGGCGCCGGGCGGTCCCGCACAGGCCGACACCGCCGCGCCGCAGATTGCGAAGGCCCCCACGGCTCCCGAGACCGCCCGGACCGCCCGAACCAACCGAACCGCCGCGCAGCTTCTACAGTGTCCCGGGGTGAGGGGACCGGGTGGGGTAGGACGATCGGAAGGGGCGGCACACAGACGTGTTGCAGATCGAGCGGTTGGCCGAACTGAGGCCCGTTCACCAGCGTCAAGCTGCCGGTCTGGCCCTGCGGCGATGGCGGGCGCCGGCACTCGCGTTCGCATGGGATGCCGAATGGGGCGTCGACACGAGCGTGCTGGAGTCGCTGTTCCGGCTGGCAGCAGAACCTGCCGGCGAACAGCTGGACACCGCATACGGCCAGGCACTCGCCGAGCTGTGCGCGGCCCCGCTTTTCACGTCCGAGGCCGACCCGGACACGGTCCAGCTCGTCCAACTGGAGGCCGTCGGGGGCTTGCTGGCCTTCGGGCAGGTACTGGAGCAGCCGGACCTGGACGGAGTCGAGCGAATAGTCGGGTTCTCGTCCGGCCTGGCGACCTACCTCGACGCTCTCGTCGACGCTTCGTTCTACTCCCACCCCTCGGAGGAAGCACATCGCGAATTCCTCGCGAACCTGGCGGACCGGACGAGCGGCAGGGGCTATTTCGCCGCACGCAACCTCGTTGTCGAGTCCGCCTGCCACAGCGCCCTCCGCGCGATCCCCGATTCCGAAGGGCTGCTCGCAACGGCCACCCACTGCCAACTGTTGTCGCGGTGCGACGACTTCGGCGAGGAGCTCGTCGCAACGCTGCGGTGGCTGCGCGTGACCGGCCATTGATGAGCTGAACTTCGCCCGACGGCCCGCCGCGTGCAGGCCCGCCCGGCAGGGTCAGGGAGCGGTGGTGAACACCGCGACCGTGCCGGCGCCGGCGGTCAGGGAGTGGCCGCCGGTGAAGTCGGCGGTCAGCTTGCCGACCGGTACCGGGAAGCCGTCGGCGTCGACCGTCGGCGTCGAGCCGTCGGTGTAGGCGTACTTGTTCAGGGTGATCGTCCCGGTCGGCTCGGTCAGCGGCACGCTCTGCGGGGCGGACGTGCGGTTGACCAGGACGAACGTCCAACCGCCCGAGGGCAGTCGGCCGGCCAGGACCCGCACTCCCGGCGGCTCGGCCGGCGCGTGGAGGACGGAGCCGGCGGGCAGGTAGCGGCACAGCAGGCTCCACGTGTAGAACCACGGGCGCAGCGCGGTCGAGTGCGGCGCGACCGTCCCGGGGTCGTCGCTGCCGCGGCCCCACATGCCGCAGTACGTGGTGGAGGCGTACCCGTCGAGGCACCACGCGGCCGCGCCGTCGACGCCGCTGCGGGCCTCCTGCACGGCCAGGTCGGCCATCCGCAGCGGCTGCGTGGTGTCCAGGGCGAACCCGTAGTCCTTGCCGTCGCCGTCCTGCGACGCCTTCATACCGGTCTCACCCAGCAGGACGGGGGCGGCGGGCGCCGCGGCCCGCAGTTGCGGCACCGCCTGGCCCATCACCGGCTCCACGTACTCCGGCGCGGCGCCCCACAGCTCCTGGCTGTAGAAGTGCGCCTCGCTCGCCCCGACCAGGCCGCTGCTCGCGGCGTTCAGCCACCAGTCGGTGCTCTTCCAGGTCCCGGTGTCCAGGGCCGTCTGCGTCCGCGTCAGGTCGTCGAGCGGGTCGAGCAGGGTCGTCGTGGCGTTCGAGACGCTCATCGAGCCGACCGTGTGCTCGTACGGCGACGCGGCCACGGACAGGCGCAGGTACTTCGCGCCGGCCGAGCTGGAAGCGGTGTAGGTGGAGAGCCACTTGCCGCCCTCGTTCTTGCCGGTGACCATGGCGACCGGGGTCGGCGCGGGCACCGCGACGTCCCGCCAGGCCGTGCCGTCGGCCGACCCCTGGAAGGTGACGGCCGTGTCGGTGGCGGTGTCGGAGTACACCTGGGCGGTGAACGAGTTGAGACCGGCAAGCTTCCACACCAGGGCGGCCGGGCACTGGCCGGTGCACGACACGGTCTGGTGCCCGAGGTCGCCCGCGTAGGAGGAGATGCCCGCCTCCGCGGTGTCCGGTCCTGACAGCGTCGTCCTGCCGGTGTCGACGCCCGCCGTGCCGAACGCGGCGGCCAGGTCGCCGGTCGCGGTCACCCAGTCCGCGTAGCGGTTGGCGGGGGTGTCCACGTTGGGCTCGTTGATGCCGATCCAGTAGCGGGGCGCGGCGCCGTCGTCCTGCAGGTGCTTGACGAGCGCGGCCTGGACGGCGGCGGTGTTCGGCGCGGTGTACGTCAGGGTGCCGATGCCGAACAGCCCGCTGACGACGGGCACGCCCTCGTCGACGTAGTGCTTGACCACCTTCTCGGCGTTCAGGTACGCGTCCGTGGTGAAGTCGTAGGCGCCACCGGAGTCCGTGCCCGTCCAGTACCACGGGAGGTTGAACATGACCCGGACGATCCCCGGCTTGATGTAGTCGGTGCGGGAGGTCATCAGGTTCCAGTCCGCGGCGTTCCACGTGGTGCCGTTCGGAGGCTGCGGGTTCTGGTTGTAGCCGAGGCCGAGCCACCGGCTGCTGACGACGTCGTTCGCGGCGGTGGCGGAACTCGGGGCCGGGGTGGACAGGACCGCGGCCAGTAGGGCCGCCGCGGTGGCGAGCGCCGTGTGCAGGAACCGTGGCCGCCGGGGGCGGCGAGCAGTCGGCCGGGGACGCATGCGAACGCTCCAAGGACGGGGGGAGGGTTGAGCGGGGCAACAGCGTGGCGGAGGCCCGATCGTCCGCGTGAGTCCGGATTTGGCCACACCGCCACGGCACTTCCGCAGCTGCCGCGCGGGTGCGCCTCGCCTGCCGCTCTTTTGTCCACAGGGCTGTGGACAACGACACGTCCGCGGCTACGCCCTCGGCGAAGGCACCGCTCGCCGGCACGCTCTCCGTGCTTGGCTGAAGAAATGGATCTCTTGGTACTGGGCGGGACAGCGTGGGTGGGCCGTGAGGTGTCGCGGCAGGCCGTGGAGCGCGGGGACCGGGTGACGTGCCTGGCCCGCGGCGAGAGCGGTGACGTGGCCGAGGGCGCGGAGCTGGTCGTCGGGGACCGGCGCGACCCGGCGGCGTACGAGAGCCTGGCGGGGCGGGAGTGGGACGCCGTGGTCGAGGTGTCGTGGCAGCCGGCGTTCGTCCGCGGGGCGCTGGCGGCCCTCGGGGAGCGGGCGGGGCACTGGTCGTACGTGTCCTCGGTCAGCGCGTACGCCTCGCACGGGCAGCCGGGTGCGGACGAGTCGGCGGAGCTGCTTGCAGCGACCGGGCGGGACGAGGTCGACAGCGCGGAGTACGGGGAGGCCAAGGTGGCCAGCGAGGAGGCCTCGGCGGCCGCGGTGGGCGACCGGCTCCTCATCGCGCGGGCCGGGCTCATCGGCGGTCCCGGTGACCGCACCGGCCGCACCGGGTACTGGGTCGCGCGCGCGGCGCGCGAGCCGCTGGCGCCGATGCTGGTGCCGGCCTCCGACGGCGTCACGACGCAGGCGGTCGACGCGCGGGACCTCGCGGCGTGGCTGCTCGACTGCGCGGATCGGGGGACGACCGGGACGTACAACGCGGTCGGCCCGATCGTGCCGTTCGGCGAGTGGGTCGCCCTGTCGCGGGAGGTCGGCGGTCACACCGGGCCGGTGGTGGAGGCCGGCGCCGACTGGCTGCTCGGGCAGAAGGCGGAGCAGTTCATGGGTCCCGAGTCGCTGTCGATGTGGATGGTCGACCCGGACTGGGCCGGTTTCAGCGCCCGCGACGGCTCCGCTGCGCTCGCTGCCGGCCTGCGGCACCGGCCCCGTGCGGAGCTGCTGGCGGACACCTTGCGCTGGGAGCGGGAGCAGGGTCTCGACCGGCCCCGCCTGGCCGGCCTCAGCCGCGAGCGCGAGCGCGAACTGCTGGACGCGGTGGCGAAGGCCTGAGCGCGGCCGTCCCGTACCGGGCGATCGGCGGGCCACGTCGTGCCGCGGTGCGCGGCCCGTTCCGGGAAGAGCGCCTCGGCGTCGAGCGGGCGCGGCGGTGCCGTCCTCGTCATGGCGGCGACCCCGGACACCCGGCGCAGGCACAGGGCGAAGAGACCCGGGCTGGTTACCCTTGCCGCATGCCCGCCCTCTCCCTCACCCCGCCCCGGTTCACCGCCGAGGAGATCGGCGAGGTCGTCGGGCTCTACGCGGGCAACCCGGCGTACTGCCGGGCCGCCGGCGAGTACGACCCCGAGGACATCCGGGCCGACCGCGTCGAGGCCGATCTGCGGGAGGAGGCCGGGGGCGAGGGCAGCGAGGTCCTGCTCGCCCGGGACGAGCGGGGGCGGCTCGTCGGGCTCCTGTGCCTGCTCGACCGCCACCCCGTGGACGCACTGCCCTGGATCGGGCTGCTGATGGTGCACGGCAGCCTGCACGGCAAGGGTGTCGGCCGCCGGCTGGCGGAACTCGTCGAGGAGCGGTTCCGCCGCGAGGGGCGGACCGGCCTGCGCCTCGCCGTCCTGGAGAACAACCCCGCCGCCCTCGCCTTCTGGGGCGCGCTGGGCTGGCAGGAGATCGACCGCCGCGCCGACACGCGCCTCGGCCGCGGCTGCGTCGTCATGCACAAGCAACTGGCCTGACCCGCTGGGGGGGCGGCCAACGGGTTCGGGGGCAGGCGGCGTTCACCCGGCCGTGAGCTCTCATCCCTGGGCCGGGAGGGTCGGCTCGCGGTCGTTCTGCAGGACCCACAGGTCGTGGAAGAGGCCCGGGGCGTCGCGGAGTTGGGTGAAGGTGCCGTACTGGACGATGCGCCCGCGGTCGAGGACGGCGATCTTGTCGGCGACGGCGACGTTGGTCAGGCGGTGGGTGACCAGGACGACGGCGTGGTCGGCGGCGACGCGGCGCAGGCCGGTGAAGATGCGGTGTTCGGCTCTCGGGTCGAGGGCCGCGGTGGGTTCGTCCAGGACGAGCAGGCCGGCGTCGCGGTGGAAGGCGCGGGCCAGGGCGATGCGCTGCCACTGGCCGCCGGACAGTTCCTGGCCGCCCCACCATTCGCGGGCCAGCAGCGTGTCCAGGCCCGAGCGCAGGGCGGTGACCACCTCGTCGGCGCCGGAGGCGAGCGCCGCCGCCTCGACCGGGACGTCGGCGCCCGGCAGCGGCTGGCCGAGGGTGATGTTGTCGCGGGCGGTCAGCGGCCACTTCGCGTAGTCCTGCGGGACGACTGCGACGCGCGCCCAGGCCGCGTGCGCGTCCAGCGTGCCGATGTCGGCGCCGTCCCAGGTGACGGTGCCGCCGGTGGGGAGGTAGAGGGCGGAAAGGATCTTGCTCAGCGTCGTCTTGCCCGAGCCGTTCTCGCCGACCAGGGCGAGGACTTCACCGCGCCGCACCTCCAACGTAATGTCGGTCAGGGCGGGTTGGTCGGCGTTGGGGTAGGTGTACGACAGCTGCTCGGCGCGTACGGTCTCCGGTCCCGTGGGGACGGCGTCGCCGCGGGTGATGCGGTGGCCGCCGGCCTCGTCGAGGAAGTCCGACCAGTCGTCGAGGTACATGCCCGTACGGAAGATGATCGCGCCGTAGCCGATGATGCCGTGCAGGCCCGTGGCGACCGAGCGCAGGGCGAAGGTGGCGGTGCCCGCCGAGGCGACGGATATCCGGCCGGTGCCGATGAGGAAGAGCAGCGCCGCCCAGACCGTACCGGCGGCAAGTCCCCCGGCGAGGCTGCCCAGCAGGGACATCTTCGCCGCCTGCCAGGCGGCGCGGTCAGTGGCGGCGTCGACCCTGGCGCCGGCGGCTCGGTAGCGGCCGAGCAGGAAGTCGGCCATCGTGCCGGAGCGGATCTGGTCGGCGTGCTGCTTGTCGACCAGGTTCCAGCGCAGGATTCCCAGCAGGCGGCGGTCCTTCATCGTGTCCAGCGACGCCAGATACGTCAGGCGTGCCCCCTTCACCCCGGCCACCGCCTGCGGCAGCGCGGCCAGCACGAGCAGCGGCAGCAGCACCGGGTGGACGCTGGTCAGCACCGCGGCCGCGGCGATGAGCGAGGCGGCCGAAGCCAGGATGTTCTGCGACTGGTTGAGCATGTCCTGCGAGACCTCGACACCCCGGTCGGCCGCGTCCCAGCGGTCGTTGAAGCCCGGGTGGTCGTACGCGGCCAGCTCCGCGTGGGTCGCCGCGTCCAGCAGGCGCATTTCCGCCTCGCGGGAGATCCGCGGGGACAGGCGGGTCGAGAGCCCGCCGACCGCGATGCCGAGCACCGCCCGTACGCCGGCCGCCGAGGCGAGCAGCACCAGGGAGGGGGCGGCCTGGTGGAGGCGCTCGACGATGTGGCCGGACGCGATGACCGCGGTGATCGTGCCGGTCATGGCCAGCAGCCCGAGCGCTTCCAGTACGCCGGACAGCACCTGGCAGACCAGCAGCGCGACCACCGCGTTGCGGTCGACGTGCCAGGCCATGCCCAGTGCGCGGCCCACCAGTTGGGGCAGCCGGCGGGCCATCGCCCGCAACGTGATCGCGTGGCCGGCCTCCAGCCGGCGGTCCCCGGGGAACTCCAGCCGCATCTCCTCCGGCACCGGGGTCCGGGCCTCGCCGGGGTCGCCTTTCGGGCCGGGCTCGCCCTCCGTGCCGCCGGGGGCTCGTTCCGGGCCGGGCTCTCGTTCCGGGCCGGGGTCGCCTTCCTTGCCGCCGGGCTCGCCCTCCTTGCCCTGCTGCCGCTGGGGGCCTAAGTGCGCCTTGTCGGTGTCCGCCATGACGTGTCCGCCTTCCGCCGTTCGCCCGCCGGTCGTCAGCTGGAGCGGCTGTCCCTCGGCCTCGTCGGGTCTGTCCGACGGCCGCTCCGACGGCCGGTACGACAGCTGATCACACCTGTCCGGCCCGGCGAGGCGCACTCACGCACCTGCGGGTGCACTCCGGCGCGAGCCGGTCATCCGAAGCCGCCGCCGCCCGAGTCGCCGAAGCCACCGCCGCCCCCGTCGCCTCCGCCGCCGCCGAAGTCTCCCGGGTCGAAGTCGGAGCCCGAGTAGTCGCCGCCCTCCGGGGCCGCGCCCCCGCTGCCGTCGCCCGGGTAGACGTCGCCGTAGCCGTAGCCGGGGCCGAAGAGCGAGCCGCCCAGCAGGGTGCCGACGAGCAGGCCGGGCAGCAGGCCGCCGCCGAAGTAGCCGCCCGCGTAGGGGGCGTACGCCCCGCCGGCGTTCCAGTACGGCTGCGGGCCTCGGGCGGTGTCGACGGTGCGGGTCAGCGGGTCCTCGCCGTCGTCGACCCGGGTGGCGTCCGCGGCGCAGGCGGGCACGTCGCGCGGGCTTCCGCCGGGCGGCGCCCAGGACACGTCGCGCACCGAGGGGCCGTGCCGGGGGTCGAAGAAGCACGGCGGGCGGCGTTCGGGGAGCGGCTTGCCGCCGCGGCGGGCGTCCAGCGTCGCCAGGGCGAACCGGCCCTCCTCCAGGGCGCGGGTGACGGGCTGCACGTCCTCCGGGGTGCGGGCCGACCCCATCAGCGACTTGGCGCGCTCGTACGCGTCGAGGGCCTGCGTGTAGTCGCCGCGCATGGCGTCGTCCGCCGCGGGGTCGGCGGGCCGGAAGTCCAGCCGGTCCACTTCCTCACCGAAGGCCGTGATGTCCTCGTCGACGACCGTTCGCAGCTGCCGCAGCTGCTCGCGCTGCTGGGCCTCGCGCGCCTTGCGCCGCCGGTGGAACACCAGGAACCCGCCGGCGATCAGGGCGACCACGATCGCGCCCGTCACGATGAAGCCGGTCGCGCCGACGCCCCCGCTGCGGCTCTTCCAGGAGTCGGGTGCCTGGCCGCCGGCCTGGGGCAGGGCGCCGTCCACGAAGCTGTTCAGCTCGGTGGCGGTGCTGCCGCCCGACCGCTGGACCTGGCCGACCAGGTTGTCGACCGCGGCCGGCGACATGACCTGCGGGTCGGCGCCCGCGTTGAAGCGGGCGCCGAGGTGGATGGCGTAGAGGCCGGTGATGCCGACCGCCGAGCGCAGGTCCTGCAGGACGGTGTCCGCGGGGAACTGCGGCACGGCCGGCAGCACCGCCACGAAGACCGGCTTGTTCGCCGACTTGATCCGGTCCGCCAGCGACTTCGCCTGGCTCGGCGTCAGCTGGTCCGACACGCGCGGATCGACGTAGACCGGCCCCTTCTTGAGCTGGTCGGCGACGGTGTCGATGGCGGTCGCCGACCGCGCGGGGGACGCGAGCACGGCGCCCATGGCCGCCAGGACGCCGGTGACCGCCATCGCGACGGCCAGCAGCAGGGCGCACCGTCGGAGTAGCCGTCCAGGACCGTTGCGCATGATGGCATCTCTCCTCGCTGCTGTCCCGCTCGCGCTCGCATCGCCCGATATCAGAACATTACCGGACGAATTGGACAGTAAGCCGCTGGCAGGTACCGCGGCTGACGCGTCATCGCCAGCGCCCCGCCGCCGCCCCCGCCGCTCGCTCACCCGAACGGCGGGTACCCGCCCACCGGCTGCCGCCCGCGGGCCGGCGGGCGCTCACGGCCCGAAATGCGTGAGCTTTTCGCGGCGCCGCCCTGCACGATGTCCGCATGTCCAGGACTTCCGTGCCGCAGCCCTCCGTTCTCCCGGCGTTCGAGGCCGCGCTGACCCGTGAGGCAGCCGACCCCCGCGAGGCCGACGACGACCTCGTCGCCGCGGTGCGCGCCATGGACGACGCCGGGGAGTCCGCCACCGCGCTGGACCTCCTGGCCGCGCGCCCGCACATGGTGCTGCGGCTCGACGGGGCCGTACGGCGGACGGCCCTCCATCGTCACGCGTACGCCGGCCGGAGCGGCCGGACGGCGGCGGAGCAGCCGGTGATCGACGCCGCAGGCCCGCTCGGGCTCGCACTGGCCGCAGCACTGCCCCCTGGACGGCCTGGTGGCGCGGCCTGACCCGGCAGCAGCGCGACACCGAGTTCAGAACGGACGCGGTCGCCGACTGGCGGCTGCTGGACTGGATCGGCCTCTTCGATCCCGACGGGGCGGCCGGCAGCCGCAGCTGGCGCTGGTGGGACGGCGGCGCCGGAGGACGCAGCACCGGCTGGGTCCGTTTCGGCACCGACGGGCACCCCTACGGAGGCCGGGCGCGCTGCTCTGGCTGATCGAGGCCGCGGGCGGCTGCGACGTCGACCTGCCGTGAACCGCGGGCCGGGGGATGTCGGTGGTGGGGGCTAGCGTGGAAGGCATGGGGATGGGGATGGGGACCGGGATCGCGTACGTACGCGGGGATGCGACGACGCCGCTGGGGAAGGGGCCGAAGGTCATCGCGCATGTCTGCAATGACCTGGGGGGCTGGGGGAAGGGGTTCGTGCTGGCGGTCTCCAGGCGGTGGGGCGAACCGGAGGCCGCGTACCGGCGGTGGCACCGGGAGCGGGCGAAGAACGACTTCGGGCTGGGGGCCGTCCAGGTCGTGCAGGTGGACCGGCTGCTGTGGGTCGCCAACATGATCGGGCAGCACGGGATGCGCACCGGCAGCAAGGGCGTCCCCGTGCGGTACGAGGCGATCGACACCGCTCTCGGGACCGTCGCCGCACGGGCCGCGGAGCTGGAGGCGTCGGTTCACATGCCGCGGATCGGCTGCGGGCTCGCGGGCGGGAAGTGGGAGCGGGTCGAGCCGCTGATCGTCGCGCGTCTCGTCGGCGCTGACGTGCCCGTCACCGTCTACGACCACGACTGACGGCGCCGCCGCCGGTATGAGGCGTACCTCACGAAAGTCCGACAAAAGGAACTTGCGGTTCCGCTTACCCGTCTGACCCCAGGAGGTCGATCGGAGAGGCGGGCAGGTCCAGCATGGGCGAGGCACGGGGCGGTGACGGGCACCCGGCGGAGACGGGGCGCACGGAGCACGTGCAGCCGCCGCACGGCGGGTGGACGGCGCCGGAGAAGCAGGCCGCCGCAGGGCGCCGCGAGGGCAGGCTCGACCTGAACGTGCCGCAGGTGGCGGGGAGCGCGGTCGCCGCGGTCGTGGCCGCCAAGCTCGCCTCGAACCTCGGCGTCTACGGCACCATCGTGGGTGCGGGCGTGGTCAGCGTCCTGGGCACCTGCGGCGGCTCGATCCTCCAGCACTTCTTCCGGCGCACCGGCCGGCAGGTCCAGGAGGTCGCGGTGCAGGCCCGCCCCGGCGTCCGCCGGATACGGGAGCAGGCGTGGTCGCGGACGGACGCGGCGCGAGCGGCGGACCGCACCGACCGCACGGACGGCACGGACCGCACGGACCGCACCCGAGTGCTCCCGGAGCCGGAGCCGGAGCCCGCCGGGACGGCTCCGCCCGCCGGCTTCGGTGACGGCTACGGCGAGGCCACCTCCTACCGTGCCCGGCGGCGCAACTGGAAGCGGCCGGCCGTCGCCGTCGCGCTCGCCTTCGGCCTGACCATGGGCGGGATCACCGCCTACGAGGCCGTCGCCGGGGAGAACATCAGCGGGAACGGGCACGGCACGACCATCGGCAACGCCGTCACCGGCCACGACTCGCCGCACTCCGGCGGCACCGAGCCCACCCCCAGCCCCGCCCCGGGCACCGGCGGCCCGCAGGAGCGCGACAGCGGCGGGCGCCCCGACCCGGCCACCACGCCCTCGCACCCCCGCTCCACGCCGACCCCGTCCACCGGCGCCACCCGCCCCACCCCGACTCCGACCCCGACCCGGACCACCCCCGAGCCGACGCCCACCACTCCGACGCCGACTCCCACCCCGAGCGACGGCGGCACCGGCGACGCGACGCCGACGGCACCGGCCGGGTGACCCCGGGAGCCGTCGGTCACGGCCGGAAGTGGATCACCGCGTAGCTGCCGGTGGTCCGCCAGGGCTCGCCGGTGTTCTCCAGGGCCGCGAGCGTCGGGGGTGCCAGGCCCACGGCGACGTCGCACTTCAGAGTGCGCAGGGCCAGCAGCGGGCTGGGGAAGTACGACGTGAGGCCGCCGAAGGGGGTGGTGGGCGGCCGGCGCCTGTCGCCCACCAGGCGGCGGTAGTTGAGGTCGCCCTTGACGACGGCGACGGTCGCGTGGGCGAGGTCGGCGCGCAGGTCGCCGGGCATGTCGGCGTAGGGCAGCGGGGCGCAGGAGAAGGGGTGGGCGCGTACGGCCAGGCGGCCGGCGGTGAGGGCGGACCACAGGCGGTGGGCGATCTCGCGTGCGCGGCCCGGGGCCTGGGCCATGCGGCGCAGGCAGTCGACGACGTCGGCGGTCGTGGCGTCGGAGACGTAGTAGGGGTACGGCTTGACGTGCAGGACGGCCCGGTCGGCGCGGCCGGTGCACAGCAGGTGGTCCAGGAGGACCAGGTCGGGGATCAGCTCGCGGCCCGCGTTGTCGGCGACCAGGTACACCGTCGCGGCGGCGGAGTCCGCCAGGTGCCGCCAGAACGGGGCGCTGTCGTCGGCGATGACGTGGGACTCCGCCGTGCCGGACGTGCCGGACGTACCGGACTCGCCCGACTCGCCGGCGGAGATGCGGAACCCCAGGTCGGCCCGGTTGCCCCACAACGAGCCCGCGAGCAGCGCCTGGTCCTGCGCTTCGCGCGGCAGCCCCGCCACCTCGTCCAGGGCCGCCAACTCGCCCTCCACCTCCGGGCCGTTGAGCTCGGCGCGCTTGAAGGGAGCGAAGGGGTCGACCCCTTGCCAGGGGCCGGGGCCGAAGTAGCCGACCGCTTCGAGGAGTCGGCGGTAGAAGTAGCTCTCCGCCCACAGGAACGGCACCTCGAACCACGACCGGCCGACGTGGCCCCTGCCCCACTCCGCCCACTGGCCGCCGCCGACGGCTCCGGCCGGCAGGGGTTCGACCACGCCGTGCGCGGTCTCCTCCTGGAGCGCGTCCAGGGCGAGTTGCCGCTCGGGCGGATAGGGGAAGGCGTCGCGGACCTGCCGGATCAGGGCGGGGTGCCGCTCGGCCAGTACGGTCCACGCGAACGAGCCGGGCTCGCTGACGATCACAGGTACGCCGGATGCTTCGGCCATCTCCACGGAATCCTTCGTCTTGCCCGACCCGGCCACCGATCGCCCGGCCACCGGTTACCCGGTCACGATTGCCCGGTCACCGATCGTACGGGCGGGGCCGCGCGCTGACCCGCCGAAGCGCCGCCTGCCGGGAGCGCCGTTCCGGCGGCGGGCAGTGCCCGCCGCCGGAACGGACCCGGTCGGCCTCAGTCGGAGAAGGGGACGGCGTCCGCGGCGTCCGTGTGCCAGTCGGTGACGATCGGGTGGTCGACGACGTACGAACCGACCTTCACGGACACCGGGTCGGGGTCGTCGTCGGCGACGGAGAGGATGAGGCTGTCCAGTTCCTTGCCGCCGTTGTCGCTGGTGGTCTTGGGGTTCACGCCCGCGTAGACGGTGACGCCCGCGCGCAGGGTGATGGGCTGCCCGGCGGACTGCTCCGCGGGCTTGGCCTCGGTTCCGTCGGAGCCGAAGGCGACGACCGGCACCCCGATGGGCAGGACGCAGGTGATGCCGGGGTTGGCCTTGGCCTTGATCAGGAAGTAACCGCCCGCCTGGGACTGGGAGCTGACGCTCCAGGTGATGTCGTCGGTGCCGCAGCTCTGGCCCCAGCCGGACTTGTCCGTGCTGCCGCCGGCCGTACCGGACGTGCCCGCGCTCTTGTCGCTGCTGCCCGTATCGCTTC
The DNA here is from genome assembly GCF_907177275.1 of Actinacidiphila cocklensis. Taxonomy (GTDB): domain Bacteria; phylum Actinomycetota; class Actinomycetes; order Streptomycetales; family Streptomycetaceae; genus Actinacidiphila; species Actinacidiphila cocklensis. The sequence continues at coordinate 135,790 of NZ_CAJSLV010000059.1, forward strand.
CCGTGGTGCCGCCGCCGGAGGACTTCGGCGCGGTGGTGGCGCTGCCGGGCGTCGCCGGAGTGCTCGCCGGCGTGGATGCCGCAGGGGCGGCCGGCGCGGCAGACGTGGCCGTCGCGGTGGGCGAGGAGCCCGCCGACGCCGCCGGCTTGTCGCTGCTGCCGCACGCCGTCATCAGCAGGCCCGCGCAGGAGGCGGCGGTGACGGCAAGGGCGGTACGCAGCTGACGACGGTTCATGACGGGTTCCCCTCCAGGTGGCGGACGCGGCTGCCGGACTCCTCCGTGCCACCGCGTTGACGATCATCACCACGCTCGCGGCGAACCCGCCGGTTCGTGCCGTCTCACGAACAGGACGGTGCTGTCACGCGCCTGAGACAGAGCCACAACGGCCGCGGAAGGGACCGGGGGAGGTGCCCGCCCTCACCGCTCACACAGCAGGCGGGACGAATACCGCCAGGTCGGTGAAGGGGACGAGCCCCTCCAGGGTGTTCAGGGTGAAGACCTTGCCCCGCGTCACCGTCAGCAGGTCCCGCATGTCCTGCTTGCGGACCCCGAAGCCGCGGCCGTCGATGCAGGCGACCAACTGCCAGGGCCTTCTGCCCTCCTGTGCCGCGCTGTCCCGCATCTGCCCGAGGCGCAGGATCCGGGAGACCTTGTCGCGGGCGGTGCCGTCGTCGCCGGTGATCTTGGCCTCTATGACGACCCGCGGGGATATCTCGTCCGGGACGAAGAAGTCGGGGGCCTGCTCGAACCCGGGGACGCGTTCGGCCCGCCCGGTCTTCCTGAACGGGATGCGGTGCTGCCTCAGGAGGGCCTCGATCGCGCTCTCCATGACGTCCCCGACGCTCTCCGAGACGGCGTCGCGGTGTCCGGCGAAGGGGCGCCCGAGGAACCGCTCGTAGAGGAGCACCGCGTAGGGGACGTGGTTCTCGGCGGCGTAGGAGATGCTCGGGACGCCCTGACGGGTGTCGAACTTGTCGAGGCGGTTGACCGCCCCCTCGGGCACCTCCTCGACACCGCCCAGCAGGACGTCGCAGGCGGCGTCGAGCATGGCGCGGACGCGGGAGGCGACCAGCGGCGTGCAGCGCGCGAAGTAGCCGGGGTCCTTCTTGGCGGCACCGTCGTAGGTGCGGGCCGAGCCGTTGGGGATCGTCGCGCCGGTGCGCTCCCGGGTGAGGTCGCCCCACTCCGGCGGCGTCACCCCGAGGATCGCCCGCAGGGCCAGGAAGGCGCGCGCGTCGTCGACCAGGGCGGCCCAGCAGGTGTCGGCGTCGAAGGCCGCGAAACCGCCGGTGGCCATCCGCAGCGCCTCGTAGCCGGAGCGGAACGCGTCGTACTCCACGAAGGACGAGCCCCGCGGCATGTTCATGAACTGGCTGGTGAGATCGCCGAAGGTGACCGCGACGAGCGCGTCGAGATCAGCGCCCGCGGGCAGCCGGCCGAACTGGAAAGGTCGCGTCGTGTTCAATCCGGCCCCCACGGTCACGGTTCACGGTGGAATCCCTCCACGAGCGAGTCGACGGTCGCCCGGACCGCCGTCATCCGCGTCTCCACGGGTGCGTGGGGATTCCATTCCCCGGCCGCGAGTCTACGGACGGCCTCCCCGGCCACGTGGCCGGCCTCCAGGCACGCGATGTCGCCGGCCGTGCACTCGTACCCGGCCGTCTTCATGCTCGCGACGTCCCGCCGCACCGCGGCGGCGATCGACCCCCGGGGATGCGGAACAGAAGGCGCAGAAGGGGCGGATGTGGCGGAAGCGACGAATTCCCTCTTCCTGCACACGAAGACCGAGTCGAGGATCGAGGAGTTCGTCCCCGCGATGTGCAGGGACGCGGCCATCTCCGCGGGCGCGGGCAGAACGGCCGTGCAGGTGAATCCGGCGTCCAGCATCGCCACCACCAGCGGCACGTACGCTGCGGCGTCGTTGTGGTGGTAGGTGAAGGCGAAGGGGGCGCCGCGCTTCATCGCCCCCGACATCCGGACGAAGACCTCGCTCAGCCCGCGGGTGAAGGTGTCGAGCCCGCGCCCCAGCGTGCGGTTCCCGGTCAGCTCGAACGCGGTCCGCGTCGACTCCCGGCGGAACGGCTCGACCTCGTCGGCCAGTATTCTGCGCAGCCAGACGAAGCAGAAGTCCATCAGCTCCGCGTACTGGACGTTGTCGAAATACGGCGGGTCGGTGAAGACCGCGTCCAGGCTCTCCGCGCGCAGGTCCAGGGCGTGGGAGGGGGAGCAGTTCAGCCAGGCCGCCCGGTCGGCGGGACGCGGTTCCGCCGACACGACGGCCGCCTCGATGGACTCCCCCGGCGTCGGCACGAGCTTCTTGGCCCCGCGGTTGTGCGTCGTCTCGTACGGTGCCTGCGCGTATTTCTTCGCCTTGGCGAACTTCTCCACGAAGTGGATGAAGGAGCCCGACCCGACCCGCGGAATGCCGGGAAGGTTGTTCTCGCACGCGACCAGGCCGACCGGATAGCCGTGCACCGAGAAGATGTCCTGGCACTTCAGCGCGTAGGTGTCGTAGCGGCACAGGAGGTTCTGGTAGCGCAGGAAGTCGCTGAAGACCGTGGCCAGCGCGTGCCGCATGCGCCGGTCCCCGACGTTCCTGATGATGTCGGCCAGGATGCCGAGGCCGAACTGCTGGCGGCTGCTGAACAGCTCCCGGTAGTGCGAGTACCCCCACCGGTGCAGGCGGTTGGTCTCGTCGCCCTCGGGGATGGACTCGTCGGGGATCAGATCGGAGACCGGGGAGGCCGCCCGCAGTTCGTCGGCCTGCCGGAGCCTGCGGTGGTCGTCGCCGTCCGGGCTCTTGAACTGGCGGCCCGGCGTGCTCGCGTAGCAGTGGGAGCACTGGTACTCGATCGCGAAAAGCCGGTGCTGCGGCGGTCCGCCCATTTCCTTCAGGTGGGCGAACTCGGTCCCGCAGTCGAGGCAGACCGTCTTGCCGCGCCGGGTGTTCCCCTGCGACAGGTCGAGCCCGCACGAGGCGCAGGCCTTCTTGTCGCCCTTCGCGAATTCCTGCAGGACGTCGCAGGCGGGGCAGGTGAAGACCTCTTTCGGGTGCCGGACGGACTCGGCCACCCGGTAACCGGGGAAGAGCGACGTCAGGCCGCCGCATCCCGGGCACGCGCACGTCTTGACCCAGAGGAAGTACTTGACGTCCGCTTCCCTGTCACAGGATGTGCAGGCGGTTTTGTAGAGTTCGCCGACCCGGGAATTCAGCTCGTCGAAGACCTGGCGGCCCGCCGCACGGAATGCGTCGAGGTCGATCGGGTCCACGGCCTGCCGCACCAGCCAGTAGGCCATGGGGTTGATGTCGCAGCCCACCGCGCTGGCGCCGACCCGCAGGGACTCGAAAATCGTCGTCCCGCCGCCCATGAACGGATCGGCGACCACCCCGTCGAAGCGGTTTCCCTCCCAGTACGCCTCCTGGAGTTCCTTTTCCGCGAATTCGGAGAGGATCAGGCTGCGGAAAACACTTCCCGGGCGCCGGGCGAACCACTTGTGAATGCTGATGATGGGGCGGTACGACTGCTGGACCTGCTTCTCGCGCATTGCGAGTGCCGCCACGAAAGGGGCGTCGAATCGGCGCTCCAGACGGAAAGCCCCTTCGCCGTCCCCAGGTGCAGGCTCGGGGGTCTGAGCATCGGCGAAGGAGAGTTGCATCCCACCAGCATGTCATGCGGGGCGCTACGGCCAGGTTCCGTGCCCCTGGCCGTACGCCGCGCTTTCCGGGACCGGGCTCAGACGGTGCGCTCCAGGCGGGTGGCCATCAGTTTGACGAAACGCGCCGGGTCGGGGAGTTCGCCGCCCTCGGCCAGCAGCGCCAGGCTGTGCAGGAGCTCCGCGGACTCGGCCAGCTCGGGAGCCGCCGGGTCCGCCGCGTGGCCGCGGTTGAGCGCGGTCACCAGGGGGTGGGCCGGGTTGAGTTCGAGGATGCGCTTGGGGTGCGGGATCTCCTGGCCCATCGCGCGGTAGAGGTTCTCCAGCGCCGGGGTCACGTCGTAGGTGTCGGAGACGATGCAGGCGGGCGAGACGGTCAGCCGGGAGGAGAGGCGCACCTCCTTGACGTGCTCGGTCAGCCGCTCCGCCATCCAGGTCAGCAGGCCCGCGTACTCCTCCTGCTGCTTCTCGCGCTCGGTCCCCGCCTGCTCCTTCTCCTCCTCGCTGCCGAGGTCGACGTCGCCCTTGGCGACCGAGCGGAACTCCCGGCCGTCGAACTGCGGGGCGGTGTCGACCCACACCTCGTCGACGGGGTCGGTGAGCAGCAGCACCTCGATGCCGCGGGCCTGGAAGGCCTCCATGTGCGGGGAGTTCTCGATGGCCTGGCGCGACTCGCCGGTCAGGTAGTAGATGTGCTCCTGGCCCTCCTTCATCCGCTCCACGTACTGCGCCAGCCCCGTCGGCTGATCCTTGTCGTGGGTGGTGGCGAAGGAGGACACCCCGAGGATGGCGTCGCGGTTCTCGGTGTCGCCGAGCAGGCCCTCCTTCAGGACGCGGCCGAACTCCCGCCAGAAGGTGGCGTAGCGCTCGGGGTGCGCGGACCTCATGTCCTTCACCGTCGAGAGCACCTTCTTGGCCAGCCTGCGGTGCATGAGCTGGATCTGCCGGTCCTGCTGCAGGATCTCCCGGGACACGTTCAGCGACAGGTCCTGCGCGTCCACCACGCCCTTGACGAAGCGCAGGTACGACGGCATCAGCGCTTCGCAGTCGTCCATGATGAACACCCGCTTCACGTACAGCTGCACGCCGCGCTTGTAACCCTGGACGAAGAGGTCCTGGGGCGCGTGGGCGGGGATGAACAGCAGCGCCTGGTACTCGAAGGTGCCTTCCGCGTGCAGCCGGATGGTCTCCAGCGGGTCGGTCCAGTCGTGGCTGATGTGCTTGTACAGCTCGTGGTACTCGTCCTCGCCGACCTCGTCGCGGGAGCGCGCCCACAGGGCCTTCATCGAGTTGAGGGTCTCGGGGCCGGCGGGCTCGGCGTCGTCCGCGCCGGCGTCGTCGGCCTCCGCGGTCGGCGCCGCGGCCATCCGGATCGGCCAGGTGATGAAGTCCGAGTAGCGCTTGACGATCTCCCTGAGCTTCCACGGCGAGGTGTAGTCGTGCAGCCGGTCCTCGGTGTCCTCCGGCTTGAGCCGCAGCGTGATCGCGGTGCCCTGCGGGGCGTCGTCCACGGTCTCCACCGTGTACGTGCCCTCGCCGCTCGACGTCCAGCGGGTGCCCTGGCTCTCGCCCGCCCGCCGGGTCAGCAGCGTCACCTCGTCGGCGACCATGAAGCTGGAGTAGAACCCGACGCCGAACTGGCCGATCAGGCCCTGCGCCGGGGCCGCCGCGTCGCCGGACTCCTTCAGCTCCCGCAGGAAGGCCGCCGTACCCGAGTTCGCGATCGTCCCGATCAGCTCGACGACCTCGTCGCGCGACATGCCGACGCCGTTGTCCCGCACGGTCAGCGTGCGGGCCTGCGGGTCGGCGTCCAGGGCGATGTGGAGGTCGGACACGTCCGCGCCGAGCGCGTCGTCGCGGAGCGCTTCGAGCCGCAGCTTGTCCAGCGCGTCGGAGGAGTTGGAGATCAACTCGCGCAGGAACACGTCCTTGTTGGAGTAGATCGAGTGGATCATCATCTGCAGAAGCTGGCGGGCTTCCACCTGGAACTCGAACGTCTCGGTCGCCATGGTCCGTTGGTCCTTCTGGTCCTTCTCCGGGTCACGAGGCCGCCGGGTCACGGGGGGTGACGTGGCGACGGTGTGACGGGTGACAGTTACTGACCGCAGCACTTTAGATCACCCCCGTGCTCAGCGGCGGGGCCTTCGCAGGGTGACCAGCTCGGCGAGCTCCCCGTCGCTCAGGTCGCACAGCGCCGCCTCGCCGTCCCCCGCGCCCAGCACGGCGTCGGCGAGTTCGCGCTTGCCGCGCAGCATCTCCGCGACCCGGTCCTCCACCGTCCCCTCGGCGATCAGCCGGTGCACCTGCACGGGACGGGTCTGGCCGATCCGGTACGCCCGGTCGGTGGCCTGGTCCTCGACCGCCGGATTCCACCAGCGGTCGTAGTGGATGACGTGCCCGGCGCGGGTCAGGTTCAGGCCCGTGCCGGCCGCCTTCAGCGACAGCAGGAACACCCGCGGGCCGCCCGCCTGGAAGTCGTCGACCAGCCGCTCGCGGCGCCCGACCGGGGTGCCGCCGTGCAGGAAGGCGGTGCCGACGCCCCGGGCGGCCAGGTGGCGTTCGATCAGCCGTCCCATCGACACGTACTGGGTGAAGACCAGGGCCGAGTCGTCCTCGGCGAGGACGGTGTCCAGCAGGTCGTCCAGCAGCGCCAGCTTGCCCGAGCGGCCCGGCAGTTTCGCGCCCGCGGGCTCTTTGAGGAACTGCGCCGGGTGGTTGCAGACCTGCTTCAGGCCGGTGAGCAGCCTCATCACCAGGCCGCGCCGGGCCATGCCCTCGCTGCCCTCGATCTCGGCCATCTGCTCGCGGACCAGGGCCTCGTAGAGGGCGACCTGCTCCCTGGTGAGGGAGACCGGCCGGTCGGTCTCGGTCTTGGGCGGCAGCTCCGGCGCGATGCCCGGGTCGGACTTGCGGCGGCGCAGCATGAAGGGGCGTACGAGGGCGGCCAGTTGCGCGGCCGCGCGGGTGTCCCGGTCGCCCTCGACGGCCCGTGCGTAGCGGTCGCGGAAGGACGGGAGGCTGCCGAGCAGGCCCGGGGTGGTCCAGTCGAGGACGGCCCACAGCTCGGTGAGGTTGTTCTCGACCGGGGTGCCGGTCAGCGCGACGCGGCCGCCTGAGGGGATCGCGCGCAGCGCCTGCGCGGTGCGGGAGTGCGGGTTCTTGGCGTGCTGGGCCTCGTCGGCGACCAGCAGGCCCCAGGGGTGGGCCGCGGCCAGGAGGTCGGCGTCGCGGCGCATCGTCCCGTACGTGGTCAGGACGAAGCCGCCGCCGTCCGTCCCTGCCAGGTCGCGGCCCGGGCCGTGGAAGCGGTGCACGGGGGCGGCGGGGGCGAAACGGCGGATCTCGCGCTCCCAGTTGCCCAGCAGCGAGGCCGGGCAGACCACCAGGGCCGGGCCCGCGGTGGCCGCGTGCTCCTGGCGGCGCAGGTGCAGCGCGATGAGGGTGACCGTCTTGCCGAGGCCCATGTCGTCGGCCAGGCAGCCGCCGAGGCCCAGGGAGGTCATCCGGTGCAGCCAGTCCAGGCCGCGGAGCTGGTAGTCCCGCAGGGTTCCGGCGAGTGCCTGCGGCGGGCCTTGGCGGGAGCCGGGCTCGCCACCCGGCTCGGTGATACGTGCCCGCAGCTCGGCCAGCACGCCGCCGGCCGTGACCGGCACCCGCTCGCCGCCGTCCAGCTCGACGCCGCCGGTCAGCGCCGCACGCAGGGCGTCGATCGCGGTCAGCGGCGGCCGGCGGCGGCGCAGGCGGCGTACCAGCTCGTGGTCCACGACCACCCAATGGTCCCGCAGCCGCACCAGCGGCTGGTGCGTGTGCACCAGGCGCTCCAGCTCCCCCGCGGTGAGTTCCTGCTCGCCGAGCGCGACCCGCCAGCGGAAGCCCAGCACGCTGCCGGAGGACAGGAAGGTCTCGGCGGAGGACCGCGGTGCCTCGCGCACCGGCTCGACCACTCCCGTGGCGGTCAGGCCACGCACCAGGTCCCTGGGCCAGTGCACGGCGATCCCGGCGGCGGCCAGGCGCGTCGCCGCCAGGCCCAGCAGGGCGGTCGCCTCGTCGCCGGACAGCTCCAGCTCGGCCGGGTCCTGCGCGCTCAGCAGCCGGCCGGCCGGCGGCCATACGCGGGCGGCGCGGCGCAGCGCGGTCGCGACGTCGGTACGGGCGTGCGGGCCGAACAGTTCCGGCGCCGCGGCGGTGCCCGCCCACAGGCGGGCGGCGTCGGTGAGGGCCGCGGGGTCGGCCACGCTCGCCAGCTGGACGACCGCGCGGAAGGTCTGCTCCTCCGTGGGCTCGACGCGCAGGGAGATCGTCACGCCGGGGGCGGGCGGGGGCGGTGGGGCTTGCGGGGCGGGCGCGGGCCTCGCCGGCACCGCCGACCGCGCCGGCCGCGCCGGTTGCCGGGTGGGCGCCGTACGGGTGAGCGCGTCCGCCACCGCGTCCAGGAAGGCCCGCAGCAGCGGTTCCGGCTCGGCCGGTACCGTCGTTCGCGCCTCGGGCGGCATGGCTGCGGCGAGCGCGTCAAGCCGGTCGCGGTCGGCGCCCTCCAGCGGACCGGCCCGCCAGCCGCCCGCCTCCGCACCCGCGGGTTGCACCTGCCCGCGGGCGAGCAGGCTCAGCCCCATCGTGGCCGCGGCGCCCCAGAAGGCCGTACCGGCCGACGCGCGCCCCGCGGTGCCGAGGGATCGGCAGCGGGTCAGCACTTGGAGCGCGTGCTCGACGGGAAGCAGGACGGCCCGCACGGGCCGTACGGAGCCGGCGACCTCCAGGTCCTCCGGCGCCACCCCGACATCGGGCGGCTCCCCGCCCGGCGTCCAGAACGCGATGCGCCCCTGGCGGGGCGGGTCGGCGGGCAGGAACCCCGCTTCTCCCGCGGCGAGCACGGGCAGCGCGGCGATCACCCGCGCCCGGTCGACCGGGGTGCCGGCCTGGCCGCCTGCCCCCTCCCACGACCGCACCGCCACCTGCCCGCACCCTCTCCCGGCCGTTCGCCCACTCCTCCCCGCAGGCTATCCGCCTGCACGGACACCCTCCTTCCCCGCTCGCGGAAGCCCCGCGCACCCACCACCGGCCGGTGGCCGGAAGACGACAGCGATTGCCCCTCCGGGGCCGGTGACGACGTGCAGCCCGTCGACTGCCGGCCGCGCAGTTCCCCGCGCCCCTCACAGGCACCCCCGCGCCAGGGGAGCCCACCCGACCACCGCCCCCGGCCGAAGGCGCCCAGGAGGGCGACCGCCAGGGGCGCGGGGGACGCCACCGGCGGCTGAGGATCGGCTCGGCCAGTTCTGCCGGAACGCAGACCTCGGCAGCACCACCACGGACCGAGCGGCCGCTCCATCACGTGCAGGATGGTGTCCGGAAGGGCGCACTGGCAGTACTGAGCACGACCGGGCGGCGAGCCGGGCGGCGGCGTACGAGCGTCAGCCCGCCGCGGGGGAGGTGCGCAGCCGCGGGTCGGTGATGCCGCCGGGGCACTCGCGGGTGCGCTCCCAGTGGGTCAGCTCGGCTCCCGCACGGTAGGCGCTGTCGAGGAAGCGGAGCGTGGTGTCCCAGGGGTCGGCGGCGGCGCGGGCGTCGTCGTACATCAGCAGCGCGATGTGGCTGCCGCGGGCCTCGGACCACCGGGCGGCGTCCGGGTACAGCGGGCGGTCGGCCAGGCCGGGCGGTTCGGGGGCGGTGTAGGAGTAGAAGGCGGGCGCGGGCACGGTGTCGTCGCCGAACCAGAAGCCCGCGCTGATCACCTCGCGCGAGTACGCCTCCCGGGTGACCGGGTCGGCGCCGGCGGGCGGGGTGATCTCGCGCTCGGAGAAGCGGGTCACCGCGATGTCGAAGGTGTGCCAGAAGTGGTGGACCGGGCTGGTCTTGCCGGAGAAGCCGGCCGCGTACCGCTCCAGCAGCAGGTCGACCTGGCTGAGGATGTGCCAGTAGCGGGTGACCGCGGCGGTGTCGTAGCTGCGGTGCTCGTGGTCCTCGGCGAAGGGCCGGCGCGCGTCGGGAAGGTCGTACGGGTACGGGTGCTCCGGTTCCGCGTCGATGTCGAGCGCGACCAGGGCGGTGACGGTGTCCCGGTAGAAGTCGGCGACCGACCGGCCGGCCAGCGGGAAGGACACCTGCCGGCCGGCCAGCGTCCGCACCACGAGCCGGTGGGCGACGAAGTCGAAGTCGATGCAGAAGGAGTCCCCGCCGCGGACGGGTCCCATCGGGCGGGTCGTGACGCCCTGCCCGGTGAGATGGAACGGGACGTTCCACCAGTGGTTGCTGCGGGGGCTACCGGCCAGCCGGATCTTGCCGACGATCTGCAGGAAGCGGTGCAGCGTCTCCTTGGTGTCCCGCCAGTCCTCCAGCGGCAGCGGGGGGAAGACGTCCACGTCGCTCTCGCTCTCCAGGGTCGTCCGTCGGCCTGTGCTCTGCGGCCCATCGTGCGTGCCCCGCGGACCGCCCGCCAGCGGTGGCCGCCGTACGGGGTACCCGCCGCCCGCGGGGTGCCTGAAATACCCAGGCGCCGGGGCCTGGGCGCGGGCTATCGTCGGGGCATGGTCCTGCACCTCCCGGTGCGCAGGCCGCGGATACTTCTTTGGCGAATCGCCCTCGGGCGAGCGGGGGTCGATCCCCGCGGGCCGCAGCCGACCTGATCTCGGGAGGCACAGCCGTCGTCCGCCCCGCGCCCGCGGGGCGGACGACCCGGGCTGCGCTCTCCCTTCACGCCATGTGCGGCTTGCCGCGAGGGGGAGATTTCGCATGGCCCGTTTCAACATCCGCCGCGTCCGCGCGGCCGCCGCGTCGCCGGTGCGGACCACCGGGGAGCGGGTGGCGACCGCGGAGGGGGCGGCCGGCTACCGGCGCGACGCCAGGTCGGAGCTGTTCCTGCTGGCCGTCGCCAACCTCGTCGGGACCGACACCTTCTACGAGAAGGGCGGCGACCGCGACGACCGTTTCACCACCCTCGTACGGCAGTTGGCCGTCGAGGACCCGGAGTGGACGGCCGGGCTGCTGGGCTGGCTGCGCGGGGAGGGCAACCTGCGGACCGCGGCGATCGTCGGCGCCGCCGAGTTCGTGCACGCGCGGCTGGCGGCGGACGAGCCGCCGGCGGACGGCGGCCGGGTCGGCAACCGGGCGGTCGTCGCCTCGGTGCTGCTCCGGGCCGACGAGCCGGGCGAGCTGCTGGCGTACTGGATGTCGCGCTACGGGCGGGCTGTGCCCAAGCCGGTCAAGCGCGGTGTCGCCGACGCGGTCCGCGCGCTCTACACGGAGAAGGCACTGCTCAAGTACGACTCCGCCGCGTCGGCCTTCCGCTTCGGCGACGTCCTGGAACTGGTGCACGCGGCGCCGAAGGCGCCCTGGCAGGGCGAGCTGTTCCGGCACGCCATCGACCGCCGGCACGGCCGGGACGGCGAGATCCCCGAGCAGCTCGGCGTGCTCAGGGAGCGGGCCACGCTGCTGGCGGAACCGGTCGAGCGGCGGCGGGAGTTGGTGCGCTCAGGCGCCACCGGGCGGGACCGGCTCGCGGCCGCCGGGATGACCTGGGAGTCGCTGGCCGGCTGGCTCCAGGGGCCGATGGACGCGGCGGCCTGGGAGGCGGCGATCCCCTCGATGGGCGTCTTCGCGCTGGCCCGCAACCTGCGCAACTTCGACCGCGCGGGCGTGGGCGACGACGTCGCCGAGGAGGTGGCGCGGCGGCTGTCCGACCCGCAGGAGATCGCCCGCTCCCGGATGCTGCCCTTCCGCCTCTGGGCCGCGTACAAGCACACCGACTCGCTGCGCTGGGCGCACGCGCTGGACAGGGCGCTGAATCTGACGCTGTCCAACGTGCCTGCGCTGAGCGGCCGTTCGCTGATCCTGGTGGACCGATCGCCGTCGATGTTCCCCGGCTACGCCTTCTCGACGCCGAACGGCTCGGACATCCCGCTGGCCGAGCAGGCGGCGGTGTTCGGCGCGGCACTCGCGGTACGGGCGCAGGCGCCGACGCTGGTCGAGTTCGGCATACGCAACAAGGTCGTCCGGGTGCCCAAGGGCGGCAGCGTGCTCCGGCTGGTCGAGGCGTTCGGGCGGCACGACGGCACGGACATCCCGTCGGCGATCACGGCGCACTTCGACGGCCACGACCGGGTGATCGTGGTCACCGACGAGCAGACCAGGCCGGGTTGGTTCCCGTCCAACGCCGCGGCGCACGGCGGCATGCCGGCGACCGAGGTCGACGCGCTCGTACCGAAGGACGTACCGGTCTACATGTGGAACATGGCCGGCTACGTCGCCGGCGCGGCCCCCTCGGGCCACGACCGCCGGCACACCTTCGGCGGGCTCACCGACCACGCGTTCCGGATGATCCCGCTGCTGGAGTCCGGCCGCAGTGCCGACTGGCCCTGGCTGCAGGCCCGTTCCTGAGGGCTGCCACACTGCGGCCATGGGGTGGAGACGGCCGGTGGAGTACGGGTACGTGGGGACGGTCGCGGTTCTCGCGGCCACGGGCGCGGTGCGCCAGGACGGGCACTACTACCTGGCCGCGATCGTCCTGGCACTGCCGTGCGGCATCGCCGCTGTGGTGGCGGTCTACGGCGGTTACGCGCTGCTGTCCGGCGTCGGCGGGCTGTTCGCCTCCCGCACGGTCGCCGACGGCAGTGACGCCGGGTGGCTGACGGCGGGCAGCGGAACGCTGAACGTGGCGGTGCTGACCGCCGCCGCGATCGGCAACGTCGTCCTTCTCGGGCGGCGTCGCAGGAGCTGAACGTGCGACCGCTCCGGCACGCGGGTGCGTACCGGAGCGGCCGGAACGGCGGGCCTGCGCGGGATCAGGTGCCGTAGACCTGGAACTCCCACAGCGAGTAGCCGTACTGCGTGGTGCGGGCGGTGCCGTTCATCCGGACGTAGCGGCCGGTGCCGGTGACCGGGATGGTCTGGTTGCCGCCGGTGCTGGTCGTGGTGCTGTAGACGGTGGTCCAGTTGGTGCCGTCGGGCGAGGTCTGGATCTGGTAGGACTTGCCCGCCGCGGTCTCCCAGTTGAGGACGACCTGGCTGACGGTGTGGCTCGCGCCGAGGTCGACCTGCAGCCACTGCGGGTCGGTGAAGGCGCTCGACCAGCGGGTGCCGGCGTTGCCGTCCACCGCCATCGGGGCGGTGAAGCTCGCGTTCTCCGAGGACGACGCGGTCGCGGTCCTCCCCTGCGAGAGCAGGGTCGCCGGGCCGCCGCCGGGGTCGCCGCCGGACGACGGGCTGCCGTACAGGGCGAGTTCGTACAGCGAGTCGCCGTACTGCGAGGATCTGGCCGTGGCGTAGACCCTGACGTAGCGGGCCGTCGCCGACAGGTTGGTGTCCTGGATGTCGGCCGGGCTGTTGTTGTTGCTGTAGACGGTGGTCCAGTTGGTGCCGTCGGTGGACGTCTGCAACTGGTAGGCGGACGCCGCCGCCTCCCAGGTCAAGGTGGCGTGGTTGAGGTTGTAGTTCTGGCCGAGGTCGACCTGCAGCCACTGCGGGTCGGAGAAGCCGCTGGACCAGCGGGTGGTGATGTCGCCGTCGGTGGCGTTGGACGCCGGGAAGGTCGCGCTCTCGTTGGACGAGGACGTGGTCGGCTTGCCCTTGGCGATGTCGGCGCCGTGGTCGGGCGACTTGTTGTAGACGGCCACGTAGTCGATGTTCATCTGGCCGCCGGAGACGGTGGCGGCGTTGGGGCCGCCGCCGAAGGCCGCGGGGAAGCCGCCGCCGATCGCCAGGTCGAAGATGATGTAGAAGCTGTGGTCGACCGCGTTGGCCCAGGCCGCCGCGTCCACCTGGTTGGAGCTGAGCGTGAAGTAGTTGGCGCCGTCCAGGTACCAGCGGATCTGCTCGGGCGAGGTCGAGCGGTCGACCTCCACCGCGTAGGTGTGGTAGCCGGTCTGGCAGCCGGAGCAGGCGCGCTCGCCGCTGCCGACGCCGCTGGTCTCGTTGCAGGGGCCGCCGGAGCCGACACCGCAGTGCAGGGTGCCGAAGACGGAGCTGCGGCCGTTGATGTCCTCCAGGATGTCGACCTCGCCGGACCCGGGCCACGGCACCCCGACCCGCAGCGGTGAGCCGAGCATCCAGAACGCCGGCCAGTAGCCGGCGCCGTTGGCGGTGGTCACGTCGGGCTGCTGGATCGACGCCTGCATCCGCACGACGCCGCCCGGCTGGGCGCCGAAGCCGTCGGCCTGCGTCTCGACCCGGCCCGAGGTCCAGTTGGCGGCCGGGTCGGTGCCGGTGTGCAGGGCCTTGAGCACCAGGTGGCCGCTGCCGTCCTGGTAGACGTTGGACGTGCTGTTGGTCATCGTCTCGATCTCGCCGGTCCCGAAGGTCCAGCCGGCGCCGGCGTCGTAGCGCCACGTGTCCGTGTTCAGCCCGGTGTTGGCGGCACCGCTGAAGTCGTCGCTCCAGGTGGTGGTGAAGCCGGCCGGCGCGGCGGGCACCGCCGCGGGCTGGACGGCGGCGGGTTGCGCGGCAGCCGGGGCCGCGCCTGCGGAACCGGCGGACACCGAGGCCGTCGCCTGGCCGGAACCGGCCAGTGTGACGGCCGCCACAGCCGTCGCGGCCAGCAGCCCGACCCCGAACCGCCTGAGCGGCCCGCGGCCCGGCGGCCTCAATCGCTTGCCTCTGATCGACATGCGGTCGTACTCCTTCTCCTGTGGGGGGCGGTACCGCAACTGGCCTTGCCGCGGTACCGGGTTGGGGAGGTGAGAGCGCTCTCAGGAGAGTCTTCCCCTGCCGTCCGCACTGTCAAGGGACCCGGCAACGTTTACGGAACTTAGACGCGGCCCTGGACATCGGGCGGGCGCGAAGGCGCCCGGGAGCGGCGCCGCGGGCGGTCCTGCGGGGGCGCGAGGGGGCTCCCAGGTGGTCGGGGGAGGACCGCCAAAGGCACCCCGGGTGAACGGCGCCGGGGAACGTGACGTATCAGTCATGTAATAGCCGCAACCGCGGACCCCGGATGCGCTCTCCTAGAGTGCGACCTTTGCGGAAATGGGGAGACACGAGTGATGACGGAGCAGACGGCGGCCGACACCGCCACCTGGGCGGGGCGCCGGGGCGTACGGGGGGCACGCGGCAGGAGGGGGCTCATGGCGCTCGCCCTGGGCGCCGTCCTGCTCGGCGCCGCGGCGTGCGGGGGCAACGCGGACGCGCATTCCAGCGCGCAGGACGGTAAGAACGGGGCCTCGTCGAGCGGCGCGGCCACGGCCGACGGCTCGCAGGCGACGGTCAGCGTGCTGCCCAAGGACGGTGCCACCGGCGTGGACACCTCGGGCGCGCTGAAGGTGTCGGCCGCCAAGGGCAAGCTGACCAAGGTCGCCGTGACGGCCAAGGACGGCACCCCGGTCGACGGCGCGATATCCGCCGACGGGTCCAGCTGGACGCCGAAGGGCGCGCTGCGCACCCACACCACCTACGCGGTCACCGCCACCGCCACGGACGCCGACGGCAAGGCGGCGAGCGAGCAGTCGTCGTTCACCACGCTGACGCCGGCGTCGACGGCCACCAACTACGGGATCTTCAACGTCGACCAGGGTGCGACGTACGGCGTGGGCATGGAGGTGTCGATCCGCTTCAACAAGGCGGTCACCAACCAGGCCGACGTCCGCCACGCGATCACCGTCACCGCCGAGCCCAGCGTCCCGGTCGAGGGCCACTGGTTCAGCTCGCAGCGCATCGACTTCCGGCCCGCTAACTACTGGAAGCCCGGGACGAAGGTCACGCTGCACCTCAAGCTCGACGGCGTGAAGACGTCCAAGACGTCCTACGGCGCCCAGTACAAGGACGTGACCTTCACCATCGGCCGCTCGCAGACGTCTGTCGCCGACAACAAGACGAAGATGCTGACGATCTACCGTGACGGCGCGGTCTACAAGACCTTCCCCACCAGCCTCGGTGACGCCCAGCACACCACCTACAACGGCAAGATGGTCATCGAGAGCAAGGAACCGGTCGTGGACATGGACTCCCAGTCCGTGGGACTGGGCAACGCCTACCGCATCAAGGACGTCCCGCACGGCATGCGGCTGTCGGACTCCGGCACCTACACCCACGGCAACTACTGGCGCCCCGTGTCCACCTTCGGCCACGAGAACACCAGCCACGGCTGCGTCGGCCTGCACGACGTCAAGGGCGGCGGCGACCCGAACACCCCAGCCGCCTGGTTCTACAACCACTCGATGATCGGCGACGTCGTCCAGGTCGTGAACTCCCCGGACAAGGTGATCCAGCCCGACAACGGCATCAACGGCTGGAACATGGACTGGTCCCAGTGGGTCGAGCACTGATCCGCACGCTCTGACCTCTCCCACACCGTGCACGCCGCAGGCCCCGACCGCTTCCACCGCGGTCGGGGCCTGCGGCTTCCCGCCGGACCCTCCCGGTGATCGCGGCCGGACTCGCCCTCGGGCAGGCAGTGGGTGGGGGTGAAATGCTGTCGTCGTCCCGGTAGGATTCCTTGTGCGGCCGGGCCAAGCCCGGCGCAATCCACAAGAGGTGCACGTGCCCCCTGAACCCCCGCCGCGGGCCGCCGACCGGCTGGACGACGACGACTACCCGGCGTACACGATGGGCCGCGCCGCGGAGATGATCGGCGCCACCCCGAGCTTCCTGCGTGCCATCGGCGAGGCGCGGCTGATCACCCCGCTGCGGTCCGAGGGCGGTCACCGCCGCTACTCCCGCTACCAGCTGCGGATCGCCGCCCGCGCCCGTGAGCTGGTCGACTCCGGTACCCCGGTCGAGGCCGCGTGCCGGATCGTCATCCTGGAGGACCAGCTGGAGGAGGCCCGGCGGCTCAACGAGGAGATGCGCGGCCGGCTGCCGGCCGGCGACGACTCGGCGGACCCCGACGCCTGAGGATTTCTGTCCCCGCCACGGCAGAAATCATCGGAACCCCCGCAGAGGGTTTATGGAGCGGCGGGCTCAGCGAAATTCGTTCCCGTGCCCGCCCGGTTGCGCCGTGCTACGGTGGAACCAGTTGCAGTCGTGGTTCCCAAAGCTTTGACTCCGGTGCTTTTCTCCGGACGGGGTAATCATCTCGGCGACACCGGGTTTGCGCAGTGCGAGCCCGGCGGCATTGCCCCAAGGAGAATTAAGTAACATGGCTACTGGCACCGTGAAGTGGTTCAACTCGGAAAAGGGCTTCGGCTTCATCGAGCAGGACGGCGGCGGCGCCGACGTCTTCGCCCACTACTCCAACATCGCTGCCTCCGGCTTCCGTGAGCTGCAGGAAGGCCAGAAGGTGACCTTCGACGTCACCCAGGGCCAGAAGGGTCCGCAGGCCGAGAACATCGTTCCCGCCTGACGCACCCCGCATCAGCACAACCGGGTCCGCACCTTCGGGTGCGGACCCGGGTTCGTGTTCCGGCCCGTTCCTGCAATTCCCCGCGCACGGCCAGAACACGGCCGGCGGCACCCGGGAATTCCTCGATACGCGCCGCATCGAGGAAAGGCTTGTATGACTCGCCAGGCTCGCGACAGCGAACGATATTCCAGGACATCGCGCGGCACGCGCGGATCGGCCGGCTCCGGCGGCGGAAGCCGTACGCCGGGCCGCGGCGGCGGTGGCGGTGGCGGCCGCAGCGGTGGGCCGCAGCGGCAGGGCACCCGTCCCGGTGCCGCCCGGCAGGGTGAATTCGCCATGCCGGTCACGATCACTCCGGCACTGCCCGCGGTCGCGGGCTTCGCCGAGCTGCCGATACCCCAGCCGGTACTGAACGCGCTCACCGCCCAGGGCGTGACCGAGCCGTTCCCGATCCAGGCCGCCACGCTCCCCAACACCCTCGTCGGGCGCGACGTGCTCGGCAGGGGACGTACCGGCTCGGGCAAGACGCTGGCCTTCGGGCTCGCGCTGCTGATCCGCACCGCGCAGGTCGGCCGGCGCGCGGAGCCGCGCCGCCCGCTCGGCCTGGTCCTGGTCCCGACCAGGGAACTGGCCCAGCAGGTCACCGACGCCCTCACCCCGTACGCCCGCCCGCTGCAGCTGCGGCTCACCACCGTGGTCGGCGGCATGTCCATCGGCCGGCAGGCGATGGCGCTGCGGCGCGGCGCCGAGATCGTGGTCGCCACGCCCGGGCGGCTGGCCGACCTGATCGAACGCGGCGACTGCCGGCTCGACGAGGTCGGCATCACGGTGCTCGACGAGGCCGACCAGATGGCCGACATGGGCTTCATGCCGCAGGTCACCAAGCTGCTGGACCAGGTGCGCCCGCAGGGGCAGCGGATGCTGTTCTCCGCCACCCTGGACCGCAACGTCGACCTGCTGGTCAGGCGCTATCTGAACGACCCGGTCGTGCACTCGGTCGATCCGGCGGCCGGCGCGGTCACCACCATGACGCACCACGTGCTGCACGTGCACGACGCCGACAAGTACGCCACCACCACCGAGATCGCCGCGCGCGACGGGCGGGTGCTGCTCTTCCTGGACACCAAGCACGCGGTGGACCGGCTCACCACGCACCTGCTCAACAGCGGGGTGCGGGCCGCGGCCCTGCACGGCGGCAAGTCCCAGCCGCAGCGCACCAGGACGCTGGCCCGCTTCAAGACCGGTGACGTCACCGCGCTGGTCGCCACGAACGTCGCGGCCCGCGGTATCCACATCGACGACCTCGACCTGGTCGTCAACATCGATCCGCCCAGCGACCACAAGGACTACCTGCACCGGGGCGGCCGGACCGCCCGCGCGGGCGAGTCGGGCAGCGTGGTCACGCTGGTGCTGCCGCACCAGCGGCGGGAGATGGCGCGGCTCATGGCCGCGGCGGGCATCACCCCCGAGGTCACCCAGGTGCGCTCCGGTGAGGCCGAGCTGTCGCGCATCACCGGTGCGCAGGCGCCGTCCGGCATCCCGGTGCCCGTGACGCCGGCGCCCTCCTCCCCCGGGTCCGCCGGGTCCCCCCGGTCGCGGTACGGGCGCCGGCCCGCACGCCGCAGGTCCTGAACGTCCCCCTTCTCGCACACTGCGGAGGCATCATGCGCTGCGTCATCGCCCACTTCTCCTTCGACCTCGTCAAGGAGGAGGTCGAGAAGTCCATGAGCGGCATCAAGCCCGAGCCGGTCACCGACGCCTCGGTGACCATCGGCCGCAAGCAGTACCCCGTCAAGCAGGTCGGGGCGATCATCACCCGTCAGGACCGGCGCGACTTCACGACCACGGAGATCGTCCGCGCCCTGACCCGGCTGGGCTTCACCTGCCACCCGGCGCCTGCGCCGACGCTCTGACGAGTTCGCGCAGGTCGGTGAAGAAGCGGGTGTGGGCCGCGGCGGCGGACTCGTCCGTGAGGTCCATGCCCTGGATGAAGCCGTGCGGGAGCCCGGCTTCGCGGCGCAGGCGTACGGGGACGCCTGCGGCCGCGAGCCGCTCGGCGTAGGCCTCGCCCTCGTCGCGCAGCGCGTCGTGCTCCGCGGTGACGACCAGCGCGGGCGGCAGGCCCGCCAGGTCGGGGGCGTGCAGCGGGCTCGCGGCGGCGCGGGCGGCGGGGTCGGGGACGTAGGAGGCGGCGAAGAAGGCCAGCGTGTCGGCGTCCAGGCCGTATCCGGTGCCCTTCTCGGTGATCGAGGGCCGGCTGAGGGTGAGGTCGGTGTTGGGGCAGATCAGGGCCTGGAGGCCGGGCAGCGGGCCGCCCGCGTCCCGGAGCGCCAGGCAGGCCGCCGCGGCGAGGAAGCCGCCGGCGCTGTCCCCGGCGACCGCGTCCGGCCGCGCCCAGGCCAGGACGGCGACGGCGTCGTCCAGCGCGGCGGGGTGCGGGTGCTCGGGGGCGAGGCGGTAGTCGACGGCCAGCACGTCGACGTCGCAGGCGCGGGCGATACGGCGGCAGGTGCGGTCGTGGGTGTCCAGGTCGCAGAAGACGAAGCCGCCGCCGTGCAGGAAGACCAGCAGCGGCAGACCCGGGCCGCCGGGCCGGTAGCGCCGCAGCGGCACCCCGCCGGGCCCGGCGAGGTCCTCGACGGACGCCAGCTCCGGCCCCTTGGGACGGGTCAGGCGCCGCTCGCGCGCACCGTCGCGCAACTGGGTCAGCAGGTCGGGCTGCGGCATGTGCGTCAACTCTCCGACGGGGCCGGTCAGGGGGCTGTCAGGGTACGACACCGGGCACCGGCCTCCGCAGGCCCCGGCAACAGCTGGTCCTCGCCCTAGCATCCGTAGCAGCACGGATTCCGCACTTACGAGGAGTGGACGCACGATGAGTGGCGAGCTGCAGGGCAGGACCGCCGTGGTCACCGGGGCGAGCAAGGGGATCGGGCTGGCCGTGGTGGCGGCGCTCGCGGGGGCGGGCGCGCGGGTGCTCGCGGGGTCGCGGGGGACCTCGGCGGAGCTGGACGCGCTGGTCGCGGGCGGCGGCGTCGAGTGGGTACGGGCCGACCTGGCGGATCCGGCGGCGGCCGGGCGGCTGGTGGACGCGGCCGGCGGGCGGGTCGACGTGCTGGTCAACAACGTGGGCACCGCCCCGGTCCGCACCGGCGGCTTCCTGTCGGTCACCGACGAGGAGTGGCAGCGGACGGTCGACCTGAACCTGCTGGCCGCGGTGCGGGTCACCCGGGCCGCGCTGCCGCTGATGCTGGAGGCCGGCAGCGGCTCCGTGGTGACGGTCGCGTCGGTCAACGCGACGCTGCCCGACCCGATGGTCATCGACTACAGCGCGGGCAAGGCGGCGCTGGTCGCCTTCTCCAAGGCGCTGTCGAAGGAGGTCGGGCCGAAGGGCGTGCGGCTCAACACGGTGAGCCCCGGGCCGGTGGAGACCGACCTGTGGCTGGGCAGCGGGGGTGTGGCGGCGACGGTGTCGGCGGCCTCGGGCGGCGCGGCCAAGGACGTCATCGAGCAGACCTCGCAGGGGATGCCGACCGGCCGCTTCTCCCGCCCCGCGGAGGTCGCGGACCTGGTGCTCTTCCTGGCCGGCGACCGCGCCGCCAACATCACCGGCAGCGACTTCACGATCGACGGCGGCTTCATCCCGACCTGGTGAGCTCCTGCCTGGTGATCCCCGGCCTGGTGAGCGGCGTCCCGGTGAGCGGCGTCCCGGCCTGCTGAGATCCGTTCCGGCCCGGTCAGCGGCGGCGACGTGCACAGGGCCGCCGGGTGCCCATGCACCCGGCGGCCCTGGCGTTCAGCGGGCGGCGCGTGTCAGGTGTTCCACACCTGGACCTCGGAGAGCTGGCCCGCGGGCCAGCCGTCGTTGGCGGTGACCGTCACCCGCACGTACCGCTCGGTCGCCGCGGTGAAGGTGATCGTGACGGTGTTGTTCGCGCCCGGGGTGAAGGCGTAGGACGCGGAGGACTTCAGGGTGCTGAAGCTGCTGCCGTCGGTGCTTCCGCCGATCGACAGCGTCTCGTTGCGCGAGCCCCAGCCGGCCGGCAGCTGCAGGACGACCCTGCTGACGCTCTGCGCGGAGCCGAGGTCGACCTGCGCCCACTGCGGGAAGGCGCTGTTGGCGCTCTCCCAGTAGCTGGCCTGGTTGCCGTCGGTGAGGTTGGACGACGGGTAGACGTCGGTGTGGCTGGACTCGCTGGTCGGCCGGCCGGCCGCCAGGTTCGTGCTGACCGTGCCGGTTCCGGTGCCGGTCAGGGCCACGGTGGTGGGGTTGTTGGTCGCGTTGCTGGTGATCGTCAGGGTGCCGGTGCGGGTGCCGGACGCGGTCGGGGCGAACTTCACCGCGACCGTGCAGGCGGCGCCCGCGGCGAGCGAGCTGCCGCAGGTGTTGGTCTGCGTGAAGTCGCCGGAGGCGGAGACCGAGCTGATCGAGGCCGCGGCCGAACCGGTGTTGGTCACCGTCACGTTCTGGGCGCCGCTGGTGGTGCCGGGCGCCTGGGCGGCGAAGGTGAGCGAGGACGGGGTGACCGCCAGGGTCGCGGACGACGGGTTGGTGCCGCCGCCGGGGTAGACCGAGAGCCCGGACAGCTGGGCCGCGCTCCAGCCGGAGTTGGCGGTGACGTTGATCCGTACGTAGCGGGCGGTGGCCGCGGTGAAGGTGACGGTCACCGTGTTGTTGTCGGTGTTGGGGTCGAAGGTCCGCACCGCGGAGGGCGACAGGGTGCTGAAGGAGGTGCCGTCCGTGGAGCCCTGGACGGACAGCGTCTGCGTACGCGTCGCCCACGCGGTGGACGGCGGCAGCCGCAGCGTCACCTTGCCGACGCTGTAGTTCTGGCCGAGGTCGACCTGCACCCACTGCGGGAAGGCGCCGTTGGCGCTCTCCCAGTAGGTGGAGGCGTCCGCGTCGGTGACGTTGCCCGGCGCGAAGGTGCCGTTGGTGGAGCTCGCGGTGGCCGGGCGGCCGGCGGCGACGTCGGTGGCGCTGTCGATGCCGGCGCCGCTCAGCGCGACCGTGGTCGGGCTGTTGTTGGCGTTGCTGGTCAGCGTCAGCGTGCCGTTGCGGGTGCCGCCGGCGGTCGGCTTGAAGGTCACGGTCACCGCGCAGGACGCGCCGACCGCGAGCGAGGAGCAGTTGTTGGTCTGGGTGAAGTCACCGGTGGCGGCGACGGCCGAGACGGTGGCGGCCGTGGTGCCGGAGTTGGTGACGGTCACCGTCTGCGGGGCGGCGGTCGAACCGACGACCGTGCCGCCGAACGACAGGTTCGCCGGGTTGGTGTTGAGCACCGGGCCGGGCGCGGTGCCGGTGCCGCTCAGCGTGACGGTGGAGGTGTTGCCGCCCGCGGTGACGGTCAGCGTGCCGGTACGGGTGCCGGCCGCGGTCGGCTTGAAGGTGACGCTGACGGTGCACGAGCCGTTGGCAGGCACCGAACTGCCGCAGGTGTTGGTCTGCGCGAAGTCGCCGGAGGCGGACAGCGCGGAGACGGCGGCGGCGGAGCCGGTCGGGTTGGACACGGTCACGGTCTGCGCGGCGCTGGTCGAACCGGTCGCGACAGCACCGAAGTCGAGCGCGCCCGGGGTGGCGGTGACGCCGCTGGCCGGGTAGGGCGGGAAGACCGGGGCGGGGAAGCCGCCGCAGAAGGGCGTCCCCGTGATGCCGGAGTTGCCGCCGCCGTCGGTGACGACGAAGTTGCCGCCCTCGCAGCTGTAGACCGGCGAGGAGGCGCCGACGCCGGTCGCGGTGACGTTGGTGAACTTCGCGGCGCCGCCGGTCTGTTCCTGCAGCGCGAAGGTGCCGGTGCCGGCGATGGTCACGTTGTTGAGGTTGACCCCGCTCACCGTGCCCTCGACCCACTGCACGGCCTCGTAGGGGCTCTGCTGGATCAGCGCGTTGGTGACGTTGATCGGGCCGGTGATGGCGCCCTGGCTGCCGTCGAACCACAGCGCGCCGACGCCGAACTGCCAGTTCGGGTCGAGGCTGCCGGCACGGATCATGGTGTTGTCGGTGATGTTGGTGGTGCCGACCGGCGTGGAGGTGAAGCGCTGGCCGACGTGGATGCCGCCGCCCTGCGCGAGGCCGGTGTCCATCACCAGGTTGCCGCTGACGGTGTTGTCGTGGCCGCCGTAGATCGCGATGGCGTTGGCGAGGATCTGCGTCTCGACGGTGTTGTTGGAGATCGTGTCGTTGGCGTCGGCGCCGAGGGCGGAGTCCGCCCAGGTGGCGATGCCGTCGTCACCGGTGTTGCGGATCTCGCTGTTGGTGACCGTCGAGTTGGTCACGCCGCCGTGGAAGTTGATGCCGTCGGCCGTGGTGTCGCGGATGCGCATCCCGGTGAAGGTCAGCTTGTCCATCGGCCCGTCCATCCAGGCGCCGACCTTGAGGTGGTCGATCCACACGCTGGAGACCGTGGAGTTGCTGAGCGCGCCGCCGATGCCGTTGACCTGCGCGCCGTCGTTGCGCTCCTGCACGTCGCCGAAGACGGCGAAGTTCTGCAGGTGCACGTTGCTGCTCGGGTTCGGCTGGTAGTTGCCGTAGAAGCCGGGGGCCGAGCCCTTGACCGTCGAGTACCACATGCCGGCGCCCGCCACCGTCACGTTGTTGACGATGATGTGCCCGGGGATGTTGTACGTGCCCGGCGGTATCCACACGGTGCCGCCGGAACCGGCAGCGGCGATGGCCGCGTTGAAGGCCGCCGTCGCGTCGGCGCCGCCGGTCGCGTCGGCGCCCTTGCTGGTGACCGACACCGAGCCGGACGGCTGCGGGAGGGCCGCGCCGACCTGCTCGAAGTCGGCGAAGTCGATGGTGGTGACGGCGCTGCCGCCGCCGGTCTGCAACGTGAAGGTGGTGCCGGCCGGATAGGTCTGCGGCAGCAGCCGGTGGACCTCGTCGTAGAAGTGGTGCGGGTTGCTGCCCGGCTGGTTGGTGAACGGGTAGCTGCCGTAGTACCAGCTGTAGGCGTTGGTCAGGGTGAAGTCGGGCTGCGCGGTGCCGTTGATGGCGAAGGACAGCGGGGCGGTGTAGACCGAGCCGCCCGAGCCGTCGGGGATGCTGTAGCGGAAGTCGATCGAGTTGGTCGCCACCGGGGTGGTGAAGGTGACGAACTTCCCGCTGCCCGACAGGGTCACCGCCTTGCGGTACGACGCCTCGTCCGCGAGCTGGCCCGCAGCCCAACTCGGGCCGATCTGGCTGCCGTTGGTGGCGGAGCTCTCGGCCTGCACCTCGACGTAGGGCAGGTTCGCGCCGCTGCCGCCGGTGGCGGCGGCGTAGGCGGGGGCGGCGGCGCTCAGCGCGAGCACGCCGCCGGTGGTCAGCAGCGCGGTGCTGCCGACGACGGCGACCGCTCGTCTCAGCCGGCCTCGGGGGTGGGGGGGTTCACGGAACATCACGGGCTCCTTTCGACACAGAATGCCGGGTCTGCACCGGTGGGGGTGGAGCGTCAACGCAAGGGGCACCGTAATGTCGCGGACACCGGTCCGCAATATCCACGCTCATCATTGCGAGAAAGTAACTTTCTTGCGCAAGATCCTGCGCTCAGTGGCGTGGAGCCGATTTCCGCCGCAACAGGTCAACTCCTGGGCGAAGCCTGGTCTTTCATCACATTCCGCATCGCCTCGACCAGGGCGGGTTCGAAACGTCCGATGTCCGAGGCGACATGGCGCGGTCCGCCGTGCAGCGCGCCGAGCGTGTCGTCGGAGACGTAGTCGGTGGTGTAGCCGGTGAGCGTGAGGGTGAACACCGCGCCGCCGTGCAGGACTTTGAGCTCCTCGCTGAGCCGGCTGAGCGTCTGCGCGACCGCCTCGTCGCCGAGCCCGGTGACCTTGCGCACGGACTTCACCGGCGTCAGGTCCGAGCCGTCGATCTGCGCCTGGTCCTCGAACTCCGCCCGCGGGTCGGTCCGTTTGTGCAGGTCGATGGTCACGAAGACGTCGTAGGAGGCCGTACCGCCGGCGCCGTCGGGTGCGCCCACCGACAGGGAGCAGCGGATCTGGTCGAGGACAGGGCCGAGCCGGGCCGCCGCCGGCGTCACCGCCGTGCTGTACGAGGCGTGCAGCGCCCGGGTCAGCGGGGCCAGCGTGCTGCCCGCGCAGGGGCTGTCACCGAGGACGTAGCCGTGCAGGTCGGGCGGCCCGCCGTGCTCGGCCGACCACGCCCGCAGCCCGCCCGCCCACACCGCGGACGCCAGCAGCACCCCGCCGACGCCCCACACCCACGGGCGCCGCGCCCCGCCCCACCGCGGCGCCCGGTCCGCGTCGCTGATCACCTCGGCCCCGCCCTCGTCGGGACCTCCCGTCAGCTCCGGCTCCGATATCACCGCCGGCTCCTCTCACATCCGTTCGCCGTGGTGGGCGACCAGCACGGTCAGCAGCCGAACCAGCTCGTCGCGCTCGTCGGCGGTGAGCGGGGCGAGCAACTCGCCCTGGAAGGTGTCGATCAGGCCGTCGAGCTGGTCCAGACGGCGTCGGCCCCGATCGGTGAGGGTGATGACGTTGCGCCGCCTGTCGGCGCGGTCGGGGGTGCGCTCGACGTAGCCGTCGTCGGCCAGTTCGTTGAGCACCGCGACCAGGTCGCTGCGGTAGATCCTGGCCCGCCGGCTCAACTCGGCCTGGCTGGCGGGGCCGTACTCCTGGAGCGCGGCGAGCACCGGGTAGTGCCACTTGCGGGCGCCGACCGCCGCCAGGCCCTCGCTCACCAGCCGGTCGCCGTGCAGGGCGGCGAAGCCGAGCAGCCGGCTCGGCAGGGCGCGCAGCCGGTCGGGGGTGGGGCGGGGGGAGTCGGTCATGGCGGCATCGTAGTCCGTTGCGTTAGTCCCACTAACGATGTACGTTCGTTAGTGCCGTAAACGTTAGTGCGACTAACACTTAGCGCCTCCGGAGGCTCCCCATGCCCACCATCGACGTCCTCGACTCGACGATCCACTACGAGGAGACCGGCACCGGCACGCCGCTGGTGCTGCTGCACGGCAACCCCGGCTCGTCCCGGGCGTGGCGCAACGTCGCCCCCGCCCTCGGCGCCGGCCGCGTCCTCGCCCCCGACCTGATCGGCATGGGCCGCTCGGGCAAGCCCGACATCCCCTACTCCTTCGCCGACCACGCCCGCTACCTCGACGCCTGGTTCGACGCGCTCGGCCTGGACCGGGTGGTGCTGGTCGGCCACGACTGGGGCGGCGCCCTGGCCCTGGACCGGGCCGCCCGGCACCCGGACCGGGTCGCGGGCGTCGCCTTCTTCGAGACCTTCGTCAAGCCGCTGTCCGGCGCCGAACTCTCACCGCAGTCCCGCGAGCGCACCCGGATGCTGCGCACCCCGGGCCTGGGCGAGGAGATGATCAGCGGCGAGAACCGGCTGGTCCGCACCGCCTTCACCGGCGGCGTCCTGACCCCGCTCGCCGACTCCGAACTCGCCGCCTACCTGGCCCCCTACCCCACCGTCGAGAGCCGCCGCCCGCTGCTCGCCTGGGCACGCCAGATCCCCGTCGACGGCGAGCCCGCCGAGCTGATCCCGCGCATCGAGGCGTACGGCAAGTGGCTGGCCGCCTCGCCCGAGACCCCCAAGCTGCTGCTCACCTTCACCGGCTCCCCCACCCTCGGGATCACCCCGGACCTCGCGCCCTGGTGCGCCGACCACATCGCCGCACTCACCACCGTCCCCTGCGGCGCGGCCGGCCACCACGCCTCCGAGGACCGCCCCGCCGAGATCGCGGCGGCGATCGCCGCGTGGGCCGACGCGCACGGGCTGCGCTGAAGCCCACGGGTCTACGCTGCGGCGCATGGGGAGCGCACTGGCGGGGATTCTGGAGGCGGCGGCCGGCGGGGACTTCCCGCCCGCGGACGGCGGGGTGACCGTCCTCGGGCAGGACGGGGTGCGGGACGCGGGGGTGATCGCGTTCACCGCGCACTCGGTCGTCTTCACCGACGAGGACCCGGCGTGGGTGCGGGCGGAGCTGGCCGCGGCCGGATGCGACGCGCTGGCCGCGGCCATGAACCCGCGGTTCCTGGCCGCGCTGCTCGAACGGTCGGGCCGCACGACCGACACCATCGACCTCCTGACGGTCGCGGGACCGCTGCCGGGCGAGCCCCCCGTGGCGCTGCGGGAGATCGACGACCCCGGCCATCCGCGGGTCGTACGCGCACGCACACGGCGGGACGGCGTACGGGTATGGGCGGCCGACGGCGGCGTGCTGGTCCTCGGCCGCGGCGTCGCCGGCCGCTGGGAGGCCGCCGTCGAGGTCGAGGAGTCCGCCCGCCACCGCGGCCTCGGCCGCACCCTGGCCACCGCCGCCCGCCACCTGACCCCCACCCCCGTCTGGGCCCAGATCGCCGCCGGCAACGCCCGCAGCGTCCGCGCCTTCCAGTCGGCGGGCTTCCGCCCGGTGGGATCGGAATCCCTGCACGTCCTGCCCTGAGGCCCGCTCCCTCGTGTGACGCAGGTCACATTCGCCGGGTGAAATATCCGGGGACTCTCTCCCCGTTACATGCACGTGAATGAAAAACCGGGGATGCGGTCCCCGGTTACCGTGCCGGACGTGGAGAGGAGTGATCGCTGTGACCACTGTCGCTGAGCTCGCCGGCGTGGCCGACGACGTGCGGGAGGGGAGCGGGGGTGCATCCGCGGTTCGGGTGCCTCGGGTGCGGGCGGACGCGCTGCGCAACCGGGAGCGGATCGTCGCGGCGGCACGGGACATGTTCGTCGAGTACGGGCCCGACGCCCCGCTCGACGAGATCGCCCGCCGCGCGGGCATCGGCAACGCCACGCTCTACCGGCACTTCGCCGACCGCCGCGCCCTGGTGCACGCCGTCCTGCTGGCGGTCGTGTCCCGCAGCGCGGACCGCGCCGAGGCGGAGGCCGCGGTGGCCGCCGCGGGCGGCGACTCCTGCGCCGCGCTCGGCCGCTTCGCGCACGCCGCCGTCGACGACAACGTCGGCGCCATGTGCGGACTGCTCGTCAACGGTGACGACACCCACTCCGGCGAGATCGGCACGCAGATCGCCAGGCTGGAGACCGCGCTGGAAGAGCTGATGGAACGGGCGAGGACCGACGGCCGGCTGCGGCCCGACGTGACGCTCAACGACCTGATGGTCGCCATCTCCCGGCTCACCCGCCCGCTCCCCGGCATCGACTGCACCGGCTCCGACCTCCACCGCCACCTGCAGCTCTTCCTCGACGGACTGAAGACCCCCTACTCGTACCCGCACCAGGAAGCGGGCGACGCGACGACGCGGACCCCGTAAAGCACCAGGCAAAGCACCAGGCGCAGCAGTCGCCTGCTCCACCGCTCCACGCGTACCGAACTGGATACCTCCATGTCTGAAACCGCCCGAACGGCGCTCCCCGATCCCCGGCGCTGGAAAGCGCTGGCCTTCATCTCCATCGCCCAGCTGATGGTCGTGCTCGACGCGACCATCGTGAACATCGCCCTGCCGAGCGCCCAGCGCGACCTCGGCATCTCCGACGCCAACAAGCAGTGGGTCATCACGGCCTACGCCCTCGCCTTCGGCGGACTGCTGCTCTTCGGCGGCCGCATCGCCGACAAGTGGGGCCGCAAGCGCGCCTTCGTCACCGGACTGACCGGCTTCGCCCTCGCCTCGGCGATCGGCGGCTTCGCCGGCAACGAGGCCATGCTGCTCGCCTCGCGCGCCGCACAGGGCGCCTTCGGCGCGCTGCTCGCACCGGCGGCCCTCTCGCTGCTCGCGGTGACCTTCACCGACGTCAAGGAGCGCGCCAAGGCGTTCGGCATCTTCGGCGCCATCGCCGGCGGCGGCGGCGCGGTCGGGCTGCTGCTCGGCGGCGTGCTGACCGAGTACCTGAACTGGCGCTGGACCTTCTTCGCCAACATCCCCTTCGCGGTCATCGCCGCCCTGGGCGCGTACTTCGTCATCCGTGAGCCGGAGGGCGGCCGCAACCGCGCACCGCTGGACATCCCCGGCGTGCTGCTCTCCACGACCGGCCTGATCTCGCTGGTCTACGGCTTCACCCGCGCCGAGACCGCCGGCTGGTCGTCCGTCTCCACCATCGGCCTGTTCGTCGCCGCCGTCGTGCTGCTCGCCACCTTCGCGGTGGTCGAGTCCAAGGTCCGCACCCCGCTGCTGCCGATGCGCGTGGTCACCGACCGCAACCGCGGCGGCGCGTACCTCTCGCTGGGCCTGGCCATCATCGGCATGTTCGGCGTGTTCCTCTTCCTGACCTACTACCTGCAGGTCGTCCAGGGGTACTCCGCGATCAGGACCGGCTTCGGCTTCCTGCCGATGGTCATGGGCTTCGTCGTCGGCTCCACGCAGATCGGCGCCCGGCTGGTCAACCGGCTGCCGGCCCGCGCGCTGATGGCCCCCGGATTCACGGTGGCCGCCATCGCGATGCTGCTGCTGACCCGCCTGGAGGTCGGCTCGTCCTACCCGGGCGTCATCCTGCCGGGCCTGGTCCTGCTGGGCCTGGGCATGGGTACGGCCTTCATGCCGGCGATGTCGCTGGCCACCACCGGGGTGCAGCCGCGTGACGCGGGTGTCGCCTCCGCGATGGTCAACACCTCGCAGCAGGTGGGCGGTGCGATCGGCACGGCGCTGCTGAACACGATCGCCGCGTCCGCGACCACCGGCTACCTGGCCTCGCACGCGGCGGGCGCCGGCGGCGCGAAGCTGCTGCAGGCGCAGGGTCTGGTGCACGGCTACACCCACGCGATCTGGTGGGCCGTCGGCATCGAGGCGGTCGCCGCGCTGATCGCCCTGACCCTCATCAACGCCGGCCGGCCCGGCACCGTGAAGGTCGCCTCCAGCGACGGCGCGGACGCCACGTCCGCGTCCGAGCAGGAGTCGGTGCCGGTCGTCCTGCACTGACCGCACCGACCGCCACCGCGCACAGCGAGGCCCCGCCCCACCCGGGCGGGGCCTCGCGGCGTACCCGGCGCGGACACCGGGCGGCGGCGTTGGTAGAAAAGCCTGCTACCGAGCCGTCCGCGTCAGGAGACCACGACATGTCCGCCGTAGAGCACTTGGACGAACTGCACGGCCTGCCCGTCTTCGACTTCCCCGCCGCCGGGAAGGACGACGCGCTGCCGGAGACCGGGGCGGTGGCCTGGCGGCTGAGCGTCGACCCGGACGCGGAGGACGAGGCCGCGCAGGAGCCGTACGGGAAGCTGTGGCAGCGCTTCCTGGCCGCGGTGGACCCGGCCGGGGTACGGGCGCTGGTCGTCGGCGAGTGGGGCGACGTCTGCGCGGAGGACTCGAGCGAGGCCGTCGGGCTGCTGGTCGGCGCGCGCGAGCAGCTGACCGGGCTGCTCGCGGTCTTCCTCGGCGACGTGGTGCCGGAGGAGGCGGAGATCTCCTGGATCGCGCAGAGCGACGTGACGCCGGTGCTCACCGCGTACCCGCGGCTGCAGGAGCTGGGCGTCAGGGGCGGCGCGGACCTGGTGCTCGGCCCGGTGCGGCACGAGCACCTGCGGACGCTGGCCGTCGAGTCCGGCGGCCTGCCCGCCGGCGTGGTGCGGGCGGTCGCCGCCAGCGACCTGCCGGCGCTGGAGTACCTGGAGCTGTGGCTCGGCGTGCCCGAATGCGGCGGTAACGCGGCCGTCGCCGACCTCGCGCCGCTGCTGGCCGGCGAGCGGCTGCCCGCGCTGCGGCACCTGGGCCTGCGCAACAGCGCCCTCCAGGACGGGATAGCCGGCGCGGTCGCCACCGCGCCGGTCGTCGCCCGGCTCGCCTCGCTCGACCTGTCGCTGGGGGCGCTCGGCGACGAGGGCGCGGCGGCCCTGCTGGCCGGGCAGCCGCTGACCCACCTGTCCTGGCTCGACCTGCACCACCACTTCATCGGCGCGGCGACCGCCCGGCAACTGCGGGACGCGCTGGAGCCGGCCGGCGTCGAGGTCGACCTCGACGAGCCCGTGCGGGAGGAGGAGGACGAGCACGGGGTCCTGCAGCGCTACACCGCAGTGGACGAGTGACCCGTCCCGTGCCCGGCGCCGCCCGTTCTCAGGTGCTGATGTCCGGGTAGGGCAGCGTCATATGGGCCAGCCGCTCGGCGTACTCCCGCTGGAAGCCGAGCGGTTCGCCGTGGTCGCGCTCGAACATCGCGATGAAGAGCGTCAGTGTCAGGAACGGGTGGGCGCCCAGCTCGAAGAGCGTCGGGTAGTCGTGGGCGGCCAGTGCCGCCCGCTCGGTGTCGTCGAAGGCGAGCCAGGTGGTGGCCTCCCCCGCGACGCAGTTGAGCAGCCGGGGCGCGTACTCGGCCTCCCAGTCCGCGACGGTGGCGACCGGGTCCTCGCGGTAGCGCTCGACCAGGGCCGGGTCGCGGTCGACGGTGTAGAGGAACTTGTTCAGCAGGTACTTGCTCACGCCGGCTCTCCGTTCGGGTACCAGGTGAAGTACGCCTCCATCGTGTGGAAGAGGTCGAGGGTGTCGACGTAGTCCGCCTTCCTGCCCTCGCCCGCGACGCCCATCATCAGCATGAAGTCCATGAAGCCGTGGGTGGCGTTGCCCGGTGCGTGCAGGCTCTCCAGGCTGACCTCGGCGAGGCACTCCTCGATGTCGCCGCCGGCTATCCAGCCGACCGCCCTGCGGTCGAAGTCCGGGTCAGGTCCGTGCGGCCCGAACTGCCGCGGCCCGCCCAGCTCCAGCGACAGGTGGCCGGTGCCGATCACCGCGACCCGCTGGTCCGACGGCCAGGACTCGATGATCTCCCGCAGGGCGGTGCCCAGCTGCACGAAGCGCTTGGGCTGCGGAAGCGGCGGCGCGAAGATGTTGGTGTAGACGGGCACGATCGGCAGGTCCGCCTCGGGCCGCAGCGTGATGATCGGGCAGGTGATCGAGTGGTCGATCCGCAGCTCGTTGGAGAAGGCCAGGTCGAAGCCGGCGTCCAGGCCCGCCCGCAGCACGTGGGCCGACAGCTCCTCATGGCCCTTGAGCAGCATCTTCGGCAGCCCGAACTCGCGTTCCTCGTTGTGGAAGTTGGCGTCGTAGAAGGGCGCCTTGCCGACCAGGAACTGCGGCATGTTGTCCAGCCACAGCTGGTGGAAGTGGTCGGAGCCGACCATCACCAGCACGTCGGGCCTGGCCTTGGTGAGCGTGGCCCTGAACGCCTCGATCTTGCGCACCCACTCGTCGGCGAAGGGCGGCCGCTCGGGTCCCGTGGCGGTGCTGGCGCGGTAGTAGAACGGATGGTGGGTGGATGCGATCACCGCGACCAGCTCGGCCATCTCAACCCTCCTCGTCGATCGTGGGGAACAGCGGCGGGGTGTACGGATCGGGCGGCACCGGGCGGTTGTTGAGGTCCACCGACAGGTGGATGTCCCGGGCGACCGGGTGCCGCAGCTCCTCGGCGAGCTGGCCGATGAGCCCGGCGGTACGGGCCAGCAGCGCGAAGCCGCGCAGCAGTTCCAGCGGCAGCCCGAGGTCGGCGAGTGCGGCGCCGCAGACCCCGGCGCCGTTCAGCGGCAGCGTCCTGCCGAGGACCTGCGGGTGGACCCGGCCGATCGCGGCGAACAGGGCCAGGTGCGGGCCGAGGACGTCCTCCTCCGCCGCGATCTGCATCAGCCGCGGGGTGCGCGGGTCGCCCTCCTTGTGGACGTGGTGGCCGAGGCCCGGCACGAACAGGCCCGCCTCCCGCCGCTGTTCGAGCGTACGCAGGGCGAGCGCGTCCCAGCCGGCGTCGTCGGCGGGCAGCGGCCCCTGCACCGAGACCAGCACCTCGTGCAGGAACTGCCCGCAGTCCTCGGTGACGCCGAGGAAGCGCGAGCCGCCGCCGAGCAGCCCGGCGGCCAGCGCGCCCTGCACCGAGTCGGGCGCGGACAGGTACGTCAGCCGGGTGACCAGGGCGGTCGGGGTGTAGCCGTGGTCGGCGAGCGCGGCGAGCACCGCCTCGAAGACCCGGGTCTGGCCGGGCGTCGGGCGGCGCTGGGCGGCCAGCCAGAAGGCCAGTTCGCCGAAGCCGACCTCGCCCATCACGTCGGCGGCGAGGTCCTGGCCGAGCAGCGTGATGTGGTGCAGCGAGGACGCGCCGAGGGCGGTGTCGTAGACGGGCCGGTCAGCCACGGTCGTCTCCCTTCCGCACGGCGGGCTCGCCCGGGCCGCTCAGCCAGGCGCGCAACTCCGCCCCGTGCTCGTCGAGTTCGGGCGGCGGCAGGCGGTAGCCGACCGGGGTGGCCGAGAAGCGGATCGGGTTGCGGGTGGTGGGCACCGCGCGGTCGCCCTCGCCGACCTCGACGATCGGGTCGAGCCCGAAGCGCTCCGCCATCGCGAAGCCGCCGTCGATGGTGTTGATCGGCCCGCACGGCACGCCGGCCGCGGTCAGCGCCTCGAACCACTCCACCGCCCCCCGGGTGGCGAGCCGTTCGGCCAGCAGCGGCCGCAACTCCTCGCGGTGGGCGGTGCGGTCGGCGTTGTGCGCGAAGCGCGGGTCGGCGGGGAGGTCCGGCAGCCCGAGGACGTCGCAGAGCCTGCGGAACTGCCCGTCGTTGGCGGCGGCCACGATCAGGTCGCTGTCGGCGGTGGGCAGCGGCTCGTACGGGAAGACGCTGGGGTGGGCGTTGCCCATCCGGAACGGGACGACGCCGCCCGCCGCGTAGGCCGAGCTGTGGTTGACCAGGCCGGTCAGCGCGGAGGACAGCAGGTTGACCTCGACGTGCTGGCCCTGCCCGGTCCGGTCGCGGTGCCGCAGCGCGGCGAGGATGCCGATCACGGCGTGGTTGCCGGCCATCACGTCGAAGACGGAGATCCCGGCGCGGAAGGGCGGCCCTTCGGGGTCGCCGGTCAGGCTCATCAGCCCGGAGATGGCCTGCACCATCAGGTCGTAGCCGGGCACGTGCCGCCCGGGACCCGTGCCGAAACCGCTGATCGAGGCGTAGACGGCGCCCGGGTTGGCGGCGGCGACGGAGTCGTAGTCCAGGCCGTACCCGGCCAGGCCGCCGGGCTTGAAGTTCTCGATGACGACGTCGGCGCGGCGGGCCAGCTCGCGGGCCGCCGCGGCGTCGGCGGCGTCGTGCAGGTCGAGCGCGACGGAGCGCTTGCCGCGGTTGACGCCCAGGTAGTACGTGGAGGCGTCGCCCCTGACCGGGGGCCGCCAGCCGCGGGTCTCGTCGCCCTGCGGCCCCTCGACCTTGACGACCTCGGCGCCCATATCGGCGAGCAGCATCGTGGCGTAGGGGCCGGCGAGCACCCGGGAGAAGTCCGCGACGAGGATGCCGGCCAGCGGCCCCGCACCGGGTTCCGGCGCGGGCGGCGGGTGGCCCCCCTCGCCGGCCGTCGAGCCGGACCCGGGGTCGTCCACCATGCGCCTCGCCTCTCATCTGTCCGCACAGCGGACCAGTGTCCGCTGGGATGAGTCTGCGCCGGACCGCACGCCCGGTCAAGGGTCCCGGGCGCCGCGCTACGACACCGCCCGCGCCCCGACGTGCGGGACGTCCTGCACCCGCGCGAAGTCCGCGCTGATGTCGCCGGCCGCCTGGAGCAGCAGCGGCAGGTGGTGCTCGACCAGATGCTCCACCGTCGTCTCGGCGGCGTGGCAGTTGACGTTGACCCCGGCGATCACCCGGCCCGAGCCGTCCCGCAGCGGCGCCGCGACCGACCGGATGCCGAGCGTCAACTGCTCGTCGGTCAGCGCCCAGCCGCGCGCCCGCACGTCCCGCAGCTCGGCGTCCCGCTCGGCCCTGGTCGGCTGCCAGCGGGCGGTGAGGCCGGACCGGGTCGGCTCGGCCAGCACCGCGTCCGCCTCGTCCGGCGGCAGCGCGGCCAGCTGCACCTTGCCCAGCGAGGTGGCAAGCGCCGGGAAGCGCGTCCCGACGTGCACGGCGAGGGAGACGATCTTCGGCACCGACACCCGGGCGACGTAGACGATGTCGGAGCCGTCGAGCTGCGCGATCGAGCAGGACTCGCCGGTGCGCTCCACCAGCCGCTCCAGATGCGGCCGCGCCACGTCCCACAGGCCCATCGACTGGACATAGGCGACGCCCAGTTCGAGCACCCGCGGGGTCAGCCGGAAGCCGCGCTCGGCGGCCCGTACGTACCCCAGCTCCTCCAGCGTGAGCAGGATGCGGCGGGCGGTGGGGCGGGCCAGGCCCGTCGCGGCGGCGACCTCGGTGAGCGACATGGCGGGGCGGCCGGGGCGGAAGGCGGCGATGACCTCAAGGCCGCGCGCCAGCGCCTCGATGAAGTCGGGACCGGTTCCCGTACGCGCCATGACACGGCCTCCTCGCGAGCGGCCCCGGCTGTCGGCGACCCGGGCTCACCCGAAGCGTAACCCCCGCTGTCCGCGGGACGGACAGCCTTGCCGCAACCCGGGCCGGAGGGTGCATTGACAGCGGTGGGCGGCTGCGCGAAGGTGGCGACACCGAGGCTCTGTCCGCACAGCGGACGAGTGTACGCAAAACGCGAAGGAGCGTGAGGCGATGAGCCGGCCCACCACAGGCGGCACGGGGAGCAGCGGCACCGGGGGCGCGGGCGGCCGTCCCGTCGTCCTGCGCGGCGGCACCGTCCTGACCGTCGACGCCACCCGGCAGGTCCTCACCGGCCACGACGTCCTGGTCGTCGGCGACCGCATCGCCGCC
Source organism: Actinacidiphila cocklensis (assembly GCF_907177275.1). GTDB lineage: Bacteria > Actinomycetota > Actinomycetes > Streptomycetales > Streptomycetaceae > Actinacidiphila > Actinacidiphila cocklensis. Next base: position 171,224 of record NZ_CAJSLV010000059.1, read on the forward strand.
ATCGGCCCGGGCCTCGCCGTCCCCGACGGCGCCGTCGAGATCGACGCGGCCGGCGGCATCGTCATGCCCGGCATGATCGACACCCACCGCCACCTGTGGCAGACCGCGATGCGCGGCTACGGCGCCGACTGGACGCTCACGCAGTACTTCGTCTGGTACTACCTGGAGTGGGGCCGGATCTTCCGCCCGCAGGACATCCACGCGGGCAACCTGCTCGGTGCCCTCGAAGCGCTCGACGCCGGCGTGACCACCACCGTCGACTGGTCGCACGGGCTGCGCACCACCGAGCACGCCGACGCCGCCGCCGACGCGCTCGTATCCGTACCCGGCCGCTTCGTGCTCGCCTACGGCAACATCCAGGCAGCGCCCGCCGACTGGACCGGCACGGCCGAATTCCGCGACTTCATGCGGCGCCGCGCCACCGGCGGCGACCTGCTCGGCTTCCAGCTCGCCTTCGACGTCACCGGCGACCCGGCCTTCCCCGAGAAGCCCGCCTTCGAAGCCGCCCGCGAGCTGGGCCTGGCCGTCACCACCCACGCCGGCGTCTGGGGCGCCACCGGCGACGACGGCATCCGGCTGATGCACCAGCACGGCTTCATGACGCCGGAGACGGTGTACGTGCACGGCGCCTCGCTGTCCGCGGACTCCTACCACCGCATCGCCGCCACCGGCGGTTCGGTCTCGGTGTCCACCGAGAGCGAGCAGAGCGCGGGCCAGGGCTACCCGCCCAGCTGGGCGCTGCGCTCGTACGGCATACCGGTGTCGCTGTCGATGGACACCTCGGTGTGGTGGAGCGGCGACCTGTTCTCCGCGATGCGCGCCACCCTGGGCGCCGACCGCTCCCGCGAGCACCTGGAGGCGCACGCGCTCGGCGAGACCGTCACGCACGCGGCGCTGCGCGCCGACCAGGTCGTGGAGTGGGCCACCCGCGGCGGCGCCCGCGCACTGGGCCGCGAGGCCGACCTCGGCAGCGTCGAGGTCGGCAAGAAGGCGGACCTCGTCCTGATCAGGAACGACCACTCGCCGGTGTCCTTCCCGCTGCTCAACCCGCACGGCCACGTGGCCTTCCAGGCCCAGCGCGCCGACGTGCACACCGTCCTGGTCGACGGCCGCATCGTGAAGCGCGACGGCCGCCTGGTGGACACCGACCTGGCCGCCGTCCGCCGGACGGTCGAGGCCACCGTCGACCACCTGCGCGGCGAGCTGGGCGAGGAGGCCTGGGCGCGCGGCATGAACCCGGACGTGCCGGCGACGAAGATCCTCGACAACCCGTACACGTACACCGACTACCGCAGCGGCGGCACGCACGGCGGCTGAGCGGCCGCCGGGTCCCGTACGCCGCGGGCCGCGGTGACGGCACCGCCCCCGCGGTCCGGCGTGGGGGCCGGCCGCGGGGGCGGGTTCGTCAGGTCGGCTCCGGCTACGGCGCCCCGGCCGGCTGGAGTCTCCTGGCCAGACGGGCCAGCGACCAGGCGCCGGGTCCCATCACGGTGATCAGCAGCAGGCTCCAGCAGAACATCGCCGACGGCTCGCCGCCGTTCTGGATCGGCCACAGCGCGTGCTTCTGATGCACCGTGAAGTAGGCATAGGCCATCGACCCCGAGCCGAGCAGCGCGGCGACACGGGTGCCGGCCTCGCCGATACCGGCGAAGACGAGGACTCCGCAGCCCAGTTGGATGAGCCCGGCCCACCATCCCGGCCAGTGGCCGACGGCGGGCCGTCCGCCGTCAGGCCCGCCGAAGGCCCCGAGCACGCTCGATGCTCCGTGCGAGGCGAAGAGCAGGCCGACGACCATGCGGTACAGGGATAAGACGTAGGGGCGCGCGGCATCGAGCCGCATGTCGGTGTCCATGACGACACTCCTTGTGTGGGGGGAAGGACGTCGGCAGAGGCGCCCCCGACCCGGCCCCGCACCGGCGACCGGTTCTCCGGGGAACGTCTGCCGGCCAGTGGTACGTAACCCCCGGGGAATCTGTTCACCGCCTCGTGTCCTCATCCACCCCTTTCCCCGGACCTCTTCCACCCGCCGCCGCACCGGGCGTCCCGGCCGCCCGGTCAGTCGGTCAGTCGGTCAGTCGGTGGAAGTGGTGGCGGGGTGCTTGCGTTCGAGGACGACCAGGGGGCAGTTCAGCGCCGCGGCGATCTTGATGAGGTTGGCCGGGGTGGCGCTGCGCCAGCCGGACTCGATCTCCCCCATCAGCTGCTCCGAGATGCCGACCCGGTCGGCGAGCGCGCGCTTGGTGAGGCCCGCTTTCTGCCGCGCCCAGGTGACCGCCTCGGGCTCCTGGTGGAGCCTGCTGGGACGGGTACGGGTGCGGCGCGCCATGAGGAGAACGTAGCGCGTAGTAGCGCGTGGCACAAGTAGTACGCGCGCGCTACGCGGAATATGCCGCGCACTCATGCGTAGATGCGCAGGTGGGACCGCAATTGCCGGGTCCGATACCCCCGAAGTGGTGGACGCAAGATGCGTAGTTGTGCGAAGCTCGCCGCATGACTGAGCGCCCGGAAGCGCCACCCGAGGGAGCGCTGCTCAAGCGCGCCCTGGTCGCCATGCGGATCTCCCAGCGGGAGGCGGCACGGCGGTCGGGGATCAGCGAGACGCGGTGGCGTCAGCTGGTCTCCGGCTACCAGGTGGTGAGCCGCGAGAAGGTCCCGGTCCGCAGCCCCGACGACACGCTGGCGCGGATGGCGCGGGCGGTCGGCGTCACGGCCGAGCAGCTGGAGGAGGCCGGGCGCGGCGGAGCGGCCACCGCCCTGCGCGACGCCGAGGCCGGCGCGGCCGCCGCACCCGCCGGGCCGGGCGCCGACGCGGGCGCCGGCCCCGGCAGCCGGGTGGACGAGCGGTGGCACCTGGTGCAGGCCGTCCTGCGGCAGGCGCGGCTCGGGCTGACCACGTCCGAGTACGACACCCTCGCCGGCCGGATCACCGCGTACGTGGCCAGGCCCGCCGCGGACGAGAGCGCCGAGCCGACGCCGTAGGCAGCGCAGGCCCGCGGCTCGGCGCCCGGGCGGGCCGGAGAACCCCGCACGCCCGGACGCCGAGCCGCACTCCTGCTGCGGCGTCCCATCGTCCACGCCCTCCCGGCCGGGCGCGCGGCGTCACGCCCGCGGGCGCAGGCCTGCGAAGACCGTCGTCGGGGACAGGAGGAACGCGTCCGGGCGGTGGAGGATCCCGGCGGGGGACGGGGAGAGAAGGGTGTCGAGGGTGGTGAGGTCCTCCGGGGGGAGGGAGTCGCCCGCCGTCTCGCGCAGGCGGGTCAGGAAGGCGTGGACGTAGGCGCGGGCCGGGGCCGGCAGGGGGGCGGGGACGTCGAGGACGTCGGTGAAGGACGTGGCCTCGGTCAGGCCCGCCGCGGTGAGCATCGCGGGCCAGTCGTCGGCCGCGGCGACGTAGCCGGGCAGCTCGGCGCGCATGATCGCGAACCACTCCTCCTGCACGGCGTCCAGCCGCGCCTGCAGCCCCGGCCTGCCGATGCCGATGTCGCGCGGCAGGAAGCGCGTCGGCAGGACGCCCTCGGCCACGGCCAGCAGGCCGCCCGGCCGCAGGACGCCGGCGAGCGCGTCCATCGCGCCCTGCTGGTCGCCGAGGTGGTGCACCGCCATGCTGCTCCACACCAGGTCGGCCGGGCCGAGCCCGCCGTCCAGGCCGTCGGGCAGCTCCGCGAGCCGGACGCTCACCCTGCCGCCGAGGCCGAGCCGTTCCGCCCGGGCCAGGGTGCGGTCGAGCAGCGCCTGCGTACCGTCGACGGCGACCACCTCGGCGGAGCCGAACTCCTCGGCCAGGACGCAGGTCATCACGCCGGGACCGCTGCCGACGTCGAGGATCCGGCGGACCTCGTGCCCGGGTCCCAGCAGCTCCCGCAGCCGGGCGGCGGTCGCCCGCAGGACCGGGAGCCGCAGCTCGCCGGCGTTCTCCAGGGTGTCGGCCATCGCCTCCCAGTCGATGTCCGTCCGGGTTCCGTGCCCGTGCCCGTGGTGCCCGTGGCCGTGCCCGTGTCCGTCGTGCCCGTGAGGGGATTCGTCAGCGCTCATGCCGGGCAGCGTGCACCGCCCTGCGAACCGGCGGCAACTCTTGTTGCCGTTCCTGGGACAGCCGTGTGGAATGCCCCCATGGACACCCCGGCGCCCCACCAGGCCGTGCTCGACGAGGTAGGCCCGCGGCTCAGGCGGCTGCGCGCGCAGCGCAGGCTCACGCTGGCCGCGCTCTCCGAGACCACCGGCATCTCCAAGAGCACCCTGTCCCGGCTGGAGTCCGGCCGGCGCCGCCCCAGCCTGGAGCTGCTGCTGCCGCTCGCCGCCGCCTACCGCGTGCCGCTGGACGACCTGGTCGGAGCGCCCGAGGTCGGCGACCCCCGGGTACGGCTCGCGCCCCGCAGCATGGCGAACGGCGGCGTCGCCGTACCGCTGTCGCGCGGGCCGGGGCCGCTGCAGGCGTACAAGATGATCGTCCCGGACCGCGGCACCGAGCCCGAGCTGCGCACCCACGAGGGCTACGAGTGGCTGTACGTGCTGGACGGCCGGCTGCGGCTGGTGCTCGCCGACCACGACCTGACCCTGGGGCCGGGGGAGGCCGCCGAGTTCGACACCCGGCTGCCGCACTGGTTCAGCGCCACCGGCGGCCAACCGGCCGAGGTCATCAGCCTCTTCGGCCGGCAGGGCGAGCGCATGCACGTACGGGCCAGGCCCCGCGGTGACCATGGGTGACCGCGAGCGGGCGCGCATGCCCCGGACGGCGCTCCCGTGTGGCCGCGGAGCGGGCCTCGGCGTGTAGTGGGGGTGGTGCGGCCCCGACGAGGCGGGCCGTCCTCCGCCCGCCACGGGCGCCCCCAGCCGAGGATCCGAGGAGTAGCCGTGAGGCCCCACGTCCGAGTCATCGCCGCCGTCGCGAGTACGGCCTTCGCCGCCGTCGCGGCGACCGCCTGCTCCGGGAGCAGCAGCCCCAACTCGTCCGCCGACGGCACGGCGTCGCCTTCGGCGTCCCTCACGCTGCAGGAGGCGGCGAAGGCCGCACCCCCCACGGTCACCACCAAGCAGGTGTCGCTGGGCAAGGTCCTCGTCAACGACAAGAACCTCACCCTCTACTTCTTCGGGAACGACAAGTCCTCGAAGTCGACCTGCACCGGCGCCTGCGCCGCCGCCTGGCCGCCGCTGGTCACGAAGAACAAGCCGACCGCCGGCGGCGGCGTCCAGAGCAAGCTGCTGTCCACCAGCGAGCGCTCCCAGGGCGTCAACCAGGTGACATACAACGGCCACCCGCTCTACCGCTTCGCCGGCGACCGGAGCCCCGGCGACACCAACGGGCAGGGCCTGAACAACTTCGGCGCCAAGTGGTACGTGGTCGGCACCGACGGCAAGACGATCACCACGACGTCCTCGACGAACCCGGGCGGCGGGTACTGATCCGCCCGGCCGGGCGCGGACGCACCGCGGCCCCGCAGCCCGGTGTGGGCTGCGGGGCCGCGCGCGGGACTCAGACCAGGTCGAAGCGGTCCAGCTCCATGACCTTGACCCACGCGGCGACGAAGTCGCCGACGAACTTGTCCTTCGCGTCGTCGCTCGCGTAGACCTCGGCGACGGCGCGCAGCTCGGAGTTGGAGCCGAAGACCAGGTCGGCGCGGGTGCCGGTCCAGACGGCCTTGCCCGAGGCGTCGCGGGCCTCGAAGACGGCCGCGTCCTGCGACGTCGGCGCCCAGGTCGTGCCCAGGTCCAGCAGGTTGACGAAGAAGTCGTTCGTCAGGGTGCCGGGGTTGGCGGTCAGGACGCCGTGCGCGGACTGCCCGTGGTTCGCACCGAGCACCCGCAGGCCGCCGACCAGGACGGTCATCTCGGGGGCGCTCAGCGTGAGCAGGTTCGCCCGGTCGAGCAGCAGGTACTCGGCCGGCAGCCGGCTGCCCTTGCCTGCGTAGTTGCGGAAGCCGTCGGAGGCCGGCTCCAGCGCGGCGAAGGACTCCACGTCGGTCTGGTCCTGCGTGGCGTCGGTGCGGCCGGGTGTGAAGGGCACCTCGACCTCGAACCCGGCGGCCTTGGCGGCCTGCTCGACGCCCACGCCGCCGGCCAGCACGATCAGGTCGGCGAGCGAGACCTGCTTGCCGCCGGTCTGCGCGGCGTCGAAGGCGTCCTTGACGCCCTCCAGGGTGCGCAGCACCGAGGCCAGGTCGTCGGGGCCGTTGACCTCCCAGCCGCGCTGCGGCTCCAGGCGGATGCGGGCGCCGTTGGCGCCGCCGCGCTTGTCGCTGCCGCGGAAGGACGAGGCCGACGCCCAGGCGGTGGACACCAGCTGGGGCACGGTCAGGCCGGCGGCCAGCACGCGGTCCTTGAGCACGGCGACGTCGGCGGCGTCGATCAGCGCGGTGGTCACCGCGGGCAGCGGGTCCTGCCAGACCAGCGTCTCGGTCGGGACCTCGGAGCCGAGGTAGCGCACGACCGGGCCCATGTCGCGGTGGGTCAGCTTGAACCAGGCCCGGGCGAAGGCGTCGGCGAACTCCGCCGGGTTCTCCAGGAAGCGGCGGGAGATCTGCTCGTAGGCCGGGTCGATGCGCAGCGCCAGGTCGGTGGTCAGCATCGTCGGCGCGTGGCTCTTGGCCGGGTCGTGCGCGTCGGGAACGGTACCGGCGCCGGCGCCCTCCTTCGGCTTCCACTGGTTGGCGCCCGCGGGGCTCTTGGTCAGCTCCCACTCGTAGCCGAAGAGGATCTCGAAGAAGCGGTTGCTCCAGGTGGTCGGGGTGTCGGTCCAGGCACCCTCAAGACCGCTGGTGATCGTGTCGCCGCCCTTGCCGGTGCCGTACGCGTTGCGCCAGCCGAGGCCCTGCTGCTCCAGCGGGGCGGCCTCGGGGTCGTCGCCGACGTTGTCGGCGGGGCCGGCGCCGTGGGTCTTGCCGAAGGTGTGGCCGCCGGCGATCAGCGCGACGGTCTCCTCGTCGTTCATCGCCATCCGGCGGAAGGTCTCACGGATGTCGCGGGCCGACGCCAGCGGGTCCGGGTTGCCGTTGGGGCCCTCGGGGTTGACGTAGATCAGGCCCATCTGGACCGCGCCGAGCGGGTTCTCCAGCTCGCGGTCGCCGGTGTAGCGCTCGTCGCCGAGCCAGGTGGTCTCGGGACCCCAGTACACGTCCTCCTCGGGCTCCCAGACGTCCGCGCGGCCGCCGCCGAAGCCGAAGGTCTCGAAGCCCATCGTCTCCAGCGCGACGTTGCCGGCCAGCACCAGCAGGTCGGCCCAGGACAGCGACTGGCCGTACTTCTTCTTGACCGGCCACAGCAGGCGGCGGGCCTTGTCGAGGTTGGCGTTGTCCGGCCAGCTGTTGAGCGGCGCGAAGCGCTGCTGCCCGGCGCCCGCGCCACCGCGGCCGTCGCTGATGCGGTACGTGCCCGCGCTGTGCCAGGCCATCCGGATGATGAACGGGCCGTAGTGGCCGTAGTCGGCGGGCCACCAGTCCTGCGAGGTCGTCAGCGTCTCGGCGATGTCGCGCTTCACGGCCGGCAGGTCGAGGCTCTTGAAGGCCGCGGCGTAGTCGAAGCCCTCGCCGAGCGGGTTGGACACGGCGGGGTTCTTGGCGAGGATCTTGACGTTGAGGCGCTCGGGCCACCACCCGCGGTTGCCGCCGCCCTGCGTCGGATGCGCTGCGCGCGCCGCGTGCGGAACCGGGCAGCCCCCCGCGCTCTCCGTCTCCTTGGGGTCGGTGACGATTGCGTCGTTGTTCTCAGTCATGGAAATCCTTCCGGACCTGGCGGATGACGCGCTCAGGAACTGCGGGGTGGCCGACGGACCCGATCCTACGATGGACACAGTCCAAGTCAAGAAGCGCCCCAAACACATACACCATCGACATTCGGATATCCGCTGGTAAAGTCCAGGTGTCCCCCGCGAGTACGAACAGGTGACGGTGAGCGATATGAGTGACCTGCTGGAGAGACTGCGAGGGCGCGGCTGGCGGATGACCTCCCAGCGGCGTGTCGTCGCACAGGTCCTCGACGGTGACCATGTCCACCTCACCGCGGACGAGGTGCACGCCCGCGCGGCCCAGCTGCTGCCGGAGATCTCCCGGGCGACGGTCTACAACACGCTCGGCGAGCTGGTCTCGCTCGGCGAGGTCATAGAGGTGGCCACCGACGGCCGCGCCCGGCGCTACGACCCCAACGCCCACCACCCGCACCACCACCTGGTCTGCTCCACCTGCGGCACCGTCCGCGACGTCCACCCCAGCCGCGACCCGCTGGCCGACCTCCCCGCGGAGGAGCGCTTCGGCTTCACCGTCGCCGCGGCCGAGGTCACCTACCGGGGGCTGTGCCCGTCCTGCACGCAGGCGGGGGCGTAGCCGGTCCCCATCCCGTCCTGCGCGAGCACGGGAGGCGTGGCCGGTCCGTATTCGGACGGGCGTGCGCCGGGTGAATCCGCCCGAAAACCCGGGATGCCGGGACCTCCCGCGCGGGACCCTGCTCACCAGGGGCGCCGACACCGGCCGCCCCGGGGAGGGGGACCGTGTCGGCAGCGTCGTCCCGTACGGAGCCGGGCCGCCCGGCGGCCGCGGGCGGGCAGCGTGAGGTGCCGCGCCATGTCGCGTGCGTGATGGACGGCAACGGCCGCTGGGCGCAGTCGCGTTCGCTGCCCCGCACGTCCGGCCACCGGGCCGCGGAGGCACCGGTGATCGACGTCATCGAGGCCGCCCGCACCGCAGGCGTCGGCTGGCTGAGCCTGTACGCCTTCTCCACCGAGAACTGGCAGCGCCCCACCGCCGAGGTCGACTTCCTCATGCACCTGGTACGCCGGGTGGTACGCAAGCACGCCCCGCTGCTGCTCGCCCGCGGCATCCGCTGCCGCTTCCTCGGCGTCACCGACCCCCGCATCCCGGCGCCGCTGGCCCGGGACTTCGCCGACCTGATGACCCTCACCGACGCCAACCGCGGCATGACGCTGACCGTGGCCTTCGACCACGGCGGGCGGCGCGACATCGTCGAGGCGGCCCGCTCCCTCATCCGCAGCGGGGTCCCGGCCGACGCCGTGGACGAGCGGCAGTTCGCCGCCCATCTGCCCTTCCCCGACACCCCCGACGTGGACCTGGTCATCAGGACCTCGGGCGAGCAGCGCATCTCCAACTTCATGCTCTGGCAGGTGGCCTACGCCGAGTGGGTCTTCCCGCCGGTGCTCTGGCCCGACTTCCGCGCGCCGCACTTCCTGGAGTGCCTGCGCACGTACCGGCAGCGCGACCGCCGCTTCGGCGGTGTGCCGCCGCACCCGAACGGAGACTCCCCCGCGTGACGGACCCCGGCAGCCCCTCAACCGCCCCCGGCCCCCGGCAGGGCTCCCCCTCCGACCTGTTCGGCCCCGACTCGCAGTTCCACCGCTTCTTCAACGACCCGCGCTGGGCGCTGGCCATGGTGCGGGCCACCGTCCTGGAGGCCGCGCACCCGCAGATCGGGGCGGCCCTGATCGACAACTCCACCTTCGTGACGCACCCGTGGCGCCGGCTGCGCAACACCCTGGTCAGCCTCCAGCGGATGTTCGGCCCCGACGAGGCCACCCGGCAGCGCGAGGCGGCCCGGCTCAACCGGATGCACACACGCTTCACCGGCACCGACGAGCAGCAGCGGCCGTACGACGCGATGGACCCCGAGGTCCGCGCGTGGGTGGTCGCGACGCTCTTCGAGAGCTCCGTCACCATGTGCAGGCTGAGCGGACAGCCCCTGGACCCGGCCACGATGGACCGGCTCTACGCCGAATTCCGGGGGTTCCTGGCCGCCTTGGACGGTGGCGCCGGCCATCTGCCGCCCACGCTGCAGGACTTCTGGCCGTACTACGACCGGATGGTGAACGAGGAGCTGGAGGGCACCGAGGCGCTGCGGATCATCCTCTACCGGCTCTTCGACCACCTGCCCGCGCCGCCGCTGCTCGGCGGGATGCCCACGGTGTGGGCGGCCGGGCGCGCGCTCGCAGGACCCGCCATCGGCACGATCACGGTGGCGTCGCTGCCCGAGCCCTTCCGCCGGCGGGCCGGCCTGCCCGAGATCCCCGGCGCCCAGACGCTGATGCACAGCGCCTACGTCGCCGCGGGCCTGGCCCGCTTCCTGCCGGAGAACCTGCTGCAGACCGACTACCTCACCGGCCTGCTCGCGCTGTCCCCGGACAGCGACGACCCCCGGCTCACCGCGCTGCGCGCCCGGATGAAACGGGCCGGGGCGCTGGTCCGGCTGGTCGCACCGGTCCCGGCGCAGCGCACCCCGGACGAGGCCGCCGAACCCCGGCGCAGCGCGGCGGAGTTCTTCACCGAAGTCCTCGACCAGACCGGCGACGGCTTCGTCGGCTGGCCCGATCTCGCCGCCATGGCACGGGAGATCTCCTCCCGCCTCGACCTCGACGAGCCCGCCGAGACCCGCATCTACTCCGCGTTCGCCGACTGGTGGCGGGAGTTGCAGACGGCCCTGGACACCGACGGCGACGGGCGCATCAGCAGCGCCGAGTACGCGGCCGCGGTCCCCTCCCTGGCAGGCCCCGCGCTGATCCGGGTCGCCGAGGTGCTCTTCGACGCCACCGACGCGAACGGCGACCAGTCCATCGACGCGGCCGAATACCGCGCCCTGTTCAGGACCGGCTTCCACCGCAGCGTCCCCGCCGCGGAAGCCCGCTACTCCCGCAGCGCCTTCGTCGCCGACTTCCTGTCCTTCATGTCGGGCCGCCGCCGCTCCACCGCCTACGACCCCCTGCTGACCGGCACCTAAGGGCTGTCTCGCAATCCCCGGCGGGCGCGCGACGACAGCTGGCGACCCTCCACGCCCGGGTCCTCACCCTCACCAGCGACCCCAACAACAAGATCAAGACGACGTGTTAATGATCTGCAAGCCCTGAGGCCACCCTCCAGGGGCGGAGCTTCTCGGGGTTGCGAATGGCCCAGATGCGCTTGATGCGGGGGCCGGTGAGCTGGAAGGCGTAGACGGTGACCGTGGTGCCGTCGCGTTGGGCGGTCAGTCCCGGCTGGCCGTTGACCGTGCGTTCGGTGAAGGTCAGGTCGGGGGTCGCGCGGGCGATGTCGAGGTGGGCCTTGGCGACCCGGGGGCCGCCCCTGAGGGGGTGCAGGAAGGACGCGGCCAGGCCGCCGCTGTCGGCGGTCATCGTGGCGTCGGGGTCGAGGAGGCCGACCAGGGCCTCGATGTCCTTGGCCTCCCAGGCCTGCTTGAAGTCCCGTACGACCGCGGCCTGCTGGGCGGCGGGCGCGGCGGAGGCCTGCTCCACGCTGATGCGGCGGCGGGCCGAGGAGGCCAGCTGGCGGCACGCGCCCGGCGTACGGCCGGTGATCCCGGCGATCTCCGCGAAGGGGTAGCGGAAGACGTCGTGGAGGACGAACGCCACGCGCTCGGCGGGCGTCATCGAGTCGAGGACGACGAGGAAGGCCATGCTGACCGACTCGTCGAGGGTGACCCGGTCGGCCGGGTCGGCGGTGGCGTCGCCCGGCCGACCGGTGACCCACTCCGTGTGCGCGGGCAGCGGCTCGGGAATCCACTCGCCGACGTAGCTCTCCCGCCGCGCCCGCGCCGAGCCGAGCAAGTCCAGGCAGATGCGGCTGGCGACCGTCGTCAGCCACGCGCCGGGGGAATCGACCGCCTCCTGCCGGCGGCGGGACATGGCGTACCAGCGGGTGTACGCCTCCTGAACGGCGTCCTCCGCCTCGGCCAGTGAACCGAGCAGCCGGTAGGCCAGGTTGATCAGGTGGGGCCGCTCTCTCGTGATCGCGTCGAGGCCGGGGTCGGCCCCGTCTGCTCCGGGCCGGCCGTACTCCACCTCGGATCGGGTGCTCACGGTGACGACTGCTCCCTCGGTAGCGGCGGGCCTCACCCCCCTACGACAACAGCGCCCGCGAAAACGTGACGGCAGACCTCACATTCCGCGGGGCTGCCTTGTCGGACTGGGTGAGAGGAAACCGCCGCCCGCGACCAGGAAGCCCCGCAGCCCGATGACCAGTTCACTCGCCCAGCGAACGCACCTGCCCTGCGCCTGTGCCTGTACCTGCGCCACCGGCTGCTCCCGCCTCCCGACCGCGCCCGGCACCGAAGGGCCGCCGACCGGCGGCCGGGGCACGCGTGGGTGACGCCGTTCACCGCGACGCTCTTCCTCCCCGCGCCGGACGGCGCCACGCGTGCCCCCACGACTCACCCCCCACGACGACAAGTCCAGGAGACACATCGTGACTTCGCAGGTTCCCGCCACCCTCTTCGCCGACCCCGTGTCGGAGGAGCGCCTGGAGCGGACGGCGGCCGCGCTGGCGGAGCACGGCTTCGCCGTCGAGATCCTCGACGACGCCGCCGCCGCGCGCGAGCGCGTGAAGGAGCTCGTCCCCGAGGGCGCCACCGTGTTCACCTCGGCCAGTGAGACCACCCGGCTGTCCGGCATCGAGGAGGACATCAACACCAGCGGGCGGTACGAGGCGCTCAAGCCGATCGTCCTCGGCATGGACCGCGCGACCCAGGCGCACGACATCCGCCGGCTACTGGCGAGCCCCGACGTGGTCATCGGCAGCGTCGCCGCGGTGACCGAGACCGGCTCGATGGTCGTCGCGTCGGCCAGCGGCAGCCAGTTGCCGCCGTACTCCGGCGGCGCCGGGCGCGCGATATGGATCGTCGGGGCGCAGAAGGTCGTCCCCGACCTCGACACCGCGATGCGGCGCCTTGAGGAGCACACGCTCCCGCTGGAGAACGTGCGGGCGCAGGCCGCCTACGGCAAGCCCAGCCACATCAACCGGCTGCTCATCATGAACGCGGAGCCCTTCCCGGGCCGCGCCACGGTCATCCTGCTGCGTGAGGCCATCGGCTTCTGACCTGCCGCCCGCCCCGGCCGGCGCCCGTTCGGGGGACGCGAGGCCGGGGCGGGCGCCCCCGCAGGTCCGCTCTCAGGACCCGGGTTCCGCCCCGTCCGCCCCGTCCTCCACGCGGACGGACTCCACGCGGACGGACTCCCACACGTGCCCGGCCCAGGCCAGGTCGGCCCGGTCGTCCACCGTGCAGACGACCGCGAGCGCGGCGCCCGGGACGGCGTCGTGGCCGTGGAACTCGTACCGCTCCCGGCCACCGCGGACCACCGGGGTCCAGCGGGTGTGCCGTACGCGGCCCGGCGAACGCTCGGTCGTCCAGTGCCCCGACGGCACGTCGGGGGAGGCGAGCGGGGTGGCGGCGACGCTGCGCCCGTGCCCTGCGAACCGCCGGGTGGGGCCGTCGCCGGCCTCGGCGGCGAGTCCGGCGGACCGCTCGATCGACCAGCGCGCGCCGACCCGGGTGCGGACGGCCACGGGCAGCGGCTCGCGGCAGTGGCTGAGGACGTGGTCGCGGTCCCAGACCGTCGCCAGCACGCAGGCCACGCCCGGCCGCTCCGAGCCGGTGACGTACGGGAGTTCGTCCCGGTCCCGCACCCCGACGGTGACCGGCGCATGGAGCAGCTCGTCCTCGAAGGGCGGCACCGCGTTGGCGAGCGTCCCTGCGAGGACCATCCCCTCGTACCCGAAGGACTCCCAACTGCGCTGCGCCGCACCGAAGTCGGCCTCGCCGACCCGCAGCCACGTCCCGACGACCAGCGATGTGCCCCCGGTCAGGGCGAGCGGCAGCAGGACCCGCACGAAGCAGCCCACCCCCTCGGCCTCCAGCAGCGCCCGCAGGCCGCCGGCGTACCGCAGCGACGCCTCCCCGGCGGCGCCGACGCCGTCCGGCATCCCGAAGCGCGCGTCGATCCGCATGTGCGGAAGCCTAGTTCCGGGCTCCGACATCCAGCCGACCCGCGCACGCCGGCGGCGGGCTCACCCGCCCGCGGCACCGAAAACGGGATGCGCCCCCCGACGCGGCCGCGCGACCATGAACTCCGGCCCATCCCCGCCGAGTCGGGGCATTCCGGGCCTGTGTCGCCGTCTTCGTGGACGGCCCCCGTCCCAGGACAACAGGAGCTGATCCGCCCGTGCAGGCTGTCGTGACCGTGAGCCCGGCCCAGGTGCCCGAGGTGCTGCTCGGGCTCGCGACCGTGCGGCCGGTCTTCCTCTGGGGGCCGCCCGGCATCGGGAAGTCCTCGCTGGTACGGGAGTTCGCCGAGTCGCTCGGCCTGGAGTGCGTGAGCCTGCTGGGCACCCAGCTGGCGCCGGAGGACCTCATCGGCGTCCCGCAGATCCGCGACGGGCGCTCGGTGTTCTGCCCGCCCGAGGCGATCGCCAGGGACGAGCCGTACTGCCTGTTCCTCGACGAGCTGAACGCCGCGACACCCGACGTGCAGAAGGCGTTCTACTCGCTGATCCTCGACCGGCGGATCGGGAACTACGAACTGCCCGCCGGCAGCATCGTCATCGGGGCGGGCAACCGCGCCACCGACAACGCGCTCGCCCGCCCGCTGGCGTCCGCGCTGGTCAACCGGCTGACCCATGTGCATCTTGAGGCGTCGGCCCGGGACTGGCTGGCCTGGGCCGGGCAGTCCGGCATCCACCCGTGGGTGACGGACTACCTCACCGACCGGCCGCACCACCTGTGGTCCAAGCCGCCCAAGACCGAGGAGCCCTTCTCCACCCCGCGGTCCTGGCACATGCTCTCCGACGCGATCCGGTCGTTCGGGCCGGCGCTGGACGAGACGACGCTCAAGGTGCTGGCCCACGGCACCCTTTCGCCCACCCACGCCTCGGCCTTCTGCGGCTACGTCAGGATCGTCCGCAGCGAGTTCGGCATCGACGCGATCCTCAAGGGCGACGCCCGCTGGCCCAACCGGGTCCAGGACCGCGACCTGCTCTACTACCTGGCCGAGTCCTTCCGCGGCCGGCTCGTCAAGGAGCTGCCCGCGAGCAAGGAGCACGCCTCGCCGTCGCTGCGGCAGACCGCGTACCGGGCGCAGGCCCTGCTGGTGCAGCTCGCCGAGATATCGGTCGAGGTCGCGCAGACGGTGATCGCGGACGACGAGGACGGCAACGCGGTGCTGCCCGCCTGGTTCCTGCTGGAGGCCGCCCGCGACATGCCCCGGCTGGTGGAGGCCCGCCGGTGAGCGGGCCGCGGCGAGGCGGCAGCGGGCACCGGCGGCCCGCGCCGCCCGACCCCCGCATCGAGCACAACTACCAGCTCGGGCTGTCCCTCGTGCGGGCCGACCGCGCGATGGGCGCGCTCGACGTGCACTTCTGCCGCACGTCCTGCACGCGCGTGCCGAAGGACGGCTGGGCACTGGCGGAGTCGGACGGCTGCGTCCACGTGAACCCGCTGCGGCTGGCCGAACCCGGGCAGTGGGCCTGGGTGTTGGCGCACTGCCTGCTCCACCTGGGCTTCGGGCACCTGCCCGCGGCCCGGGGCGCCCGTACGCAGCCGGACCGCTACGACGTGGCCGCCCGCTGCCTGGTGGTGAACCGCTTCCAGCAGTCGTTCCCGCTGGGCACAGCGCCGTTCGAGCTGCCGGAGTCCTTCCCCGGCGGCGACGAGGAGCAACTGGCCGCGCGCTTCCGGCGCGACGGCGTACCCGAGCAGTTCGCGCGCTGCGGCACCGGCGGCGCCGAGCCCGACCAGCGGCTCGAACCCTGGCCGTACGACCGGGACCCCGAGGACTGGCGGGAGGCCCTCGCCCGCGCGCTGACGCGTACGGTCTCCGCCTCGATGGCCGCCGCGGGCGGCGATCCGACCGGTGTCCGCAAAGGCCCCTGGACCAGAGCGCTCGACTGGTTCGTGTCGTCCTACCCGCTGCTCGGCGGGATCGCCGCCGGCATGACGGTGGTCGCCGACGCGGACATCGCCCGTACGCACCGGATCGCGGTGGCCGCGGTGAACTCCGCCGCCGGGGAGATCTACGTCAACCCGCTGCGGACGCACACCGAGGACGAGTGGCGGTTCATCCTGGCGCACGAGATGCTGCACGCCGCCCTGCGGCACGGCGACCGCTGCGGCCCCCGCGACCCGTACCTGTTCAACGTCGCCTGCGACTACGTCATCAACGCCTGGCTGCTGGAGATGGGCGTCGGTTCGATGCCGGCCGGCCTGCTGCACGACCCGGAACTCGCCGGCCTGTCCGCCGAGGAGGTCTACGACCGGATCACCACCGACCTGCGCCGCATGCGCCGGCTGGCGACGCTGCGCGGCAAGGGCCTGGGCGACATCCTCGGCGAGCCGCTCGCGCACCCGGCGGCGCCGGCGGAGCACGTCGACCTCGACGAGTTCTACCGCCGCGGCCTGCTCCAGGGCTTCGACCTGCACGACCGCGTCCGCGGCACGCTGCCGGCCGGCCTGGTGGAGGAGATCGCGGCGCTGGCCCACCCCCCGCTGCCCTGGGACGTCCGGCTGGCCCGCTGGTTCGACGAGTACGTCCCGCGCCCGCAGGCCCTGCGCAGCTTCGCCCGGCCCGCCCGGCGCCAGGCCTCGACACCCGACATCCCGCGTGCGGGGCGCTACTTCCCGCCGGAGGAGCAGGACCGCTGCACCTTCGGCGTCGTCCTGGACACCTCGGGCTCCATGGACCGGCGGCTGCTCGGCAAGGCCCTGGGCGCCATCGCCTCCTACGCCGAGTCCCGCGACGTCCCCGCGGCCCGGGTCGTCTTCTGCGACGCGGCGCCCTACGACGCGGGCTTCATGCCCCCGACCGAGATCGCCGCCCGGGTACGGATACGCGGCCGCGGCGGCACCGTCCTGCAACCCGGCGTCGAACTCCTGCTCTCCGCCGAGGACTTCCCCGCGACCGCGCCGATCCTGGTGATCACCGACGGCGAGTGCGACCCGCTGCGCGTCCGCCGCGAGCACGCGTTCCTGCTGCCGCGCGGCGCCCGGCTGCCCTTCGCCCCGCGGGGGCCGGTCTTCGAGATGCACTAGCGCTACGCGCACAGCCCGTCGCCCAGGGCGCTGCGGGCGTAGAGGACCACGCGGCCGTGCCGGGCGCGGTTGAGCAGGCGGGCGTCGTGCAGGACCCGCAGGTGCTGGCTCACCGCGCCCGGGGTGACGCCGAGGCGGCGGGCCAGCTCCGTGGTGGACGACGGCTCGTCCAGGAGCAGCAGCAGCCGGGCGCGCGGTGCGCCGAGCAGGCGGGTGAGGGCGGGACCCGGGGGCGGCGGCCGCAGGTTCTCCGCCATCGTGGCGCGGCCGCGCGCCGGGTAGGTGATGACCGGCGTCTGGCCCGGGTCGATGAACGTGCTGGCGCCGCGCGCGAAGCAGGTGGGCACCAGCACCAACCCCCTCCCGTCGACGTCGACTTGGTCGCGGGGCAGCACCAGCGGCTGGTCCCAGTGGATCGACAGCTCCCCGCCCTGCCAGCGCAACCGGTGGGCGAGGTCGGCGAACAGCGCGTCGGCGCCGCCCTCCGCCAGCATCCGCGCCCGGTAGACCAGGTCCGCCTGGAGTACGGACCTGGCGCGCGGCCACCACGCCGGCGCCAGGCACCGCTCCCAGTACTCGGCCAGCGCCCCGGCGATCCGGTCGAGCAGTCCCGCCGGGTCGGCGAACCCGTACGCCAGCGGCGCCGGGACGACGCGGTCGTGCGGCAGGAACGCCCGCTCCAGATCGGGCCGTACGACCTCCGGCGGGGTGGCCCGCAGCGCCGCCAGCTCGTCGTGGATGTCCGGCCAGACGGTGGTGGGCCGGGGGGTGAGGAAGTCCGGGGTGAAGCGGTTGGACGCGACCAGGGACAGCAGCAGGTCGCGGCCCTCCAGAGCCTCGAAGTCCGGGCGCATCCGGTGGAACCACGGTGTCTGCTCGACGTAGTGGCCCGGGTGCTCCCACATCCGCAGGCTCAGCACCGCCTCCAGCAGCGCCGAGCAGGCGAAGGAGGTCGAGGCGAGGTCGGCGAGTCCGAGCCGGAAGCGGATCATTGAGCGCCAGGCTAAATCAGTTCCCGGCGGCGCGGCGAGCGACTGTGATCGGTGCATGACCTCAGCCGCCGTCAAGGCCAGCCCGCCCGCAGCGCCCCGGCGCGGCCTCCACCCCGACCCCGTCGTCCGCCGGCTGTCCTGGATGGTGCTGGTCAACACCTTCGGCACCGGCCTGTTCATGACGGTCAGCGTCCTGTACTTCACCCGCGTCGCGGGACTGGCCGTCGGCCAGGTCGGCTTGGGCCTGACCGCCGCGGGCCTGTGCGGTGTCGCGGCGAGCGTCCCCGCGGGCCGGGCCGCGGACCGCTGGGGCAGCCGCCGGGTGCTGTTCGTGCTGTGGGTCGCGCAGGCCGCGGGCATGGCGGCGTACACCCTGGTGCACAGCTTCACGGTCTTCCTGGTCGTGGTGTGCGCGGAGACCGCCCTGGACCGCGCCGCGTCCGCGGTGCGCAACGCGCTGTACGCCGACGCCCTCCCCAAGGCCACCCGGGTCCCCGGCCGCGCCTACCTGCGCGCCGTCACGAACGTCGGCGTCGGCGCGGGCGCGACGCTTGCGGCGCTGGCGCTCCAGGCCGACAGCCGCGCCGCCTACATCGCGGTGATCCTCACCAACGCGGCGTCCTTCGCCGCGGTGGCGGCGATGCTGCCCCGCATCCCGCTGGCGGGCCGCGACCAGGAGGCGGGAGCAGAAGCCGAGGCGGGGTCGAAGACAGCGCGGCGCAATGCGCTGGTCGACGTGCCGTACCTCGCCGTCACCGCGCTCAACGCCCTGCTCACCGTGCAGTTCGCCGTCCTCAACGTCGGCATCCCGCTGTGGGTCGTCCGCGAGACCGACGCCCCGCGGGCGGTCGTCGCCGCCGCGATGATCCTCAACACCGTGCTGGTCGTGGCCTTCCAGGTGCGTGCCACCCGCGCGACGCGGGACCTGCACTCGGCGGCCCGCGCCTGCCGCACCTCCGGGCTGCTGCTGGCCGGCTCGTGCGCGGTCATCGCCGCCGGCCACGGCCTGCCCGCGGCGGCGGCCGCGGTGGTGCTGCTCGCGGCCGTCGCCCTGGAGACGGCCGGCGAGGTGCTCTCCCAGGCCGGCGGCTGGCTGCTCAGCTACGACCTCGCCGACCCGGCCGCCACCGGTGCCTACCAGGGCGTCTTCAACGCGGGGGCGTCCGCGGGCCTGATGGTCGGCCCCGCCGTCGTCACCGCCACGGCCATCGCCCACGGCCCGGCGGGCTGGGCGGTGCCCGCCGCGCTCTTCGCCGTCGGCGGCGCCGCGATGGTCCCCGCGGTGCGCTGGGCCGAGCGGCGGCGCTGAGCGCCGCCGGCGCTCAGGCCCGCGCCGCGCGCCAGCACAGCGAGCGGAACGGCAGGTCGAACTCCTCGTCGCCGACGAGCCCCAGCCTGTCCCGCAGCTTCTCCTCGGCCTTGGCGAGCAGTTCGCGCCGCTCCTCCTCGGGCAGCAGGATGACGCGGCTGTAGGTGCCCAGCAGCGCGGCCGCGTCCCCCGCCGTACTGCGCCGGGTGCAGGTGAAGGCGTGTTCCTCGACCTCGCCGAAGGGCGAGCCGGGAGCGTTCAGGTCGGTCCGCAGCTGCACGCCGCGCGACGCCAGGCGCTGCGCGGGCTCCCTCGGCGCGGCGGCGGCGTGGACGGGCCGCAGCAGGGCGTACCACTCGGCGACCCACGGCACGGCGACGTCCAGGCTGTTCCAGACCACGCCGAGCTGCCCGCCGGGCCGCAGCACCCGCCCGATCTCGGGCACCGCCCGCACCGGGTCGAACCAGTGCCAGGCCGACGCCACGACCACCGCGTCGAACCGCCCGTCGGGCAGCGGCAGCGCCTCCGCGGTGCCCTCCAGGACGGTCGCGCCGGGGCAGCGGGCGGCGAGCACGAGCCGCATCCGGCCGTCCGGCTCGACCGCGGTCACCTCGGGCACCGCCTCGGTGAGCAGCCGGGTCAGGGTGCCGGCGCCGGCCGCCAGGTCCAGCGCCCGGCGGGAGCCGTCCGGCAGCAGCCACCGCACGGCCTCCTCGCAGGGCGCGGGCCGCAGCCGGGCGTAGTCCTCCGCGACGGAGCCGAACACCCCCGCCCGTCGGTCCCGTTCCTCGTCCTGGCCGGCCATAGCGTCGTCTCCCGCAGCTTTGAGGGTGAACGTTCCACAGCGGAGCTTAGGAGCACCGGCGGGCGACGCCGGGGAAGGCCCGGCGTGCCACCGTCGATATAGGACGGAACCTGACCGCTTTGGCTTCTACCGTGGTCTTCGACGGCGGCCCCCGGACGGGAACCCCCTGGCGGGCGCCCGGACCGAACCCGTAACGACCCACCCGAGCGAGAGGCGCCGACCATGAGCGACCGGACGATCGACCACGCCGCAGCCGCCACCGGCAACGCGGCGGAGCTGAGCGGCGAGCGCACCGACCTGCTGGAGATGCTGGCCAAGCACCGCCACTTCCTGCGCTTCACCACCCGCGACCTCACCGACGAGCAGGCCGGCCTGCGGACCACCGCGAGCGCGCTGTGCCTGGGCGGCCTGATCAAGCACGTGACGTCCGTCGAGCGCAACTGGGCGAACTTCGTCGTGGACGGCCCGTCGGCGATGCGCGACGCGAACGACATGACCGAGGCGGACTTCCAGGCCCGGCTCGACGAGTTCCGCATGCTGCCCGGCGACACGCTGGCCGACGTGCTCGCCGCGTACGCCGAACAGGCCTACAGGACGGACGAGTTGGTCCGCACCCTGCCCAGCCTCGACGAAGCACAGCCGCTGCCGCAGGCCCCGTGGTTCGAGCCCGGCGCCAGCTGGTCGGCCCGCCGGGTGATGCTGCACATCATCGCGGAGACCGCCCAGCACGCCGGCCACGCCGACATCATCCGCGAGTCCCTGGACGGCGCGAAGACCATGGGCTGACCGGGCGGTTCGGGCTCCGGGTCAGGCCTGCAGCAGCCGGTCGAAGGCGGCGTACGCGGTGTCGTCGAAGAGCACGAACCGCACGTCCGCCACCGCGGTGTCCGCAGCCTGGACGGTCTCCAGGGCAATGCGGGCGCCGTCGTCCATCGGCCAGCCGTAGACGCCGGTGGACACCGCGGGGAAGGCGACCGACTCGGCCCCCAACTCGTCGGCCACGCGCAGCGATTCGCTGTAGCAGGAGGCGAGCTGGGCCGAGCGGTCCTCGCTCGCCGACCACAGCGGACCCACGGTGTGGATGACCCAGCGCACCCCGAGCCGCCCGGCGGGAGTGGCGACGGCCTTCCCCACCGGCAGCCCCCAGCCGTAGTGGGAGGCCCGCAACTTCCGGCAGGCCTCCAGGATTTCCGGTCCGCCCCGGCGGTGGATCGCCCCGTCGACCCCACCACCGCCGAGAAGCGACGAGTTCGCCGCATTGACGATCGCGTCGACATGCTGATCGGTGATGTCGCCCTGGACGAGCGAGATTTTGGTGGCCATGCCCCCATGGTCGCGCAGTCCGGGGGGATCGGGCGCGGTCAGTCCCGGACGAAGTAGTGCCCGGCCGCCAGGTCCTCGACGAGTCCGGGGTGCGCCGGCTCCCACCCGAGCAGCTTGCGGGTCACCTCGCTGGACACCGGGTTGTCCACGCCGACGAAGGCGCCGAGGAAGGCGAAGCGCTCGCCGGCGTCCGCCGCGGAGATGGCGGCCGTCGGTACGCCGGCCCCGCGCCCGATGGCGGCCGCGATGTCGCGGAAGGGGACGCCCTCGTCCGCGACCGCGTGCAGCCGGCTGCCGGCCGGTACGTCCTCCAGGGCCAGCCGGTAGACCCGTGCGGCGTCCAGCGTGTGCACCGAGGGCCAGCGGTTGGCGCCGTCCTCGACGTAGCCGGACACGCCGGCCTGCCGGGCGATGCCGGTCAGGACGTGGACGAAGCCGTGGTGGTCGAGCGGGCTGTGCACGATCGGCGGCAGCCGGACGACGCAGGACCGTACGCCCTTGTCCGCGAGCGCGACCACGTAGTTCTCCGCGTCGACCCGCGGTCCTGCGGGGGCGGCGTCGGACTCGGTGCCCGGCCGTCCCGTGATGCCCGCGAAGGTCAGCATGAGGGTGCCGGAGGTGGTGACGAACGGCTTGCCGGTGCCTTCCAGCGCCGAGCCGAGCGCCTCGATGGCGGCGAGGTCGGCGGCGACCGCGGCGGGGAAGTCGCCGGTCGCCATCAGGTCGTGCTTGAAGGCGAGATGGATGACGCCGTCGGCGGCCGCGGCGGCCTCGCGCAGCCCGTCGAGGTCGTCCAGGTCGCCGCGCCTGACCTCGGCGCCGGCGGCCGCGAGCGCCTCGGCCGAGCTGTCGGAACGCGCCAGCCCCACGACCTGGTGCCCGGCCCCGAGCAGTTCGGGTACGACCGCGGAGCCGATGTGTCCGGACGCGCCGGTCACGAATACACGCATGGGAAAACCTCCTGGAAAGGGTGATGTCACCTGGTGTCATCAGACTACACCCTGATGACACCAGGTGACATCAGCTAGTCTTGCCGCATGGGCAGATGGCAGCCGGACGCGCGGGCACGGCTGCAGGAGGCGGCCCTCGCCCTCTACGGCGAGCGCGGCTACGACGAGACGACCGTCGCGGAGATCGCGGAACGCGCCGGGCTCACCAAGCGGACGTTCTTCCGGTACTTCGCGGACAAGCGCGAGGTGCTCTTCTGGGGCTCGGAACTGCTCGAACAGCAGATGGTCGCCGCCATCGAGGCGGCCCCCGCGGGCGCCTCACCGCTCGGCATGATCGGCGCCGCACTGGACGCCGCCGCCCAGCGGTTCGAGGAGGTCCGCGACTTCACCGGGCCGCGGCACCGGATCATCGCCTCCAGCCGCGAGCTGCAGGAGCGCGAGCTGATCAAGGCCGCGTCGCTGTCCGCCGCGATGGCGCAGGCGCTGCGCGCGCGGGGCGTCGCCGACAACGCCGCCACCCTCACCGCCCTCACCGGGACGACGCTCATGCACGTCGCGTTCGAGCAGTGGGTCGACGACCCGCAGCGGCGGCCGTTCGCACTGTTCGCCGGGGACGCGCTGGCGCAGCTGCGCGACATAGCCGCCACGGGATAGCCCGGGCGCGGCCCGCGCTTTTCAGTGGTCGTCGACGACCCGGGAGAGCAGGCCGGTCACGGCTGTCGACTCGGCCGGCGAGAGCGTGCGCAGCAGTTCGCCCTGGGCCTGGTCCAGCAGCACGGCGAGCTCCTCCAGATGCTCCCTGCCCGCGGCGGTGATCGTCACGATGTTGCGCCGCCCGTCGGCCGGATCGGGACCGCGCCGGGCGAAGCCCCGCTCCACGATCAGGTTGACCGCGGCCGCGACGTCGCTGCGGTCGATGGCCGTACACCTGCCCAGAGCGGCCTGGCTCGACGGGCCGTACTCGTCGAGGGCGGCCAGCATCGCGAAGTGGTAGCGGCGCGAGCCCGTACCGGCCAGCGCCCGGTCGGTCAGCCGGTTGGCCGTGATCGCCGCATGGTTGATCAGCCAGCTGGGCATGGCGCGCAGCCGGGCCGGCGGGATGCTCGCGACATCGTCCATCGGCGCAGGCTAACAGATTGTTGGCGCGACCCTCGATTAACGGTGTATCGTTGGCCACACCAACGTTGGCCCCACCAATCATCTCGCCGCAAGGAGATCGCAGATGACCGCCACCTCCGAGACCCACACCGCCACCCCGCGCCCCAGCTTCGGCCAGGCACTCGGCCAGGCCGCACGCCAGGTCGGCAAGCTGCACCACCGCGCCCTGACCGACTTCGACACGGACTTCCCGACCTGGATGCTGATGACCCTGCTCAAGGAGAAGGGCGCCCTCCCGGTCGGGGACGTGGTGCGGGAACTGGGCCTGCGCATGGACCTGGCCGAGCCCGACACCCTCCGCGTCCTCGAAGCGGCGGCGGCGTCCGGCCAGATCACGTACCGGCCCGAGGACCGCCCCGCCACCGCGGAGTTGACCGCCGCCGGCGCCACCCGCTTCGCGAGCCTGTACGCGCACGCCCGCGAGACCACCGACGCCGCCTACGCCGGCATCGACCCGGCCATGCTCGACACCGCCGTCACCGTGCTGCTCGCGGTCACCGAGGGCGCGGCCGCCCAGGCCGGCTGACCTGCCCGCGGCGCACCGGCGCGGACGGCGGTCAGGAGGCCGCGCGCGCCGGTGCGGCGACGAGGCCGGGCAGCAGCCCGCGGGGGTCCTCGATCACCAGGCCGAGGCCCTCCGCCGCCTCCGCGCCCAGCAGTCCGGACAGCACCGCGCCGATGAGCATCGAGGTGCCGGCGAGGGTGACGTCCGCGGCCCGAGCGGCCCCGCGGCGGATCTCGAAGTCGCCGGCCGGGCGCAGGACGACGCACAGCGTCTCGCCCTCCGACGCGATCCCCACGACGACCTCGGCGTCGGGGGAGGGGCGGCCGGGCAGCAGCACCCACGCGAGCGCCGACCAGTGCGGCTGGACGGCGTCCTGCGCATCCGGTCCCGACGGCATGCTCGCCATGCCCCACCGGGCCAGCGCCTGCACCACACCCTGGAGTTCGCGGCCGCGGCCGGTGAGCCGGAAGAGGGTGGTGCCGACCGGCGGCGGCGCGTCGTACCGCTCGATCAGCCCGTCGGCCTCCATGGCCTTGAGGCGGTCGGCGAGCAGGTTGGTCGCGATCCCCGGCAGGCCGCGCCTGAGGTCGGTGTAGCGGCTCGGCCCCAGCGCGAGCAGCTCGCGCACGATGAGCAGCACCCAGCGGTCGCCGACGACGTCCAGGGCGCGGGCGACGGAGCAGTACTGCCGGTAACTCTTCATGACCCGAGACTACCCCTTCCAGCTCGAATTTCTCAAGTGGCCGCTTTATTTTTGCAACCACAGCACCACCCGCCCGGCCCAGGAGGCAGCGCCGATGACCTACACCGAGTCCGACATCGTCCCCACCGTCGAGCGGCTGGCCGGGCAGGACGTGGCAGCGCTCACCCAGGAGCAGCTCGACGGCATCGACCAGTTCCACGCCGGCGGGCCGCAGGCGGTCGACCGGCTGCTCCCCGGGCTGCGGCTCGGCCGCGGGATGACCGCGCTCGACGTCGGCTCGGGCCTGGGCGGCCCCGCCCGCCAGATCGCCCGCACCACCGGCTGCGACGTCGTCGGCGTCGACATCACCGCCTCGTACGTGGCCGCCGCGGTCGAACTGACCCGCGGCGCTGGCCTGGCGGACCGGGTCACCTTCCTCCACACCCCGCTGACCGGCCTCCCCCGGGCGGACTTCGACGCCGCCCTCACGATGCACGTCCAGATGAACGTGCGGGACAAGCGGGCCTTCTACGCCGGCATCGCCGCCCGCCTGCGCCCGGGCGGCCGGCTCGCGGTCTTTGAGGTCTGCCGCACCGGCAGCACGCCCCCGCCGCTCCCCCTGCCGTGGTCCCTCGACGGCACCGACAGCTTCCTGCCCACCGCCGGCGAGCTGCGCCGCAGCATCCAGGCCGCCGGCTTCGACCTCGTCGAGTGGTCGGACGACACTGCCTGGACCACCGCCTGGTTCGCAGACCTCGGCCGCCGCCTGGCCACCGCCCCACCCCCCGTCTCCCTCCCCGCCCTCCTGACCGACGGCCCCACCCGCATGCTCAACTACGCCATCGCCCTGACCTCCGGCACCCTGACCGTCCACCGCGGCACCTTCACGGCACCCGGCACGCCGTGACGTGACACCGACGGGCGATTTCCCCGTTGCGGATGTTTCGATTATTTCGGATACTACATCTACAGGACGTAGCATCTTCCGGAGTGGCAAGGGGTGCGCGATGACCAAGACAGACATCAGGCCCGTGACGATCCCTCCCGAGCAGGCCGCCTCCGTGAACCACGCGCTCAGGCAGGTCCGCAGCTACCTGGAGGCCCACCAGGACCTTCGCGAGATCACGGTCACCGTGGCCGACGGCACACCGGAGCAGCTGACCCTGCCTCGCGAGGCCGTCGAACTCCTGGCGGGCATGCTCGCGCACCTGGGAGCCGGCCGAGGGGTCTCCGTCGTCCCGGCGAACGCGGAGCTGACCACCCAGCAGGCCGCGGATGTGCTCAACGTCTCCAGGCCTTTCCTCATCGGCCTCCTCAATGCCGGCGAGATCGAATACCGCAACGTCGGCACCCACCGCAGGATCAAGGCGTCCTCGCTCATCGAGTACAAGCAGCAGGACGACCGTCGGCGGCGTGCGGCGGCCGACGAGCTGACACAGCTCGGCCAGGAGATGGGACTGATGTGATCCATGGCCTTTGTCGCCGTCTATGACGCCAACGTGCTCTACCCGAGCGTCCTGCGTGACGTCCTGATCCGCGTCGCCGCAGCGGGTCTGGTGCAGGCCAAAAGGACCGAGACGATCCTTGACGAGACGTTCAGGAACCTCAGGGCCAACCGCCCCGACCTCGACGCGGGCAGGCTGGAGCGGACGCGGGACGCGATGAAAGGGGCCGTCAGGGACTGAATGGTCCTCGGGTATGAGCCCCTCATCGACGCGGTACAACTGCCCGACCCCGACGACCGTCACGTACTGGCAGCGGCGATACGCGCCAAGGCCCAGGTGATCGTCACGTTCAACTTGAAAGACTTCCCGCGGGAAGCACTGACGCCCTGGGACGTCGAGGCCGTTCACCCCGACGCGTTCCTCGAAGCGCAGATCGACCTCAACCCGCAGATCGTGTACGCGGTCCTCCAGCGCATCGCCGACAGTTGCAAGAAGCCGCCGTTGACCGTCGCGGACCTCCTGGTGCGGCTGGAGCGGACCGGCCTGGTGGCCTCGGTCGCTGCATTACGCGCCCTGAACTGACGTCGGGAAGACCGGATCCCACACCCCCGGAACGAGGCGGGCCGACAGAGCGCACCCGGTCGCGCGGGCGAAAGGTCGGGCGTGTGTGATCCCTTGACGCGGGAGGGGGGCGATGGCTTCATGGGAGCGCTCCCACTTTCCCCCCACGCCGCACGTCGGTCGGCGCTCACTCCCTGGAGTCGCAGTGAGAACAGAACGACGCACGACACGAATACGTCCGATCATCCGCCTGGTGACCGCGCTGGCCGCCCTCATCGGGGCCGTCGTCCTCGGCGCCCTCTCCCCGGTGAGCGCGCAGGCCGGCACGAAGGCGCCGAGCGCGGCCGCGGCCGCCGCCGCCACGGGCCTGCACATCAGCAACGGCCGCCTGGTCGAGGGCAACGGCAACGACTTCGTCATGCGCGGCGTCAACCACGCGTACACCTGGTACACCGGCCAGACGCAGTCGCTCGCCGACATCAAGGCGCTGGGCGCCAACTCCGTCCGCATCGTGCTGTCCGACGGGCACCGCTGGACGAAGACCAGCCCCGCCGAGGTCGCCTCCCTCATCTCACAGTGCAAGTCCCTGCGGCTCATCTGCGTGCTGGAGGTGCACGACACCACCGGCTACGGCGAGGACTCCGCGGCCGGCACGCTCGACGAGGCGGCCGACTACTGGATCACCCTCAAGGACGTGCTCGCCGGCCAGGAGAACTACGTCATCATCAACATCGGCAACGAGCCCTGGGGCAACACCGACCCCGCCGGCTGGACCGCCCCCACCATCGCCGCCGTCCAGAAGCTGCGCGCCGCCGGGTTCCAGCACACGATCATGGTGGACGCGCCCAACTGGGGCCAGGACTGGCAGGGCGTCATGCGCGCCAACGCGCAGTCCGTCTACAACGCGGACACCACCGGCAACCTGATCTTCTCGATCCACATGTACAGCGTGTTCGACACCGCCCAGGAGATCACCGACTACCTGAACGCCTTCGTCACCGCCAAACTCCCCATCCTCATCGGTGAGTTCGGCGGCCCCGCCGACCAGTACGGCGACCCCGACGAGGACACCATGATGGCCGACGCGCAGTCGCTCAAGCTCGGCTACCTGGCCTGGTCCTGGAGCGGCAACACCGACCCGATCCTCGACCTGGCGATCAACTTCGACCGGAACCAGCTCAGCGCCTGGGGGCAGCGCATCTTCAACGGCGTCAACGGCATCGCCCAGACCGCCAAGGAGGCCACCGTCTACGGCGGCGGCAGCACGGGTGACACCCAGGCGCCGACCACCCCCGGCACCCCGGCCGCCTCCGCCGTGACGGCCACGTCCGCCACCCTCGGCTGGACCGCCGCCACCGACAACGTCGGCGTCACCGGCTACGACGTCGTCCGCGTCGACGGCACCACCGAGACCGCAGCCGGCGCCTCGGCCACCACCACCGCCGCCATCACCGGCCTGACCCCGAACACGGCGTACACCTTCGCCGTCTACGCGCGCGACGCCGCGGGCAACCGCTCGTCGCGCTCGGCCACGGTCAGCGTCACCACCGCCAAGGCGCCCGCCGTGGGCTGCTCCGTCGCCTACCGCGTCACCGGCAGCTGGCCCGGCGGCTTCCAGGGCGACATCACGATCCGCAACACCGGCGCCACCGCCATCAGCGGCTGGACGCTGGGCTTCTCGTTCGCCGACGGCCAGACCGTCGCCAACATGTGGGGCGCCACCGCCGCCCAGACCGGCACCACGGTGAGCGTCGCGCCCGCCCCGTACACCTCCGTGATCCCCGCCGCCGGCTCGGTCTCCCTCGGCTTCATCGGCACCTCGGGCTCCGCCAACTCCGTCCCGACCGCCTTCACCCTCAACGGCAGCGCCTGCACCCTGGGCTGAGCCCGACACCGGGGTGTGGACGCCGCGGCCTGCGAAGCCCGGCGTCCACACCCCGGTGCGGACGGCCGACCGGATCACCGCCCGCCTGACGCCGGTCGACGGCCTGCTGCCGCAGCCGCACCCGCTCTTCCGGCGGCTCCAGGAGACGCCACGGCCGGCGTGACCGGACGGGTCAGAGCAGCAGGCGGGCCAGCAGGGACGTGGGCGTCGAGCCCATGCGTGCCCACAGGTCGGCGTCGGTCGCGGTGTGGGCCGCGAGGATCACCTCGCGCAGGGCGGTTCTGCGGCGTGCCGCGTACGCGGAGTCGGACTCGTCGCCCTGCGCCCAGACGCCGCCGGTCAGGGTGATGGTCACGCCGTCCCGCTGCAGGACGTACCCGACGGCGTCCTGCGGTGTGCCGCGGAACCACAGGCCGGGTGCCTCGTGGACGCACGGCGGGGACACCGAGCGGGTCGTGTCGCCGTCGGCCTCCAGCAGCGGGCCGCAGGGGTCCGTCGTGCCGGGGGTGACCACCTCGGCGCCCATCCAGGCGTCCATCGGGCCCGCGGGGAAGTCGAAGAGGGCGGTGAGCCGCCGACCGTCCCAGGTGTAGGGCTCCTGCGTCATCCCCGGGAGGGTGACCACCTGGGCGAGGGTGCGGGACGGGACGGCGTGGGACCGCAGCCACTGCTCGGCGGCGACATGCTGCTGCAGGCCCCGCACCGGCACCGCGACGGCGTACACGGCGAACAGGCCGACGACGGCCGCCAGCACCGCCGTCCGCGACCGCACGATCGACGCCCATGCCACGCACAGCGCGGGCAGGCAGTAGACCAGGCAGCTCAGCACCCCCCAGTGGAAGGGGAGAAGCCGGACGAGCAGCAGCATCACCAGGGCGTCGGCGAGCAGGACGCGGCCCAGCAGCGGCTTCATGTCCGTGCCCCAGGTGCGCTGGACGCCGCGGAAGGCCAGCAGCATCGGCGGGACGCCCACCAGCAGTCCCAGCAGGACGACGACCGCGGCACCGAGCAGCCCGAACGGCACGCCGGAGCCCTCCAGCCACGACTGCGCCCCGACGACCGGGATCACCGAGACGACGGCTCCGGTGAGCCCCAGTCCGAGCAGGCCGGCCCACCGGGCGGTACGCGGCCGCCCGGCGCTCTCGGCACGCGACTCAGCCTGCTCCACATGAGCAGTCATGTCCCCCCCAGGATCACCACACCGGTGTCGAACCGTTCAGGGACCATCAAACCAGTGCGGGCGCGACACCTCACCAGTCAGGAGCCCGAGCGGGGGCGCAGGCGGCGTCGAATATCCTGCCTCGTTCCGGACAAGCCAGGAGGTCTGCACCATGAGCGGCACCACGTCGCCCTTTCCCGAGCGCATCGAGCTGGCGGGGGAGGGCCTCGTCCTGCGCGACTGGACGGAGGCGGACCTGCCGGCGATGCACGACCTGTTCGACCACCCCGACATCGCGTACTGGACGCCGATCGTCTCCCCCTTCGACGACGCGGCCGCCCGCACCCGGCTGGACCGCGCCCGGCAGCTGCGGGCGGAGGGCACGGCGATCCTGCTGGCCATCACCGTCGACGGCAGCGCGCCCCTCGGCGAGGTGATGCTCCGGCGCGCCCCCGAGGGCACGGAACTCGGTTACGCGGTCGGCCCGGCCCACCGCGGCCAGGCGCTCGCCGCCCGCTCGGTGCGGGTGATGGCCGGGTACGCCTTCGAGCAGCTGGGCGCCGACCGCGTGATCCTGGAGCTGGAGGCCGAGAACGCCGCCAGCCTCGCCGTGGCCGCCCGGGTGGGCTTCACCCTCCTCGACGTGCCGCTGATCGAGGGCGAGGAGAAGGGCCGCCCCTACGCCCTGCAGACCTGGGGCCTGGACCGCCCCTGACCTGGGATTCCGCTCCCTCGGGGCACGGATCGCGACGACGATGGGTTGCCTGCGGCAGGCCGGGTACGCGACATGGATGCCTCGTGACGACGGACCGGAGGGGTGAGGGATGGAAGGCGCGTTGCGACCGGTACTCGTGGTGGGGACGGCCCTCGCCGTCACCCTTGCCGTGGGCTACCTCGTCGACAGAACGCTGCGGGCGGCCGACGCGCGGCACCCCGAGACGCCGCTGTGGCACCTGCTGCGGCGCTGCCGGGTGCCGCTGCAGGTGGTCATCTGCGCGGCGATACTGCGCGGCGGGTACCGCGCCGCCCACGTCGTGCACCGCAACGCCTCGGGGGCGGGCGAGGTGCTCACCCTGGTGCTGATAGCCGCCACGGCGTGGCTGACGGTACGGGTGGCCACCGCCGTCACCGACTCCGCGTACGCCCGCTACGCGGCCGTCTCCCGGGACGTGCCGAAGATCCGCCGGCTGCGGACCCAGTCGAACCTGATCCAGCGGGTGTTCACCGCGATCGTGGGCGTGATCGCGGTCGCCTCGATGCTGTTCACCTTCCCCGGGATGCGCACCCTGGGGGCCTCGATGCTGGCCTCCGCGGGCATCATCGGCGTGGTCGCCGGCGTGGCGGCCCAGTCCACGCTGGGCAACCTCTTCGCCGGGCTGCAGATCGCCTTCGGCGACATGGTGCGGATCGGCGACACCGTGGTGGTCGACGGCGAGTGGGGCACGGTCGAGGAGATCACCCTGACGTATCTGAGCGTGCGCACCTGGGACGAGCGGCGGATCACCATGCCGGTGTCGTACTTCACCAGCAAGCCCTTCGAGAACTGGACCCGCGGCGACCCGCAGATCACCGGGACCGTCTACTTCCACCTGGACCACACCACCCCCGTCGACGCCATGCGCAAGCGGCTGCACGAGATCCTGGAGCACGCGCAGGAGTGGGACCGCAGGGCGTGGAACCTGGTGGTGATCGACAGCACCCCGACCACCATCCAGCTGCGCGCCCTGGTCACGGCCAAGGACGCCGACGACCTGTTCAACCTGCGCTGCATCGTCCGCGAACGCCTCATCGAATGGCTCCGCGACGAATACCCCCACGCCCTCCCCCGCATCACCACCGCAGGAGCCCCGACCGCCCCGGCCACGGACTGAACGCTGCTATGCTCCGGGCGAATTCGAACGTGGGGGGCTACCGGAGGATTCCTCGGCCCGGTGGACGGGTCAGGTTCGAATCGCCCTTCCCGCGCTTGCCGTCCCGTCGCGTGAGACGGGCTCGCCCAGGGGGAAAAGTGGCGCTGAACGGTCCTGCCCGGCGACTCCTCGCCGGCACCGTGGCTCTTGTGCTGGCGTCCGGTGTCGGACCGCTGGCGGTGACCGCGACCGCTGAATCCACGCCGGGCGCGGCCACGCCGTCGACCGGCAGCGCCGCCCTTGCCATCCCCCCGGGTTCTGAGATCCTCAGCGCCGGCCCGACCGGATTCCTGACGAACGACCGGGACGGCGGTCTGCTGTGGACCCGGTACGCGGACGGGGCGGCCACGGCGCTGGGTTCGGACCGGTACCGGCCGATCCCGACGCACGGTTACGCCTCCGACGTCGTGGCCCTGGAACGCGGAACCGAGGACGCCGCCGACCACCGTGTCGAGTTGCACGACATGGCTGCGGGAACGACCTCGTCCGTCGCGTTGGGCACCACGCGCCACTTCCTGGCGGCGGTCGGCACGACGGTGGCGGCCTGCCGCTACTCCGGCCTGATCCCCGGCGTGTGCAAGGAGTTGCACCTTCTGGACGTCACCGACGGCGTACAGACCGACCGCACGGTCACAGGGCTGCCGGCCGACACGACGTCGGTCGCGGTGACCGCTGCGGGGCCCGGCTCGCTGGCGCTGCGGTACGAGACGGCGGCGGACGGGGCCTCGACGTACCACTACGCGGTCGTCGACGTACTGTCCGGCGCCGTCGCCCTGTCCCACGTGGCCACGCCATCGGTGCTGACCGCCGTTACACCGACGCACATGGCCTCAATAGCGTTTTCCGACCCGTCGGTGCTGGCCGTGGAGGACAGGGCCACGGGGCAGGTGACGCGGTTCGACACGAACGAGGGTCAGTGGCCGGTCAGGAGCGTGGTGGGCCTGACCGGGGACTGGGCGGTGTTCGGCGCGGCCGTGCAGGCCGACGACGGATCTCCCGAGAACGACATGTCGTTGAAGGCCGTCCCCCTGGCCGGGGGCGCCGACCGCAGGCTGCTGGACCACGCCACGTCCCTCACGTCCGCTCAGGACGGCGCTCTGCTGGTCATGGGCGGCACCGTGGCCCAGGGCGAGGGCCTCTACCGGATCTCAGCGGGGTCCGACGGTGCACCAGCCGTCGACATGGTCGCCCGCACCGGCCTGCCCACGGCGATCGGTGTGGTCAGCTCCAGCGTTCCTGCCGTGACGACGCTCGATACGGCTCCGTGGAAGGCGCGGTGGCAGTTGTCCCGCGGCAACGCCGACGTGTTCATCACCCTGCGCCACACCGCCACGGGCGCCGTCGACCGGCTCTATCTGAGTCCCACGGACGACACCACCCGGCCGGTGCGGATGGATTTCTCGGGGCGGATCTTCGTGACCTGGGACGGCCTGGTCGACAAGGGCTCGGCCCCCAACGGTGACTACACGTGGCAGCTCACCGCGACACCGTCCAACGGACTCGGGCCGGCGCTGAACGCGAGCGGCACCTTCAAGGTCTCGCGCAAGCCGGCTCCCCATGACTACACGGACAACGGCTCGCCGGACCTGCTGGCCCGCGACAGCGCCGGTGTGCTGTGGCGGGAGGACACCATCCCGGTTCCGGGGAGCGTGCAACTGACGAGCAACACCCGGGTGAGGATCGGCGGCGGCTGGAACGCCTACAACCGCGTCGTCGCGGTCGGCGATGTCGGCGGGATCTCCGCCGGCGACCTGGTGGCCCGCGACAGTGCCGGAGTGCTGTGGCTCTACCTCGGCACGGGCACCGGCACCTTCACCGCGCGCACCCGCATCGGCGGCGGCTGGAACATCTACAACCGGATCACCGGCATGGGGGACTTCTCCGGCGACGGACGGTCCGACCTCGTGGCGCGCGACAGTGCCGGCGTGCTCTGGCTCTACAGGGGCACCGGGAACTGGAGGGCTCCCTACCTGTCGCGGACCAGAGTCGGCGGAGGCTGGAACCTCTACGACCAGATCGTCGCGGTCGGCAACGTCGGCGGGATCTCCGCCGGCGACCTGGTGGCCCGCGACAGTGCCGGAGTGCTGTGGCTCTACCTCGGCACGGGCACCGGCACCTTCACCGCGCGCACC
>NZ_CAJSLV010000059.1:204834-378977 GCF_907177275.1 Actinacidiphila cocklensis
CGCATCGGCGGCGGCTGGAACATCTACACCCAGATCATCGGCGTGGGCGACAGCAACGTCGACGGCAGGCCTGACATCGTCGCCGAGGACCGGGACGGCTCCACGTGGCGCTACCGCGGTACCGGGAGCCGGCAGGCCCCCTTCACCTCGCGCGACATGACCGGTGCCCTCTTCGTCCCCCGGTACACCATGGTGGTGTGACCCACTCGGCCCCACTAAAGTAGATAAATGTGGGCATAGCAGACGCTGTGGGAGCGGCCATGCGGGAGCACCGGCACGGGGCCGCCGCCCGTAAAGAGGTGGAGAGCACCCCGGAGCTGCTGGTGGCCCTCGCCCATCTGGTGGATCGGACGGGCGAGCGGATCAGGTTGCAGCGGGCACGGGTGGAGCTGGCGCTCGCGCTGCAGCGGGACATGCTCCCGGCGGAGCTGCCGCAGATCGCCGGGATGCAGCTCGCCGCCCGCTACCAGCCCTCGCAGGACGGGCTGGACGTCGGCGGCGACTGGTACGACGCCTTCCCGATGGCCGACGGCACGGTCGGGATCACCATCGGCGACGTCCAGGGGCACGACGTGGAGGCCGCGGCCGCCATGGGGCAGATCCGGATCGGCCTGCGCGCGCTGGCCAGCACCACCACCGACCCCGGCGAGCTGCTGCGGTACGAGAACGACCTGCTGCTGTCCACCGGCGGCACCCTCTTCGCGACCTGCTGCTTCATCCGCTTCGATCCGCTCACCGGCGGCATGGACCTGGCCCGGGCCGGGCACGTCCCGATGGTCTGGGCGCACGCGGGCGGTGCCCACGGTGTCGCGGACGACAGCTGCGGCCCGCCGCTGGGCGTGCTGCCCGGCACGCGCTACCCGGTCACGCACCGGTGGGTGCCGTACCCGGGCACGCTCGTGCTGCTCACCGACGGCGTCGTCGAGGGTCCGGCCTGCCCGATCGGCGTCGGCCTCGGCGAGGTGGACCGGCTGGTGCGGGCCGGGCACGACCGCGACCCGGAGGAGCTGGCCTCCGCGGTGATCCAGGTCGCCGACCTGACCGGGCACAACGACGACGCGGCGGTCCTGGTGGTGCATTACGACGGGCTCCCCGGGCGACGCGCGGACCGGTAGACCGGCGGACCGATAGGTGTGGATTTCCCGAATCGTAGGGATATCTTCCTCGTATGCCGGTGCGCGGACGTCTCCTCATCGCCGGGCAGATCGTCGTCCTTGCCGCCGTCTACTACGGGGCAGCAAAGCTGGGGCTGCTCCAGCAACTGGTGCGCGGCCAGGTCACGCCGCTCTGGCCGCCGACCGGTGTCGCGCTGACCGGGCTGCTGCTGTTCGGGCTGCGCACCTGGCCAGGCGTCGCCGTCGGTGCCTTCGTGGTCAACGTGACCCTCGGCGGCCCGGCCTGGATCGCCCTGACCATCACCGTCGGGAACACCCTCGCGCCGGTGGCGGCCTACCTCCTGCTGCGGTGGGCCGGCTTCCACAACGACCTGGACCGGCTCCGCGACGTCCTGTCCCTGATCTTCCTCGCCGCCTTCGGCGCGATGCTCGTCAGCTCCACGCTCGGCACCTCCGCCCTGGTCCTGTCCAGCGCCCTGGACTCGGCGGACTTCTGGCCCACCTGGTCGGTGTGGTGGACCGGCGACGCCATGGGCGTCCTCGTCGTCACGCCGTTCCTCCTGGTGCTCCGCGCGCCCCACCGGCCCCGCGACCTGCCGCCCGCCCGCTGGGCCGAGGCCGCCGCCCTGGCCCTGTGCACGCTGGCCGCCGGCTACCTCGCGACCAGCACGTCCCACGCCTCGCTGCTCTTCCTGGCCTTCCCCGTGCTGATCTGGTCGGCGTTCCGCTTCCAGCTCTTCGGCGCTACGACCTGCGCCCTGGTCTTCTCGACCCTGGCCATCCTGGCGGCGGCCCGGCAGGTCGGCCCGTTCGGGCACCACACCCTGCTGGGCAACATGGTCACCCTCCAGGGGTTCAACGGGGCCATCGCCCTGACGGCCCTCCTCCTCGCCGTCGTGATCATCGAACGCGACCGCACCCACGCCGAGATCCAGCGCCTCTGCGCCCGGCTCACCGAACTCGTCGGCCCGGACCTGCCCGGTTCCGGCTCCGGTTCCGCTTCCGGCCACGGCTTGCCGTAGCAAAAAAAATTGCCCCGCAGACCTCCCTTGATTCCGTCCCGGGACTTCGGCACCCTTCCCGATATGGTGATCGCACTGGGGGACGGCGCTCCGACGCCCCACGGTCACCTCCCCGCCGGGCCTGCGGCGTCCTCGCCGCCCACGCGCCGGCGCTCCGCCGCGGCACAGCCCGCCCGACCGGCCGACGGCCCGGTGCCCCGCCTTCCGCGACAGCTCCCGAACGGCAACGGCAACGGCACCGCCTGCCCGTTATGACCCGCCGCACCCAACCGCCAGGAGGCACCATGACCAACGACGTTCCGGCAACGCCTGCCTTCCCGGCCGCGACCCCCAGCGCCATCGGCTTCACCTCGGGGCCCCCGCTCTACATCGCTTCCGCGGCGTCCACGCCCCTGCCCGCGTTACCCCTGGCGGACGCGGTGCGCGACGGGCTGATATCGGAGGAGAACGCCAAGATCACCGGCATGACCTCCGTCGCCGTCGCGGACGAGTCGACGAGCGTGTTCGACATCGCGTCGGCCGCCGCCCTGGCGGCCACCTCCCGGGCGGACGTGCCCGTCACCGACATCGGCGCCGTGCTCTTCGCCAACGTGTTCCCCTACACCCGCCCGCGGCTGTACAACATGGCCACGGGCCTGGCCGAAGTCGTCGGCGCCCCCTGTGACTTCGCCACCGAGCTGTCGGGCGGCTGCGTGGCCGGCCTCAACGCGCTGCTGCTCGCCGCGTACCGGCTGCTCCCCTCCCACGACCGCGCCGCGCTCATCGTCGCGGCCGACGTCTGGCGGATGCCGCACATCGACCGCTACAACTGCGAGCAGGGCTACATCTTCGCCGACGGCGCCTCCGCCGTCGTGGTCGGCCGCGACGCCGGGTTCGCCCGCATCCTGTCCGCGGCGACCCTCACCGACCCCACGCTGAGCGGCATCCACGCCGAGGTCCCCTCGGACCGTACGCCCGTCGACATCACCGCGCGCGCCCGCAACTTCCTGCAGACCCGGATGGGCACCGACCAGGTCCTCCCGCGCCTGCGCGGCGGCCTGCGGGCCACCATCGACGCCGCCCTCGCGCAGGCCCGCGTCGACAGCCTGGCCGACGTCGCCCACGTGCTGGTCCCGGCCATCGGGGAGCCGTTCCTCTACCGGAACTACCTCGACCCGCTGGACATCCCCATCTCCCGCACCACATGGGACTACTCCGCGGTCACCGGCCACACCGGCGCGGCCGACCAGTTCAGCGCCCTCGCCCACCTGGTCGACACCGGGAAGTGCAGCAGCGGCGACATCATCCTCATGATCGCCGAGGGGCTCGGCTTCCAGTGGAGCCTGGTGGTCCTGCAGGTCCGGTAGACGCCTCTCCCGTCCCCCGCATGGCGGCGCCGCGCCTGACATTCCGGCGGGCTGCTTTGTCGTACTGATGAGAGACGTACACACCCCTAGCGAGCAGGAAGCTCAGGAGGCACCACATGACCACCCAGGTTCCGGCCACACCGTTCACTGAACCGGCGCCCGCCGAGCTCCTGGAGCGAGTGGCCGCCGCGCTGAAGGAGAAGAACTTCGCCGTCGAGATCGTCGACGACGCCGCTGCCGCGCGGGAGCTCGTCAAGAAGCTGATCCCCGAGGGCGCCCTCGTCTTCACCGGGGCCAGCGAGACCCTGCGGCTGTCCGGCATCGACGACGACATCAACACCAGCGGGCGATACGACTCCGTGAAGTCGCGCAGCACGACCATGGACCGCGGCACCCAGCTGGCCGAGATCTGGCGGCTGCTGGCCGTCCCGGAGGTCATCGTGGGCAGCGTCTCCGCGGTCACCGAGAGCGGCTCCCTCGTGCTCGCCTCGGCCAGCGGCAGCCAGCTGGCCGGCTTCTCGGGCGCCGCACCGCGTGCGGTCTGGGTCGTCGGGGCGCAGAAGATCGTGCCCGACCTGGAGACGGCGCTGCGCCGCATCGAGGAGTACTGCCTCCCGCTGGAGAGCGAGCGGGCCATGAAGGTCTACGGCGTGCCCAGCTCGGTCAACCGCCTGCTCGTCCTCAACAAGGAGCCGATGCCCGGGCGCGGCACCGTCGTGCTGGTCCGCGAGGCCATCGGATTCTGATTCCGGCACCACAGAGGTGAAAGGTCCCGGCCACCACGGCGCACAGCCGGGTGGCCGGGACTTCGGCATATCCACCGCACGAACACCAGGAGGGACTCCCATGTCGGGTCTGCAGGGCAAGGTAGTGATCGTGACGGGCGGCTCCGGCGGGCTGGGCACGGCGACGGCCGCCTGCATGGCCCGGGAGGGGGCCAGCGTGGTGGTCACCGGACGGGACCGCGAGGAGGGCGAGAAGGCCGCCGCCGAGGTCGGCGGGCTGTTCCTGCGCCACGACGTGACCAGCGAGGACGACTGGAGGTCCGTGGTGGACGCGACGGTCGACCGCTACGGCCGGCTGGACGGCCTGGTCAACAACGCCGGCATCGACTCCTGGTCGCTGATAGAGCACGAGACCCTGGAGCACTTCGAGGAGGTCCTGAAGGTCAACCTGACCGGGATCTTCCTCGGGTTGAAGGCGGTCATCGCGCCCATGCGGGCGGCCGGCGGCGGCTCGATCGTCAACATCGGCTCCGCCACGGGCCTGAGCGGGCACCCGCTCACCTCGGGGTACGGGGTGTCCAAGTGGGGCGCCCGCGGCCTGACCAAGATCGCGGCGGTGGAGCTGGGCCGCTACCGGATACGGGTGAACTCGGTCCACCCGGGCCTGATGTACACCCCGATGACCGCGGCCCGCGGCGTGAAGCAGGGCGAGGGCAACTTCCCGCTGTCCCCGCTGGGCCGGGTCGGCCTGCCGGCCGAGGTCGGCGAGGCGGTGTCCTTCCTGATCTCCGACGCGGCCGCGTACACCACGGGTTCGGACATCGCCGTCGACGGCGGCTGGACGGCGGGGGAGGCCGGCCTGATGCAGCACGCCCCCGCCCCTGAGGACCTCCCCGGCGGCACCGTCTGACGCCGGGGGCGGCCCCCGCGGGGCGGGGGCGGTCCCCGGTCAGCCCAGCAGTTCAGCCATCCGGTCGAGGTTGCGCAGCGTCCCGTCGCGCGGCTCGACCGGCAGGTTGAACGTGATCTCGTCCACGCCGGCCGCCGTCAGGTCCTCGACGGCCTTCCGCTCCGGCGCGGCCGCGTGCACCACGACGTTCACGTGCCGCTCCGCCCCGGCCCGCTCGCGCAGTTCGGTGACGGCGGTGCCGAGCGCCTCGGCGCTGGCGGCGTAGGGGAACCAGCCGTCGCCGAACTCCAGCACCCGGTCGAAGGTCCCCGGTCCCCAGCCGCCGACCAGCACCGGGATCGGGTGGAGCGGCTTGGGCCAGGCGAACGACGGCGGGAAGTCCACGTACTTGCCGTGGAACTCGGCCTGCTCCTGGGTCCACAGCTCCTTCATCGCCAGCACGCGCTCGCGCATCAGCGCGAACCGGGTGCGCGGGTCGGTGCCGTGGTCGCGCATCTCCTCGCGGTTCCAGCCGGCGCCGATGCCGAGGACGGCGCGGCCGCCGGACACGTGGTCCAGCGAGGCCAGTTCCTTGGCGAAGACGATCGGGTCGCGCTGCGGGATCAGCGCGATGCCGGTGCCCAGCAGCAGCCGTTCGGTGACGACGGCGGCGGCGGTGAGCGCCACGATCGGGTCGAACGTGCGGTAGTACATCGGGGGAAGGTCCATCCCGCCGGGGAACGGCGTCTCCCGGCTGGCCGGGATGTGGGTGTGCTCGGTCACGTACAGCGAGTCGAACCCCCTCTCCTCCAGCGCGGACCCGAGCGCGTCGGGTGCTATCCCCTCGTCGGTCACGAACGTCGATACACCGAACTTCATCGCGGTCACCTCACCGGTCAGCGGAGCTTGAGCGTCGTGGGCAGCGAGGCGAACCCACGGATGTTGGTGGTGTAGACGCGGATGCTGCGCTCCGCGTCGATCTGGTACCCGCTGATCAGGGAGGCCAGTTCGTCCAGGACGATCCGGCCCTCCAGCCGGGCCAGCGGGGCACCGATACAGAAGTGCGGGCCGCCCCCGAAGCTGATCGCGCGGTGGGTGTTGGCGCGGTCGAGGTCATAGCTCTCGGCGTCGGCGAACACCTCGGAGTCGCGGTTGGCGGACGCGATCAGCAGC
Source organism: Actinacidiphila cocklensis (assembly GCF_907177275.1). GTDB lineage: Bacteria > Actinomycetota > Actinomycetes > Streptomycetales > Streptomycetaceae > Actinacidiphila > Actinacidiphila cocklensis. Next base: position 211,105 of record NZ_CAJSLV010000059.1, read on the forward strand.
AGGACGCGCGCGCCCGCGGGCACCCGGACGCCGTGGATGGTCCGCTCCTCGGTGAGGGTGCGCAGCACGTACTGGACGGGGGCGTCGTAGCGCAGGGTCTCCTCGATCCACTCCGATATCCCCCCGTCGAAGGCGCGGGCGAGCTGCTCGGGGTTGCGCCACGCCCAGTACCAGGCGTTGCCCAGCAGCCGCAGGCTCGTCTCGTAGCCCGCCGTGACCAGCAGGCCGAGCAGCGAGATGATCTCCGGGTCGGTCAGCGGCGAGCCGTCGACCTCCGCCTGCGCCAGCGTCGTCAGCAGGTCCTCGGCCGGGGTGCTGCGCCGTTCGGCGACCCAGCGCACGAACAACCCCGCCAGCTCGCCCATCGCCTGGGCGTTCTCCGGCGTCATGTCCCGCGCGCCCGGCGGGCGGTGGAACGCGAGGTTGATCAGGCGGCGGGCCTCGGCCCGGTCGTCGGCCGGCACCCCGATCAGCTCGGAGATGACGTCCATCGGGACGGTGGCGGCCACGTCGGCGATGAAGTCGAACGACTCGCGCTCCAGCGCCGCTTCGAGGTGGGTGCGCACGATCTCGCGGATGTGCGGCTCCATCGCGGCGACGCGGCGGGGGTTGAACACCGACGACACCAGCGCCCGCGTCCGGGTGTGGTCGGGCGCGTCCATCGCGCTGAACGACATCATCTTGTGCGCGTCGGGACCCCAGATGGCGTCGTCCAGGACGGGGCCGTTGGAGCTGGAGTAACCCGCGGGGTCGCGTAACGCGGCATCCACGTCCGCATGTCGTGACAGCACCCAGATGTCCAGGTCTGCGTTGTGATAGACGGGCGCCTCCTCCCGGAGCCGCGCATACAGCGGGTAAGGGTCGACGTTGAGTTGCACGTCGTAGGGGCTGTACTCCACTGCCACCTTCGATCGCCTCCACACTTGTGATCGGTTCGAGCGTCCCTGTTCCGGTGCCTGACAGAGCGTCAGAAAGTGATACTCCTGGGGTTCCTGCTCGCTGAGTGATCTGTGCGCCTCATAGGTACGACAAGACAACCGGCTGGAATGTGAGGCGGGAGGCCGACCTGACATTCGGGTGCGCTGTGTTGTCGGAGTGGTGAGAGAAGACGCCGCGGAGGGACTGGTGACACACGATGACCACCGAGTCGGGACCCGGGAACGGCAGGTCCGATCCCAGCCTGAGCGTGATCATCAGCGAGCGGCGCCAGTTGACCGACCTCGGCTACCGGCTGCTCGGCTCGCTGGCCGACGCCGAGGACGCCGTCCGGGAGACCTACGCCCGGTGGTACGCGATGCCGCGCGAGGACCAGGACGCGGTCGCCTCCCCCGGCACCTGGCTCACGACGGTTCTCAGCCGGATCTGCCTGGACCTGCTCGACTCCGCGCGGGCCCGGCGCGCGTCGTACGTGGGTGAGTGGATCCCCGAGCCGCTGCCGCAGCAGGCGGAGTGGTCCGCGGCCCCACCGGGCGGCACCGGCACGGACCCGGCCGACCGGGTCACCCTCGACGAGTCGGTGAGCATGGCCTTCCTGGTCGTCCTCGACGCGATGACCCCCGCCGAGCGGGTGGCCTTCGTGCTGCACGACCTGTTCCGCTTCTCCTTCGCCGAGGTGGCCGAGATCGTCGGCCCGACCCCGGCGGCCTGCCAGGAGCTGGCCTCCGCGGCCCGCCACCGCATCCGCAACTCGCGCGCCTCCACGGCCCCGAAAGCGCAGCAGGCCGACATCGTGCGGGAGTTCAGGCAGGTGTGGTTGGCCAAGGACATCGACGGCCTGATCGCCCTGCTGGACCCCGACGCCATGGTGACCACCGACAGCGGCGGCCTGGCCACGGCCGCGGACCGCCCGGTCGAGGGCGGCGAGCAGATCGCCCGCGCCTGCGTCGAGTTGGCCGAACGCGCCCCCCTGACCATCGTGGAGCGCACCGTCAACGGCCAGCCCGGCCTGGTGAGCCGGCACGCCGGTACCACGGTCGCGGTCCTGGCCTTCGACATCGCGGGCGGCCGCATCAAGCACATCTGGGCCATCCTCAACCCGGAAAAACTCCGCTCCTGGACCCCGAACTGACCGCACCGGCCCCGGCCCCGGGTTGTGGTGAAACAGCGGAAGTTGGTCTAGTCCTCTTGACGCGATGCACCTGCGCGCTGTTTGGTACGTACCAACTCAGGCCCGAGATGCACCCTCCCCCCACCACTTCACGCATGAGGGGCTTTCATGCAGCTTGCCAAATGGGCGGCCTCCGCCTCCGCGCTCACGCTCGCGACCGCCGGTGCGGTCCTCGCCCTGGCTCCCGACGGCAACGCCGCGGCGACCAGCGTCTACTCCGTGGCTCCCTACGTCGACATGTCCAACAGCCAGGAAGGCCTGCTCGACACCGCCATCACCGGGCACGGGCTCAAGGCCTACACGGCCGCCTTCGTGCTCGGGTCCGGCTGCAACCAGATCTGGGGCGACACCCTTCCCATCGGCAACGACTCCTTCACCGACCCGCTGATCGCGAAGGCGAAGTCCGAGGGCGCCTCGCTGATCATCTCCTCGGGCGGCGCGGCCGGCCTGCCGCTGGCGTGGACCTGCTCCAACCAGAGCTCGATCGACGCCGGTTACCAGGCCCTCATCAACGACTACGGCGTCACCCAGCTGGACTTCGACATCGAGGGCGCCGCGATCGCGGACACCGCCGCCACGGCACGGCAGATGCAGGCCATGAAGGACCTCAAGGCGTCCAACCCGAGCCTGAAGTTCTCGGTGACCCTGCCGGTCCTGACCAGCGGGCTGACCAACGACGGCGTGAACATCATCAAGGCCGCCAAGAGCGCGGGCGTCAAGATCGACGTGGTCAACATCATGACCATGGACTTCTACGCGGGCACCGGCACCCAGATGGGCCAGGGCTCGGTCTCAGCCGCCCAGGCCACGCTGTCCCAGATGCAGTCCGTCGACGCCGGCTACACCTACGCCAACCTCGGGATCACCCCGATGATCGGCAAGAACGACGACGGCTCGACGTTCACCCTGGCCGACGCCCAGACCGTGGAGACCTTCGCCGCCCAACAGGGCGTCGCAAGACTGGCGTTCTGGTCGGTCGACCGCGACCAGCCGTGCGGCGGCAGCGCCAACTCGCTGTCCACGTGCAGCCAGATCAGCCAGAGCAGCCTGGCCTTCACCGACATCTTCCTGCGGTACACGGGCGGCTCGGGCGGCACCACCGGCGGCACCACCGGCGGGACCACGACCGGCGGCACCACCACGGGCGGAACGACCACCGGCGGCACCACGGCCGGCGGGACCACCGGGGGGACGACGTGCACCACCGCCTCCTGGAGCGCCTCGCAGATCTACACCGGCGGCAACACGGCCTCCTGGAAGGGCCACAACTGGAAGGCGAAGTGGTGGACGCAGGGCGAGGAGCCCGGGACCACCGGTGAATGGGGTGTCTGGCAGGACCTCGGCGCCTGCTGAGCCGCCGGTCTCCGTCCGCTGATCCGCTGATACGGGAACGTCCCACGGCCCGGCCCCCGTTCGGGGCCGGGCCGACCCGCGGCCGCGAACGACCGTCGCCGCACGGGTCCTACAGGACGACCACCAGGACGATGACCACGACGATGCCGGCCAGCAGGGCCAGATAACCCGCGGCCGCCCCCCACATCAGCCTCCTGAAGGGCTTCGTCACGGCGCCGGTCAGATTCCCGCCGCGCACCGACTCCCCGTGCGACCAGGCCTCCCACACGTACGACCAGACCGATGAGGCGACCTGGCGGACCAGCCTGCCCTGGCCCTTGGTGGCCCAGCCGACGACGGAGTCGCCGGCCGCCTTCACCGTCGCGCGGTCGTTCCTGTTCAGCAGGTCGGCGTCCGTGCTGTGCTTGAGCTGCGCGAGGCGCTCCCGCATTCCGGCGATGGCCTTGTCGGCCGGAAGACCCGTCTCGGCCCCCAGGATGGCCCGGTGGAGCTCCTTCTCCCGCGCCAGGACGTCGGAGGGCGGCACCAGCAGGGGCAGCAGGTGGTGGACCGCGTCCAGCCGGCCCCAGAGGAAGTCCGACTTCCGCCAGTCGTCGTTGATGAACGCGCCGAAGTGGTGGAACCGGATGCCGTAGAGCTTCCGGTCGCCCAGGCCCTCCGACCAGTCCTCGTTGAACAGCGGCCCGACGCTGTCGGGTCCCAGGCGCAGGAACCTGAACCGCGGGGTGAGCTTGCCGATCACCTTGGCGGGAGGCGCGAAGGTCTGCGTGAGGACCTCGACCTGCAGCCCCGCGGAGACCACCGTCCTCGCCTCCCAGATCCCGTCCCCGCCCGCCGCGTCGCCCGTCCTCCGCTCGGCGTCCGCCGTGTTCAGCGCCTTCGCGAACTCGTCCGCGGCCCGCCACACCCGCACACCGGCCGCGCCGGTGGCATCCAGGTCGCGGAACACGCCGTTGACCAGGCGGGCGACCTGCTCCTCGCTCAGCTCGGCCCCCGCGGGGCGCCGCCGGATCTCCTCCGCCTTCACCGCGTCCGTGATGGCGATGACTTCCCTGAGCTGCTTGTCGATGAAGATCGTCGCGTCGCTCAGCGCCGCACGCCCCTCGGACCCTTCGGCGAACGGCGGCACGCCGGACACCGGCGCCAGGCGGGTCTGCAGGTAGTTCCCCAGGAGCTGGACGAGCCGTTCGGCGACGATCAGCCCCCACCGCCAGGTTTCCGGCCCCTCGCACTGCGGGTCCGAGATCTCGTCCGGATGGTCCGACGGGCACCACAGCCAGTCCGTCGTGGCGAGGATCGCGTCGAAGGCCTCACGGTTCGGCACCTCGGGAGCAGACAGCGTGGTCACGGCACCCGTGTCGGCTCCGGCCGCCGGCTGCAGCGCCAGCAGCAGGGCGTTGAGCCGGCTCCGCCGGTATTCGCCCAGGAGCCCGCTCGCCGCCTCCGCGGTACGCCGGACGAACGCTTCCCCGCCCGCGGCGTCGCCCTCGGCGAGGACGTCGACCAGCCGCCCGAACAGCTCGTCACGGGTGGCCAGCCCGCTCGTGGCCAGCCGGTTGTCCAGCTCTTCCACGCTGGCGCGGAAGTTCGCCTCCTTGGGGTAGTTGCTCGCGCTCCACAGCGTGGTGCCGATCTTGATGTCGGCGCTCCGCTGGTCCTTGACCGCCTCCTCGGCCACCTGCCCGCCGGAGGGGACGACGTAGGTGACCACCCGCTCCACGGCACCGGAGGCCACCCGCTTCGTGATGGCCTCCAGGACGGAGGCGAACGGCTCGTTGTTGAGCACCCCGCCGTCCATCACGCTGCTCGCCGGATAGCTCCTGCCGTCGTCGGGAACGATCCGGCGTTCGAGCAGCGTGGACTCGCTCATCGGGGCGAACGCCCCGGGGAAGCCCGCGGTGACCCGGCCGGCGAGCCGCAGCACCCCCTCGGCCTCGTCCGAGAAGTGGCTCGCCTCCTCCTTGCCGCATTCGACGATCCCGTACGCGCCGTCCTGCTTCGCGTACTCGACGTCCCGGACATGGCTCTCGAACCGGTAGACGCGCCGGTGGTCGGGCACGCTGAAAGGCCGCCCGTAGCTGTCGCGGTACGTCCGGCAGCGGCCGTCCAGGGCCGTCCCGGTGACGAACAGCGTGACCATCTTCCGCTGGCGGACGGACCCGTTCCTGATGGACTTCAGCACCTCGCCGATCTTCTTCTCGAAGTACATCCCGTTCAGGATGCTGTTCTCCTCGACGGGCACGCGCATCAGCCGCTGCCGGACCCTCATCGGCTGCTTCAGCAGCTTGTCGAGCGACGCCGACGACCGCCACATCTGCCGCAGGTCGGGGAGCTGGGCGTTGCGGGCGATCGCGGTGGCGAGGAAGAGGCCGTTGAGTCCGCCGGCCGACGTGCCGGACAGGATGTCGATCTCCACCTCCTTCCCCTTCTCCCTGACCAGCTCCCGCCAGGCCCGGAACACCGGCACGTCCCGATCGGCCGCGTCGGGCTCCGGGTACTGCGGCGACGACGCGCGCCGCAGCAGATCCAGCTCGTGCGTCACGCCCCCCATCCAGACCGCGAGACTGACGCCGCCGTTCATCACCAGCGCGAGTCGGATGGTCCCGCGCCCTTCGGTCTCGCTGCTCACCGCCGGCCCTTTCTCGGAGGTCGTGCCCGCTCGGGGTCCCCTCGACCGTCCCAGACCCGCGACCGCCCCGCACCGCGGAAGCCGTCCGGTTCGGCTATCGGGCGGACGGGCCGGCGGACCTCGTCCCGCTGACGGACCTCGGGCGTCCGCTTTCGGAACGGCTGCGGACTTCCGACCTGGTGGAGTACACAGTGCGGGGCACCAGGCACACTTCACCTGTCGCAGTCCCAACCAACAAGAGGATCACGCATGATCACGCTGAAGAAGGAAGACGAGCCGGCGGATCTGGGCGGGGTGACCCATCTGTCCATCGGGGTGTCCTGGGACCCCACCGCCGGAAGCAGCGGCGGGCTCATGGGCAAGATCCGCCAGAAGACCGGCACCGACCTCGACCTGATCGCCGTGGCGATGCAGGGGACCGAGCCGGTGCGGCTGGCCGGGCTCGACTCCACCGACCCGTTCGGCAACGGCTCGCTCATACACAGCGGGGACAACCAGACGGGCCGCGGGGACGGCGACGACGAGACGGTGACCGTCGTGCTCGACAAGGTGCCGCCGATCATCACCTCCATCGTGTTCGTCGCCGCCGCGTACAAGAAGCGCAGCGCCTTCCAGAACGCGCGGAACATCAGCTTCAAGGTGTACGACGCGACGGGCGGCAGCACCACGCAGGTCGCCGACATCTGGCCGAGCCTGCTCAGCACCGACAACGGCTGCGCGGTGGCCAAGGTGACAAGGGGCGCCGACGGCTGGAAACTCCAGGTGATCAACGAGACGGGGAAGATCAAGCAGGGGGACGAGCAGGCCCTGATGCGCTTCGCCATGAGCAAGTAGCAAAGGCTCGCGTCGGGGTCCTACCGCGTCCGGTAGGACCCTTCGGCGTCGTCCCCGACGGTGACCGATGGACGGCCCGCCCGTCCTACGTGCCCGACCGCAGGGTGAGCAGCGTGATCTCGCCCGGCGCGAAGACCCGGAAGGGCGGCCCCCAGAAGCCGGTGCCGCGGCTGGTGTAGAGCTGGGTGCGCTCGCCGTGCCGGCTCAGGCCGTGCACCACCGGCTGGTCGATGCGGACGAGGAAGTTGAAGGGCCAGATCTGGCCGCCGTGGGTGTGCCCGGAGACCTGCAGGTCGACGCCGGCGGCAGCGGCCCGGTCGACGTACTTGGGCTGGTGGGCGACGAGCAGGACCGGCCGCTCCGGGTCCGCCCCCGCCAGTGCGCCGAGCAGGTTCGCGCGGTGCCCCTCAAGACCCGAGGACTCCGCGGTGACGTCGTCCACGCCCGCCAGGACCAGGAGGTCCCCGCCGCGCTCCACCACGACGTGGCGGTTGTGCAGCGGCTCCCAGCCCAGTTCCGCCATGCGGTCCAGCCAGCCCTGGGCCTCCCCGAAGTACTCGTGGTTCCCGGTGACGTAGACCTTCGCCAGCCGCGACCGGATCGTCCCCAGCGGCGCGGACTGCTCCCGGCGCTGGACGGGGGTGCCGTCGGCGATGTCGCCTGCGTGGACGACGACGTCCGCGTCGAGCCCGTTGACCACCTCGGCGACCCGCGCCGACCAGCCGGCCCGGTCGATCGGCCCGTAGTGGGTGTCGGCCAGGAGGACGACACGGGTGCCGTCCAGGCCGCCGCCGAGCCGCGGGACGCGGACGTCCAGCCGCTTCACCCGGGGTACGCGCATGGCCTCCTGGTGCCCCCACGCCAGCAGCCCGGCCGAGACCGCGGCGACCGCGGCCGCGACGGCCCTGGCCCGGTCGGCGCCGCCGACGCCGAGCCCGGCCAGCACGAGGTGCACCAGGCCGCCCAGCACCGACCAGGTGAACAGCACCCAGACCACGCCGAGCGAGGTGTCCGCGAAGCGGGCCGCCCGGTCGGCGCGCCGGCGCCCGTGGCCCGCGGCCATCAGGAACGGGAAGGAGACCAGCCAGCAGGCGAAGACGACCGTGCCGGCCAGGAAGACCGGGAAGGGCCAGTGGACGCCGGAGGCGAACAGCGTCCACCAGGGCACGAAGAACAGCATCGCGAGGACGAGCAGGACCACGGTCCCGCCCAGCCGCCGGCGCAGGGACCCCCTCCCGCCCTCCGGCCGCCCACCGTCCGCGGTGCGCTCAGGACCGCCGCCGGGCGGCACGGGGTCCGCCTCCACCTGGATGGAATCGCTGTCTGCCACTGCGCCGCCCCTCACACCTGTCCCACCGCCGGACCCCATCATCTCAAGGGCGCCCTCCCCGGCCCGACCCGCTGCGGATGAAGTGCCAACACCGGTTGCCTGCGGCCTACTTGTGGAGTCCGCCACCGACATGGTGCCCTTGTGGCTCACGGGGCAACCGATGCCAGGGAGGGGAACGGGTCTCATGATCAAGCGAATGGTCGCCGTGGCGGCACTGATCCCGGCCATGATGGGCGCCGCATCCGGAGTCGCCTCGGCGCAGCCCGCGCCGAAGGCGACCGCAGCGGTGGTCACCCTGACCTACGACGCCAGCCGTGCGGGCCAGTGGGCGGCCGCGGTCACGGCGGGCGTGCAGAACTGGAACAGCGCGGTCCACAACGTCCACCTGCAGCCCGTCAGTTCGGGAGCACGCGCCGACTACGTCTACGTGGCGACCAGCGGCTGGCCGCAGACGACGCTCGGGCCGATCCTCCCCGGCGGCAGGGGCCAGGTGCAGTTGGGCCAGGAAGCGGTCGCCGAGGGCTACGACATGACGCGGATCGCCGCGCACGAGACCGGGCACATCCTCGGGCTGCTCGACGACTACAGCGGCCCGTGCTCGGAGATCATGTCCGGCCACGGCCCCGGCACCTCGTGCACCAACGCCAAGCCCAACACGGCCGAGGCGGCGCGGGTCGACAGCAACTACGCGAACCGCACCGCGGCGGCGGTCCCCGCCCGGTACCCGGTCGTGGTCGACGTCTGGTCCGCCCCGGACCTCGCCCGCTCGCACTGACCTGCGGCGACGACCGGCCGGTGGGTGGCGGGGTCCACCGGTCGGTGGACGGGAGGTTCAACCGGGCGACTGATCACCCGCCGGCCGGAAACCCGCTGAGGAGCAGGTCCCGCGCGGCCCTCACCAGGTCGCGGGGCTCCCCGCGCTCCAGTAGCCCGCGGCGGGAACGCCCTCCCCGTTCGCGCCCGCCTCGGTGCCCAGCACCGGAGACAGGCAGTGGCGGCACTTCTTGTAACCGGTGCCTGCCGGTGCCGCGGTCTTACGGCCGACCCACTCGGTGGCCTCCTCCACCGTCATCACCTGCATCCCGGCCGCCCACGAGGTGCTCAGCACCCCGTGGTGCGCGAAGGCGGGCAGGGCGGCCAGGCACCAGGGCGGCTCCACCGGCTCGGCTCGGCCGACGAACTGCGCCACCTTGGGGCAGTAGCTGCGGTGCAGGGTGTTCTTGCCTGCCGCGTACGGGTGACGGTCCTGGTCGGAGAGCCGCACCTTGTGCGTGAAGGACTCGATGGAGATGGCGTCGAACTCCGCACGGGCGCCCAGGCACACAGGACAGGCGTGCGGGCAGTCGTCGCCGATCTGCCCGGGATCGACCGCGCTGCTCGGCTCGACGTCGAACGGACCGCTCGGCTCGACGTCGAACGGACGGCCCACCCCGGCGTCGAACGCGCTGCCAACGCCGGTGCCGAACGCGCCGCTCAATCCGGCATCGAACGCGCTGCTCAGTTCCTCCGCCGTGTGAAATCGCTGCGCGAAGGCGTCCAGGGCGTATTGCAGCTCCTCCCCGGTGACCCACCCCCGTGCGAGCAGGTCGATCATCTCCTTGACCGCCGGGAACTCGACCACAAGGTGCCAACCCCCCGGAACATGGGGGGATTCGGTGCAGTGTATTCCCCACACGAACCAGTCCTCTGCGTGCGGGCTACCGATCATCGCCTGGACTTTCTCCTCGAAGAGCAGGGTAAACCTCTCAAAGGTCCCACAGCCGGCGCCCGACGAGGTCGACGGGAAAACCCGGCGCGGTCAGTGCTTGCGCTGCCGGGGCAGCTTGGCGTGGCGCGGATGGAGAAGGGTGAGCTGCCGGAAAAGCAGGTGGAAGCTGACAAGAGCGGAGACGGGTGGCAGACCGGCCGTGGCGATCCCGCTGAGCGTCCGCGGGGCGTGGGCAATGCCCAGGGCCATGGCGATCGCCGAGAAGAGCAGCATCACCAGCCAGGCGGCCCGCACCTGACGCCGGTGGGCCGCCGCGTGCAGGATGGACAGGCACGCCACGGTCCACGGTCCGTAGATCAGCAGCGGCCACAAGGAGGCCAGGCTGTACGCGGTCGGGACGGCCAGGTCGTGCAGCGGGCGGTAGCAGACACGGGCACCGAGAACGCCGACCGTGCAGGTGACCAGCGCGGTGGCACCCGGGATGCCGATCCCGACCACGGACGACCGCCGCGCCCAGACCAGGCGCGGCTTCCTGCGTCGACGGTCGACCGGCGGGCTCGCGGTCAGCGGGGCGCCGGGCGCCTCCTCATGGATCGGCGCCGCCACGTACGTGTCCTGCGGCCGGAAGAGCTCCTCGAACTCGGCATCCAGGTCGTAGCGCCCGGCGCCGGCGCCGGAGTGGTCATCGGGCGGGAAGTGGAGCGGCTGCCCTGCCTCGGCGTCGGACGCATCGGGGGAGATGAACTGATGCGTGTCGAATTCACGCATAGGGCCGCCACTCGGATTGCGGGGCCTGCCGGCGCACACCCTTCGGCGCTCCGAGAAGGGCGGCGTTCCAGCGCATCGTGAAATCGGCCTCGACCCGTCCCGCATGGGCCAGGAAATCGTCCAGCAGGTCGCCGAACACGGGCAGGCCGGCGACCCGCTCCCACTCGGCGGAATCCGCACCGGCCGATGGCCGTCCGATTCTCCCTGGAGCGAGGGTCGGCGGCGCCGGAGCAGGGTCGGCGGATTGCCAGGCCGCACCTCCGGAAGGGAGAGGGCGAGAGGACTCTTTCACGCCTCTTCAACGAGACCGGGATTGCGCTGGATGCAGCGCATTGGAGTGAATCTCCGCAGCATTCGGTCGACATTTCGGAGACCGGCGCACCAGGCTTTGCGTTCACGGGCCGCGCCGGCGCTCCGGCTCGCGGGCCGGGCCGCCCGGCAAGGGCGGCGCTTCCGGTCAGTCCGCAGGGGCCGCGGCGACCTTCGCCGCGATGCGTTCGAGGGCGGCGAGATCCTCGGGGGCGAGCCGGTCGACGAAGTGGCGCCGCACCGAGGCGAGGTGGGCGGGGGCGGCGTCCCTGAGCGTGTCCAGGCCCTGCCCGGTGAGGACCAGGACGCATCCGCGCCCGTCCGTCGGGTCCGGCTCGCGGCGCAGGAGGCCGCGCGCCTCCATGCGCGTGGCGTGGCGGGAGAGCCGGCTGCGCGACCAGCCCATCTTGGCCGCCTGCTCGTGCAGGGGGCTCGCGGTGCCGGGCTGCTCGGACAGGGTGCTGAGCACTTCGTAGTCCGCCTCCGACAGTCCGCGCTCCGCCAGGTCCTGCGCGGTGCGTACCTGCACGGCGGTCACCATCCGGCGGTACGCCCGCCAGGCGCGCTCCTCCTCGGCGGCCAGCCAGGGGGTGGCGGCACGGTCCGACGATCTCGTTGACATGTAACCAATCTAGCAGCTAACGTCGTTTCCATGTCAACGAAAAGGCCGCTCATCCTCGTCCTCGTCTGCAGCACCCGCCCCGGCGCCCTCGGCCCGGCGGTCGGCAGCTGGCTGGAGCGGACGATCTCCCCCCGCGCCCGCGAACTCGGCGTGGACCTGGAGCAACTGGCCATCGGCGACCTCGGACTGCCCTTCCTGGACGAGGAGGAGCACCCGTCCACCGGCATCTACCACCAGGCGCACACGCGGCGCTGGAGCGCGACGGCCGAGGCCGCCGACGGCTTCGTCATCGTGACGCCGGAGTACAACTACGGGATGCCCGCGACGCTGAAGAACGCGCTGGACTACCTCGGTCCCGAATGGGCCTGGAAGCCGGTCGGCTTCGTCAGCTACGGCAACACCTCGGCGGGCACCCGGGCGGTCCAGCACGCCAAGCAGGTGGTGACCACGCTCCGCCTGGTGCCCGTGGGCGCCACCGTCGCCCTCCGGATCGCGGACGCCGTGCAGGACGGGCAGGTCCGGCAGGACCCCGCCCTCGCCGGGGCGGCCGTCGGCGTCCTCGACGAGCTGGTGCGGGTCGCCCAGGCCCTGCGTCCGATGCGCGAACGCGCCGCCTCGGGCGCGGCGCCGGGGCCGCTGCCGGGCTCGTACGTACGCCCCCTGCTCCCCGACGACGCGCCGCAGGCCATGGTGCTGCAGCGGTGCTGCTGGGTCGACGAGGCGGTCGCCAACGACACGCTGGCGGTATCCGCCCTGCACGAGCAACTCGGCGACGTACGGGCATGGCTGGCCGAATGGCACGCCACGGGCCTGTTCCTGGACGGCAGGCTGCTGGCGATGGTGCGGGCCCGCCGCAGCGGTGACGACTGGTCGATCGGGCGGCTCGCCGTCGCCCCCGACCAGCGCGGGCAGGGGCTCGGCCGGTGGCTGCTGCGCACCGCCGAGTCCGCCGCGGCCGGGTGCGAGCGCGTGGTCCTCACCACCGGCGCCGCCAGCAGCCGCAACATCGCCCTCTACGAGAGCGAGGGCTACCAGCCGGTGCCCGGTGGCCCCGAGGGGACGGCCCGGCTCGCCAAGCCGCTCCCCGCGCCCCGCGGCAGCAGGCAGGAAGTGAGCGCCCCGGTCACGACGTGACCGGGGCACCCGGACGGTTAGTTCCCCGAGCCCGCGGGGCCGTGGTGGCCGCCGGCGGCGAGCTTCAGGTCCTGCTGGAGCGTGGAGTACGCGACCTTGGGCTGCAGGTTCACGTCGTAGAGCAGGCCGTAGCCCTCGCCACTGAACGTGCCGGGGATCCAGGAGTCGCCGTCGTACACGCCCCAGGCCGTGAAGGAGATGCACTGGCTGACCAGCTGGCAGCCCTTGAGCAGCTCGGAGAACTCGTAGGGCTGCGCGAACTGCGCGAGCGCGTCCGTGGGCACCTGGTCGGTGGAGTTGCCGACGAAGGTGCGCACGTCGGCCTCGGTGATGGCGACCTTCAGGCCCAGGTCGCCGTAGGCCTGCAGGTCGGCCTGGTAGCGCTGGGCGTCGAAGCCGTACTGGGTGTCGAGGTGGCCCTGCTCGCCGATGCCGTCGATCGGGACGCCCTGCTTGCGCAGGTTCTTGACGAAGTCGTACACGGCCTGGAACTTGACGTTCGTCCCGTCCTCGCCGGTGATGTTGTAGTCGTTGTACATCAGCAGGGCCTTGGGGTCCGCCTGGTGCGCCCAGCGGAAGACGTCGGCGATGACGCCCGAACCGAGGTGCTTGACCCAGAAGTCATCACGGTTCAGGCCGTCGGCCTGCGGGGTCTCCCAGGAGTTGGCGAAGACCTCGTTGACCACGTCCCACTGCCACACCTTGCCCTTGAAGTGGGTGACCTCGTCGGTGACGTGCTGGTGCAGGATGTCGCGCAGCTGGGCGTCGGTGATGGAGCCGTTCGCGACCCCGGTGGTCAGCCAGCCCGGGGTCTGGTTGTGCCACATGAGGGTGTGGCCGCGGACCGCCTGCCCGTTCTGCTGGGCGAACTTCACCAGGTCGTCCGCGGCCTTCCAGTTGTGGACGCCCTGGCTGGGCTCCACCGCGTCCCACTTCATGGCGTTCTCGGCCGTGACCGCGGAGAACTGGTCGGCGACGATGCCGGTGTAGGCCTTGTTGCTGCCCAGTTGGGCCGCGTCGACGGCGGTGCCGATGCGCAGGCCCTGCTGCGCCCCCAGCGCCCGCAGGGACGTGTCGTGCGACCTGCCGCCGCCGTTGGCGACCGCGACGGCGGCAGGGACGAGCATGAGGGCGACGGCACCGGCGACAACCGTGGATCTGCGCCTGAGCTTCACAGCAGACTCCCGAGGATTGGATGGCCTCGAAAGTTTCGGGCCAATGTTCGATCGGAGCTGAAAATTAGACCCTGGGATCTCGCAGAGTCAATGGTGGCGCACGCCCCAAAATCGATGGATGGGACGTCTCATTTGGGCTCGGCGACGCGCGCGGCGACCGCGTCGACCGCGTAGCGGGACCAGGCCTGTTCGCCGCCCGCCGCACGGCCGTCCGCGGCGAGCTCGTCCCGGAGCAGGCGCTGCAGTTCGGCCCAGACGCGCGCCCGGCTCCACTCGGCGAACCGCCGGTGCGCGGTCGGCCCCGACGGCCCGAAGACCGGCGGCAGGTGCCGCCAGGTGCAGCCGGACGTGGCCACGAACACGATCGCGGCCAGCGCCTCCCGGTCGCCGTACCGCCGCCGCCCACCGCCCTGCGGCCGGGCCGGTGCGGCGGGCGCCACCTGCTGGAACAGCTCCCACAGCCGGTCCGGGACCAGTCGCTCCACGATCTCCACGCGGGCAGGCTACCCGTCGCACCGAATGAGACGCGGAAAGCCCCTCTTCACCGTCTGATTTCCGCGCGTTCGTCTCTCGGCACCGCGACCGAAACATTCGAACATCGGCCCTGTTCCGGTTGCCGAGTCCACCGCCGTCCTCAGAGCCCCACCGCGCCGAGCCCCAGCACCTCGCCCTCCGCGGCTCCGGGCAGGACGGGAACCACGCTCACCGCTTACCTGACACGCAGCGCCGGATCGCCGAGACGCAGCGGCTCCTGATCGCCACGCGGAAGCCGATCGCGGCCGTCGCCGCGGCGGCCGCAGCCCGTCGCTGACCAGGTGGTGGAACGGATACGCCGGCGTGGTCCTGTTGGCGGGACCGTACTCACGGGACCACCGCCGCAGGTCGGTGCCCGGCAGCCTGGGCGGCATCACGTTGCAGGGGTCCGGAATTGTGGCGGGTGCCGGCCGGCGGGATGCTTCTCGTACGGGTGATCGAGGAGGGCACGTGGCCGCGTTGGTTCTGGTCGTCGACATGGTGGTGGCTGTGGCGTTCGGTGTGGTGGGAGTGCTGGCGCTGGCCACCGGACGCGTCGTCGTTCCCTGGCTGCGCCGCACGGTGCGGCGCCCCGCGCTGTGGGGCGCCGGTGCGCTGCTGGTGTCCGGCGCTCTCGCGGGCGCGCACGTGATGCCCTACCAGGTCGACGTCCCGCTCATGCTGGGCGGCCTCGCCCTGATAGGAGCGGCGCAGATCCTCGGCAGCCGCGAGCCCCGCCGGGCCGGCTGACACCTCGGCCGGCGTCCGCGGCTGTGCGGCACCCGCCGTTGCCGAGCTCAGGGGTGTTCATCGAGCTGGAGGGCGCCGGCGGCGGAGAAGCACAGCGCGCCGACGAGGGTTCCCCAGTTGGCGATCGTGGCGTTGACCAGGCTTCCGGTACTCGCGCGGGTGAAGGCGGCCAGCGCCGAGACCATGAAGAGGACGGAGCCGAGCTGGTTCACGGCGACGATCCACCAGCCGAGGCTCCGCGAGCGCAGGCAGGGCCGTGAGCGATGGCAGATCTCGACGAACGCGAGGTGCCCGGAGACCAGGAACAGCGCGCAGCCGACGACATCGGGAGCCCAGATCAGCCGGTTGACCTGCTGGACGGTGAGCCCCTGGAGGAAGGAGTCCAGCAGGTTGACGGCGAACACCAGCGTCCCGGAGAAGAGCACCACCGTACTCAGCCAGCCGACGTCCATCGGCTCGTAGCTCCACCATCTCCAGCGCGGTGTGACCGCTGTGCCGGAAGCCTGCGTGGGGCGGGGGGCGTTGACCACCTGCAGCACCGCCGTGTAGCCGCCGGTGTTGAAGAAGAGGCCGCCCGCGAAGTAGATGCAGGCGCTCACCGTGGGATCGCCGGAGCCGAACTGGGCGACAGCGGCGCCCGCCGCGAACAGGGCGCCGCCGATGACGAAGGCGACCGAGGCGATGGCGTTGAGCCTGCGCAACCGGCCGAGCCCCGCCTCGTCGGCGCTCGCCGTCGCCCTCGCCGGCCCCTGCTTCGCGTGCACGGCGTAGGCGAGCAGGCCGCGCCTGCGCGCCGACCGGGACTCCCACACCCTCGTGCCCCCTTCGGGGAGAACCCAGGTGCGCCTGGTCACGAACGGTCCGGCGCCCTCCGCGTGGCCCTCTTCCCTCCGCACGAGCCGAGCGTAATGACCCGGCCCCCCGTCCTCCGGGACAAACAGAGCGCCATTCGGCTGACTCCACCGCCTCCACCGCAACCCGACGGCCGAGCCGTCGACCATGCGCGGGACGTCAGGTCATCCCTTGAGGCCGCTGCGGGAGCCGCCGTCCGGCCCGGGAGTCAGCTCTCCAGGCGGACGGGCATCAGTATCGAGAAGGTGTGCTCGGTGTCGGGCCGGCGAATCGCCATGGGCGCGGTGGGAGTGCCGAACTCCAGGATCAGCCTGTCGCCGCCCCCGGCAGCGAGGGCGTCCAGCAGGAACTCGCGGTTGACGGCGATGGCGCCGTGGTCGTCGTCGCCGTCGTCGCAGACGGCCACCGTGCCGTCGCCGGTCACCTTGAGCACGCTGAGTTCGCAGGGCACTCCGCCCTGCTCGCGCGTCTCGCCCGGACGGGTGGGCCCGCTCTCCACCGCCGCCCGGAAGTCCGCGACGTCGACGAGGGCACGGGTCCCCGCCGGCAGCTGGACGAGGCGGCGGTAGTCGGGGTAGTCGTGGTCGAGGCACTGGCCTGCGACCTCGCGGTCCCCCGCCTCCAACGCCACCCGGCCGCCGTCCACGGAGATCCTGGCGGAACCGTCGCCGGTGAGCAGCGCCCGCATCGCGTCGGCGAGCGGAGAGGGCACGATGACCTGCGCGCGCGGCCCGCCGTGGCCGCTGGTGCCGGCCTGTGCGACAGCCATCCGGTAGCGGTCGGTGGCCACCGCGTGGATCGTGTCGCCCTCGATGTCGAACAGGACGCCGCCGAGCATGGGCAGTTCCGTATCGGTATTGGCGGCGAACCGGACCGCGTCCAGGGCGGCGGCCAGTTCGGACGCCGCAACAGCCGTCCGGGCGGCGTGGGTTCGGGTCGTGGTCATGGGATTCTCCCTGCTTTCGAGGAGTGCTCGGACCGTGGAGAACTCACCGCGGGCATCGCCCAACCTCACTTCGAGCCGGCGCAGATGGGCCTGGAGCAGCGTCCGTACCAGGTCGGCGTCCGCGCTCGACCAGCCGGCCAGCACCAGCCGGATGTCCGCGAGCGGCATACCGGCCCGGCGCAGCCGTGCCAGCAACCGGGCCTCGTCCACCTGCTCGGGGCCGTACCAGCGGTAGCCGCTCGCCGGGTCCACCCAGGCCGGGACGAGCACGCCCGCGCCGTCGTAGAAACGCAGGGCGCTCACGTTCAGCCCGCTGTCCCGGGCCATCTCTCCGATGCTCAGCAACTCGTCCTCCACACCCGGGACTCTCGGCCCTCCACCATGTCGAGGGTCAACACCCCCTCGTCACCGCAGCGGCGGCGTCTGCTCGATGACGGCCTTCAGACGCGGGAACGCCTGCCTCCGAAGGCCCCCAGCGTCTGTTCGAGCAGCGGCAGGGCGCCGACCACCCGTCGGGACCGGATCAGCGCATCCCAGGCAGGCTCGAACTTCTTCCACCCTCCCGCATACGCAAGATGGCGAAGCCGTTCACGCGCCCCAGGCTGGGACACGGAACCCCGCCAGATATTCGCCCAGCGATAGAAGTCACGGTAAGCGCGCCAATACCCGTCCTCCAGCTCGCGGGCCGTCATCCCCTTGGGCCGGTAGACCACGTGACGGGTGTCGTAGAGATCCCAGTCCCGGTGGACGATCCTGTCCTCGGCTTCGAGTTGCCTCCACAAACCGGTCGACGGGTAAGGCGTCATGATGTGGAAGGTCGCCGTCTCGATGCCTTGCTCCACAGCCCAGTCCACGGTCCGGTCGAAGACGTCCGGGCCGTCCTGGTCCAGCCCGAAGACGAAGCTGGCGTTCACCATCACACCGGCGTCGTGCAGACGCTTCACCGCGGCACCGTAGTCCCTGCCGATGTTCTGATCCTTCCTGCGTTCCGCGAGGTTGGCGCCGTTCACCGTCTCGAAGCCCACGAAGAGGCTGCGCAGTCCCGCGTCCGCGGCGCGTTCGACCAGGCCCGGTTCCAGAACCGACTTCACCGTGCCCGCCGCCTGCCAGAGCCGTCCCATCCCGGCCATTCCGTCGAACAACGCTTCCGCGAAGCGCCGGTTGCCCAGCAAGTGGTCGTCCAGGAAATACAGGTGCTTACCGGGTAGCCGCTCGATCTCCGCAAGGGCGTCGTCGACGGCTTGGGTGTAGAAGGACTTCCCGCCCTCGAAGAAGGCGTCCTTGTAGCAGAAGTCGCAGTGGTGCGGGCAACCGCGCGAGACGACGATCGAGTTGGGCACCAGATAGAGGTGGCGCTTGATCAGATCCCGCCGCACCGGGGGCAGCCCGGCCAGCGTCCGCACGCCGGAGTCGTAGCGCCCCGCCGGCTTTCCGCCCCTGAAATCCTTCAGGAAGACCGGCCAGGTGTCCTCTCCCGGACCGGTGAAGATCGTGTCGGCATGCCGGGAGGCCTCGTCGGGGAGTGACGTCACGTGCAGGCCGCCCATGGCCACATGGACGCCGCGGGCGCGGAAGTGGTCGGCAATCTCGTAACTGCGCCGCGCGGAGGTGATGTACGGCTGGATGACCAGCAGGTCCGGGATCGGCAAGGTCTCGATGTCGATTCGCTCCACGTGCTCGTCGTGGAGACTCACGTCGTCGTCAGGGTCCAGGTAGCCGGCGAGGGTCGCGAGCCCCAGGGGCGGGAAGAGTGAGTACTTGATCGGCCTGAACAGCGGGCTGGTGGCCTCGGTCAGCGCCGGAAGAATCATCGTCACACGCATGACCGCCCAGACCCCGGGAAGCCCGGCCGCGGTTCCACCGACCAGCCCTTGCCGTAGGGGGTGGAGCGCAGCCGCACCTGGGCTGAATTCGAGGTCCGTGCCGGTCGCGCCGCCGCTCGGCCCCGCCCGCCTCGGTCAGGAGCCCTTGGTGTCCGCGGCCAGACCGCGGTCCTTCAACTGGTCCAGGGAGCTTACGTACTTGAGCATCAGGCGGGCGAACTCCAGGCGGTCGCGCTCGTCCCAGCCGGCGGTGATGTAGTCGAAGGCCTCGCGCTGGTGGCGGCGGAAGCGGGCCATGAGGTCGGCGCCTTCGGGGCTGAGCAGGAGGACGGTGCGGCGCCCGTCCTGCTGGGAGGCGGCGCCCCGTCCTCATCACCGGCGCCCGCGGCAAGGTCGGCCAGGCCGTCGTCAGCCGGCTGCACTCCGCCGGCCTGCCCATCCGGGCCGCCAGCGCCACGCCGGCCGGGCTGCCGGTACCGGCCGGCGTCGAGGTCGCAGAACTCGACCTCAGCCGGCCCGAGACCTTCCCCGCCGCGCTCGACGGCGTACGCCAGGTCTTCCTCTACCCCCAGCCCGCGGCCGCCGGCGCCTTCGCCGAGGCCGCGCAGGCAGCCGGGGTCGAGCACGTCGTCCTGCTGTCCTCCTCCTCGGTCCTGGCCCCCGGCGCCGAGACCGACCCGCTGGCCTCGCACAGCCTCCTCGTCGAGCGCGCCCTGACCGCCTCCGGCCTGCCGCGCACCTTCCTGCGACCGGACGCCTTCGCCGGCAACGCCCTCGGCTGGTCCTACGCCGTCAGCCACGACCTGCCGATCCAGCTCGCCTACCCGGACGCGCACATCGCGCCCATCCACCCCGAGGACATCGCCGACATCGCCGTCGAAGCCCTGGCCGGCACCGCCCTGCGCGGGCGCGCGCTCACCCTCACCGGCGGCCAGTCCCTCACCTTCCGCGAGCAGATCGCCGTCCTGGCCGACGTCCTGGGCCGCGACATCCGCCTGGAGACGATCACCCACGCCGAGGCCGAACAGCAGATGAGCCGGTTCATGCCCGCCCATGCGGCCGGCTCCCTGCTGGCCCTCTGGGCCGCCGCCACCGGCGCCCCCGCCCCCATCGCCGACACCACCCGCACCCTGCTCAACGCCCCCGAGCGCACCTTCCGGCAGTGGGCCGCGGAGAACGCCGCCGCCTTCAGCGAGCACTGAGCCGCCGGCGTTCGGTGCCGTCGCGCCACCTGCTGCGCACCGCGGCGGAAGCCACCCGCGAGCACGGGTGGCTACGCGTCTGACGCCGGACTCGGAGGCGGTACGGATCCGAGAGCGCATCCGGCCGCTTGCCTCCTCAGTGCTCGCAGAGGTAGAACTCCCGTTCGTAGACCTGCTCGTTGTGCTCGTCGACGAAGAACTTCCGCTCCCGCATGAGCTGTTCGCGGTAGTCCCTGGCCTGCTCCAGCGTCATCGTCGAGGTGTCCGACCACGGCTGCTGCGGCGGCACATCGGAGGTCGAGACGATGGTCTGCGACGGGTCGACCAGGAAGAACGCGACAATCTTGCGGTAGCCCGGGCGGGTGGGGTCCACGAGGCCGAACGGTCCGACGCGGTGCTGCAGCATGTTCGGGAACGCCAGGCAGCGGCCCGCCGGAGTCGACGCCGACCCCAGGACCTGGCTCAGCGCCTCTTCGTTCTCAAGGCCGTAGACCTCGCGCACACCGTCGTCGTCGCTCTGCTCGTAGGACGGGTCGTCGAGTGCCGCCCGGAAGCTCAGCCGGCTCTCGGTGATGTTCTCGCTGTCCCAGTAGTAGATGCCGGTCGAGACGATCCGCTCGTTCATCATCCCCTCGACATGCCACGAACCACCGGCGTACTCCGGCTTTTCCGGGGTGAGATGAATGGTGGCGAGCTTGACGATGACCTGGAGACGCCGGCCGCGCAGATCTGTTCGGGCGGATTCGCCGGGCACCTCAGGAGGGGTGAAGTCCGGCGCGTCGGGGATGACCGGGCGGCGGTTCTCCCACCAGTCGTCCTGGGCCTCGTCATAGGCGATGCGGGCTGCTTTGTAAGCTTCGTCATCGGCATAGGCGGACTTCTCCGGATACTTCGGCTCCGAGTCGTCGTACCACCCGTAGGGATCGGCCTCGATACGCAGGGGCCGCGGATGGCGCAGATCGGTGAGCACGTTCTCCAGCAACGGGCGCACCCGCGCGAACAAGTCCGGCAGAACGGCGGCCAGTTCGTGATGCGTCTCGGGGTGGACGTTGTTGACGTACGAACGGAAGGCGACATCGCCGTCGTCACTGACGTCGACGTCCGTGGGCAGCCACTGGAATTTCTCCGAGAACTCGTACGTCGAATCGCGGTCCGTCGGATTCCGCCAAGCGCGCCCGGGCTCGCCGCTCACCCCCTTCACCAGGCAGAACAGCGAGGGATGAACCAGGTCCAACACCTGTTCACCGGACCCGGGATGCCAGTCCTGCTCCGCTTCCGAGACCTCTTCCAGTACCCGGACCGCCTCGCGCAGCCGCGATCGGAACTCGTCGTCGACCAGCGTGTCCGACTGCCACACCCCGTCGACGGCCGAGACCTCGACGCCGGTCCGCCCGTCCCGCAGCGCGGCGTAATGCGCGAGTTCGGCAAGTACGTAGCGAACCTGCGCCTCGGTGAGGCCTTGGGCGACCGCTTCCCGCGTCCACTTGGCGACGATGCCGACGTCGTTCATCTTGTCGAACCAGCCGGGCTTCGCCCGGATATGGGCGCTGCACCGCATCATCTGGAGTTCCCGCAGCGTTCTGGGCGTCGCGAGCGATATGGAACGGGAAGCCTGGAAGGGCAGCGGGAAAGCGGACAGGGCAGTCAATTCTCTTGGTCCTCACAGTCGGTGCGCGGTGGCGCGAACGATACGTCAGCGGACCGACATCGCCGCCGGGGTTCCCGTCATCGCTGGTCGGGGCGCTGGTGAGCCGGGGAGCCGGGGAACCCTCGGCTGTCCTGGATTCCGGCAACGGGCGGAAGCGCCGTCAGACCCGCCGGGTAGGGTGCAGTCCTCGGACGGCGGGAATCCCGCAGAGCGCAGTGGTATCGCCGTCATAGCGATCCTGGGGGGATCATGCGAACAGGAATCATTCTGCGCCGGTGCGTGAGCGTGGGCGCCGTCGCGGCCGTGCTCGCACTGGGTGGGGTGGTGGGCGCGGGGTACGCGTCCACCGCGCAGGCCGCGGAGCCGCAACAGCGCATTGTGTATACGGAGTCGTCGACGATCGACGGTGTACTGACGTATTCGCTGGTGTCGATGAACGCCGACGGTACCGACCGCAGGACCCTGGTTCCGACCGGTGAAGGACTGCCGCAGGCCACGTACGACAGCCCGGTGTTCTCGCCCGACGGGCGGCACCTGGCGTTCATCAGCGAGGACGGGTTCGGGGACATCTGGGTCGCCAACCCCGACGGCAGCGCGGCGCGGCCTGTCGCCATGGACGTCCAGGACCCCGACGGGTGGGTGACCCAGCTCGCCTGGGGCGCGAACAGCGACATGCTCTACCTGGGCTTCCAGTCCAAGCCCGGCCATGACCGCCTCCGGCTGATGAAGGTCCAGCTCGACGGCAGCGGGCTCGGCTACGTACTGCCCGACCAGCCGAACGTCTACGACGGCCAGCCCTCGGTCGCGCCGAACGGCACGCTGGCCTTCCTCCACGGCGGCACCATCGAGGTCTACGACCCGCGCCAGGGCGGTACGCCCACCCCGCTCACCTCGGGCCTCCAGCCCGCGTACTCGCCGGACGGCACCAAGCTCGCCTTCACCCGGCAGGCCTCGAACGGATTCCAGGTGTTCGTACGCGACCTCGCCAGCGGCAAGGAGACGCAGATCACGGACGACCCCAGCGGGGTGGCCTCCCCGTCGTGGTCGCCCGACGGCAGCAAGCTGGCCTACCTGGCCGGCGGCACGACCATGCGGCTGACGGTCCATTCCGCCACCGCTGCCGGAGGCGCGGGCACGGCGATCACCACCGGCGGCGTCCAGGGCGAAGGAATCCCTGCCTGGGTCATCCCCGTCCGCTCCCCCGGCCCCGGCGCGGATCTGACCGGCGACGGGAAGCCGGACCTGGTGGCCCGGGACTCCTCGGGCACGCTGTGGCTGTACAAGGGTACCGGCAGCGCGACCGGCCCCTACGCGGCACGCACCAAGGTCGGCAGCGGCTGGAACACCTTCAACTCCCTCGTTTCAGCCGGTGACCTGACCGGCGACGCCAAGCCCGACCTCGTGGCCCGCGACGCCTCGGGCACGCTGTGGCTGTACAAGGGCACCGGCAACGCCACCAGCCCCTACAACGCCGCACGCACGAAGATCGGCACCGGCTGGAACACCTTCAACTCCCTGACCGCAGCCGGCGATCTGACCGGCGACGGCAGGCAGGACCTGGTGGCCCGGGACGCCTCCGGCGTGCTGTGGCTGTACAAAGGCACGGGCAACGCCACCAGCCCCTACAACGCCGCACGCACCAGGATCGGCTCCGGCTGGAACACCTACAACCGGCTGAATGGTGCCGGTGACCTGACCGGCGACGGGAAGCAGGACCTGGTGGCCCGCGACGCCTCGGGCACGCTGTGGCTGTACAAGGGCACCGGCAACGCGACCGGCCCCTACGCGACACGCACCAGGATCGGCACCGGCTGGAACACCTTCAACTCCCTCACCTCGACCGGTGACCTGACCGGCGACGGGAAGCCCGACCTCGTGGCCCGCGACGCCTCGGGCACGCTGTGGCTGTACAAGGGCACCGGCAACGCCACGAGCCCCTACAACGCCGCACGCACCAGGATCGGCAGCGGCTGGAACACGTACAGCGTGCTGTGCTGAGCGGGGACTGAGCGACCGCACCGCACGACGAGGGGCACCCGGCCGGCAGCCGGGTGCCCCTCGGTCCGTTCTCAGGTGAGCGCGCCGTAGATGCTCCACCCGCCGCCGATGTACGTACGCGCCAGGAACGGCGCCGCCGTGTTGCCGGTGCCGCGGTAGAGCCACAGGCTGCCTGCGGGGTCGCGGGCCAGGAGGTCGGCCTTGCCGTCGCCGGTCACGTCACCGGCGCCCGCCAGGGTGTTGAAGATGTTCCAGCCGGTGCCGATGAACGTACGGGCGGCCAGCAGCGGAGCCGTCGCGCTCCCGGTGCCCCGGTAGAGCCACAGACCACCCTTGGCATCACGCGCGACAAGGTCGGCCTTGCCGTCGCCGCTCACATCACCCACCCCCACCAGCGAGGTGAAGCCGCCCCAGCCGGTGCCGATCTTGGTGCGTGCGGCGTTGTAGGGGCTCGTGGCGTTGCCGGTGCCCTTGTACAGCCACAGCGCGCCGGAGCTGTCGCGGGCCACGAGGTCGGCCTTGCCGTCGCCGCTCACATCACCCACCCCCACGAGGGAGTTGAAGGCGTTCCAGCCGGTGCCGACACGTACCCGGGCCGCGAAGGGCGCCTTCGGGTTGCCGGTGCCCGGGTAGAACCACAGGGTGCCCGAGCTGTCGCGGCCGACGACCGTTCCGGTGCCGTCCGCCCGCTCACCGCTGACGTCGGTGAGGAGGTTGTAGGTGTTCCAGCCCGAGCCGATGCTGACCCGGGCGGCCAGCGGCGCGGCCGTCACACCGGTGCCGTGGTAGTACCACAGGGTGCCGGACGTGTCCCGCGCCAGCAGCGTGCCGTTCTGCGCCGCCGGGGGCACACCGCTGCCGACGAGCGGTTCCAGCTGAGCGCCCTGCCCGGCGTCGCCGCTGACCAGGTACGAGGACGACTGGCTGCCGTACGCGGTCGGGCTGAAGGTCACCGTCTGCCGCACGCTCTGCTCGGGGCCGATGACCAGGCCCTCGGGGAGCGGGTCGGCGCTGGTGAAGACGCCGGCCGGGGCCTTCGCCTTGGTGACGGTGACCGGGATGTTGCCGGTGTTGGTGATGGTGAAGGTCCGGGTGCTCGACGTGCCGCGGACCACCTCGCCGAACTGGAGTGCCGTCGGGTGCAGCTCCAGGTGGCCCTGGCCGCTGATCGCGCTGCCCTGGACCGGGATGGTGAGCGGGCCGCTGGTGCTGCCCAGCGTGATCGAGGACGAGCTGTGTCCGCTGCCGGTGGGCGCGTACCCGACCTCCAGGACGATCGAGCCCTGGGCCGGGATCACCGTCGGGTCCGCCGGGTCGGCGCTGGGCAGGTTGCCCGCCGAGAAGGGTCCGCCGGGCGGGGTGACGGAGGTGATGGTCTCCGGGACGGTGCCGGTGTTCGTCACCTGGACGTTGGTGCTGCCGGTGGTCCCGGTCGGCTGGTTGTCGAAGGACACCGTGCCGGGGAAGGCGGCGAGGCCGGGGCTGGTGCCGACGCCGTGCAGGCTCAGCGCGAAACTGCCGGCGTCGGTCGCCACGGTGAGCGTGCCGCTCGCGCCCAGGACCGTGCCCGGCCTGAAGGTGACGGGTAGGGTCAGCTGCCCGCCGGCCGGGATCGACGGCGGCAGCGCCGAGGTGTCCGCGGTGAACGGGCCGTCGACGGTGACGCCCTTGATGGCAAGCGGCCTGGCCGGGCTCTGGTTCTCCGTCAGGACGACGTCGGTGTCCGCGGAGCCGCCCACCGGCACCAGCCCGAATTCGACCGGGGCGCCCTTGAGCGGGCTGCCCACCGGGTTGCCGAAGGCGTAGACCCTGCCGTCCCGGGTGCCGACGAAGACCTGCCCGCCGTCGGTGGCCGGGGTGGCGAACTTCGCCGCGGTGCCGATCGGCGCGGACCAGACCAGCGGCAGGACGCCGTTCGCGTCGGGAACCGGGGAGTACGCGCGCAGCTGCGCGTTCACGCCGGTCGGGCCGCCCGCCCAGACCACCCACACCAGGGCGCTGCCCGAGCGCGTCCCGTCGGAGGTCACCACGGGCGATCCGCTGGTGTAGGGGAAGGTGTCCTGGCCGGCCCCGGCGACGGACAGCGCGGGGTTGCCCGAGCTCGTCACGCCGCGGTGCAGCGCCACCAGCGAGCCGGCGTTGCCGACGAGGTAGACGTAGCCGCCGTCGCCGCCCCAGACCCCGGGGTGGCCCCACTGGCCCTTGAGCGGCCCGGTGGTCCCCACCACGGCGTCGGTCCCGCCGGCGCCCTGCGAGCTGCCGCCGAGGTGGTCGCGGTCCAGCAGGAAGATCCGGCCGTCCTTGCCCTGCTGCACCATCAGATGCGGGTGGGAGGCGGTGCCGAAGCTGTCCGGCAGGCCTGCGGGGCCGCCGGAGCCGAGGTCGGTGTCGCGCTGGTCGAGGGCCGGCGCGTTGGACGGGCTGAAGAAGTCGGCGGCCTTCAGGCTGCGGTCGGCCTGCACCTGGAGCCGGATCACGGATTCGGCGAGCGTGCCGGGCGGCGTGCTGCCGGGGCCGGGGGCCGGGCTGACGCCGTTGCCGGTGGTCAGGAAGATCCGCCCGGACCCGTCGGAGGCGAGGCCGCCGCCGGACTGCCAGACGCCGGCCCCGCTGTTGCTCGCGCCGGCCTCGGTCGCCCACATCGACGTCACCGAGGGGTTGGTGGTGCTGACGCCGACCACGTAGCCGCGGTAGGGCGCGGCGTCGCAGTGCCCGCCGAAGCCCGCGTAGACCACCCCGTCGAGCAGCAGCAGGCCGGGCCGCTGCATCTCGTACGCGGGCAGGAAGGACTGGGTGGGGTCGTTGGACGGGGTGCCCTGGATCGTCACGGGGAAGCCGGACTTCTCCGCGCCGGTGACCGGGTCGAGCGCGTGCATGTACCAGTGCGGGTTCATCGCGGTGGGCCCGTCGTCGACCTTGGTGGTCAGGTAGACCGCGCCGCTGGCCGGGTCGTAGACGGGCGTCGAGGTACTGCCGACGGTCGGCGCGAGGTCGCCGCAGTTGAGGGTGGCCGCGGGCCACGCGGTCCCGAAGCTGCGCTGCCACAGCACCGCTCCGGTGGTGCGGTCGAGGCCGTAGGCGTGGTTGGTCTCGGTGACCGCGATCACGGTGCCGCCGATGACGATCGGCTGGGCGTAGACCTGCCCGTCGAGCTGCGCGGGGGCCTTCCAGAGCTGGCCGAAGGACGAGGAGCGCACGTCGGACGGGCTCAGGTTCGGCTCGTTCTGGTCCCAGCCGGTCCGCAGGGTGTCGGCGGAGCCGGTCGTCTCGTTCGCCTGCGCCGGTACGACGCCCAGCCCCGTCAGTCCCGCGGTGACGGCTGCGGCGACCGCGAGTGCGAGCCCGCGCCACCTCGCCCGCCCGCGCCCGCGTCTGGTCACGCCCGCCCCCCAAGCAGCCCTCGCCATGCCGACCCCTCCCGAGAGTCCCCGCCGAAGTCCCCCCTCGACTCGCGCATCGAACCACACAATCCCGGTCGTACGTACGGCGATCGGCCCGCCGGGCGGGGTTTCGCCACATAACGGACCGCGCTGCCGGCCCGCCGGCGCCCGGCGGCCATCCGGAGGCAGCTCTGGCCGGGTACACGGTCCAGGAGCGAATTAGTGAGTCCGGCGCCAAGGCCCGGCAGCGCCAACTCGTGTTTCGGCACCCATACGGTCAGCGGTGGGGAGTTCTACGTCCTCTCCCATGTGAACAACCTTCCGGTCACCGCACACTCCTGCGCCGAAGGCAGTGGCGGCTTCATCGTCACGAAGACCTTTCCCGCGGGTGGCTTCGGTTCCGACATCATCGGCGGTGGATACGCGCTGGTGGATCCCCTCATCACTCGTCGTGCGGGTAGTCGGACACCGCGGGCTGTCGGGTGCCGTCGAATCCGTTGGCGAGCAGGTCGTCCAAGGTGAAGACCGCGTCCGAGTGGTCGCCGAGCACGTGGTGGGCCAGCGCGTCGAGGATCTCCAGATGGGCGTCGCGTGAGATCGTGACGGCCTCCTCGATACGGCGGCTGGCCTCGAAAACGCGCTCGCCGACCGGCCCGGCCTGCTCCAGACGTCTCACGAGCAGTCCTGCTTCCAGATAACCGGACCAGGGCGTCTGCACATTGAGGTACGAACGTGCGGTACTGCCGAACAGCATCAGGAGCGGCCGCATGCCGATGTTCGTAGCTCTGCTTATGTCCAGCGAAGCTTGGAACCGTTGCTCGAGTGCCCTCTCAAGGCCCTGGTTGTAGGCGGACAGTGCCGTGTTGAACGCGTCGTTCGCGCGTTCGTAGTCGCCGAATCCGCTCGTGGGGCCGGCGACCACATGAAGCCGGCATCGGATGAAGGCGGCGCGGTCGTAGAGCATGGCGGATCCGGGCTCCTGCTGTGAGGTCTCAGAGACTCGTGAACTCGGGGAGGACGAGTGGGAATGCTGCCCTTCCTTCGTAGCAGTCCACAGGTGCAGTGTCGGGCCGAGCAACAACGCAATGCCAGGGGATTTCTGCCCGGTGAGGCACCGGCGGAGGATACGAGATGCGAACCCGTGAGGGGTTGCCCCCAACACGCTTTCCAACTGCTCGCCAGGGAGTTCAGGCGGGTTCGGGACCGACCCGACGTGCGGCGGAGCGGCCTGTGCGACGGTGCCCGGCCGCCGCCGAGCGGGGGTGACTGCAACCGCAGAACTGCAACCACCAGGCCCGGCACCGTTCACGACCTGCGCCAGCCGCTCAGCAACTCCTCGGGGCCGTACGCCGCCTGAAGTCCGGAGCAGCTGACCCCGTTGCGGGAGACCGCAACGAGCGGTACCGGCTCGTCGGTGATCGCCGCCCGGTGCTTCTGCAGTGCGGCCAGGTCGTGGCCGTCGAACGCGGAGTTCTCCAGCCACTTGACCGAGCCGAGGAAGAGCAGCTGCCTGGCCACCGGCTGCCGGTCGGCGCCCACCAGGTCGATCTCGACGTCGTTGCTACGCGTCCAGTACCCGCCGATCGCTGGGGCGGCCGGCAGCAGGCCGTCCGGCAGGAGGCGGGCGAGCGATTCCCGCACCATGGGCTCGATCGCCCGCCCCCGCCAGCTCGTCCACTGCTCCTTGATCCGGCTCAGGGTGAGGTCTCCCCGCATCCGCTCGATCTCCGCCATGTGCGGATCCAGAAACGCGAGCCAGAACCGGAGGTAGGGGTCAGCCACGCGGTAGCGGCGTTCCTTCGACGGCCGCAGCGAGACGGGCAGTTCGGCCGCCACCACCCGCTTCTCGGTCAGGACGTCCGTGGCCCGGGTGAGAGTGGTGTGCGCGATGCCGCCGGCGGCGCGCGCGATGTTGGTGAACGTTCGCTCCCCCGATCCGATGGCCCGCAGGACTTCCCTGCTCATCGCCTGCGGCGGGAACTCCGCGGCCAGTGACCGCTCCGCGGAGACGAGGAGCGCCGAGATCGGGTTGTCCAGCGAGTCGCGGAGGAACTCCCAGACATCGGCTCCGGGCCGCCACTCCGCGCAGATCAGCGGGAGACCGCCGGTGATCAGGGCGGCATCGAGTGCGGCCGCCGGCGGCAGGTCGAGCATCTCCCCAATGTCGGCCGGATTCAGCGGCCCCACGACCATTTCCCGGCCGCGCTGGTGGAAGGGGCGCTCGTAGCTGTTCAGCGCCTCCATCATCGACAGGTCGGATCCGACCAGAAGGAGGAGTACGGGCTTGCGGCTGAGCAGGCGGTCCCATGCCCGCTGGAGCATGCCTTCGAAGGCATCGATGCGGTCCATGAGATAGGGAACCTCGTCGAGAACGACCACGCTCGGTCTGTCGTCGGGGAGGATCTCCGCGAGCAGCCTGAACACCGCATTCCACTGTTCGGGAGTCTCCTGCGAGAACAGTTCCCGTTCCGGGAGGGTGGATCCGGCGACGGCGTCGAGCAACTCCGCCAGCTCGTCCTCCGCCGTGCCGCCCGCCGCGGTGAAGAACAGATGGGGCACCTCGGTGCGCCCGAGGAACTCCTCGACGAGGCTGGACTTGCCGACGCGCCTCCGTCCGCGCATCAGGATGCACTGACCGGGCTTCGCAGACCCGACGGCGTTGTCGACCGCTCGCAGGGCGTTGCCGAGCAGTTTCAGCTCCCGGTCCCGTCCGATGAAACGACGCATGGCAAGCTCCCACAAGAGATAGTGTCTCTGGAGACACTATCTCAATCGATACTATCTTTCTTCGAGGCCCCCGCCGTGAGCAGCGGGGGCCTCGACGTCGTGTCCGGTGCGGCACCGGCGGCCGGGCCGCCCGCCGCGGGTGGCGGGGACGAGGGGTTCGCGGATGGACTCCGACCGTGCGGCGAAGAGCTGCGCAGCCGTTTCCGGAATCTCGGCCGCAATCCCCTTGCGCAATGGTCAAGAAACGTTGACCATTACTCGCATGCCTACCGACGATCTCCCCGAGACGCTCCACGTCACCACCGACGAGCAGCTGCGCGCCGTCGCCAACCTCACGCGTCACCGGATCATGGCCGTACTCCGCTTCGAGCCGGCGACGATCACGCAGATCGCCGAGCGGGTCGGCCTTGCGAAGGGGAGCTCCAGCTACCACGTGCGGCTGCTGGAGCGGGCCGGCCTGGTGAAGGTGGTGCGGACGCGGAAGGTCCGGGGGGTCACCGAGCGGTACTACGCGATGGCCGCGGGGACGATCGTGCTGCCTGATCCGGGCGAGGGAGGGCCGGACGTGCTGATGCGGCATGCGGTGGCGGACCTGGAGGCGGCGCCGGCGGACGGCGAGCGGCACGTGCGGATGGCGCATCTGCGGCTCACCGAGGAGCAGTTCGCGCAGCTGGGGGAGCGGTTGCAGGCGCTCGCGGACGAGTACCGGGAGCTGTCCGATCCGTCGCTGCCGGACGCGTCACTCGTCTTCGCACTGTTCCACCCGGCACCGCGCCGGCAGGCCGATGGAGACGCCAAGTGACAACGGACATGGGGAAGTTGCCGACCGGGTTCGGACGGCTGTGGAGCGCGCAGACGATCTCCTCGCTCGGCGACGGGGTCACGCAGGCCGCGCTGCCGCTACTGGCGTTGACGTTGACGCGGGATCCGATGGCGCTCGCCGTCGTCACGGCCGCGGGGACGCTGCCGTGGCTGCTCTTCGGGGTGCTCGGCGGTGCGCTGGTGGACCGCTGGGACCGCCGGCGCACGATGTGGGTCGCCGACACGGCACGTGCGGTGCTGCTCGCGATACCCGCGGCGGCGGCCGTGCTCGACGTGCTCAGCATTCCGCTGCTCGCAGCCGTCGCCTTCCTGCTCGGCGTCGGCGGACTCTTCTTCGACACGGCCGCCACGGCCTATCTGCCGGATCTGCTCCGCCGCGACCCCGCACTCCTGGAGCGCGCCAACTCCCGCCTGCGCGGGGCACAGACCGCCATGTCCGGCTTCGCGGGGCCGCCTGCGGGCAGTGCGCTCCTCGCGGTCGGGCGGGCGGTTCCGCTGCTCGCCGACGCGGTGTCGTTCCTGCTCTCCGCGCTGCTCGTCCGTACGCTGCCCGCTGCGCCCCGCCCCGTGCCGGAGGCCCGCGAGTCGCTGCTTCGGCAGGCGCGGGCCGGGGCCTCGTACGTCTTCCGGGACCGGGTGCTGCTCGGCCTCGCGCTGCGCCCGGCGGTCGGGAACGTCGCCTTCCTCGCCGTGGAGACCGTCCTCGCCCTCTTCGCGCACGACCGCCTCGGCATCGACACCTACGGCTTCGGCCTGCTCCTCACCGCGGAGGCCACCGGCGGCCTGCTCGGTACGGGCATCGCCACCTCCCTCGGCCGGCGACTCGGCACCGGCACCGCACTGACCTCCACAGCCGCCGTCGAAGGGCTTGCCATCCTGGGCCTGGCCGCCGCCCCGAACCCGTACGTCGCCGGGCTGGCGCTCGCCGTCTGCGGGGCCGGCATGGGCGCCACGATGGTGCTCGCGCCCTCACTCCGGCAGGCGATCGTCCCCGCCCACCTGATGGGCCGGGTCGCCTCGACCTCCCGCATGCTCGCCATGTGCGCCGCCCCCATCGGGGCCTTCCTCGGCGGCTGGCTGGCCACCGCCTACGGCGTCCGCACCCCGCTCTACGCCGCCGCCGTCCTCCTCCTGGCGATGACGGCCGTCACGGCATCCATGACCAGCAACCGCCAGGTCGAAGCGGCGCTGCGTGCCGCCGCCCCGGCCGGTGACCCACATCACCCGGAGTCCTCGGATCCCGTTCAGGAGAGCACCGTTCAGACCGGCAGCAGGTGAACACCGGCGAGCCCCCGGGAGACCCGCGGACGACCGGACGCGGGCCGGTCACCCCACCGCGCGGTAGAGGCTGCCGTCACGCTCGGCGGTCAGTCCCACGTACTCGTTCACCAGGCTCGGGGCGGCCCCCGGGCTGAGCTCCCGGTCGGCGCCGGTCGCGCCGTCCAGAACGATGGGCTCGGCCGTACCGTCGTCGCGCAGGACGTTCCCGTACACGGCACCGTGGAAGGCACCCACCAGGTCCGGGGCGACGCGGCCCGGAACGCCGTCGGGTCCGCCGAGCCGCCACAGCAGCTTGCCGCTCTTGGCTTCGTAGGCGGCCAGTTCGCCGCCCGCGGTGGTGTACGAGAAGCAGAGTGTGCGGGTCTGCAGGTCGTAGAGGCAGCGCCGCACCTCGTGCAGGCGCTCCCCCATGCCCACCACGTCGACTTGCTGTCCGTCCTTGAGCCGCAGCACGGTGCTCAACTCGCTGTAGTCCCTGTTCCGTACGAGGACGCTCTCCGCTGAGAACCGGGTCACCTCGAACTCGGCCGAAGCCGAGGCGTCCACCGCACGCCACTGCGTGCGGCCCGTGGCCGGGTCCAGAGCCACCACGACGCCGCCGTCTCCGGAGGAATCCACTCCGACCACGTGTGCACCCTGGACGGACTGGGCTTCGAACTGCTCCGCGGTCCACACCACTTTCCCGGATTGCAGATCGACGCCGTAGGTGTTCGGGGGTCCGAAGCTGCCCCCCAGGACGACCACGGCCACACCGCCGCTGATCCCCGCGACATGGCAGAAGTCGCCGCCTACGCTGATGCCGAGCGGGGCGTTCCAGGCCGCTTCGCCCGTCTGCGTGTCGAGCGCGACGAGTTCGTAGGTCGAGGTGTCGGCGGTCGTCCCGGTTCCCTCTGCCACCGTGGGGAAAACGCCCACCGCGATCCGCGTGGAGCCGGTGGTCCCCACGGCGGGCGGGTGCTGCTCGCACAACGGCGCCTCGTCGTCCTCACCCGATTCGCCGTACCGGTCGGGCAGGTTCCCCTGCGGCCGGGCGCCCTCACCTACCTGGTCCCCCGTCGCGAGGTCGAGTGCGACGATCACCCCGGAATCGGTGCCGTACGTGTACGCCTTGCGCCCGTCCAGCGCGATCACGTCGAGGCCACCCTTGGCCAAGGGCAGATAGGCCCCCGGTGAGAACTTCGTCGGCGGGTCGTGGGCGGTCAGGGGGTCCGGCTTCGCGCTCACCGTCACGCCATCGCCCGGCGCGGGCTGCTTGGACCCCTGCGACGCCGGCTTGTGGGCACGCTCCCCCTGCCCACCCCCGCAGGCAACGGTCGACACCAGTAGTAGCGCTACGGCCACGGCCACTCGGCGTCCCGGTAGGAAGAGCATGCCTGTTTCCACCTCTCTTCGGATCTGTCCTCCAGCTCCCTCGCACGCACCCGCGCGGAAAGGCATGGCGTTCGGTCACGCTGTGCCGATCGGAGGGAACGCGGCGGGCCGCAGCGCCGTGCCGCGGCCCGTCCGGTCGCCGGTAGCGGGGAATCAGTAGGTGGGTCCGGAGTGCGGCTGTTCTGCGGCGCGGCGCGCGTGCTCCTCCTCGATACGCGCCTGATGGGCGGCTTCCTGTGCGGCGCGGAACTCCTCGTGCTCGCGGGCGCTCTTTTCTAGTTGCTCCCGCGCGATACGCATCTCGTCGTCGCTGAGCGGCATGGTCGTCCTCCTCGGGCTGGTGCGAGCGTGTCCGGCTACGGGGTGGCCGCCTCCCCGGTGACGGTGCCTCCGGGCGCGAGCAGCTCGCCGGCAGGCCGACGGGAGGGCGTCGCGCGCAGGTGCCCATGGGCGGTTGCGCAGCCGAAGACAAGGGCTTCGGAGTCCACGGCGATCCCGTCTCGGGGTAGGGGGCGTCCGTGGATCCAGCGTGGCGCCGGGTGCCCGGCGCGAGTTGTGAATCCGTGCAGGATCACTTGTCGCCGGGCGCAAGCCTGCCGAACCGCCCTGATTCGTAACGGAATTGCCGGGGCGACATGCCATAGGACGCCCGGAATGCCCGACTGAACTCGGCCGGCGCCAGGAAGCCCCACCGGGCGGCGAGAGCGCCGATCGGCTGTCCGCTCAACCGCGGGTCGGCCAGGTCCGCGCGGCAGCGTTCCAGGCGCCGGCGGCGAATCGTTGCCGCGACGGTCTCCGGCTCCGCACGGAAGAGCTGATGCAGGGAACGGACCGAGATGTGGTGGTGCTCGGCGATACCCACCGGCGTGAGCTCGGGGTCGCCGAGGTTCCGATCGATGAAGGCGCCGATCCGGGTCAGCAGAACCCGTCGGCGGGTCTCGGCCGGCAACAGGTGCTGGGCGTCAAGGTGCCCGGACAGGAACGCGGCAGCCAGATCCACGGCGATCGTGCCCAGACGGTAGCTCTCGGCCCAGCTCAGCTCCGCGGTTTCGTCGAGCACGGTGTTCAGGTAATGGCAGAGCAGCCTCCCGGTCACCGCGTGGGCCGAGAGCCGCCGGGACAGCATGCGGTCGGCACACTCGGCAGGCAGCGGGAACGAGCTCTTCGGCAACCTCAGCATGGTCACCCTGTTGCTCCGGCCCATGTCGGGGAAGTCCGCGTCCAGCGGATGAGAGGTGTCGATGAACACCAGGGAGCCGGTCTCGACCGCGGCATCGCTACGACGCTGGCTCACTCGCATCGGACTGCCTTGGATCAGCGCCAGCTGGTAGGTCTCCGGGTCGCCCGAGCGGATATGTCTCGGGGTGCGGGTGGCGCTCAGGGGTGCGAACGAGAAGGCCGCGACGTGCGCGACGCCCAGGTCTGCCGCGAGGACGTGCGCGCCGAAGTCGCCGGCGTACGCGCTGGCAAGCGAGAAGGGAGCGATGTTCTCCCGTACCAGATCGGAGTACCACGCAAACCGGTCTCCGGCCGACAGCGCACTGTTCGACAAGGACATCAATGCCCTGGGGTTCTTCTCCGACGCGTCCGGCACCCCCTCATCGTGCGGATGCCGGAAGTGCCGCGAAAGACCGCCTTCGGCCATGTCCGAGCGCGACAGCGTCGGCCAGAAGTCGGCGGGCCTGTCGTGCCTCGTCTTTCCCGATGTCGGCGACCTCGGCTCGCATCAGGGGCGGCTCCTGGTCGCTGGGCCGTCCGAGCAGCACCTCGGGCTTCGTTCGCCGCCCCTTCTCGCGTACTTCCGCCAGAGGATTTCAGGCGGCGTGCGGCGCGGCGGACTCCGCACCCAGGGGCTCGGTGTCCGGCAACTCCTGCTCGGTCCAGATGCATTTGCCGTCCTGGAGATACCGGGCACCCCAGTGCTTGGAGAGGGCTGCGACGAGTTGCAGGCCGCGTCCGCCTTCGTCGGTGTAGTCGGCACGGCGGATGCGGGGAGTGTTGAGGCTGCCGTCGTAGACCTCGCAGATCAGGGTCCGGCTGCGCAGAAGACGCAGCCGGAGCGGGCCGCTGGCGTGCCGGATGACGTTGCCGACGAGCTCACTGACCAGCAGCTCGGTGGTGAGCACGAGGTCGGCCAGTCCCCAGGCGGCGAGCTGTGCGCGGATGTACTGGCGGGCCTGACCGGCCGCCCGGGGGTCCTCGGGGAGGTCGCAGCCGGCGATGTCACGCGGGTCGGCGCACCGGGTGTGGACGATGAGCAGGCCGGCGTCGTCGTTGGTCTGCCTGCTGTCGGGCAGCAGAGCCGAGACGACCGTGTCGCACAGCTCCTCCAGCTGCCGGACGTCGTCGTCCTCGTCCGCGACCTGGAAGTACGCGGTGGAGGAGGCGGCCTGGGCCAGGACCTGCCGGAGGCGGGCAAGCCCCTGCTCCACGTCCTGGGTGGCCGACTCGATGAGCCCGTCCGTGCACAGGACGAGCAGGCTCTCGCCGGGCAGCCGCAGCTGGTGTGTCTCGAAGGGCGGCTGTGCGGCGCCCAGCGGCGGGTCGGCGGCGACGACGGGGCTGTGGACGGCGCCGTCGGAGTGGACGACGACCGGTGGTGGGTGGCCGGCCAAGGCGTATGAGCAGGTGCGGGCGACCGGGTCGAAGACGGCGTACAGACAGGTGGCGTAGAAGTCCTCGCCCAGCTCGGAGACCAGGTCGTTGAGGCGGTCGAACAACTCGTCGGGAGGCATGTCCAGGTCGGCGAGGGTGCTCACGGCGGTGCGCAGCCGGCCCATGGTGGCCGCCTCCGCGAGGCCGTGCCCCATGACGTCGCCGATCACGATGGCGACCCGGCCGGCGGACAGCGGGAACACGTCGTACCAGTCGCCGCCCACCTCTTCGCCCTGGGCCGCGGGCAGGTAGCGGGCGGCGGCGCAGGCGGCGGGCAGCCGTGGCAGCGCGCTGGGCAGCAGACCGCGCTGCAGCTCCCGGGCGCGGGCGTGCTCCAGGTCGTACAGGCGGGCCCGCTCCAGGGCCTGTCCGACCAGGCCGCTCAGAGCGGTCAGCAGGGTGCGCTCGTCGTCGCTGAAGGGGCGCGGCTCGCTGAAGGACACCGTGCACAGGCCGATGATCCGGCCGGAGGCGATCATGGGAAGGAACGCCCATGCCTCCTTCGGCGAATTCGCGCTCACCCGGCTCATCGAGGGATAGAGCCGGTCGTAGTCGGCTCTCGACTCGATGAACCGGGGGGTACGGGTCCTCACCACGTCGTGGACAGTGGCGTAGTCGGAGAGCGGGAACCCGTCCATCAGCCTGGTGAACTCCTGCGGGTATCCGGCAGAGCCGACGGCATACAACCGGTCGTCCTTGTTGAGCACCTGGACCAGCAGCCCGTCGGCGCCGAACGGGGGCATCACATAGTCCGCGACGGCCTGCACAACGTCCTGGGCGGTCACGGCCTCGGCGAGCGCGGCGGTCAGCTCGCCCATCAGGACGGAACGCTCGACCATGGCCACCGCACCGGGGGCCGACGGTCGGGGCACACCGTGCACGCGCGCCGCAGCCCATGCCGCGATCGCGCGCAGGAAGGACCGCTGCATCTCGTCCGGCTCGCCGGCCGCGCCCGTGAGCACGGACAACGCCCCCATGGGACCGTCGGCGCCGAGGAACGGCACCGCGGCCGTGCCGGATGCCCCGATCCCCAGTGCGTCCCCGTCCACCCATACATAGCCGCCGCGCCGTACGGCGCGTGCGGGCGCCGCGTCCTGCTCGCAGCGCAGCTGCGCCCACGCGTCGGCGCCCGCTGGGGCGAGCTCGTCGGAAGCCACCAGCCGTAGCCGCCCGTCTACGGGCTCACGCCAGTGCGCCAAGGCTTGCAGGCCGCCCAGGCAGGTCTTCGCCTGTCGCAGGGCCAGGGCAAGAGCCACGTCACGGGTGCTGTCCGGCAGCACTCCGTCCGGGGACTGAGCGGCCGACGAAGCCCCAGGATCCACCGAGGTCAGTGGACCGGAGGAGCCTCCGGAGGTGGTCTTCCCAGCTGTCATCTCGCCCTGCTCACTCCTACTCAGAGAAGGGAGGAATAGTAAGAATCGCCAGAATCTGCCCTACTAGTCACGCTAGCACTCTTCTGAACGGACGGTCACCGCCTTCCGCGGCCGGCCCCTGGACGGTCGCGGGTCGAGGTCTGGCCGTGGTCGGCCAGGACAACCTGCGCCGGACGCCTGCCCGTCCCCTTCGCGAAAATGCCATTGATCGGCCGCGCCCGCCCCGGGCATGATCCGCTCCGTGGACACCTATCTGGAGACCGAACGCCTGGCCCTGCGCCGTTTCACGGCCGACGATGCGGACCTGCTGATCGAGCTGGACAGCGACACTGCGGTGATGCGCTACCTGACCGGGGGAGTGGCAACCGCCCCGGAGATCATCCGCGAACGCCACCTGCCGCACATCATCGCCGGTTACGAGAAGTGGGACGGCGATCTCGGACTGTTCGCCGCGCACGAGAGGGACGGCGGAGCGTTCATCGGCTGGTTCTGCCTGCGTCCTGAGCCGGGTGGCCCGCGGGACGAGGCCGAACTCGGGTACCGGCTGCGGCAGGCGTACTGGGGCAGGGGTTACGCCACCGAAGGATCACAGGCCTTGCTGCACAAGGGGTTCACCGGACTCGGATTGCGCATGATCTGGGCTGCGACGATGGCAGTGAACCGCGGTTCGCGCAATGTCATGGGGAAGCTCGGCATGACGCTCGCAGACACCATCCCCACGCCTCCCGATATGGAGATGGTCGAGGGTTCCGAGCACGGGGGCGTGCGGTACGAGATCACCAAGGAGCAGTGGGAGCAGCGTTGACCTTCTCCCCCGACGCGACGGACGGATCTGCCGCTGGCGGGCGGAAGGCCCTCATGCGGCATGCGCGGTGTGGCGATCGGCCTCCCAGAGCCTTCCGGCCCGCCTGGCCCGATCCGCGCGCGTCTGCCTGCACCCGATGGAGCAGCTGCAACTGCCCGGCGACAAGCGCGCGTTCGTGAACGACCACGAGGTGAGCCTGCCGCCCCGCTCGCCCCTGTTCGATTCCACGAAGGCCCGGCGCTCCCAGCTGTCCCTGCCGACCACAGATGCGTGGGCATAGGTCAGACCTGGCCGTAGAGGGTCGCCAGGTCAATCAGTCGGATATCCGGGTCGGCTGCTGCGGCGGCGTGCGCCTTGTCGTTGAAGCCGGCCCCGCTGAAGCAAAGGAGTTGCGTGTTGGTGGTGTCGTAGCGGCCTGCCAAAGTAATGAGGTCGCGGATATGCCGGAGACGTTCGATGTGAGCCGCACCCATGGTGTCGTTCCACTTGGCCTCTCCGATGGCCAGGAGCGGCGGCTTGGCACCATCCGCGATTCCGACGACCGCCACGTCGACCTCATGACCGGTGCGGGCCTTGGGGTCGTGAACGACGCCTTGTCCGACGCGGGCCGGCAGACCGCCCAGAAGCTCGGGGTCGGCGTGATGCAGCGCCCAGTCTCGGCAGACCTGCTCGAAGTGCGGCCCGAGGACGTTGCTGACGAAGCGGCGTTGGCTGGCCTGCCAGACTCTTGTCGCACTGCCCGGGCGTTCGAGCTGGTCCCAGACCGGGCGCATGATCGCGTGATAGAAGCCGATCAGTGGTTCGGCGATTCGGTAGGTGGGGCGGTTGTCGCGGAAGGCGTCGGCGTCCCGGTGGAGCAGGCACCGGACCGGTTGAACACGGCGGAGGCGGTGGTGGCGGCCGAGTTGGCGCATCGCGATCGGGACCTCCGCCGTTACCGGGCACACCTCGCAGCAGCACCGCATGGCATCGTGTCGGCCGGTGACCTGGTCCTCCCCCGGCCCCCGTCACCTGGGCGGAAGCGGGGCGCACGTCGGGGGACGTTTACGCGGACACGCTGTGGGTTCCGGCGAGCAGGGCGCGCAGGGGTGCGGTGTCGGGCGAGTCGGCGGTGGCCGCGTCAAGAGCGTCGTCCATGCCCTTCTCCCACACCGCGGGCAGGGCCAGGCCGGGTTGCCCCGACCACGCGATGTCCGGGGTGGCTTGTCCGCTCGCGGCGAGGCGCAGATGGACCATGCCCGCGAGCCCGTCGAAGATCCTGGGCCGTATGAAGTTGCGGGCCGACAGCCCGGTCAGCCGAAAGGTCTGCGGCGGCTGGGGCATGCGCTTGGCGACTTCCATCCACAGCAGGCCGCGGTCGAACGTGTCGAGTACGTCGTCCAGGCCGGGCAGCTCTGTCTCCGCCGCCACCTGGTCCGTGGCGCCTCGGCTTACGGCCGTCCCGTCCGTGCCTTCCGCCGCAGCACGCAGCGCCCTGGCCACCGCGAGCCGCAGCGGTTGGGACCAGCTCTCGGCGTCGGCGACCGCGCGGGCCATGGCGAGGTCATCCCAGCTCATGCGCCGCAACTGATCCGCACCTCGCGGCAGGGTGCGCGCCTCCAACTCGGCGAACAGCCGGTCCGGATCACGTAGCAGGGTGAGAGCGGCCGGCTCGTCGGCCGACGCGTCGTTCCGATCGTCGGCGGGCAGCTTTTCGATCAGGGCTATCCGTTCGGCGATCGGGGGATGGGAGTCGTACCGGTGCGGTCGCGGCGCCCGTTGCCCGGCGGAGAGAGCGTCGAGCCGCTCCCCGGGGCGGGCGGCGATCAGCCGCCGGAAACCGCCGTGGATCTCGCCCACCGGCGGCAGCGCGCCAAGCGATGTGCCCATCGTGGCGTACGTCCCCAGGTAGTGGGTGTGGGCGGCGTCGAGGACCGGGAGGGCGCGCAGCGCGGCCGCCGTCGTGTCCCGACCCGCATGCCGGGCGGCCACCTGGTCGGCGGCGAGTTCTTGATGGCGGGCCATGGACTGCGAAGTCCGCAAGAACATCCGGGCGTAGCCGACGTACAGGGAGCCGAGCACGTAGTGCAGCCGGGTGCTGCCCTGACCGAACACCTTCACCGTGTGCAGGACAGCCTGCCGGCCGCGCATGGTGACGCCGCCGAGCCGGGTGTCGAGGTTGGCGTAGTGCCCGAACTCGTGGGCGAGGACGGCGCGCAACCGCGGGACGGTCAACCCTGCGAGCAGTGGCAGGCCCAGCAGCATGCGGCGCCGCCCGGGCAGCAGTCCCAGCAGACGGCTCCGTTCGGCGACCCCCGCGTTGACCTCGGCTACCAGGTAGAGCTCGTCAGGCGCCGGCTCCCCCGTAGCCTCAGCTGCAGCGCGCACCTGTTCCCACAGCTCGGGCTGGTCCTGCGGCGTGACCGCCACGGCGTGCGAAACCGGGCCGAGGCGCCCGGCCTGCAGGAAGCTGAACATGCCCCGCAGGATCGCGACGGCCAGCAGGACGGTAACGGCCACAACCACGCCCTGGAACTCGGCCACACGCGAGAACAGCCGCGTCACCACCAGCCAGTCCAAGGCCGCCATGGCCGCCAGCAGCACCACGCCCATCAGATAGAAGCCGGCCAGCAATACCAGCGCACGGACGGCGCGGAGCCGTAGCGTCATCGGAAGGTCCCCCCACAGGACTGGGCCGGCCCGGAAGGGCCGACGCGATGGCGGATCTTACCCAAGTCCCCCGGTCAGTCCGCCATTCCTTTGACGACCGACCCGCCGCGGAACGCCTTCACGCGGATTCGACGGGACTCCCCTGACACAACACGGGATCTCCAGGGAGGCGGAGGGGGGATCCCGCCGATCGTCGCCCGGATCCAGGTAGCCGGCGAAAGTCACCGGCCCCAGCGCCCTCCTCGCAGAGCTGAACCAGGTGTGACAGGACGATCTCGGTCAGCGGTG
This sequence comes from Actinacidiphila cocklensis, assembly GCF_907177275.1. Lineage (GTDB taxonomy): Bacteria > Actinomycetota > Actinomycetes > Streptomycetales > Streptomycetaceae > Actinacidiphila > Actinacidiphila cocklensis. Next base: position 252,157 of record NZ_CAJSLV010000059.1, read on the forward strand.
CATGACGCTGGGGCACGAGTTTCCGATCGGTGTGGACGTCGTTAATCCACACCGAACCTGAGGCCCTCACACGTTCAAGATCACCAGACCGTGATCGCCACCCTCAGCCTTCAATGCCAACCGGGTGGACCTGAATCGTGCTGCTGCCGTACGGCCCGGCCAGCGGCGGCGCCCCGGCGGGCCACTTCAGCGACACGCTGTGGGTCTCGTTCGGCGGCGTCGTCAGGATGGCGGTCGGGTTGTAGAGGTGGTCGCCACTGCGATCGACCGGGTACGAGATGCTGAAGCTGGCGGTTTCGCCGGGCTTCAGGTCGGTGATTCTGGGCACCTCACGGCCGCGGGCGACGGCGACGGAGGTGCCGTCGCTGTCCTTGAGGTCGGCGCCGGGGAAGCCCGCCGCCGAGCAGGTGCCCGCGCCCTTGTTGGTCATCAGGACGGTGACGTCGCCCGTCTGGTTGTCGGGCGAGGTGTTCTTGGCATACATGGTCAGGTCGGCCGTGTGGCAGATCGGGCTTTTGCCCCCGCCGTTCGCCACGTCGTTTCCGGACCCGCCCGTGGTGGAGCTACCGGCGGTGGAGGGTGCCGGGTCGGAGGGCGGGGCCGTGGAGGGGGCCGAAGTCGGGGCTGCGGCGGAGGAGGACGGGGCGGCGGAGGAGGCGGGAGCCGTGGACGAGGTGGGCGCGGAGCCCGCGGCGTCGTTGTGTCCGGAGCCGCAGGCGGTGGCGGTGGCGGCGAGGGCCGTCACGGCGGCAGCGGCCAGGAGAAAGCGGGCGGAACGGGCGGCGGGACGCTGACGCATCGTGATCTCCAGCGGCTGTCGGTTGCGGGTGTTTCCTGCTGACACCTACGACACTAGGGACACGTCGATCCTGAAATGATCCTGTGAATGTCCGGATTCGGTCTCGGCAACTCCGGTTCCAGAAAGCGGCGTTGAATCATCCCTCGGCGTCTCCGCGGGCCGCTCCCGGGAGCCGCCGAACGGTATGAGGGTTCCGTCGGCGCAGGGAAGAGCAGGGGTTCGTTGCGGGAAACCGGTCACGGCTGCGCCGTAGCAGCACAGCAGTTGGCTGAAACGGTTCGCGCACGGTCAGCGGGTGACCGAGAGGCGCACGCCGCCCATGGCCTTCGTGCGCGCCCCAGTCCGATCCAGCCTGGCACCACACTGCACTCTCCGCCGCGGACTCAGCACCCCGGGCGACCGCCCACCCGCCGGCCGCGTCCCCGACCTCACAGGTCAATGCACCTAAACCTTGCATTCGATGTCCGTTAACCTGTCCGTTCCCGATGGGACGTGCGGCGCCAGCACGCTGCTGCGGCACCGCTCGAACTCATCGAGGAGACAGAATGAAGAGAAGGTCTTACGCAGCCGTGGGCCTGGCCCTCGCGCTCAGCGTCATACCAGCCGCCGCGACGGCCGATGCGAGCGACTTCGGGCACGGTGCCCGGGCGCCGTTCACGCTCGCCGTGTACGGCGACGCCCCGTACGGCACCTCCCCCACCGACACCTCCGAGTTCGACGCGACGCCGGCGTTCATCGCCAACGTCAACGCGGACCCGGACGTCAGCAGCGTGATCCACGTCGGTGACATCCATTCCGGCAAGCAGTACTGCACCGCCGCGTACGACCGGTCCGTCGCCGCCCTGTGGAAGACCTTCGCCGATCCGCTGGTCTACACCCCCGGCGACAACGAATGGGCCGACTGCCACAAGGTCGCGGAGGGCGGCGGCACGTACAACCCGGCCACCGGGCAGATCGACCCGGTACTCGACCCGGCCACCGGCCAGCCCGTGGACCACGCTTCTGGCAACCCGGTCGCGAACCTGGACCTGGTCCGCCAGTCGTTCTTCCCCAAGCCGGGCCACACCCTCGGCAGCGGGACGCTGCGCGTGCTGTCGCAGGCGCAGGTGCCCGACCGGGCACACCCCGAGGACGCCCGGTACGTGGAGAACGTGCTGTGGGTCAAGAATGGCACCCTGTTCGTGACGGTCGACGTGCCCGGCGGCTCCAACAACGACGCAGACCCCTGGTACGGCGCGCCGACGGCCTCGCAGGAGCAGCTCGACGAGGCCGCCCACCGCACCGCGGCCGACCTGCGCTGGCTGGACACCGCCTTCGCGCTCGCCAAGGTCGGCGGCGTGTCCAGCGTCGTGATCACGACCCAGGCCGACATGTGGGACGTGGACGGCAAGACCGCAGCCCACGTGGCGAACTACGAGCCGATCGTGTCCAGCCTGGCCAAGCACACCACGGCCTTCGGCAAGCCGGTGCTGCTGCTGGTCGGCGACTCGCACGTCTACCGCTCGGACAACCCCCTCGCCCAGGGCGCTCCCTGCACGGGCGACGCGGACATCTGCGCGTACGACGCCTGGAACAGCCACCCGTCGTACGACGTCGCGAACTTCCACCGCATCGTCGTCCACGGCAGCACCACCCCGCTGGAATGGCTGAAGCTGACCGTCACCCCGGGCGCCCACAACCAGACGGCAGCCACCTCCTTCGGCCCGTTCACCTGGAGCCGCGTCACGGAGAGCTGACGCCAACCGGCGCCATAACCCTGCGGCGGTCCGAGTACCACCCCGGATCGCCGCGACATCGGTGCCGCCCAGCCGTGCCCCCGCCACGAATTGATCGGCCGCCGAGAGTGACAAGTCAGTCATGTGGCCGCGAGTCCGGAGCGGTCAACTGCAGCGGAAACCTGCAGCTACGGAACGATGACGGCCCCGACTGCAGCGCGGTCGGGGCCATCGTCTGCCCTGGTGGGGTGGGTGCGGAGGATACGAGATTCGAACTCGCGAGGGCCCGCCCCGTTCGGAGCATGACGATCCGCGGCTCCGCTCGAGACGCCGCGTCCCACCCCTGTCAGTCCGTTTCGGGAAGCATCCGAGGCAGCCCGAACCGCGGCATCACGCTCGCATCGAAGCCGGTGATCACGCTGACGCGGTCACCGACGATCGTGACGACGAGCAGTGTGTGTCCCCGGTGGACACCCCCGTGCACGTCGGCCACGTACATGCCGAGCGCTGGCTGGCCGTTCGCGCGAGTCGGCACCACCCGGAACGACCGGTCGGGCCGGAAGGTAGCTGCCGTGAGGACGCGACGTGCCATATCGACCCCCCGGTATTCCAGTACGGCAGGCGGCATGGAGAATCGGACATCCGCTACGAACAGTTCCACCAGCGCGTCAAGGTCGGCCCGTTCGAGCGCGTCGGTCAGCCTGGCCACCAGCTGGTGTTCGGCCGCGGTGTCCGGTTGACCCGCAGGCCTGCCGCCCCCTGAGTCCGCCAGGTGGTTGTCGACGGTGGCCCGCGCTCGTTTAAGGGCGCTCTGCACCGACTCCTGGGTGGCGTCGAGCATCTCGGCTACCTCGCTCGCGCGGTAGCCGAGCACGTCACGCAGCACGAGTACCGCGCGCTGCCGCGGCGGCAGCAGTTGCAGGGCGGTGATGAACGCGAGCGAGATGGCCTCGGTGGTCTCGTAGCGAGCCTCTGGACCCGGTGCCTGGTCGGCGAGGTTGTCCAGCAGCACATCCGGATACGGTTCCAGCCACGGTGGAACGTCACTGGTGCCGGCCGGCTCGGGCAGGGCCAGGTCGGGGAGCGAGGTCGCGCTGCGCGGCCGCCGGCTGTCCGCGCGCAACATGCTCAGGCACCGATTGGTCGCGATCCTGTAGAGCCAGGTGCGGAGCGAGGACCGCTGGCCGAATTCGCCGAGGCTACGCCAGGCGGACACGAGGGTCTCCTGAAGTGCGTCCTCGGCGTCCTGTACGGATCCCAGGATGCGGTAGCAGTGCACGTGCAACTCGTGCGAATGACCCTGGACCAGGTCGCGGAACGCGTGGTGGTCGCCGGCTCGAGCCCGAGCGATCAGATCCGATACGTCCATGTATCCTCGCAATTTTTCTCTCCGCAGGGCGCGTTCGGCTCGCTTACTGATACTGACGCCGCCGGGCCTGCGGATTGGGCGGTGTCGCGCCGCCCAATCCGCAGGCCCGGCGGCGTCCACCCGGTAGGAGGCGGTCCCAGCCCGGGGCGTGCCCCGGATACAGAACAGGACCACAGATCATGGCCACTTACGTTTTCTCCTACCGTGTGCCCTCCGACTACGCGCCCGGCGCCGAGACGGCGGGCGAGTGGAAGGCCTGGTTCGGCGGGATGGGCTCGGCGCTGGTGGACTTCGGCAACGCAGTGACCGATTACGCCTCGCTCGGCGAGGTCGGCGGCAGCAGCTCCCGGATGGTCGGCTACTCGGTGGTGTCGGCCGAGGACATGGACTCCGCGCTGGCGCTGGCCAAGGACTGCCCGGCGCTGCGGGTCGGCGGCGGGGTCGAGGTCGGCCCCGTGATGGAGGTTCCCGAGTCGTGAGCAACGCCATGACCGCGTCGACGGCGCCGCCGGAAGGGTCGTTCCTGGCGACCGGGCGGGGCAAGATCACGCTGGCGCTGCTGTGTCTGGTGACGTTCCTGGACGTCATGGACGGCGCGATCGTGAACGTCGCGCTGCCGACGATCCGTACGCATCTGGGGTTCTCGGTGCCGAACCTGCAGTGGGTGGTCAGCGGCTATCTGATCACCTATGGCGGGTTCCTGCTGCTGGGCGGTCGGGCCGGGGACCTGCTGGGGCGGCGGCGGCTGCTGGTCGCCGGGACCGTGCTGTTCGCGGCCTCTTCGCTGGCCTGCGGGCTGGCCGGCAGCCAGGGGCTGCTGGTCGGCGCCCGGCTCGCGCAGGGCTTCGGGGCGGCGATGATGTCCCCGGCCGCGCTGTCCATCCTGACCACCTCGTTCCACCGGGGAAGCGACCGGCACAAGGCGCTGGGCGCGTGGGCCGGGATCAGTGGGATGGCCTCGGCGGCCGGGATGTTCTTCGGCGGGCTGCTCACCCAGGAGTTCGGCTGGCGGTGGGTGTTCTTCGTGAACCTCCCCCTCTGCGTCCTGGTGCTGTTCGGGGCGTTCCGGCTCCTGAAGGCCGACCACGGCCGGGCCTCGCCGGGCGATTTCGACGCGGTCGGTGCGGTGCTGGTCACCGTCGCCATGCTGCTGCTGATCTTCACGTTGGTGAAGGCGCCGGACGAGGGCTGGCGTGCGGGACGCACCCTCGGCGGGCTGGCCGTCTCGGCGGCACTGATGGTCGCGTTCGTGGTCAACGAGCAGCGGCACGCCCATCCGATGGTCCTGTTGTCGATCTTCCGGATCAAGGGCCTGGCCGCCGCCGACGCCACCCAGGTGATCGCCTGGGCCGGGTTCTACTCGATGTTCTTCTTCATCACTCTGTATATGCAGAACGTCCTGGGCTTTTCTCAGCTGGAGTCCGGGCTCTCGTATCTGCCGGTGAGCTTCGGCATCGGGTTCGGCTCGACCGTGGCGACGAAGATGTTCGTCCGGACCGGCACCCGCCCGATCATCGTCTCCGGCTCACTGCTCGCCGCCGGTGGCATCTTGTGGCTGTCCCGCATCCCGGCGGATGGCACCTATCTCGGCGACCTGCTCGCCCCGCTGGTGGTCATGGGGCTCGGGCTGGGGCTGTTGTACGCCGGTGTGCAAACGGCCGCGAACGCAGGCGTGCCGGAGGATCAGGCCGGATTGGCCGCGGCTTTGATCACCGCCTCCTTCCAGCTCGGGTCAGCGCTCGGGCTGGCGGTGTTCACCGGTATCGCGACCAGCCGCACCAACCACCTGCTGGCCTCCCACACCTCACCCCCACAGGCACTCACCGAAGGATTCCAACGGGGCCTGCTCGTCAGCGCCCTGTGCCTCGTGGCAGCCGGAGCCATCGCGCTACGCGCCTCCAACACCCGCGGCGAACCCGCCACTACACCGCAACCCCACCCAAGCCTGGAAAACTCCCACAATTCCGCATAACACAACACAAACACAATCGCGGAGTGTGCCGTGCTGACGGGCGACCCCGACAGCGCCGCAAGCTCCACCGCGTACGTTGACGGCCCCCGCCGCGAGCAGCGGGGGCCGTCAACGTCGTGCCCGGTGAGGCGCTGGCGGAGGATACGAGATGCGAACTCGTGAGGGGTTGCCCTGGGCACGCCAACGGGTCACGAGGCCGTACGCGTGGCAGCAGATACGTAGTGACCAGGGACGGAACCGGTATCCGGGGTGGCTGTGGACGGCTCCGAACACAGCCGAGTAGCCGCCTGCGCCCGTCCTATGGCCTCAGCCCGGGACCACTGCCGAGGTCACCACGGCACCACCCCGTCCTCGTCGAAGAACGCGCCGGTCGGGCCGTCGTCGGGGAGGGACGCGAGCCGGATCGCGATCGCCGCGCCCTGTTCGGGGGTGCGCACGCCGCGGAAGCCGTTGAGGTCGGTCGCGCAGTAGCCGGGGCAGGCGGCGTTGATCAGGATGTTCGTGTCCCGCAGCTCCCTGGCGTACTGGACGGTCAGGGCGTTGAGGAACGTCTTCGACGGTGCGTACGCCGCGGAGATCGGCCCCGTCTCGGCGCCGGGAGCGGTCTGCCTCGTGAGCGAGCCGACGCTGCTGGACATGTTGACGATCCGCGGCGACGCGGAACGGCGCAGCAGCGGCAGCAGCGCGTTGGTGACGCGGATGACGCCGACCACGTTGGTCTCCACGGCCGTCCGTACGGCCGAGAGATCGACCGTGGTGGGCGTCTGCGGCATGCCGCCGGTCACTCCGGCGTTGTTGACCAGGACGTCGAGGCGGCCGGCGCGCTCCTCCACCAGCCGGGCGGCGGCCGCCACGCTCGCGTCGTCCGTCACGTCGAGCGGCACGCCGAACGCGTCCGCGCCGCCCGCCCGCAGCTTCTGCACGGCGGCTTCCCGGCGTGCCTCGTCCCGGGCGCCGACGCCGACGCTCCAGCCGAGGGCACCCAGGCCCGCGGCGATCTCGTACCCGATTCCCTTGTTCGCGCCGGTGACCAGCGCGATCGTCTGTCCGCTCATGCGGTCCATCGTGTCCCGCACCCCCGCGACGCGGCCAACACCATCTGGGTAAGCGGCGATACCTCCCCGGTATCGGACCAGCTCACTGCGGCAATCCCATCCGGCGCCGAGGCGGGGTCAGGTAGCTTGGCGGCATGGAGACGAGGGAGCTGCGGTACTTCGTCGCCGTCGCCGAGGAGTTGCACTTCGGGCGGGCGGCGCAGCGGCTCGGGATCGCCCAGCCTCCGCTGTCGCGGGCGATCCAGCAGCTCGAACGCCGGCTCGGTGCCGCGCTGCTGGCACGCGGCAGCCGCGGCGTCACCCTGACCGAGGCCGGATCGGTGCTGCTGCGGGAAGGGCAGGCGGCCCTCGACGCGATCGACGCCGCCGAGCGCCGAACCCGCCGCGCCGCTCTCGCGCCGACCGGCCGACCCGGCGTGGTCCTCGTCACGAAGGCCGGAGCGACGGGCGAGCTGCTGGCGAAACTGCTCGACGCCTACGCGGCCGAACCCGGCGCGGTCGCCGTCGACGTGATGCTGTGCGGGATCGGCGAGCAGGAGCGGCTGCTGCGGGACGGGCGGGCCGATGTGGCGCTGCTGCACCGGCCGTTCGACTCGACGGCCGGGTTCGACACGGAGGAGTTGCACGCGGAGGGACAGGTCGTGGTCCTTCCGGCCGGTCACCCCCTCACCGGCCGGGCCCATGTGCGGATGTCCGACGTCGCCGCGCTGCCCGGCCTGCCCATGCCCCGCTGGCCGAACCTCGACGGCACCTTCCCGGACGGTGCCGGCCCGCCGGTGCACAACCACACGCAGCTGCTCCAGCTGATCGCGCTCGGCCGGGCGTCGGCGATCCTGCCGGAGTCGGTGCGCGCCGAGCCGAGGGACGGCCTCGTCACCGTCCCCGTAGCCGACGCGCCGACGGTGACGACGGTGATCGCGTGGCCGCCCCACAGCCGCTCGCGGGCGGTCGCCGCCCTCGTCCAGGCCGCTACCCGTCTTTGAGGACTCCCCGTGGAAGGAGCGGTCCCGTCGGGAACGCAGGCGGGTGCCGGCATGCGACCTGCCAGGGCGCTACCGAAGACGACGACGCCGACACCGACAGGCGGCCAGGACCGCAGGACCAGGACCGTGCCGATCGGGCCGTAGGCGACCGCATCGCAGGCGAACAACGGGGAGAAGACCAGCCGGGAAGAGATCCTCAGCCCGAGCAGCCCGAGAACGGTGGCGACCGCGCCGGGCAGCCGGCTGGCCCGGCTGGCTCGGCTGCGTCCACGAACTCGCCGGGACCGCGGCTACGCGCGGGTCGAAGACGACCTGGAGAGCTTTGCCTGTCTCATCCTTCGAGGACGGAGTCATGGCCGCGGGTGCGCCGCACCGGATCTACGCGGCCCAGGCCTGCTCCAGCAGGGTGCGGAAGGTGGCGGGCTCTCGGCCGATCAGCTCGGCCAACGTCGAGTCGACGGCGGTGAACTCGCCGTTCCGCGCTGCCGCGAAGATGCTCAGCATCAGGTCTGCGATCGGCGCCGGGGCACCGTGCGCGAGTGCCTGCTCTCGGAATTCGCCGGCGACGACGACAGTGCGGGTGAAGGGCCGTCCGGTGACCTGGGCCGCGATCCCGGCGACGGCGTCGAAGTCGAGCGCCGCCGGGCCGGTGAGCGGCGGGGTGGGACCCTCGAAGCACGCCTCGCCGGCGAGGATCGCCGCAGTGGCCTCGGCGAGGTCGTCGTGGCCGGTCCAGGCGACGGGGCCGTCGGCGGGGAGGGCGATGTCGCCGGTGTGGCGCGCGGACTCCATGAACAGCATGGCGCTGGCCGCGTAGAAGCCGTTGCGCAGCGCGGTCCAGGGCAGACCGGTGGAGCGCAGCAGGGCCTCGGTCTGGGCGTGGTCGCGGCATGCCTGGAAGCGGGAGTCGTGGGCGGCGCCCATCTGGCTGGTGTAGAGGATGCGGCCGACGCGGGCCTTCACGGCGGCGTCGATGGCGGTGCGGTGGCCGGTGACGCATTCCTCGCCCGTGCGGTCGAGGGAGACGAGGAGCAACTGCTCGGCGCCCTCGAAGGAGTGCGCGAGCGAGGCGGGGTCGTCGAAGCTGCCCTGCCGGACGCGGACGCCGCGGTCGGAGAGGTCCTGTGCCATGCGGGGGTCGCGGACACTGACGCCGACGCGGTGGGCGGGGACGCGGTCCAGGAGGCGCTCGACGGTGCGGCGTCCGAGCTTTCCTGTGGCTCCGGTCACGATGATCACGGGGTTCTCCCAACGCTGTTTCCAGTGGAATCACCTCAACGGTAACACCGATACTAACGATGGAAGCAAGATTCCGATATCGTTGAAACCATGCCTCTTCGCGACACCACCGACAGCTCTCGGCGTCGCATCGTCGTGGCGGCCGTCGAGCTGCTGGAGAACGGCGGGCCGGACGCGGTCAGCACCCGCGCGGTCGCCGCCGCGGCCGGGATGCAGCCGCCGGCGATCTACCGCCTCTTCGGCGACAAGGAGGGACTGCTGGAGGCGGTCGCCGAGCACGGCTATGCGCAGTTCCTGGAGAGCAAGCGCGCGCAGCTCGACCCCACCGCGGAGGACCCGGTGGAGGAGCTGCGCCGCGGTTGGGACCTGGTGGTGGAGTTCGGGGTCTCGCGCCCAGAGCTGTTCGCGGTGATGAACCGGGCCACCGGCCGGGGACCGGACGCGGCACACCGCGCGGGCCTGGAGATCCTCCGCGGGCGGGTGCGCCGGCTGGCGGCCGGGGGGTGGCTGCGGGTCGACGAGGAGCTGGCCGCCCAGATCATCCAGGCCACAGGCCTGGGCGCGGTCGCCACCTGGCACTCCACGCCCGCAGAACGCCGCAATCCGTTGCTGCTGACCGTCATGCGCGAGTCCATGGTCGCCGCCGTCACCCGCGCCGAGCCGACGGTCTCCGCCGCGGAGTCCGGCCCCGCCCCGGCGGCCCGCGCGCTGCGCGCGGCCCTCCCCGATGACGCCGATGTCCTGAGCGACGCCGAGCAGCGGCTGCTGCGCGAATGGCTGACCCGACTGGCGGCGGACGGTGGCACGCCGCGGGCCTGATCCCGCGCCAGGTTGAACGTCGCGACGAGAGATCCTTCGCGGACAGCTCCGGCCCCGCCCGGACCGGCGGCTCCCGCTGCCTGATCACGGCGCGGGCACCGTGAGGGGCCACCAGGTCCGGTGCCTCGTAACCCTTCCTGGCCCGGCCGGCGAGCGTCGGCCGGGTTCGCCCGCGAGGCACGGACGCGCACGAAGCGTTCGGGGACCTCGCAGCGCGCAGCGCCCGCTAGGTGGTCGGTGCAGCCCGGAACCACGATCCGGCCGGTCGGCACCTCGGACTGCCCCGGGGCCTCGATCGCGCCGTGCGGTCGGTGAGCCTTCCCTGCCGGTAGGGCGGGCGGATCAGCGCAGTCCGGCGAAGAGGTCGTTCTCGGGTACGGCCGCGCCGGTGGTGTCCCGGACACGTACGAAGGTCTCCACGCCCATCAACTCGCCGAACCTCTCCTTGCCCATCTTGAGGAAGAAGATGTTCTCGCCCTGACTGGCGTGCGCGGCCAGCGCGTCGAACTTCTGACCGCTGAACGCGGTGGTGTCCACCCACGTGGTGATCTCATCGTCGGGGAGGCCGATCTCGGCCCTCGCGGCGGCCTCGGCGGGATCCGGTTCGGGCATGTCCTCACCGAACTCCCGCATGACCTCGCCGAACCGCTGCATCATCGAGCGGGGCACGGTGGTCCAGTACACCTTCGGTGTCAGCGCGGTCATCTCCAGCGCCGCCATCGTGATGCGGTGGGCCTGGATGTGGTCGGGGTGGCCGTAGAAGCCGTACTCGTCGTAGGTGACGACAACATCAGGTCGGTAGTGCCGCATGAGTTCCGCGAGTCGGGCGGCGCCTTCCTCAACCGGGGTCTGCCAGAAGGCCCCGGGCGCGTCGTTGCTCGGCCAGCCCATCATCCCCGAGTCGGCGTAGTCCAGCATCTCCAGATCGCTGATCTTGAGGACGCCACAGCTCGCCTCGAGTTCCTGACGGCGCATCAAGGCAACCGCTGCCGGATCGTGCCCGGGATCGCCGGGCTTGACACCCCCCGGTCCGTCACCGCAACCGCCGTCGGTACACGTCACGAGAACCGTGCGGATGCCCTCCGCCACGTACCGTGCGAGGATTCCGCCGGTTCCGGTGGCCTCGTCGTCGGGGTGGGCGTGTACTGCCATGAGCGTCAAGGGCCGGTCAGTCATGAAGCAGTCCTCCTGCAGAAATACGTCGTGATCCGAAGTGCGTGCCGGACATACCACGATGCCAGGCCCGGACCCGGCGAGACGGGCGACGCTGCGGCCTCCGTCTTCCCGGCCCGTGCGGCGCCGCTCCCTCGGTCAATGCAACCGTGCCGGCCGGACCGGCTGTTCCCGGCACGGCCGTTTGGCCGTCCGGGCACCACAGCGAACGAGGTACAGGCAGCGACGACGGACGTGACCTGGGTAGGGCTGCGCGTCGCTGAACACAAGCCAGCGAGGCCGCTGTTCAGGCCATCCCTTCAGAACTTGGCGCGGTTCTTGTCCGGAGCCGATGCGCGCTCGACCAGAGTGGCAGGAGGCAAAAGCTGTTGAACAGCTGATGCTCTGGGGGAATCGTTGATTCATGGGGGTGGATGACGTATGGGCGACGCCGACGACGACGAGATACTCGACATCAAGCTCGCTGACCTGCAGGCGACAGCACCGCAGTTCCTCACGCACAGCTCGGACCTGGCGACGGCCCTGGCCAAGCTCCAGGGCGGTCTGGCCGCAGCCGGCTCCCCGTGGGGCGCTGACGACCAGGGCACTACTCGTCACCGAGCCCCTGAGCGGCAGAGCTGTCGCCGCAGCACTTGCCGAGTGCTTCCGCCTCCCTGTCCACGATGTCGACGTGGCCGACGAGGACGCCGACCAGGATGCGCGGAACTGGGACGCGCCGGTGCTCTGCGGGAAGCGCGCCGTCCGGGGCGACGTGCGAACGTCCCTGGACATCTATGCCCAGGACAGCGTGCAGCCGCAGCCGAGTGAGCCGGAGCTGGCCGCGGCGCTCGCGCGGGTGCTCGGCGCATCGGTCCTCTACCCGACGGAGTCGATTCGGCCAAGCAGCAGCCAGGACTGGACGTCCCCGACGCGGATGACGCGGGCTGGTGGTGGCGCCGCCGCCCCGAGCCCCTGCCCTGGTAGCCCCCACGGCGCCACCCGGTACGGCAGGACCTGGCCGTCGTAGAGGTGGACGGAAAGCGGCTCGCGCCCCGGGTCGGCGGGTGAGCCGCAGATGCGCATAGGGCGAGACCACGAACGTCGTTGGCCCCCGCTGCGAGCAGCGGGGGCCAACGACGTCGTGCCCGGTGAGGCACTGGCGCCACCGGGGGCAGGAACATGGTCGTTTGCGCGCGAAGTGACTTTCCGCGGAGCGCCCGGAAGAGCTCATCCTCATCGACCACGGCGGCAGCGCGCGAAATTCCGGCCGGCGCGCTCACTTCCTGTCTGCGGGCTCCCTGGTCAAGGTGCTCCGCACCAGCTCGCCGGTGCCCGGCGCGGGGTTGGCGGATTCAGACGTCGGATGGGCCGTTGGGCCGCACGAGTCCGGATTCGTAGACGTAGACCACGGCTTGTACCCGGTCGCGCAGGTGGAGTTTGGCAAGTATGCGGCTGACGTGGGTTTTCACGGTTCCCTCGGTGACGTGGATGCGTGCGCCGATCTCGGCGTTGGACAGGCCCTGGGCCATGAGTACCAGTACCTCGCGTTCGCGTTCGGTCAGCGCTTCCAGGTCGGTGGCCGCGGTGAGGTGCGGGGACCGCGTGCCGACGTAGCGGTTGATGAGGCGGCGGGTCACGCTGGGCGCCACCACCGCGTCGCCACGGACCACCACGCGGACAGCCGACAGCAGGTCGGCGGCCAGGGTGTCCTTGAGCAGGAAGCCGCTGGCGCCTGCGTGGAGGGCGGCATAGACGTATTCGTCGAGATCGAAGGTGGTCAGTATCAGTACCCGGACGTGTCCCGCGGCGGCGCTGATGCGGCGGGTCGCCTCGACACCGTCCACGTCGGGCATGCGAATATCCATCAGGACGATGTCCGGCCGGAGTTCGACAGCGAGGGTCGCCGCTGCGGCACCGTCGCCCGCCTCACCGACCACCTCCATGTCCGGCGCGTTCTCCACGATCATGCGGAAGCCGGTACGGACCAGAGCTAGATCATCCACGAGGAGCACGCGGATCGCGTCCTGCACGCGGATCACGCGTTCTGACCGTTGATGGGAAGACCGGCCCGGACGACGAACCCGCCCCGGTCGCCGGGCTCGGCACTGAGGTGGCCGCCGAGAAGCTTCACCCGCCGATGCATGCCCGGCAGCCCGTTGCCGCCGGCCGTACCCCGGTCGTCGCCGCTGATGCCCTCGCCATCGTCGCTGACCTCAATGGCGACCTCGGCGTGGCCATATGAGACGACGACGTCCGCGGTCGCGCCGGCACCAGCGTGTTTGATGACGTTGGTCAGTGCCTCCTGCACGATGCGGTAGGCCGACAGGTCGACAGTCGACGGCAGGGCCGCAGGGGTCCCGTCGATACGCAGACGCACCGGCGTGCCTGCGTGCCGTACCCGGGTGAGCAGGCTGGGCAGTCGGGCGAGCCCGGGCTGCGAATGCCAGGTGTCCTCCATCTCGCCGAGCGCGGCGAGTACCCGGCGCATATCGGCCAGGGCGTCGCGGCCGGTGGCGACGATCGTCTGCAGGGCGGCGCGGGTGTCGCCGGGACGGTTGTCCAACGCCGCCTCGGCACCCTGTGCCTGAACGACGATCAGTGACAGGCCGTGGGCGACCACGTCGTGGACCTCGCGGCTGATCCGTCCGCGCTCGGCGGCCACCGCGAGCGCGGCCTGATGGTCCCGTTCCCGCTCCAGACCCTGGGCGCGCGCGTGAAGCTGTTCGAGGTACGCGCGCCGGTTGCGGCTCCCGTACCCGACCGCCCACGCGGCGATCAGCCCCGATCCCAGCACGGGCAGGCCGCGCCACGGACTGGACCCGCTGCCGTGACAGGCCGTGTCGATGCCGGCGGCCCCGACCTCGGCTCCGGCCGGCCCGGACGGGACGACATGACGACTGCACACCCGAAAGGCCGGCATCCGCAGCGGCTGATCGACGGGCGAGCCACCGATCAGCCAGGCCGCACCCAGCAGCAGCCCGCCCAGGGCCAGCAGCGAAGCGGGCCGCGAGCACCGGGACGCGACCGTGTAGAGAAGGATCAGCACCGCCAGATCCATGACCGTGGGAAGAACACCTACGGCCGCGCGCGCTCCCGCGGACAGTGCGCACAGGATGAGCATCGCCACCGGTTGGCGCCGCCGCAGGGTGACGCCGACCATGGTGAGCGCTGTGGCGACCCACCACACCCACAACACACCCGGCCCGCTCCACCCACCGCCGCCAGGCTGGTCGGCCTGGGTCCGTACCAGGTCGAACCCGCCGTTCATCAGCAGGCACACCACGAAGAGCACGCAAGCCAGTGCAGCGTCCGGAAGCACCGGCCGGCCGACCCAGGCACGGAGGGTGAGAGCCGCAGGAGCGTTCATGATCGGATGAGTTTACGGGCGGTCCCTGTGCCGCCGTATCTGTCGTACGGAGGATGCGGAAGCGCCGTCGTACATCCCGCGACAGACGCGGCTGTCGGGCCGCAGGCAGACGCGTGGGGTGGTCGGCGCGCGGCAAGGTCGTGGCATGAACCACACGAGGGAGAACGACGACGTCCGCGACGGCCTCGGCCGACGCGCTTTTCTGCGACGGGCGGGGCTGATCGCCGGTGCGAGCGCGGTCCTGCCGCTGCTGGGAGCCGCGGGCTACCCGTTGGCGTCAGCCGCCGGTTCCGCGGCCCACCCGGCAGCCCCGGGCGATGACCCCGACCAATTGTTCCAGTCGGGCGAGTTCGCCGCCGCCGGGCGGGGCTACGCACGACTGCTGCGCGACGATCCTGGCGATGCGCACGCCGCAGGGCAACTGGGGTACATCGCCCTGCTGTCCAACCGGTTCGCCCGCGCCGAGCACTACCTCAGCGAGGCGCACGGCCTGGCCCCCGACGACACGAATATCAAGCGGCGGCTCGCGGACTGCTTCGTGCGCCAGGACATGTTCGCCCGCGCCGTACCGCTGCTGCCACCCGCCCCAGCTGCCCAGGCCGCGCAGCTCGCAGAAATGAACGGTAGGCCGTACGAGTTGCACGGCGCGCAGGCCACCCGGGTGCCCTTCCTCGACATCGACCCGCTGCCCCAGGTGAAGGCTTCCGTGAACGGGCGGACACCAGGGACCTTCGTCCTCGACACCGGAGCCATGGGCCTGACCCTCACCACCGATGCGGCGGAGGAGGCAGGGCTCAGCGCCGTCTCCTCGATGACGGCGAACATCAACGGCAGGGCCGTCACGACCTTCCTCGGTGTCGCACCGTCGCTGCGACTCGGGGAGATCGAACTGCGCAACGTGCCCGTCAGCTGGACGGACGGGTCGATCATGGCCTTTCCGAACGGCGTCGTCACGGCCGGCACCATCGGAACCGCGCTTTTCTACCACTTCCTGACCACGATCGATTACCAGGGCCGGGCACTCGTCCTGCGGCGGAAGACGAGCGCACAACAACGGGCGTTCCGCGCCGAGGCCGCCCGCGCCGCCCTCCGCCCGCAGCCGCTGTGGCTGGCCGGCGACCACCTCCCCTGCACGCTGGGGAAGCTCAACGACTACGGCCCCCGAATGGTCGTCATGGACACGGGCGGCATTTCCAACGGCCTCAACACGACCGCGGCGAACGCTGAGCGGGCCGGCATCACGATCGACTGGGACCACCCGATTCTGGTCAACGGCGGTACGACCACGATCTATCCGATCGCCCCGGACCGGATAAGCATCGGAGACGCGGTCGGTCGGCATCTTCCCGGCTCCGCCGGGCCGACGCCGTGGGAGGGCCAGACCGGGTTCGACCTCATCGGCAATTTCACCCACGAGTTCTTCAAGCCGTTCGCCGTCACCTTCGACTACGTCGGCATGAACCTCTTCATCGGCTGACCGCCACCACGCGTCCTGCTCGGGTGCACGGCTCCCGGGGCGTGCGAGTCTCTTCGATGATCGGGGCCGGTTCCGCCCGGTGGCGCGGGCGGGGCGGGACTGCCGTGTCAGGAGGGGAGGCGGTTCAGGGCTGCGGTGGCGATGCCTTTGACGTAGGTCGGGGCGTCTGTGGGCTGGCCGGTGAGCTCGACGACGGCGACCCTGGTGCCGCTGCGAAGGACCGCGACACCGCCGGTGACGGTGCCGTCGCCGCTGTAGGACGGATACCAGTGGCCGGTACCGTCGTTGACGGTGAGGGTGTGGGCCGCGCCGTAGTGCCAGTGGCCGGCCGGTTCGTCCTGGCAGTCCTGCACCAGCGCGTCGAGCTGCTTCTCGTAGGTGCTCGCCGAGTTACCGGTGGCAGCACTCGCGGCCGACTCGATCAGCAGGCCTTCGGTGTCGAAGGTCCAGGTCACGGACGCGTACGCGGTGGCCTTGCCCTTGGTCAGGTCGCGCATCGTCTCCTCGCCCGAGCACGCCGAGAGCCCCTGACGCCCGGCCAGTGCCACGGTCGCGCCGACCGGAGCAAGGCCCTGCTGGAAGAAGTCCTCGCTCTGGACGAGGGCGGCGGAGCCGAGTCCGGGCGCGGCGACCGCGACTGGAGCCGGCTGGGCGGTGACGGGGTGGGCGGCGGCCGCGGTGCGGTGCGCGGCGTTGTGCGTGGCGTTGTCGGCGGTGGCCGACTGGATGCCCACGACGCCGACCGTGATCAGCGCGGCGGTGAAGCAGGCCGCGGCGGCGATACGGTTGCGGTGAACGGACTTCTGCTGGACGGCCTGGTTCTCGGTCATCTGGTCCCCCTGCTGGTCGGGACGCCTGCTGCGTCCTCGTACAACCGGGGAGATGACGCCGGAGGAGGGAATGTTGGAGCTCTGACCGGCTGTTTCACAGCTGTGACAGAGCGGTCCTGACGATGTGGGACATCGCGGCCGTGCCCAGGCAGGCGTCGACCTCCAGCACCCCGTAGTGGTTGCCGCTGCGGAGCACGGCGATGCCGCCGCAGGGCTCCTTGCCCTCGGGCGCCGTGCCGCTGGTGTTGAGGGATCCCTGGTAGGTGCCCATCCAGCTCGCGCTGACGTCGGGGGCGAGTTCCAGCGTCGTGGTCCTGCCGTAGACCCAGTGGCCGGGAGGTTCGTTCTGGCAGGGCACCTCCTCGAGCAAGAGGCGCTCGGTGAAATTCTGCGCCAAAGCGGGGCGCAGGGCCTCGGCGGCGACCTCGCGCGCGACCTGGTCGGCGCGGTCCACGGCCATGGTGGGGTCGTCCGGGTCAGTGCGGGTGCTGGTCACCAGCCCGCGGAAGTGGGCGCCGGGCCCGCCCAGCGTCTCGGTGAGCGTCTTCTCCCCGGTGCAGGCCGAGTTGGCGTACGCGCCGTCGCCGAAGCGGTCCCTGGCGTAGATCTGCGCAGTGATGCCGACCGCGCCGAACGCCGCGGGGTCGAGCAGGTCGGCGGTCGTCACCGGCCCGGTGGCGGCCTCCGGCGGGGCGGAGCCGGAGGGCGCGGGTGTCGGGGCGGACGCGCCGGCCGTCGCGAGAGCGGAAGCGCCTTTGGTCGCAGGGGCCGACCGCGCTGCCGGGTGCGCGGTGCCGGGGGGCGGTGGCAGGACGAAACGGCCGGTCGCCAGGCCGCACGCGGCGGCCGCCACCAGGGCGGCGACGGCGGATCGGGGCCGGACGGCGGCGCGGCGGCCCCCCGCCGCGGGACCGCCGTTCACAGACCACCGGCCAAGCGCTCGCGCATGAAGCGCCGCGCCTGGTGGATACGGTCCTTGACCGTGCCCAACGGGGCGTCCAGCTCATCGGCCACCTGGACGTAGGTCAGGTCGCCCAGGTCGCGCAGCACGAAGGACTGCACCAGGGTGGGGTGCTGCTGCTCCAACGCGGTCAGCGCCTCCATCAGGTCGAGCCGGGTCCCGGCTATGACGCTGGTGCTCCGCGGGTCCACGGACTCGGGCAGGTCGGCGTGGCTGTCCTCGGCACGCCGGCGCATCGAGCGGTAGGTGGACCGGGCGGCGTTGGACGCGATCACCGTCACCCAGCCCATGAAGGAGCCGCGGCCGCCGTACTCGCCCAGGTGCGTGCTGATGGAGAGCAGCGCGTCCTGCGCAGCCTCCTCGGCGTCGGCGTGGTGCGGCAGGAAGCGGGAGCAGCGGCGCAGCACCACCGGCCGGAGCTTGGCCAGCAGGTACTCCATCGACCCCGGGTCCCCCGCCTGAGCAGCCGCCACGAGCCGTTCCAGCTCGCCTTCCTCGAACACCCGGAAGCCCCCGTCCTGTCCCTGTCGCGTCCCACTCGCCGAACGGGAGTTCCCCACCCCCGACGATTCCGGCAGAATGTTGCCACATGCGCAAGCTCGGCCGTTACCTCCTCCTGGACCGGCTCGGAGCAGGCTCCTTCGCGACGGTCTGGAAGGCCTACGACCCGGAGCTCGACACCGAGGTCGCGGTGAAAGTGCTGGCCGAGAACTGGGCTGCCAACGCAGATGTGCGCGAGCGGTTCCTGGCCGAGGCGAGGCTGCTGCGCCGGATCGCCAGCCCGCGGGTGGTCCGGGTGCACGACGTCGGGGTGCAGGAGGACCGGCCCTACTTCGTCATGGACTACGTGCGCGGCGGCACCCTGGCGGACCGGGTCGGGGGGTGCGACCCGCAGGAGGCGCTGCGGCTGGCCGCGGAGGCGGGCTACGCGGTCCAGGTCCTGCACGAGGCGGGCGTGGTGCACCGCGACGTCAAGCCGTCCAACCTGCTGCTCGCCACCGCCACCGCCGCCGCGCCCGCCGCGGTGCTGGTGGCGGATCTGGGCAGCGCGAAGCAGATGGCCGACGCGTCCGGGCTGACGGTGACCACGGGCACGCCCGCGTACATGGCGCCGGAACAGGCCTTCCAGACCGGCGGGTTCGACGGGAGGGCCGACGTGTACGCGCTGGCCGTCGTGGCCTACGAGCTGCTGACGGGACAGAAGCCGTTCGGCCCGGGCGGACGCGCCACGGCCCTGATGACGGACCGGCCGGCCGCATCGACGCTGCCCGCGCTGCCGGCCGGCCAGGAGCTGCCGCCGGGGGTGGCCCTGCTGCTGCGGACCGCGATGTCCGTCGAGCCGGCGGACCGACCGCCGACCGCACAGGCCTTCGCAGACGCGCTGCTGGCGCCGGTCCCGCAGCCCCAGCCCCGGCCCCAGCCCCAGGAACGCCCTGGGCGGCTGACCCTGCGCGCGGTCTGTCTGGCGTCGGGCGCGGTGTTCACGGCGACGACCCTGCTGAGCTGGCTGCATCGCTGAATCCGACAGGGGACCGGTCCGCTCCGGGGTCGTGTCGAGAGGAAGCCTCGCCCCCGCCATGTACCAGCCCGGCGGCACGCTCCGCGAGGCACAGCCACGCAGGGGGTGTTTGTCACCGGTCTGGAACAGCCGCTCAGGGCTCCAACATTTCCGGTGCGGTCCGCATCTCCCCAGGTGCACGAGGGCGCGACAGCAATCGCGTTCCAATGACGCACAGGGGAACTCAACGGGAGCGTGGGGAACATGGCACGGAACGCACGACGGGCACCGAACCGCGGGTACCGCGGGCATGCCAGGCACATCGGCGCGGCGGTGCTCGCTGCCGCGGTGCTGCTGGGCGCCACCGCGTGCCATGACGGCGCTGCCAAGGCCGCCGGGCCGGGCTCTTCGTCGGCGCAGTCCCCGTCGCCAGGCGCCTCGATGGGCGACACGCCGGGCACCGGCACCGGCTCCGTCGGCCCCTCCCCCACCCGCCCCGCGGGCCCGCCCCTGCTGCTCGACACGATCACCCCGACAAACGGCGCAACCGTCGGCGTGGCGATGCCCATATCCGTGCAGTTCACCTACCCCGTCGCCCGCACCGCCCGTGCGGCGGTCGAGCGGGCGCTGAAGGTCACCACGTCCACCCCGGT
The DNA here is from genome assembly GCF_907177275.1 of Actinacidiphila cocklensis. Lineage (GTDB taxonomy): Bacteria > Actinomycetota > Actinomycetes > Streptomycetales > Streptomycetaceae > Actinacidiphila > Actinacidiphila cocklensis. Next base: position 272,046 of record NZ_CAJSLV010000059.1, read on the forward strand.
CACCGGCGCCTGGCACTGGTTCAGCAGCACACGGGCGGACTGGCGGCCGCAGCACTACTGGCCCTCCGGCACCCACGTGGCCATCGACGCCCGCCTCACCGATGTCGCCGACGGCAACGGCCGCTACGGCATCCACGACTACCACCACGCCTTCACCATCGGCGCGGACTGGGAGACCACGGTCGACGCCCCCGCCCACACCATGGACGTCTACCTCGACGGAGTCCGCCAGAAGCACTTCCCGATCGACGCGGGCAGCGCCCAGTTCCCCACCTGGGACGGCACCATGGCCGAAATGGGCAAGGCGCCGTCGGTCCACATGACCTCCTGCAGCGTGCACATCAGCTGCGACTCGGCCAACGTCAACTACTACGACGTCACGCTGCCCTGGGACGTCCAGCTCACCACCAGCGGCACCTACGTCCACTACTCCACCAGCCACCCCAACCCCGGCCAAGCCGGCTCCCACGGCTGCATCCACCTGTCACTGGCCGACTCCAAGTGGTTCTACGCCCACGCCCACCAGGGCGACCCCGTCACCGTCACCGGCACCCCACGCGGCCCCGTCCCCGCCGACAACGGCTACGCCGCCTTCACCCTGAACTGGACCACCTGGATCGCCGGCAGCACCACCGGAGCACAGCAGACCGCGAGCTCCTGAACCGCGCCTCAACCGCCGGTCTCCGGGACGGTCGACTGCACGACGCCCGCCACACCGCAGGCATCATCCTGCTCATTCTCGGCGTCCCCGACACCGTCGTCGACGCGGTCAAGGGCGGGAACCCGGCCAGTCCGCCCGCATGCGCCGCCGCTACCAGCACCTGACCAACCACGTCCTCAACGACACCGCCGCCAAGGTGGCGGCCTCCTCTGTGCCCACCCGGACCAGCAGCCTCTTCCGCCTGATCACCGCAGCTGCGCCCAAACGTCGAGGGACCCCACCGCGAGCGGTGGGGTCCCTCGACGTCGTGCCCGGTGAGGCACTGGCGGAGGATACGAGATTCGAACTCGTGAGGGGGGTTGCCCCCAAACGCTTTCCCACGGGTCACGGCGGCGTGCGCCACGAGCCAGAGCCGGTCTGACCTGCGATGAATCAGGTGGTGGTCCGGGTTCCGAACGTCGTCGGACGGAGCTGAAATGAGACCAGAGCTGAGACCAGTGGCCCTCACGCGCCGTGGGGGATGAAGGCGACAGTGGAGCTGTCACCGTCGAGAGCGATGTTGAGCGACCCGTCGAGTGCGCCGGCGAGCCGGGCGAGCAGGGGAAGGGTGGGGACGGTGCCGCCGAGTTCGAGCTTCGAGACCTGGGGTTGCGTCATGCGGGCACGCCTGGCGAGTTCGGTCTGGGAGATGCCCAGCTCGGCCCGGCGGTCGTACACCGCGAACCAGGCGAAGGGGCGGTCGGCGGACCATGCGAGGAGCGTACGGGTCTTCCAGTGCAGGCCGACCGGCCCGGGCTCCTTGGACGGTTCCGGCCAGGTCACCACGGGGAGCTGCGGCAGACCCAGAAGCGGCGCGAGGCACTCGTTGGCCTCGGACTCCCACGTGGTGGCCCACACCAGATCACACGGAAGAGCCAGCAACTTGGCCCCGAGGGCGGGATCGACCCCGGCCAGCAGCGGATTCGCGCCAGCTCCCTGCGGCACATACGTCGGATAACCGTCCGGGCACTGCTCCCGTGTAGCCCCGAAGGGGATCAGCGGTCCGTCCACGTCAAGGAAGAGGACGGGCCGCGGCGGGGAAACGATCACATCTGCACCGTACGGGCAGACAGGCCACCCCGGAAACGGACCGAACAGCCGCCCACCCGGACACTGGGACCGGAGGACCGGGTCAAACCCTCTTGACGACGATCGCGTCCGGGACCAGTTTCTCCAGGTCGTCCACGTCTGAGGTGAAGACCGTGACCTGTCCCTTCTGCTGTCGGGCTATGACGGCGAGTACCGCGTCGATCGCGTACTTGTGGCCGTGGAGCTCGGCATCAGCCAGAAGGCGGCGGGCCTGACGGGCCTCGTCCTTTCCCACGTCGGCGACCTTGAGCCGAGAGAGCACCCAGTCCCAGCGCTGGTCGGTGGTTCTCCCGTCGTACGCCTCGACCAGCGTCATAGGAGACGTCACGACATCGGCTTCGCCCCGGGCGGCGAGGTCGAGCCAGGCGATCATCTTCCGGTCACCGCGCACGGCGAGGGACAAGGCTTCGCAGTCGAGGACGAAGACTCGGAGTGCGGGTCCGTGCTCACCACTGCGCTTCTTCACGCGGCCTCTCCGGCGCTGCCCGTCCGGCGGTACTTGTGCTCGGCGTCGAGCTTGTTCAGCTCGTCGAGGGCCGCCGCGCGTTCGTCCTCGGTGACGGGGCCGTGCTCTTCCTCCAGCCAGCCGACGAGTTCCTGGAGCCGGTCCCGATCGCGCTTGGCCCGCAACGCCTCGGCGACGTACGCCGACAGGCCGCGCTCGGCCGCCTCCGCTCGGATCTCGTCAAGGAGATCCTCGGGAATCGTCACCGTTACCTTCTTACTCGCCATATAAGGCACCATACTCCAGGTGTCCGTAGACTTACCAGTCAAGTGAGCACAAGGGCGTCCGGCGATCACCCCATCGCGGCGGGGCGCGGGGCACCCTGGAAGACCTGCCGCGAGTGCCAGGAACGGTGGGCAGCCGCGACCGGGAGCGCGCCCGGCTGCGGGCCGATCACCGGGCGGCCCGCGAGCGCGACAACCTGCTCGTGTGCGACAGCGCTGCGCCCCACGAAGGCCTGGGAGACCAGGATCCGGTGGCCGTCGCCGACACCGAGAACACCCTTGTCGAACAGCTTGTGGTGCAGCGCGCACAGGCACAGCCCGTTGTCGACGTCGTCCGGGCCGTCGAATGCCCACCAGCGGACGTGCGCGGCCTCCAGACCGACCGGCAGCGCGCCGATCCGCCCGTCGTAGCCGCAGAAGGCGCACTGGTACTCGTACGCGGTCAGTACAGCCTCGCGCATCTGCCGGTCCCGCCGCCTCCGCCGGGCCGCCAGCGGCTCCGTCTCCGCCAGCTCCAGCTCCAGACCGACGGCCTCGCACAACTCCCCGTGCAGCGACGGCGGGAAGTGCAGATCGAGCAGCACCCGGGCCATCCGGCCGAGCAGCGGCGGCTCGCGCCCCAGCGCCGTCCTCAACTCCGGTACGAGCCTGCCTGCCGCACCCTCCGCCCGCAGCAGGCGCACCCCGCTCCCGGGACTGCCCGGGCCGCGATCGGTACGCACCTCCCACACACCGTCACTGACCAGGTGGTGGAACGGATACGCGGGCGTCGTCCTGTTCGCAGGGCCGTACTCGGCCAGCAGCCGCCCCAGATCCGGCTCCACCGCGCTGTACCGCAATTCAACCTCGGCATCCTCCTGAAACCTGCCGAGGGCGTACAAGAGCAGCAGGGGCTTGTGCGGAGCTCGCATCCCATTCCCGGTCCACTGCCTCAGATTCGCGGCCCGCTCCAGCCAGTCCATGAACGGCGATCCTAGGCTCGGCGCGGGCATGACGCCTCGGATACGGGCGAGCATGAAGGCGCGCTGCCGCAGGGTGAGAGGTGGCAGCCGCTTGGACGTCGGTCGGCGCTCCGCAGGGCGCCCTCACCGCCCTGCGCCAAGACTCTCCGATGCGGGGCGACATCTGTGGTTCCGTCAGCTGGAGACGGACGCGATGACGTCATCGAGGTTCATGGCCAGGTCGACGAGGAGGCCGGTCTCTGCCCAGGAGTCCTCCCGGGTGAGCATGGAACCCGTGGCGAAACGTCGGCGGCTTGTGGTGAGTTCGGTGAGCTGGGACCTGCCGGGTAGGACCGTCACGACACGGTCCTCCTGCACGGTGTGCTGGCGTACGAGGCGTATCCGGCGGACGGTGCCGGCCAGCAGTTGTGCGGGAGGTTCACTGCTGTGCCAGGTGGCGAACAGCCCGCCCCGCAGCCCCTCGGCCTGATCGGGGTCGGCAACGGTGGCAGTCGCCGCCATGATCACGGCGGAGTCCGCGGGCAGCAGGACCTCGTCGGGAGCCGCGAACTCGTCCTCGCAGAGGAATTGCGGGTGCCAGCGGACTTCTGTCCCGAGGGCGAACGGCCTCCCGCAGCACTGCATCTCCCAGTCGGCCACGAACACGGGCAGCGAGTCCATGCGTCCATTGTGAGCGACATACGATCGCGCCACGCAGCTCGTGGAGGCGCTGATCTCGGCGGCCGGGGCAGCGGATCTGTTGTCCGGCCATAGGGAGAGATGCCGGCGGACCTCGCCGTGCGCTGATATCCCTTGACTCGCAGGGGACATCGGATCGAGAAGGAGGGGGCGCTGTGCCGCTTGAGTTCGGGTTGTGGCGCGTGGATGACCGACCAGTACGTGTCACCACGACGCCGATGCCGCTGGAGTCCCGGCTGGAGGAACTCATCGTGGCGGACCCAGCGATCCTGGGTCGGCCGATACTGCTCATCGGTCGGCAACTGCTGACACGCCACAGCAAGGTCATCGATCTGCTGGGCATGGACGCTGAGGGCTGCCTGCACGTCCTGGAACTCAAACGGGACCGCACTCCCCGGGATGTCGTCGCCCAACTTCTCGACTACGGAACCTGGGTACAGGATCTGAGCAACGAGCAGGTGCGTGAGATCTACGCTGCCTACGCGCGAGACACCGGGGTGGCGGAGGAACTGGACGAGGCGTTCGCCCTCCGGTTCGGGACCAGCCCGCCGGATGCCCTGAACGGTGCCCACACACTCACGGTGGTCGCGAGTGAGGTCGACGCTGCGACCGAGAGAATCGTCACCTATCTGGCATCGGGCTTCAAGGTTCCGATCAATGTGCTCTTCTTCCGCTACTTCGTCGATGAGGGCCGTTCGTACCTTGCCCGCTCCTGGCTGATCGATGATGTCGAGGCTGCGGAGTCGTCCGTGGGAACCAAGACCGGAGGAAAGCGGGAACCGTGGAACGGCACGGACTGGTATATCTCGTTCGGCGAGGAACCCGGCGGCCGTAGCTGGGACGATGCACGCCGCTACGGCTTCGTATCCGCCGGCGGTGGGGACTGGTTCTCCCGCACCCTTCGTGCCCTGCCCGTCGGGGCGCGCGTCTTCACCCACATCCCCAAGGCCGGCTATGTGGGCATCGGGACCGTCTCCAGTGAGGCGCAGCCGTTCGAGAGCGCGGCCCTCGCCGTGGATGACGAGGTGGTGCCCATGAGCCGGCTCCCTCTCAAGGGAACCTACCAACATGCTACCGACACTCCGGCGACGGAATCCGGTGAGGACCGCCGCGAATGGGTCGTCCCGATCGATTGGGAGAAGTCTGTCCCACGCGATCAGGCGCTGTGGCGGGCGGGCTTCTTCGCCAACCAGAACTCCGCGTGCAAGCTTCGAGCTCACTTCACCATCGACGAGGTCTCCCGCCACTTCAACATCGCCTGACACCATCCGACCGGGCACGACGTCGAGCACCGCGTCGATCGCAGCTTCGCCAGGAAGCAGCAACCCACCCGGCTCCCGCAGCCGGCAATCCTGCCCGGCCTGCCCTCACGGCCGCCCGCTCACGGCGAGCCGTTCGTCAGCAGCATGTGGAAGGTGCGGTCCCGGTGAATGAACGTAACGGTGTCGCTGTCGCCTCCGTCGAAGTACACCGGCTTCAGCGGCTCCTCCTCACCGCTGTAGTAGCCGGTGGAACGCAGAAAGTCGGGGCTGATGGCGGCGAAGGACCACGCCGGTCCGTGCGCGCCAAGCAGTTCCCGGTCAAAGGCGCGGACCAGTGGCTCGGCCTCCTTTGCCGGGTAGTGGTGGCGGTAGGGGCTGAACGCCTCGCAGAGCATCCAGCGAAGCCGCGCCAGGAAGCCGGCATGGTCGAGGGGGCTCATCGTGGCGCGGAAGTCAGCGTGCAGGAGCGGCCGTTGACGGGGCCGGTCGTCGTACTCGTCCGCCAGGTTGTACCACCCGCGGCAACGGTCGGCGGCACGGACGAGCTGCTCGAACAGGGCACTGCGCAGGAAGGCGTGGAGGACATCCTGCCGGTTGCCCGCTGTGACGGGCACATCGCAGGCCGCCGTCAGCAGCAGGGTGTTGCTGTTCATGGCGTGATCGACGGCGGAGAGGAAGGCGTCCACAGCGGGAGGTTCGGGATAGGGCGGCGGTGCCGTGAAGTTCGGGCCATCCATGGCCGCAGTCTTGCAGACATACACAAGATCCGCCGGACGCAACCCAGGCTTCAGAAGCGGAGGCAGCAAGAAACCCCGTTCGCGTTCGGCTGCGCGGACGTCTTGGTCGGTAGCACAGGAGGGAAGGGATCCCGCGTCCCGGAACGCGCGTTCGCGGACCCGAAGGACGAGGTTCGATGTGCCACCCATATCGTTGACCCCCTGGGCGGCGGTGGAGACCGGCTGCAATCGCGTCAGCGCTACGAATTACTCTGCGTAATGGCGGCATAGCCGGTCTCGGCGAGGTCCGCAGCCAGGTCTGCCAGGGACGTCTCCGGATTCAGGGTGGTCACGAGTGCGGCGGTGAGCGGCTGGCGGCTGAGCACGGCTGCCACTGCGGATCGGTCCAGGGAGGTCTCGTAGTAGTCCTGGGCGAAATGCAAGTACGCATCTGGTGAGCGGTCCACGAGCAGTTCGAACAGCCGGTCGGCTCCGTCCGGATCGCTTCGCCCCTCGGGGAATTCGACAGCGCCGGTCCGCCATCCGTCGTCGCAAACCGTGCGCCACAGGCAAACGGTCACCACGGGTATCCCGTCCTCGTCGCAGAACGCGGGCTCCTCGACGAACTCCCGGAAGGCTTCGGGCACCGTGTCGAGGACGCCGGGCCAGGCCCCGGCGTTGTCGTGGCCGTAGGGACTCATGGGTGACTCGTGGTCGAAGCCGCGCACGTATGCGCCCGCGGCGGAGAAGACGGCAGACCATTCGTTTCCGCTGCCGTCCCGCATGGAAGCCATCTGCTGGCCCGGCGCCCAGGTGGAGTTGAAGGAGTGGTAGCGGGACTCCCAGTCCGGGCTGACGACGGATTCCAGCATTGCCAGAGCCCGGCAACACCCGCCGAGCACTTCAGCTCTCGTTGCTGAACTCGCTGATGCCAAGGCGAACGGGCTGGTCCCGTTCACTGAGGTTCAACTCACCGAGGAAGTGCCGGTGCGCGAGCAGGGGCTCGCCGCCCACGCACGCATCGCAATACTTCGTGCCGAAACACTTCACCGGCTGACGCCGGCCGGGGGGATGGCTGTCGGCGGGAAGCCGAATGTGGTGACCAGGCTGGGCTGGTGGAACGAGCAGATCCGGCTGATGCCCGTGCTGGTGACGGTGAGCACCACTATTCCGTACGCCTGGTAGGTGCCGTTCCGATCACGCGTATATGCCACCGTGGCGGGCTGCCCGTTGGCGCTCGTCGGCAGCATGAGCCAGTCACCGGGCGATCCCAGAACCCAGGTACGGAGATAGGGCACGCAGGTCTTGTTGCCGGCGAACCAGGTGGTGAAGGGCGTCGCCTCCAGCGTGGCGTCCCGGCGCAGCAGCCGTTCCAGAGCGGGCGCGTCGGCGTTCTGGAAGGCAGCGATGTACTGGTCGAGAAGTCTGTGTGCCTCCGGCGCGGTGGGCTGGGTGATCTCGTCAGCCGCGGGGGCCAGTTCCCGGAGCCTGGTGCGGGCGCGTTGCAGCGTGCTCTTGACTGCCGTTGTGGTGGTGCCGAGCATGACGGCGACCTCGGCGGCCGGGAAGGACAGCACCTCCCGCAGGATGAACACGGCCCGTTGCGAGGCGGACAGGTACTGCAAAGTGGCGACAAGCGCCAGTCGCAGGTCCTCGCGCGCGAGGACGATGGAGGCGGGATCGGCCGCGCCCGGGCCGAGGAGCACATCAGGAATGGGCTGCAGCCAGCTGACACCTGGTTCGGCCGGTACGGGGGCCGCTTCGGGGTCCGGTTCCGGACCGCCGAGGCCGGAGGGCAGTACACGTCGGCTGTGGTGCGCCAGCGCGGTCAGGCAGGCGTTGGTGGCGATCTGGTGGAGCCAGGTACGCACCGACGAACGCCCCTCGAACGCGCCGTAGGAGCGCCAGGCACGCAGATACGTCTCCTGGACCACGTCCATGGCGTCGTCCACCGAGCCGAGCATGCGGTAGCAATGCGCCAGCAGCTCCCGCCGGAACGACTCGGTGGCCTCGACAAACGCCTCGCTGTCGGGAACGACGGGTTCCGTGTCAGATCCACTCAAGGTCAAAGCGACTCTCCGGTCCTCCGGTCACACGGTGCGACCGAGGAAGGCGGCCAGCCGGTCGGCCGGGCACGCGTCGGCGGGTGCCTCAACGATGTGCCCGAAGATGGCCGCTCCTTCAGGTCCACGGTAGGCGTCGAGGATCTCGACCCGGGCCTGGACGAGGAGTTCCTCTGCGAGTTCGGGATCCAGGTCGGTGTCGTACCCGATGGCGCGGGCGAGATCCCAGCCGTGGGTGAACTGGTCCCTGGCAACCATGCCCATCAGGTCGGCGCCGGAGAACTCACCGAACGCCAGCACGATGTGCTTCTCCAGGACGCCGGCTGACCCGAAAGCTGCCAGCGCACGCTCCACTGTCTCGTCGTAGCCGGCGAGGAAGTCGCCGGCCGCCAGGTCCTCGTCGTTGATCTCATGACCCGCACCCATGGCGACGGAGGTCCCCCACCGAGCCGAGCCGACGAAATGGTTGACCAGAGCGCGCACGTCCCACGACGCGCAGGGCGTCGCGGCATCCAACTGGTCGGGGCCGACCCTGGCCAGCACCGCCCGGGTGCTGGCGAAGGCCCGGCTCAACTGCCGGACGGGCGCGAAAGCCTGCTTGCTGTCCACCGGTTGCGGCCTCTCTCCCAGTTCTTGGCGAATCAGGCCTCACCCCACCGCAGTCGCGGAAGGGCCCCAGCCCACAACAGGTAGACCTCCTGGCATCGGAAAAGGAATCGCGGCGGTGACATCCACCCGCACGGTGCGGCCCATGGAACCAGCGGCCCCGGCATACCCGGTCGAGGTCGGCCAATCCGGCGACCTCGGGGGCGAAGGGCGGCGGAGTCTGCGCGCGTGCAGCACGGCTACGGGATGGCCCTGACGGACTTCGAAGTGAACCCCACCCACATCGCGGACGCCATCCGGAGCAATCCCGGATACCACGGTGAACCGGTGCGCCTCATCTCCTGCTACTCCGGTGCCGACGCGAGACCGCCGGAGCTGCCCCTCGCGCAGACCCTCGCCAACGAACTCGGCGTGCCGGTGACCGTGCCCACGAGCAAGGTGGGCACGTCGGCGCAGCTCGGGCTGAACCAGACCCCCACGATCGGCAACAATGGCTACTGGCGCATCTACCTGCCCATGGCCCAGTGACGGCGGGCACACGGGAGTGACGATGATCAAACGAGCGGGGTTCTACCAGGAGACCAGCGGTCCGGATGCCGCAGGTGACGCACCGTCCCTGCGCGACGCCGTACGCGACACCGGCCCCTGGGACGAGGACAGCGTCATCGCCTACCTGGAGTCGGCCCTGGATGTCTACAGCACGATGGGCGCCGAGCGGGACGCACTCACCGGCGACACGTGGATCGCGGGTGCCGGGTCCCTGCTGACCGACGGCACCTGGATCTGGCCCATCGACCTCGCGCACTACGTACGACGCCACCACGCGGCCCTGGCGCCCGAGTTCCTCGAGCACATCCGGGCCCTCAGCTACACGGTCCCCCTGGTGGACGACGAACGCGCCAAGGAGATCTTCCTGGCAGAGTTCCCGAACACCGCGCCCGGCCCGGTCACCACGCCCGACGGCTTCTTCACCTGGTACCTGCCGAAACTGACGGACACCAGGGCTCGTCGGCTCCTCGGTGACCTGGCGAAGGCCGGACTGTCCGCCGTCCACCCTTTGACGCACTCTCTTTTCGGGTTCCGCGAGACGCCGACCGGTGCCCGCAAGCCCCTGCCCCTCATCGCAGGCGACGAAGCCCTGGCCGCCGATCTGGCCGAAGAAGCCTACTCCCGGGTCGAGTTCACCTGCTGGAAGGGATACGACCAGTCCCTGACGGGCATCGTGCGGCGAACAGACGAGTCGACGCAAAGCATCACGCTGACCCTCACCGACCTCCCCGTGCCCGACCGCGAGCCGACGCTGGCAATGCTGGCGAGCCTCCCCGACCGGGACCCGGCCGGTTGCCTCGGGTTCGTGGTCGATCTGGCCGGTGCCACGGCCGCCGAGGACTGGGACAGCGTCCTCACCGGTGCCGGAGGGCCGATCACCGTATGGCCGGACACCGTAGGCATCCTGCGCGAGCGTGTTCCCGAGCACCCCGAACTCTCGGCGGGCCGGCGCACCCCGCACGGCCCGCTCGACGTCTTCCATCGCCCGTGACCGCAGGCGGATCCGCTCAACAGCCCCGTCGTCCGGAGCCGGAGAAAAGGTCGCTCCCGGACCGGGCTGACGGTCACCCGAGGCGCTCCCGAACGGCCGCGGACGTACGTGAATGAGATCAGGTCCGAGAACTCTGGCCGGCCAATGCCTGGAGTGCTCAACTGCAACCCTCAACGTCGTGCCCGGTGAGGCACTGGCAGAGGATACGAGATTCGAACTCGTGAGGGGTTGCCCCCAACACGCTTTCCAACGGGGCATGAGGCCGTACGCGAAGAAGCAGAGGCGTTCTGACCTGCGACCAAGTGAGCGCCCAGGCGGGCGGTGGACGGTCCCGGACGCGGCTGAATGAGACCAGAACTGAGACCGAGGGTGTGGGGGCCGGGCCGGTTTCTGGCCGGGACCACGGGCAGGAGGGAAATTGATGGTCCCCGCCGTCCTCAAGCCCTGGGCAGGACTGCGCGTCGCTGAACACAAGCCAGTGAAAGCAGTGTTCAGGCCATGCTTTTCCTATTTGCCGCGCTTCTTGTCCGGAGTCAGCGCGCGCTGGACCAGAGTGGCAGTAGGAAACAGCTGTTGATCAGCTGATGCTCTGGGGGATTCGTTGATTCATGGGGGTGGATGACGTATGGGCGATGCCGACGACGGCGAGATACTCGACATCAAGCTCGTTGACCTGCAGGCGACGGCACCGCAGTTCCTGACGCACAGCTCGGACCTGGCGACGGCCCTGGCCAAGCTCCAGGGCGGTCTGGCCGCGGCCGGCTCCCCGTGGGGCGGGGACGACCAGGGCAAGCAGTTCGAGGACCAGTACGTACCGAACGTCACCAGCATGACGATGGCGGCCGAGATCCTGGCCCTCGGCCTGGCCAGCATCCACGACGCCATGGCCGACATGGCGGACGGCCACATAGGCAACGAGGCACTCATCCGCACGATGTTCAGCAAGAACGGGCCGAAGCCGGAACCTCCCCCGCACTCCGCCGGGGGAGACCTGCAATGAGCGTCGCCGACGAGGCCAAGAAAATCGTCATGAAACTGACCGGCATGTGGTGGCCGGACGCCGACGAAGGCGGCCTGCGGGACGCGGCCACCGCATGGCGGACCTTCGCCGACGACGTCGAGACACTCACCGCCGCCGCGAACACCACCGCCCGCACACTGATCGAGAACAACACCGGCAAGGCGATATCCGCCTTCGACGACCCCTTCTGGCGCCGCTACTACTACGGCAACCGCGGCTGGCTCCAGGACATGATCGACGGCGCCCGCGACCTGGCCACAGCCCTCGACCAGTACGCCGACAGCGTCCACAGCGCGGTGAAGCAGCTGGAGCACGAGCTGGAGATCGTCGGCGGCACCATCGTCGCCGGCACCGCCCTCGCGTTCTTCACCTTCGGGATCTCCGAGGGCGCCGCGGCCGCTGCCACCGCCGAGGTCCTGGAACTGTCCGCCGCCCTGGGCGTGACCGTCTCCGCCGAGGTCGCCGCGATCATCGGCACCACGCTGGCCACCGCCGCCATCGCCGGCGTCGAGTCGATCACCGTCGACCTCGCCGTCACGCAACCCATCGCGATGGCCACCGGCGAGAGCAGCGGCCTCCACCTCGACGAGGCGACCGACGCCGCGCTCTACGGGGCCGTCTTCGGCGGCGGTGTCGGCGCGGCCGGCAGCACGATCAAAACCGTCGCCCAGAACGGCGGCCTGCAAGGCCTGCTCGACAGCCTCCACCTCCCGGACTTCCAACCCGGCCTGGCCCTCCCCAGCGGCCCCGCAGCCTCTCTCGACGACCTCGGGATGCTGATGCGAACCGGGGCGGGCGGCGCCGGACCTGGCAAGGGCCCTTTTCCCGTTTCCGAGTCGGTAAAGGGGCCTGCGAAAGGTAAATCACTGCGGCTACCGAACAAACGACACACCATTTCTGGCGCAGCATCCGGCAATGTCGACGAGGAAAACACGGTGATCTTGCGCGGGTACGAGCAGCAAGTCAATCAGGACATCGCCGAGATCGCGGCCGGGCGAGCAAAATTCGACAAGGACACCAACCTCTATGAGATCAACGGACGCACGTACAGGGTGAAAGATACGGGTACAGTATTTCCCTGCAGCGGTACAGGTCTCGTCGAACTCGACCGCAACGAATACGCAGCACTCCAGGAGATTGCCAAGGCCAAGGGGAATGCGGAATCCGTGCAGGCATTTGTGAGAGCTCCGCGCTTCATCAACAACCCGGACGCCATCCTGAAAGCCCAGGCAGTTTACGATGGGACGTACTGATGACTGACTACAACCTGCTCGTCACCGAGCCCCTGAGCAACAGAGTCGTTGCCGAAGCACTTGCCCAGTGCTTCCGGGTCCCCGTGAGCGATGTCGACGTGGCTGACGAGAAAACCGACCAGAACACGCGGCACTGGGACGCGATGGTGCTCTGCGGGACGGAAACCCTCCGGGGCGATGTGCGGACGTCCCTGGACATCTACGTCAGGGACAGTGTTCAGCCGCAGCCGAGTGAGCCGGAACTCGCCGCCGCGCTCGCGCGGGTGCTTGGTCACTCGGTCCTCTACCCGGCGGAGGAGTTTCTGCAGGGCGTCCCCAGTGTCGCCGCGGCTGACGGTACGGTCACCCGTGCCCGACTGCTCGACCCGGGCGAGGACCCGGACGATGAAACGGCCGGCTACAAGGTCGATGCCGTCGAGGCCCCTGTTGCCGACCTACCGAACGCCCAGGTCACCCGACTTCCCGAAATCGTGCGAGAACAGCGGAAGCCGACTCCGGTGAGGGACGGCCTCGTCGCGTCTCTGAACGCTCTGGGGACGGGGCGTACGGACGACATCGGCTCCCCGTACTGGACGGCGGCGACGAACTTGGGGGCATGGGAAAAGCTCGTGCGGACCAAGGCGGACGGTTGGGATCCCGCGGGATGGTACCCAGCAGACCTGTACGTGCAAAGCCTCACGGCACGGGACGACTTGGAGGCCCTGCAGCAGCAGCTCACCGATCAGCCGGCGGAGTTGCTGGAGGCCGCGGTGGACCTGGTGGACCGGGAGTTCATCAAGCTGACCGTCCCCGATCCCGCCTGGTACCTGGACCTCAGGACCCAGGGACTGGACGTCCCCGACCCGCACGACGCGGCCTGGTGGTGGGACCGCCGCCCCGACCCCCTCCCCTGGTAGCCCCACGGCGCCACCCGGCATGGCAGAGGCCCGTAGCCGTCGTGGAGGTGGACGGACAACGGCTTGCGCCCCGGTCAGCGGTGGGCTGCAGATACGCACAGGGCGAGACCACGAACGTTGGCCCCCGCTGCAAGCAGCGGGGGCCAACAACGTCGTGCCCGGTGAGGCACTGGCGGAGGATACGAGATTCGAACTCGTGAGGGGTTGCCCCCAACACGCTTTCCAACTGCTCACGGTGGCGTGCGCCACCAGCCAGAGCCAGTCTGAACTGCGATGAATCAGGTGGTGGTCCGGGTTCCGAACGCCGTCGGACGGAGCTGAATGAGACCAGAACTGAGACCAGTGACCCTCACGCGGCGTGGGGAATGAAGGCGACAGAGGAGGTGTCACCGTCGAGGGCGATGTTGAGCGACGCGTCAAGTGCGCCGGCAAGCCGGGCGAGCAGAGGAAGGGTAGGGACGGTGCCACCGAGTTCGAGCTTGGACACCTGGGGCTGCGTCATGCGGGCTCGTCTGGCAAGTTCGGTCTGGGAGATTCCGAGTTCGGTCCGGCGGTCGTACACCGCTTGCCCAAGGTCGAAGGCCATGCGGATCTCCGTGCGCGTCGCTTCCACTTCGGGAGGTTCGGCGTAGCCTTCTGCTGCCTTCCGCTCGCGGGCGAGCTTCCACTGGGCGTGGTTCACGGGCCTTCTCCTTTCGTGACGTCGCGAGAGAACTCGTCGTGCGCGCTGTGGCGCTCGGCTTCGCACGCCTTCCTGGCCTGCTTGGCCCGATCCACTTCCGCATCCTCCCGCATCCGCGTCTTGCGGAACACCGTCAGCAGCACGATCCGGCGCTCGGGGGCAAGCCAGTAGGTCAAACGGACGGCGTTGCCGTCGTGGCCGAGGCTGAATCGGAGTTCCCGTAACCCGTCGCCCAGGTGGCGGGCGTAGGGCTCGGAGAGGGTGGTCGGTGCGTCGAGCAGACGTTCGGCCGCGTGCTCGGCTACGAGGTAGTCGCGATCGGACAGGGTGTCCAGCCAGCGCCGAACTTCCGGTTCGATCTCGATCTCCCAACCCTCGCTCATATAGCTGACTGTATAGATAGCCAAATGTATGGGCAAGCAGGGATGCGGCCGGCCAGCACATCAGCCGACATCGCCCGGACGCCACCCGGCGACATGCCGCAGGCGACGGACACGAGCGAGCTCAGGCCCATCCGCCTCATCGGCCTGCACATGAAAAGCCCCCGCGGACGACTACTCCGCCCGCAGCCATGCGTCGAGGGCGGCGAAATCCGCGGCGGTGAGGCCGTGGCGGTGGTCGACGCGTTGCAGGAAGGTTCGGGAGGGGTGATGGGCCTCGGCCCAGGTGCGGTCGGCGTCGGTGATCTCGTCGTCGAGCCAGGCGAAGGGACGCCCGGCTGCCCAGTCGAGAAGCGTGCGGGTCTTCCAGTGCAGGCCGGACAGCTCGGACTCCTCGGACGGCTCCGGCCAGGTCACCACGGGGAGCTGCGGCAGACCCAGGAGCGGCGCGAGGCACTCGTTGGCCTCGGACTCCCACGTGGTGGCCCACACCAGATCGCACCGAAGAGCCAGCAACTTGGCCCCGAGCGCGGGATCGACCCTGGCCAGCAGCGGATTCGCGCCGGCTTCCTGCGGCACGTACGTCGGATAACCGTCCGGGTACTGCTCCCGCGTACCGCCGAAGGGGATCAGAGGTCCGTCCACGTCAAGAAAGAGGATGGGACGCGGCAGGGAAACGATCACCTCTGCACCGTAGAGGCAACACGGGTAGACCCGGAAGCAGACCGACGGCCACCTCCCCGGACATGGCCGCGCTGCTGGCGCAACCACACGCGTCGAAGGGCCCCACCGCGAGCGGTGGGGCCCTTCGACGTCGTGCCCGGTGAGGCACTGGCGGAGGATACGAGATTCGAACTCGTGAGGGGTTGCCCCCAACACGCTTTCCAAGCGTGCGCCCTAGGCCACTAGGCGAATCCTCCGCCGCAAACAGTACAAGACGCGGGGGGGTGGTAGCGAACTCGTTCGGGGCAGGGGGGATCGGGTAGGGTGGGCAGCAGCCCCTCACGTGGCGCTATCTCGCTGAACTCCCCCAGGGCCGGAAGGCAGCAAGGGTAGGTGGGCTCTGGCGGGTGCGTGGGGGGTCTTTGCGTGGGTGGAGGCCGGGTGTCGGTGGGCGCGGCTAGGCTCGGTGGCGTGTCCCTCGCTCTGTACCGCCGCTATCGACCCGAGACCTTCGCCGAGGTCATCGGGCAGGAGCACGTCACCGACCCGTTGCAGCAGGCACTGCGGAACAACCGGGTCAATCACGCGTACCTGTTCAGCGGGCCGCGCGGGTGCGGGAAGACGACCAGTGCGCGCATCCTGGCCCGCTGCCTGAACTGCGAGCAGGGGCCGACACCCACGCCGTGCGGGGAGTGCCAGTCGTGCCGGGACCTGGCCAGGAACGGGCCGGGGTCGATCGACGTGATCGAGATCGACGCCGCGTCCCACGGCGGTGTGGACGACGCCCGTGACCTGCGGGAGAAGGCCTTCTTCGGGCCTGCGAGCAGCCGCTACAAGATCTACATCATCGACGAGGCCCACATGGTCACCTCGGCGGGCTTCAACGCCCTGCTGAAGGTGGTCGAGGAGCCGCCGGAGCATCTGAAGTTCATCTTCGCCACGACCGAGCCCGAGAAGGTCATCGGGACCATCCGGTCGCGTACGCACCACTACCCCTTCCGGCTGGTGCCGCCGGGGACGCTGCGCGACCACCTCGCCGAGGTGTGCGAGCGGGAGTCCATCGCGGTCCAGGACGGGGTGTATCCGCTGGTCGTACGGGCCGGGGCCGGGTCGGTGCGGGACTCGATGTCGGTGATGGACCAGCTGCTGGCCGGGGCGGGGGCGGACGGTGTGACGTACGCCATGGCCACCTCGCTGCTCGGCTACACGGACGCGGCGCTGCTCGACGACGTGGTGGACGGCTTCGCCGCCGGGGACGGCGCCGCGGTCTTCGGGATGGTGGACCGGGTCATCGAGGGCGGCCACGACCCGCGCCGTTTCGTGGCCGACCTGCTGGAACGGCTCCGCGACCTGGTCATCCTCGCCGCCGTTCCGGACGCGACGGACAAGGGCCTGATCGACGCGCCGAGCGACGTGGTGGAGCGGATGCGGGCGCAGGCGTCGGTCTTCGGGGCCGCCGAGCTGAGCCGGGCGGCCGACATCGTCAACACAGGGCTGACGGAGATGCGGGGGGCGACCTCGCCGCGGCTGCAGCTGGAGCTGATCTGCGCCCGGGTGCTGCTGCCCGCCGCGTACGACGACGAGCGCTCCCTGCAGGCCCGGCTGGAACGGCTGGAGCGGGGCGGCCTGGGGGCCGCGGCTCCGGTCGGGGGTGCGCCTCCCGTCGGCGGTGTGCCCGGCGGGATTCCCGGTGACGCACCGAGCGGGGCTGCCGCCGCCCGCGCGGCCGCGGCACGTACCCCTGCGCCCGAGCCCGTACGCCCCGCCCCGGTCGCGGCAGCCCCGGCCCCCGCGCCTGCCCCCGTCCCCGCGCCGGAGCCGGCTCCGGAAGCCGTGCGCGGCCCCGACCCCGTACCGCAGGCGCCCGCCAAGCCGGGGGCCTGGCCGACCGCCGCACCGCAGCAGCAGGCACCGCCGCAAGCCCAGGCACCGGCCCAGGCCCAGGCCCAGGTCAGCGCACCGGGCCGGTCCCAGGCGCCGGCCCAGGCCCAGGTCAGCGGCGCCCCCTCCCGGGTACGGCAGATGTGGCCGCAGATCCTCGACGCCGTCAAGAACCGGCGGCGGCTGACCTGGATGCTGCTGTTCAACAACGCCCAGGTCTCCGGCTTCGACGGCGAGACGCTGCAGGTCGGCTTCGACAACCCCGGCGCGCGCAACAGCTTCGCCAACAGCGGCAGCGAGGACGTCCTCAAGCAGGCCATCAACGACGCGCTCGGCGTGCAGTGGCGCATCGAGGCCATCGTCGACCCGTCCGGGGGCGGCGGTGGCGGGGGCGGCGGTGGCGGGTCCCCGCGGCCGCCCGCGCCTCCGCAGTCCCCTGCCGCGCCCCAGGCGTACGGCGGCGGCCAGACGAGCCCGGACGCGTACGGCTCCGCGCAGACCGCACCCCAGGCGATGGCCCAGGCAGGACCCGGCGGTCTGAGCGGCCCCGGCGGCACCGCCACCGCGACCGCCGCGCCACCGGGCCCCCGGCCCGCGCCTGCCGAGGCGCCCCGGCAGGAGGTGCGGCAGGAGCCGGCGCGGCGGTACACCGACGAGACGCCGCCGCCGCTCGAGGACGACATCCCCGAGGACGACGACCCCGACCTCGTCGATTCCGCACTCAGTGGTCACGATCTGTTCATCCGCGAGCTGGGCGCCACCGTGATCGAGGAGATCGCGCACGACTGACCGCGGGGGACTCGGTAGACGGCCCCTGACCTGTGACGATGCCGGCGGACCTGGCCTTGTGATCCCTGCGGCGCAGCCGTCCGCTACTCCGGGTGTACTCCGCGCCGCAGCGATCCTCCGTACGGCGTAGGGCGCACCGCCGTACGAGCACGTAGGCTCGGCGTGTCAGTGGAAAACGCAGCACCGACAGCAGACGCGAGGCAGGAGCGAACCGTGATTCCCGGTGGTCAGCCGAATATGCAGGCACTGCTCCAGCAGGCGCAGAAGATGCAGCAGGACCTGGCCGTGGCACAGCAGGAGCTGGCCGAGACCGAGGTCGAGGGCTCGGCGGGCGGTGGCCTGGTGAAGGCGACGGTGTCCGGCGCGGGCGAGCTGCGGGCGCTGGTGATCGACCCGAAGGCCGTCGACCCGGACGACACCGAGACGCTGGCCGACCTGGTGGTCGCCGCCGTCCACAGTGCGACCGACGCGGCACAGGAACTGCAGCAGGCCAAGCTCGGCCCGCTCGCGCAGGGGCTCGGCGGCGGTCTGCCGGGCCTGTTCTGACCTGATCCGCCACTTACCCCTGGAAGGCGTGCCGGCGTGTACGAAGGCGTGGTGCAGGACCTGATCGACGAACTGGGCAGGCTGCCCGGCGTGGGTCCCAAGAGCGCGCAGCGCATCGCCTTCCACATCCTGCAGGCCGACCCCGCGGACGTACGCCGCCTCGCGCATGTGCTGGGCGAGGTCAAGGCGAAGGTCCGCTTCTGCAAGGTGTGCGGCAACGTCGCGCAGGACGAGCTGTGCCGGGTGTGCCGCGATCCGCGCCGCGACCCGGCGGTGATCTGCGTGGTCGAGGAGCCCAAAGACGTGGTCGCGATCGAGCGGACCCGCGAGTTCCGCGGGAAGTACCACGTGCTGGGCGGGGCGATCAGTCCGATCGACGGGGTCGGCCCCGACGATCTGCGGATCGCGGAGCTGCTGCGCAGGCTGGCCGACGGCACCGTCACCGAGCTGATCCTGGCGACGGACCCCAATCTGGAGGGTGAGGCCACTGCGACGTACCTCGCCCGGACGGTGAAGCCCATGGGACTGCGCGTGACGCGCCTGGCCAGCGGCCTGCCCGTGGGTGGCGACTTGGAATACGCGGACGAGGTCACGCTGGGGCGGGCCTTCGAAGGGAGGCGGTTGCTCGATGTCTGACACCGTGGTGAACAAGAGCGCGGGAGCCGGCGCGGCAGAGCCGCAGGCTGAGCCGTTCGTGCCGCAGGAGCCGGACGAGTTCGCCGTCCAGGTGGCCGACCAGATCGAGAGCTTCATCGTCGCGGTCCGCGAGGTGGCCAAGGGCGACGACCCGGACAGCGCGGTGCCGTACCTGCTGCTGGAGGTCTCGCAGCTGCTGCTGGCCGGCGGGCGGCTGGGCGCGCACGAGGACTTCGTGCCCGACGAGCGCTACGAGCCGGACGCCGGACCCGAGCCCGACGAGGACGACCTGCGGCAGCGGCTGGCGGCGCTGCTGGAGCCGATCGACGTCTACTCGGAGGTCTTCGACCCGTACGTGCCGCGGTCGACGCCGGTGGCGTGCCGGATCTCGGACGACATGGCCGACGTGGTGGCGGATCTCACCCACGGGCTGACGCACTTCTCGGCGGGGCGGGTGTCGGAGGCGCTGTGGTGGTGGCAGTTCTCGTACCTGTCCAACTGGGGCTCGACGGCGAGCGCGAGCCTGCGGGCGCTGCAGTCGCTGGTCGCGCACGTACGCCTGGACAGCCCGCTGGACGAGCTGAACGGCCTGGACACCGGCGGCGACGCGGACGACGACGACGAGCTGGCGGAGGAGGCCGGCCGGGTGATGGAGGCCGAGCTGGGGACGATGGGGCTGCGCCCGGCGCAGTGACCGCCACCCGGTCCGGCCCCCCGGTCCTGCCGGTCCGGTCCGCTCGGTGATCATTCCTTGAACGGCGTGTCTCACCATGCGATACGTTCCGGGCGGATCGGACCTGCTCGTTAAACTGGGGTGACCGATTCACCCCTGAGCGAGGAGCGCACGTGGGCCTTGTCGTGCAGAAGTACGGCGGCTCCTCCGTCGCCGATGCCGAAGGCATCAAGCGCGTCGCCCGAAGGATCGTGGACACCAAGAAGAACGGCCACCAGGTCGTTGTCGTGGTGTCGGCGATGGGCGACACGACGGACGAGTTGATCGATCTCGCGGAGCAGGTCTCGCCGATCCCGGCGGGTCGCGAGTTCGACATGCTGCTGACCGCAGGAGAGCGCATCTCCATGGCGCTGCTGGCGATGGCGATCAAAAACCTCGGCCACGAGGCGCAGTCGTTCACGGGCAGCCAGGCCGGCGTGATCACCGACTCGGTGCACAACAAGGCGCGGATCATCGATGTGACGCCGGGCCGTATCCGTACCGCGCTCGACGAGGGCAACATCGCGATCGTGGCCGGCTTCCAGGGTGTGTCCCAGGACAAGAAGGACATCACCACGCTCGGGCGGGGCGGCTCCGACACCACGGCCGTCGCGCTGGCCGCGGCGCTGGACGCCGAGGTCTGCGAGATCTACACCGACGTGGACGGGGTCTTCACCGCGGACCCGCGGGTGGTGAAGAAGGCCCGCAAGATGGACTGGATCGCCTTCGAGGACATGCTGGAGCTGGCCAGCTCCGGTTCGAAGGTGCTGCTGCACCGCTGCGTGGAGTACGCGCGGCGCTACAACATCCCGATCCACGTGCGCTCGTCGTTCTCCGGACTTCCGGGCACCTGGGTCAGCAACGAACGGCCGCAGGGCCTCGCACCGCAGGTCGCCCTGCGGCTCGCACCGCACATCGCATCGCAAGGAGACAGGCCAGTGGAGCAGGCGATCATCTCCGGCGTCTCGCACGACACGTCCGAGGCGAAGATCACCGTCGTCGGGGTGCCGGACAAGCCGGGCGAGGCGGCGACGATCTTCCGGGCCATCGCGGACGCCGAGATCAACATCGACATGATCGTGCAGAACGTGTCGGCCGCGACCACCGCGCTGACCGACATCTCCTTCACGCTGCCCAAGTCCGAGGGGCACAAGGCGATGGAGGCGCTGACCAGGGCGCAGTCGGTGATCGGCTTCGACTCGCTGCGCTACGACGACCAGATCGCCAAGATCTCGCTGGTCGGTGCGGGGATGAAGACCAACCCCGGGGTCACGGCGACGTTCTTCGAGGCGCTGTCGAACGCCGGGGTCAACATCGAGCTGATCTCGACGTCGGAGATCCGCATCTCGGTGGTCACCCGCGCCGACGACGTGAACCCCGCCGTGCAGGCGGTGCACTCGGCGTTCGGCCTGGACAGCGACAGCGACGAGGCGGTCGTCTACGGCGGCACCGGGCGCTGATCCGGGCACGGACCCGGGCGTGAATCCGGGCACTGACCCGGGCACGGATTCCAGGCGAATCCCGCTGAATTCGGCGGAAACTGGCCGCAATTTGGTCTGGACCACTTGAATCCACCCGCCCCACCGTTGGAGAATTTGCTCCCCCGTGGCTGCAACCGCCGGCCACGGGGGAGCGTCTTTGTGTCAGCGCACTGCCTGGGTGCTGTCCTGGGGTGCTGCACACCGAATGTGAACGGGGGCCGTCGGTGCAAATGGGGCGCTGAGGAAGAGCTGGTGCGCATGGGGATATTTGACGCTCCGTCGGGCGGTGTGCCTTGCGCGTACAACCCTGACGGGGGGATGCGTGTCCAACACACGTGGCGGAGGCACTGGGCATCGAGACGGTATTCGGGCAACGGGGGACGATCGCACCCGTACGCCCGGCACTCAAGCCGCGCCCAGCGCGGACCGGCCAACCCTACGGGGGGCTGCCGGTGATCGCGCCCTGGCCGGTGACGCGGGTGGACCCGGCAGAGAGCGCCACCGGCGATGGCGAGGGCACTGACCCCGCGATGGCTGTCGGCACCACGGTCGACCACCTCACCGAGACCTACCGCGCCCACTACCGCGCCCTGCTGGGCCTGGCCGCCCTGCTGCTCGACGACACCGCGTCCTGCGAGGACGTCGTCCAGGAGGCCTTCATACGGGTGCACTCCGCACGCAGCCGGGTCCGCGACCCGGAGAAGACCCTCGCCTACCTCCGCCAGACGGTCGTCAACCTCTCCCGCTCCGCACTGCGCCGGCGCATCATCGGCCTGAAGCTGCTCTCCAAGCCGATGCCCGACATGGCCAGCGCGGAGGAGGGCGCGTACGAGCTGCTGGAACGCGACCAGCTCAAGGCCGCGATGCGCAGGCTGCAGCGCAGGCAGCGCGAGGTGCTCGTCCTGCGCTACTTCGCCGACATGACCGAGGCGCAGGTCGCCGAGACGCTGGGCATCTCGCTCGGCTCGGTGAAGGCGTACGGTTCGCGGGGCATCGCCGCCCTGCGGGTCGCGATGGAGGCCACGGCATGACCACCCCCGACGCCCCGGACAACGCACACGGCATGGACCCGAACCACTCCCCCGGGCACGGCCCGGCGCCCGAGCCCGCCGCCGGCCCGACCGGTGCGGCGGCCGCCGCGCACGACCCGACCGACCTGAGCGGTGACCTGGTGGACGACAGTCCCGAGGAAGCGGCGCTGCGCGACCTCCTGCACGGTGCCGTCCGCGACCTCAGGCCGGCCCCCGACGCGCTCGCACACCTGCGGCGCGCGGTGCCGGCCCGCCGCCAGCACCGGCGGCAGGCGCTGGCCGGCAGCGCCGCCGCGGTGCTGCTCGTCGGCACGGCGGTGCCCGCGCTGATCCACGCCGCCGACACCGGCGGCAGCGTCGGCGCCGCACCGGTCACCGTGGCCAGCACGCACGCCGCCCAGCCGGACGAGGACGGCCACGTCAACACCTGGGGCACCGCCGGCGGCTCCGGGCAGTCCGGCCGCCCGCAGGACAGCGCGGGACCGGACCGCCATCCCCCCGTCGCCGGCAGCACCGACGGCCCGTCGAGCCAGGTCACCAGCCCGGACGGGCCGCCGCCGGCCGACGTGCCGCAGTGCTCGGGCGACCAGCTCGGCCAGGGCACCAGCAACGCCGGCTCCCTGGACGCCGACGGCCGCGCCTACGGCTGGTTCCGGGTCGCCAACGTCTCCAGCGCCCCCTGCACCGTGCCGCCAGGACCCCCCACCGTGCAGATCTACGCCACCGGCCACGCCGACCTGACGCAGATCACCGTGGTCAACCACACCGCGGACGACCCCGCGACCGAACTGCCCGACACGTCGGCCATCGCCCCGCTCGTGCTCGCCCCCGGCGAGGACTACGAGGTCGCCTTCGCCTGGGTGCCCGCCGACACCGGACCCGGCGGCTGTCCGCAGCCCACAACGCCGCCGACCACGCCGACCCCGACCGACACCCCGACGGACACCGCGCCGCCCGACCCCGGCGGTGCGGGCTCCGCCGAGAACCCGATGGCGCAGGACGTGCCGGCCGACAGCCCCACCACGCAGCCCGCCGACGTCTCTCTCCGCCACACCCCGGCCGACGGCGCCCCGGTCGTCTTCGGCCCGACGCTGCAGGGCGCCTGCGCCGGCACCATCTACACGACGGCACCCATGCCCGCGGCCTCGGACACCCCGCCGTCCTAGGGCCGGTGCGGGTCCCGGTGGCGGGCGGCCGGGGGCGCCCCCGTACCGTGGAGGGGTGTACCGGTTCCTGCTCACCCCGCGCTGGCTGGTGGTCGGCGTGCTCGTCCTGCTGGCCGTGCCCTTCTGCGTCTTCATGGGCAGTTGGCAGCTGAGCCGCTTCCAGAGCCGGGTGGACGCGCACAAGGACGCCAAGCACACCGAGGTGCAGACCGCAGGCCGGGCGCCCGTGCCGCTGGCCTCGCTGCTGCCCGACACCAGGACCCAGGTGCCCTCGGACGCCTCCGGCCGCCCGGTCACCGCGACCGGCCGCTTCGACACCGCCCACCAGCTCCTCGTGCCCGACCGCCTGCTCGACGGCCGCAACGGCTACTACGTGCTCACCCCTCTCCGGGTCGACGGCGGTGCCGCCCTGCCCGTGGTGCGCGGCTGGCTGCCCGGCGACGTCCCGCCCGCCGCCGGGCGGGACGCGGTGCCGCCCGCCCCGGCCGGCGAGGTCTCCGTGACCGGTGCGCTGCAGTACGCCGAGGCCGCGGGCAGCAACGGGGTGCCCGCCGCTCCCGGTGCACTGCCGACCGGTCAGCTCGGCATCATCAGTGCCGCCTCCCTCGTCAACCTCCTGCCGTATCCCGTCTACAGCGGCTGGATCACCGCCACCCACTCCGCCTCGCCCCTGAAGCCGGTGCCCCCGGTGGCGCCCCCGGGCAGCGGCCTCGACCTCAAGGCCTTCCAGAACCTCGGCTACACCGGTGAGTGGTTCGTCTTCGCCGGCTTCGTCGTCTTCATGTACTTCCGGCTGGCTCGCCGCGAGGCCGAGGCCCGGGACGACGCGGCCCTGGGCCTGCTGTCCCCGCCGCACCCCGACCCGGACCCGGACACCGCCTCCGGCCCCGGCCCGGACGCGGCGGGTGCCGCCGGCGAGCCGGTCGGATCAGCCGCCGACGTGGCGTAGGGCGAAGGCCAGCTCCAGGCGGACCTGCTTGATGCGCTCCTCCACCACGAGGGAGCCGTGGCCCGCGTCGTAGCGGTACACCTCGTGCGGCTTGTCGAGCGCCCGCAGCCGCTCCACGTAGTTGTCGATCTGGCGTATCGGGCAGCGCGGGTCGTTCGTGCCGGCGCTGATGTAGACCGGGGCGACGACGCTGTCCACATACGTCAGCGGGGACGAGGCGGCATAGCGCTCGGGCACCTCGGCGGGTGAGCCGCCGAAGAGCGTCCGGTCGAGCGACTTGAGCGCCTCCATCTCGTCGGCGTACGCGGTCGGGTAGTCGGCGACCGGGACCGCCGCGACGCCCACCGCCCACGCACCCGGCTGGGTGCCCAGGCCCAGCAGCGTCAGATAGCCGCCCCACGAGCCGCCGGTGAGCACCAGCCGTGCCGGGTCCGCCAGCCCCGACGACACCGCCCACTCGCGGACCGCCGCGATGTCCTCCAGCTCGATCAGGCCCACCCGGTGCTTGAGCGCGTCCGTCCACTCCCGGCCGTACCCGGTCGAACCGCGGTAGTTGACCCGCACCACCGCGAAGCCGTGGTCCAGCCAGGCCGCGGGGCCGGCCGCGAAGGAGTCCGACTCGTGCCAGGTCGGGCCGCCGTGTATCTCGAAGACCGTCGGCAGCGGACCCCTGGCCCGGGCCGCACCGGTCGTGGGCCGCTGCACCAGGGCGTGGATGCGGCCGCCTGGGCCGTCCACCCACACGTCCTCCACCGGGACCGACTCGGGCGCCCGCAGCCCCGGGGCCTCCAGTACGACCGCGCCGGTCGTCGAGCGCACCGCCGGCGGACGGGCCGCCGACGACCACAGATACTCCACCGTGCCGTCCGGCCTGGCGGTGGCGCCGCCCACCGAACCCCGCGGGGTGTCGAGCGCGGTCAGCGTGCCGTCCGCCAGGTCGTAGCGGAACATCTCGCTGCGCGCGCGGAAGTCGTGCACCACCAGCAGTGCGCTGCCGTCCGGGTACCACTCGGCCTGCACGTCGCCCGGCAGGTCTATCGCGGGCGTGGTCTGCTCGCCGCTCGCGACGTCCCAGATCATCGGCAGCCAGCGGTCCGCCCGCTGATGGCCGACCAGCAGCCGGGTGTCGCCGGGCACGGGCGCGAAGCCGAGGCTGTCCAGGCCCAGCTCCCGGGTGCCGCCCTCGGTGTCGTCCAGCTCCGCCACCACGGAGCCGTCCGCGACCCGCAGCACCCGCAGCGCGCTGTGCATCGCGTCGCCGTGCTCGGTGTGCTCGATCACCACCAGGGTGCCGTCCTCCGACAGGTCGCCGACGCCCGCGGACTCCTCGTGCCGGTAGATCTCGTACGCCTCCGCGCCCTGCGGCGGCACGACATGCACGGTCGTGCCCTCGTCGTCCGTGGAGCGCCCGATGACCGCGAGACCGCCGACGCCGAGTGCCACGCCCGCCGGGTAGGAGGGGGCGAGCCCGGGAGCGGCCGGTATGTCCTCGCCCCCGCCGAACGGCTGGCGCATCCACACACCGAACTCGTCGCCGTCGGTGTCCGAGAACCACCACACCCACTCGCCGTCGCGGCTGAGCGTGCCGTCCGTCGTGCCGTTCGGCCGGTCGGTGACCTGGCGGCGCTCGCCCGTCGTCCGGTTCCACGCGTACAGCTCGTACGTACCGGTGACGTCGGAGACGTACAGGCTGCGGTCGGGGGCGTCCTCCGCCCACTCCGGCAGTCCCACCCGGGGTGCGCGATACCTCTTCTCCCAGTCGGGGAGCGAGCCCGGGATGCCGCCGGGCAGGGCGCCGCCCAGGGAGCCCGAGGGGGCGGGGGAGGGTGCGGGCACGGCAGGCACGGCGTCGGATGCGGGCGTGGACCCGCTGGCGGATCCGGTCGTTTCGTTCATGCCCCCATGATGCTCCGCCGAGCACACCTCAGGAGCGGCTGTCGTCACAGCCTGTGGATAACTCTGGCAAAGGCGCAGTGAGCTGCGGCTATCCCGTCACATCGGTAGTCCCACGCACCACCACCACCGGGCAGGACGCATGAAGTGTGACGGTATGACTTACCGAGCCGAGGAGGGTCGCGCGGAAGGTGCCGTGGCCGCGGACACCGACCACGACCAGCTCGGCGCCCTCGGCCCGGTCGAGGATGGCCTGGGCCGGGTTGCCCGGCACGACCACCTGCTCGACGGCTTGCGCCTGCTCCGGCGGGAGCGCGTCCCTGACCGCCTCCGCCAGCGCCTGGGCGGCGGGTTGCTCCAGGTCCAGGTCGTCCGGGAGCCCGGGCACGCCCGCCCAGCCGAAGGCTCCCGGCAGCTCCCAGGCCATCACCGCCACGAGCGCGTAGCCGGTCATCTCCGCCTGGCGGCCGGCCCAGCGCAGCGCCTGCCGGGCGGGGGTCGAACCGTCGACGCCGACGACGATCGTGCCGTTTGTCATCGCGCTGCGCTCCTCACGTGCCGCTGGACGCGGGGCCGGCGGGGCGGGTGCCCGCCTTTTTTCGCACCCTAAAGCACAAGGGGAGGTCTTCGCTCGGCCTGGCCGCGGGCGGCGGTCTGTCACACCGGCGGGCGGAATGGCCGCGGAGGCCTGTCACACCGGCCTGCGCAATGGCCCGCGGTAGGTGGAACGCCTGCCGCGAGCTGCCACACCGGCGGGTGGGAAGTCGGCAGCCCGTCACCCTCCTCAGCCCCCGGGCCTGCCGCCCGGAGCTGAGGCGTGCCGGCGTCACAACTGAAGCGCCTGATCGTGATGTGACGGCTGCTTACATGAATTGACTGCCATTCTTGCGAATTTTCTCAAAGTCTTGCGACGCCGGGAGGGCCGGCCCGAAGATGACCCGGCTGGAATCGGGGAGCGGCAGACGAGGTGAGGGGACGGCGGCCGATGGCTGAACCGGTACCGGGGACGATTCTGGGCGGGGCGCGGATGACGGACCGGGTCGTCGTGCCCTTCGAGGGGGCCGGCGCCGGCGCCGGCGGGCTGACCTGGGGGCAGCGCAAGGTCTGGACGCTGATGCAGCAGGCCGGCACGTCGATGAGCATGGGCGGCGCGGTGCCCGTCACGGACGGCCGCACCGTCCAGGACCTCGCCGCGGAACTGCGGTTCTTCATGTGCCGCTACGCCTCGATGCGGGCGCGCATCCGGACCGGGGCGGACGGCGGCCCGGTCCAGGAGGTGGCGGGCTCGGGGCAGGCCGTGCTGGGCATCGTCGACTCCGCGGACGGCGCCGACCCGGACCTGGCCGCCCGGGAGCTGGCCGAGCGGTGGGAGGCGACGCCCTTCGACCACGCCGAGGAGTGGCCGATCCGAATGGCCGCGGTGCGCAGCCGGGGCAGGGTCACCCACGTCGTGGTGACGATCTCGCACGTCGCCACCGACGGCGGCGGGATCGCCGTCATGCTGCGCGAGCTGGGCGAGCGCGACCCGGCCACCGGGCAACCGGCCGGCCCGGCGCCCGCGACGGGGCCGCTGGAACTGGCGGCGTTACAGGGCGCGCCGTCCGCCCGGCGGCAGAACGACGTCTCGCTGCGCCACTGGGAGCGCCTGCTGCGCGCGGCCGGGCCCCGGCGGTTCGGCCCCCGCGTGGACCGCGGCGAGCCGCGCTACCGGCTCGGCGTCTTCACCTCCCGCGCCCTGCACCTGGCGTCGAGGGCCGTGGCCGCCCGCACCGGCGACTCGACGTCCTCGGTGCTCCTCGCCGGGTACGCGCTGGCGGTGGCCCGGCTGACCGGCATCAGCCCCATGCTGATCCAGGTGGTGGTCAGCAACCGCTTCCGGCCGGGCCTGGCCGGGGTGTCCCATCCGCTGTCCGTGAACGGCCTGTTCATGGTCGACACCGCCGACGCCACCTTCGACGAGGTCGTGGACCGTACCCGGCGTGCCTCGGCGCTCTGCTCGAAGCACGCCTACTACGACCCGGCGGCGCTGGACGAGCTACGCGCCCGGATCGACCGGGAGCGCGGCGAAGTCGTCGAGACATCCTGCCTGTTCAACGACCGCCGGCTCGACCTCGGCGTCGAACCGCCCGGCCAGGTGCCGCCGTCCGCGCAGGAACTGGCGGACGCACGGGCCGTCAGCTCCCTGCGCTGGGGCAAGCCCTTCCCGACCTACCTCGACAAGCTGATGGTCCAGGTCGGGGCGGCCGGGGACGCGGTGGAACTGGAGATCCAGGTGGACACCCACCATGTCTCCGCGGACGAGGTGCACGCGCTGATGCTGGACCTGGAGGCGGTCGTCGTCGCGGCGGCCCTCGACCCGGACACCCCGACCGGGCTCAGTGCGGCCCAGGTCGAAGGGATGCTCGCACGGGAGTCGTCCTAGCGGGTGGCGGCGGAGTCGAGGAGCGGGGCCAGTTCCGCCGCCACCGTGACGAGGGGGGCGGTGGACTCCTGGGCGCGGGCCAGGAGGATGGCGCCCTCCAGGGTGGAGATCATCAGGGTGGCCAGCGCGGGGGCGCGGGCGGGGGGCACGTCGAGGGTGGTCAGGGCCTCGGTCAGCGGGGCGGCCCAGGCCGCGAAGGCGGTGGCCGTGGCCTCGCGGGCCGAGGGTGTGGAGGCCGTCGAGTCGACGGTGGCGGCGGCGACCGGGCAGCCGGTGCCGAAGCCGGCGGCCTCGAACTCGTCGATCCACTGGCGGGTCATCGCGGCGAACAGCGCGCCGGGAGTGGGCTCGGGGAGGGCCGCGAGGTAGCGGGCGACGCGCTTGCCTGCATAGTGGCCGGCCCACGTGACGGCCTCGTTGACCAGCTGTTCCTTGCCGCCGGGAAAGTAGTGCTGGAGGGACCCGCGAGGCGCCTCGGCGCGGGCGGCGACGTCGCGCATGCCGGTCGCGCCGACGCCGTCACGGCGGATGAGCTGGGCCGCGGCGAAGACCATACGTTCCCGCGGGCCGCGTGTGCGGGGTGCAGTCATCGCCGGCCTCCTCCTGGTCAGTCCAGCTTATAGACGCCGCTGGGGCCGTCCGCGGAAAGCGCCAGGTGCTCCGCGGGCAGGCGGCGGCCCAGGGCGGCGAGCAGGCCGGAGCGCCCGGGCAGGACGGCGGCGCCGACCCGCGGGACACCGCGGGCGCGGGCACGGGCCAGCAGCAGGTCGACCATGGCGCGGCCCGCGCCCTGCCGCTGCCAGGCATCGGCGACGAGCACGCCCAGTTCCGCGACCTGTGCGCCCGGGGGCAGGGCGAGGCTGGCAAGGCCGGCCGGGTGCGCCCCGCTCGCGCCGTCCTCGTAGGCCACCACCGCGTCGTGGACGTCGGCGCGGCCGGCCAGCACGTCGTCGAGGTACTCCGCGGGCAGGGCGCGGACGCGGCCGAAGAAGCGGAGCCGGACGGTGTCCTGGGAGCAGGCGGCGAAGAGGTCGCGCAGCGCGCCGGCGTCGGCGGGCGTGACGACGGCGGTCCGCCAGCGCGGGGCAGCGGGCCGAGGTGCACTCCCGGCGGCGTGCGGGAGGCGGGAGGCGACCGGGGCTATGACGGTGGTCATAGCACTCAGTATTATGACGGATGTCATAGATCGCAAGCGGTCCCTACGGCCGGTGCGCCCTCACGAGGAAAGGACCGGGCGGAATGGTCGGAGTCGGATTTCTCGGGCTCGGCGTCATGGGGCAGCCCATGGCCGTCAACCTGGCGCGGCACCTTGCCGGGCGGACCCCGCTGACCGTGTGGAACAGGACGGCCGCCAGGTGCGAGGCGGCGCGCGAGGCAGGCGCGCGGATCGCGGGGACACCCGGTGAGGTGCTGCGGGACAGCGACGTCGTCTTCGTGATGCTGGCTGACGGCGCGGCAATGGACGCCGTCCTGGCGCGCGGCACGGACGCCTTCGCCGGGCAGGTCGCGGGGCGGACGATCGTGCACATGGGTACCACCTCGCCCGGCTACTCGCGCGCGCTGGAGGCCGAGGTCCTTGCCGCGGGCGGGCGTTACGTGGAGGCGCCGGTGTCGGGGTCGCGCGGGCCGGCGCAGGACGGGCAGCTGGTGGCGATGCTGGCCGGGGACGCTCAGTCGGTGGACACCGTACGGCCGCTGCTGGCGCCGATGTGCCGGGACGCCGTCGACTGCGGACCGGTGCCGGACGCGCTGCTGACGAAGCTGTCGGTGAACCTGTTCCTGATCACCATGGTCACCGGCCTCACCGAGGCCTTCCACTTCGCCGACCGCCACGGGCTCGACCGCGACCGCTTCCTGGCCGTGCTGGACGCCGGGCCGATGGCCAGTGCGGTGTCCCGTGCGAAGGCCCCCAAACTGAGGGACCGTGACTTCGCCGTCCAGGCCGCCGCCTTGGACGTGCTCAAGAACAACCGGCTCATTGCCGAGGCGGCCCGCGACGCCCGCCTGGCGTCGCCGTTGCTGGACGTCTGCCATGCGCTGTTCGACGAGACCGTGGGGCTCGGCCACGGCGGCGGCGACATGGTCGCGGTGCTGCACGCGATCGAGGCCCGTACGGAACGGGCCGGCACGGCCGGGTGACCTACCGCCGGTATCCGGCCGTCCGCCAGGGCTTAGGCTGCAAACGCCCTATGGGCATGATCAGTTGATAAGACCAGCAGACAGGCGGAGGACAAGCACATGGGTGTGGCGATCCGACGGGCCGGGCAGGACGACACGGCTGCGGTGACCGACCTGCTGGACCGGGTCTTCGGGGAGGACCCGGTCAGCGGCTGGGTGTTTCCCGACCCGGACGACCGGCGGGCGAAGCACGGCACGATGATGGGCGCGTTCGCGGCCTCCGCCCTTGCCGAGGGCTACGTCGACCTCGCGGAGGACGGCTCCGCGGTGGCCCTGTGGTTCTCGGTGCCGGCCGGGGGTCATCCGGCCGACGAGGACGGCCCCGCGGAGTTGCGCCGCGCCGTCGACCCGGCCAACGAGCGCGTCGAGGCCATCGCCAGGATCCTCGACGAGCGGCACCCCAAGGACCGGGCGCACGAGCACCTGATGCTGATCGCGGTGGACGCCTCGGCCCGCAGCCAGGGGCGCGGCACCGAGCTGATCAACAACGTGCTGGAGCGCTGCGACCGCGAGGGCCGCGCCGCCTACCTGGAGGCCAGCTCCCTGCGCAGCCGCGCGCTCTACGCGCGCCTCGGATTCGTCTGGACCGGCAGCACCATCGACCTTCCCGACGGCCCGCAGATGTATCCGATGTGGCGCGACGCGGCGCCGGCGACGGACGCCTGAGGCTCGGTACACCGCAGCGGATCGGGCGGCGCGGCACATTGCCGCGCCGCCCGCCCGTCTCATGCCAGCGTCTTGCAGAGGTCCTCGTACGGTCCCGCGAGCGCCAGCAGCGTCCTGGTCGTCCTGCCCGCCACCGTGCTGATCTTGACGGACATGAAGGTGCTCGCCACGATCCACTGGTTGTGCGGCTGGTCACCGGTGTGGAAGCCCGCCGACCAGTCGTTGCCGCTGAGGACGAACGAGTCGGGGTCGGGGTACGTGATCACGCCCGTGCCCGAGATGTCGCGCTCGACGGACTTCCCGTTCGCCAGGTTGGTGACATCCATGACGAGCGGACCGCTCTCGATCGCGAAGACCGGGGTGCCCGCGGCGTCGGTCCACGTCCTCGTGGTCAGGTCGCTCACCGGGAACACGGCGCTCGTGGGGAAGGCGCACACCTCGCCCGCGGGATAGGAGATCGGCTGCTGCACCGGGTGGGTGACGACGGGTCCCTGCATCCCGGAGACGTTCGCCGGCACTCCCGGCAGGTCGGGGATGCCGCTGCCGGAGGCCGCCGCGCTGGCGTCGGCCGGCACCGCGAGAAGGGCGGCGACCGCGCCCGCCACCAGGGCCGCGGCGCCGATCCGCGCGGAGGCCGGCGCCGGCCCCGACGCCGTTGCCGTTCCCCGCATCTGGGCGCGAGTGCGGCGCACCCGGGTCCACTGCCGTGCTTTCATCCCACGTCCTCCCGTTCCGTGCCGCGGCCTGACCGGCCGCCAGTACGCGGCTCCCCTGGCCTCCCCCGAACGCTCAGGGGAACCCCGCGCACCCACCGTGCCGTGTAGAAAGGACAACGGCGACAGGTTTCGGCCCTGGTCGAAGCAAATGGGGGAGCCCGTGCGCATCCACTTCACGTTGACCGATCTGGCCCGCACCCGGATAGCGGGCAGTCCGAGCCCGCTGACGGCCACCACTTTCAGCACCTTCCGGCTGACACAGCTCGCCGGAACGCCCGGCCTGGACGGCTGGCGGCGGCTGGTGCGGGCGGGCCTGACCGCACCGGAGCCCGGCGGCGGCCCGGGCCGGCGGCCGCCGCGGGGGCCGTCCTTCGTGCAACTCGCCCCCGCGGAGCCCTCGCACCCCGTCCCGCGCTTCCTGCGCCCGCACATCGGGCTGCAGACCCTGGACGACGAGCTGGAGCGGCTGCTGAGCACCCCGCGGCAGGTGCTGCGCGCCGACCTGGAGTACGTCGGCAGGCACCGGCCGCTGCCCCGCTGGACCCGGGACCTGGCCGACGGCGACCCGACGGCGGCGAGCCGGCTGGCCGCGGCGGTACGCGACTACCACCGGGTGGCCGTGGCACCGTACTGGCGGGCGCTGGCCTCGGCCCTCGCCGCGGACCGGGCGGCACGCACCCGGCAGCTGGGCGAGGGCGGCATCGAGCAGGTGCTGCACAGCCTCGGACCCCGGGTGCGCTGGCGGCCCCCGGTGCTCGAAGTGCGGACACGGGCGGAGATCGAGTACGACTACCACCTCGACGGGCGCGGCCTGGTGCTGGCGCCGGGCGTGTTCAGCTCGTACGTGCCCTGCGATCCGGACGAGGAGCAGCCGACGCTCTACTACGAGGTGGCGCCCGGCACCGGCGGCCACCCGCTCCTCACGCCGCCGGGCGGCCCGCTCGACGGGCTGGCCGCGCTGCTGGGGCACAGCAGGGCCGCGGTGCTGGAAGTGATCGCCGACGGTGTGACGACCGGCCAGCTGGCCCACCGGGTCGGCCTGTCGCCCGCCTCGGCCAGCGAGCACGCCACCGTCCTGCGGCGGGCCGGCCTGGTCGCCACCCGGCGCAGCGGCCGCTCCAGCCGCCACACCCTCACCACTCTCGGCTCTGAGCTGCTGCTGCACGCGGCCGCCTCCGCGGTCGCCGTGCCCTGACCCCGGGCGCCCTCGCGGGCGGAGGGGCGCGGCACATTGCCCAGGCCGCGCACATTGCCGGGTCGCGGGCACGACACCCGATGGCCCTGCCATGTACGCCGGATGCCGCGCCATTCGGCTGACGCTGCCGGCTTCGTACGTGTGTCAGATCCCGCGGGGTGGGCGATCGTCAGATCGTAGGTCCGGCCGCGCCCTTGGACGCCCGTGAACGCCGCACCTGACGGCGGGCGGCACTACGGCGTGGACGCCACCGAATCGCCACCGTCCCCACCGGAGTCCTCCTATGCGCCTGTTCGCGCGCGGCCTATCCGCCGCGGCAATGGTCCTCGCACCACTGACCGTGGCCGCCACCCCTGCGGTGGCAGCCATCCCCCTTCCGACGCCCGCCGCCACCCTCGCCCCGCTGCGTACGCACGACGACGCCCTCGCCGGGCAGTACATCGTCACGGTGCAGAAGGCCTTCGACCCGTCGGCGATGGCGCAGAAGTCCGGCGTCAAGCCGTTCTTCACCTACAGCAGCGCGCTGCGCGGCTTCGCCGTCTCGCTCAACTCCAGGCAGCTCGACGCGGTCCGCAGGATGTCCGGCGTGGAGGCGGTCGAGGAGAACGCCACGGTGACCGCCTACGACCTGGCGCACACCACCGACACCACCGTCCCCTCCGCTCCTGCCGCCCCCGCCGCTCTCGCCGCCCCCGCCGCCGCCCCCAGCGCCGTCAGGGCCGCGGCCTCCGACTGGGGCCTGGACCGGATCGACCAGCACAACCTGCCGCTGGACGGGCAGTTCAACACCGTCGGCAAGGGCGCCGGCGCGACCGCGTACATCATGGACACCGGCATCGACTTCGGCCACAGCGAGTTCGGCGGGCGGGCCGTGCCCGGCTTCGACGCCATCGGTGACGGCCGCAACGGGCAGGACTGCCAGGGCCACGGCACCCACGTCGCGGGCACGGTCGGCGGCGCCACCTACGGTGTCGCGCCGCAGGCAAACCTGGTCAGCGTCCGCGTGCTGGACTGCGACGGCTCCGGCAGCTGGGCCGGGGTCATCGCCGGCTTCGACTGGGTGGCGAAGAACGCCAAGCAGCCCGCCGTGCTGAACGCCTCGCTCGGCGGCAGCTCCTCCACCGCGGTGAACGACGCCGCCACCGCGCTGGCCGACGCGGGTGTGCTGCCGGTGGTCGCCGCCGGCAACAGCTCGGCGGACGCCTGCAACTTCTCGCCCGCAGGCGCTGTCGGCGTCTTCGCCGTCGGGGCGAGCACCTCGGCCGACCAGCAGGCCAGCTTCAGCAACTTCGGCAAGTGCCTGTCGCTCTACGCGCCCGGCCAGAACATCACCTCCGCCAAGCTCGGCGGCGGCAGCATCGCGCTGGACGGCACCTCGATGGCCAGCCCGCACGCCGCAGGGGTCGCGCTGCTCTACAAGGCGGCGAACCCGACCGCCGACGCGCAGACCGTGGGCGACTGGGTCGCGAGCCAGGGCACCGAGAACGTGCTGAGCGTCACCGCGGGTTCGCCGAACCGCCTGCTCTACACCGGCGGCCTGTGACCGCCGCGATGCCCTCGTAGGACACCCGCACGACCCCGCACGACCCCGTGAGCCGCCTCGTCCCGACGAGGCGGCTCACGGCCGTCCGAGGGCCGTGGCGGTCACCCGGCCGCCACCGCGGACCTGCGGTAGCGGCCAGGCGCGATGCCGTACTCGCGCTTGAAGGCCTTGGCGAAGGCGAACTCCGCGCTGTAGCCGACCTGTTCCGCCACCACCCGCAGCGGTGCGTCGCCCGACAGCAGCAGCCGGCCCGCCGCCGTCATCCGCCACCAGGTCAGATACGTCAGCGGGGGTGTGCCCACCAGGGCGGTGAAGCGCTGGGCGAACGCCGAACGCGACAGGCCGCCGCGGGCGCCCAGCTCCTCCACCGTCCACGCGCGGGCCGGCTCGGCGTGGATCGCTTCGAGCGCGGCGCCGACCGCCGGGTCGGTGAGCGCCGTGGCCCAGCCGGGCCGGCCCAGGCCGCGG
Source organism: Actinacidiphila cocklensis (assembly GCF_907177275.1). Taxonomy (GTDB): domain Bacteria; phylum Actinomycetota; class Actinomycetes; order Streptomycetales; family Streptomycetaceae; genus Actinacidiphila; species Actinacidiphila cocklensis. The sequence goes on from NZ_CAJSLV010000059.1 coordinate 307,558, forward strand.
GCCTCGGCAGCCGACCTGTCCGCGAACCAGCCGCGCAGGATGTACAGCAGCAGGGCGTCCACCAGGGCCGGCACGATGCCGTCCCTGCCGGGCCTGCGCACGTCGAGCTCCGCGCTGAGCAGGCCGATCGCCGCGTGCAGCGCCGGGTGCCCGTCGGGGCTGCACGGCAGGTGGACGAGGTCGGGCAGCTCGGCCATCAGCGGGTGCGGCCGCGCCCGGCCCAGCGGGTAGGCGCCGCACAGCAGCAGGGTGCGCGGGCCGGGTCCTTCGATGTCCACCCGGCCGATCGTCTGGCCCGGCTCCCACTCCCGCGGCACGAAGTCGGCCGGCGGGGTCGACGGGTCGTCGGCAAGGCTCATCGGGCTGCCGCGCCGCAGGAAGACCGAGTCGCCGGGGCCGAGCCGGACCGGGTCACCGTCACCGCCCTCCGGCGGCAGCAGCCAGCACTCGCCTTCGAGGACGACGTGGAAAGTAGCGCCGCCGACCTCGGGGAAGCGCAGCCCCCAGGGGGCGCGGACCTCGGTACGGGCCGAACGCGTCCGGCCGGTGCGCATGGCGGCCAGTGCGTCGGCCAGTACGTCCATGCGGGGCAGTGTACGGCGGCCCGTACCGCCCCGGCAGGACGCATGGACATGAATTCAGGGCTCTGCGGCATTCATCATCCGATGCCCGGTACATAGTGTCGGCCTCGCAAGGCACACACGAAGGGGCTGAGGCGTCATGGACGTGCTGGTGATCGGTGCCACGGGGAAGAGCGGGCGGCCGGTGGTGGACGCGCTGGTCGCACGCGGCGCGAAGGTCCGCGCGGCCAGCCGCACGCCGGGGGCCGCGGCGCCCGGGGCCGAGCCGGTCCGCTTCGACTGGGACGACCGCAGCACATGGCGCCCGGCGCTGGAGGGGGCGGAGGGCCTTTACGTGGTCGGGCCGGTCCGGCAGTCCGAGCCGGAACTGCTGATGCACCAGCTGCTCGACGACGCGGACGGGATACGGCGGGTCGTGCTGCTGTCCGTGCTGGGCGCGGATCGGCTGCCCTCGCTGGTACCGATGGCGGGCTGGGAGCACGACCTGCGGATGTCCGGGCGGGAGTGGACCGTGCTGCGGCCCAACTGGTTCCAGCAGAACTTCGGCGAAGGGTTCGCCGGGCCGCTGCGGGAGCGGGGCGTCCTGGAACTCCCCGCGGGGGAGGCGGCGCTGAGCTTCGTCGACACCAGGGATGTCGGGGAGGTCGCCGCGGTCGCCCTCACGTCGGGCGGACACGGCGGTCAGGTCTACGAGCTGACGGGGCCTTCCGCGCTCACGCACGGTGAGGCGCTCAGCGCGCTCGGGCGCGCGGACGGGCGTGACCTGCGGTACGTACCGCAGGAACCGGCCGCCTTCGCGGCGGCGCTGCGCGGGCGCGGGGTCGCGGAGCGGTCCGTGGAGTGGCAGCTCGCGCTTTTCCGCTTGATGCGGGAGGGGGGGAATGCCGTCGTGACGTCCACCGTCCGTGAGGTGACCGGGCGCCCGGCGCGGTCCTTTCTCGCCTACGCGGAGGGTGCGTGACGCACCCGCTCCCGGGTGCCCCTTGCTGTGGCGTCGCTTTCCACCCGCCGTCGGGGCTGGTCTCGCAGTTCCCCGCGCCGCTGAAAAACGCCCGCCCTCTCCGCAGAGGGCAAGCCCCTGCCAGGGGCGAACGCTGTGCGCGGCGGAACTGCGCGGCCGGCCGGGACGGCGGGAGAGCGGCGAGCCCCGCCGCAAGGGCCGGGGGCTCAGGGGTCCAGGAGGCCGTGGCGCATTGCGGAGGTGACGGCCGCCGTGCGGTCGGTGACGCCGAGCTTCGTGAAAGCGCGCAGCAGATGCGTCTTGACCGTGGACTCGCCGATGAAGAGGCGGCGGCCGATCTCCGCGTTGGTGCAGCCGTCGGCGACGAGGCGGAGGACGGCGGTCTCGCGGTCGGACAGGCGGGGGCGCTCGGGGCGGACGCGGAGGCGGTCGACGAGGCGGGCGGCGACGGTGGGCGCCAGGACCGTCTCGCCGCGGGCGGCGGCCCGCACCGCGTCGGCGAGTTCGCCGCGGGCGAGGTCCTTGAGGAGGTACCCGGCGGCGCCGGCCTCGACGGCGCGCAGGATGTCGCCGTCGGTCTCGTAGGTGGTGAGCACGATGACCCGGCAGGGCAGCCCGGCCGCGGTCATGCGGACGATGGACTCGACGCCGCCGCCGTCCGGCATCCGCAGGTCCATCAGGACGATGTCGGGCCGCAGCGACGCGGCCAGCGCCTCGGCCTGCGGGCCGCTGGACGCCTCGCCGACGACGTCGAGGTCGGCCTCCGCGTCGAGCATGGCGCGCAGGCCTTCGCGGACGACGGGGTGGTCGTCGGCGAGCAGGATGCGGATCACGGGGTGCTCCTTGTGCCGGCCGCGAGCGGCAGGGTGACGGTGATCGCGGTGCCGCGGCCCGGCGCGCTGTCGACGACGGCGGTGCCGCCCATCTCGGCGGCCCTGGCCCGCAGTCCTGGCAGCCCGTAGCCGGTGCCGGGCGGCCCCGCGGGGTCGAAGCCGCAGCCGGTGTCGCGTACCGCGATCCGCAAAGTGTCCTCCGCGTAGCCCAGTTCGAGCGCGACGGGTATGGAACCGCCCGCGTGCCGACGGGAGTTGGCCAGGGCCTCCTGGCAGCTGCGCAGGGCGACGACCTCGACGGCCGCGGGCAGGCCGCGTACGGCGCCGGTGATGTCGACGGTGGCGGGTGCGCCGGTCTGCTCGGCGTGCCGGGCGGCGAGCCGGCGCAGGGCGTCGGGCAGGGAGCCGCCGTCCAGGCCCGCGGGGGCGTTGCCGGCGACCAGGGCGCGGGCCTCGGCCAGGTTCTCCCGGGCGGTGCCCGCCATGAGGGCGAGGTGGTGGCGGGCCAGCGCGGGGTCGTCGCCGAGCTCCGTCTCGACGGCCTGCACCAGCATCAGGATGCTGGTGAACCCCTGCGCGAGGGTGTCGTGGATCTCCCGGGAGAGCCGTTCGCGTTCCGCCAGGGCGCCGCGCTCCGCGGACAGCCGGGCGACCTCGCCGCGGCTGGCGTCCAACTCGGCGACCAGATCGGCGCGTTCCATGCTCTGCTCGATGATGCGGATGATCCAGCTGCCCACCACCGCGGAGAAGGCGAGGGTGACGACGGCGAAGACGGAGTTGTAGTAGAGGTCGTGGGTGTCGGGCCGCCAGATCAGCGCCCAGGCGGCGACCGGCGCGATGTTGACGACCGCGACCGCGGTGAGCGCGCTCCGCACCCTCAGCAGCATGAAGCACTGCGGCACGAGGGCGAACGTGGCCAGCCGGGTCTCGCCGACGAGGGCCGCGGGCGGCAGGAACAGCAGCACCAGGCCGACCAGGTAGCGTACGGCCGGCCGGCTGTCGACGGCCTGCTCGACCAGCAGCGGGCGGCCGACCCACACGTACCACGGGACCGGCAGGCAGAACAGGCAGGCGGCGACGGCGCGTACCCCGGCGCCCGGTTGCTCCGCGGCGAGCGCGAACAGCACCGTCCCCACCCACACCACCGCGAAGTACACGTCCCACGGCAGGAAGGTGCGCTCCCATACGTGCCCGCCGCGGGGACCGCCCGCGGCGGGCTCGGGCCCGGTCAGCCGTCGTTCCGGTTCTTCCAGCGGAAGGTCAGCAGGCACAGCACCAATCCTCCGACGCACCAGGCGGCCAGCACCAGTGCGATACGCCCGTACTCCCAACTGCCCGCCGGTTCCAGCGCGGCGGCCGCGTCCGGCAGGAACACCCCGCGCAGGCCCTGGCACATCCACTTCAGCGGGAAGAACGCCCCCACCGTCAGCATCCAGCCGGGCACCGTGTCGATCAGGATGTACACGCCGGAGATGAACTGCAGGACCAGGAAGGGCAGGACGACCACCGAGGTGGCGCTCTTGCCGGACTTGGGCACGCTGCTGATCGCGATGCCCAGCAGCGCGCAGCCGGTGATGCCGAGCACGAAGATCCAGCCGAGGGTGAGCCAGCCGTTGGCGTCGGACGGCAGGTCCACGTCGTAGACGGTGGAGCCGAAGACCAGCAGCGCGGCCGTCTCCAGCAGGCCGGTGGCCAGCACCAGCCAGATCTTGCCGAGGAAGTACGCGGCCGGCGGCATTGGTGTGCCGCGCAGCCGGCGCAGCACCTTGTCGTCGCGCTCGATCGCGATGGAGATGCCCAGCGACTGGAAGCTGGTGGACATGATGCCGGCCGCGATCATCGAGGCGACGTAGTACTGGGACGCGGTGGAGCCGGTGTTCGCCATGTCGTCGTGGAAGATCGAGGCGAACAGGAACAGGAAGACGATGGGGAAGGCGAAGGTGAAGACCACCTGCTCGCGCAGCCGGAAGAACATCCGGATCTCCATCGCCCCGCGCAGCAGGCCCAGGCGCCACGCGCCCGGCAGCCGTGCGGTGCGGTCGTCCTGCGCGGGGGCGAGCGCCCCGGCGGCGGCGGTACCGGCCATCACCTGTCCTCCGATCCGATGAGCCGCAGGTAGACGTCCTCCAACGTGGGCCGGGTGACCCGCAGTCCGGGGATATCGCCGTCGAAGCGGCCGGCCAGCTCCGCGACCGTACGGGTCGGGGTGTCGGTCTCCTCGCTGCGTGCGGTGCCGTCCGGCTCCGCCCAGTGCACGGTCGCCCGCGCCTGCGCGCGGCCGGCCAGCGAACCGGGTTCGCCCTCCGCGACGACCCTGCCCGCCGCGATCACCGCGAGCCGGTCGGCCAGCGCCTCGGCCTCGTCCAGGTAGTGGGTGGTGAGGATGATCGTGGTGCCCTCGTCGGCGAGGCGGCGGATCAGCGACCAGAACTGCCTCCTGGCCGCCGGGTCGAAGCCGGTCGTCGGCTCGTCGAGCAGCAGCAGCTCCGGGCCGCCGATCACGCCGAGCGCCACGTCGAGCCGCCTGCGCTGCCCGCCGGACAGCGCCTTGGTGCGGCTGCCGGCCTTCCCGGTCAGGCCCACCAGGTCGATGACCTCGGCCGGGTCGCGCGGCCGCGGGTAGTAGCGCGCGAAGTGCCCTACGGTCTCGGCGACGGTCAGCTCGGCCGCCGCCGACTCGTCCTGCCACACGATCCCGACCCGCGCCTGCCACGCGCGGTCCGCGGTGCCCGGGTCCTGCCCGAGCACCGTGACCTCGCCGCCGTCGCGGCGCCGGTGGCCCTGGAGGATCTCCACCGTCGTGCTCTTGCCGGCCCCGTTCGGCCCCAGGATCCCGAACACCTCGCCGCGCCGGATGCCGAGATCCACCCCGTCCACCGCGTTCACCTCGCCGTACCGCTTGCGAAGCCCGCGCACCTTCACCACGTCGTCCGTCATGGAACCCACGGTCCCGCCGCCCGCCCCCGCGGGGAACGGCCGTACGGCCACACTCCCGTCCACCGATCGGTGGACGCCCGGCCCGCCACCGGTGCTCACCGAGAGTGACATGCGCTCGCGTGGCGGGGTCGGCGGGTCGGGGTCAGGATGGAGGCAACGGAGGGCGGTGAGCCCATGCGTGAAGAAGTCCCCAACCCACTCGGCAGCGCCACGGCACGGCGCAGCCCCGCCGAACGGGCCGCGTACGGCAAGGCGGCACGACGCAAGCTGCCGCGGTCCGCACACGCCCGCTTCGAGCCGGGAAAGAAACGCTTCGACCCGGTGGACCTGCTGGAGCGGCAGTCCGCCGACCGGGTGCCCGAGCTGGTGCCGATCCGCTACGGCCGCATGCTGGAGTCGCCCTTCCGCTTCTACCGGGGCGCCGCCGGCATCATGGCCGCCGACCTCGGCAGGGCACCGCACACCGGGCTCACCGCCCAGCTGTGCGGGGACGCGCACCTGCTGAACTTCCGGCTGCTCGCCTCCCCCGAGCGGCATCTCGTCTTCGACATCAACGACTTCGACGAGACGCTTCCAGGCCCCTTCGAATGGGACCTCAAACGGCTCACGACCAGCCTGGAGATCGCCGCCCGCGCCCGCCGCTTCGGCGCCGCCAAGCGCGCCGCGATCGTCCGCGGGGCCGTCGAGTCGTACCGGGAGCGGATGCAGCTCTTCGCCGGCATGGGCACCCTCGACATCTGGTACGCGCAGGACGACTCCGACCAGTTGACCGGTCTGCTGCCCCACGAGCAGCCGGACGCGAGCGTCCGCAAACGGGCCGGCAAGGCGCTCGCGAAGGCCCGCACCAGGACCACGGCGCAGGCCTTCGACAAGCTGACCCACGTGGTCGACGGGCAGCGCCGGATCACCCCCGACCCGCCGCTGATCACCCCGCTGCGCGATCTGCTGCCCGACGACCAGCGCACCGCGCTGGAGTCGACGCTGCGCGAGCTGGTCCGCCGCTACAGCGAGAGCCTGTCGGCCGAGCGGCGGCTGCTGCTCAGCCGCTTCCAGGTCGTCGACATGGCGCGCAAGGTCGTGGGCGTCGGCAGCGTCGGCACCCGCTGCTGGGTCCTGCTGGCCATCGGCCGCGACGACCAGGACCCGCTGCTGCTCCAGGCCAAGGAGGCGGGACCCTCGGTGCTGACCCCCTACGCCGGCGCCGCCGTCCACGACAACCAGGGCCAACGCGTCGTCGCCGGGCAGCGGTTGATGCAGTCGGCCGGTGACATCCTGCTCGGCTGGGAGCGCGTCGTCGGCATCGACGGCCGGCAGCGCGACTTCTACATCCGGCAGTTGCGCGACTGGAAGGGCATCGCCCAGCCCGACACGATGACCGCCGAGATGCTGCGGCTCTTCGCCCGCGTCTGCGGTGCGTCCCTGGCCCGCGCGCACGCCCGCTCCGGCGACCCGATCGCGCTGGCCGCCTACGCCGGCGCCGGCGAGGCCCTCGACCGCGCCCTCGCGGAGTTCGCGGAGGCCTACGCGGACCGCAACGACCTCGACCACCAGGCCCTCGCCGCCGCGGCGGCGGACGGCCGCGTCCCCGCGTCCCCCCATCCCGGCTGAATCCGGAGGCCATCATGAGCGACACCGTGTATCTCGCGTACGACTACCCCGTACTCGGCGCCTTCTGGACCGCGATGTGGGTCTTCCTGTGGGTGCTGTGGATCTTCCTGCTGTTCCGGATCATCGCCGACCTGTTCCGCGACGACTCGCTGAGCGGCTGGGCGAAGACCGGATGGCTGGTGTTCGTGGTGCTGCTGCCCTTCCTGGGCGTCTTCGTCTACGTCTGCGTGCGCGGGTCGGGCATGGGGCGCCGGGAGACGCAGCACGCGAAGGCCCAGCAGCACGACATCGACGAGTACATCCGGAAGACCGCCGGCTCCGGGTCCTCCTCGGCCGAGCAGCTGGCCAAGCTGTCCGAGATGAAGAGTGCGGGGCACCTGTCCGATGAGGAGTTCCAGCGGGCCAAGGAGAAGATCCTCAGCTGAGGCTCTGGAGGGCGCGTCAGGGAGTGCCGCTTGCCGCTTGCGGTGGCGTCGCGTCCTCCCGCCGGTGGGGGCGGCCGCGCGGTTCCTCTGAGCCCCTGGGCAGGTGCCACGTGCGGTGGCACCTGCCCAGGGGCTCAGTACACGTCGCGGACGTAGCGCTTGTCGGTCGCGAGGGATTTGACGTAGGCGCTCGCCGCTTCGGGCGAGAGGGAGCCGTGGGCGATGGCGATGTCGCGCAGCGCGCCGTCGACGTCCTTGGCCATGCGGGCGGCGTCGCCGCAGACGTAGAAGTGCGCGCCGTCCTGGAGCCAGGCCCACAGGAGCGGGCCGTGCTCGCGCATCCGGTCCTGGACGTAGACCTTGGCCCGCTGGTCGCGGGAGAAGGCGGTGTCCAGGCGGGCGAGGGTGCCCTCGGCGAGGCGGGCGGCGAGGTCGTCCTGGTAGTAGAAGTCGGTGGCCCGGTGCTGCCCGCCGAAGAAGAGCCAGTTGGGGCCGCGGTGGCCGCGGGCGCGGCGCTCGTCGAGGAAGCCGAGGAAGGGCGCGACGCCGGTGCCGGGGCCGACCATGATCATGGGGGTCGCCGGGTCGGCGGGCGGCCGGAAGCCGGGGGTGCGGCGGACGTGCACGGGCACCGTCGTCCCGGGCTCGGCGTCGGCCAGGAAGGGCGAGCAGACGCCGCCGCGCGGCCGCCCCTCGGGGTTGTCGTAGCGGACGACGGAGACGGTCACCGAGATCTGCTGCGGGTCGGTGAGCGGGCTCGACGATATCGAGTACAGCCGCGGCTGGAGCTTCTTCAGGACGCCGGCCCACTCGTCGGCCCGGGCCTTGACGGCGTACTCCGCGACGACGTCGACCGCCTGCCTGCTCCAGGACCACTTGGCCAGCTCGTCCTTGTTGTCGGGCCGCAGCAGCTTCTTGAGCACCCGGTCGTGGGTGCGGTCGGCGACGAAGCGCAGCAGGTCGGGGGTGATCCTGGTGATGTCCAGGTGCCGGTGCAGCGCCTCGCCCAGCGGGATGTCGCCGACGCCGGGCACGGTGACGCCCGCGTGCGCGTCGAGGCCGGCCGCGGCGAGCCATTCGTCGACCATGGCCGGGGAGTTGACCGGCAGGACGCCGAGCGCGTCGCCCACTTCGTACGGCAGCGGTACGGCGCTGTCGCGGGTGTCGAAGGTGAAGCGGCGTACTTCCTTGGCGGCGCCCGGCCGGCCGAGCAGCACGTTGCCGGTGAGCCGGGCGGTGCCGCCTGCGGGGCGCCGGACCGGAGCGGCGGGGGCGGCGGCGGGCGCCGCGGGAGCCGTGGCGGGGCCGGCCGCCAGCGCGCCGAGCACCTGGTCGAGCCAGGCGAGGGCGGACGTCTCGTAGTCCGGCTCGCAGTCCGTACGCGGCGCCAGGCGTACGCCGCCCAGCTCGCCGAGGCGTTCGTCGAGCCGGCGGCCGTGGCCGCAGAAGTCGTCGTAGGAGGAGTCGCCCAGGGCCAGGACGGCGTATCGGCGGCCGTCCAGGCGGGGGGTGTCCGGCGCGGTCAGGGCGTCCCAGAAGCCGGTGCCGTTGTCGGGGGCGTCGCCGTCGCCGAACGTGCTGGTGATCAGCAGCAGGTCGGCGGTGGCCGGCAGCGCGGCGGGTGAGGCGTCGGCCATGCCGAGCAGGGTGGCCCGGTGGCCGGTGCCGGTGAGGCGCTCGGCGGTGGCGGCGGCGAAGTCCTCGGCGTTGCCGGTCTGCGATGCCCACAGCACCACCACCTCCCGCCCGGACTGCGGCACTTCGGTGTGCGGTACCGGGTCGGGTCCTGCCGGGACCCGCGAGTACATGCCCGCGAGCGCCCCGTTGACCCACAGCGCGTGCTCGGGCGTGAAAGGAGCGTCGGGCGGCAGCACCGGCACCCCTGCCAGGCCGGAGCCGAGCCCGGCCAGGAAGCCCTTCAGGTAGCGGCGTTCGTGCTCCCCGAGCGCCGGCGGCGCCAGGTCCGCCACCCCGAAGACGTCGACGCCCCTGGCAACGGCCGTGTCCGCCGAGGCCGCCGCGGACCGCTCGGGGGGTTCGGGGGCCGTCGCGGGCGCGGCGACCCTCGTCAGCGAGACCGCGCACGCCTTGAACTCCGGCTGGAAGGACACCGGGTCGACCGCGTCGCTGGTGACGGCGTTGACGCTGAGGTACTCGCCGAACAGGTCGTTCCAGTGGAAGGGCGCGAAGCAGCAGCCCGGCAGCACCCGGTCGGTGAGCACCGCGGGCAGCACCGCGCGGCCGCGCCGCGAGGCGACCTCGACGGCGTCGCCCTCGGCGATCCCCAGCTCGGCGGCGTCCCGCGGGTGCAGCTCCACGAAGGGGCCGGGGTTGAGCTTGTTGAGCCGGGCGACCTTGCCGGTCTTGGTCAGGGTGTGCCACTGGTGCTGCAGCCGACCGGTGTTGAGCACGAAGGGGAAGTCGTCGTCGGGCATCTCCGCGGGCGGCACGTGCGGCCTGGGGTGGAAGACGGCCCGCCCGCTCGGCGTCGGGAAGCGCAGGCCGTCGCCCTCGACATAGCGGACCGGGTTGCGGTCCGGGCCGTCCGCGGTGGGCGCCGGCCACTGCACGGGGGTCTCGCGCAGCCGCTCGTACGTCACGCCCCGCAGGTCGTAGCCGGTGACCGGGTTCCAGGCGCGGCGGATCTCGTCGAAGACGTCCTCGGGTCCCGCGTAGTCGAACGCGTCGCCGTAGCCCATCGCGCGCGCCACCTCGGCGATGATGCGCCAGTCGGGCAGCGCCTCACCCGGCGGGTCGACGGCCTGCCGGGCCAGGGTGAGGTTGCGCTCGCTGTTGATCAGGACGCCGTCGGACTCCGTCCACATCGCGCCGGGCAGCACGACGTCGGCGTAGGCGTTGGTCTCGGTCTCGGCGAAGACGTCCTGCGTGACGACGAACTCCGCCGCCTCCAGGCCCTCGATGACGGTACGGCGGTTCGCGACCGACGCGACCGGGTTGGTGCACATGATCCAGCAGGCCTTGATGTCGCCCTCGGCCATCCGCTGGAACATCTCCACGGTGCCGCGCCCCACGCCGTCCGCCCGGACCGTGCCGGCCGGCAGCCCCCACAACTCCTCGGCGAACGCCCGGTCCTCCGCGACCAGCACCGAGCGCTGCCCCGGCAGGCCGGGACCCATGTAGCCCATCTCCCGGCCGCCCATGGCGTTCGGCTGGCCGGTGAGCGAGAACGGGCCGCTGCCCGGGCGGCAGATCGCGCCGGTCGCCAGGTGCAGGTTGATCAGCGCGTTGGTGTTCCAGGTGCCGTGCGTCGACTGGTTGAGGCCCATCGTCCAGCAGCTCGTCCACTCGGCCGCGCCGCCGATCAGCTCGGCGGCCCGCCGGATGTCGGCCTCCGGGATGCCGGTGGTCCCGGCGACCGCCGCCGGCGGGTAGTCGGCGAGGAAGTCCGGCATCGCCTCCCAGCCCTCGGTCCAGCGGGCGATGAAGTCCTGGTCGGTGTGGCCGCCCTCGTGCAGCAGGTGCAGCAGGCCGTTGAGCAGCGCCAGGTCCGTGCCCGGGCGGATCTGCAGGAACAGGTCCGCCTTCGCGGCCGTCGCGTTGCGCCGCGGGTCCACCACGATCAGCTTGGCGCCCGCCTTGACCCGCTCCATCATCCGCAGGAAGAGGATCGGGTGGCAGTCGGCCATGTTCGAGCCGATGACGAGGAAGACGTCGGCGCGGTCCAGGTCCTGGTACGACCCGGGCGGGCCGTCCGCCCCCAGCGACAGCTTGTAGCCGCTACCCGCGCTGGCCATGCACAGCCGGGAGTTGGACTCGATCTGGTTGGTGCCGACGAAGCCCTTGGCGAGCTTGTTCGCCAGGTACTGCGCCTCCAGGCTCAGCTGGCCCGAGACGTAGAGGGCGAGCGCGTCGGGGCCGTGCTCGTCCACGATCGCCCGCAGGCGGCGGCCGGTCTCGGCGATCGCCGCCCCCGCGGGCGACGGTACGGCCTCGGCGCCGCGCTCCTGCCTGACCAGGGCCGTCTCCAGCCGGCCCGGCGCCGAGAGCATGTCCGCGGTCGTGGCGCCCTTGGTGCACAGGCGGCCGTGGTTCGCCGGGTGCGCCTTGTCGCCGACCGCCTTCAGCACGGTGCGGCGCCCGTCGGGACCGGCGCCGACGTCCAGCAGGAGGCCGCAGCCGACACCGCAGTAGGAGCACACCGTTCGCACCGTCGTGCCCACCCGGGGGTCCTCCCTCCGCGGCCCCCGCGGCCGCGCCCGCTCGACGCTACGAACCCGCGATTACGCGGCGGTCACCCCGCGGGCCGCCCGCGGTTACGCCCTCTGCACAGCCGCCGGCCCGCGCGTGTGAGCAGTGGCCTGCGGCGGGGTGCCGTTTGCAGGTGCCCCTGGTGTGACGGTCGCCTTTCCCCGGTGGGGGCTGATCGCGCGGTTCCCCGCGCCCCCACGTGACGGCCACCGTGCGCCGCGCCGCTTGCCCGCGACTGCACCGCGGCTTGGCGCGCAGGTCCCCGCGCCCCCGCCGGGGTCAGCGCGGAAGGACCGCGAGCTGCGTCGAGCGGAGGCTCGCGACCAGGTCGGGCGGGGCGGCGGCGACCGAGCCGACCGCGTACGGCGGCTCGGGGTCGTACTCCACGACCAGCTGGATCGCCTCGGCGACCGCGTCCCCGGCGATCCGGCCTGCCAGGTGCAGGGCCAGGTCGATACCGGCGGACACTCCCGCGGCCGTGGCGTACTTGCCGTCGAAGACGACCCGGTCGGTGCTCGGGACCGCGCCGAAGAGCGGCAGGTGCTCCAGGGCGATCCAGTGCGAGGCGGCCCGCCGCCCGCGCAGCAGCCCCGCCGCGGCCAGCAGCAGCGAGCCGGAGCAGACGGACGTCGTCCAGGTCGTCCCGGCGTCGGCGGCCCGCAGCCAGTCCAGGACCGCGGTGTCGGCGAGCACCTGCTCGGTGCCGGGGCCGCCGGGGACGACCAGCATGTCGGGCGAGGTGACCTCGGACAGCGGGCGGTCCGCGGTCAGCGCGAGGCTGGCCATGTCGGTGCGCACCGGCCCGGCCTGGACCGCGGTGAAGACCACCTCGGCACCGGGCATGCGGGAAAGGATCTCGTACGGGCCGACCACGTCGAGCCCGGTGAAGCCCTCGTAGAGCAGTACGGCTATCTGCATCGTCAACTCCTGGCAGAGTGGAAACGCCGGCGGTACTCCGCCGGCGGGACCGACAGCGTGCGGACGAACGCGCGGCGCATCGCCTCGGCCGTGCCGTAGCCCGCCGCGCGGGCGACCTCGGCGACCCCGGAGCCGGTGTCCTCCAGCAGCCGGCGCGCCGCTTCGAGCCGCGTCCTGTCGACGTACCGGCCGGGCGTGACCCCGACCTCGGCCCGGAAAGCGCGGGCGAACTGCCGCGGGGACAGGGCGGCGCGTTCCGCGAGCGCGTCCACCGACAGGTCGGCGTCCGGGTGCTCGGTGATCCAGCGCTGGACCTCCCGCAGCGGGTGCCGCTGCGCGAGCTGCGCGGCCAGCTGCGTGCTGAACTGCGCCTGGCTGCCCGGCCTGCGCAGGAAGACCACCAGGCCGCGGGCCACCGCGAGGGCGACGTCCCGGCCCAGGTCCTCCTCGACCAGGGCGAGCGCCAGGTCGATGCCCGCGGTGACACCCGCGGAGGTGGCGTAGCGGCCGTCGCGTACGAAGACCGGCTCGGGGTCGACGGTGATCCCCGGGAAGCGGCGGGCGAGCGTGCCGCAGTACGCCCAGTGCGTGGTCGCCCGGCGGCCGTCCAGCAGGCCCGCCTCGGCCAGCAGGAAGGCGCCGGTGCAGACCGACACGACCCGTCCGGCGCCAGGGGCGAGCGCCGCGATCCGGGCGACGACCTCGGGGTCGGCCGGGTGCGTGCCGTGGCCGCCGGGGACGAGCAGGACGTCGGGCGGCGCGGCGGTCCGCAGGTCCTCGTCGGGCAGCAGCCGCAGCCCGGCGGAGGTGCGTACGGGGCCGCCGCCGAGCGCCGCGGTCCGTATCCGGTAGGCCGGTGCGCACCCGTCCGCCGCGGTGGCGACGTCCGCGGCGCCGGCGAGGACTTCGAGCGGGCCGGTCACGTCGAGGCTCTGCACCCCCGTGAAGAGCACGATGAGCACGTCATGGCTGGTCACGCCGTTCAGCCTGGCAGCGTGCCCGGATGGCGGCAATGACGGGTCTCCCACCTTTCCTGCCATCGGACACGCCGACGGGCCGCCGGCGGGAGATCGCCGGCGGCCCGGGGTGGAGCAGGTGGTGCGGGTCGAGCAGGTGGTGCGGGCGGAACGTCAGCCGTTGGCGACACCGTTGCCGGTCAGGACCGGGATGTTGCTGAGGACGTGCGACAGCGGCTCGTCGCCCTTGGCCTGGGTCGAGTTCTCGGCGCACTGCTCGTTCTGCGGCGACGACAGGACGTTGACGTCCTGCGCGGTGATCGGAACCAGGCCGATCAGCGAGCCGACGTTCGCCTTGACCGGCAGGCCGACGCAGGGCTTGTTCAGGCTGCCCTGGACCAGGCCGAGCTGCGGGCTCTCGGTACCGCTGGTCACGGTGTTGCCGAAGTTCTCGGCGGAGCCGTTGCCGTTGACCGTGGTCGTGCCCGACTCGTCGCCGAGCGCCATGGCCGGCCCGGCGCTGACGCCGACGGTGACGACCGAGGCGGCGAGGGCGGCTCCGGCCAGCATCTTCTTCATCATTGGGTGTCCCCTTGCAGTGGGATGGTACGTGGTTGGGAAGGAGGGTCCGGGCGCTCCGGTCGACCGCACCCGGCGGTTCGGGCCGGGCCGGCTGCCGGGCCGCCCGGGGCGTGACCGCTCGTCAGCGGCCGAGGGCGCTGAGCGGCAGCCCGCCGAGCAGCACAGCACCGGGCGCGGCATCGGCAAGACCGGACTTGGCGACGTCCTGGGCGACCAGGCCCGCCTGGCCCACGAGGGCGTCGGCCGAAGTGTCGCCCCGGAGGTGGTCGCTCGCCTGGGCGAGAGTGTCCAGCGCGGAGTCGACCTGCGCGCCGTCGGCGGCCTTCTGCAGCGGCTGCTCGTTGAGCGCCTGCTCAATGCCACCGTTGATGCTGGTGGGCATCGAGGTCATGTTGTCGGTGTTCACCGTGTCGGCGAACGCGGGGGCACCCACGCCGACCGCCATGATGGATCCGACCACAACCCCTGCAGCCTTCGCGTACTTCACTTGCCAGCCTTTCCGTAGCGCCGAATTCCTTCGAAATGACAACGACTACGTTTTCCAACGGAAACTGTTCGCGGACCCATAACCGGGTAATCACCCGATAGTGCGGGAGCGTGACCTCCCGCACCGGGCGGCGCTACGGTCGGGAATCGCTCACGAACCGGCGCGCTGAACGGGCACCGCACGGGACTTGCGTCGATAGAGCATCGCGCCGCCCAGCAGCAGCACCGCCCCCGCGCCCACCGCCGTGCCCACCGTGCCGGCCGACGCGCCGGTCTCCGCGAGCTGCGTGTGCACTTCGGGTGCCGCGGCCGGTGCCGGCGGCTGTGCCCGCGGTGCCGGCACCGCGGGAGTGGTGGGCGCCTCGCCGTTCGCACAGGAAACCCCACTCACCGCATCGAGCAGCGCGACGGCGTCAACAGAGTTGCCGCAGACGTTCACCGGCGCCTCGATCGGGAGACTCAAGCTGTTTCCCGACAGCAGCCCGGGGGAGCCCTGAGTGATTCCCTGCGCAGTCGCCCCGGACGGATGGCCGTCGCTCTGCGAATCGGCCTCCTCCTGGGCGGTGGCCGAACGGGCCGATCCGTGAGGACCCCCGTGTACATCGGAGTCCGCGTTCGCATAGCCGCCCGTCACCGCAAGGATGCTGCTCGCGGCAGCAACGGTGAGAAGGCTACGGCTCAGGATCTGTCGTCGCATCGACTCATTTTCTCCGCTCGTGCTACTCGTACAAAAAGGTGGTGGGGAAGAAGAACCGCCCGGTGTGCTGCGCACTCGACCCGGGCGGGATCTGGCCGGAGCGTGGCGCCCGGCCGGTGGGACCTCAGCCGTCAGTCGGCGTCGACGCAAGTGGTGCCGAACGCCGGGTCCAGCAGGCCGATGACGTCGACGGTGTCGCCGCACGCGTTGACCGGCACGTGGACCGGCACCTCGACGAGGTTGCCGGACACGACACCCGGGGAGTGGTCGGCGACGCCGTTCGCGTCGGAGTTGGCGAACGCCGGGGTGGCGAGGCCGACGGCGATGACCGTTCCGGCGGTGAATGCTGCGGCCCTGGTGAACTTCTTCATTGTTCTACTCCTTTTTTCCGGCGGCGGCGGCCTCGCGCCGTCACGGATTTCGTGTCGGCAGTACTCGCTTTTCGCGGGCACCTGCACACCGCGCCGACAGGTCAAACGACGATTGGTGCCGGAAGGTGACTCCCCGCGCTTCCCCGAGTGCCATCAATCACTCGAATGGAGGGCGGCGGAATTTTCCTCCCAGGTGAAACGAACGGCTCCGGCCGCTGGTTTTCCACCGGCGGGCGGAGCCGCGAAAGGGGGGACCGGGCGGCCCGTGGGGACGTCGCGCCCTCAGCTGTTGCCGCGGCCGTTGCCGGACAGCACCGGGATGTTGTCCAGGATGTGCGAGAGCGGCTCGTCGCCCTTGGCCTGGGTCGAGTTCTCGGTGCACTGCTGGTTCTGCGGCGACGACAGGACGTTGACGTCCTGGAGGCTGACCGGGATGCCGCCGACGAGCGATCCGAGGTTGGCCTTGGCCGGCAGGGCGACGCAGGGCTTGTTGAGCGAGCCCTGGACCAGCGCGAACGACGGGCTCATGTAGCCGCCGGTGTAGGTGTTGCCGTAGCTCTGCTCGGAACCGTTGCCATTGGCGGTCGTGGTCCCGGTGCCGTTGCCGATGGCCATCGCCTGCGGAGCGATCGTCGCCGAGACGCCCGCGACGGACACGGCCACGGCGGCCGTGGCGAAGAGCTTCTTGATCACGGTGTGTCCTTTGTGAACTGGGTGGATTGCCCTCGTAAGACCGGTCGGCCTGTCCAACACCATGACGTGCGTTTAGTAATGACGTTTCACCCGAACGGCTACCGCCGACCGTTGCATTCGCCTGCACCAGGGGCCGGGGTGAGTGCGCCGTCAGCGGGATGACACGCCGTCAACAACGCTCCGGTGTGATCGTCATAAGAGGCCCGAACAAGCCCGGCGCTCGCGCGGCTTACGTGATTTTCGACGCGCCATCTGCCACGGTGCATTCCTGTTTCCCGGGATTTCCTGGACGACTCGCTTCGCGTCGGGTCCACGCAGCCGCCCGGGGGGACCGAGTGGCGGGGTCTGACGGGCTCGTAGAGGGAGAACGGCGCGCGATGCCGCAACAGCAGGACGGACTTGCCGGGCTGACGGTGCTGCACATGGCCCAGCCTGTCGAGGGCGGGGTGGCCCGCGTCGTGGCGGACCTGGTCCGCGCGCAGGTGCGTGCGGGAGCGCGGGTCGTCGTCGGCTGCCCGGAACCGGGCGCCCGGGGGCGGTCCGGGGCGCGGGACCCTGCGGTACCGGCGCCCGACACGCTGCCCGCGGCTGCCGCACGCGCGGGCGCGCAGGTGATCCGCTGGCCCGCCGGCCGCGCGCCCGGCCCCGCGCTCCCCCGCGAGGTGGCGGCCGCGGCCCGCATGGTGCGTGCGGTACGCCCCGACCTGCTGCACCTGCACAGTGCCAAGGCGGGCCTGGCGGCACGCCTCGCGGTTCGCGGCCGGGTGCCGACCGTCTTCCAGCCGCACGCCTGGTCCTTCGACGCCGTCGGCGGCGCGACCGCCGCGGCCGCACGGAACTGGGAGCGGTACGCGGCCCGCTGGGCGGACCGGGTGCTGTGCGTCAGCGAGGCCGAGTGCCGGGCCGGGCGGCAGGCCGGGGTACGCGCCCGATGGTCCGTGGTGCGCAACGGCGTCGACCTCGCCCGCTTCACCCCCGCCCCCGACCGCGACGCCGTCAGGGTCGCGCTGCCCGCGCTGTCCGACGCCGGGCCGCGGACGCCGCTGGTGGTGTGCGTCGGGCGGCTGTGCCCGCAGAAGGGCCAGGACGTGCTGCTGCGGGCCTGGCCCGCGGTCTCCGCGGCCCTTCCCCAGGCCCGCCTCGTCCTGGTCGGCGACGGACCCGACCACCGCCGGCTGCTGCTCGACGCGCCCCCGGGCGTCCTGCTCGCGGGCGCGGCCCGCGACACGCTGCCGTGGTACAGGGCCGCGGACGTCGTCGTGCTGCCCTCCCGGTGGGAGGGCATGGCGCTCGCCCCGCTGGAGGCGATGGCCTGCGGGCGCCCGGTGGTGACCACCGACGTCAGCGGCGCCCGCGAAGCCCTCCACCCGGACGACGCCGCCGGCTGCGTCGTCCCGGTCGGGGACGCCGCCGCCCTGTCCGCGGCCCTGCTGCGGCTGCTGGACGACCGGCCGCTGCGTACGGCGGCGTCGCTGCGCGCGCTGGCCCGCGCCCGCGACCGGCACGACGTGGCAAGAGCCGCGGCCGAGACCACCGCGGTCTACTGCGACGTGCTGGCGCTCCCCCGCTCCGCCCGCGCCCGGCGGCTCCCCCGGTGATCCCCGACCCCGCGCCCCGCACCTGCGACCCGACCCGCCCCGACCCCGAACGGGTGCTGGCTCCGCGGACGTACGACTCCGGCGCGAACGCCGCCGACCGGACGCCCGCCTACGCCGCGGGTCAGCCCGCCGGCACCCGGACTTCCCCGGTCGCCCGCAGTGCCCCCGCCCCGGCGCCCGTACCCGCCCCGGCACACTTCCCCCGGCAGGGGGTTGGGCAGCCGCGGCACCGGGCGGCGCGGGAGCGGGTCGGGGGAGTGCTTGCCGCGGCGGACTGCGCCGGTGCCGTCGCCGGGGCCGCGGTCGCGGTGCCGCGCGGGGTGCTCGCCGGCTGCGTGGTCGCCGGGTGCCTGCTCCTCACCCAGCACAGGGCCGGGCTCTACCGGCCGGGTTTCGCGCCCGGCGCCTTCGCGGAACTGCCCGGGCTCGCCTGGCGCACCGTCCTGGCCTGGGGCCTGCTCGCCGCCGTGGCGGGTCCCTGGGCACCCGGCTGGGCGGCGCTGCCCGTCGCGGTGGTGCTGACCGCGGCCGTCGCGTGCGGGCTGCGGGCCGCCGTCTACGGCACGCGCCGCCGGATGGCCCGCAGGCGCCCCTCCTCGACGCTGGTCGTCGGCGCCGACGCGGCGTCAGCGGCCCGGATCGCCGCGGTCCTGCACGCCCGCCGCGAGTACGGGATGCGCCCGGTGGGGCTCGCCGCGCCGGCCCCCGTACGCCCGGCGCCGCCGGAACCCCCAGAGCCGCCCACCCTGCACATTGCCGCGTCGAAGACCGCGCCGCCCGTGCCGCCGCCGGTGCTGCCCGTGCTGCCGTCGCCGGGCGACGTCACCCGAGCCGTGGTCCAGAACGCCGTGCGGGACGCCGTCGTTGCCGGCCCCGCCGCGCTGGACGCCAGGACCACCGCGACCGTACGGCTGCTGGCCGCGCAGGGCTGCCGGCTGTGGCAGGTCGACGGGGACAGGCGCGGCAAGAGCGGCGGCACCGGCCACCTGTGGGGCCACCCGTGCCGCAGGCTCGAACCGTACCCGCCGACCGCGAGCCGCACCGCCCTCGGCGGCAAGCGCCTGCTGGACGCGGCCGGGGCCGGCGCCGCGCTGCTGTGCCTGACGCCGGTGCTCGCCGCGTGCGCGCTCGCCGTACGGCTGGCGGACGGCCCCGGCGTGATCTTCCGGCAGGAGCGGATCGGGCTGCACGGGCGGCCGTTCACGCTGCTGAAGTTCCGCACGCTGCGCCCCGCCGACGACCACGAGTCCGCGACCCGGTGGAGCGTCGCCGACGACCGCCGGATGAGCCGCGCGGGACGCCTGCTGCGCCGCACCTCCCTCGACGAGCTGCCGCAGCTGTGGAACGTCCTGCGGGGCGACATGAGCCTGGTCGGGCCGCGACCGGAACGCCCGTACTTCGTCACGCAGTTCAGCCAGACCCTGCCCGGCTACACCGACCGGCACCGGATGCCCGCCGGCATCACCGGGCTCGCCCAGGTGCACGGCCTGCGCGGCGACACCTCGATCGCCGACCGCGCGCGCTTCGACAACCACTACATCGACAGCTGGACGCTGTGGCAGGACGTGTCGATCCTGCTGCGGACCGCCGCCACGCTGTTCCGCTGCGGCGGGAGCTGACCGGCCCATGGCCCTTGCCACGGCGGCGCTTGCGCCGCTCACCCTGCACCGGCTGCGGCGGTTCGCCCCGCTGCTGCCCGCCCTCGCCACCGTGCTGCTGCTGGCCGCGCCCGTCGCCACCGGCGACGTCAGCACCTCGGGCAAGGTCACCCCGGCCGACGCCGCCTCCGCGGTGCTCGTCGCGACCGCCGCGGTACGGCTGCTGCGCGACCGCGCCCGCCCCCTCACCCCGGCCGCGGCCGCTGTGCTCGGCGCACCCGTGGTCGGCTTCGCGGCGGCCGCCGCGACCTCGCTGGACCCGGGAGCGGGGCTCGCCGGATTCCTGCGCTATGTGCAGGTGTTCGTCGCCGTGCCCGCCGCCGTGGTCCTGCTGCTGCGCGACCGCCGGGACTTCGCCGTGGTCGCCGCCGCGATCGTGCTGCTCGCCCTGGTGCAGGGGGCGATCGGCACGTGGCAGTACGCCACGGCGAGCGGGGCGTCGTACATGGGCGAGGACATCCGCGCGGTCGGCACCTTCGGCCCGTCCGACGTGATGGGCATGGCCACCGTCGTGGCGTACGGGCTGGTGATCGCCGTGGGCTACGCCCTCGTACCGCCGCCGCCCGGCGCCCCGCGCTGGCTGCGGCCCGCGGCAATGTGCTGCGCCGCACTGCTCGTGGTCCCGCTCACCGTGTCCTTCAGCCGCGGTACGTGGATCGCCACCGCCGTCGCCTGCACGGCGATGATCCTGCTCGCGGGCCGGCGCCAGGCGCTGCGCGTGCTGGCCGCGCTCACCGCGGGCGCCGTCGTCGCCGTCGGCGGCCTCGGCGTCGGGTCCCAGATGATCAGCGAACGCGCCGCCAGCATCACCCGGGTCACCGACGCCCCCGACCCCTCCGTCACCGACCGGTACACCCTGTGGACCGCGGCCCTGGGCATGTGGCGCGAACACCCCGTCACCGGAGTCGGCCTGAAGCGCTTCCCCGCGGAACGCGACGGCCACGCCGGGCTCGGCCTGTCGTCGGCGAGCGACACGGCAGGCGCCGGGCAGGGCTTCGCGCGCGAACCCCTGCTCTCGCCGCACAACATGTACCTGCTCACGCTGAGCGAGCAGGGCCTGCTCGGCTGCACCCTCCTGACCGGCGGCTGGGCGGCCGTCCTCGCGCTCGGCCTGCGCCGGCTGCGAACCGCCCCCGGGCGGCGGGTGCCCGGTCCGGGGCTCGTCGCGGCCGGGTTGCTGCTCTGGCAGTGCGTCGACTTCCTTTACGCCGACATCGGCGGCCCGTCGACCGTACTGACCGCGCTGCTCCTCGGCCTGGCCGCGTGGTGGGCGCTGCACCCGGAGGACGGCGGCGCCCGGTGACCGACCTCGTCCGCGTACCGCCGCGGCCGCGCTCCGGGCCGCGGCACGCGGGGCCGCCGCGCGGCTTCGTGGCGCGGGCCGCCGCGCTGACCGCGGGACTGACCGCGGCCGGCTCCGCGCTCGGGCTGGTACGCGACCAGGTCATCGCGCGGCTGTTCGGTGCGGGCGCGGCCAGCGACGCCTTCCTCGTCGCATGGACGGTGCCGGAACTGGCCGCGACCGTCCTCATCGAGGACGCGATGGCGCTGCTGCTCGTCCCGGCCTTCAGCGCGGCTCTCGCCAAGGGCGGCGCCCACGCGCTTGTCCGCGGCACATTGCCGCGCATCGCCGCACTCCTCGCCGCCGCCACCGCCGGCTTGTACGCCGCCGCCCCGCTCGTCGTCCGCCTCCTCGCCCCCGGCCTCGCCGACCCCCGCCTCGCCGTCACCTGCACCCGCCTGACCGCGGCCACGCTCCTCACCTTCGGCCTCGCCGGCTACCTGAGCGCCGCCCTCCGCGCCCACCACCGCTTCCTCCCCCCCGCCGCCATCTACGTCGCCTACAACGCCGCGATCATCACCACCCTGCTGGCCTTCCACGCCCGTTGGGGCGTGCGCGCGGCAGCGGCGGGCGTGGCGATCGGCGGCGCGACGATGGCCCTGGTCCAACTCCCCGCCTTCTTCCGCATGCTGCGCCGCCCTCCGCTCCCCGCGGCCCATCCGGTGGCCGAGCTCCCGCGTGCCCACGTGCCCGGCCCTGCGGACGCGCCCGGCCCTGCGGACGCGCCCGGCAGCCGGGCGCCCTCGCGGCGGGTGGGTGCGGCGGTCGGGGTGGGGGTGGTGGTCCCGGTCGTCGTGTTCGCCGTCGAGCGGCAGGCGCAGGTCCTGGCCGAGCGGTTCTTCGCCGCAGGGCTGCCCGCGGGGGCGATCTCGCACCTCAACTACGCGCAGAAGATCGCGCAGTTGCCGATGGTGCTGTCGCTCATGGTCTGCACCGTCACCTTCCCCGTCGTCGCGCGCGCCCTCGCCGCAGGGGACCGCGAGCGCGCCAGGCAGCGCGTCGAGCGCGACCTCACCCTCGCCTGCGTCCTCGTCCTGCTCGGCACCGCCTACGTCGTCGCCTGCGCGCCGCAGATCGTCCAGGCCCTCTTCCAGCGCGGCGCGTTCGACGCCGCCGACACCGCCGCGACCGCCGCCGTCATGCGGGTCTACGCGCTCGGGCTGCTCGGGCAGAGCCTGGTCGGCGCACTCATCCGCGCTTACTTCTCCGCGGGTCGGCCCACCTGGTACCCCGTCGCCGCCATGTCCGCGGGCCTCGGCCTCACCGTCGTGACCGACGCCGCCGCCGTCACCGCGTGGGGCGCGTACGGCGTCGCGGCCGGCAATGCCGCGGGGATCAGCCTCACCGCCGCCCTGCTGCTGCGCGGGCTGCCCGCCCGCGCCGTGCCCGTCCGCGTACGCGCCCTCGCCTCGGCCGTGTCCCGCTACGTACTGGCCGCGGCCGCCGCCACCGGTGCCGGGTGGTGCACCACCCGGCTGCTGCCCTCGTCCGCCCCCGCCGCGCTCGTCGCGGCAGCCTGCTGCCTCACCGTCCCGCTCGCCTTCGCCGCCGCAGCCGCCGCGGTCGGCGCACCCGTACGGAGCCTGCCCCATGCCGCCTGACGCCGCGCCCGCCCCCTGGGTGCTCATGTACCACTCCGTCGCCGACTGCCGCGACGACCCGTACCTCGTCACCGTCAGCCCGCAGCGGCTCGCCGCACAACTGGCCTGGCTGCGGCGGTGCGGCCTGACCGGCGTCGGCGTCGGCGAGCTCCTCACCGCCCGGGCGGAGGGGCGCGGCCGCGGGCTGGTCGGGCTCACCTTCGACGATGGTTACGCCGACTTCCTCACCACAGCGGTGCCGCTATTGCGCCGGCACGGCCACCGCGCCACCGTCTTCGTGCTGCCCGGGCGGCTCGGCGGCACCAACGCGTGGGACGCAGAAGGGCCGCGCAAACCGCTGCTCACTGCCGAGGGCATCCGGGCGGTCGCCTCCGCCGGGATGGAGGTGGGGTCGCACGGGCTCCTCCACACCGACCTCACGTCGGACGCGGTCGACGAGGAACGGCTCACCGCCGAGGCCACGGACAGCCGCGCGCTGATCGCCGAGATCACCGGGCGTGCCCCGGACGGCTTCTGCTACCCGTACGGTGCGGTGGACGCCCGGGCCGTGCGCGTGGTGCGCTCCGCGGGGTACGCCTACGCGTGCGGTGTCGCGCCCGGGCCGCTCACCGGGACCTTCGCGCTGGCCCGCACATACGTCGGCGACCGCGACTCGTCCACACGTCTGCGCGTCAAGCGCCTCCTCCACGCCTTCCCCGCGGTGCGGGAGGCCCTCCATGCGTGACCGCTACCGCGGCGGCCGGGCGTGTACGTGCCGGTACCCCGCGCCTCCTCGCGCCCCTTCCGGCGGCCGCCGTCCCCCGCGCTTCCCCGCCGTGCCGGCTGAGCGCGCAGTTCCCCGCGCCTCTTCGGGGCACGTCCGCCGGCAACCACAGCTCCTCACCGTCGTGGTTGCGCGCGTCCCTGGGGGTGACCGCTGTCGTCTGCCGTCCGACGCACCGTCGCGGCCGAGGCCGGCCGTCGGGTGCGGAACCAGCGCAACCGCCTCAGGGGCGCGGGGAACTGCGCGACAGGCCACCGCGGACCGCCATGTACGCACGGTCGGCAACCGCCCCCAGGGGCGCGGGGAACTGCGCGACGAACCACAGCGCACCCGCGGAGGCGTACTCACCGCGACCGCCCGCGGGCGCCGCCCGGAAGGGCGCGAGCAGTGAAGGTCGTGCACGTCATCACGGGGCTCGGGATCGGCGGAGCCGAACAGCAGTTGCGGCTGCTGCTGCGGCACCTGCCGCCGGAGAGAGCGACGTGCCATGTCGTGACGCTGACGAACCCCGGCCCCGTCGCAGACGGCATCAGGTCGGACGGCACCGGCGTCACCCACCTCGGCATGGCGGGCAACCGGGACCTGCGCGCGGTACCGCGCCTGGCGCGGCTGATCAGGTCGGGGGGATTCGACCTGGTGCACACCCACCTCTACCGCGCCTGCGTGTACGGCAGGGTCGCCGCCCGCCTGGCGGGCGTGAGGGCGGTGGTGGCGACCGAGCACTCGCTCGGGGACTCCCAGATCGAGGGAAGGCCGCTGAGCGCGGGCACCCGCGCCCTCTACCGCGCGACGGAACGCATGGGCACCGGTACGGCCGCGGTGTCCGCGACGGTCGTGCGGCGGCTGCGCGCATGGGGCGTCGCGGACGACCGCATCCACCTCGCCCCCAACGGCATCGACCCGTCCCGCTTCCGCCACGACCCCGCCGTCCGCTCGGCGGTGCGCGGGCTCCTGGGCCTGCCGCCCGCGGCCTACACCGTCGCGGGCGTCGGCCGCCTCGTACCGGCCAAGCGCTTCGACCTGCTCGTCCGCGCGGCCGCCGCGAACGCCGGCACATTCCTGCTGATCGCGGGAGACGGCCCCGAGCGCGGCAACCTGCTGCGGCTCGCCGCCGACCTGGGCGCGGCGGACCGCGTCATCGTGGTGAGCGCCCAGGACGGCGGCCCGGACGTACCGGAAGTGCTGGCGGCAGCCGACCTGTTCGTGTCGCCGAGCCCCGAGGAGGCCTTCGGGCTGGCCGTGGTGGAGGCGCTGGCAGCGGGGCTGCCGGTGCTCTACGCGGCCTGCCCGGCGATCGAGGACCTGCCGCCGCACGACGCGCCCGGCGCGCGCCGGATCGGCGGTGACCCGCGGCAATTGGCCGCGGCGATCGGCCGGCAGCGCCAGGCGGGCGGCCCGGCGCGGCTGCCGGTGCCGGCGGCCGTCGACCAATACCACATCGCCCACACCGCGGACCGCGTCCTGGCGCTCTACGCCTCGGCTCTCGCGTCCGCCACGAAGAAATGAGCACACGCATGAAGGCACCCCGCTGGCTCCCGCTCCCGCTGGGCCTCGGCATCGGCCTGCTGGGCGGCCTCGGCTACGGAATTGCCGCGACGCCGCAATATGCCGCGACCAGCTACGTGATGGTCGTACCCGACCACGCCGACTCGCCGACGGCACTCGGCTTCGCGCAGGCGTACGGCAGGGTGGTGACGGGTTCCGCGGTGCTGGCCGGGGCGCAGGCCGCCGCGGGGGCGCCCGCCGACCGGCTGCGCGGGCACGTCCAGGCGCAGACCTCGCCCGACGCACCGATGATCTCGGTGACCGGTACGGCGTCGAGCGGCGCGGCCGCGGCACGTTACGCCAACGCCGTGGCCCGGTCCCTCACCGCGACGGGCAACCGCACCGCCCCGAGCACGGGCGTACGCCTGCTGGTCCTCTCACCGGCCTCGGCGCCCGCCTCCCCCGCCTCCCCGTCCGCGGCCCTGTCCGCGGCGGTGGGCGCGAGCGCGGGCGGCCTGCTGGGCGCGCTGGTGCTCCTGGTGCGCCCCGCGCCCCGCCGCGAGGACACGGACGCGCCGGCCGCCGTACCGTCACCGTCACACGCGCTCGCGACGCGGGAGACCGTATGACCCTCGCCGACGGCCTCGCGCAAGGGCGTCCCGGTACGTCCGCGGCCGCCCCCGACCAGGGACGCGGACACACCGGCGCCGGCGACCTCGCCGTCACCGTCTGCCGCGACCCGCGGGAGTTCGCGGCGCTCGCCGCCGAGTGGGCGGCGCTGCACGGGCGCTGCACGCAGGCGACGCCCTTCCAGAGCCACGCCTGGCTGCACTCCTGGTGGCTGTCCTACGCCACCCGCCGGGACCGCCTCCGGGTGGTCCTGGTGCACAGGCAGGGCGTGCTCGTGGGTGCGGCGCCGCTGCTGCGGACGTACCGCCCGCTGCCGGTGGTACGGCCGCTCGGCGGCAGGATCACGGACTACACCGACGTCCTGGTGAGCGCCGCCGGGAACGGCCTGCCTGACGCCGAGGTCACCGCCGCGCTCACCCGGGGCGTGCGGCGGGCCGCACGGGGGGCGGTGGTCGACCTGCCCGAGGTGCGGCCGGGCGGCGCGGCCCTGGCAATGTACGAGGCGTGGCGCGGGCCCAAGCGCCGGGCGGCCGCCTCGGTGTGCCTGGAACTGCCAGGACTGCCGATGGACGGGCTGATCGCGCGGGTCGGGAGTTCCCAGGGGCAGCGCATCAGAGCCAAGCTGCGCAAGCTCGACGCGGCAGGGGTGGCCGAGCGGGATGTGCCCGCGCACGAGGTGCCGGAAGCGGTGGCCACCCTGCTGCGGCTGCACCATCTGCAGTGGCAGGGCCGCGGGGTGACGCCCGAGCACGTGCGGCCGCGGTTCGCCGAGCACCTGGCGCGGGCCGCGGCCGCGATGGTCGCGGCGGACGAGGCGGTGGTCACCGAGTTCAGCATCGGCGGCACAGTGGTCGCCGCGAACCTGACCGTCCTGTCACCCGCCATGGCCGGCGGCTACCTCTACGGCGCCCACCCGGACCTGCGCGGCACGAAGATCGACGTGACGACGCTGCTGCTGCGGCACGGCGTACGCCATACGGCCGGCGCCGGACGGCCGGTGCTGACGCTGCTGCGGGGCGCGGAGCCGCACAAATTCCACTGGCGGCCCGAGCACCTGGCCAACGAGCGGCTGCTGCTGGCCGGCCGCCCGCTCGCACCGGTCCTCCACGCACGCCACGCCCTGGCCGCCGCCCGCACCCGCCTGGCCCGCGCCGCCGCGGCCCGGCTGCCCGCCCTCAGGGCCTGGCGTGCCCGGCTGAACGACCTGCGGGCGCGGCGGGCGTGACACGGCGACGCGGCGGCAGAGCCCTCGTCAGCCGGTCCGCTTCGACGGCTTCGACGGCTTCTCCGGCTTCGGGGTGAGGCGGAAGCACACCTCGCCGCTCGCGTACTGCTTCTTCATCTCCTCGGTCAGCTGAAGCGGCAGGCACGCCTCGACAAGGGAGGACGGCTTCGGCACGGGAGCGGCCCCCGGCGGCGGCGCGTGCGTCACGGACGGGGCGGGCCTGGTCGGCACGACGGTGGGTACGGTCGTCGGCTTCGTCGGCTTGGTGACGACCGGGCTCGGCTTCGCAGGAGGCGTCGGCTTGGCAATGGGCGTCGGCGTCACAGTAGGCGTCGGCGTCGGGGTCGGCGTCGTACCAGGCGTCGGCGTAGATGTCGCCGTCACCGTAGGCGTAGGCGTAGGCGTAGGCCGCACAGTGGACGTCGGCGTCGCCGTGGGTGTCGCCGCGGGCACGGGGCGGGTGTTGCGGCCGTAGAGCATCGAGCGGTAGACCTCCGACGACCTCGGGTTCTCCGAGCACTGCCACACGCCGTGCGGGCAGTAGTCCGTGACGGTCTGGTAGAGCGCCTTGTGGTCGCTCATCCACTGCAGCATGGCCGCGATGTACTGCGGGTTGTCGCCGCTTCTGAACAGCCCCCACTCCGGGTACGAGACCCGCTTGCCGTGCGCGGCCGCGAAGTCGACCTGGGCCTGGAGCCCGTACGGCTGCCTGACCTGCTCGGAGAAGTCCTCGCCCGACGGCTGGTCGTAGGAGTCCATGCCGATGACGTCGACCGTGTCGTCGCCGGGGTAGCACTCGGTCCACGGGACGTCGTCGGTGCCGCGGCTGGGCGCGAAGTCGAAGCGGAAGTTCTGGCCGGGCACCGCGCGCATGGCGGCGACGATGCGGTTCCAGTACGTCTTCCACCCCTCCGGGTCGGGGCCGCAGCGGTCGGAGTACGTGGTGCCGTTCATCTCCCAGCCGAGCACGACCACGGTGTCGGGCACGCCCAGTTCCACCAGGTGCTCGGCCAGCCGGGTGTAGTGCTGGTCGAAGGCACCGCTCGCGCCCTGCCGGATCAGCGAGCGGACCTCACTGTCGTCGAGGTGCTCCTCGTTGCGCTCCTGCATCGGCACATTGAGCACGAACAGCCGGGTCGGGTCCGCGCGCCGCCAGTCCGCCCACGGCTGCAGAAGGTCCTGCTCGCCCTCGATGGCGTCCCAGTCGTCGCCGGGCAGGTAGGTGTGGCCGACCCGTACCGGTGTGCCGCCGAGCCACTTCTGCAGGCCGGCGACGGCCTGCACGCCGGGGGCGCCCGAGTCGGTGAAGGCACCCAGGTACGGGAGGTCGACGGGGTGGGTGGACGGGAGCCGGGCGCTCGGGTAGGCGGAGCCGAGCGCGTTCGTCGTCAGACCGGTCATCAGCAGGGCGGCAACGGCGGCCCCGACGCCCGTGCCTGCCGTCCATTGGCGCCGGTTGGCCATGGTCACTCCTTGCTCGTCGGGCGTGGGCGCCGGAGCGCCATCACGCACGGGCACGGGCGGTGAGCGTGCCCTCCTCTTGGCCAGTCATAACGTATGAGGAATTGATGCGCGCTCTGAGATGCGCCATAGGCGTCGTCATGTCTCGCACGTATGACGGAATACGACACGCCCGGTGATTCCGACGTATCGTCAATATCGGTGCGGACGTGCCGGCAAGGAGCCGAGGAGAACATCACTCGGGTGGATGATTTTCCGGTCAGTACTCACCGATAATCCGCGGTTTCTCACCCCTACGGCTGCATGATTGTTCGGCAGCCCGATCGATCACAAACAGACGAGAGGAGTCGGCCATGGGCGAATCCGATGCCACAGGAAAAAGCCGCGGGAGATCCCAGCGCTCCTCCGTGACACGCAGACGGATGATCAGGTCGGGCGTGACGGCCGTCGCCGCGGTGTCGGGGACCGCGGCGGCGCTGCGGCCGATGCTGACGACAGGTCAGCAGCGTGCGAACGTCGCCCCCGACGGCGCGGGGGCCGACGGCGCACCGCAGGCGCCGCTCGCGCCCGGCGCGGTGCCGGCGCTCTTCGACGAGGTCTACCGCGGTCGCCGCATCCAGGGCTTCCCCGACGCCGGCGCCGAGGGCGTGGCCATCAAGGTCGACGGGAAGCCCTTGCAGGTCATGCGGCGGGTAGACGGCAGCTGGATCAGCGTGGCCAACCACTACCAGCCCTATACGACGCCGCTGGCCACCGCCAGGGCCGCGGTCGACGTCATCGGGCGTGCCGAGCTGTCCATGACCACCGAGCACCACCACTGATCGGGGCCGGGACCGGTGTACACCCGTGTGAATCAAAGGAATCTGACCAGCAGCCAGCGCGCCCGCTTCGTCAAGGCGGTCATCGCACTCAAACGCTCCGGCAGCTACGACAAGTACGTGCGGCTGCACGCCGAGTACTTCGCCGCCGACGGTGAGAGCGGGCTGCGGATGGCGCACATGGCGCCGACGTTCTTCCCCTGGCACCGGCAGTTCCTGCTGGTGTTCGAGCGCGAACTGCAGACGATCGACCCCCAGGTCACCCTCCCGTACTGGGACTGGACCACGGACAACCAGCCGACGTCCGCGCTGTGGGCCGCGGATTTCATGGGCGGCAACGGGCGGGACAGCGACGGCCAGGTGATGACCGGGCCGTTCGCGTACCAGGCGGGCGCCTGGCCGATCACCTACGGCGTCACCGACGAGAAGTACCTGACCCGCAACCTGGGCCGGCCCGACCGCCCCATCGTGCTGCCCACCGAGGCCGAGTTGAGCGACGCGCTGGAGATCGCGACGTACGACACGGACCCGTGGAACTCCGCGCCGGACACGGAGGGCTTCCGCAACGAGATCGAGGGCTGGACGGTCAGCGAGAGCATGGGCGGCTATCTGCACAACCGGGTGCACCAGTGGGTCGGCGGCCACATGGTCGGCGCGGCCTCGCCGAACGACCCGATCTTCTGGCTGCACCACGCCTTCATCGACCTGATCTGGGTGCGCTGGCAGCGCCTGCACCCGAAGTCGGCGTATCTGCCCGCCCAGCCGCTGGCGGCGGACGACCCGGAGCACGGCCGGGTCGTCAGCCTCAACGAGCCGATGCCGCCCTTCGCGGTCAAGCCGTCCGCGGTGCTCGACCACCGGCAGTTCTACACGTACGAGGAGGGCTGACGCCCGAGGTTGCGGAGCGGTCGGCCGAGGAACGAGACCGCCCGCGTAGAAACCGAGCAGGAAGACCGACCCGCAAAACACCGGGCTGACGCCCGAGGTTGCGGAGCGGTCGGCCGAGGGACGAGGCCGCCCGCGCAGAAACCGAGCAGGAAGACCGACCCACCAAACACCGGGCTGACGCCCGAGGTTGCGGAGCGGTCGGCCGAGGAACGAGACCGCCCGCGCAGAAACCGAGCAGGAAGACCGACCCACCAAACACCGGGCTGACGGCGCATGAAACGGCCTCCCGCACGCAAGGTGACGGGAGGCCGCAGTGGTGCGCGAACTACCAGGCGGCGTCCGTGACCGTGGTGGTGGCCGCGTCCACGTTCGCGCAGTGGCTGCCGAACGCCGGGTCCAGCAGGCCGATCACATTGACGGAGTCGCCGCAGACGTCGACCGGGACGTGCACCGGGACCTCGACCAGGTTGCCGGACAGCACGCCCGGGGAACCGACCGCGGCACCCTGGGCACCGGAGTTGGCTGCGGCCATCCCGGCACCCGCGGCCAGAACGGCACCCGCGGCGGCGGTGATAGCCGCAGCCTTTGCGATACGCGACATCAAGATCTCCCTGAGACGAATAAGCAGCCGCAGAAAACCGCGGCTTTGACGCTCTGGGCAACGGGGGGAGATCACAAATAGTCACGCAGGTTGCGCTGAATCGGTAATTCCGTATCGGATTACTCCGAAGGAGTGACATAGGCGGCTGCACGGCACGTACGGCCGTTAGGGTCCGGCGCATGACCCAGACCAATACCTCATCCGGCACCTCACTGATGAGCCGTCTCGGCACGCTCGTGGTGATTCCGTGGGCCGGCGAGAGCCAGGACGACGGCCGCGACATGGCATTCCTGATGGCCTACACCCTCGGTGACGGCGTGGCGGGCCGCGAGGGCTCGGAAGAGGCCGCTCTGACCGTCGCCAAGGAGGCGGGGCTGCCGGTCGGCGGTGCCGTCCTCGATGTCGCCCAGGTGCCGAAGTCCCCGGTGAAGGTGCTGGTCGAGGGCGGCAAGGCGGTGCTGACGATGCCGTACCTGCACGTGGCGTCCCCCGTCCCCGAGCAGTGGGTCGCGGCCGCCCGCGCCCGCGGAACGGTCTACGTCATCCTCGCCAGCCGGCCCTGGCCCGAGGCCGTACCAGGCCGTGCGGTCACCGAGGCGGCGCTGCAGGCCTTCGCGGCGGACGAGGACGTCCTGCGCACCGCCGCACACTGCCTGGTGCCGGTGGGCTCGCTCACGACCTGAACGGCCGAGTCCCGCCCGACGGGATGTCGGGCGGGACGTCGGGCGGGACGGGACGAACCGCCGGGGCCTACGGGTTCACCAGCTCGTTGCCTGCGCTGACGGCGTCTGTGCCGGCCTGCACGGCCTTCCGGACGGCGGTGACCTTCTGGCCCACGCCGGACTGCTCGAGCACTCCCTCGGTGGCCGTGGTGGCCTGCTCACCGGCGGTCTGGGCGGTCACCGCCGTACCGCTGAGGGTGTTGCCGAGGTCGGCGGCCTGCGCCGCCGCGGTCGCGGACGTGGCGGCGACGAGCAGGACCGAGCCTGCCGCCGCCTTGCTGAGGATTCGGCGTACGTTCATGGTCCTTCCAACGAGTGGCCGCCCCCCAGGGCACGCCGGGTCACCCCCACACGGTGGTGCCCAGCGTCACCCCCGCGAAGGCCATGCCGAGCCCGCCGGCCACGCTGAGCAGGGCGTTGCCCGCCGCGTACGCCTTCGCGCCGCTCTGTGCAAGCCGCAGCGTCTCGTACGAGAAGGTCGAGTACGTGGTCAGCGCGCCGCACAGGCCGGTGCCGACGAGCAGTTGCAGGTGCGAGGACGCGGCGCCCTCGATGGCGGCGCCGGTGAGGGTGCCGAGGATGAGGCAGCCGGCCATGTTGACGGTGAAGGTGCCCCAGGGGAAGACCGAGTCGTGCCGGGACTGGATCGCCCGGTCGGTCAGGTAGCGTATCGGCGCCCCGACTGCCGCGCCCGCGATGACCAGCAGCCAGTTCACGTCGCGGCACCGCCGGCCTGCGCGGTGTGCCGGACGACCTCGCAGGCGTCGAGGACCACCAGTCCTGCGCCGACGAGTTCGTCCAGCTCCGGCAGGAAGCCGCGGATGCGCTCCTCGGTGTCGACGACGACCACGGCCACCGGCAGGTCCTCGCTGAGCGAGAGGAGCCGGGAGGTGTGGATCAGCGACGACGAGCCGAAGCCCTCGATGCCGTGGAAGACGCTGGCGCCGGCCAGCCCCGCGCGTTGCGCCCGGTGCACGATCTCGGTGTAGACCGGCTTGTGGTGCCACCGGTCGCTCTCGCCGAGCAGCACCGTCATCCGCAGCGCGGCGCCCGAGAGCAGCCGCTCACCGCCACCGTCGTTGTCCGACCCCTCGGTCGCCATGGTCGTCACATCCCTCATCGTGCCCTCCGCGCGAGCACTCGGCGGGTCGCCCACGCCGCACTCCACACCGCGGTGAGCGCCGCCGCAAGGGTCGCGGCGGCGTAGCCGAAGGCGGTCGCGGCCTCGTGGGCGTCGGTCAGGCGGCGGATCTCGACGGCGTAGGTGGAGAAGGTGGTGTAGCCGCCGAGCACCCCGGTGCCGAAGAAGGGCCGCACCAGGCGGTGCGCCGCCCAGACCTCGGTGATCACCACCATGAAGACGCCGATGACGGCGCATCCGGAGATGTTCACGCAGAACGTCGTCCACGGGAATGTGCCGGGCGTCTGCGGCCACAGCAGGGCGGCGCCGTATCGGGCGCAGGCCCCGGCGGCGCCGCCGGCGGCGACCACCGCGACGACGGGCCACTGGTCGTGCATGAGGCCTGGCCGGTGCTGCGCCTGCATGGTCGGGCTTCTCCTGCTGCTCGCTGCCGTCGGGACGGCCAGCGTAGTGCGCGATACCCGGCTCATTGCGGGCAACCCACAGGGCGCGGCCAAGGGGCGGGCGCACCGCCGTTCCGTGCGGGAACGGGCGGCGTTACAGAGGGCGAAAGCGCTGTTGCACGCACGTGACAACGGGCGGACAGGAGGGGGATCTTCCCGGCCCATTCTTTGAGTACCGCAGGCCGACGAACGTGCCGCGGAGCCGACTTCACGCTTTTCCAGGGGGACACCACCATGCCTGCTCGCACCATGCGCCGCACGACCGCCACCGCCATCGCCCTCACCGCGGGCATCACCGGCCTCGGCCTGATGCTGACCGCCTGCGGCCCCGAGGACGCCACCGGCGCGGACGGCGCCAACCCCTCGGCGACGAGCACCGCGAACGGCAACGGCACCACAAGCGGAACGGGCAGCAACGGCAGCAAGGGGAGCAGCGGCGGCAACGGGAACGCCGCAAAGCCCATTGCCAGTACGGCGCCGAAGGCCGCCCCGCCGCTCAACGGCACCGCGCACAACGGCCTGACGATCAGCGACGGCACCCGCTTCGTGGTGATGAACGGCACCCGCGTCGACTTCGGCACCGCCGTGCGCGACCTGGCCTGGTCGCCCGACGGCAGGAAGGCCGCCTTCGTGGACGGCGACGGCGACCTCGTCGTCAGCAACCCGGACGGCAGCGGCCGCACGGTCGTCGCGAAGAACCCGGGCGGCCAGAACTGGTCCCACCCGACGTGGCAGGTCAGGAAGGCCGACACCGCCAACGGCCTGCCGAAGCTGGACAACCTGTTCTTCGCCGGCCGCAAGGACGGTGTGTCCAAGCTCTACGGCGTCCCCGCCACCGGGCACAATGCCACGCCCACCGTGCTGGGCCTGGGCCACGAGTCCGGCGAGAACATCAAGCCGCTGCCGCAGACCGGCAACGCGTGGCCCAGCGGGGGCGGCACGTACGGCACCTCCGTCTACGCCAACAGCGGCGACGGAATGGTCTACATCCGCGACGACTACCTGCGGCAGCAGGGCGCCGCCATCACCAAGGGCTCCGAGCCCGCGGCGGCGCCGGTCGACGACGACGGCTTCGTCTTCGTCCGCTCCGTCGGCGGCCACGACCACCTCTTCCGGGAGACGCCGGGGACGAACGGCCCGACGTTCAAGGACCTCACCCCGAACGCCACCACCGACTACACCGAGCCGGCCTTCTCCGCCGACGGCAGGACCATCGCCGCCCGCACCCCCGACGGCATCGTCACGCTGCCCGCCGACGGCTCCAAGGCCCCGGTCAAGGTGTCGGGTTACGTGGGCCTGCCCGCCTACCGCGCCTGACCGCCCCCAGCGACCCTACCGGCCCTTGGCCAACTCCGCCCGCAGCTCGTCGAGATGCGCGTCGGCGACGTCATGCGGCAGGAATTCCACGACGTCGACGAAACGGAAGACCACCTGCGAGGCGCTCACCGCGAACTCGTAGTCGGCGAAACCGACCACCGCGCCCATCGAACCGCGCACCGCACCCCGGACGACATGCGACGTCATGTCGTCCGGGGTCTGCGCGCTGGTGCCGCGGCGGGCGTTGGGCCTGGCGAGATACGGGCACACCATCGAGGCGTAGAGCATGCACGCCCGGTGCCCCGGGCCTTCGAGGGTGGGCGCCATGTTGCGGTACGGGCGTCCCGCGGCCAGCGCCTCGCCTATTGCCGCGCTTTCCGGCCCGCCCACCACGCGCCAGACCGGGCCGCGCGGCATCAGTACATTGCACACGGAACACAGCCGCTGCCTGGCGCAGTTCGCACTGCGGTCGTAGTCGGTCAGCGCGAACTGCGGCTGGTCGCCCTCCCACGGAGTGATGGCGGGCACGGGATAGCCGCGGACATCGCGCGGCCTTTCCTCCACCGACTGCGGCATGGGCACGGTTTCGAAGCGCA
This sequence comes from Actinacidiphila cocklensis, assembly GCF_907177275.1. Classification (GTDB taxonomy): domain Bacteria; phylum Actinomycetota; class Actinomycetes; order Streptomycetales; family Streptomycetaceae; genus Actinacidiphila; species Actinacidiphila cocklensis. Next base: position 342,104 of record NZ_CAJSLV010000059.1, read on the forward strand.
TCCGCCTTGCTTATCAGGCGGAACGGCGCCTGCGGAACAGCCCGCCCCGACCGCCCCTGCCGCCCCGCGCGGGCGCCTCGGGCGCCTGAGGCGGCGGAGCTGGTTCCGCCTCGGCCGCCGCGGCCCTCGCGGCCCGCCAGTCGGCGACGACCTGCTCGGTGTCGAACAGCCCGCGGCCCAGCGCAGGCCCCTCGGGAGGCCGCCGCAGCGCCTCCCGCAGCTTGTCGTTGATCTCCCCGACGATCTGCCGCACCTGCGCCTCGGTGGCCGCCCGACCGACGGCCTCCATCGCGTCCTCGGCCTCCTTGCGCAGCACCAGCGACGGCGGCAGCGCGGACAGGCCCTCCCGCTGCATCTTGCCGCGGACCCACCACAACTCGTCGTAAGGCGCGTCCAGCGACGGCAGCGGTTTGCCCGCTCCGGGCAGCGACGCGAACTCGCCGCGCCGCTCGGCCTCGCGGATCTGCTTGTCGGCCCAGGTCTCCCAGGAGACGCCGGGCGGCTTGCGCTCGGTCATGCCGCACTCCTCCCGCTCCCGCACGGCCCCCGAAAACCGGGACGCACGCGACGACGCCTCCAGGCTACAAGTGCGCCGCGGAAGGCGGCCTTGCGCGGGCGGCCAGCAGCGCCACGTCGTCCTCGGCCGCGGACGGCGCCACCTGGTGCACGACCCGGGCGAGCAGCGCGTCCAGCGGCCCTGCCGCGTGCGGCAGCTCGATCCCTGCCAGCCGGCCCAGCGACGTGTCGATGTCCTCGTTGCGCCGCTCGACCAGGCCGTCGGTGTAGAGCAGCAGCGTGTCGCCGGCCCGCCAGCGTACGTACACCGCCTCGTACTGCCCGCGCAGGTCCGCGCCCAGCGGCGGTCCCGGCGGGACGTTCAGCAGCCGCACACGGCCGTCAGGGGTGACCAGGGCGGGCGGCAGGTGGCCGGCGTTGGCGAACCAGCAGCCGCCGCGCACCGGGTCGGCCAGCGCCAGCAGGCACGTCGCGGGCCGCTCGGTGCCCGCGGCCGCCAGCAGCTTGTCCATCCGGCGCAGGATGCGGTCCGGCGGATCGCCCTCGCCCGCGACCACCCGCAGCATCGACCGGTAGTGGCTCATCTCCACGGCCGCCTCCACGCCGTGGCCCATGACGTCGCCCATCGCCAGCAGGGTGATCCCGGACGGCAGCGCCAGGGTGTCGAACCAGTCGCCGCCCACCAGATCCATCGCACCGGCCGGCAGATAGCGGGTGGCGACGTCGAGCTGCGGATGCGGGACACCGGGCGCGGCCAGCAGCGCCCGCTGCAGTTCCACGGCGATGCCGTGCTCGCGGCTGTAGCGGCGGGCGTTGTCCATGCTGATCGCCGCCCGGTCGGCGAGCGCCCCCGCCACCGCCATGTCCTCGTCGTCGAAGGGCGGCGACGAGCCGGCCCTGATCAGCGTGACCGTGCCGAGCTGCGCCCCGCGCGCCGCCAGCGGCACCACGAGCCCCGAGTGGATGCCCGTCGCGCGGTAGGCCTCCACCCTTTCCGCGTTCGGCGCCGAACGGGCCAGGTCGGCGTCGGCCGGCACGTTGTACATCATCGGGCGCCGGGTCTCCAGGCAGCGCGGGATCGCCGAGCCCGGCTGGTAGTCGACGTGCTCGCCCGCCACACCGAACTGCTGCACCGACTCGTGCAGCCGCGGCACCGCCGCCATCGCGGCCCGGCGCATCCGGAGCATCCCCTCGGGCGGCGGGCGGCGGCCCTCGCCGCCCTGCATCTCCAGCAGCTCCACGGTGGCCACGTCCGCGATGACCTCGACCAGCAGGTCGCACAGCTCCTGGCAGGTGCGGTCTATCTCCAGGGTCTGCCCGATGCGCACCGCCGCGGTGTCCAGCAGCTGCAGCCGCTCCCTGGCCCGCTCCAGCTCCGCCTGCGCCTCGCTGTCCGCGCTCACCTCGAAGATCACCGCGCCCACGCCGCGGACCCGGCCCTGCTCGTCCTCCAGCCGGTGGTAGCAGCCGCGCCACACCCGCACCCGGTGCGGCGAGTCCGCACGGGTCTGCCCGCTCGACACCATCTCGCGGGCGCGGCCGTCGGCGAGGACCTGGCGCAGCGTCTCCACGCCGACGTCCACCAGGGGGACGATCTCGCGGATCGTCCGCCCGATGTGCGCGTCCGCGTCCAGCCCGTTCATGCAGGCCAGCGCCGGGTTGACGTACACGTAGCGCAGGTCCGTGTCGAGCACGGCGACGCCGGCCTCGGTGCCGTTCAGCAGCGCGCCCCACGCCCACGCACCGGCGTCCGCCGGAGGGTCGCCGTCCATCCCCGTCCCTCCTCGCAGCGTCCTCACCTACGTTCCACAGTGCGCGCCCCCGCCCCGATCCGCCCTCCGGGCGGAAAGCCGTGGCCGATCCCCACGGGAGGCGGCACCATCTACGGGCGCGGCAAACCGCGCCGCACAGCGGAAGGCGGGACGTCATGGACAGCGAGCCCTACGACCACGGGATGCTCGACGTCGGCGAGGGCAACCTCGTTTACTGGGAGCAGTGCGGCAATCCCGCGGGGAAGCCCGCGCTCGTGGTGCACGGCGGCCCCGGCTCGGGTTGCACCCCGGGACACCGCACCCTCTTCGACCCGCAGGCCTACCGCGCGGTCCTGTTCGACCAGCGCAACTGCGGCCGCAGCCTTCCGCACGCGTCCGACCCTGCCACGGACCTCGCGCACAACACCACCGACCACCTCGTCGCCGACATGGAGCAGCTGCGCCGCCACCTCGGCATCGAGCGCTGGCTGCTGATGGGCGGGTCGTGGGGCTCGACGCTGATCCTGGCGTACGCGCAGCGGCACCCCGAGCGGGTCACGGAGATCGTGATCAACGGGGTGACGACGACCCGCCGCGCCGAGACCGACTGGCTCTACCGGGGCGTGGGCCGGTTCTTCCCCGGCGAATGGGAGCGCTTCAGGGACGGCGCGGGACCCGGCGTGGCACCGCAGGACGTGGTCGCGGCGTACGCGGCGCTGACCGAGCACCCGGACGCGGCCGTACGGGAGCGCGCCACCGCCGACTGGTGCACCTGGGAGGACGCGGTGCTCTCGCTCGAACCGAGCGGCGGCCCGCGCCCTTACAGCGACCGCCCCTCCACGGCGAAGCTGGCGATGGTGCGCATCACGAGCCGCTACTTCTCGCACGGGGCCTGGCTGCCGGAGGGCGCCCTGATCGACGGCGCCGCCCGGCTCACCGGCATTCCCGGCGCCCTCTTCCACGGCAGGCTCGACCTCAGCTCGCCGGTGGACACCGCGTACCACCTCGTACGCGGCTGGCCGGACGCCCGGCTGACCGTGGTGGACGACTCCGGCCACAAGGGCAGCGCCACGATGAGCGCGAGCGTACGGGCGGCCCTGGCGGCGTACGCCACTCGGTAATGGTCAGCGCCGGGCCGGGGCGAGGACCGGGGCGGCCGCGTCCCTGGGCGTACGCCGTCCGGCCGCGGCAATGGCCGCCGCCGCGGCGCACACCGCGGCGGCCACCAGCAGTGCCCCCGCCACACCGTGGTCGGCGCGGCCCGTCCCCCGGTGCGGGCCGACCGTGACGAAGGCGCCGAGAACGGCGACGCCCATGGTGGCGCCGAGTTGCCGCAGGGCGTTGAAGAGACCGCCCGCTGCCCCTGCCGCGCCGTCGGGCGCGAGGGCGATGACCGCGGTGGTGAGCGCGGGCAGCGCGAAGGACACCCCGAAACCGGCCGCGGCGAGCCCGGCCGCGAGCAGCGCGTAGGGCGCCCCCGTCCACACCGCGGCGCCCATGGCGGCGGCGCCCGCGGTGAGCAGGCACAGCCCGGCCAGGACCGGCCCGCGCGGCCCGACACGGGCGACGATGCGCCCGGTGAGCAGCGGGTTGAAGGCGGTCGGCAGCGTCATCGGCAGGAAGGCCAGGCCGGTGCCGACGGCGCTGTAGCCGAGGTGCTGCTGGAGCAGCAGCGGCAGCACGAACAGCACGCCGGTGAGCGTGAACCCGACCGCCGCACCGGCCAGCAGCATCGCCCCCATGCCGGGCGCCCGCAGCACCGCCCCCGACAGCACGGGCGAGGTACTGCGGGCCTCCCGCAGCGCGAAGAGGCCGCCCGCGGCAATTGCCGCGCCGCACGACCACGCGGTGTGCGCCCAGTGCCGCCCCCCGGACGCGATCAGCGCGTCCGTGCCCAGCGCCAGCGCGGCGCAGGCCAGCGCCTGCCCCGTACGGTCGATGCGCCGGGCGGGAGCGGCGGGGCAGCGCACGGCGTTCCCCGACACCAGGGCGAGGGTGAGCGCGGCGATCGGCACGTTGACGAGGAAGACGGCCCGCCATCCGGCCAGCCCCACCAGCAGCCCGCCCACGATCGGCCCGGCGGCGAGCGCGGCCCCGCTGACCGCCGCCCACACCGCGACCGCACGGCCGCGCCTGGCGGGGTCCGGGTAGAGCCGGGTGATCAGCGCCATCGAGCTGGGCACGCAGGCCGCCGCCGCGGCGCCGAGCACCGCACGCAGCACGACCAGCGTCCACAGCCCCTGCGCCGCCGCGCACAGCAGCGACCCGGCGCCGAAGACGGCGACACCGCCGCGGAAGAGCCGGTGCGCGCCGAAGCGGTCTGCGGCCGCCCCCGCCGACAGCAGCAGCGCGCCGAAGGCGACCGTGTAGCCGGTCACCGCCCACTGCAGGCCGGCCACCGAGCCGCCCAGCGCGTGCGCGAGGTCGGGCTCCGCGACCGACAGCACGGTCATGTCGAGGAGCACCATGAAGTAGCCGAGCGCGATACCCGCAAGCGCGTACGGTTTCGGGTCGGGGGACATGCCAGGCATCACCACTCCGGTCGTCCGGGACCGGCCCGGATCGCAGGTTCAGGGGGAAACGCCTGCCAGGGTGCGGCCGGGCCGCACACCGCCTCCACCGGCTTGGCCGCACCCTGCGTTCGGCCGCGCCGAACGCACCGAAACGGGAAGTGAGCGATGGAACTGCGTCAGCTGCGGACCTTCGAGGCCGTCGTGCGCGAGGGCAGCGTCACGGACGCCGCCGTCGCCCTCGGCCTGGCGCCGTCGTCGGTGTCCCAGGCCGTCCGCACGCTGGAGAAGTCGCTGGGCGTCCAGCTCTTCGTCCGCGACCCGCGCGGCATGCGCACCACCGATGCGGGCGAGCGGCTGCTCTCCTGGGCCGGGCGGCTGCTCGACCAGGCCGAGCAGGCCCGCCGCGAGGTGGTCGCCGTCGACGCCGCGGCCCGCGAGGTCACCAGCGTGCGGCTGGGGGCGCTGGAGTCGATCGCCGCGGAACTGGTGCCGGGAATCCTGGACCGGCTGGCCGCCCGGCGCCCCGGGCTGCGGGTCGAGGTCCGCTCGGAGCCGTCCCGCGACGCGCTGCTCACCGCGGTGGGCGCCGGAGAGCTGGACGCCGCGCTGGTGCTGGACACCGGGAACGCCCTCGGCGACCTGGGTTTCCCCGTGCCCGCTGCCGGCCCGCTGGAATTCCTCGACCTGGATCCGGTCCCGCTGGTCCTGGTCGGCCCGCCCGACCACCCGTATGCCGGTACCGCCGGACTTTCCCCCGGGGACTTCGACGGGCAGCGGCTGCTGGTCAACACCGCGTCCTCCTGCTCCTTCGCGCTGGCCGCCGACCGGCTCTTCGGCCCTGCCGTCGAACGCGTCCAGGCCGGGAGCGTCGCCGTCATGCGGGCCTGGGCCAGGCAGGGCGTGGGCCTCGCCCTCCTCCCCGCCTTCGCGGTCACGCCCGACCTCGCCGCCGGCACCCTCGTCGCCCTCCACCTCCCCCTGCCCACCCTCCATCTCCGCCTCACCTGGCCCCCCTCGTCGGCCTCCCACCCCACCACCCGCGCCCTCCTCTACGCGGCGACCTGAGGCCTTCCCAGGCCCCGCAGAGGGTGGGTATCCGTCAGAGGCGGGCGGAACAGCGCCCTTTCGTGTCACGACCTGGACCCATCCCATCCCGATATGCGCCTTTTGGCGGCATCGCACCGCGGCGCCACTGCTGCGCCCGCACAAGCCGGACCGGTAGGCTTTCCGTGTGATCTTCAAGCGCATCGGAAGCACTCGGCCGTACCCGGACCACGGCCGGGTGAGTACGCGTGAGTGGGCGGACGTCGCCCCCCGACCCGTGCGGCTGGACCAGTTGGTGACCACCAAGGGACAGCTCGACCTGGAGACGCTGCTCGCCGAGGACTCCACCTTCTATGGCGACCTCTTCGCACATGTCGTCAAATGGCAGGGTGATCTCTATCTGGAAGACGGCCTGCACCGGGCGGTACGCGCCGCACTGCAGCAGCGTCAAGTGCTCCATGCCCGGGTCCTGGAGATGGACTGACAATCCGCTTACGCTGCGCTCATGAGCATGCTGACGCCCTCTGGGATGGGCGGTAAGTACCGAGTCACCGGGGACACGTACCCGCGGATGCGGCGACCCAGAAAGCGCGGTCGCCTCGTGGCCGCACTCGTCGCCTCGGTCGTCGTGCTGGGCCTGTTCGGCTGGGGCGCGCTGCAGCTCTTCCACGTCTTCACCGGAGACGACGGGGACACCAAGGCGAACGCGGCCCCGCAGAGCCGTCCCTGCGCCCCGGCGGCGACGCCGTCGCGCGCGCTGAAGGCGATGGCGCTGCCGCAGCCGGCCGGCGTGACGATGAACGTCTACAACGCCACCGTGCGGGGCGGCCTCGCCAAGACCACCGCGGACGAGCTGGCCAAACGCGGCTTCAAGGTGAGCAAGTTCGGCAACGCACCGGCGCCGTACGACAAGAAGGTCATCCAGACGGCGCTGATCGTGGCGGGTCCCGCCGCCGAGGCGGCCGCCCGGGAGGCCGGCACCCAGGTGGCGGGTTCGACGGTGAAGATCGATCCGACCCGCAAGGACAAGAGCGTCGACCTGATGATCGGTACGGCCTTCACCGCGCTGGCCACCCCGGCCGACGCGGCCAAGGCCCGGATCACCGCGGCGAACCCGCCGGCACCCAAGCCCACCTGCGCGACCGCGACTCCGACCGCCCGCTGACGCCGGACACTCCGCCTGTCCGCCCGCCATCGCGGGCGGACAGGCCAGGCCGCTAGCTCGCGGTGCCGTAGAGGCGGTCGCCCGCGTCGCCGAGGCCGGGGACGATGAAGCCGCGCTCGTTGAGCCGCTCGTCCACCGCCGCGGTGACCACGGTGACCGGCTTGCCCGCCAGCGCGCGCTCCATCACCTCGACGCCCTCGGGGGCGGCCAGCAGGCACAGCGCGGTGACGTCGTCGGCGCCCAGCTCGATCAGCAGGTTGATCGCCGCGACCAGGGTGCCGCCGGTGGCCAGCATCGGGTCCACCACGTAGACCTGCCGGCCGGACAGGTCGTCGGGCATCCGGGTGGCGTACGTCCTGGCCTCCAGGGTCTTCTCGTCGCGCACCATGCCGAGGAAGCCGACCTCGGCGGTCGGCAGCAGCCTGACCATGCCGTCGAGCATGCCGAGCCCGGCACGCAGGATCGGCACCACCAGGGGCCGCGGGTACGACAGCCGCACGCCGGTGGTCGGCGCGACGGGGGTGCGGATGTCGACCTGCTCGGTCCTGACGTCGCGGGTCGCCTCGTAGGCGAGCAGGGTGACCAGCTCGTCGGCGAGTCGCCGGAAGGTCGGTGAGTCGGTGCGCTCGTCGCGCAGGGTGGTGAGCTTGTGCGCGACCAGCGGGTGGTCGACAACGTGGAGACGCATACCGATGACTGTATCCGCCGCCCCCGGGGACTCTGCCAGCCCCGCTTCACCGGCGGCTCGTACGCCGCCGGTGGGGTAAACCGCCCGTAAGAGGGAAACTTGGTCAGTACGCCCGGCGCGTCACCCGGGCGAACCGGACCCGGGGATGGTGGGTGCCCATGGCGGACCAGGACGACGAACGCGATCTGGAGCGCCGCCGCAAGCGCGCCCTGTTCCTGCGGGAGCTGAACGAGGCCAAGGAGCTGCGCGACCGGGTCCAGCCCCGCAAGGCCCGCGCCGCACGCATGCGGCAGCAGATGCGGATGCGGACCTTCCGCTGGTGAATGTCCGTGATCCGCACCACACACCGTGGGCGCGCAGCGTGACCACTCGGTGACCTCCGGGTGACCTCCGCACCCCCACAATGGCCGTACAAGATCGCCGAATCTCGCAGAAGTGACGAAGACCTGGCACGTCGCAGTGCCGAAGACCCTTCGCAACGCCCCGGTTTCTGCCACGATGCCGATGGGCGGGGCCGACAGAAGTGGAAAGCGGCCCCCACCCGGTCCGGACGGCCTGAGACCAGTGGGAGAGTCACGGTGTACTTCGCCGCACTGCTCGCGCGCACCGAGGACGGTTGGCACGCGAGCGAACCCGATCTCGACAATGTGGAAACCCTCGCCGATCTGAGCGATCTGGCCCGCGCGGCCGGCGACGAGGAGGAAACGGTTCTGGTCTTCATCGAGCAGGAGGACGCCTGGTTCGGCGTCATCCGGGTCGACGGTGAAGAGGACCCCAGGATCTACGTGTCCGACGCGGCAGCCGCCGCCCGCAGCTCGTACGGAGAGATCCTTCTCACGGACGAGGTGCTGGGCCGCGACCCGGAGGACCTCGACGACCTGGTCGACCTCGACGGCACCGAGGACGGCGAAACCGACGACGACGAGGACGCCGTGGCGGGCGCCTCTGACGACCATGTGCCGACCGGCCCGCTCGGCGAGACCGATCTGCTCGCCGACCTGGGGATGAGCACCCTGGAGCTGCTGGCACTCAGCGGCGACGGGGCGCTCACCGGGGAGGCGCTGGGCGAGATCGCCGAGGCGCTGGGCTGTGCCGACGTACTGGAGGCGGTCCGCTGACAGCACACCCACCGGCATCGGAACCTCCGCCAGGGGACGGGGCGCAGCCGGCAGACCCGGTACGCGACCCGTGGACCGCCGCCATGCGGCTGGCCCTGGCGGAGGCCGAACACGCCCCGCTCACCGGCGACGTCCCGGTGGGCGCGGTCGTGCTGTCCGCGGACGGTACGACCGTGCTCGCCCGCGCCCGCAACGAACGCGAGGCCACCGGCGACCCGACCGCCCACGCCGAGATCCTGGCCATCCGCAGGGCCGCCGAGGCCACCGGCGAGTGGCGGCTGACCGGCTGCACCCTGGTGGTCACCCTCGAACCGTGCTCGATGTGCGCGGGCGCGATCGTCCAGTCCCGCCTCGACCGGGTGGTCTACGCGGCCACCGACGCCAAGGCGGGAGCCGCCGGCTCCCTGTGGGACCTGATCCGCGACCGCCGTCTCAACCACCGCCCCGAGGTGGTCTCCGGCGTCCTCCCCGGCCCCGCGGCGACCCTCCTCAGCCACTTCTTCCGGCCACCCGCCCGCTAACGATTTCGGCACACCGTCGGCGTGGGCTAGGATCTCTCTCGGTAGCGTGTCCGAGCGGCCTAAGGAGCACGCCTCGAAAGCGTGTGAGGGGGCAACTCCTCCGTGGGTTCAAATCCCACCGCTACCGCTCTGAGCAGAACGCACTCGACCACCCGCGGGCATCCGCGGGTGGTCGAGTGCGTTCTGCGTCCCCGTCCCGTCCCCGTCCCCGTCGCCGGCGGCGTGGAGGTCCGTCGCGGGCGCCGCGGCCGTCATGTCACGAATGCCGGGAATGGCAGGAATGCAGGAATGGTGACGGTTCCCGCCATGACGGGAGCCGCTCCGGCCATTCCGGAATCACCGCTCACAGCTCCGGCGCGGCCAATGCCGTACGGCATTGAATTACCGCGTCCGGATTGTTCACGGTGCTGCCGCAGGAACGCGGAGCCGGTCCCAGGAGATCTTGCCGGGCATTCCGTCCGCGTCACTTCCGGAGAATCCGATTTTCTGCTGCCACATGGCGTAGGATTCCCGGTCCTCCTGCGACCACCTGTCGTCGGGCGGCTCGGTGAACTTCGAGCAGCCCTCCTCGATGAGCCGCTCGTCCATGGCGACGATGATGGGGCTCTGGGGTGCCTGGTTGAAGAAGTCCTTACCAGGGAACGGCTGGTTGGTGGAGACCGGCGGGGGGCTGGAGCCGCCGGGCGCCGAGACGAGCAGCTTCTGGCCCACCTTGATGATGTTCGGGTTGGGGATGTTGTTCCACTTCGCCAGCAGCTCCGGCGTCGTGTGGAAGTGGGCTGCGATGGAGGTGAGCGTGTCACCTGATTTCACTACGTAGGTCTGTGTTGTCTGGGTCATATGTCCACCGTAAAACGACCCGTTGGAGCGAACAACCGGGAGAGATGGGCCGCGGTGGAAAACCCGGTGGCCGAATTGCGCGGCGAATATTCTACCCACCCTGCGGCTCGCTCGCCTATGCTCTCCGTCGTTGTGACCCGGCCCGCTCCACGGGCACCGGGAGGGGGAGGGGCGGTCGCGATGAGTGCGACGACGAGGACGGCCGGCGAACCGGACGTGGTGGCGGTGCTCGACCTGGCGGCGGAGCTGCAAGGGCCTGACGGCCACGGCGGGGCGGCGCTCGAAGAGGCCGTACGGGAGGGGCGGGTCAGGGTCGCCGAATTACAAGGCGCCCTGGTGGGCTACGCCGTGCTGGAACACCCGCTCCCGCACCATGTCCGGCTGTCCTGCATAGGCGTCCGCCGCGGCCACCGCCGGCGCGGGGTGGCCTCGGCGCTGCTCGGCCTGGTGCTCGACGAGGCGCGGGAGACCGAGGCGGGCGGCGGCACCGTGTCCTGCGTCGCCGACCCCGCGGCGACGGCGGTCGCGGGCCTGCTGCTGTCGCACGGCTTCCTCGGCACCCGGACCATGCGGACCGGGCCCGGCGGGCGGTCGCTGCAGCTGTACTTCCAGCACAAGGAGCGGGTGGATTACCTCGACCCCGGCACCGGCCACCTCGTCCCGGTGGCCGACACCGAGCAGCTGGTCGACTCGCTCGCGTCCCGCGACGACCACGCGGTGACCGCGCTCGCGGTGCTCTCCGGCGAACCGGCCTTCGAGATATCGCGGTTCGAACGGGACGACCCGTCGGCTCTGCAGTCCGGCGAGGCCCAGGCCGGCGTGGCCTTCTCCGGCTCGGTGCTCGCCTCGCTGACCTTCCTGGTCGGCTTCTCCTTCGCCTCCTCGCACTACCCCGACGATGTGCGGCTGCTGCTGATCGTGGCCACCTTCGTCACCACCATGTCGCTGATCATCTACGCCAGCGCCGCCGGTGAGCTGGCCCGGATACGCTCCAACGCCTTCGGGCGGATCATGAAGTGGGGCAACGTGCTGTCCGAGTACGGCGGTGTCCTGCCGTTCCTCGCCTCGCTGCCGATCACGTACGCGCAGCTGACCGACTCGACCTGGCTGACGGTCCTGACCGGACTGGCCTTCAGCGTGGGCCTCGCCGTCTACGAGCGGTCCGGGTTCTCGATCGCGCACCGCTTCCGGTGGACGCCGTGGGCCACGGCGCTGGCCGCGGTCACCAGCCTGGGGCCGGCCGCCGGCGTGGTCACCGTGGCCGCCGGGCTTCCCAGTTGGCCCTCGACGACCGTCCTGATGGCCGCCCTCGCGGCGCGGACCGTGGTCTACCTCTTCCGGCGCGGCGCGGAGTCCGGGGTCCCCGAGCCCAGGCGGGTGTGGCAGATCAGGCAGTGACCGGCCGTCAGCCGCGCAGCAGGGCGGCCACCTCCCTGGCGCAGCCCCAGGACACGGTGACCCCCGCGCCGCCGTGCCCGTAGTTGTGCAGCAGCCGCCCGTGTGCGGTGGGATCGGCCGCCAGCCGCACCTGGGGGCGCACCGGCCGCAGGCCGACCCGGGCGGCGAGCACCGCCGCGTCCCGCACCTGCGGAAGCACGGCGGCGCAGCGCCGGATGATCGCGGCGGTCGCCGACGGGTCGGGCCGCAGGTCCCAGACGCCCGGCTCCGCGGTGCCGCCGAGCACGAGGGTGTCGCCGTGCGGGTAGGCGTAGACCAGTTCCTCGGCGTCCGGGGTGTCGTCGCAGAAGAACTCCGTGATGCCGGGGTTCTCGACCACCGCGATCTGGCCGCGGACCACGGTGGTCGCCGGATCGGGCACCAGTGCCCGCGCGCCGCTGCCCGAGCAGTTGACCACCACGGGCGCCTCGGCCAGCGCCTCGGCCGGGGAGCCGTAGCGCCGCGTGCGCAGCCGGCCGCCGGCCGCGGCGAGCCGCCGCACCAGGTAGCCGAGGTAGTGGGGCATGTCGATCACCGGGGCGGTGTAGCGCCACCCGACGGCGTAGCCGGGCCGCAGCTCAGCGGGGGTGCAGGCCTGCGCGCCGACGGTGCCGGTCCAGTCGGGAGCGGTGCGCGGCACCAGGGACTGGTGCGTCCCGCTCACCAGCCGTACGCCGGTGGTCTGCGGCCGGTCGGCCAGGGAGGCGAAGTCCGCGAGGGAGATCTCGCTCCACTGCCTGACCCGGTCCTGCGGCTCGATCATGAAGGGGTCCCAGGCCGCCCCCGCGGCGGCCGAGGTGGTGGCGCCGGGCGGCAGGTCGGAGTCCACCCGCACGGTGAGGCCGTCCTCGGCCAGGCAGACGGCGGTGGTCAGGCCGGTGACGCCCGCGCCGATGACCAGGACGTCGGGGCGGGCCGGACGGGTCGCCTTCGCCATGGGATGACGATGGCACAACCTGCCGTGGGCGGCGGACATGGCGTTCATAGGATCAAGAGGCTGGGTGAGCACCTGATTGCGCCGACTGATGGATAGACTCTGTGGATTGCACACTTGTGACCGTTGGTGCGTAACTGCGGCTGGGGAGGGCAAGGGAGCATGGCGCAGGCGAGGAAGGTCGCCACGTACGTGATGGTGATCTTCGTGCTCTACACGATCATCAACCAGCCCGCCCGGGCAGCCGATCTTGTGCAGGTGGGTTTCGTCGGGATATCGAACGCGGCGAAGAGCATCGGGCAGTTCATGCACGACCTGGTCAACTAGCACGACAGCGAGCGAGGGGTTCGATGATCCGGCATCTGGTGCTGTTCAAGCTCAACGAGGGCGTCTCGCGGGACGAGCCGCGGGTGGTGGACGGGGCACGCGGGTTCGCCGAGCTGGGTGGGCTGGTGCCCGAGGTCGAGTCCTGGGAGTGCGGCTGGAACGTCAGCGACCGGCCGATCGCCTACGACTTCGCGATCAACTCCTCTGTCGCGGACGGCGACGCCCTGGTGCGGTACCTCGAACACCCGGCGCATCAGGCCGCGGTCGCACCCTGGGCCGGATTCGCCACCTGGGTGATCGCCGACTACGAGATCTGAGCCCCGGCCCGCGCCGCCGCGGGCCCATCGTGAGCCCCCTGCCGGGTCCGGCGGGGGGCTTCTTCGCGGGCGGGGCGCACTCCGGTTGTACAACACGGCAATATGCGGTGCTTGCACACACAGCACATGAATTGTGATGCTATGACCGCTTTTGCCGGACGAGTCGACCAGTGTGGGGTGTGATGTGCCGATGCCGGCCCGTACGGCGTCAACGATGTATCCGCGCGGAAGGACCCGTACCCCGAGCACCAACGCGGCGGACGCACGGGCACTCACGCAGGTGCTGTTCGAACAGATCCGCACACTGGAACCCGGCACACCCGAGCACACCCGGGTCCGCGCCGCGCTCATCGAGGTCAACCTGCCGCTGGTGCGGTACGCGGCGGCCCGCTTCCGCAGCCGCAACGAGCCGATGGAGGACGTGGTCCAGGTCGGCACGATCGGCCTGATCAACGCGATCGACCGGTTCGACCCGGACCGCGGGGTGCAGTTCCCGACCTTCGCGATGCCGACCGTGGTCGGCGAGATCAAGCGCTACTTCCGTGACAACGTGCGGACCGTGCACGTACCGCGCCGGCTGCACGAGCTGTGGGTGCAGGTCAGCGGGGCGATCGAGGACCTGACCGTACTGCACGGCAGATCCCCCACCACCGCCGAGATCGCCGAGCGGCTGAAGCTGTCGGAGGACGAGGTGCTGGCCTGCCTGGAGGCGGGCCGGGCGTATCACGCGACGTCACTGGAGGCCGCACAGGAGGGCGATGGCGCACCCGGGCTGCTCGACCGGCTCGGCTACGAGGACCCGGCGCTGTCCGGCGTCGAGCACCGCGATCTGGTCCGGCATCTTCTGGTGCAGCTTCCGGAACGGGAGCGCCGGATTCTGCTGCTGCGCTACTTCGGCAACCTGACCCAGTCCCAGATCAGCGCTGAGCTGGGGGTTTCCCAGATGCACGTGTCCCGGCTGCTGTCCCGCAGCTTCGCCCGGCTGAGATCCGCAAACCAGCTCGAAGCGTAACCGATGGGGATTAAGCCACCTGCACAGATATGTCGACTTGGCGCTACAGCGTGTTGCCGACATGTGACATTCTGCGGATACCGCGTTTGTCGCGAGCGCACCTCCGGTATTCCAGTGGAGGAACAACGTCGCTCGCGACACCCGTCCGCGACCTCAAGGGGGTGGCATGTCCGTACAGGTGGGCAGTCCCAAGGTGCTCCGCAGTACCACCGACGCACCGCACGATGCTCTTCACGGCGAGGCCATCGACACCCGTACGCTGTCCCGCTCGCTCTTCCTGCGACTTGCGGAAGTGCCGGTGGACAGCCCGGAACGCACCTACGTACGCGACACGCTCATCGAGCTGAACCTCCCGCTCGTGCGTTACGCGGCGGCCCGCTTCCGCAGCCGCAACGAGCCGATGGAGGACATCGTCCAGGTCGGCACGATCGGCCTGATCAAAGCCATCGACCGCTTCGACTGCGAGCGCGGGGTGGAATTCCCCACGTTCGCGATGCCGACCATCGTCGGCGAGGTGAAGCGGTTCTTCCGCGACACCTCCTGGTCGGTCCGGGTACCGCGACGGCTCCAGGAGCTGCGGCTGGCCCTCACCAAGGCCAGCGACGAGCTGTCCCAGCGGCTCGACCGCTCGCCGACCGTGGCGGAACTCGCCCTGTGCCTCGGCGTGACCGAGGAGGACGTGGTCGACGGCCTGGCCGTGGGCAACGCCTACACGGCCAGCTCGCTCGACTCCCCGCCGCCCGAGGACGACGGCGGCGAGGGCACCCTCGCCGACCGGCTCGGCTACGAGGACACCGCACTCGAAGGCGTCGAGTACCGCGAGTCGCTCAAGCCACTCCTGGCCCAACTGCCGCCGCGTGAGCGCCAGATCATCATGCTGCGGTTCTTCGCGAACATGACGCAGTCGCAGATCGGCGAGGAGGTCGGCATCTCCCAGATGCACGTCTCCCGGTTGCTGACCCGCACACTGGCCCAGCTGCGCGAGGGCCTGACCGCAGAAGGATGACGTCGGGACGGAGTGGTCGGGCGCCTTACTTCAGGGCGAGGGCGACCACTCCGACAATGACGACCAGCGCGACGACCAGTCCGATGATCAGCCCGGTACGGGGTCGGGCCTGCGCCCGCTGCACCTCTGCGGCCGGCTGCTGCTCATCGACGAAGGCCCGGAACATCTGGGTGCTGCCGGCCGGGTCGTAGTTGTTCTCAGGGTTGTTCGACATGCCGCCTGACCCTAGCGTGTCAGCGGAATCCCCCGCACCCCCCGTGGCGTGCACCACAGCCGGCCCACAGAACTTGCCGTATACAACCATCTGGTCCTATGGTTGCTTCAGGCAATTAAGTGGAGGCCTGATGGCGACCCCGTCGACCCGGAGCGACGCGCTCCCCGACAACCCCGGCAACGCCGGGACGACAGCGAAGACCAGCACCCTGCCCGACCCGTCGGGTGGGGCGGCCATGTCTCACCGGCAGATCATGGAAGCCCTCTCCGGGCTGCTGCTCGGGCTCTTCGTGGCGATCCTGTCGTCGACCATCGTCTCCAACGCCCTGCCACGCATCCTCGCCGACATCGGCGGCGGCCAGAGCGCGTACACCTGGGTCGTGACCGCCTCGCTGCTCGCCGTCACGGCCACCACCCCGATCTGGGGCAAGCTCTCCGACCTGTTCAGCAAGAAGCTGCTGATCCAGCTCTCGCTGGTGATCTACGTTCTCGGGTCCGTCGTGGCCGGCTTCTCCACCAGCCCCGGGATGCTGATCGGCTGCCGGCTGGTCCAGGGCGTCGGCGCGGGCGGGCTCTCCGCGCTCACCCAGGTGATCATGGCCGCGATGATCTCGCCCCGCGAGCGCGGCCGCTACAGCGGCTACCTGGGCGCCACCTTCGCCGTCGCCACCGTCGGCGGCCCGCTGGTCGGCGGCGTCATCGTCGACTCCGCGCTCGGCTGGCGCTGGTGCTTCTACGTCGGCGTGCCCTTCGCCGTCATCGCGCTGATCGTGCTGCAGAAGACGCTGCACCTGCCGGTGGTCCGGCGAAAGGTCACCATCGACTGGGCCGGCGCCTTCTTCATCACCGCCGCGGTGTCGCTGCTGATGATCTGGGTGTCGCTGGCCGGCCAGAACTACGCATGGCTGTCGTGGCAGTCGTACGTCATGGTGCCCGCCGCCGTCCTGCTCGGCTTCGTCTTCCTCTACGTCGAGTCGCGGGCCGAGCAGCCGATCGTGCCGCTGCGGCTGTTCCGCAACAAGACCATCACCCTGACCTCGCTGGCCAGCCTCTTCGTCGGCGTCGCGATGTTCGCCGGCACGGTCTTCCTCAGCCAGTACTTCCAGCTGGCCCGCGACTGCACCCCCACCATGTCGGGCATCATGACGATCCCGCTGATCGGCGGGCTGTTCGTCGCCTCGACGGTCACCGGCCAGATCATCACCCGCACCGGGCGCTGGAAGGCCTTCCTGGTCGCCGGCGGCCTGCTGCTCACCGCGGGTTCCGCGACGCTCGGCCTGATCCGCTACGACACCCCGTACTGGGAGGTCGCCGTCTACATGGCGCTGCTCGGCCTCGGCGTCGGCATGATGATGCAGAACCTGGTCCTCGCCGTGCAGAACCAGGTCTCCACCGCGGACCTCGGCGCCGCCAGCTCGCTGGTGACCTTCTTCCGCTCGCTCGGCGGCGCGGTCGGCGTCACCGCGCTCGGCGCCGTCCTCGGCAACCGCGTCACCCACTTCGTCTCCGACGGCCTGGCCGCGCTGCACGTCAAGGCCTCGGCCGGGGACAGCGGCGGCATCCCCGACGTCGCGACCCTGCCCGCGCCGGTCCGCGGTGTGGTCGAGAGCGCGTACGGGCACGGCATCGGCGACGTCTTCCTCTACGCGGCGCCCTTCGCGCTGCTGTCCTTCCTGCTGGTCGTCTTCGTCAAGGAGGTGGCCCTGCGCACCCACAGCGGTCTGCAGCAGGCCGCACCGGGCGCGGCGGCCGAGGAGTGACGGCAGCAGGGCATTGATTCCCGTCCACCCGGCCTGCGTCCCCTGCGGAGAGGTCCAGGCACGGAGGTGCGGGTAGGGCCTGGACACCAGGCCCCGGGTACCGGCGACGGCGGAGGCAGGGGACGGCCGACGCCGCCGCCGGTACCCACTCGCTCTTCCCCGGGCGGCCCGCCCCCTCATGCCGGTCGGCCTGACCGCGTGCGCGCGGGGGCGCGACGTAGAGTGCGGGCATGGCTCCCAACATCGCCACGAACACCGCGGTATCGCGGGAAGAGCTCCTCGACTTCGTACGCCCGAGGCACCGGGCGATCCTCCTCACCACCCGCGCGGACGGGCGCCCTCAGGGCTCGCCGCTCACGTGCGGGGTCGACGACTCCGGGCGCATCGTCGTGTCGACCTACCCCGAACGCGCCAAGACCCGCAACGCGCGGCGCGACCCGCGGGTCAGCGTCGTCGTCCTGTCGGACGAGTGGAACGGGCCGTGGGTGCAGGTCGACGGCACCGCGGAGGTGCTCGACGTGCCGGAGGCCGTCGAGCCGCTCGTGGAGTACTTCCGCAACATCAGCGGTGAGCACCCGGACTGGGCGGAGTACCGCGAAGCGATGCTCCGGCAGGGCAAGTCGCTCATCCGGATCACCCCGGAACGCTGGGGTCCCCTCGCCACGGGCGGCTTCCCCGCACGTCTGGCGTAGCCCTGCGCCCGGGTCCTCCCGCCCTGCCGGGCTGGGCCTGCTCCGGGACCTTCCCCTGCTGGGTGACCGGGCTCGCCGTCGCCTGGGGCCCCGCGCCCCTGGAGAACGGTCGTCCTCCTCGCAGAGGGCGGGCCGTCAGGGGCGCGGGGAACTGCGGGGTCAGGACAGGTCGTAGACCGTGGTCGAGCCGACCGTCTTGGCCGTGTACGTGGATTCGACCCAGGACGTGATCGCGGAGGCGGCTCCGGAGCCGCCCATGCTGCCGCCGCCCATGCCTCCACCACCGATGAAGTAGTGGATGCGGCCCTCGGCCACGTACTTCTTGAACTGGGCCAGCGTCGGAGACGGGTCGCTGCCGTTGAAGCCGCCGACGGACATCACCGGCTCACCGCTGGCGAGCTGGTAGCTGGCCTGGTTCTGCGAGCCGACCGCGGCGGCGACCCACGTGTAGTGGCCGGCGTCGGCCTTGAGCAGTGCCGTCATCGCGGAACCGACCTGGGCGCCGTTCAGCAGGCCGCCCATACCGCCGCCACCGCCACCACCGAAGCCGCCTTCCCCGCCGCCGGGGAAACCGCCCGCGAAGCCGCCCCCGGTCTGGCCGCCCTTGCCGGGAAGCTGCCCCTGGCCGGGGAACTGACCCTGGCCCTGGCCCTGCCCGGGAGCCTGTCCCTGGCCACCAGGCGCCTGGGCGGTGCCACCGGCTCCGGGGGCACCGGGGAACGTGCCGTTGCCGCCGCGCATGGCCCCGCGCGGGCCACCGCCGCCTCCTCCGGGGAAGCCGCCGGAGGCCACTGCGGGTCCTGCCGTGATGATGGAGCCCTGGTGCGGAGTGGCCACCGTGTCGAGGGTGTAGGCCACGGGTCCGCCGAGGGACGCCGCAAGGCCGAGCACCGCGGCCGCGCGGCCCAGCGCGGCGAACCGCACGTAGGGCGCCGCGATGAAGGCCACCGCGGCGGCGATGCCGACGACCAGGACGGCGTACCGCAGCCAGGGGTGCCAGGACGGGGAGCGGTCGAGCAGGACGTAGGAGACCGCCCCGGTGCCCGCGGCGGTCGCGGCGAGCACGACGGCGCCGAGCGGCGAGCGGCGCCGCCGCCACACCAGCACCGCGCCCATGCCGGTGACCGCCGCGATGTACGGCGCCAGCGCGATGTTGTAGTACTGGTGGAAGATCCCGGACATGAAGCTGAAGGTCACGAAGGTGGCGAGCAGCGAGCCGCCCCACAGGAGGAACGCGGCCCGTTCCAGGTCGGTGCGCGGCGCGCGCCGGGTGAACCACAGTCCGGCCAGCAGCAGCGCGAACGCGGCCGGCAGCAGCCAGGCGATCTGCCCGCCCATGTCGGCGGTGAAGAGCCGGCTGATGCCGGTGGCGCCCCACATGCCGCCACCGCCGCCCGGGCCGCCTCCGCCGCCGACGCTGCCGGTCTCGTTGCCGGTGATGCGGCCGAAGCCGTTGTAGCCGAAGGTCAGGCCGAGGAAGCTGTTGTCCTGGGAGCCGCCGATGTAGGGGCGGGAGGACGCGGGCCACAGCTCGACGATCGCCACCCACCATCCGCCGGCCAGCAGCATCGCACCGCCGGCGTAGAGGAGTTGCAGGAGCCGGCGGCGCAGCCGGGTGGGCGCGCAGACCGCGTAGACGACGGTGAGCACCGGGACGATCAGCCAGGCCTGCAGGGTCTTGGTGAGGAAGGCGAGGCCCAGCAGAGCACCGGCGGCCAGCAGCCACCTGGTGCGGGCGTCCTCCAGGGCGCGCTGCACGCTGTAGAGCGTCGCGACCATGAGCAGCGCCAGCAGCGCGTCGGGGTTGTTGAAGCGGAACATCAGCGCGGCGACCGGCGTCACCGCGAGCACCGCACCGGCGACGAGCCCGGCGGCGGCACCGAAGCGGCGGCGTACGGCCGCGTACAGCAGCGCCACCGTGCCGACGCCCATCAGCGCCTCGGGCACCAGGATCTGCCACGAGCCGAGGCCGAAGAGCCGCACGGACAGCGCCATCGGCCACAGTGCGGCCGGCGGCTTGTCGACGGTGATGGAGTTGGCGGCGTCCGAGGAGCCGAAGAAGAAGGCCTTCCAGCTCTGGCTGCCCGCCTGGACCGCCGCGGAGTAGAAGGAGTTGGCGTAACCGGACGCGCCGAGGTCGTACAGGTAGAGGACCAGCGTGCCGAGCAGCAGGGCCAGCAGTGCGGGCCTCGCCCATGCGGGGTCGTCGGGGCGGCCGCGCCAGGTGCGCCGCCCGAGGGAGGCGGCGGGGGCGGCGGGCGCGTGGGTCAGCGCGGTCATCGCGCACTCCTGTCGGAGGTCGTGGGGGAAGGCTCGGGGAAGACCCAGGCCCGGAAGAGCAGGAAGCGCAGCACGGTCGCCGCGAGGTTGGCCGCGACCAGCACCGCCACCTCGCTGCCGTGCGAGGGCGCGCCGGTCGCGGTGTGCAGCGCGGCGAGCGAACCGCTGGTCAGGGCGAGGCCGATGGCGAAGACCACCAGGCCCTGTGCCTGGTGCCGCATCGCCCGGTCGCGGCCGCGCACCCCGAAGGTGAGCCGCCGGTTGGCTGCGGTGTTGCCCAGCGCGGACAGCAGCAGGGCCAGCGCGTTGGCGACCTGGGAGCCGGTGCCGGTCCTGAAGAGCGAGAAGAGCGCGAGGTAGACCAGGGTGCTCAGCACCCCGACGACGCAGAAGCCGACCACTTGGCGGGCAAGTCCCGCGGGTACACCGGACAGTTCGCGGTCGCGCGGGTCGTCGCCGAAGGGGCGGCGCAGCCGGTCGAGTGCCAACTGCCCGGTGGTGAGCGCCCGTCCGACCCGCCACACGCCGCGCAGGTCGTCGGTGGCGGTCCTGACGATGTCGACGCTGCTGTCGGGGTCGTCGACCCAGTCGACCGGCACCTCGTGGATGCGCAGGCCCGCGCGTTCGGCGAGCACCAGCATCTCGGTGTCGAAGAACCAGCCGCTGTCCTCGACCATCGGCAGCAGCCGCTGCGCCACGTCGCCGCGGATCGCCTTGAAGCCGCACTGGGCGTCGGAGAAGCGGGCGGCGAGCGAGCCGCGCAGGATCAGGTTGTAGGCCCGCGAGATGAACTCCCGCTTCGCGCCGCGCACCACCCGCGAGGAGCGGGCGAGACGGGAGCCGATCGCCAGGTCGGAGTGCCCGGAGATGAGCGGGGCGACCAGCGGCAGCAGCGCGTTGAGGTCGGTGGACAGGTCCACGTCCATGTACGCCAGCACGGGCGCCTCGGACGCCGTCCAGACGGTGCGCAGGGCGCGTCCGCGGCCCTTCTGCTCCAGCCGGAAGCAGACGACCTCGGGCAGTTCGTCGGCCAGCGACTTGGCGACCGCGGGGGTCAGGTCGGTGCTGGCGTTGTCCGCGACGGTGATGCGGAACGGGTAGGGGAAGGTGGCGGAAAGGTGGGCGTGCAGGCGGCGGACGCAGGTGCCCAGGTCGTCCTCCTCGTTGTACACGGGAATGACGACGTCCAGCACCGGGGTGCCGGTCGCAAGCGTGGCGTCCGCGACCGGCAGGTGCTGCCGGGCGGGCAGGTTGCCGAGTGGGCTTCGCATACTCCGAGACTCGGCAAGTGCCCTGTCACGACGATGTGCTGAGGCTGGGGACGAGCTGTGAGCCGGCCGGGGGCAGTGTGACGGTGAAGACAGTGCGGCCCGGCTCGCTGGCCAGAGCGACGGTGCCGCCGTGCGCGGCCACCACGGAGTGCACGATCGCCAGGCCGAGGCCCGTACTGCCGGCGGAGCCGGTGGCGCGGGCGCGGGAGGCGTCGCCGCGGGCGAAGCGCTCGAAGACCACCGGCTGCAGCTCGGCGGGGATGCCGGGGCCGTCGTCCTCCACCTGGAGCCGTACGCCGGACGGCTCCGCGGCGACCCGGGCGGTGACGGTGGTGCCGGGCGGGGTGTGGGTACGGGCGTTGGCCAGCAGGTTCGTGAGCACCTGGTGCAGGCGCTGCGGGTCGCCGTGCACGAGGGCGGGGTCGTCGGGGAGGTCGAGCCGCCACACGTGCCCGCCGCCGGCCGCGCGCGCGTCGCTGACCGCGTCGACGACCAGCGGGGACAGGTCGGTCGGCGCGGGGGACAGTGGCCGGCCCGCGTCGAGCCGGGCGAGCAGCAGCAGGTCCTCGACCAGGGTGGTCATCCTGGCGGCCTCCGACTCGATACGCCCCAGCGCGTGCTGGGTGTCGCGGCCGACGGGTTCGTGGCCGCGGCGGGTGAGTTCGGCGTAGCCGCGGATCGAGGCGAGCGGGGTGCGCAGCTCGTGGCTGGCGTCGGCGACGAACTGCCGTACCCGGGTCTCGCTCTCCTGCCGGGCGTGCAAGGCCGAACCGACGTGCCCCAGCATGCGGTTGAGCGCGGCGCCGACCTGGCCGACCTCGGTGCGCGGGTCGGTGTCGGAGTCCGGGACGCGGTCGATCAGCGCCACCTCGCCGCGGTGCAGCGGGAGTTCCGAGACCCGGGTGGCGGTCGCGGCGACCCGGCGCAGCGGGTGCAGGGCGATCCGCATCAGCGCGGCACCCGCGAGGCCCGCGGCGACCAGTCCCGCGGCCGACACGGACACCTCGACCCACATCAGGGTCGACAGGGTGTCCCGCGTGCCCTTCGTGGACAGCCCGACCAGCACGGTGCTGCCGTCGGTGTAGGGCCGTGCGGACTCCACCCGGAAGCCGCCGAGCCCGGGCACGTCCAGGGTGTGCGGACGGCCGTCCAGCGACACGTGCGCGAAGGCCGCGGCCTGTGCCGCGGTGAGCGGCGCCGCGACCAGGCCGCCGGAGCCGGTGGACCCGGTGGCGCTGACCGAGGCCTGCCCGACGCTGCCGCCGGCGGTGACGACGGCGCCGACGGTCTCGCCGGGCTGCCCGCCGCCGATCAGGAAGTTCAGCGGGATGTTCCCGGGCCCGTTGCGGCCCACGTCGCCGGGTCCGCCGGGTGCGCCCTGGGGGCCGCCGTGCGGGCCGGCCGCGCGGGCGGCCAGGTCGCGCACCTTGCCGTCCAGCTGGCCGTAGAGGAAGTCGTGCAGCGCGAAGATGGTGACCGCGCCGATCACCGTGCAGACCACGGCGACCAGCGCCACGCAGGACGCGACGAGGCGGCGGCGCAGCGACCACGTCGCACTGCGGCCCCGCAGCCGCAGGCGCGGCAACGTCACGCCGGCTCCCCCGGCTTGATCAGGTAGCCCGCGCCGCGCCGGGTGTGGATCATCGGCGGGCGCCCGACGTCGATCTTGCGGCGCAGGTAGGAGATGTACAGCTCGACGACGTTGGCCTGCCCGCCGAAGTCGTAGGACCACACGCGGTCCAGGATCTGCGCCTTGCTCAGCACCCGGCGCGGGTTGCGCATCAGGTAGCGCAGCAGCTCGAACTCGGTCGCCGTCAGGTGGATGTTGGCGCCGCCGCGGCTGACCTCGTGGCTGTCCTCGTTCAGTACGAGGTCGCCGACGGTCAGCAGCGACTCGTTGCGCACCGCGGCCGCGCCGGAGCGGCGCAGCAGGCCGCGCAGCCGGGCGACGACCTCCTCCAGGCTGAACGGCTTGGTCACGTAGTCGTCGCCGCCCGCCGTCAGCCCGGCGATACGGTCCTCGACGGCGTCCTTGGCGGTCAGGAAGAGCACCGGCACGTCCGGGGTCTCGCGGCGCAGCCTGGCCAGCACTTCGAGGCCGTCCATGTCCGGCAGCATCACGTCGAGCACGACCGCGTCGGGCCTGGACTCCCGGGCGGCCCGCAGCGCGCTCGCGCCGTCGCCCTCGGTGCGCACCTGCCACCCCTCGTAGCGCAGGGCCATCGACAGCAGGTCGGCGAGCGGCGTCTCGTCGTCCACGACGAGCACGCGCACCGGCGAGCCGTCCGGACGTGCCAGGTCGGCGGCGGGTGCGGCGGGGTGCGCGGCGGGTGCGGTGGGTGTCGTCGTCATGCGCACCAGCCTGTGCGCAGGCTATGAGAGCAGTCTTTCCCGATTCTGTGAATCGTCTGAGAAAGCGCTTCGCGCGGCTTGCGAGGCGCCCCTCCCGGACCGCCCGGGGGTCAGCGGAGGGTCGTGAAGGCCGGTGCGAGGGCGTCGCGCAGGTCGGCGGGTATGCGGTAGTGGAGCGCGCTCATGCCCAGCGCGAGGGCGGCGTCGACGTTCTCGCGCGAGTCGTCCACGAACAGGCAGCGCTCGGCGGCGACCCCCGCGTACTCGACGGCGATGGCGTAGATCCGCGGATCGGGCTTGGCCACCCCGACCCGGGCGCTGCTGACCACGTGGTCGGCGAGCTTCGCGAGCCCGAGCCCGGCCAGGTCGTCCTCCAGGGAGACCGAGGCGTTGCTGACCAGGACCAGCGGCAGCCCGGCCTCCTCGCGCACCCGGCGCAGCAGCGCGACGACCTCCTGGTCGGCGGCGAAGGGCGACCCGGGGAGCGCGACCGCCAGCGGTCGGGCCGCCGCCGCGTCGAGCACCCCCTGCTCGGCGAAGCCCGCCGTGATCGACTCCACCCACTCCCGCGGGGTGATCGCCCCCAGCAGCAGCGGCAGCACCACCTCGGGCGCGAACGCGATCCGCGCCGTGGTGCCCTCAGGCAGGCCCGCCGCGCGCTCCAGGGCGGTGAGCGCGGCGGAGTCGTAGTGGCGGATGACGTTGTCGATGTCGCACAGGACGGCGTCGAAGGGGCGCGATGGCGCGGTGGCGGTCACGGTCCCTGCATAGCACCCCGCGCGCCGCCGCGGGGGGTGAGCGTCGCCACGTCGGGGCCGACCGCCGCGGCCGCGGCGTCAGGCGGCCGGCGCCACCATGCTGTCCAGCACCTCGTCCAGCGGGGTCGCGGTGACGCCCAGCTTCTCGGTGGTCGCCGTCGCGTCGAGCAGCAGCGGGCGGTTCAGCAGGTAGAGCACCTCGGGGAATTCGGCGGTGACCGAGTCGGCGCGGGCCGCGGCCGCAAGCTCCGCCTCCGTCATCAGGACCAGCTGCGGCGCCGGTGCACCGGCCCTGGCGGCGAGCCGGGCCGCCAGGCCGCGCACCGGCAGGTCGGAGGTGGGCGGTACGTGCCAGGCCCGCCCCCAGGAGTCCTCGTGCCGGGCCGCGGCCACCAGCGTGCGGGCCACGTCACCGGCGTAGCACCAGCTGTGCGGGACGTCGAGGTCGCCGGGATAGGCCGCGGGCCGGCCGGCGAGCACCTGGTCGCCGACCAGGATCGTGAAGGGGGAGTAGGCGCCGCCGCCCAGGAAGTCGCTGGCCCGCACCTCGGTGACGCGCGCCCGCCCCGCCTCGTGCGACGCCAGCGCGTCCCGCCACATCCTGGCCCTGACCTCGCCCTTGACGCTGCTGGGCGCGAGCGGCAGGTCGTCGGTGAACGGCCCGTCGACCGGGCCGTAGCCGTACAGGTTGCCGAGCATCACGTAGCCGGCCCCCGTCGCCTCGGCCGTGCTGAGCAACGACGCGGCCAGCGGCGGGAATTCGGTCGGCCAGCGGTCGTAGGGCGGCATCGCGCAGTTGATCAGGACCTCGGCGCCCGCGGCGAGGGCGGTCAGGCGTACCGGATCGCTCGCGTCGGCGGCGACCCGCTCGATACGGGGGT
The DNA here is from genome assembly GCF_907177275.1 of Actinacidiphila cocklensis. Classification (GTDB taxonomy): domain Bacteria; phylum Actinomycetota; class Actinomycetes; order Streptomycetales; family Streptomycetaceae; genus Actinacidiphila; species Actinacidiphila cocklensis. The sequence goes on from NZ_CAJSLV010000059.1 coordinate 367,500, forward strand.
GGTCGGGACCCGAGCCGCTGCGGGTGACCAGCAGGACCCGGTCGCCGGCCTCGGCGAGCAGGACGGCGACGGCCGAGCCCGTGGCGCCGGCCCCGACCACGACAGCGGTGTTGACGTGCTGCGACACAGTGTTCGCTCCTCATCGGTGGGTGCTTCGCCCTCCACCCTCGGCGACGGGCCGCCGGTAGGGTAGTGGCCCGGATGCCAAACCTACGGAGGTTCGGGCCATGGCTGTCCCCGTCCCCGCTGCCGCCCGCCCACGACGGGACTCCGCCCCGATCCGGGTCGCCGTCCTCGCGGTGCCGCCGGTCACCGCCTTCGACCTGACCATCCCCGACCTGGTGCTCGGCGAGCTGACCGTGGGCGGCCGGCCCGGCTACGACGTGCGCGTCTGCACCGCGGAGCCCGGCGGCCCGGTCACCGCCGGCGGCGGCCTGCAGATCGCCGTACCGCACGGACTGGACGCCGCCGCCGAAGCCGACACGGTGATCGTCACCGGCACCGCCGCCCGCGACGACGACGTCGACCCGCGGGTGCTCGACGTGCTGCGCACGGCCCATGGCGCCGGGCGGAGGGTCGTGTCGATCTGCACCGGTGCCTTCGTCCTGGCCGAGGCGGGCCTGCTCGACGGCCGCCCCGCGACCACCTACTGGGCGAAGTCCGCCGAATTCCGCGCCCGTTACCCCCGGGTCGAGCTGCGGCCCGGCGTGCTCTACGTCGACGACGGCCGCGTCCTCACCTCCGCCGGGCTGTCCGCCGGGATCGACCTGTGCCTGCATCTGATCCGCACCGACTACGGCGCCGCGACGGCCAACGCCGCGGCGCGGCTGGTGGTGGCCGCCCCCGTACGGCCCGGCGGGCAGGCGCAGTTCATCGACAGCCCGCTCCCGCCGGAGAACGGCACCTCGCTCGCCCCCACCCGCGCGTGGGCGCTGGCCCGCCTCGACCAGCCGCTCACCCGCGCCGACCTGGCCGCCCACGCCCGCACCAGCGTCCGTACGCTGACCCGCCGCTTCCACGCCGAGACCGGTCTGAGCCCGCTGCAATGGCTGCTGCACCAGCGCATCAACCGCGCCCAGGAGCTGCTGGAGACCACCGACCTCCCGATCCCCCAGGTGGCCCGGCTCAGCGGCCTGTCGACCCCCGACTCGCTGCGGCACCACCTCGCCCGGCGCACCGGCCTCGCCCCCTCGGCCTACCGCAACGCCTGGCACCACCCGGTTGCCGCGGGCGCCCCGAGGCGGTCCTGAGAAGTCCCCCGGCACGCTCCCCCCGCCCCCCGGCGCCCCGTCTTCTCACCCGGCCGCGAGGTCCACCCGCCAGTCGTTCGACGTCATCCAGCTCCCCTTCGGATACTCGAACTCGACCTCCCCCAGCAGCTCGAACCCCGCCTTGCGGCACACCGCGTTCGAGGCCGGATGGTCGGCCCCAGGGAACGCGTGCAGATACCGGTGCGCTCCCGCCTCACGTGCGGCCACGACCACGGCCCTGGCCGCCGCCACGGCCAGCCCCCGCCCCTGGAACTCCGGCAGCACCTCCCAGCCGGTCTCCCACACCGTCCCGCCCCGCCACTCCCGCTCCCAGAAGCCGACCGACCCCGCGGTCTCCCCGCTCCCGGCGAGCACGACCCGGAACATCCGCCCTGCCGCCAGCTCCAGATACCGCCGGTGCCGCCGCTCCAGCTGCTCCGCGCTCTCCGGCCCCCCGAGATGCTCCGTCATCTCCACCGCGTTGGCCCGCTCCAGCAGCCAGAAGTCGCCCTCCGCCCAGCCGACCAGTTCCACCGCCACCCCGCGCACGTCGTCCATACCGACCACCGTAGAGCGGGGGTCTGACAACCGGCCCTCACCAGGCCCCCACCGTGCCCTCACCCGACCGTCGCCCACCCGCCGACCCGTACCGACAGGTCCGGTCCCGCCGTCGCGGTGACCGCCGACGGGACGCCCAGCGAGTCGCCCATCTCGGCGGTGACACCCGGGACGCCCCTCCCCGCGAGCCAAGCGGCCAGGCAGGCAGTGCTGTTGGCGTTGGCGATGTCCTCGGGCACGCCGATGGACGGGGCGAACATCCGGGCCGCGAGGCGGCCGCCCGGCCCCGCCGGCGTATGGACGTAGCAGCCCAACAGGCCGAGCCGGTCGCAGACTTCACGCAGGCTCCGCTGGTCCGGGTCCAGCCCCCTGAGGACGTCCCGGCCCGCCACGGGGAGCAGCAGCCGGGGCCGCCCGAGCGAGGCGACCTGCGCGCCTTCCAGGAAGCCGCCCGCCGGCGTACGGCGGAAGGCCGCGCGGACGAGCCCGGCCTCGTCCTGCGTCGCCGCCCGCAACTCGACCTGGCCGGTGCGGAATTCGGCCAGGTAGGCCCCGCCGTCCCGTACCGCCCGGCCGTCGAAGGCCCGCCCGCCGACCCGCAGCGCCACCTCGTACGCGCCCGTCGCGCCCCGGCCGCGCGCCCGCTCGGCGAGATGGGCGAGCGCGGCCACCGTCCCGTGCCCGCAGGCCGGCAACTCCCCCTCGGCGGTGAAGAACCGCAGCGCGGCGCCGTCGCCGTCCTCTGCCACGAAGACGGCGTGCGACGCCCCCGACCGCCGGGCCACCGCCGTCCGCTCCTCGTCGCTCTGCCCCGCCTCGGCCAGGACCGCGGTGGGGCTGCCGCCGCGTCCGTCCCGCCGGCACGCGTGCACCATCGTGACGTCCGGTTCGCGCATTCCCATGCCGGGATCGTAGGCCGCGGCGCCTCAACCCCCGGAGCCCCCGGCGTCCTCGGCGTCGTCCTCGGTAAGCAGGCGGGCGACCTCCCCGGCCGTCCAGTGGCCCGCCGCGCCCGGGCGGGACGCCAGGTAGCCGGCGATCGCGCCCGCGTCCCACGCGCCCGCCTCCAGCAGCCCGGCGGCGAGCTCCCGCACGTAGGCGGCGGAGGGCTTCGTCCACTCCACGTCGGCGGCCGACCACGGCGCCGTGAACGTCAGCAGCGGGACGCCGTCCAGGTCGCCGGGATGCACCAGCGTCTCGTACCGCCCCGGCCCGAGCCGCGCCCTGCCCCGCGCGAGGGCCGCACCGAGGTCGAGGTCCGGGCCGGGCGGCCGGTACATCTCCTGCGCGGCGATGTCGGAGAACTGCCCGGCGGTCATCAGATGCGCCCGAGCCCACACGGTGCCGTCCGCGGCCGGGTCGTAGAAGGCCCGGCCGCCCTTCCACACCGGCGACTCGGTCGCGAAGTACAGGACCCCGGGCAGTTCGACGGCCGCGGAACGCACCGGCATGCTGCGGTCCCGGGCGCCCGGGTACGTACGGCCCCCGCGGGGCGGGCGCCCGCCGGCCAGGTAGCAACGCAGCCGCCGCACTGCCATGTTGGAGCCGTACGCCACGTACCAGACCCGCCCGCCGGGCGGCACCTCCGCGCCGGGCGGCCCGCTCCTGTGCATAGCACGAGCGTAACGACGCCCTGCTCTCGGTGCGGCTCGCACCCGCGGCCCTGAAAGAGTGAAAGCGTGCTTCTGCCCCCAGAGAGAACCCTGTTCGTCCGCGGCGACACCCCCCTGCTCCTGCTGGCCGACGCGCCGGTCCACGACGTGCTGCCGCTCCTGGCCGCGCCCGGCGAGGCGGTGCCGGTGTGCGAGGGGTGGAGCATCGTCCCCCGGCTCACCCTGTGCGTCGTGGACGGCCCGGGGGACCACGGCCTGGTCATCCCCGCCTTCACCGCGCCCGTCCTGGACGCGGCCGACACCGTGCCGGGCGACATGGCCGGCTGGTGCGCGGACGCCGAACGGGCCGGCGGGGCGGTGGTCCTGTCCATGGACCGCCTGCCCGAAGTGATCGACTGGTCGGCCCTGCTGGCCCCCGGCACCTCCCGCGGCGGCTTCCTGCCCGCCCCGGCCTGACCCGTACCGGTCCCGGCGAAGGTTCCACGAAGGCCCGAAGTGCCCCGCAGATGAACCCGATCGAGTACCACTGGCGCCCGACACGCCACCATGAGCAGCTTCAGAGGCCAAATGCCTCTAACAGGAGGATTATGGCATTCTTCCCAGCCTTCTTCACATATTCGGAGACATCATGCGCTCTGGCATCAGCCCGACACGGGACACCACGGCGCCGGCGTCCTGTCCCGGTCAAAGGTCACCGGCTGAAGTGCGGGTGGAGGAGCGGCAGTTCACTTTCGAGGGCTTCACCTACCACTGCCGCGTCGCGCACGCGGGGAGTCCCACGACCGAGCCGCTGGTGCTCCTGGGCGGCTCCTCCCAGAACCGCTACGCGTGGCTGCGGCACGAGAAGTGGCTGGCCGCGTACGCCACGGTGATCACCGTGGACCTTCCGGGCTACGGCGAGGCGGACTTCCTCCCCGCAAGCCACGGCATGGACTTCCTCGCCGCGAACGTACGCCACATGTTCGAGGAGCTGGACGTGCCCCGGGCCAACCTCGTGGGCAGCTGCTTCGGTGGGGCCATCGCCCTGCGTTTCGCCCAGCACTACCCCGGCTACGTGGCCAAGTTGGCCCTGGTGGGGATGACCAAGGTCATCCCCGACGACTACGCCACCGCGGTGCCGCGCTGGGCGCGCATGCTCGAACTCGGCGACCGCGCCCAGATCGCCACCGAACTGGTCCAGCGGTTCATGTCTCCCCCCGGTACCGGCGCGGTCCACAAGCACCAGGCGGTCTCCCGGCTGCTCTACGGACAGTTCATGGCACAGTCCGAGAGCGACATCCTGAAGTCCGTGGAGCACAACACCCGTCTGATGAGCCACGACTGGTACAGGGACGAGCCGGTGCCCGCCGTGCCCGCCCTGGTGTGCACCGGTGAGTACGACACCCTCTGCACGCCCGCGATGGGGCGTGACGTCGCCGCCGTGCTGCCGGCCGCCGCCTTCACGACCATCAAGCACGCCGACCATCTGGCCCCGGTCGAACGGATGCCGGAGTTCTGCGACTTGGTCACCCGTTTCTGCAGCGACCAGCCGCTCACCGACCTGCCGTACACCAACCCGATCGAGTGGATGGGCACGACCAGGTGCCCCGACCCCAGGGAGGGCGGCGACGTCGGCGGAGGGACCGGGGACGTGCGCGGCGTGCAGTAGTCGGGGCGGGAGCGGTCCCGAGCCCGCAAGGGCCTGGGGCCGGTCCCCCGTCGGATCACGGTCGTGGACACGCCCCGTGCCCGTGGAGCGCCACCCGCGCCCGCCTGCCGTCCGTACAAACGAATGAGCCGGCCCCGTGGGACCGGCTGGACGAGCAGGAATCCATGGACGCGGCTGCCCGGATCGGCCGCCGTGGTCCGGGCCGCGCAGACCTCCGCGCGGCTCAGCGCGAGGTGTCGGGAGCGGTGAAGCCCTCGGGCGTCGGCGCGTTGTTGGAGCAGCCTACGACGGCCCCTACCTGCGTCGTCCCCGGCTGCCCCACCCCGGCCTGAGGCGTCCTCAGCACGTCGCGCCCTTCGTGGGTGCAGTCCTGCTGCTGCTGGACGTGGAAGGTGCCGTCCGAGGTCGTGAACGTGTTGTCGGTCTTGGAGACGCAGGTGACGCCTCCCTGCGCGTCACTCGTGCAGTTGCCGGACGGCGCTGCGGCGTAGGCGTGGCCGATGCCTACGCCGGCCATGGACAGGCCGCCCAGGATCCAGGAGACGGCGACGATCTTCTTCTTGGTCAGCATGTGCGGTTCTTTCGCGGTCGGTGTCGGACGGGGGCCTGGGGGATTCGGGGAGGACAGGCCCCGGTGCCGCTGTGCGGCAGGGATCCGGGGCCCGTCCCGTACTTGCTCAGCCGGACATCGCTCAGAAGGCGCTGTTGCTACAGCCCATCTGCGAGCCGAGCTTGGAGGACTGGGCACCAGGGCTGCCCTCGCCGCCGAGCCCGTTGCCCAGCACGCCGTTGAGGACACCGACCTCGCCGAGCACGTCGAGGTTCAGGTCGTGCGACCCGCACTTGGTGCTCTGCGACACCTCGTACTTGCCGAAGTCCTGGCCGTAGTCGCCGGCGGACGCGGTGCCGACGCCGAGGAGGCCGATGGTGCCGAGCATGGCCGCCACGGTCGCCGCCTTGTAGAACTTGAGCATGTGCCCTCCGCTGTTCGAATGTGGGATGCGCGGTGTGCAGCAGTCCCGCCGCCGGGCTTTCGCGCCGCTCGGCGACTGATGCACGGTGATGCTGGTGGAGCGGGGCCGTACGAGGGTGTCGGAGCCGGTCTCTCACAAGACCCGTGTCCGGTGGCTTTCTTGAGGTGACGCGGTCTGCGACCCACACCCGTCGGCTTCCGCATGCCCCGCCGTGCCGCCCAGGGGCTCAGGCGGCACCGCGAGGCAGAAGGGAGGCAGTGACGCGGCAGGCCACGTGTGCGCGGCCCGCCGCTCATGCGTCCCCGATGTCAGTTACCGGCTGCCGGCGCTCAGAAGGCGGTGTTGCTGCAGTTCATCTCCGAGCCGAGCTTGGTGGACTGGGCGCCGGGGTTGCCCTCGCCGTTGAGCCCGTTGCCCAGCAGGCCGTTCAGGATGCCGACCTCGCCCAGAACGTCGAGGTTCAGGTCGTGCGACTTGCACTCGGTGCTCTGCGACACCTGGAACGAGTCACCGCCGTGCTCCCCGGCGAAGGCAGTACCGGCGCCGGCGAAGCCGATGCTTCCGAGCATGGCCGCGACGAGGGCTACCTTCTGGATCTTGCGCATTTTTCTTCCTCCGATGGGTGAAAACGTTGCACCTGGGACAGAGCGTCCCAGACGGAGCCAAATGTAGCCAAGAGTGGCCGTAGTTGAGGAAACGCCGCGCGGGTCAGCAACTGGGTACGAACTGGGCCATCCAGCCGATGCCGGCTCACGAACCCCCACGCCACAGGGGGGGCCTGCCGCCACCTGGGCGATAGCGAACAGGCCACCGCAACAACCCCGTTGGCTCAATACCCGGCAAAATGCCCCCGGGGAGTGACCCCCGGGGGCATGACGGGCGCGTCAAGCCGGCCTCGCGCTAGTCGCCGAAGGCGTTGTTGATCTGGGTGCAGGTGTCACCGTGGGTCTGGGAGTCGCCGAGGATGGCGATCGGGACGTTGGCCTGGAGCACCGTCTGCGGGCTGCACTCCTGGTACGGGCGGAAGATGTTGTACTGCTCCTGCGGCGCCGACTGGGGGGCACTCTGCAGGACGGGCCCGAGCGGAGGAGCCTGCGGGAGGGTGACCGTCGGCGACACCTGCGGAGAGATCTCCGTCCCCTGCGGAGTCTGGGGCTGGCCCTGCGAGGCAGCCTCCGTCGTCTGCGGGGCCTGCATCTGACTCTGCGGGGCCTGCGCCTGGTCCTGCGGGACCTGCTGCACCTGACCCTGCGGAGCCTGCGCCTGGTCCTGCGGGACCTGCTGCACCTGGCCCTGCGGAGCCTGCGCCTGGTCCTGCGGAGCCTGCTGCACCTGACCCTGCGGAGCCTGCGCCTGGTCCTGCGGAGCCTGCTGCACCTGACCCTGCGGAGCCTGCATCTGGCCCTGGGGAGCCTGCGCCTGGTCCTGCGGAGCCTGCATCTGGCCCTGGGGAGCGACTTCCGTGCCCTGCGGAGCCACCTGACCCTGCGGGGGGGCAGCCGGGGTGTCCGCGAGGCTGACGCCGGCGCTGAAGGCGGTGAGCCCGCCGACCGCCATGGCCACGACGGCCAGTTGCTGGAGCTTGCGCATAGTGTCTTCGGTCCTTCGGTCCAAGAACGGAAGGTCTATTACCCACCGTAAGTGGACGCATGCTAACAGTAGTCTTGCGCCCGGTTTCTGCCTCTCTGCACCTTGCGCGAGGCGCTTTCCCCTGGCCCTGGCGGGCGGTTGACGGCCTACCTGACTGCGGGCTGACGTGCGCTCACGTGCGGCGTCGAGGCTGTCGGCGCAAGTGCCGAACCGGTCGTGGCCATTGCGGTGCGGGCGCCGGGCGACGCCCCGGTACGCGTCGGCACCGGAGGTGCGGGCGTTGACGACGGCCTGATCGCCGCCGCGTCGCTCCGTCCCGGCGGGTGATCCGGGCCGCCCCTGATGGCCCTGTGCGCCCCCCGGAAGAATCCGCTCTCCGCGGCCGGGTCGCGCTCCGGAAACCGTCACAGGCCATGGGCGCCGGCCGGCCGGAGTGGCCGCGCCCTTCGCTGCCGCACAACACGAAAGAGCCCCGCTCCGGGTGACCCGGGCGGGGCTCTGACCTGCTGTGCACTCGGCAGGATTCGAACCTGCAACCTTCTGATCCGTAGTCAGATGCTCTATCCGTTGAGCTACGAGTGCGAGGCTGCTTCGCGGCGTTTTGGGCCGGTCGGCGGCTTGCGGTGACAACATTACATGAGGTGGGGCGGGAGGTGAAATCGGTAAAGGCGGCGGGTGCGGGGAGGGGGCGGGAACGGGGAAACCCCGCCGTCCAGAGGGACGAGCGGGGTTCCGGAGTGGTGGCGGAGGCGGAGGGATTTGAACCCTCGATGGACGGTAAAGCCCAAACCGCATTAGCAGTGCGGCGCCATAGACCGGACTAGGCGACGCCTCCTGGGTGCGACCCGGGTGAGCGGGCGCGTGTGCAGATGATGACACAGCCCGCCGGGCTGCGACCAATCGCAGACTACGGTACAAGGCCGCCGGTCGGCAGGGCAAAGGGGTTGACCCCGGCGGGGCGGGGGAAGCGGGGCGCGGACGGCGGGCGGCACGCCCACGAACGGGTGGAATGCGCGGGTTACCGGGTTCGCCCGCGATAAGGAGGGGCATGCCTCACACGAGTTCACGCCGCGCCCCCCGGGCAGCGTCCCGGATCCGCCCCCGCCTCGCCTGGTACGCCCTCGCCGCCACGTCCGTCTGCACCCTGCTCGCCGCCGGGTCCGCAGGGGCCGTCGGGCTGCCCCGGCCGGGCATCGCCGCCCTCGGCGACCGGCTCACCGTCGAGTACGACGACGGTGGCGGGCGTACCGTCACGCGCTCGCTGACCTGCGGCTTCACCATGACCGCCGACGATCAGGACGCCTGCGCGCAGCTGGTGGAGCTGGGCGGGCCGCTGGCGCCGGTACCGGCCGGGCAGATGTGCTCGATGATCTACGGCGGCCCGCAGACCGCCCACGTCACCGGCGTCTGGGACGGCGAGGTCGTCGACGAGACGTACCGCAGGACGGACGGCTGCGAGGTCGCGCGCTGGAACCGCATGGTGCCCACGCTGCCCTCGCCCGTCGGGGGCGACGACGGCGGCCGGCGCATGCTCGCGACCTGAGCCGGTCACCCGGACGGCGGCACCGGACGGCGCCGAAGGCAGCGTCACGACCAGCGCCACGACCAGCGCCACGAAGAGCGCCGAAGCAGCTCCGCGCCCCACCAGTGACACACACCACACAAACCCCCCACATATCCGAACCTCTATACGCACAGCCCCACATGGGCATCCGCAGCCGCGCGCGGAGACCCGACCCGTACACTCGGTCTAGTGACATGGCCCGGGGGTGGCGGCAAGATGGGCCGCCCGTAACAACAGCCGACGGCGCCGGCGGGAGTACGCCGTGCGCGGCTAGCCACCCGGGACGAGAACAGAGCGGAAACCAGAGAGGACGCGTCTCGTGAGCAGCAGGCCATCCAGAGGCGCTGCTCGCCTCGCCTCCATACTCGACGCCCTGCCCGACGCCCTCCTGCTGGTGGACGTCAACGGCACCGTGGTGAATGCCAACGCCATAGCGCTGGAGACCTTCGAGTCGCCCGGCACCGCCCTGGTGGGGCGCGGCCTGCTCGACCTGCTGCCGTCCTTCGACTCCAAGCGCATCCCGGGCTCGATGCGCAGCCCGCGCGAGGCGGCGGAGGACACCAGGACGAAGCCGACCAGGATGGTGGCGCGGCGCACCGACGGCACGGACTTCCCCGTCGAGGTGACCAGCGCCAACCTGGAGAACGGCCGCACCCCGTACGCCGACTACGGCGACGGCGTGCCGCACTACACCGGCGACGAGCTGCTCATGCTGGTGGTCCGCGACCTCACGGGGACGATGGACACCGAGGCCGAACTGGCCCGCCAGCAGCGGCAGACCGAGATGATCCTGCGGGCCGCGGCCGAGGGCGTGGTCGGGGTCGACACGGCCGGCAAGGTCGTCCTGGTCAACCCGTCGGCCGCGCAGATCCTCGGCTACCGCGCCACCGACCTGGGCGGCAAGGAGCTGCACCCGCTGGTGCACCACTCGCGCCCGGACGGCAGCGCGCTGGCGTACGAGGAGACGCCGCTCGCCGACACGCTGCGCAGCGGGCGCAAGCACCGGGTGCGCGGGCAGGTGCTGTGGCGCAAGGACGGCCGGCCGGTACCGGTCGACCTGACGACGGCGCCGGTGCGGGACGGCGACCAGCTGGTCGGCGCGGTGATGACCTTCACCGATCGCACGGCCTACGACGCGCTCGCCGCCCGCAGCGGCCAGCTGAGCGCGCTGCTGGACACCTCGCTGCGCGGGCCGCTGGCCGAGCTGCGGGGCGAGCTGACCGGGCTCGCCGCCGACCCGGCGGGGCAGCTGTGGCCCGAGGCCAACCAGATCCTGCACCACCTGTCGGCCGGCTACGCCCGCATCACCACCCTCATCGACAACGTGCTGGCCTTCCAGCGGCTCGACCGCGGCGAGGACAAGCTGCACCGCGAGGACGTCGGGCTCGACCACGTCATCGCGGCCGCCGTCGAGGGCGCGACCGAGCTGATCGGCCCGGGCCGGGCGCAGTTCGCGGTGCACGCGCCCCCGATCGAGGCGGCGGTGGACGGCGAGCGGATGGCGCAGGCCCTCGCGCACCTGGTCGCGGACGTCGCGGGCGTCGACTCGGCGGGCAACGCCATCGCCTACACCGGCGACTCCACGATCGTGGTGGCCGCGGCCCTGCGCGGCGACGTCATACGGATCGACGTGCGCGGCCCGCACGCCGGCGGCGACCCGGTGCATCTGCCGCTGGCCCGCGGGATCGTGGAGCGCCACGGCGGTGTGCTGCAGACCCACGAGGTGCCGGGACAGGGCAGCGCCTACGTGCTGGAGGTGCCTGCCGGCAAGGGCAACGGCAACGGCGTTCCGCGGCAGGCCGCCGCCGAAAGCGCCGCCGACCAGAGCGGTTCGCGTCCGGCCGGCGGTTCGCGCCTGGCCGACGACGCCGACCGGCCCCGCGAGTCGGACACCACCGTGATGCCGCTGCCGTCCGAGCCCGCCCGGGGTACGCAGGGCCAGGCGCAGGCCCAGGTTGCGGCCTCCGCCGCCGACCGCAACCAGCAGGCCCCGCAGGACGGAGCGCCGACCGGGCGCCGGCGTGCGCTGCGCCGGCCCGAGGGGCGCCCCGCCCCGGTCGAGGCCGCGCCCGCGCCCACACCCGCACCCCAGCAGCCGACCGGTCGCCGCAGGGCGGCCCGCAGCGAGGAGCCGCAGGACCAGGGCCGACCGCAGGGCCGACCGCAGGACCCCGCGCCGGGCCAGGCGCAGGAGCTCGACCCGGCGCCTGACCGGGCCGAGCTGCCCGCCGTCCCGATCCCCAACGCCCTCCCGCCGGCCGCCGCCGACGCCTCCCCCGAG